>CAVZJU010000018.1:27500-88155 GCA_963775695.1 uncultured Actinomycetes bacterium | reverse complement strand
AGGGGTCGCTCTCGTCGTTGCTCGTGCTCGCCTGTCTCGCGCTCGGCGCGGCCGGCGCAGCCGGCGGCTCGCCGTCGCCTCACCGGATGGGTGGAGTCGTCCCGCCGTTCGGGAAGGCTCCCCACGTGGTCAGCTCGGACACCGCCCGCTCGGGCTGCCACGGGCCGAGCAGGCCCGACTGCGGCCTGCTCCGCTACGGGGGCGGCCCGGTGATGCACAGCACGACCGTCTACTCGATCTTCTGGCAGCCGACCGGCTACACGTCGTGGGACGGAGGGCCGCCGTACAGCGCCGGCTACCAGAGCCTGATCGCCCGCTACTTCCAGGATCTCGAGGCGGACAGCGGGCTCCTGACGAACGTCTACGGCACCGACACGCAGTTCTGCTCGGGTGCGCCGATCGGCCTGAGCAGCTGCACCGGCGTCGCCGCCGACGACTTCATCACCACCAACGTGACGTACGGCGGAAGCTGGACGGACACACAGGACTTCCCGGCGAGTGGATGCGACGACCCGCTCGGCAACACGACCGTGTGCCTCACCGACCAGCAGCTGATCGACGAGATCGACCACGCGATCGCCACGAACGGCCTGGGGTGGTCGGCGAGCGCCACGCACGAGTTCTTCGTCTACACCCCGCGCGGGGCGACGAGCTGCTTCGACGACTCCACGTGCGCCTACGACTTCTACTGCGCGTACCACTCGAACGTGGGAACCGGGAGCAACGCCCTCATCTACGCGAACCTGCCCTACCCCGTCTTCGAGGGCTTCGACTTCTGCGAAGACCCGGATCATCCGCAGTATCCCAACGGCGACGGCCCGGCCGACATCGTCCTCAGCACGACCTCGCACGAGCACGCCGAGGCGATCACCGATCCCGAGCCCATCGGCGGCTGGTGGGACGCCGAGGACTTCGTCACGGGCGGCGAGAACGGCGACAAGTGCGCCTATTACTACGGCCGGCCCACCGGGACGAACGGCGCGAAGCACAACCAGGTGATCAACGGCCACGAGTACTACCTCCAGCTGGAGTGGTCGAACGCCGACCTCGACTGCGTTGCGTCCTACTCGCCCGGCTCGGTCTCGAGGCTCTCTCGGTCGCAGGGCGTCGTCGGCCAGCCGGTGACGATCAGGGGCCGCAGGCTGACCGATGTCACCACTGTCGAGATCGGCGGCACGGCTGCTTCGAGCTTCGTCGAGCGGTCTGGCAAGGTCACCGCCGTTCCCGCGCCGGGGACGACCGGCGGCCCGGTCCGCGTGACGACGGGCCACGGGGTGATCGACGGCCCCGTCTTCACAGTCGACCCGTCGCCCGTGCCGGCGGTCAAGTCGTTCTCACCGAAGAGCGCCACCGCCGGCAAGACGGTGACGGTCAACGGCACGGGCTTCTGGGGCGCCTCGGAGGTGCAGGTGGACGGCCTCGACGTGGAGTCGTTCGCCGTCAAGTCCGACACGAAGCTCACCTTCGTGGTCGCGGTCGGGAACACCAGCGGCCAGGTCACCGTGACCACGCCGGGCGGCGCGGCCGTGAGCCCAGGCACCCTGACGATCTCGTAGACCCGCGCGGCGGCGGGGCTACACTGGCCCCTGCACCGAGGGGCGTAGCTCAGTTGGTAGAGCGGCGGTCTCCAAAACCGTAGGTCGGGGGTTCGAGTCCCTCCGCCCCTGTAGGCTCAACGACCCGCAAACCCACTAGCCATACGGGATTGCGGGCCGTTCTGTTTGTCCGTGTTCGTCTGCGTAAGTCCGTCGTTTTCGGGTCGAGCTGGCGCAAGATTGGCGCACGGGAACGGGCCGGGCGTGGTCGGAACACCGGCGCCGCCGATGCGCGCCCGGCCCACCTGAACGCTACGGCCGAGCCGCACGCTCGACTAGATGGCCGTGACGGCCATGGCCTGGACACCGGAAGGTTGGATCGCGCTCGCCGGCGTACTCAGCGGTGCGGTGGTCGGTACCGCTGGTGTGGTGTTCGGATGGCTGAATTCGAAAGGCGAGAGGGCAACGACCATGACCCTGAGCGCGGCACAGCATGAACACGAGCTGCAAATGGCCCGCGACGAAAGGCTGCACCATGTTGTTCGTGAGGCCTACAAGGAGATGCTCCGCTTTGTGTATCCGCTCCAGGAGAAAGTGAGCGCGATCGATCCTCTGACGGGATCGCAGGGCGCGGCGCCGACGCTCTACCCGGACAACGAGGTCCGTAAGCTCGTTGCCCGTGTCTCGACGGTCGGCTCAGAAGAAGTCATGGATGCGCTCAGAGAGATCCGGTCGCGATTCCACCGTTATCCCAAGCTGCTTCTCTAGGGGAGAACCGCCTGCGCCAAAGGAGCCGAAAGTCGAGAGGAGGCCCGCATGTGGAGCCCCCTCTCACATTCCGACGGGCTTGCGGGTCTAAAACTCGGCAAGTTCGCAGTCGCACTCAGTGTGTGGGCCGTCGCTGCCTGTACCGCTCGATGAATGGCGTCATGCACTAGCGGGCTGGATGTTCTGGTTGATGTGGAAGAAGTTGTCCGGGTCGTACTTCGCCTTGATCTTCGGCCAGGCGCTCGTAGTTCCCGCGATAGGTGGCCTGGACCCGCTCCTCGCCCTCGTCCATCATGAAGTTGACGTACGCGCCGCCCATGGAGTGTGGATGGAGCGCCTCCCAGTACTCGACGCACCAGTCCTTTATCGTGGCCACATTGGCTGGATCCGGGTCGATGCCCGCGATCACCCCGGACCACAAGGCGTCGCGGTAAGCAAATGCCGTCTCGCTGGCTCCGACCTCGTGAGCGGCACCGTCCACGGGGTACAAGTGCATCGTCGAGAGCCCGGTCGGTATGCTCGCGCGTACTTCGAGATGGACAGTCGATCGCCTCGTCTGTGATCCGGTCGAAGAAGTCCGCCGCGCCAGTACCACTGCAGTCCCGCCGGGATGAGTTCGTCGAACAGGGTCTGCAGCGTCGGGTACGGCATCGGCGTTGCGAAGTGGAAGGCGGGCGTCGGCCGGTTCGTGGACAGCAGCCAGGGCCTGATCCAGTCCCTCGAGGTCGCCGGTGTAGCACCAGACGACGCCGCACATCTTCTGCCCGTGGATCTCCTCCGGGAACGGTGGGCGCTGGCGTCGACGACCAGGAATGCGAAGAATCCGTTCAGATCCGTCGGGCGTGTGGCAGGAAGTCTCGGTACCAGCGGAGCACCTCCGGTGTCTGCTCGACCGGCCAGACGGTCATGCCCGACACCGACCGTATGGATCGGGTGAAGGCGGTACGTGAACGAGGTGACGACCCCGAAGTTCCCGCCTCCTCCGCGCAGCGCCCAGAAGAGATCCTCGTTCACCGACTCGCTCGCCTTCACGAAGCTGCCGTCCGCGAGCACCACATCAGCTTCGAGCAGGTTGTCGATGGTGAGGCCGTACTTGCTCGTCAGGTAGCCGTGCCCGCCGCCGAGCGTCAGCCCGCCGATACCGGTTGTTGACATGATCCCGGCCGGCGTCGCCAGCCCGAACGCGTGGGCAGCATGGTCGAGATCGCCCGAGCTGGGCACCACCAGCCGACCTGGGCCGTACGGGCATCGGGATCGACGCGGACGTCTCGCATCGCCGAAAGGTCGATCGACAAGACCGTCATCGACCAGCCCGAGACCGCTGCCGCTGTGGCCGCCACCGAGGATGGCGACATCGAGATCCCTCCTCGCGGCCGAACTTGACCGCCGCGATCACGTCGGCCACGTCGGCACAGCGGGCGATCGCCGCTGGCCGCTTGTCGATCATGGCGTTGTAGATCGTGCGTGCCTCGTCGTAACTGGTGCGTCGCGGCTCAAGCACCGGCCCTCTGAGGGCCTCCTCTAAGGATTCAAGCGACTCCACCGTTATCGTGGCCACCGAGACTTCTCCTTTCGTCGGGTCATCGCAGGTCGGATGTCACACGGCGTCTTCGAGGATCCGGGTAACGACCGTCTCCGTCTCGCCCGAGGAGGCGCCGATTTCTTACCCGGGGACAGTCACGCGATCAGGCTGAACGACCAGGCGCACATCTCCGATCTCGAACGAGGGGGTGCCTACGACCTGGTATGCGCTCGGGATCGTGCGGGCGAGATCGCTCTCCCGGAATCGGGCGAGGGCGTCCTCGGAATCCCAGACATACACCGCGCCGAACTCGCCGGTGTCGCGGAAGCGCAGGTAGAGCTTCTCGACGAGGCCCGGCACGCTGCGGTAGCGGTCGGATCGCTCCTCGAACATCGCCTGTACGTCGTCGTCATCGAGCTTCGACTTGAAGCGGACAAGAGAAATGATCAACCCGTTCACCTCCAGTGGCGGAAGGGTGAGGGACTCAGACGGTGGCGCCGACCCGCTCCGCGCGCCCGACGTAGAACGTTGTCGGGCGCGTTGCCCAGCCAGGACGTCCTCCCCTGAGGGCGCGCTCAATCAGGCGGCGGGCCCTCTTACGCCACAACTGCTGCGACCCGTCTGAGTGCCTCAGTGGCATGTGCCAACGTCGAGATGTCCGCGAGAGGTTGAACTTCGATCGACGCTAGTACGAAGGCCGGTGAACTGGTGAGCATCTCGGACAACTCCTCTGCCGAGTCTGCGTTGGCGATTCCGATGCCACCAGACCCCTGGGCGAAGACGTAGGCGCAGTCCAGATCACCAGCATCGATCCGGGCCTCGAGCCATTCGCGCTGCGCCATCAACATGCCTGCGATCGCATCAGGCGGGATCGGAACGCCGTCCCGACGGCGAATCGTCACCAGGTACTTCATCGGCCACCTCCCTAGCTCGAATCTTGAGAGCCAAATAGGTTGCCGTCAGGGTTTGTGGAACGAGTGAACGTCTTCTAACGATCCGCTCACATGCGGCGGGGGTGGGTCACGAAGGCGGGCACCGGAACCTGGCCGACCGCCACGCCGGTTTCTGTTTCCTGCTCCGCTGCGGCGGGTCGGACGGGGAATGGTCGCGCACACGTTTCCCAAGGCGGACTACTACGTCAGCTCGCACCGACATACCTACGGCGACTGCGACGTGCCGACCATCGAGCAGGAGCGAATCGACGAGTCAGCGTTCTCCTTTCGAGTCGATGATGCTCGAGCCGAGCCCTGGCAGGACTTCAGGCGACGCGAGAGCAAGGCCGAGGAGCGGCCCACCTCTCGACCGAGTTGGACTCCGACATCGTCGCCCAGCGCGCGGAGCCGGAGCAGCTTGGCGGACGTGCCAGCGAGCTGCAGACGAAGCAGACACGCTCGAGGCTGAAGCGCACCTCACGGAGCGGCTGGCCGAGATCCGCGCCGCCGGCGACGGCCGCGTCCCAGAAGCAGCCATCGCTCTCGCCCGGCCGCCACAGCGGGATCGGCCAGCCACTGCTGCGTCGGGGCTGCGCTGAGCATGAAGCCCCATGTGAGCGACTTTTGACGAAACGGAGACACCTCCCAAACACCCGTCTGGAAACATCGTCTGCGAGGCGCATCCCTGGAGAGCCCGAGCTGGCCGGATTGCCGGGTGGGGCGAGACGAGCCAGCCGCTGCTCTCCAGGCCCCCTCACGAGACGTGGGTCGGAAGGTGAGGAGGGCGATGCTTCTACTCGCAACAAGCACCGTCGAGGACTTCGACTGCTTCGAGCAGACATTCTCGACCAAGGCGGCAAAAGAGAGGAGATCCGATGAGCCGCAACAGCACGACCACGATCGAACGCATCGCCATCCAGCCACAGGAGGGCGAGAGCGTCGACTTCGGCAGCCTCGGCGTCGTCTGGAAGATCGAAGGGGCCGAGAGCGAGGAACGGTTCTCGGTCGTCGAGCATCCGATCCCGCCGCGCACGCTCGCCGCGGCACTCCACTTCCACCACAACGAAGACGAGTACTCCTACGTACTCGAAGGCACCCTCGGCGCCCTGCTTGGGGAAAACGTCGTCGAGGCCGATCCTGCCTCCTGGGTGTTCAAACCGCGCGGAGAGTGGCATGCCTTCTGGAATGCCGGCGACACGCCCTGCCGGATCATCGAAGTGATCTCCCCGGCCGGCTTCGAAAACTACTTCCGTGAGGTCGCGCAGGTGTTTGCCGAGGCGGAGGGCACTCCCGACCTGGCGCGGTTCGCAGAGGTGAACGAGCGCTACGACCTCGAAATGGACTTCGAAAGCATCCCCCGCCTCTGCGAACGCTTCGACCTTACCCACCCGATGCTCTGACCTGCGCGTCGGTTGAGCGCGGCTTGGACCCGCTCGCGTTCCCTTGCCGGTGCTGCTCCTCGCGAGCTCATCGTGATCCCCCGCGAAAACGACCTGGCGACACTCGGACGCCTGCGACTGCCCAACGGAAAGCCCATCACGCCGCGCGAAGGGTTTAGTCCATAAGCATTTCGGACAGCCTCCAAACCGTAGGTCGGGGGTTCGAGTCCCTCCGCCCCTGATGTACAAGCCATCTACGGCAAAAGAGAGGTCCCTTCCGGGGCCTCAGGTCAGAGCCAGGTCAGTTTGGTGCACCGCTACCGCTGCGTGCTGACGCTTCGGGTCGGCGCGTATGGGTCAGGGTGCGCCGTTGCCAGGACGCACGAGATCGCTCGCTGGCGTGAAACCGGCGAAGTCGCGTACGAGCGCGACTTCGCAATCCGCCTAGCGCTCGACGACGAGAGAGTCATCAGGATCGTCGTGATGCCGGGAGGCGCTCCGCCCCCCGTAGGGCAGGGGCGGTTCACACGCGCCGTGAGCGCGCCGCCCTTCCGCTAACGCTTGATCGCACCGAGGGTGTTTGCGATACCGGCGGCCGGGAAGTACGGCGGAGCACTCGGGAATCGATCACAAGGGGGGAACATGCGGAAACTCTTTGCGCTGGCGCTAGCCGCGGCGGCTCTGAGCGTCGCTATCGCGCCAGCTGGGGCGGTCACAAACGGCCAGCCGGACGGGACGAACCATCCGTACGTGGGTCTAGCCGTCTTCGACGTGAACGGCACACCTTCGCACCGCTGCACCGCGTCGCTGCTCTCGCCGACGATAGTCCTGACCGCGGGCCACTGCACCGACGGGACGAGCGCCGCGCGGGTCTGGTTCGACGAGATCGTGGAAGGAAACCCGGAGTACCCGTTCAGCGGCGCAACTTCGTACGACGGTGTCGCATACACCAATCCGGACTTCTGCATCGCCTGCGGTAACGGCCTGCCGGGTTTCGCCCAGCGCGACGTCGGCGTCATCGTGCTGTCCGAGCCGGTGCCGACGAGCGTAGTCAGCGAGTACGCGGAACTGCCCTCTGTCGGACTCGTCGACTCGCTCGCCCCCAAGACAGGCGTCGACCTCGTCGGTTACGGCGTCCAGGTCAATCTGCGCGGTGGTGGACCCCCGGTCTGGTCGGGCCCGAAGGTCCGACTGTTCGCCTCGACCCAGCTCGTCTCCGGCAACTTCACCCACAGCGACGAGTTCATCAAGCTCACTGCGAACCCGGGAGGCGGCAAGGGCGGGACGTGCTTCGGCGACTCGGGCGGTCCCGACCTACTCGGGGGCACCGACACCGTCCTCGCCGTCAACTCGTACGTGACGAACAACAACTGCGCAGGAGTGACCTACTCGCAGCGCGTGGACATCGCGGACGTACTCACTTGGATTGGGAGTTTCATGGCCTCGTGACGACCCGTGTCGAGAGAGGGCGCCCACAAGGCGCCCTCTCAATCTGCTCGACCGTAGCCCGATAAGGGCGGGAGGACTGGTCAGACTTGGGGTCAAATCACACAGCCTCCGCGAGTCCTGCCGCGCCGAAGCGACCACGCGCGACCCTCGCTGGACTTGTCGAGCTTCCGGGGGTTCGAGTCCCTCCGCCCCTGATGTACAAGCCATCTACGGCAAGCGAGAGAGGCCCACCCTGGGCTGGGTCAGTTTGGTGCTCGGCCGGTGCTCAGAGCAGCAGCGAGGACGTTTCCGAGGTTGACGAGGAGCAGCCGCTTAATGGCTCGTGACGGCGCGCGTGTGCCGAGCACGAGATCAGGCGAGCCCTTGGTCGACCTTTCGCAGCCTCACTGATGGGCGGTGTCCGTCGACTTGCCGCGGCGCCTCGCCGTTGAGGCTCGTCGCGGCGGCGCCGACCACGTCACGGCGGCGAGATGATCGCGCTCCGGCCCAAGCTCAGCGACGACGCCCGCGAGTCGTTGCTCGCCCTCGGGAGTAAGGCCCAGATAACGGACGCGCGCGTCGCGGGGGGAGAGCTCGCGGTGGACGAGACCGAGGTCTTCGACCCGGCGGACAAGCTGCGTCACGGCACTCTGACCGAGCATCAGAGACTGACACAGGCCGGTGACCGTCACGCCGGGCGGTTGATCGCCTTCGGTCTTGATCACGAGCAGCAGCTCGTAGCGCTCCGGCGTCAGTCCGTGCGCCCGTGACACCCGTTCGGTCCGGCGGAGGAAGCCCCGCAGGGCGGCGCGCAGCTCGGCAGCAGCCCGGTATTGCTCCGGTGAAAGGCCAGGTCGCGTGTTCTCTTCCATCGATTTGTCTCCTTCGAGGGCAACGGTGAGATAGGCGGGTTTCAAGATCACCTCATGTGGTATATCACACGACGATTGATCTCAAACAACAATGTAACCCGCGTCCGCGGGTGGGTGCGCGAGCAGCGCACCCGACGAACGAAGGAGGGAGAGATGTCTCGTTCTTCGAAGAAAAGGTGGGCGCTCTCAGGAGCGGCGATGGGTGTGGGCGCGACGCTCGTCCTGGTGGTCGGCCTCGGCTTGCTGGCCGGGGCGGGCGCTGCGGCAGGCAAGGCGGCACCGGGAAACCTCTCCCTGCCGACCATCAGTGGCACCCCGAAGCAGGGTCAGGTGCTGGATGGGGACAGGGGGAACTGGAGCGGCGCTCCGACCGACTACGACTTCAGCTGGCTGCGTTGCAATGAGAGTGGCAACAGTTGCTCCGGCATCGGCGCCCACGGCGCGACCTACACGCTGACCGGGAACGACGTCGGCCACACGATCAGGTTCGAGGTTGTGGCGAAGAACGGTGACGGCAACACGACAGCGACTTCGGTGCCGACGGGCGTCGTTGCGCCGGGCCAGCCGCAGAACACGTCTCCGCCGACGATCTCGGGGACGGCGCGTCAGGGACAGAAGCTCTCCGGCGACCGGGGGAATTGGAGCGGGCCGGTTGCAGACTACGACGATTCCTGGTTGCGCTGTAACAAGAACGGCGGCAGCTGTTCGACCATCGGGAAGGCCGCCGGGAACACGTACACGCTGACCTCCTCGGACGTCGGCCACACGATCCGGTTCAGGGTCGTGGCCAAGAACTCGAGTGGCAGCACCACGGCGACCTCGGTGCCGACCGCGGTGATCGGTTCCTCGGCCAAGGCGCCGGTGAACAAGTCGGCGCCGACGATCTCGGGGACTGCGGCCGTCGGGCAGGTGTTGACGCTGAGCGTCGGGAAGTGGAACGAGTCGCCGACCGGCTATCGGTATGAGTGGCTTCGTTGCGACAGTAATGGCGGCGGCTGTGTCGCGATCGCGGGGGCGGTCGGTCTGACCTGGCGGGTGTTGCCTGCATCGGTCGGGCACAGGATCCGTGCTCGGGTGACGGCCTCGAACGCGGGCGGCTCGACGGCGGCGACCTCGGCGCCGACGCAGGTTGTCGGCGGTACGCCTGCACCGCCTGCGGCCGGCTGCCCGGCCGGCAGCGGCGCCGTCGATGTCGCCGCCATCGGATCGCCCGCCCGGCTGCTGATCGACCGCCAGACCACGAATCCGTCGGTCGTCCGCGGCGGGTCGCGAGAGCTGGTCGTTCGCTACCACGTTTCGGCCTGCGGCGGCCGCTCGGTGCGGGGTGCGCTCGTCTACGCGACGGCGGTTCCTTTCAACCAGCTGACGATCCCGGCCGAGCAACGCACCAACAGCCAGGGCTGGGCAGAGCTCCACTTCCAGATGCTGTCCGGCTTCCCGGTGAGCTCGAAGCAGCAGCTGATCGCGATCTTCGCCCGCGCGCGCAAGTCAGGCGAGAACGTGCTCGGCGGCATCTCCACCCGCCGCCTGTTCTCGGTGCACGTCAACCTGCGCGGCTGACGGGACACACCGGAGAGGGGCCGTGCAAGCGGGCGGCCCCTCTCCGGACGAGAGAACACGCGGTGGAGGCGGAGAGCGTGAGGCGTTTGCGGGAATCTGGGCAGGCTCAGAGCCCGCCCGCGAAGAGGTAGCGTGGATGGGGCGGGACGTAGCCGCCGAGTTCGAGCACGATCTGCGCGTGGCGGGTCAGCGGGATCGCGCGCGGGTCGCCGCGCCAGCGCTTCCCGCCGACGAAGGCGAGCAGGGGCGCCCGTGACCTGAACCCGGCGATGCGGCGTCGGCCGAGTGGCTGGCCCCACAGCCGGAAGAGGTCGCCGACGGTGGCACGCGTTCCGCGGCGGATCTCGATCACGCCGGTGGGCTCGCGCGTCCTCAGCGGATACGAGCAGCGTCCGCTGCGCGCGACTCCCACCTTCGCCGGCACGAGCAACACCCGGCGGCGGATGAAGAGCTCGAGGTGGGCGCCGAACCTGAGTCCCCCTTCCTGCGTGCAGCGGAAGGGTCCGACCGGCTCGCCCGCGAGCACTCTTGGAGGAGCGGCGGCGAGCCGGAAGCCGGGGCCGACGCCGATCGGCCACGGCTTCACGTCCGGCGGCAGCGGCGGCGCGGCGAGCGCGAGCGCGACTGCCAGCGCGACGATCACGCCGGCTTTCGCCGCCGAAGGCGGGCGAGCACGAACGCGAGCGCGCCGAGCGCCGCCGCGACCGCCACGCCGACCGCGATCCAGATCCAGGTGGACGAGCCGCCGCCTGTCGACGGCGACCGCACCGTCTGGCTGCTGCCTTCCGTGCCGGTCAGGTCGCGGACGAGCCCCGTTGCAGTCCGAACGAGGCCGTCGGTGCCGTGCTCGATCTTGGCGTGGAGAACTGCGGGATTCGCGATCAGCTTCCCCCGCTCGGAGAGGGCCGCCCCCTGGGGCATGACCACGAGCAGCTTCCCGCTGTAGAGGAACTGGAGCTCCGCGCCGAGGAAGCGGGCGTAGTAGAGGGGGTTGCCGAACAGCGTCGGCACACCGCCGAGGTCGCGCTTGGTCGCGATCACGGCGACCTTGATCGGCTTCCCTTCCGCACGTGCGTTCCGGACCGTGCTGCGCAGCTCGCCGGCGGCGCTCGGGGACACGGGCTCGTACGGGAGAAAGACGTCTCCCACGTAGAGCATGTCGCTCGCCGGATCGGCGTCCGCCCATGCTCCCGACGCGAGCCCTGCGGCTAGCGCCGCCACCAGCACGATCAGGCACCCAAGGCGAACCACCGGGTGAGAATACGACGCTATCGCCTGACCAGATGCTTCACCCCGAACACGGTGGGGGCGGCGCGCCCGCCCGGGCAGTCGGCGAATAGCATGCGGGCGGTGGCCGCCCCAGCCCAGCGCCGGGCGCTCGGCGCGCTCTTCGCGGTGCTCGCCCTCGCCTTTGGCGGAATCGCGGCCGCCGCAGGGGCTGCAGGCCAGTGGGTGATCCTCGCTGCCGCCGCCGCGTTGACGCTCTGGATGGGCGGACTGGCGCTCAGAGCCCTGCGACCCTGAGGAATCCGCCGGGCCGCACCGTATTCTCTAGCGCGACCCCGTGGCCGAAGACATCAAGCCCCTCTGGCGCGAGTACAGGAAGAACGGCGACCGCGCAGTTCGCGATCGCCTGATCCTCACCTATGCGCCTCTCGTCAAGTTCGTCGCCGGCAGGCTCGGCAGCGGCCTGCCGGCGCATGTCGACGAGGGGGACCTCGTCTCCTACGGCCTGCTCGGGCTGATCAGCGCGATCGAGCGCTACGACCCGGACCGCGACGTCAAGTTCGAGACGTACGCGATCGCGCGGATCAAGGGCGCGATCATCGACGAGCTTCGCGCGATGGACTGGGTGCCGCGGTCGGTTCGGTCGCGCGCCCGCGACATCGAGCGTGCGATCGCCGTTCTCGAGGCGAAGCTGCACCGGGCCCCGACCGACGAGGAGATCGCCGAGAAGCTGGCGATCTCGACGGAGGAGCTCGACGACAGCCTCACCGACATCTCCCGGTCGTCGATCGCCGCACTGGACGAGCTCTGGACGGTGTCCTCGGGAAGCGGCGACCAGGTCTCGCTGATCGACACGATCGAGGACACGTCCGGCCCGCAGCCGGCGCAGGCGCTCGACCAGACCGAGATGCGCGAGGCGCTGGGCGAGTCGATCGCGCACCTGCCGGAGCGCGAGAAGCTCGTGATCACCCTCTACTACTACGAGGAGCTGACCCTGCGCGAGATCGGCGAGGTGCTGGGCGTCACCGAGTCGCGCGTCTCGCAGCTGCACACCAAGGCGATCCTGCGCCTGAAGGCGCACCTGGCCGGCACCGCTGCGGCGCGCGTGACCGCCGAGTAGGAACTGACGCTCGCCGCGCGCTTCGCGCGCGAGCTCGCTCGCATGGGGGAACGGCCGGTTCCCCCATCAGCCCCTCTCCCTGACCATGGTCGCACCCAAGAAAGCGTCCCGGGCCGCGCCCGCCATGTCGGTCGCGGCCACGATGGCGCCGTTGCGGGGGGAGAGCTTGTGCGAGATACCATCGGCGTCGACATCGACAGAGGAGTTTCGCGCGCATGCCTGCTCAGGAGCCAGGAAAGATCCGCAACGTCGCCGTCGTCGGCCATCGGGGCACCGGAAAGACCTCGCTCGTCGAGGCGCTCCTGTTCCAGTCGGGCGCGGTCAACCGGCTCGGGACGGTCGAGCAGGGGACGACGGTCTCCGACTGGGACGACGACGAGAACCGGCGTCAGATGTCCCTCTCGGCCACGCTCAGCCACTGCGAGTGGCAGGAGCGGAAGATCAACTTGATCGACGCCCCGGGCGACGCCGGCTTCCAGGGCGACACGATCGCAGCGCTGCGCGTGGTCGAGGGCGAGCTGGTCGTGGTCAGCGGAGTGATGGGTGTCGAGGTCGGCACGGGGCGGACCTGGCATCGCGGCGAGGACGGTCACGTCGCCCGCGTGGTCGTCGTCAACATGCTCGACCGCGAGCGGGCCGACTTCTTCCGGGCGCTCGAGGGGGTGCGCACGCAGCTGTCGTCGAAGTGCGTGGCCGTGCACATCCCGATCGGCGCCGAGCACGAGCTCACCGGCATCGTCGACGTCCTGCACATGTGCGCGTACATGAGTCCGGACGGCGCACGCGAGGCCGACCGCGCCGAGATCCCGGCCGAGCTGGCGGATCAGGCCGCCGAGTACCGCGAGAAGCTCCTCGACGCGGTCGTCGAGACCGACGAGGGGCTGATGGAGCGCTATCTCGACGGCCAGGAGCTCTCCGCCGAGGAGGTGGCAAAGGCCCTGAAGGACGCGGTCACGCGCGGCGAGGTCTTCCCGGTCGCCGCAGCGGTCGCCACCAAGAACCTCGGCACGACGGCGCTGCTCGACCTGCTCGTCGAGGGCGTTCCGAGCCCCGCGAAGACGGGCCCGCCGATCGACATCGAGGGCGCTGCCACGGCCGCGTTCGTCTTCAAGACGATCGCCGATCCCTTCGCCGGCCGGATCAACGTCTTCCGCGTCCTGACGGGCACGATCACGACCGACACCACCCTGACCAATGCGCGGGAGCACTGCGAAGGAGCGGATGGGCTCGCTGTTGGTCCTGCAGGGGAAGGAGCACACGCCGACCGACGCGTTCGGCGAGGGGGACATCGGGGCGGTCGCGAAGCTGAAGGACGTGATGACCGGCGACCTCCTGGTCGACAAGGAGGTGGAGGTGGAGCTCCCGCGCTTCGACTTCCCCGAGCCGGTGATGAGCTTCGCGATCACGCCGAAGGCGAAGGGCGAAGAGGAGAAGCTGGGCCAGGCGCTCCGCCGGCTGACCGAGGAGGATCCGACCCTGGTCATGCGCCGCGACCAGCAGACGGGCGAGCAGTTGCTCGCGGGCCTGTCGCAGATGCACGTCGAGGTCGCGGTCGACCGGCTCAAGCGACGGTTCGGCGTGGAGGTCGACCTGCACCAGCCGCGCGTCCCGTACCTGGAGACGGTCCGGTCCGAGGCGCGGGCGCAGGGGAAGTACAAGAAGCAGACCGGCGGACGCGGCCAGTACGGCGACGCGACGATCGTCCTCGAGCCGCTCGAGGACGGGGTCGGCTACGAGTTCGTGGACAAGATCGTCGGCGGCGTGATCCCGCAGGGCTTCAGGCCCGCAGTGGACAAGGGCATCCAGGAGGCGATGCAGCACGGCGAGCTGGCCGGCGCCCCCGTCCAGGGCGTGCGCGTCTCGCTGGTCGACGGGTCGTACCACACCGTCGACTCCTCCGAGATGGCGTTCAAGATCGCCGGCTCGATGGCGTTCAAGGCCGCCTACGAGAAGGCCCAGCCCGTGCTGCTCGAGCCGATCATGGAGGTCGAGGTGACCGTGCCCGACGACACGGTCGGCGCGGTCAACGGCGACCTGAACTCGCGCCGCGGCCGGCTGCAGGGGATGGAGCCGGTGGGCGGCATGACCTCGATCAAGGCCGAGGTGCCGATGGCGGAGATCCTCACGTACTCACAGGCGCTGACCTCGCTCACGGGCGGCCGCGGGGACTGTCACATGCACTTTCTGCGCTACGACGAGGTGCCGACGCACATCGCGCAGAAGATCATCGAGGAGACGAAGCGCGCGCGCGAGGAGGAGAAGGTCTAGGAGAACGCGTCGCGTTCCCCTAGTGAAAACCCCCTGCACGTGCCTATAGTCTGAGCGCGGTGAGGACGATGCGCACGATGGAGGCGAAGCAGTGCGCGATCTGCGAGCGCACCCTGCTCGTCGGCGAGCGACCGCTCCGCTTCGCGCCGGACGGAATGGACGACTTCGTCGACGTCTGCGTGCTCTGCCAGGAGGTCGCGCTCGACCACGGCTGGGTGCGGGAGGGCAGCCCGATCGGTCCTGCAGTGCGTCAGACCCGCCGCCGCCGCCCGCTCAGCCTCGCCGCCATCTTCGGCACACAGCGGCGGCCGGCGACCGAGCAGATCGTCGCCGAGCCGATCCTGCGCCGCCTCTCGTCCGGCGAGCAGGCACAACTCGAAGCGGCGGCGCTCTTCAACGCGAGCGACGCTGCTGCGGACGGTCGACGGCATCTCGCGCAGTCTCGGCGAGCCGAAGGCGAGCATCGTCGTCCTTCCCGGGCCGAACACCGAGGTCGTGATCACCATCGCCTGGGAGATCTCGTGGTACCAGTACCGGGTCAGCCCCGGCTCGTCGCAGCCCGTTCGGCTCGCCGAGCGTGGGCTCGAGCCCGGCGAGCTCGATCCGACGTTCGCGAACTGGAACGCGCGGGTCGAGCCCGGGACGGGCATCCTGCCCGACATCGAAAATCCGTTGTGAGGCCCCTGGCATCCGACCGATCCATTCGTACAATGAGATCGTGGGGACGAGGTGCCGATGATCTACTGCGTGATCCCGCGTGCGCTCGAGGACGAGCTCTACGAGCGGATGGTCGCCTACTACGAGGGCAACCCGAACGTGACGGTGATCGTCGATCGCCGCTCGGGGCCCGACCGGCGCCGAGGCCGCGCGTACGGCGGCATGCGCCAGCTGCGCGACCGCCGGAGGCTGCGCGCGGCCGGGACGTTCCCCGACGTCGACGTCGCGTAGCGCGTCCCTGAGGCCGCCGTCGATCTAGACTCGTGGCATGGCGGCCACGGGAACGCGGAGCTTCCAGAACTTCATCGGCGGCGAGTGGGTGGACGCCGTCTCCGGCGAGACGTTCGAGAGCACGAGCCCTGCGACGGGGGAGGCGATCGGGACGTTCCCACGCTCGGGTCCGGAGGACGTCGACCGCGCGGTCGAGGCGGCGAAGGCGGCGTACCAGGGGTGGCGGCTCGTCCCGGCCCCCGCCCGCGGCGAGATCCTCTACCGCTTCGGCGCCCTCGTCCGGGAGCACAAGGACGAGCTGGCGCTGCTGATGTCGCGCGAGATGGGGAAGGTGCTCCCCGAGGCCGGCGGCGACGTCCAGGAAGCGATCGACATGAGCTTCTACATGGCGGGCGAGGGGCGGCGCCTCTTCGGCCAGACCACTCCGTCCGAGCTGCGCGACAAGTTCAACATGAGCGTGCGCATGCCCATCGGGGTGATCGGCGTGATCACGCCGTGGAACTTCCCGATCGCGATTCCGTCCTGGAAGATCGCGCCGGCGCTCGTCTGCGGCAACACCGTCGTCTTCAAGCCGGCGACGGACACGCCTGCCCTCGGTGAGCGCTTCGTCGAGCTGCTGGTGGAAGCGGGGGTTCCGCCCGGCGTCGTCAACGTCGTCCACGGGGGTGGGGGAGCGGTCGGTGAGCGGCTGGTCCAGCACCCGGACGTGCCGGTGATCACGCTGACCGGGTCGCGCGAGACCGGCGTGGCGGTGATGCGCTCGGCCGCCGACAACCTCAAGCACGTCCATCTCGAGCTGGGCGGCAAGAACGCGGTGATCGTCCTCGGCGACGCCGATCTCGACCTCGCCGCCGACGGGATCATCTGGTCGGCGTTCGGCACCTCGGGCCAGCGCTGCACCGCCGCGAGCCGCGTGATCGTCCACGAGCAGGTCTACGGCGAGCTTCAGTCGAAGCTGGTCGCCGCTGCGGAGAAGCTTCGCCTCGGCCCCGGGTGGGAGGCCGACACCGACGTCGGCCCGGTGATCAACGGGCGGGCGCTCGAGAAGATCCACTCGTACACCGGCATCGGCCAGGACGAGGGCGCGACACTCCTCACGGGCGGCGAGGTCGCGAACGGCAACGGGCTCGAACGAGGCTTCTACTACCGGCCGACGATCTTCGGCGACGTCGAGCCCGGGATGCGGGTGGCGCAGGAGGAGATCTTCGGCCCGACCACCGCGCTGATCCCCGTGAAGGACGCCGACGAGGCGATCCGCGTGGCGAACGGCGTCCGCTACGGCCTGTCTTCGTCGATCTTCACCCGCGACGTGAACACCGCCTTCCGCGCGATGCGAGACCTGGTCACCGGGATCACCTACGTCAACGCCGGCACGATCGGCGCCGAGGTGCACCTGCCGTTCGGCGGGATGAAGGAGACCGGCAACGGCCACCGCGAGGCAGGCCAGGCGGCTCTGGACGTCTTCACCGAGTGGAAGTCGATCTACGTCGACTACTCGGGGAAGCTGCAGCGAGCCCAGATCGACAACGCCGAGAGCTCGTAGGGACAGGCTTCAGCCTGTCCCCGGGCCTTGCGCCGGTGCCACCCGAAGGCGGGGGTCAGCTGAAGCCTGACCCTTCGAGGCCCTTTCGATCTAGCCGTACTCTCGTGCCAGTGTGCGGTGCAGCTCGACCTGGTCGACCACGACCAGGGTGACCTTCCCACCGAGCAAGGCGCGCAGCTCGTCGCAGGCGCCGACGTCGGTCGGGTCTGCGACGCCGACGAGCAGGCGGTCGTCGTCCAGCACGCGGATCGGGATCGCGCCGCGGTTGCGAGCCTCGGACGGCGAGAGGCGAGCGACGGCGGCAGGCTCGACCTCGACGGAATCGAGATCGACGAACTCCAGCTCGTACTGTTCCGCCAGCGCCCGGGAGATCGCCGTCGAGTCGACCCAGCCCCACTGGACGAGCAACTCGCCGAGCCGGAGGCCGGTTCCCTGCTGGTCGATCAACGCGAGCTCGAGCTGCTCGTTCGTGATCAATCCTTCGCGCACGAGCAGGGCACCGAGCGGAAGCCAGGCCGGCTTGTGTGCGGGGAGCATCACCTGCTGTATCGGCCCGATCGGCTCCGAGCTAAACCCCCGACGGCCGAGGGATGTTGTCCGGCCCGGGAGCGACGATGATGGAGACATGAGGGGCGTTCCACGGAACGACGATCCGGCACGGCTCGATCGGGCGCTCGACCGCCTGGCCGAGCACTGCGAGCTGACCGCCCAGCGGACCGAGGCGATCGAGGAGCGGCGTGCCGCCGTCCGGGCGCGCCTCGAGCACGAGCTGGGCTCGGAGCTGACCAGGATGCTCCTCGCCGGGCTCGCCCACGCCGCCTAGCGGCGGAGTGAAGGCGCGGCTCTTCACCGACGGCGGGGCACGGGGGAACCCCGGCCCGGCGGCCTCGGCGTTCGTCCTCGAGGCCGAGGACGGCACCGTGCTGGAGGCCCGCGGGACGGCGATCGGCGTCGCGACCAACAACGTCGCCGAGTACCGCGCCCTCGTCGACGGGCTTCGTCGGGCCTCCGAGCTCGAGGTGAGCGAGCTCGAGGTGGTCTCCGACTCCGAGCTGCTCGTCAAGCAGATGCGGGGCGAATACCGCGTGAAGAACGAGGCGCTCCGGGCTCTGCACCGCGAGGCGAGCACCCTCGCCGGCGGGATCGGCCGCGTCACCTACACGGCCGTCCGGCGAGAGCAGAACGAGCTCGCCGACCGGCTCGTCAACGAGGCTCTCGACTCCGCGTCGTACTAGCCGGCCAGCGACGGTCCCGGAAGGCCGGGCTATACTGACCGCCGCGCGGATGTAGCTCAGTTGGCTAGAGCGTCTGCTTGCCATGCAGAAGGTCGAGGGTTCGAGTCCCTTCATCCGCTCCTCGGAAAGTCCCGCTCAGGCGGGGTTTTCTCTGGTCCGACGCTGAGGCAATCTCTGCGCGGCGGCCGGATCGTTGGAGCGGGCAGCCTCGGCGATCGGTTGTCCCCGTCGGACGAGGCAGCTCGTTCAGGAAGCCTTGCCGGGGAGGAGGAAGCGGTCGAAGAATCCAACCACCCGTCGCTCATATTCAGTCGGGTGGGCAGTCAGGCCGCCCGTGTGGCCTGCGTCGGGGACGCGCCAGATCTCTTTCGGCCGGCCGGCGGCGTCGAAGTACTTCGTGTTCAGGTCTTCGCCGCCTTGGCCGTGTGCGGCGTAGATCAGGAATACCGCACGAGGCGCGATCTTCGAGACGACGTCCTCGAGGGACGGTGGTGGAAGGGTGTCACTGAGGATCATGGTTGCGGTCGTCTGAACGGCGTTGGCGGGGAGCGTGAACCACCCCGCAGGTCCGCGGATGAGGGCCTCGTTGATCGACCGTTCGCCTGCGCCTTCGGATACGACCGCTGCGAGACCCGGATTCTCCGCTGCTGCTTCCAGCATCTGTTCGCCTCCGACTGAGAAGCCGAGGCCGCCGATCCGGGTGGGTTCGATGTCTGGCTGAAGGCGCAGCCAGGCGACCCCGGCGTCGATGTCTCTCGTCGAGCCCCACCCGAACGCATTCGGGGCGCCGTCGCTGCCCTCGTAGCCGCGCATGTCGAGCAGGAGGAGGCCGTAACCGTGCCGGACGAGCATCCGGGCGTGCTCGAGCTTGCCGATTCTGGTCGGGAACGAGATCACTGCGGCGCCGTTCCGCGAGGGCACGTACCAGGCCGCGAGCTCGAGCCCATCGGCTGTGGGAACGGCCACCGTTCGGTACGGTGCACCCAGTGCGGCGGGCTTCACGTCTGCGCGTGGACGGTGCGTGGCATAGAACGCGACCGCCACTGGAACTATCACCCAGTACATCCCGAGTGCGGCTCCGAGAACGAGGAGCGTTCGTCGGAGGTATCTGCGTCCGTCGGGTCTACGGGATCGCCACAGGATCATGATGGCCAAGCCGCAGAGCGCGAGTCCCGCCGGCCAGAGCAAGAATCCGGTCCAGTCGGAAGCACGACCGTTGCCTCGGGTGATGTCGGCGACGGCCAGGAGGGCTCCCTCGATTGCAAGCACGCCGAGTACGGCTGCAATCAGTCCGCGTAGGCCTAGGCGTGCACGGCGGAACGCGAAAGCGGCTGCGGCGAGCAGTGCGAGCGGCACGAGGCCGGCGGCCAGGTGATCGCTCCAGGCGGTCCCTCGCTGTGGAGCGAGAAAAGCGTCCGTGATCGTGTGCAGGGCGAGCAGTCCCACAGCTGTCGCGAAGACAGCCATTTCGTAGTGCGGGCTTCGGCTGCTTTCAGGGCAGGCCGGTGTCTCGCGCAAAGCGAATCACCTCGCCGGGGTCAGGCGCGCCGTCATCTCCACAGCACCACGTGCCGCAGGCGCGGCCTAACGAGCCGGCTTGCGCTTCGCTCGAACGGCTTCGTGTCTGTGGATCGTGGCGTCGCTGCTCGGGTAGAAGACGGTCTCGCGGTCGTCGTCCCAACGAACCCGGTAGTGCCGGTGGCCGGGCTCGCCGAGCACTTCGAGGACCTCGCCCTTCCGGCGGCTCTCGCCGAGGTGGTGCCCTTCGATCACGATCACGTCGCCAGGCTCGGCGGTTACGTCCTGCGCGATTCCGCTCATGGTGTCTCCTCCCACTTCGATTTGGCAGGAAGCCTGCCCCAGCCGAACAGTGGGGCCATCCGGGTGATCGCTTAGGCGGCTACAGGGGTTTCTACGATGCCGCTCGCCGTCGAGGGTTCGAGTCCCGTTCGGCTCTGTGGTCGCCGAGGGTCGGCATGGCCGGCTTCGAGGTTGGCGTCCGCCGACGGTGCTGCCCGTTACGCGGCTTGCGCTGCTGCGCCCGCAGAGTCGAGCCACTCGGCGAACGTCGGACCGGCAAGCGTGGCGCCCGGGCCGGGTAACAGGGCACCCGCTTCGTAGAGGTCGTGGTCCGGGTCGCTCGGGTCGATCACGCCTTCGATTCGCAGACGGTCGCCGCGCCGGGCGACGAGCAGGGTTGCGGCGTCGACGAGGCTCTCCTCCTGCGGACCGGCGATCTCCGGGATCGGTGTCCCGTGCGGTTCGTGCGCGGGCTCCCATTCGGGGCCGGTGGCCAGGTCGGCAAGCGCCTGGCCGACGGTCCTGGCGGCGACCAGCTGCGTGCGCATCTTCGGCACGTAGCTCACGTCGCCCTGCGTCCCCCATTCCACCATTTGCCCGACGAACTCGTGGAACTGCGCCGCGCGCAGGATCCGCACCGGGATCGGCCCGGCCAGCATCGCCTGCTCGTGGGCGACCTTCGCCACGCCGTAGCCGGCGGTGAACCGGTCGGTCCCGATGATCGAGACCACGACCATCCGCCGAACGCCGGCCCGTTCGCCGGCCTCGTGCAGGTTCCGAGCCGCCGACGTGAAGAACTCCGTGGCCTCCTTCTGCTCGGGGGAAGGCCCACTGGCCACGTCGATCACCCCCTCAACGCCTGTCAGGGCCTCGGGCAGACCTTCTCCGGTGACGATGTCCACGCCGCTCGACCGCGAGATCGGGACGACGTCGTGCCCTTCGGTCTCGAGCACGTCGACAACGTGACGGCCGACCCTCCCGGTTGCGCCTGCCACTGCAATCTTCCTGGCTTCTGGCACGGGACCTCCCCGGCTCGTGGGTGATCGAGACGAATGGAAGGGGCGGAGAGGCCACCTCCCGCCAGGCGCGTTCCCGGGCACGCACAATTCAAACGTCCCAGCGACCGGGGCCGTTCGACTGCATTGGCGCCCAGGATGCAGGGGTTTTTCCGCCGGGTGACTCTCGATGATTCGCTCGATCAAGGGATGGCGCGGACCGTCTCTTGCAGGCACACTCGGTGCAGGTTGCTCATTCGCGGCCTCATCCTCCTGGTCGTCATCGCCGTCGCTCTCTTCGCCGCATTGAGGGCGTTCACGAAGAGCGGTCAGTCGCCGGCCTCGGGCTGCGGATCCGGCCAGGCGTGCGTGACGACCAACGACGCGCTGCCCGGCGGCTGGCCGAGCAACCCGAACCAGCCCTGAACGAACGGCGCCCGCAGCGCCAGTCACGACAACACCGTCGTACACTCAGGACATGCCCGCCTGCGGACAGTGCGGGGAGAACAACCCGCCCGAGGCCCGATTGTGCTGGTCGTGCGGCACGCAGCTGCCTGCCGTGGCCCGTCCCGGAGGCGAGGAACGCCGGGTCGTCACCGTTCTGTTCGTCGACCTCGTCGACTTCACCGGCATCTCGACCCGACTCGATCCCGAGGACCTGAGGCGCGTCCAGGCGCCGTACTTCCGCCGCGTCCGCACGGAGCTCGAGCGGTTCGGCGGGCACGTCGAGAAGTACATCGGCGACGCGGTAATGGCGCTCTTCGGGGCTCCGGTCGCGCACGGCGACGACGCGCATCGCGCCGTGCTGGCGGCGTTTGCGATCCGGCGTGCGATCGGGGAGTTGAACGACGAGGAGGAGCTCGATCTGAAAGTCCGGATCGCGGTCAACACCGGCGAGGCGTTCGTCGACCTCGGCGCCCGCACCGATGCGGGCGAGGGCATGGCAGCGGGACTCGTCGTCACGTCGTTCCGCCTGCAGCAGGCAGCCCCCGTCGGCGAGATCGTGGTCGGCGAGGCGACCTACCGCGCGACGCAGCGTGGCATCGAGTACGTCGAGCTCGAGCCCGTCACCGCCAAGGGCAAACCGCAGCCGCTACGCGCGTGGAAAGCCGTCGCTGTGGACGAGCCGGCGGGCCGGCCGGCGGCGAAGCTTGTCGGCCGGGACGACGAGCTGGCGTACCTGCAGTCGCTGTCGGCTCGGACGAGCTCGCCGCTCCGCGGCTGGTCACGCTCGTGGGCGGGGCCGGAGTCGGGAAGTCGCGCCTGCTCTGGGAGCTCCGCCGGTCGCTGGAAGAGGGCCCCGAGGAGGTCGTCTGGCGTCAGGGGAGATGCCTCGGTTACGGCAGCGGGGTCAGCTTCTCTGCGTTCGCCGAGCTGGTGAAGTCGCACGCCGAGATCCTCGAGAGCGACGCGGCCGACACGGTCGGCGAGAAGCTGGGCGCGACCGTGGCGTCGCTCGTCCAGGACGGAGCAGCGCGCGACTGGACCGAGGCGTACCTCCGCCCGCTCGTCGGTCTCGAGGGGGCGGAGCGTCTCAGCGGCGATCGCCGTGGCGAGGCCTTCTCCGCCTGGCGCCGCTTCGTCGAGAGCATCGCCGCCAGGGGACGGGTCGTCCTCGCCTTCGAGGACCTCCAGTGGGGCGACGACGGTCTGCTCGACTTCATCGAGCACCTGTACCGCTGGTCGGTGGGCCTTCCGCTCACGATCGTCTGCACCGCCCGCCCGGAGCTGTGCGAGCGCCGGCCGATGTGGCCGGGCGTGGTCCAGGTCGAGCCGCTGTCGGCGGAGGACACGACGGCGCTCGTCGACGCGCTGCTCGGCAACACGGCGCTCGCGTGACGAGCTCCGCGAGGAGCTGCTCGTGCGCGCAGCCGGCAACCCGCTGTACGCAGAGGAGTTCGTCCGCATGTTCCAGGAGCGCCGCAGCGACGAGGGGTTCAGCTGCCGGAGACCGTCCAGGCGCTCATCTCGGGCCGCCTGGACACGCTGCACCCCGAGGCCAAGGAGATCCTCCGCGACGCCGCGGTCGTCGGCCACGGGTTCTGGATCGGAGCGCTGGCGCATGTGAGCGGCCGCCAGCGGGAGCAGATCGAGCGGCGCCTCGGAGAGCTCCAGTGGAAAGAGCTCGTCCGCCCGCATCCGCGCAGTGCCGTCGCCGATGAGAGCCAGTACACGTTCTGGCACGTGCTCGTGCGCGACGTGGCGTACGCCCAGATCCCACGTGCCGCACGCGCGGAGAAGCACCGCCTGACCGCCGAGTGGATCGAGTCGGTGGCGCCGGGCCGGGCCGACCCTCACGGAGCTGCTCGCTCACCACTACACGAGCGCCCTCGAGTACGCGCGCCTGGCCCGCCAGGAGACTGCCGAGCTGGTCGACCGGGCGCGGATCGCGCTCCGCGACGCGGGCGACCGGGCGCTCACGCTCTACGCCTACCCGGCGGCGGCGCGGTTCTTCCGCGACGCCCTCGAGCTCTGGCCGGCCGACGACCCGGGTCGTCCGCAGCTGCTCTTCTGTCTCGGCAGGGCGCTGTTCTGGTCGGGGCGCGGGGGTGCAGACGAGCTCGTCCGCGCGCGTGAGGCCATGATCGAGGCCGGCGACGTTGGGCACGCCTCACAGGCGGACGTCCTGCTCTCCCGGCTCGCGATCGCTCGTGGCGATCCGGACGGTGCTTCTGTGCATGCGGCGGCTGCCGTGGCGCTCCTGCGCGATGGGTCGTCTTCGTCGGAGCAGGCAGAAGCGGTCAGCAACCTCGTTGCGGTTCACGCTGTGCGCGGCGAGTCGGAACGGGCGCTCGAGGCGAGCGGCGAGGCGCTTGCGCTCGCCGAGGCGCTTTCGCTCGACGAGATCAAGGCCGAGACTCTCACGTTTCGCGGCCACGCCCGCATCCTCGGCGGCGACGAAGGCGGGATCGCCGATCTCGAGCTGGCGGTCGAGGTCGCAGAGCAGGCGAGCGCTCCTGCGATCGTCCGCAGCTGCGCGAACCTCGCCACCTCGCTCGTCGAGCTCGGTCAGCTCGAGCAAGCATGGGCCGTCTACGAGCGCGGCCGCACGGCCGCGGAGCGCTTCGGCGACGCTCTGGGCATGCACTGGCTCGCTGCCGAGCGGCCGTACGAGCTCTACTGGCGAGGGGCGTGGGACGATGCGCTCGCCGCTGCGGAGTCGCTGCTCCGCGAGCAGGACGCGGGCTACGGCGGGCATGCGGGCAGTAGCGTGCGCGCCTGGATCCGGCTTGCGCGCGGAGACCTTGCCGGAGCGCTCGAAGACTCTGCCACTGCGCTCGGGTTCGCGCGCCGGGCCAAGGACGCCGCCGCGCTCTGCTCGGCGCTCGCGCTACGGGCACGAATCCTCGCCGAAGGAGAGCGCCGCGAGGAGGCGGTGCCGATCGCAAACGAGGCGGTTGCCGCATCGTCCGGTCGGGGCATCCTTCCGTCTTTCTGGACTGCCGATCTCGCGGATGCGCTGCACCAGCTCGATCGCAAGGAGGGCCTGCCCGTGCCGGCGAACGCCGGTTCCCGGTGGCTGGTGGCGGCTCGCCACCTGCTCGCCGGCTCGCATGCCGAGGCTGCGGCAGCGTATGCGGCGATCGGTGCTCGACCGGAGGAGGCGAAGTCACGTTTGCGGGCTTCGACGGTGCTGGCGGCGAGCGGGGACCATGCAGCCGCGCTGGAGGAACTCGAGCGTGCGCGGGACTTCTACCGCGAGGTCGGCGCCGAGGCGTACATCAACGCGGCCGCACCGGTCGCCGCCAGTCGCGCCTGACTAGTAGCGCTGGTCCCGCTTCTTCGACTGGGGCGGCTTTTCGCCCCCGGCCTGCTCGTCGGCGTGCACCAGGCCCTTCCACGACGTCGCTCCGAGTTCGCCGAGGAGCTTCTCGACCTTCGCCCCGTCACCGGGGACTTCAACGAGCGCGTATGCCTGGCCGCTTTCGTCGTAGAACGTCTGCTCTTCGACCAGCCGTCCGCCGTTCTCCTTACAGATCTTCCTGACGTCGTCCCTCCGCTTCTGCGGCGGGCTGGAGGTGATGCGGACCCAGTGGTACGGCATGGGAGGATCGTGATCCTTTCGGGGCCGGAGTGCAAGTCGCGCGAGCTTCTCAGTCGCGCCGTGTGTCCTTCCAGGGTCCCGGCGCGATGTCGAGCAGGAGGTTGACGACCCAGACGACCACGGTCGCCCAGACCAGGGCCCAGAAGCCGTGGATGTTGAAGCTGCCGACGATCGCCGCCGTCAGCAGCAGCATCAGCATGGACACGCCGAACCAGATCAGGCGCAGCGTGACGATGGCCAGCGGGAGCGTGAGTGCCTTGAGGACCGGCTTCAGCAGCGTGTTCAGGATCCCGAACAGCAGCGCCGCGACGATCAGGTCGCCGAGCGAGCCGATCGTGACCTTGCTGAACACCGCGATCACGACCACCAACGCGATCGCGTTCGCTGCCCAGGAGAAGAAGAGGGACCGTGCGAGGTCGATCGCGGGATCGTACAACCCTGGCTGCTCAGTCCAGGGCTTTCGCCGCCTTCGACTGGATGTGCTGGAGCGCGGTCACGGGCTCGTACCGGTGTGGGTAGGCAGGATCGGCGCAACTCGGGATGCACTCGATCACCGCGTCGGGGCGCGGGTCGTGGAAGAAGACGATCGTCTGGCGGCGGCTCGAGGCTGCTCGGTCGGCCGGAGGAATCGAGACGCGGTGGAGGGTCGCCGGCCACCGGTCGTTCGTCCAGCGGGCCATCATGTCGCCGAGGTTGACGACGAACGACCCCGGGTCGGCGTGGACGTCGAGCCAGCGGCCGTCGCGAGACTGCACCTGCAGCCCTCCCGGCGCGTCGTCCATGCGCAGGATCGTCATGCAGCCGTAATCGGTGTGCGCGCCGGCCCGCAGCTGGCCGGGCTCGACCTCGCCTTCCGGCGGCGGGTAGTTGACCGCGCGCATGCTCGACGAGTGGCCGCGAAAGGCATCGTCGAACCAGGTCTCGGGCAGAGCCAGGGCGCGTGCGAACAGACCGCGGAGGCGCGCGCCCAGCTCGGAGAGGCTGGCGTAGTAGGCCTCGAACGCCTGGCGGAGCTCGGCGGGCCGGTCGGGCCAGCCGAACCCCGCGACCGCCGGGCCCCAGTCGAGCGACTCCTTCAGGTCGCCGGGCGTTCTCTGCCCGAGGCTGGCGGCGAGGCTCTCGCTCCGCAACGGCCGGTACGCGGGGAGGCCGAGGACCGGCTCGCCCTCGGCCAGGGGCCGTTTCTCCGGCTGAGGGAGATCGAAGAAGGCGCGCGTCACGGACGCGGTGCGCTCGACGACGTCGTCTGGAACGCCGTGTCCGACGACGGTCAGGAACCCCAGCTCGCCGCAGGCGGCGCCCACCTCCGCTGCGACCTTGCGCGGATCGCCGGAGATGTCGATCACGGGCACGGTCAAGGCGTCTAGCCTAGGGGAAGGTGACCGCGTTTCGTCGTGACCGCAGGGCGCTGGGGTTGCTCGCGCTGGCTCTCCTCGGTTCGCTGCTGCTCACCGGCGTGCTGCTCGCGCTGCTGCTGCCGGACGGCGGGAAGAAGCGCAGGCACGGGAAAGCGGCCCCGGCATCGACCTCGACGGCGACGATCGCACCAGCGCCGGCGACCACCGCTCCGCCGCCCCCGACGACGACTGCTCCCCCGCCGGCCGCGGGGCCGCTGCAGGCAGTCGCCGTTGGTCCGTTCTCGGCGACCGTCGAGTGGACGGGCCCGCATCCGCCGGCATCCGTCGGCTACGGCCTGTCCGACCTCGGGCCGACGATGTGGGCGGCGCTGGAGGGACGGCGGGCGACGCTCATGGGACTGCGTTTCGCGACCGGGTACCGTGTCTGGGCCGGCGACGCCACGCTCGACCTGCAGACGTCCGGCGTGCCGGCATCGCCGTTCGCCGGAATCCTCGACGGGTCGGTCGCGCTCGACGGCCAGCCGTTCTTCCCGCTCGCCGTCGTCGCCCAGTGTCCCAGCGGCTACGAGAACTCGCTCGCGGCGGGTATCTCGCTGTTCGCGGGGAACGACTGCGGCGGCATCGCCGACGAGACCGATGGGCTTGCCGGCCGGGCCTTCTCGCTGACGAACGCCGACGAAGCCGGCATCGGCGGCCCCGGCGTGATCGGCTGGTACTACCCCGACGAGGCCGACCTGAAGGGATTGACGGGGGCGACGCTGCCGCAGTTCCCGACTCTCGATCAGACGGCGCGACTGCGGGTTCTGACGGTTACGAACCACTTCTACTCGCGGACGGCGCCGCTCGCCGCCGGTCGAGGCGTCTACCCGGGCCTGATCGCCAAGGCCGACGTGATCGGCTTCGACCTCTACCCTCTCCAGGAGTTCTGCAGGGCCGACTGGCTGCCTGACGTCGCCGCCGCCCAGAGGGAGCTCGTGCGACTCGCGCGCGGCCGGCCGACGTTCCAGTGGATCGAGGCGCAAACGTGGAAATGTCCGCAGGCGGGACTTCGCGTGACGCCGCCAACCGTGCGGCTCGAGAGCTGGCTGTCCGTGATCGGCGGGGCACGGGGAATCGGCTTCTTCCCGGCCGACTGGGATCCTGCGCTCACGCCGGCGATCGCTGCGATCGCGAAGGAGGTGGCGGCGCTCGGAGGCGCACTGCTGGCCCCGGGGCGTCCGGCGTCGGCGTTGGCACCCGTGCTCGCCTCGGCCCGTTCGCTCGGAGGAGCGCTCTACGTGATCGCCGCCAACCCGACTCGCAGGTCTGTCAGCCCCTCGATTCGGGCTGCCGGCCTGAACGGCAGGACACTGGAGGTGCTCGAGGAGGGGAGGACGGTCGCGTCCTCGGGCGATTCGTTCGAGGACGGCTTCGGGCCGTACGCCGTCCACCTGTATGTCGCCAAGCCTTTCGGCTAGAGGGGCTGCGCGACGATGCGCAAGTCGCCCACGAACGCGCCCAGCGCCGCGCGGCGCGCCTCCTCGTCGCGCTGGCGGAGGATCGACGAGGGGTGAGCCGAGGCGACGACGTGCTCGGCGAGCGAAGAGTCGACCGGCTCGCCGCGCTGCCTGGTCACGCGGAAGTCCCGGCCGAGAAGCGACTGCGCCGCGGTCGCCCCGAGCGCGACGACCACTCGGGGCCGGACGGCGGCCAGTTCCGCCTCCAGCCAGGGCCGGCAGGCGACCGACTCCGACCAGGTCGGCTTCTGGTGGATTCGCCGCTTGCCCGTCCCTGCCACTTGAAGTGCTTGACCGCGTTGGTGACGTAGGCGCGCGAGCGGTCGATCCCCGCCTCGGCGAGCGCCTCGTCGAGTAGCCGTCCCGCTGGGCCGACGAACGGTCGGCCCGCGAGATCCTCCTTGTCGCCCGGCTGCTCTCCGACCAGGATCAGCTCGGCGTGGGTGGCGCCCTCACCGAAGACCGCCCGGGTGGCGTTGGCGTAGAGGGGGCAGCCGCGGCAGCCCTGGACCGCCTTGCGGAGGGTCGGGAGGCTCGGGCGCTCGGGGACGTACTCGGCGGCCGTCATCGTCGAGGGTGTTCCCGGGACGGCGGATACCATGCGCGGGCCGGGCGCCTTGGCCGAGTGGTTAGGCAGAGGCCTGCAAAGCCTCGTACGGCGGTTCGAATCCGCCAGGCGCCTTTGGCCGCTCGAAATCCGGCTCCCGCTCTGCGGGAGCCATGACGACTTCGAGCGGGGACCGGGCCGTGGTGAGCCGCGCCCGCCAGGTCGGTTGCGGCGGCGTCAACCTGCTACGCGGCGGTGCCGTGCCGGCGCCGGTACGCGCGGGTCTTCGTGCGGTTGCCGCACAGCTGCATCGAGCACCAGCTGGCCGAGCGGTTTCGCGAGTAGTCGTAGAAGGCCCAGCGGCAGCCGTGGTTGCGACACGCTTTCAGGCGGCCCCACGAGCCGTCGACCATCGCACCGTAGGCGATCGCGAGCACACGGCCGAGCAGGCCGTCGACGCCGCCTGCCGACGGCACCAGCGCGGGGACCTCGAGGTCGAGCGTGAAGCCCGCGCGGTCGGCGGCTCGGCGCAGCACCCCGTAGGGATCGCCCTCCGTCGCCTGCCGGTTGTTGGCGTACAGCAGCTCGCGAATCGCCTCGCGAACCTCGCGGGCACGGTCGAGCTCGGCCTGCGTCGCCTGCGCGCCCTCCTCCGAGAGCAAGTCGGCCAGCCAGTCGCGGTCGCGCTCGAAGTCGACCGTGTTCACCAGCCGCTGGACGAGGCGGAGCGGCTCCGGCGCATGGTTCGGAAGGTCGTAGCGCGGCACGACACCAGTGTAAACCTGTCACCGGTGGCGCGCCGCGCCGCAGTTCGCCGCTAGTACCGCTCCTCGATGATCTCGTCGGCGGGATCCTGCTCGACGACGACGCGCCGCCGCCGGCGTTCCGGGCCGGACACCACCGTGCGCCGGAAGTACCCCGGGCCCCACCAGGTCGACCAGAAGACCAGCGAGAGCACGAGCCCGACCAGGCCGACGATCATCAGGATCACGCCCACGGCGTTGACGTCGAGGCCCGAGACGCTCGTCTCCACGGCCCAGGTCAGGATCGCCCCGACGGCGATCAGGACCAGGCTGACTCCGATTCCCATGTCTCTCCCCTCTCAGCCGCCGAAGCGGCCGACGTAGATGGTCACTCTCGACCCCGCCGGGGCCTCTCGGTCCGCGGCGGGGTCCTGCCCGACCACGAGTCCGTCCTCGGACTCGTCGGTCGTCTCCTGGTCGACGGCCCGCACCTCGAAGCCGGCCGCCTCCAGATCCTGTGCCGCCGTCGCCTCGTCCTCCCCGGTCACATCCGGGATGGACGTCGCCTCGGCGCGGTGGACCGCGCCGGCGTCCTTCTCTCCTTTGGCCCGGCCTCTCGACACGGTCACCAACAGGTGGTCTCCCTGCTTCGCCGCCGTGTCGGGGGGTGGTGACTGGGCCACGACGCTGTTCTTCGGAAGCGAGCTCGGAACCTTCCTGATCTCCAGGACGAGCCCGGCCTCGCGCAGTTGCTTCCGTGCGTCGCTGGCCCTCTCCCCGCGAACGTCCGGGACGGTGACCGCGGCGTGGCGGGCGGAGGCGAAACCGGAATGGCGGAACTCGTCGCCGAGACCCGGCTGCGACATTCAGCCGCACCGACGAGCCCGGAGGAGCGGCCGCGCCTGCCCTCGGGTGCTGCGCGACCACCTGCCCGGCCGGCTGGTCGCTCGGCACCCGGATCACGTTCGCGCGCAGGCCTTGCGCGCCGAGCGTGGCCAGCGCCGCCGCCACCTGCTGACCCGTGACGTCCGGAATCGCGATCGGCTTCCGTCCCTTCGAGACCTCGAGTGTGACCGTCGCCCCGCGGGCGACCTTCGCCGCGGCGCGCGGCGACTCGGTGACCACGCGGTTGGGCGGCTTCGCCGAGAACACGGCGCGGGTCTTGCCGGTGAGGCCGAAGCGGCGTAGTGCTCTCAGCGCGGCCGGCGCCTGGAGACCGGCGACGCGGGGAACGGTGATCTTCGCAGCTGCCCTGGGCCTGGGAGGCGAGGCGATCGTCTGGATCGTGGCGGCCGTCGTGCGCGCCGGGCGGCCGCTGTTGTGCCGGGAGGCCAGCCAGGCGCCGACCAGTGCCGCGATGACGAGGACGAGGAGCACGACGAGCCACGGCCACAGGTCCCGCTCGGGCGGTGGCTCCTCGATCGGCACGCCGGTCGGCGTCGGCGCCGTTGCCGGCGGCAGCGGCGCGGTCGGCTCGTCGATGACCTGCGTGGCCTCGTCGGAATCCGTGACTCGCCCGCGAACGAGCATCGCTGGCCTCATTTCCCCTGTTCTCCGCAAAGTACGCTTGCGCCCGTGACGGCGACGAAGATGGACGGCGCGGCGCTGGCGGCGCGGATCCGGCAGGAGGTCGCGGCCGAGGTCGCGACGCTGGGGCGGCCCGGCCTGGCGACGGTGCTGGTCGGCGACGACCCGGCGTCCCACATCTACATCGGAAAGAAGCACGAGGCGGCGCGCGAGGCCGGGATCGAGCCGCACGACCATCATCTTCCGGTCGACACGTCCGAGGAAGCGCTCCTCACCCTGGTCGGCGAGCTGAACGCCGACGACGCGGTGGACGGGATCCTCGTCCAGCTGCCTCTGCCCGAGCACATCGACGAGGGCCGGGTACTGCGTGCCGTCTCCCCGCGAAAGGACGTCGACGGCTTCCACCCGGCGAGCGCCGGCCAGCTCTACCTCGACGAGCCCACCTTCGTGCCGGCGACGCCGCTCGGGATCATGGCGTTGCTGGAGGAGTACGGGGTGCCGCTGGAGGGGAAGCGGGCGGTAGTGATCGGGCGGAGCACGATCGTCGGCAAGCCGGCCGCCCTGCTCCTGCTGCGGGCCAACGCGACGGTCACGATCTGCCACTCGCGGACAGCAGACCTCTCCTGGCACGTCTCCCAGGCGGACGTGCTGGTTGCGGCCGTTGGCAAGGCGGGGGTGGTCTCGAAGGACATGGTCAATCCCGGCGGCGCGGTGATCGACGTCGGCATGAACCGCACCGAAGAGGGGCTTCGCGGAGACGTCGATCCCGACGCGTTCGACGTCGCCGGGCTGATGACCCCGGTTCCGGGCGGGGTTGGGCCGATGACGATCGCGATGCTGTTACGGAACACGGTCAAGGCTGCGAACTATCGCGCCGGTCGCCTTGCGTTCCCCGGGAACGGACGCTAAGGTTCTGCCCGCTCAACCCTGGGTCGGCGGCTCGGTGCCCGGGCCGTCGTTTGTTTTTGCAGTACAGAAGGAGGATGTTTTGGCAGAGGGCACCGTGAAGTGGTTTTCGAACGAGAAGGGCTACGGATTCATCGAGCGGAGTGAGGGCGAGGACGTCTTCGTCCACTTCAGCGCGATCCAGTCCGACGGGTACAAGACGCTGACCGAGGGTCAGAAGGTCGAGTTCGAGGTCGTGCAAGGCCAGAAAGGCCTGCAGGCGGCGAACGTCGTTCCGCTCTAGAGCTTCCCTTTCGGAACCTGTTGCCAGGGCCCCCGAAAGGGGGCCCTTCTTTTGGGAGACTTGGCATCCATGGAGATCACGAGAGACGAGGTGCTGCACGTCGCGAAGCTCGCCCGGCTTGCGCTGAGCGAGGAGGAGGTCGAGCGCTTCCGCGGTCAGCTGAGCGCGATCCTCGAGGCGGTCGGCAAGGTGTCCGAGCTCGACCTCGAGGGCGTCCCGGCAACCTCGCACCCGCTCGACCTGGTCAACGTGCTCGCCGAAGACGAGCCGCGGCCGTGCCTTCCGCGCGAGGAGGCGCTCGCGAACGCGCCCGATCCCGAGGACGGCTTCTTCGGAGTGCCCGCGGTATGAGCACGTTGCGCGCGTTTCGTCGCGCTTCCGGCACAGTCGGGCGCATTCGCGGCTGCGATGCTGTTCGCAAGGGGGCGTCGCTCCTCCCTGGGGGGCCCTACCTCGAAACTGGGCGCTGGGGGACACGGTCGTGATCGACACCCTGCGGCTGACCGCCGAGAGTGCGAACGACCTGCTGACGCGGGGCGAGGTGTCGAGCCAGGAGCTCTTCGACGCCTACCGGGCGGCGATCGACGAGCGCGACGACGAGCTCCACTGCTTCCTGCGCCTGTGCGACGAGGTCGGCGAGGGCATCCCGATCGCGCTCAAGGACGTGATCGGGACGAAGGGCGTCGAAACCACGGCCGGCTCGAAGATCCTGGCCGGCTACGTGCCCGTCTACGACTCGACCGTGGCCGCTCGGGTCAAGGCGAGAGGGCTGTCCCTGTTGGGGAAGACCAACACCGACGAGTTCGCGATGGGCTCCTCGACCGAGAACTCGGCGTACGGCCCTTCGCGGAATCCCGTGGGACCCCGCGCGCGTCCCGGGTGGGTCCGGGGGCGGCTCGGCCGCCGCGGTCGCGGCGGGAATGGCGCCGTGGGCGCTCGGCTCCGACACCGGCGGTTCGATCAAGCAGCCTGCAGCGCTCTGCGGCAACGTCGGGCTGCGGCCGACGTACGGGACGGTCAGCCGCTGCGGGATCGTCGCCTTCGCCTCGTCGCTCGACCAGGTCGGTCCGGTGACGAAGACCGTGCGCGACTGCGCGTTCCTCTACTCGGTGATCTCCGGTCGCGACTCGGCCGACTCGACGACCGTGGACGTCCCGCCGGTCGAGATCCCCGAGGGCGAGGATCTGAAGGGACTGCGGGTGGGCATCCCGGTCGAGATGCGCGACGCGGCCGGGATCGAGCCGGGTGTCGCGGCAGCGGTCGCGCGGGCGGTCGCGCTCTGCGAGGAGCTCGGCGCCGAGGTGGAGGAGTGCTCGCTCCCGCGTTCGGTCGAGTACGGGCTGCCCTGCTACTACCTGATCGCCCCTGCCGAAGCGTCGTCCAACCTCGCCCGCTACGACGGCGTCCGCTACGGGTTCCGCGCCGGTGGTGACGACCTCACCACCGTCTACGAGCGCACGCGGGACGAGGGCTTCGGCGACGAGCCGAAGCGCCGGATCATGCTCGGCACGTACGCGCTCTCGGCCGGCTACTACGAGGCCTTCTACGGCAAGGCACAGCAGGTGCGGACGGTGATCATCCGCGAGCACGCCGCCGTCTTCGAGCGCTTCGACCTGATCGTGTCGGCCACGTCGCCCACGGTCGCGTTTCCGGTCGGCGAGCGCGCCGACGACCCGCTCGCGATGTACGCCTCGGACCTGCTGACGATTCCCTCGTGCGTCGCCGGCCTGCCCGGGCTCTCGATCCCCTGCGGCCTGTCCGACGGCCTGCCGGTCGGGCTGCAGCTCGTCGGGCCGCAGCTGGCCGAGAACACGCTCTTCCGCGCGGGACACGCGCTCGAGCGCGGGCTCGAATTCGATTCCGTCCCGGAGCGCCTGCGATGAGCGAGTGGGAAGCCGTCGTCGGCCTGGAGATCCACGTCCACCTGAAGACGCGGACGAAGATGTTCTGCCGCTGCGAGACCGGCTTCGGCGCAGAGCCGAACACGCACACCTGCCCCGTCTGCCTCGCACATCCGGGGGCATTGCCGGTGGCGAACCGCCGGGCCGTCGAATGGACGATAGAGCTCGGCCTCGCCCTCGGCTCCGAGATCGCCGAGCGGGCGGTCTTCGCGCGGAAGAACTACTTCTATCCGGACAACCCGAAGGGCTACCAGATCTCCCAGTACGACCAGCCGCTCTGCGTCGGCGGGCGACTGGCCGTGCCGGGGCCGGAGCCGTTCGAGATCCGCTTCGTCCGTGCGCACCTGGAGGAGGACGCTGCAAAGACCGTCCACGTCGGCGGCGGCACGGGGCGAAAGATCGGCGCGGAGCGATCGCTGATCGACTTCAACCGCGGCGGCACGCCCCTGGTCGAGATCGTCACCCAGCCCGACATCCGCTCGGCTGAACAGGCCGAACGCTTCCTCCAGCTCCTGCGCCAGACGATCGTCGCGCTGGGCATCTCCGACGCGCGCATGGAGGAGGGGACGCTGCGCTGTGACGCCAACGTCTCGGTGCGCCCCGTGGGCTCGGACGAGCTGCGCACGCGCTGGGAGCTGAAGAACATGAATTCGTTCCGGTTCATCGGCCGTGGGATCGTGGCGGCGGTCCGGCAGCAGGTCGAACTGTACGAGTCGGGCGGGGTGGTCGAGCAGCACACCTACGACTACGAGCCGAACACCGACGCGCTCACGCCGCACCGCTCGAAGGAGGAGGCGGACGACTACCGCTACTTCCCGGAGCCCGACCTCGTGCCGGTGGAGCCCGAGCCCGCGCTGGTCGAACGGCTGCGCGGCGCGCTTCCGGAGTTGCCCGCGGACGCCATCCGGGACCGGGCGGAGGCCCTCGGGGTCGAGGACGCCTGGGCACTCGTCACCACCGACCGCGATCCGGCGTACCGGGGTCTGGTGGCGGGCGGCGTCGCCGAGCGGGAGGCGTTCAACTTCGCAATGAACCAGCCGATCCCGGTGGCGGCGAACCTCGCCGAGCTGGCCAAGGTGGCAGTGGCGGCGAAGGGTCTCACGCGTGAGGCGCTGTCGGCTGCGGTCGCGGCGAGCGCCGAGGACGGGTTCGCCGCGGACGACTACCTGGAGCAGACGGCCGTCTCCGATACCGGCGAGCTCGAGCCGATCGTCGCGGCCGTTCTGGCTGCGCATCCGGGTCAGGTCGAGGCGTACCGCGGGGGCAAGGACGGCCTGCTCGGCTTCTTCGTCGGCCAGGTGATGAAGGAGACCGGCGGCAAGGCGAACCCCAAGGTCGTCAACGAGCTCTTGCGTGAGAAGCTGACGTCGTGATCGACGAGGCCAACGACGCGCTGCAGGCCAAGGGCTACTCGGCCGCGCACCTGTCTGCCGTCGCCGCGCCGCTCCCAGGCAAGGTGCTGCTCAAGGGGACGAAGATCCTCAGCCCGTTTTCCGACACCGAGGACGTCGTCGTTCGGGTCGCCCGCGACTTCGTCCCGCGAGCAGAGGAGCTCGGGCGGCGGACGCTGACTCCGCACGAGATTCGCGACTGGCTGGAGGGGACGTGATCGCCGAGACGGCGCTCCTCCGCGAGCAGGCGTACGTGAACGGCCGCTGGGTCGACTCCGACTCGGGCGACACGTTCACGGTGACGAACCCGGCGACGGGGGAAGAGCTCGCGAGGGTGCCGCGGATGGGTGCGGCCGAGACCCGGCACGCGCTCGAGGCGGCCGAGGTGTCCTTCCCGCGCTGGCGGGCGCGCACCGCCGCAGACCGGGGGCGGATTCTCCGCCGGTGGGCCGACCTGATGCTCGAGCACCTCGACGACCTCGCCCTGCTGCTCACGCTCGAGCAGGGTAAGCCGCTCGCCGAGTCCGAGGCCGAGATCCGCTACGCCGCGTCGTTCCTCGAGTGGTTCGGCGAGGAGGGCAAGCGCGTCTACGGCGACACGATCCCGTCGCCGCTGCCCGACCGGCGAATCGTCGTCCTGAAGCAGCCGGTCGGCGTCTCGGCCGGGATCACGCCGTGGAACTTCCCGTCGGCGATGCCGACTCGCAAGGCGGCGCCTGCGCTGGCCGCCGGTTGCACGATGGTGTTGAAGCCGGCGGAACAGACGCCCCTCTCTGCACTCGCCGTCGCGGCGCTCGCAGAGGAGGCCGGGCTCCCGCAGGGCGTGTTCTCCGTCGTGACCGGCGACGCCGAGGACGCGCCGGCGATCGGCGCCGAGCTGACGTCGAGCCCGCTCGTCCGCAAGGTCGGCTTCACGGGATCGAACGAGGTCGGCAAGCTGCTGATGACCCAGTGCGCGGCCGGGCTGAAGAAGATCTCGCTCGAGCTGGGCGGGAACGCGCCGTTCATCGTCTTCGACGACGCCGACCTCGGCGAGGCTCTCGCCGGCACGCTCCTGAACAAGTACCGCAACTCCGGCCAGACCTGCATCACCGCCAACCGGATCCTCGTCCAGGATGGCGTCTACGACGAGTACCTGGAACGCCTCGTCGACGGCGTCACGCGGCTAACGGTCGGTGCCGGCACCGACCGCGACGTGAAGGTCGGCCCGCTGATCGACCTGCCCGCGCTCGAGAAGGTCGAGCGGCACGTCGCCGACGCGATCGACCGCGGCGCCGAACTCCACCTCGGCGGCGAGCGGCACGCGCTCGGTCAGACGTTCTACCGTCCGACCGTGCTCACAGGGCTGGCGCCCGAGATGGCGATGAGCGTCGAGGAGACGTTCGGCCCGGTGGCGGCGATCGCCGGCTTCCCGACCGAGGAGGAGGCGGTGCGGATCGCCAACGACACGCCCTACGGCCTCGCCGCGTACTTCTACAGCCGCGACGTCGGCCGCGTCTGGCGCGTCTCCGAGGCACTCGACTACGGCATCCTCGGCATCAACACCGGCTTCGTCTCGACGGAGGTCGCTCCGTTCGGCGGCATGAAGGAGTCGGGAATGGGGCGCGAGGGCTCGAAGTACGGCATCGAGGACTGGCTCGAGCTGAAGTACCTGGCACTGGCCGGGATGTAGTCGTCAGCGCCGGGAGCGCTTTCGGCGCACTCTTGTTTCGCTTCGGATGGGAAAGGGGTCAGACCCCTGTCATGTCCCGAATGGCCGCGCCGGGCTGTGCGGCAGGCACGAGCTCGAGCTTCGCGTCGGCCCGTTCGATCACGACCGCGTCGTGCGTGGCGCACACGACGGCGGTGCCGTGCTCGTGGGCGAGCTTGGCGAGCAGCTCGCCGACCGCCCGCGCGTTCGACTGGTCGAGCCGGGCCGTCGGCTCGTCGGCGAGCAGCAGCACGGGTTCGGCCGCCAGGGCGCGGGCGATCGCGACCCGCTGCCGTTCGCCCGCCGAGAGGCGGTCGGCGCGGTGGTCGAGCCGTGCTCCGAGGCCGACCTCGGCCAGCGCAGCCGCGGGGTCGCCCTCGAGACCGCGCACGAGCAGCCCCAGTTCCACATTCTCCAGCGCGCTCAGGTGCGGCACGAGGCCGGGCTCCTGGGTGACGAGGGCGACGTGCTCGCGGCGGACGGCGGCCGCCTCGGCCCGGTCCAGCGCCTCGATCTCGCGGCCCTGAACGAGCACCCGGCCCTCGGAGGGCCGGTCGAGCCCGGCCAGGAGATGCAGGAGGGTCGTCTTGCCGCTCCCGGACCGGCCGACCACGGCGGTCAGCGTGCCGCCGGCGAACGAGGCCGAGACGCCGGAGAGCACTGCCCGCGGCGCGCCCGGAAACCGCTTGACCACGCCGCGAACCTCCGCGACCACCTCGCCCGGCGTCGCCGTGCGCTCGTGGAACATCGCGGGCGCGGGCGTGTCGAGCGTGCGGTCGAGCTCGTCACTCGAGAGCACGAGCTCCTGCTCGCGCCGGTCCGCGTGCAGCCGCGTCGGCGACCCGAGCGCCTCCAGCAGCGGGTCGGGTAGCCGCACCCAGCCGGGCTCGAGTCACGACCAGCGACGCGCGCACGCCCGGGCGGCCCTCCTCGACCACCCGTCCGTCCCGGACGTAGACGAGGCGGTCGGCGATCGTGGCCGCCGCCTCATCGTGGCTGACCACGAGCGCGGTCGTCCCCTGCTCGCATGCAAGCTCGGCGATCAGTCCGTAGACGACCTTCGCGTTCTCGCCGTCGAGCTCCCCGGCGGGCTCGTCGGCCAGCAGCAGCCGGGGGCGGTGGGCGAGAGCCGCACACAGCGCGACGCGCTGCTGCTCGCCGCCGGAGAGCGAGCCGGGACGAGTGTCGAGCCGGTCGCCGAGCCCGACCCGCTCGAGCACTTCGGCGGCGGCATTTCGCGCCTCTGACCGCGGCGAGCCGAGCAGCTCGAGCCCGAGACCGACCGTGTGGACGCAGGTCAGGTCGGGAGAGAGCGCCCGCGCGTAGTGCTGGTCGAGCAGGCCGAGGTTCCGCGCCCGGAACAGCGCCGCGGCCCCGGGGTCGAGGCCGCCGACCTCCGTGCCCAGCACCCGCGCGACCCCCGCGGAGAGAGTGTCGAACGCCGCGACCGTACGCAGCAGCGTCGTCTTCCCCGAGCCGCTCGGCCCGAGCACGACGACGATCTCGCCCTGCTCGACCTGGAGCGTCAGCCCCTGGAGCGCGACCGAGGTGGCACCGCCGAAGCGGTGGATACGGAAGGCCTCGCGAACGTCGATCGCCAGTGTCATTCGAGGCTCCAGGACGCGCGTTCGGGGCGGTTGCCGCGGAAGGCGGCGAGCGAGGCCGCCTCGGCGACGAGCAGTGCGGCCAGCATCAGCGCTGCGATTCCGAGGCCGGCGGCCAGCCAGTCGGGATCGAGCCGCAGCGGCGGTTCCGGCACCCCGGTCGTGCCCGATACCCGGATCAGCGAGACGACGAGGCGGGAGAGCAGCACGGCCAGCGCCAGGCCGCCGGCGAAGCCGAGCACGAGCAGGATCACCCCTCGCATCCGCAGCTGTCGGCGCATGTCTGCGGGCGGAAGCCCCTGGGCCTCGAGGTCGAAGAAATCGCTTTTCTCGTCGTGCAGCTCGCTGGCCACGCCGACCCAGAAGCCGAGCACCGCCAGCACCAGCGCGACCAGCCCTGCCGCGCCCAGCGCAATTGCGGTCGCATGGGCGAGCGGGTCACCGGCGAGGCGTCGCTCGATCGCGGCACGCGAGTCCACGACGAGCCCGGCAAACGGCGGTCGGCGCAGCGCCTGCCCGGCGATCGGGCCGTCGCCCGGCGCCGAGATCCAGATCTCGTTCGGCGTCCCCTCGCCGGGCGCGTTCGCGTCGATCGCGGTCGACAACCAGGCGGCGTCGGCGAGGACGAACGCGCCGCTGTCGGCCGGGACGGACGGCAGCCGCGACGCCACCCCGACGATCCGGGCGTCGACGTGCGTGTCCTGGAAGTCGAGCACGGTGGTCGCGCCGACCCCGCCCGCGCCGCGGGCGACGTCGGGCGAGACGACCACCGGCATCACCTGCCCGTCGGTCGGCTGCGGCGGACGGAAGACCAGGTGGAGCCCGGTGTCGGAGAATGCGTAGCGGATCGTCGCCCCGCCCGCGCGCGGCAGCACGTCACCGCCCGTGGACAGCATCCAGTCGCGCCAGTCCGTCAGCACGCGACCGCCGGCGTCCAGCGGCCCGATCGCGATCTCGCCCGACGGGGCCGTCGCCACCGAGCCCTCGGCCTCGTCGTGCGCCAGCATGAATGCCTCGCTCTGGGGGAGGGCGAGCTCGATGCCGAGCACGCGCAGACCGCGTTCACGAGGGACGCGGGTCCGCAACGTCATGTCCTGCCGGCCCACGCGGCCGAGCGGCAGCAGCGAGACCCTTCCGCGCCGATCCGCGACCACGACCCACGCCAGCACGTCCGCCCCGCGCAGCCGGGCGCGCATCGAGAGCACCTCCGTCCCGGCCGGGATCCGCACGCCGCGCAGGCGCGGCTCGCCCTGCGCCGACAGCTTCCGCGCGATCGCCGACACCGGCAGAGAGGAGAAGTCGGAGCGCCAGCGCAGCTGCCGGATGGCGGCGGCCGGTACGCCGAGGACGGTCGGCGAGAGCACGGCCGTGCCCGTGCCGGGCGTCGTCGCGGCGAGCCGGACGACCGGGTATGCATGCGCTCCCCGCGCTGCGCGCTCGTAGGCCGAGAGCGGGGCAGCGTCGAGCGGCTGCACGAGCTTCGAGCCCTCGCTCACCGTGTAGTCGAGCGGCACCTGGAACGCGGCCTGGTCGGAGGCGCCGCGCGCGAGCGTTGCGCGGTAAGCGGCGGCGAAGAGCGCAAGGCCGAGCGCGACCGTGATGAACGCGCAGGTGACCACCGTGCGCGACGGCGCGCGGGCAAGCGCGAGCACGCCCAGGCGCAGCGTCAGCGAGCGGCCTCTGGTCAGCCGCTCCGCGGCCCGCATGGCCGGGCCGAGCAGCCGCGCGAGCACGACTGCGACCACGAAGCAGACGAGCGCGGGGAGGACGAGCAGCAGCACCGTGTCCCCGCCCGAGACCGTGCCGGGGTCGAGCGCGCCGCGGCTGAGGGCGACGACGACCGCGGTCGCCGCTCCGATCGCGGCCACGTCCGACAGCCGGACGCGGCGGCGGCCTTCCTCATCGTCTCTCGTCAGGGTCGTTGCGGCCAGCACGAGCGTAACCGCGGTCACTCCACCCGCGAGCGCCCCGAGCGTCCAGCCCGCGAGCAGGGTGTGGGAGAGGATCGCTCCGACCGGCTGGCCGGCCGCGCTCGAGATCGCAGTCACGATCGCCACGCCGGCGGCGACGCCGAGCAGGGCGCCCGCCAGCGTCATCGCCCCGACCTCGGCTCCCAGCGCGAGCCACGCCTGCCAGCGCCGTGCACCGCGGGCGAGCAGGCGGCGCCGCTCGCTCCCGAGCCCGCGGCGCAGCCCGATCGCGGCGATGATGGCGAAGCCGAGCAGCAGCGCGCTCGTCTCGCCGCCGACCAGGATCAGGCGCCTGGCGGCGATCGTCCCGCGCCGGGTCGCGGAGAGCAGCTCGTCATCCGGGCTGCTCAGGCGGAATGCGGAGTCAGTCGCGTACAGCGAGTTCTGCCCACGCGACTCGGCGCCCAGGATGCGGCCGACGTCCCACGTATGCAGGCCGTTCGCGCGCAGCGGCGAGATCCAGGAGTACACCCGGTAGAAAGGCTGGAGCGACGGCAGGCGCTCGACCGAGTCGACGCTCGGAGCGATCAGCACCACCGGCGCAGCCGCCGGGCTCGCGCCGGCCGCCGAGACGTAGCCGAACAGGCCGGGGTCTCGCAGGTCGGCGACCCCGACGCGATCGAGCCGGACGTCTCCCTGGTGCAGGCGCGTCGGTCCGCCGCCGCCGCCGCCGATCTGGAGCACCTCGCACGATGCAGGCGTGCAGGTGCGAGGCAGCCGGCCCGCCCGCAGTCGGACGACCTGCGCGAGCCGGTCGACGCCGGCGATCTCGACCAGCTGGCCCGCGACGCGCAGCTGCCGGAAGAACACGACCCGGCGCGCCTCGCCCGGCGACAACGTCCCGAGCACGCGCCGCACCTCGCGGTCCTCGCGCGCGTACGCGTGCCTGGTCAGCGGCGTCCCGAACCGGTCGACACGGAAGCCCTGGGCGCTGTCCGGAAGCGCGCCGAGCGCCCGGCCGAGCGCCTGCTGGCGCGCGACCAGGCTGCCGCCGACGATCGCGACCGTCATCGCGAAGGCGAGCGCCACGCCGGCGACCACGAGAACGGGGCGCAGGGGCTGTGAGCGGAGCCTGGCGGCGGAGACTCCGAGCGCGGCCAGCGCCGCGCGAAAGCGAGCCCCGGAGCCAGCGCGCCTTTCCATCACCACCGAAAAGCTTACACCGGTGTCGCGCCGACCTACCGCTTGCTCGCGCGGCCGAGGACGTACGGCCGAACGATCTTCGGGCCGAACGGCACCTCGCCCCGCTCGACCTCGTCGATCGTGAACGTCGACTCGATCCGCGGCAGCGTGTCGCGGTTCGGGTGGCAGCCCTGCCCGATCACCCGCCAGACGCCTTCCCACCGGTCCTGGCTGCGCGCGACGTCGGGATCGTCGGAGCGGACGTGCTCGAGAAAGAGGTACTGCCCTTCCGGCTTGAGCACGCGCCGGATCTCCGCGAGCGACCGGTGCTGATCGCCGACGGAGCAGAGCAGCAGGGAGCCGACAACGGTGTCGAACGACCCGTCCTCGAACGGCAGGCTCTCGACCGAGGCCGTCGTCAGGCTCACCTGCCGGCCGGCCCCGGCCGCGCGCTTCCCGGCCCGGCGGAGCATCCCGGCCATCTCGTCGGTGACCGTCAGGTCGGAAACGCCGTCGGGGTAATAGGCGAGGTTGTAGCCGGTGCCTGCACCGACCTCGAGGACGCGGCCGCCTGCGCGGGCAAGCAGCCTTCTGCGCGCCTCGCGGATGAAGGGCTTCTTCTCCATCGGCACGCCGACGAGGTCGTGGACGAACGGGACGACGCGGTCGCGAACGGTCATCGGCAGCGCATCATAGAATCGCCGGGTGATCGTCGAAGAGCGCGACTACCACGTCTACACGGGCAAGCTGAACGAGCTCGTCGGCCTGTACGAGTCCGAGGGGATCGCGCTCCAGGAGCGCTACCTGGGCCGGCTGGTCGGCGCGTTCACCACCGACGTGGGCAAACCGTCGACGTACACGCACATCTGGGCATACGACGACTACGAGGAGCGGGCGCGGCGCCGGCGGGAGCTGCAGGCGGACGAGGCGTGGGTCGCCTTCCTGGCGAAGATCCAGCCCCTGATCCACACCCAGGAGAACCGGATCCTGGTTCCCACCTCGTTCTCGCCGCTCAGGTGAGTCGTCTCCAGGGCAAGGTTGCGCTGGTCACCGGCGGTGCGCAGGGGATCGGAGCGGCGATCGCCGACGGGCTCGTGGCTGAGGGCGCGACGGTCGTGGTCGCCGACCTGCGTCCGCCCGAGGGCGGCATCCGCGCGGATGTCGCGAACGAGGACGACGTCGAGCGGATGGTCGCCGAGACGCTCGACCTGCACGGGCGCCTGGACATCCTGATCAACAACGCCGGCCTCTACGCATCTCTGGCGATGCGGCCGTTCACCGAGATCCCGCTGGAGGAGTGGCGGCAGGTGATGGACGTGAACGTCGCCTCGATGTTCCTGACCTGCCGGGCCGCAGTGCCGGCGATGCGGGAGCAGGGAGGCGGCAAGATCGTGAACATCTCGTCGGGGACGCCCTTCCGGGGCGTGCCGTTCCTGCTCCACTACGTGACCTCGAAGGGCGCGATCGTCGCCTTCACCCGCGCGCTGGCAAAGGAGCTCGGCAAGGATGGGATCCACGTCAACTGCGTCGCGCCCGGGTTCACGATGACGGCCGGCGTAGAGGCCAACCCCGAGGTGGTCGAGAAGCTTCGAGACGTCTCCGTTGCCGCCCGGACGATCCAGCGCGACCAGCTCCCGGAGGACGTCGTCGGCGCGGTCGTCTTCCTCTGCACGTCGGCCGCGGACTTCATCACGGGCCAGACGATGGTGATCGACGGCGGCCAGTACTTCCATTGATCCTCGCGCTCTCCCGCACCCCGCACGACGCGCAGAACGCGGTCGTCCACGAGCTCGACGACGGCTCGACGCTGGCCTGGGAGCTGCTCGACGCCGAGCCCGACGACGCGCTCCTCGCAGCGCCGGTCGAGGTGCGGCCCGGCTGGCTGATGCGCCACGACCGGATCGACTTCCCGCCAGGCGGGATCGCCTACCGGCACACGCATCCGGGCCCGGGCATCCGTAACCTGCTCTTCGGCTCCATCCGGATCGAGTCGGGCGGCGAGACGCACGACTACGGGCCCGGCGAGCCGTGGTTCGAGAGCGGCCCGGAGCCCGTGCTCGCGACAGCGTCGGCAACGGTGGAGTCGGCGTTCGTTCGCGTGCTCCTGCTGCCGCCCGAGTGGGCGGGAAAGCGGACGATCAGATACGTCGATCCGGCCGACGAGGACCGGCCGAAGCTCCAGCGCCCGACCGTCTACGGCGAGTACCCGATCGCCTTTTGAGCCGCACCGCCGCGCGCATCCTGGTCGACCAGCTGCTCGTCCACGGCGTGGACACGGCGTACTGCGTCCCGGGCGAGAGCTACATCAGCGTGCTCGACGCGATCGGCGACTCGCCGATCCGGCTCTACACGACCCGCCACGAGGCGGCGGCAGCCAACATGGCCGAGGCCTACGGGAAGCTGACGGGCCGGCCCGGTGTCTGTCTGGTCACGCGGGCTCCCGGAGCAACGCATGCCGCAGTCGGGATCCACACCGCCTACCAGGACTCGACCCCGCTCGTCCTCTTCGTCGGCCAGGTGCCGCTGGCACACATCGGGCGCGAGGCCTTCCAGGAGCTCGACTACGTCCGCCTGTTCGGCCAGATGGCCAAGTCGGTGGCAACGCTCGAGGACGCGGCCGAGACGCCGGATCTGATCGCGCGTGCCTTCTACACCGCTGCCTCGGGCCGTCCCGGGCCGGTGGTCGTTGCGCTGCCCGAGGACGTCCAGGACGACGAGGCGGACGTCCCCGACGCCCAGCGCTACCGGCTCGATCGCCCGGCGCCGCCGTCCGACCAGGTCCGGCGCGCCCTGGAGCTGCTCGCCGCCGCCGAACGGCCGCTGATCGTCGTCGGCGGGGGCGGCTGGAGCGAGCGGGCCGGACGCGACGTCATGACGTTTGCCGAGGCCTCGAACGTGCCCGTCGCCGCCTCGTTCCGCCGCCAGGACTATGTCGACAACGGCTCGCCGGCATATGCCGGGGTGCTGACGATCGGGATGGACCCCGCGCTCGCGCAGCGCGTGATCGACGCCGACGTGATCCTCGCACTCGGCACGCGCCTCGGCGAGGTGGCAACCCGCCAGTACTCCCTGCTCGAGTCGCCGCGCCCGCGCCAGCGGCTGATCCACGTCCATGCAGACTCGGAAGAGCTCGGCCGCGTCTACGAGCCGGAGCTGGCGATCGTCTCGGGCTCGCCGGAGTTCGCGGCGGCGCTCGCGCCCGTGGACGGCGCGCACCGCGCCGCCTGGGTGGAGGAGGCGCGCGCCGACTACCTCGCCAACCTCCGCCACCAGCAGGTGCCGGGCCAACTCCAGCTGGCCGAGGTGATGGCCCACCTGCGAGAACGGCTGCCGGACGACGCCGTGCTCACGAACGGGGCCGGCAACTACACGGTGTGGGCGCACCGCTTCTACGAGTTCCATCGCTACGGGACGCAGCTCGCCCCTTGCGCCGGGGCGATGGGCTACGGCGTACCGGCCGCCGTCGCCGCGAAGCTCCTGCGGCCGGAGCGGCCGGTCGTCTGCCTGAGCGGCGACGGCGACTTCCTGATGAGCGGGCACGAGCTCGCCACCGCCGCCCAGTACGGCGCCGCCATCGTCGTGCTCCTGGTCAACAACGGGATGTACGGGACGATCCGCATGCACCAGGAGCGTCACTTTCCGGGCCGCACGGTGGCCACCGAGCTCGCCAACCCCGACTTCGTCGCCTACGCCGAGTCGTTCGGCGCGTTCGCTGCACTCGTCGAGCGGACCGAGGAGTTCGCGCCGGCGTTCGAGGCTGCCCTCGCCGAAGGGCGCCCCGCGCTGCTCGAGCTCCGCGTCGACCCGGAGGCGATCACGCCGCGGGCGACGCTCAGTCAGATCAGGGCCGGCGGGTAGCGTCTCGATATGCGCGAGCTGCTGCACGAGACGGCCGACCTCGCTGCCGACTTCCTCGAGAGCCTGCCCGACCGTCCCGTCTTCCCACGGGTCGAGGTCGACGAGCTCCGCGCCCGGCTCGGCGGTCCGGTGCCGGACGGGCCGACCGATGCGCGTGAGGTCGTGCGCGCACTCGCCGAGGTGGGGGACGCGGGCGCCGTTGCGATTCCGAGCGGGCGGTACTTCGGGTTCGTTATCGGAGGCGCTGTGCCCGCGGCGCTGGCCGCCGACTGGCTGACGTCGACCTGGGACCAGAACGCAGGCCTGTACGTCGCCGGCCCGGCCGCCTCGGTCGTCGAGGAGGTGGCCGGCGCCTGGCTGGCCGAGCTGCTCGGCCTACCCCGCGGAGTCTCCTTCGCGTTCGTGACCGGGACGCAGATGGCGCACGCGACCGCGCTGGCCGCCGCCCGCAACCACGTCCTCGCCCAGGTGGGCTGGGACGTCGAACGCGACGGGCTGGTCGGCGCGCCTCGGATCCGCGTGCTCGCAGGCGAGAAGGCCCACTCGACCCTGCCGCGTGCCCTCAGGCTGATCGGGCTCGGCACCGGCTCGGTCGTGCCGGTCGTCGCCGACGAGCAGGGGCGGATGCGTCCCGACGCCCTGCGCGAGGCACTCGCAGCGGGTGAAGGGCCGACGATCGTCTGCGCCCAGGCGGGCGAGGTGAACACGGGCTCGTTCGACCCTTTTGCGGAGATCGCCGACGCGACAGCCGCCGCCGGCGCCTGGCTCCACGTCGACGGCGCCTTCGGCCTCTGGGCCGCGGCCAGCCCTCGCTTCGCGCACCTCCTCGCGGGTGCCGAGCGGGCCGACTCCTGGTCCACGGATGGACACAAATGGCTGAACGTCCCGTACGACTCCGGCATCGTCTTCTGCGCCCGCCCGGAGCCGCACCGTCGCGCGATGTCGGTCCAGGCCGAGTACCTGGTCCAGAGCGGCGAGGGCGGCCCGCGCGACCAGGTGGACTGGACGCCCGAGTTCTCGCGCCGCGCCCGCGGCTTCCCTGTCTATGCCGCGATCCGCTCGCTCGGCCGCCGCGGCATCGCCGAGCTGGTCGAGCGCTGCTGCGACCTGGCACAACGGTTCGCCGCCGGTATCGCCGACGTCTCGGACGTCGAGGTGCTCAACGACGTCGTCCTCAACCAGGTGCTCTTCCGCTTCGGCTCCGACGAGCAGACCGGCGCGAAGCTCGCCGACGTCCAGCGGAGTGGGGTGGCCTGGATGAGCGGTACGAGCTGGGCGGGCCGCCAGGCGATCCGCATCTCGGTCAGCAACTGGCAGACGACCGAGGAAGACGTCGACCGGACAGTCGCGGCGTTCGCTAGTTGACCGAGGGATCCTCGGGCATCAGCGCGACCAGGCGGTACACGCCGCCCTTGTCACGCAGCACGCGTCCCCAGAGGTCTTCCTCGGGCTCGGGGAAGAGCTCCGGGCCGGGCGACGACTCGACGATCCACGACGACTCCTCGAGCTCGGCCTCGAGCTGGCCGGGCCCCCAGCCGGCGTAGCCGGCGAACACGCGCACGCGGCGGGTCGCGGCCGCGAGCAGGTCGAAGTCGCCGTCGCCGGGGACGAAGCCGACGTCGTCGACGACCAGCATCGCCGCTTCCTGCGGGTCCTCGAACTCGGCCAGCACCAGCACGGCCGACTCCTGTACCGGGCCGCCGACGTAGACGCGCTCCTCCTCGGAGACGAGCGGCAGCAGGTCGGGAACCGCGTCGGCGACCGCGGTCTCGGAAGGGCGGTTGAGGACGAGCCCGGCCGCACCCTCGTCGGTGTGCTCGGTGACCAGCACGACAGCCCGACGGAAGTTCGGGTCGAACAGCGCCGGCGACGCGAGCAGCAGCTGACCCTTCAGCGATTCCACCCGGGCAGCCGCGCCTACTCGTACTGCAGCGCCTCGAGGACGTTCAGCCGGGCTGCCCGCCGTGCCGGGAAGATCGCCGCGACCATGCCGGCGACGACGGCGACGAGCGCGAAGATGATCAGCGACCAGATCGGCCACGAGAGCACGAGGAAGTCGACGCGCACGATCATCAGCACCGAGAGGATGACCCCGAGCGCGATCCCGACGAGGGCGCCGATCAGCGCGGTGACGACGCTCTCCAGCGAGACCATCCACCGCACCTGCCAGCGGGTCATGCCGACCGCGCGCAGCATCCCGAGCTCGCGCGTGCGCTCGTAGATGGTCAGCACGAGCGTGTTCACGATCCCGAACAGGCTGACGATCACCGAGAGCGCCAGCAGCACGTAGAGGACGTTGAGGATGTTCCCGATGAAGCTCGCCTGGTTCTTCTTGAACTCGGCGCGGTCCTGCACCTTCGCGTTCGGGAAGCCCTTCAGCGCCTGGTCGAGCTTGGCGTTGTTCGCCGTCGAGACCCCTCCGGTCGCGTTGAAGAAGACGAACTGGTCCTGGGGCGTCGTGTAGAGCTTGTCGAAGGTCTGCGTCGAGATCACCAGCGGTCCGTTGAAGGGAGAGCCCCCCGACGGGGGGTCGTAGATGCCGGCGATTCGGAACGTCGGTCGCTGCCCGCTCGGGACGAGGATCTGGATCCGGGAGCCGAGGGACAGGTGGTGTTTCTTCGCATAGTCCTTGTCCGTGAAGGCGTCGCCCGGCCCCAGCGTGTCGAGCGTCTTCGGCGAGCCGGCGGTCCAGTCGAGCCTGAAGATCCGGCTGCCACCGGGGTTCACGGCGGACAGCGTGCTGCGCGAGCCGAGTACGCGCATGTCGCCGACCCGGACGCCGACGACGTCGTGGACGCCGGGCGTCTGCTCGAGCGTCTGCCCGATCGCCGCCGGCATCAGGTCGAAGTTGTTCTGGGCCGTGACCGCGTAGTCGGCGATGAAGATCTTGTCGACTGCGCCGAAGAAGGAGGCGCGGATCGACGTCGCCAGCATCGTCACCAGCGTGACCAGGGTCAGCCCGATCATCAGGGCGGCCGCCGACGAGCCGGTGCGCTGCGGGTTCCGGATCGCGTTCTCGCGCGCGAGGATCCCGGGCGCTCCGGCCAGCCGGTCCCCGGGGACGGCGAGGATGGCCGCGAGCGGCCGGATCAGCTGGGCGGTGAACAGCGCGATCCCGAAGAAGATGAGCACTGCGCCGATGCCCATGAAGGTGAGCACGGGGCCGGTCCCGCTCGCCCCCCACATCCCGTAGGCGAGGAGGAGGAAGCCGAGCACGGCCAGCGTCGCCGAGCCGATCCCGCGGTACTTGGCGAAGCGGCCGGGCGGGAGGGTCGCGCCTTCGCGGACGGCTGCGATCGGCGGAACGCGCGTCGCGCGCCTGGCGGGGCGAAGGCTGGCCAGCATCGTCACGAGCGTCCCGACGACCAGGCAGACGACGATCGTCCGCGTCTTGAAGAGCAGCCCGGTGTTGGGCAGCGTGAACCCGGCAACGCCGAACAGCCAGAAGAGGAGCTTCGCCAGCCCGAGCCCGAGGAAGAGGCCGACCACCGAGGCAAGGAAGCCCATGACGAACGACTCGAGCAGCACCGAGCGGCGAATCTGGCGCCGCGTCGCACCGAGCGTGCGCAGGGTCGCGAACTCGCGCGTCCGCTGGGTGACGGTGATGGAGAGCGAGTTGGCGATCACGAACGACCCGACGAAGAGCGCAATGATCCCGAACGAGAGCAGAAACTTCTGCAGGAAGCTCGTGAAGGCGTTGGTGTCGCTGGCATCCGTCTCGGCCTGCGCTGCGCCACTCTTCACCTGCGTCTGCGGCGGCAGGATCTCCCGGATGTCGGTCAGCAGCGTGCTCTCGCTCACGCCGGGCTTCTTGGAGACCCGGATCTGGTCGAGCTTGCCCTGCTTGTGGAACAGCTTCTGGGCGCTGCGCAGGTCGAAGCCGGCGAGCGTCGCCCCGCCGATGTCCAGCCCGCTCGTGCCGAACTTGACTAGACCCGAGACGGTGAACGGCTGAGCGCCCCCCTGCGCCTCGACCCGGATCTTGTCGCCGACCGAGATGTCCTTCTTGTCGGCGGTCGAATGGTCGATCACCACTTCGTTGAGGCCCGGCCAGGCGCCCTTGACGAGAGAGAGCGAGTTGAACCGCGCCTGGGTCGGATCGACGGAGAAGCCGAGGTGGGGGGCTCCGCCGAAGCTGATCACCTTGCCGTTCGAGCCGATCAGGTTCGCGGTGTCGGCCACGCCGCCGATGGCCGCCTGGACGCTCGGCAGCGTCCGGACCTTCTCCAGCAGGGACTCGTCGAACGGGGGCAGATCCTGAGTCGCGTCCAGGCTCACGGCCGACTTCCCCGTGATCGAGGCGTCGGTGCCGCGATAGATGTTCGAGAAGATCGCGTTGAACGCGTGCGTGATCGAGTCGGTGAGCACGAAGGTGCCGCTCACGGTCGCGATCCCCAAGACGATCGCGAACGCGGTCAGGAACGTCCTGAGCTTCCGCGCCCAGAGCCCGCGGAGCGCGATCGACCTCACGTCCGGCTGATCTCCTCCATGGCCGTGATCACCTCGTGTGGCTCCGAGCGGGGCAGCTCCTTGACGATGTTGCCGTCGGCCAGGAAGAGGATGCGGTCGGCGATCGAGGCCGAGCGGGGGTCGTGCGTGACCATCACCGTCGTCTGGCCGCCGTCCTGCACGGCCTGGCGAAGGAGCTCGAGGATCTCACCGCCGGTTTTCGAGTCGAGGTTGCCGGTGGGCTCGTCGGCGAAGACGACGGTCGGTTTCGAGACCAGCGCGCGCGCGATCGCCACGCGCTGCTGCTGGCCGCCGGACAGCTCCGACGGCCGGTGCGTCCGCCGGTCCTTCAGCCCGACCGACTCGAGCAGCTGCTCCAGCCAGGCCTTGTCGATCTTCTCGCCGGCGATGGTCAGCGGCAGCGTGATGTTCTCCTCGGCGGAGAGCATCGGCAGCAGGTTGAAGAACTGGAAGATGAAGCCGATGTGCTCGCGCCGGAGCTTCGTCAGGGCGGTGTCGTCCAGCGTGGTGATCTCGGTACCGCTGATCTCGACGCTGCCGCCGGTCGGGCGATCGAGCCCGGCGAGGATGTGCATCAGGGTCGACTTCCCCGAGCCCGACGGCCCCATCACGGTCGTCAGCTGGCCCCGGGACACTTCGAGCGACACACCGCAGAGGGCATCGACTGCCGTATCGCCCTCGCCGTAGCGGCGGGCGACAGCCTGGGCGACGACGACGGCTCCGTTCGCTTCCATCTTCCCCTTTCGCTTCCGGGATCGGGATCACCCTAGACTAGATCCCACGGTCACCTCGGAAGCTACCCTCCGTTGCGATGGCCGAGAAGCGGTACCTCTTCACGCCGGGTCCTACACCTGTTCCGCCCGAGGTGCTCGCTGCTCTCGCCGAGCCGGTCGTCCACCACCGCGGCCCCGACTACCGGGCGCTGTTCGGCGAGTGTCTCGACCGGCTGCGGGCCGTGTATCGGACCGCCGGCGACGTCCTCCTCTTCACCTCGTCGGGCACGGGGGCGATGGAGTCCGCGGTCGCGAACCTCTGCTCGCCGGGGGACCGCGTCGTCGTCGTCTCCGCGGGCGCGTTCGGGCAGCGCTGGCGCAACCTCGCGACCGCCTACGGTGCGGACGTCCAGGCGCTGGAGTACGAGTGGGGCGAGACGCCGCGTGCGGAGGATCTGGGCGCGAAGCTCGATGAGGCCGGCGGCGCGAAGGCCGTGTTCCTGACGCACTCGGAGACGTCCACCGGCGTCGTCGCCGACGTCCAGGCGCTGGCGGCGGCGGCGAAGCCGTCGGGGGCACTCGTCGTCGTCGACGCCGTCTCCAGCCTCGGCGCCGTCCCGCTCGAGACGGACACGTGGGGACTCGACGTCGTCGCCTCGGGCTCGCAGAAGGCGCTGATGACACCGCCGGGGATCGGTCTCGTCTCGGTGTCGGAAGCAGCCCTCGCGGCCCGCGGCTCGTCGCCGCGCTTCTACTTCGACTGGGAGCGTACGCGCGCCGGCCAGGCCAAGCTGGACAGCGCGTTCACGCCGGCCGTCTCCCTCGTCCGCGGGCTCGACGTGGCGCTCGGGCTGCTGCTGGACGAGGGGCTCGAGGCGGTGTTCGACCGCCACATCCGACTCGGTCGTGCCTGCCGCGAGGGCGCGAAGGCGATGGGTCTCGAGCTCTTCTCGCCCGACGAGGACCGCTCCGCGGTCGTCACCGCCATCCTCACGCCGGAAGGCATCGACGCTGGCGAGCTCCGTCTTTACCTCCGCGACCGGTACGGCGTCACGGTCGCCGGCGGCCACGGCGACCTGAAGAACCGGCTCTTCCGGATCGGCCACATCGGCTACTACGACGTCTTCGACGTGGTCGCCGCGCTGGCGGCCGTCGAGCTCGCGCTCGTGGAGGCCGGCGCGGAGGTGGAGCGCGGCGTCGGTGTGGCCCGCGCGCTCGAGGCGTTCGCGCCCGTTCCGGCCGGACGCGGCAATGGCTGAGCGGCCGCGGGTGCTCGTCCGGGAGCCGATCGCCGAGCCGGGCGTCGAGCTCCTCCGAGGCCGGTTCGACGTCGACGTGGACGGTGACTCCGACCTCGCCGAGACCATCGCCGGCTATGACGCGATCGTGATCCGCTCGGCGACCAAGCTGACCGCGGACCTGATCGCCCGCGCCGACCGGCTGAAGGTGATCGGCCGGGCCGGCGTCGGCGTGGACAACGTCGACGTGGACGCCGCCACCCGCCGCGGGATCGTCGTCGCGAACGCCCCCGACTCGACGGTTGTCTCCGCCGCCGAGCAGACGATCGGCCTGCTGGTCGCCCTCGCCCGCAACATTCCGCAGGCCCACGCCGCGCTGAAACGGGGAACCTGGGAGCGCTCGCGCTGGAGCGGGATCGAGCTCGCCGACAAGACGCTCGGCGTCCTCGGCCTCGGCCGGATCGGCCAGCAGGTGGCCCGGCGGGCGATCGGGCTGGGCATGCGGGTGGTCGCCTACGACCCGTTCGTCGGCGAGGACCGGTTCCGAGAAGCCGGCATCGAGCGCGAGCCGACGCTCGAGGGCGTGCTCGGCGCGGCCGACTTCGTCACGCTCCACCTCCCGCTGACCGACGAGACGGCCGGGATCATCGATCGGGAGGCGATCGCGTCGATGCGCGACGGCGCGAGGTTGATCAATGCAGCGCGCGGCGCGCTCGTAGACGAGGGCGCCCTCGTCGAGGCGATCCGCTCGGGCAAGCTCGCGGGCGCCGCGCTCGACGTCTTCTCCGCGGAGCCGTACTCGGGGCCGCTGCTCGAGCTCGACGAGGTCGTGGTCACGCCCCACCTGGCCGCCTCCACCGACGAGGCGCAGGACCGGGCAGGGCTGATCGTCGCGGAGCAGATCGTCGCAGCGCTCGAGGGAGGCCTGGTCACGAACGCGGTGAACATCCCGGTCGTCGACGCGGCCGACCTGGAGATGCTGGGCCCCTTCATCCCGCTGGCGGCGAAGCTCGGTCGCCTGGCGGTGGAGCTCGAAGGCGAGTGGCCGAAGCGGGTCGTCGTCGCCGCGCACGGACCGCTCTCCGAGTACGACACGCGTCTGCTCACCGTGGCGGCCCTGAACGGGATCTTCCAGGGCAGGGTCGACCAGGTGGTCAACTACGTGAACGCGCCGGTGATCGCCGCCGAGCGCGGCATCGCCGTCTCGGAGGAGCGCTTCCGCGCGTCGCGCGACTACATGAATCTGGTCGAGGTCCGCACCGACGGGGTCGCCGTCTCTGGGACGACGATCGGGCCGGAGCCACGTCTCTTCCTGGCCGGCGCGCTCGGCTTCTCGATCGACATCGAGCTCGTCCCGAACCTCGTCTTCCTCCTCTACACGGACATGCCCGGTGTGATCGGTACGGTGGGGACGATGTTCGGCGAGCACGGCGTGAACATCGCGAACATGGCCGTCTCGCGGACGCACGAGGCCGGCAAGGCGCTGATGGCGTTCGCGATCGACGCGCCCGCCCCCGCGAAGCTGGTCGAGCGCATCCGCGCCGAGGGCTTCGACGATGTTCAGTTCATCTCGTTGGCATGAAAGACGAAGCCGAGCACAGAGACGTGAGCGGGGCTCGCGATCTCACCGAGCCCTGGCCCGATCCCGTGGAACGCGTGAGCGAGGCGCTGCGCACCGCCGGCGCCGAGGCGCGGATCGAGGAGTTCGCTGCCGGAACGCCCACCGCAGAGGACGCGGCGACGGCCGTCGGGTGCGAGCTGAGCCGAATCGTCAAGTCGCTGCTCTTCGACTGCGACGGCTCGTGGGTGCTCGTCCTCGTGTCCGGCGATCGCCGCGCCGACGCCGCCAAGGTGGCGCGCGCGACCTCGTCGAACCGGGCCCGCGTCGCCGGCGCCGCGCAGATCCGCGACGTCACCGGCTACGACGTCGGCGCGGTCGCTCCGGTCGCGCTCGCCCGCGTCTCGCGCATCCTGCTCGACCGGCGGATCCCGACCGAGGGGACGCTGTGGGTGGGGGCGGGCTCGTCCCGGCACATGGCCGGCCTGCCGGCGTCCGAGCTCGCACGGGTCACGCGGGCGGAGTTGGTCGACGTCGCCGAGGACACGTAACATCCGGAAGAAGAGGAGGCCGATGCAGGAGACCGAGAAGATCTGGATGAACGGCGAGCTGGTGGACTGGGCGGACGCCCGGATCCACGTCGGCGCGCACGGCCTGCACTACGGCACCGGAGTCTTCGAGGGCACCCGCTGCTACGCGACCGAGCGCGGCCCCGCCGTCTTCCGGCTCGCGGACCACCTTCACCGGCTCGACGCGTCCGCCCGCATGCTCTACATGGAGCTTCCGTATACGACGGAGGAGCTCCGTTCCGCCTGCTTCGAGACCCTCGCCGTCAACGGCCTCGACGCCTCGTATCTGCGGCCGATCGCGTTCTACGGCTACGGCGACCTCGGCGTCCACTGCGGGGAGAACCCGGTGGACGTCGCGATCATCTGCTTCCCCTGGGGCGCCTATCTCGGCGAGACGAGCCAGCAGGAGGGCGTCCGGGTGATGATCTCGTCCTGGCGGCGGGTCGGCCCCAACACGATCCCGCACGCGGCGAAGGCGACCGGTGTCTACCTGAACTCCATGCTGGCCACGCACGAGGCGCGGCGTGCCGGCTACGACGAGGCGATCCTGCTCACCGAGGACGGCTACATCGCGGACGGGCCCGGGGAGACGATCTTCGTCGTCAAGGACGGCACCGTGTACACGCCGGACCTGAGCTCGTCGATCCTGCCCGGGATCACCCGCGACTCGATCATCCAGATCGCTCAGGACATCGGCTACCCGGTCGTTCAGAAACCGCTGATCCGGACCGATCTCTACCTCGCCGACGAGGTCTTCATGTGCGGCACCGCGGTCGAGGTGACACCGGTGCGCTCGGTCGACGACCACGAGATCGGGGTCGGCCAGGTCACGCTCGAGCTCCAGGCTGCATACAAGGACACGGTCGAGGGCCGGAGCGAACGCTGGGCCCAGTGGCTCGACTACGCGCCCGCACCTAAGCCCGCGTAGCCAGCAGGATCTCGACCACGCGGCGCTGGTCGTCGTCCGTCAGCGCCGAGCCGCTGGGCAGGCAGAGGCCGCGCTCGAACAGCCGGGCCGACACCTCGCCGCCGTAGACCGGCGTGTCCGCGAAGACCGGCTGGAGGTGCATCGCCTTCCAGAGCGGCCGCGACTCGACGTCTTCCGCCTCCAGAGCGAGTCGGATCCGCTCGCGGTCGGTGCCCGCCTCGGCCGGGTCGACCACGATGCAGGTGAGCCAGCAGTTGCCCTGGCCGTAGGGCGCCTCGGGTATGAACGAGACCCCGGGCGCGTCGGCGAGCAGCTCGCGGTAGCGCCCGTTGACCTGTCGCCGGGCGGCGACGCGCTCCGGCAGCACCGTCAGCTGGGCACGTCCGACCGCGGCCAGCAGGTTGCTGAGCCGGTAGTTGAAGCCGATCTCGGTGTGCTCGTAGTGCGGCGCAATGTCCCTCGCCTGCGTGGAGAGCTTCCGCGCGTGCTCGATCCTGTCGGCGTCGCGCGAGACCAGCATGCCGCCGCCGCTCGTGGTGATCACCTTGTTCCCGTTGAACGAGAACGCGGCCAGATCGCCCTGGCCGCCGGCGGGCTCGTCGCGATAGGTCGCGCCGAGCGACTCGGCCGCGTCCTGGATCAGGGGCACGCCTCGTGCTGCGCAGAGCTCCCGGATACGGTCGTAGTCGCAGCACTGGCCGTACAGGTCGACCGCGACCACGGCGCGGATCGACGGCCGCTCGGCGAGGGCCTGCTCGAGCAGCGCGGGATCCATCGTCCAGGTGGCGGCGTCCGCGTCCACGAACACCGGCGACGCGCCCGCGTAGACGACGGGATTCGCACTGGCCGAGAAGGTGAAGGACGAGCAGGCGACCTCGTCGCCGTGGCCGATGCCGAGCACGATCAGCGCGAGATGCAGCGCCGCGGTGCCGCTGCAGAGCGCGAGCGCGTTCGGCACGCCGACCAGCCCTGCCAGCTCCTGCTCGAACGCGTCCACCTGCGGCCCGAGCGGCGCGACCCAGTTCGAGTCGACTGCGTCCTCCAGGTACTCGAGCTCGCGGCCGGACAGATGCGGGGGCGACAGGTAGAGCCGCGGCATCGCGCGAGCCTACAGACGGTTGCATAATCACCTGGTGGCGGACGGCTCGACCAGGATGGTCTTTCTCGGCTTCGGGAAGTACGCGCGCGCCGACAAGATCTACGCGCTGGAGCCGCTCGACGCGGCCGATCGAGGCAGCGGCCGCCGAACGCGCGTCTGGGTCGAAGGCGTGAGCGAACCGATCGTCGCCTCGCGCACCGAGCGGACGATCCTCCACGAGATGGGCCAGGATCACGGCGCCGGCTCGGCGATCGTCGACGAGGCGCTCGGGCTGGCCGAGCGGCTGGCAGAGGCGGCGGACCAGGGCAAGGTCGACCTCAACGACCTGGGCCGGCGCGCCCGCAGGCTGCTCGAGAAGACGTCGCACTCCGCCGGCGACGAGAAGCTCTTTTAGCCTCCCGACGCCGCTGAGCGATTTCGAAGAACTACCTCCGGCGCTCGAGGAGGCGCTGCCCACCACCGACCGGCCCGGCCGGTTCGCCCGGCTGCGCACGCTCGCCATCGACACGCGACCTCTGCGCGAGTCGCGCGACTTCCGCCTGCTCTGGTGCGGCCAGGCGGTCTCGTACCTCGGGAACATGGTCACGTTCGTCGCCGTCCCGTACCAGCTCTACTCGTTGACCGGGTCGACGCTGCAGGTCGGGCTGCTCTCGATCTGCGACGCCGTGCCACTGCTGCTCTTCTCCGCGATCGGCGGCACGATCGCCGACCGCCTCGACCGCCGCAAGCTGGTCCTCCGCACCGAGATCGGCCTGCTGGCGGTCTCGGGGCTCCTGGCGGTGAACGCGTTCTCCGGCGATCCGCAGGTGTGGGCGCTGTACGTGCTGGCCGCCACGGCCACGTCGCTGTGGGCGATCGGAGCGCCTGCACTGCGCGCGCTGATGCCGGGGCTCGTCCCCCAGGAGCAGCTGGCCGCCTCACAGGCGCTCCAGTCGATCTACTCGAACACCGGCGCGATCGTCGGGCCCGCCCTGGGCGGTCTGTTGATCGCGGCCGCGGGCGTCGGCACGACGTACGCGATCGACACGGCGAGCTTCGTGGCGTCGCTCGCCGCCGTGTTCCTGATCGCGCCGGCGCCGCCACAGGGTGCCGTGGAGGAGCAGACACTCGAATCCCTGCGCCAGGGCTGGCGGTTCCTGGTCCGGCAGAAGGTCATCCTCGGCACCTTCGTCCTCGACACCAACGCGATGGTCTTCGGGATGCCGCAGGCGCTCTTCCCGGCGGTCGCGGCCGCGCACTTCGACGCGGGCGCCGGGGTGGTGGGCCTGCTGTACTCCGCGCCCGCGGTGGGCGCGCTGGTCGCGGCGCTCGGCTCGGGCTGGATCGCCCATGTGCGCCGCCAGGGTGTCGCGGTGGCCGTTGCGATCGTTCTCTGGGGGCTGGCGCTCGTCGGTTTCGGCCTCGCCACCGCACTCTGGCTCGGGCTGGCGATGCTCGCGCTCGCCGGCCTCGCCGACGAGTACAGCGCCATTCTCCGCTCGACCATCCTCTTCGCCGGCACGCCCGACCGGATGCGAGGACGGATGCAGGGCTTCGAGCTGGCCCAGGTGGCGAGCACGCCTGCGATCGGGAACGTCGAGGCCGGCCTCGTCGCGTCGCTCACAACCCTCCGCTTCTCGATCGTCTCCGGTGGGATTCTGTGCGCAGTCGGCGCAGTCGCGATCCTCGCCGCGATCCCGAGCCTCTTCCACTACGACGCGAAATCCCAGATCCCCGAAACGGATGCCTGACGCGCTTTCCACGGCCTTCTTCGCGCGTAGCGTCCACGAGGTCGCGCCCGACCTGATCGGCGTCACGCTGCTCGTCGACGGAGCCGGCGGTCGCGTCGTCGAGGTCGAGGCCTACGACCCGACCGATCCGGCCAGCCACGCCTTCCGCGGCCGGACCACGCGAAACGCCGCCATGTTCGGGCCGCCGGGCCACGCGTACGTCTACCGCTCCTACGGGATCCACTGGTGCCTCAACCTCGTCTGCGAGGAGGAGGGTACGGCGGCGGCAGTCCTGCTGCGGGCGCTGGAGCCGACCGATGGTCTCGACCGGATGCGCGACCGGCGCCGTCTCGACGACGTCCGGCTGCTCGCGGCCGGCCCGGGCCGGCTCTGCGAGGCGCTGGGCGTGACGGGCGAGCACGACGGGCTGGCGCTCGACCGCCCGCCGTTCATGCTCCTTCCACGCACGGCCGAGCCGGAGATCGTCGCCGCGCCGAGGATCGGCATCACCCGCGCCGCCGACCAGCCCTGGCGCTACGTGCTGAAGGGCTCGCGCTACCTCAGCCGGGGTGTGCCCAGAGCGTGACCGGCAGGCCGGCGCCTGCCGCCAATCCGGCCCGGGGTTGCTGGCGGACCACACGCCCGGCGAGACCGCGCACGACGGGCCGGAGCTTCAGTCGCTCGAGCCGGGCCGTCGCCTTGCCGACCGGCAGCCCGACCACGCTGGGGATCACGCCGTGAATGGGCTTCGCGAACACGATCGTCACCTTGTCGAAGGACGACAGGCGCCCCTTCGGCGGGAACTGCTTGACGACGACGTGGAGCGCCTGGCCGGCGTCCGCCGGCTTGTACACCACGATCGGCGTCAGGGGCTGCGCCGCCAGCCGGGCCCGGGCGGCGTCGTAGGTCTCGCCGACGACGTTCGGCACCTCGACCTCGTTCGGCTTGCAGTTGGCCTTCTTGGCCGGCAGGCGTCCGTCGAAGTACGCGACCTGGATCGTGTTCCGGCAGAGGCCGTTGTCGAGCTGGAAGGTGCCGTCGCGCAGAACGAGCCGGCGGTACGTCGCGCCGGGGACGGTGGCGGACGGAAAACTCTCCGGAGCGTCCTTCAGGTACGGCAGCGCCTCCTCCATGAACGCCTTCCAGATCTCGGCCGGGAAGGTTCCGCCCGCGACCGCGTCGCCGTGGAACTGGGTCAGCATCGGCACGAGCCGGTTCGGGTAGCCGACCCACACCGCGACGACGAGTTGCGGCGTGTACCCGACGAACCAGGCGTCGCCGTAGTTCTCGGTCGTGCCGGTCTTGCCGGCGGCCGGGCGGCCGTCCGGCAGCTGCGCCCGCACGCCGGTGCCCGACTGCACGACCTGCTGGAGGATCGAGTTGACGATCTCCGCGTTCGTCTCCGTGATCACCTGGCGTGCCTTTGGCGCGTTCTTCTTGCCGCTCACGGAGACGATCACCCGGGGACGATTTCCGACGATCGACCCGTCGATTCGCTGTCCGCCGTTCGCGAAGGCCGCGTAGGCGCGCGCCATCTCCAGCGGGTTGACCGCCTCGCCGCCGAGCGCGATCGAGAAGTACCCCTGCAATGGGCTCGTGATGCCCAGCCGGTGGGCGGTGGCGACCACGTTCTTCGGGTCGACGATCTGCGTCAGCTGCGCGTACACCGTGTTGTCGGACTCGACCGTCGCCGTGGTCAGGTCGATCGCCCCGAGGTTCGAGCCTTCGTAGTTGTGGACGTAGTAGGTGCGGTCGCCGAGCGGAATCGACACCGGCTTGGAGTCGAACACGGTCGACGGCGAGATCCCCTGCTGGAGCGCAGTCGCGAGCGCGAAGGGCTTGAACGACGACCCGGGCTGCCGTTCGCCCTGTACCGCCAGGTTGAACTGGCTCTTCCGGTAGTTGCTGCCGCCGACCATCGCGAGGACGCGGCCGTCGCGGGGATCGATCGCGACCAGCGCGGCGGCCGGACCGTCGGGCGTGTTCAACACCTTGGAGATCGCCTTCCGCGCCTGCTCCTGGAGGCCGAGGTCGATCGTGGTCACCACCCTCAACCCGCCGCCGAAGACCTTCCCGGACCCGTAGCGGTCGACCAGCTGCTGCTTCACGTAGTCGACGAAGTACTGCGCCGGCCCCCGGGTTCCGGGGAGGCGGACGTCATCGGCTTTCGGGAGCGGCGTGCGGTTCGCGATGCGGAACTCGTTGTAGGTGATGTCGTGCTGATCCAGCATCGCCTGGAGCACCTCGCGCCGCCGGCGGTGCGTCGTCTTCGGGTTGGTGACCGGGTTGTAGAGGCTCGGGTCCGACGGGATGCCGGCAAGGAGCGCCGCCTCGGCGAGCGTCATCGAGGACGCGCCGTGACCGAAATACACGCGCGAGGCCTGCTCGATCCCGTAGGCGCCGTTCCCGAAGTAGATCGTGTTCAGGTAGGCCGTCAGGATCTTGTCTTTCGGCCAGACCTGCTCGAGCTGCCAGGCGAGCGCGGCCTCCTTCAGCTTCCGGCTGATCGTGCGGTTGCTCTTGACGTAGGTGTTCTTGACGAACTGCTGCGTTATCGTCGAGCCGCCCTGGACGACCTTGTTGTTGCGGACGTCCTGCCAGACCGCACGGAGGATCCCGTGGATGTCGACGCCGCGGTGCTCGAAGAACCGCCGGTCCTCGATCGCGACGATCGCCTGCTTCATCACGGGCGCGATGTCGTCCGACTCGATCAGGACACGCGCCTCCGAGCCGCGGAGGACCGCGAGGACGCGCTTCCCGCTCGAGTCGTAGATGTAGCCGTTCTGCTCGAGGCGGTG
>CAVZJU010000018.1:20000-22500 GCA_963775695.1 uncultured Actinomycetes bacterium | reverse complement strand
CCCTGGCGATGGTCGTCCAGGGGTAACCGCGTAGGGTGGGTGATAGGAAAATCCGTCACCCTCAAGCCTGAGACGGGATGCCGAGCGCTGTGAGGCGCGAAGTCCCAAAAGCCATGCCTCCAAGAAAAGCGTCTAGGGAGGTGGCGCGTGCCCGTACCAAAACCGACACAGGTGGGCAGGTAGAGAATACCAAGGCGATCGGAAGAACCCTCGAAAAGGAACTCGGCAAAATGGCCCCGTAACTTCGGGAGAAGGGGCGCCCCGGTAGAGTGAAAATCCCTCGCGGATTTTAGCTCGAGGGGGCCGCAGTGAAACGGCCCAAGCGACTGTTTACCAAAAACACAGGTCTCTGCGAAGTCGAAAGACGACGTATAGGGGCTGACGCCTGCCCGGTGCCGGAAGGTCAAGCGGAGAGGTTAGCCTTCGGGCGAAGCTTTGAAGCCAAGCCCCGGTAAACGGCGGCGGTAACTATAACCGTCCTAAGGTAGCGAAATTCCTTGTCGGGTAAGTTCCGACCTGCACGAATGGCGCAACGACTTGGGCGCTGTCTCTTCGAGGGATCCGGTGAAACTGTAGTCTCGGTGAAGATGCCGAGTACCCGTGGTTGGACGGAAAGACCCCGTGAACCTTTACTGCAGCTTGACATTGGAGTTCGGAATACGTTGTCCAGGATAGGTGGGAGGCTGTGAACCGGGGGCGCTAGCTCTCGGGGAGCCACCCTTGGGATACCACCCTTCGTGTTTTGGGCTTCTAACTCGCTTCCCTGATCGGGGGCGGGAACAGTGTCAGGTGGGCAGTTTGACTGGGGCGGTCGCCTCCTAAAATGTAACGGAGGCGCGCAAAGGTTCCCTCAGCACGGTTGGAAATCGTGCGTAGAGCGCAAAGGCATAAGGGAGCTTGACTGCGAGACAGACATGTCGAGCAGGGACGAAAGTCGGCCTTAGTGATCCGGCGGTAACGAGTGGAAGTGCCGTCGCTCAACGGATAAAAGGTACTCCGGGGATAACAGGCTCATCCTTCCCAAGAGTCCACATCGACGGAAGGGTTTGGCACCTCGATGTCGGCTCGTCGCATCCTGGGGCTGGAGTAGGTCCCAAGGGTTGGGCTGTTCGCCCATTAAAGCGGTACGCGAGCTGGGTTCAGAACGTCGTGAGACAGTTCGGTCCCTATCCACCATGGGCGCTGGAAGCTTGAGAGGAGTCGTCTCTAGTACGAGAGGACCGAGACGAACGGACCTCTGGTGTATCAGTCGTCGTGCCAACGGCGCTGCTGATTAGCCACGTCCGGATGGGATAACCGCTGAAAGCATCTAAGCGGGAAGCCCACCTCGAGATGAGGCTTCCCATCCTCTAGAAGGAGTAAGGGCCGTGGGAGACCACCACGTTGATAGGCGGGACGTGCAAGCACAGCAATGTGTTCAGCGGACCCGTACTAATTGCCCGAGGTCTTGATTTTGGACACCGAAATGTCGCTATGGAGCTTTGAAGGTCGCGGGTGAACCGCGCACTTCACAATTTCCGGTGGTCATAGCGGCGGGGATACACCTCTTCCCATTCCGAACAGAGCAGTTAAGCCCGCCAGCGCCGATGGTACTCGGAGGGCAACCTCCCGGGAGAGTAGGACGCCGCCGGATTCTTTCCGAAAGGCCGCCGCGAGCGGCCTTTCGTCGTTCTAGGATTTGTCGCGTGGAGCTTCGTGGCGCAGGGATCGTGCTACGACCTCTCCGGCGGGCCGGCGACATCGACCCCTTCGTCGAAGCCTGCAACGACGAGGAGATAGCCCGCTTCATCCCGACGATCCCCGTGCCGTACGCACGGGCAGACGCCGAGGCCTGGATTGATCGCTGCGACCGTGTGTGGGACAGCGGCGAGTCGCATCCGTTCCTCATCGTCGACCTCGAGACCGGCGAGCTGCTCGGTTCGGTCGAGCTCCATGCCGCGGCCGGCTCGGTCGGCTACTGGATCGCAGCCGGAGCTCGGAACCGCGGGATCGCAACGCGGGCCGACCGGCTCGTCTTGGAATGGTGGCCCGAGCGCCCGCTGCATCTCACCACCCATCCCGACAACATCGCCTCCCAGCGTGTCGCCGAGAAGGCCGGCTTTCGACGGGTCGGCACGACTCCGGACGAGCCCCGCTTCCGCGACGGCACGACAGAGGCCGTCCTGTTCGAGCTCGTCTAGGCCGCTCGCAGCTTCTCGCGCCAACCCGGATCGAGGTCGCGCAGCCGCTGCACGCGCTGGCCGACGGGCGGATGCGTCACGAACAACCTCGCCAGCCCTTCCTCGGCGAATGGGTTGACGGTGTACAGCGGCTCGGTGGCAGGACTCGCCGTAAACTCGACCAGCTCGCTCGCCTGGTCGAGCCGGACGAGCGCGTCCGCCAGGCCGTGCCCCGGCAAACCATCTTCACGGAGAGTTTGATCCTGGCTCAGGACGAACGCTGGCGGCGCGCTTAACACATGCAAGTCGAGCGAGAACCAGGGCTTCGGCCCTGGGGACAG
>CAVZJU010000018.1:0-17500 GCA_963775695.1 uncultured Actinomycetes bacterium | reverse complement strand
CCCACGTCGGTTGAAAACGGCGGGGATGACCTGTGGGTCGGAGTGAAAGGCTAATCAAACTCAGAGATATCTGGTTCTCCCCGAAATATATTTAGGTATAGCGTCATGCGTTCATTACCGGTTGTAGAGCACTGTTTGGGCTAGGGGGCCTACCAGCTTACCGAACTCAGGCAAACTCCGAATGCCGGTAATCCAGAGCATGGCAGTCAGAGTGCGGGGGATAAGCTTCGTGCTCAAAAGGGAAACAGCCCAGACCGTCGGCTAAGGTCCCTAATTCCTTGCTAAGTGGGAAACGATGTCCGATTGCAAAGACAACCAGGATGTTGGCTTAGAAGCAGCCACCATTCAAAGAGTGCGTAACAGCTCACTGGTCAAGTGGTCGGGCGCGGACAATGTAACGGGGCTCAAGCAAGGAACCGAAGCCACGGACTCGAGCTCTATCTTCGGATTTGGCTCGAGTGGTAGGGGAGCGTTCCCAGGCCGGCGAAGCGGCGGCGTAAGCCAGCCGTGGAGGCCTGGGAAGTGAGAATGCTGGCACGAGTAACGAAAGAGGAGTGAGAAACTCCTCCGCCGAATGCCCAAGGGTTCCTGAGTAAAGCTAATCTGCTCAGGGTTAGTCGGGACCTAAGCCGAGGCCGACAGGCGTAGGCGATGGACAACAGGTTGATATTCCTGTACCACGTAGCCACCGTTACCACCAATGGCGGGACGGGGTAGGCTATGGGATCCCTGGCGATGGTCGTCCAGGGGTAACCGCGTAGGGTGGGTGATAGGAAAATCCGTCACCCTCAAGCCTGAGACGGGATGCCGAGCGCTGTGAGGCGCGAAGTCCCAAAAGCCATGCCTCCAAGAAAAGCGTCTAGGGAGGTGGCGCGTGCCCGTACCAAAACCGACACAGGTGGGCAGGTAGAGAATACCAAGGCGATCGGAAGAACCCTCGAAAAGGAACTCGGCAAAATGGCCCCGTAACTTCGGGAGAAGGGGCGCCCCGGTAGAGTGAAAATCCCTCGCGGATTTTAGCTCGAGGGGGCCGCAGTGAAACGGCCCAAGCGACTGTTTACCAAAAACACAGGTCTCTGCGAAGTCGAAAGACGACGTATAGGGGCTGACGCCTGCCCGGTGCCGGAAGGTCAAGCGGAGAGGTTAGCCTTCGGGCGAAGCTTTGAAGCCAAGCCCCGGTAAACGGCGGCGGTAACTATAACCGTCCTAAGGTAGCGAAATTCCTTGTCGGGTAAGTTCCGACCTGCACGAATGGCGCAACGACTTGGGCGCTGTCTCTTCGAGGGATCCGGTGAAACTGTAGTCTCGGTGAAGATGCCGAGTACCCGTGGTTGGACGGAAAGACCCCGTGAACCTTTACTGCAGCTTGACATTGGAGTTCGGAATACGTTGTCCAGGATAGGTGGGAGGCTGTGAACCGGGGGCGCTAGCTCTCGGGGAGCCACCCTTGGGATACCACCCTTCGTGTTTTGGGCTTCTAACTCGCTTCCCTGATCGGGGGCGGGAACAGTGTCAGGTGGGCAGTTTGACTGGGGCGGTCGCCTCCTAAAATGTAACGGAGGCGCGCAAAGGTTCCCTCAGCACGGTTGGAAATCGTGCGTAGAGCGCAAAGGCATAAGGGAGCTTGACTGCGAGACAGACATGTCGAGCAGGGACGAAAGTCGGCCTTAGTGATCCGGCGGTAACGAGTGGAAGTGCCGTCGCTCAACGGATAAAAGGTACTCCGGGGATAACAGGCTTATCCTTCCCAAGAGTCCACATCGACGGAAGGGTTTGGCACCTCGATGTCGGCTCGTCGCATCCTGGGGCTGGAGTAGGTCCCAAGGGTTGGGCTGTTCGCCCATTAAAGCGGTACGCGAGCTGGGTTCAGAACGTCGTGAGACAGTTCGGTCCCTATCCACCATGGGCGCTGGAAGCTTGAGAGGAGTCGTCTCTAGTACGAGAGGACCGAGACGAACGGACCTCTGGTGTATCAGTCGTCGTGCCAACGGCGCTGCTGATTAGCCACGTCCGGATGGGATAACCGCTGAAAGCATCTAAGCGGGAAGCCCACCTCGAGATGAGGCTTCCCATCCTCTAGAAGGAGTAAGGGCCGTGGGAGACCACCACGTTGATAGGCGGGACGTGCAAGCACAGCAATGTGTTCAGCGGACCCGTACTAATTGCCCGAGGTCTTGATTTTGGACACCGAAATGTCGCTATGGAGCTTTGAAGGTCGCGGGTGAACCGCGCACTTCACAATTTCCGGTGGTCATAGCGGCGGGGATACACCTCTTCCCATTCCGAACAGAGCAGTTAAGCCCGCCAGCGCCGATGGTACTCGGAGGGCAACCTCCCGGGAGAGTAGGACGCCGCCGGATTCTTTCCGAAAGGCCGCCGCGAGCGGCCTTTCGTCGTTCTAGGATTTGTCGCGTGGAGCTTCGTGGCGCAGGGATCGTGCTACGACCTCTCCGGCGGGCCGGCGACATCGACCCCTTCGTCGAAGCCTGCAACGACGAGGAGATAGCCCGCTTCATCCCGACGATCCCCGTGCCGTACGCACGGGCAGACGCCGAGGCCTGGATTGATCGCTGCGACCGTGTGTGGGACAGCGGCGAGTCGCATCCGTTCCTCATCGTCGACCTCGAGACCGGCGAGCTGCTCGGTTCGGTCGAGCTCCATGCCGCGGCCGGCTCGGTCGGCTACTGGATCGCAGCCGGAGCTCGGAACCGCGGGATCGCAACGCGGGCCGTCCGGCTCGTCTTGGAATGGTGGCCCGAGCGCCCGCTGCATCTCACCACCCATCCCGACAACATCGCCTCCCAGCGTGTCGCCGAGAAGGCCGGCTTTCGACGGGTCGGCACGACTCCGGACGAGCCCCGCTTCCGCGACGGCACGACAGAGGCCGTCCTGTTCGAGCTCGTCTAGGCCGCTCGCAGCTTCTCGCGCCAACCCGGATCGAGGTCGCGCAGCCGCTGCACGCGCTGGCCGACGGGCGGATGCGTCACGAACAACCTCGCCAGCCCTTCCTCGGCGAATGGGTTGACGGTGTACAGCGGCTCGGTGGCAGGACTCGCCGTAAACTCGACCAGCTCGCTCGCCTGGTCGAGCCGGACGAGCGCGTCCGCCAGGCCGTGCGGCGATTCGCAGAGCTGGGCTGCCAGCCGGTCGGCCTCGAGCTCGCGCCTTGGCGACAGCAGGAGATGGGTGAAAGACGCCGCAACCGGCCCGAGGACGTAGAGCAGCGCACGTGCGAGCCAGCCGCCGATCCGGGAGAACTCGACCAGTGAGCCTGCGAGCACGACCACCGTCGTCTGGACCAGCGTGTCCCGGTTGCGGATGTGCGCGACCTCGTGCGCGACGACTCCCTCGAGCTCGGCCGGCGAGGGCATACCGAGGAGGCCGGTGCTGATCGCGATCGACGAGCTGGCAGGGCTGCGACCAACCGAGAGCGCCCGCGGGAAACCGTCCGGAATCACGTAGAGCCGCGGCTTCACCACCCGCGCCCGCAGCGAAAGCTGCTCGACCAGGGTCTGGAGCTGCGGCGCCTCGCCGGAGACCAGCTCGCGCGCGCCGACCATCCCCAGGACGATGCGGTCGGAGTACCAGTACGAGCCGAGACCCACGAGGAGACCGCCGAAGCCGAAGACCAGGGCGACGCGCAGGCCGCCGATCCACCAGCCGAGTGCTCCCAGCGCAGCGCACAGCCCGAACAGGAGCGCCCAGGCCTTCAGGACGTTGCGAACCGCCGGCCAGGCGCTGCGCAACCGCTAGCTTTCGTCGTCGCGCTCGTCCTCGGCGAGCCCGCGCGGCGGCCAGTCCGGCTCGGGCGCGTCGCAGCGGCTCGAGCAGTGCAGGGACGCCACGTTCTGCAGCGGGATCAGGATGTGGCCGTTCAGTTCGACGTGCGCGACGTCGTCGACGGCGCAGTACGAGGTGAGCACGCCGTCCTGGTAGTCGCCGTTCATCAGCGCCACCTCGACTTGCTCGCCCTTGTACTTGCTCGTGTAGTCCTCCACCCATCGGAGCGTAGCCGAAACCGCATAACCATCTAGGTCGGCCCTGCCGTAGTTGCCGCTAAGTGCGCTGGTGGTGTGGTCTCGGGATTGTCGCCTCTCGCGGCAACGCGCCGCCGCTTGATCCAGCCGCCGACCGTCTGCTTGTGCACGCCGACCTCGCGCGCAGCCTGAGCCCACGACCAGCCCTGCTCGACGAGCTCGAGCGCCCGCTGTTTCTGCTCCGCGCCGACGGGCGAGCGACCGTTAGCCGCAAGGCTGTCCGGTTGGCCACGAAGCGCGACCAGGCCGGCTGGGTTTATCTGCCCGAGTGGCTGATCGAGGCGATCGAGAACACCTGCCCGCTCGAGGATCGCACCCGGATCGGCGTGTCTTCCAGGTGATCACAGAGGCGGCCGCGTACCAGGCCATGCTCCGCGCCTGCCGGAACGCGAAGGTGCCGCACTACCACCCGCACGACCTGCGACACCGCAGGATCACGATCTGGCACCGGTCCTGTGTCCCGGCGAGGGAGCTCGCGGAACGAGCGGGCACTCGAGGTCGTCGATGAGTCTCGACGTCTACAGCCACGTCATGCCCGCCGACGAAGGTCGAGGCGGACAGGTTCCAGTCCTGACTTGTGCGAGAGAGGGTGAAGATGGATACGACGTACGACGGCGTCGCTTTATGGGACGAGCTGTGTCTTGACGGCAGTACTCCGACAAGACGATCCCGGTGCCGACTCTACGGCAGCGGTTGCCACCTGCGGACGGGCAGGTGAATGAGCTCCCAGATCGCCGCGACGATCAGCGCTGCGCCGAACATGCCGATCAGACCGCCAACGAGAAGGATCCAGGCCCAGACAGCCATGTCGTTCCTTTCGTTGAATTGCGGAAGCAGGAATGGTAGCTCGCGGGCGGCTCCGGGCAATAGTAATAACTACTACTATCCGGGCCTTCATTCCCGGGACGCTGGCCGACCGAATCCTGAGTCCTGAATCGTCTCGAATCGGGCCCGGACCAGTGCCCTTTTCGCCGCCCTGGTGTGGTCTCAGCCGCGGCTACAGGCCGCAAACCCGCGTGGCACACGAGCGTTGTACTTCTCGTGTAGGCCTCACCCGGGCTCAGTCTACTCCGCGCAGGACGCCGTCCACGATCTCGACCCGGACGACGTGGCAGTTCTCGATCCGGCCGACGCCGTCGACCCCGCAGTGCGTCAGCACCGCCCGGAGCGGCCCCCCGTGCGAGACGACCAGCACCCGGCTCTCCGGGTGTGTCGCGGCGATGCGGTGGAGCGCGGCGAGCACGCGCTCTGCCATCTTCTCGCGGGTCTCGCCGTCCCCCCAGGACGAGTCGGCGGTCGGGTTGAAGCGGGCGAAGATCTCGTCGTCGGTGAGGCCCTCCCAGGTCCCGAAATGACGCTCACGAAGGTCGCGGATCGCAGTCACGCCCAGGCCGCGCGGCTCTGCGACGGCGCGTGCGGTCTCGTGCGCGCGGATCAGGTCGCTCGAGTAGACGGCGTCGATCTGCTCGTCAGCGAGTTCCTGGCCGAGCGCCCGGGCCTGCGCCCGACCGGTGTCGTTCAAGGGCGTGTCCGAATGGCCCTGGACCCGCCTGTCGACGTTCCAGTCCGTCTCCCCGTGCCTTGCCAGCAGGATCGTCGTCATCGCCCGGATACGCTAGCGACCCATGGATCTCGGCCTGCGTGACCGCGTGTGTGTCGTGACCGGCTCCACCGCCGGGATCGGCTTGGCGACCGCGCGGCTTCTGGCCGACGAGGCCGCCCGGGTGGTCACCTCGGGCCGGAGCGGCGCGCCCGGTGTGGGCGAGGCATTGCACGTCGAGGCTGACCTCTCCCGACCAGGCGATCCTGAGCGGGTGATCGAGCGCACCCTCGCCGAGCTCGGCGCGATCGACTGCCTCGTCAACAACGTCGGCGCGGCGCGTCAGGCGAAGTTCGAGGACGTCACCGACGACGAGTGGGACGCGTACTGGCAGCTGAACCTGATGAGCCACGTCCGGGCGATCCGGGCCGCGCTGCCGGCGATGCGCAAGCGTGGGGGAGGGGCGATCGTCAACGTCTCCTCGACCGCGGCCAAGCGGCCCTCGACGGGCATGCCACACTACTCGGTGACGAAGGCGGCGATGCTCTCGCTGTCCCGCCTCGTCGCCGATCTCTATGCGAAGGACGGAATCCGCTGCAACGCCGTGACGCCCGGGCCGACTGCGACCGACGCGTGGCTCGGAGACGGCGGACTCGCCGACCAGCAGGGCGGTGACCGCGCGGAGGTGCTGGCCAGGGTCGGGGCCGGTCGGCCGCTCGGCCGCCTCGCCCAACCGGACGAGATTGCTGCCGTGGTCGTCTTCCTCTGCTCCGATCGGGCCTCGTACGTGACGGGCGCCGCCTGGAGCGCGGACGGCGGCACAGTGCCGATCATCGTCTGAGCGGGCGCCGGAACTGGAGGGGGGAACAGCCCTGCGCGGCTGACGATGCCGCCGCTGCGGCAGGCATGTTGGCGCGAAATCGGCGCACTGCCGGCATTCGAGCACCGCACCGTGACCGGTATCGTCGGCTCCGAGGGCGGCGGGACGGCTCCCCACCCTGGGTGGGGGAACGGATCGGAGGGCCGCGAGCCGCCGGGATAAGCGATTCGCGCCGCGCCACCGATTAGTCTGGGACGGATGCCCGAGTTGGCCGGGAGAGTCGGTGATGCCTTCGAGGCTCGCGTTCGCGAGCAGGAAGACGCGTGGCTCTCGCCGCTGGCCGTCCGGTCGTACGAGACACGAGGGCGAGAGCGCGAAGAGGAGCCGTGCGCGGTCCGCACGCCGTTCCAGCGCGACCGGGACCGGATCGTGCACTCGAAGCCGTTCCGCCGGCTGAAGGGGAAGACACAGGTCTTCATCGACCCCCAGGGCGATCACTACCGCACGCGGATGACGCACACGCTGGAGACGACGGCGATCTCGCGTGTGGTGGCCCGTGCGCTCGCGCTGAACGAGGACCTGGCCGAGGCGATAGGGCTGGGGCACGATCTGGGTCACACGCCGTTCGGCCACGCGGGCGAGGACGCGCTCGATGCGGGGCTGCGGTCGCGCTTCGGGCTGCGCTTCCGGCACAACGAGCAGTCGCACCGGATCGCGCGAAGGCTCAACCTGACCCACGAGGTCTGCGAAGGGATCCTGACGCACACGGGGCCGGTCGAGCCGGGGACGCTCGAGGGCCGCATCGTGCGGCTCGTCGACCGCGTCGCGTACATCAACCACGATATCGACGACGCCCTCCGCTACGGGCTGCTCGAGGAGGGCGACCTGCCGAACGCCGAGATCGCGCTGCTCGGCCCCACCGGCGGCCGCCGCATCGACAGGCTCGTGCACGACCTGGTCGAGACCTCGGCGGAGGCGGGCGACATCCGCCAGAGCGAGGAGGTCGGCGGTGCGATGCACCGGCTGCGCGACTTCATGTTCGAGCGCGTCTACCTCGCCGACGCCTCGCACGAGGAGCACCGCCGCGCGCACGAGACGATCGAGCGGATCGTCGCGCACCTGGTCGACCGCGGCGACTCGCCCGACCAGATCGTCGAGTACGTCGCCGGGATGACCGATCGGTTCGCGCTGGCATACGCTGAGCGCCTGGACAGGTAGATGGCGCGGATCAAGGACTCCTCGGTCGAGGCCGTCAAGGCCGCGACCGACATCGTCACGCTGGTCGAGGGCTACACACGGCTCCGGAAGTCCGGCAGCCGGTACACGGGCCTGTGTCCTTTCCACCAGGAGAAGACGCCGAGCTTCGGGGTCTCCCCCGAGCGGGGCACCTTCAAGTGCTTCGGCTGCGGCGAGGGCGGCGACGCGATTGCCTTCGTCGAGAAGAAGGAGAACGTCGACTTCGTCGGCGCGATCGAGTGGCTGGCCGATCGGTTCGGCGTCCGGCTCGAGTACGAGGAGACCTCGCCGGAGCAGGACCGGCTGCGCAAGCGGCGCGAGCGGCTGTTCCAGCTGCTCGACCGCGCGGCGACCTTCTACGAGCGCTACCTGTGGGAGTCGGAGGCGGGGGTGTTCGCGCGCGAGTACCTGGGGGGCCGAGGGCTCAGCGAGGAGATCTGCCGTGAGTTCCGCCTCGGGCTCGCGCCGGGTGGTCCCGCTCTGACGCGCGGCGCCGCCGAGCAGGGCTTCTCGCGGGACGAGCTCGCCGGAGCGGGCCTCACGAACCGGCGCGGGAACGATTACTTCTCCCGGCGTCTGCTCTTTCCGCTGGCCGACGCGCGCGGGCGTGTGCGCGGATTCCAGGCGCGGCAGCTGTACGAGGACGACCCGCTGCGCGCCAAGTACGTCAACTCACCCGAGGGGGACCTGTTCCGGAAGGGGGATCTGCTCTACGGGCTCGACCTGGCGAAGGCGGCGATCGCCAAGCAGAACCGCGCGCTCGTCGTCGAAGGGAACCCCGACGCGATCGCGCTGCGTCAGGCCGGGTTCGAACCGGTCGTCGCGGCGATGGGCACCGCGCTCACCGAGCGGCAGCTGGCCGAGATCAAGAACCTCACCCGGAACCTCTCGCTCTGCTTCGATGCCGACGCCGCCGGACAGGAGGCGACGCTGCGCGGGATGGAGCTGGCGATCACCCAGGGCTTCGAGATCAAAGTCGTCTCGCTGCCTCCCGGCACCGACCCCGCCGACGACCCCAGCGGCTTCGAGGAGCGGCTGCAGGCGGCCGAGGGCTACCTGCCCTACCGGGTACGCGTCGAGGTGGAGCGCACGCTTCCCGATCGCCAGCGCGCGTTCGAGCGTGTCCGCGAGATCCTCGCCCCGTTTCCCGATTCGCCCGAGCGGCAGGACGCGGTTCGGCTGGCCGCCGACCGGCTCGGCCTTCCCGCCGAGCTGCAGGCAGGGCTCGCACCGGCAGCGAGGGCCCGTACCGGGTCGCTCACCCACAAGGCTCTGGAAGCCGGCGTCCGCCTCGAGCGGAACGCGCTGGCCGGAGTGCTCGTGCACCCGCAGCTCGTCCCGATGCTGGCCGGGGTGCCGCCCGAGCAGTTCGACGTCGAGCTGCACCGGCGGGTGCGGGACCATCTCGTCGCCGAGGGGCCGACGGACGCCGAGCTTGTCGGCGCCCTTGCAGAGCTCGACGCCCGGGCGGCGCAGGAGGCGATCGACGAGGTCGGCGCCAAGCAGGCGCTCCTGCGCCTCAGCGAGCGCGCCCTCGAGCGGGAGCTCGCCGAGGCACGGGAGGACTCCCGCCGCACGACCGAGCTCCAGCAGCAGCGCGCGCGCATCCGCGAGGCGATCAGCGAGCTTGGCTAGCTACCCTGACTTCATAGACGACCCGCTCGTCATCGGCGGCCGCGAGCTCCGCTCGCGCCTGATCACCGGTACCGGCAAGTACCGCTCACCCGAGGCCATGCGCGACGCCGTGATCGCGTCCGGCTGCGAGCTCGTCACCGTCGCCGTGGGGCGCATCGACCTCGACACCGTCGAGGAGGCGATCACCGACTACCTCCCCGAGGACGTGACGCTGCTCCCGAACACGGCCGGGTCGGCGACGCCCGAAGAGGCCGTGCGGATCGCGCGGCTGGCGCGTGCGGGCGGCCTGCCCGACTGGATCAAGCTCGAGGTCATCCCCGACCCGCGCTGGCTGCTCCCCGACCCGGTCGGCACGCTCCAGGCGGCCGAGCAGCTCGTGGACGAGGGGTTCACGGTGCTGCCGTACGTCTTCCCCGACCCGGTACTGCAGAAGAAGCTCGAGGCGGTTGGCTGTGCTGCGGTGATGCCCCTGGCCTCGCCGATCGGCAGCGGGCGCGGGCTCAAGCTCCGGCACGCGATCGAGATCATGGTCGAGCAGGCGGAGGTACCGGTCGTCGTCGACGCCGGGCTGGGGGCGCCGTCGCAGGCGGCCGAGGCGATGGAGCTCGGCGCCGACGCCGTGCTCGTCAACACCGCGATTGCGCGCGCCGACGATCCTGCCGCGATGGCCGGGGCGTTCCGGTTCGCGGTCGACGCCGGCCGCGCCGCCCGCCGCGCCGGGCTGATCGAGGAGCGCGAGAGCGCCGAGGCTTCCAGTCCTGCAGGCGGCCTGGCCGCGCGTTCGTGAGAGACGAAGCCGAGTACAAAGGCGCCGGCGAAGCCGAGCGTCTTGGTGCGAGGCGATGTCGTGACGCCGAAGGCGTCACAGTCACCGTCAACGGGCGCGCGCAGGAGGCCGATTCCGGGGAGACGGTCGAGTCGCTGCTCGATCGTCTCGGGCTTGCCGCTCGCTACGCGCTGGTCGAGCGGAACGGCGAGCCGGTCGAGCGCGGCCGCTACGGCGAGGTCGCACTCGAGGACGGCGATACGCTGGTCGTCGCCCGCCCGGTCGCAGGTGGATAGCCGGCTGTACCTGATCACCGGGGTCCGTCCCGACCTGGAGCCGTTCCTCGAGGCGGCCGTGCGGGGCGGAGTCGACATCGTTCAGATCCGTGAGAAGACGCTCGCCGACGGCGAGCTTCTGGCGGCGCTGCAGCGGGCCCGGGAGGTGACGCGTCGGCTCGGCGTCCCGCTGGTCGTCAACGATCGGCCCGATCTCGCGCGGCTCGTCGAGGCGGACTACGTTCATCTCGGCCAGGACGACCTCCCGGTCGAGGCCGCCCGGGCTCTCGGCGTCGACGTCGGTCAGTCGACCCACGCTCCGGCCGAGCTGGACGCGACGGCGGCCGACTACGCGGGCGTCGGCCCTGTGTTCGAGACGCCGACGAAGGTCGGCCGACCGGCCGCCGGGCTCGAGTACGTCCGCTACGCGGTGGCTCATGCCCGCCTACCGTGGTTCGCGATCGGCGGCATCGACGACTCGACGGTGGGCGACGTGGTCGCCGCAGGCGCGCGCCGCATCGCCGTCGTCCGCGCGATCGGCGACTCCGCCGACCCGGAGCGGGCCGCCGCCGTTCTACGGAGGGCTCTGGCCTAGAGCCCTCCGGTACCATGCCGAAGCCGAGTTCGGCAGCCGATCCCCGGTAGCTCAATTGGCAGAGCATCCGGCTGTTAACCGGAGGGTTGTTGGTTCGAGTCCAACCCGGGGAGTTCTGGCCCTCCCTGCGTCCCTGATCCACGCTCGACGCCGCGTCAGACGTGCGCGAGCACACCGTCGAGGGGGCGGGGCACGCGGCTGAGATCGAGCGCCTCGACCAGCGGCGCTGCGAGCCGGACCTTCCAGTTCGTGAGGAAGCCACGGAGCTGCTCCTCGGTCGTCCGTGCGCGATGCGCTGGCTGCTTCTGGTACGTACGGAACGATCTCAGCTTCCCATGCGCAGCGAGGATCTCCTCCACGACGGGGGCACCCAGGCAGCGGACCAGCTCGTCCTCCAGATCCGCCTCGCACACGTAGAAGCCGAGCCGTTCCATGTCGGCGCGGTCGAGGTCGAGGCCGAAGCCAGTGCGCTCGAGCGCCCGCCGGACATCGCCCTCTTCTCCCGCGTCGCAGAGACCGGCCAGCCCGACATTCGATCCATGCGGGCCGTAGCGATTCAGGAACCGGCCGATCGCCTGCGCGCCCCCGATCGGCACCACGGAAACGCCTTCGGCCGCGAGATCCCGGCCACGCCGCAGGGCGAGCGTCTCCAGCGCGACCTTGTCACTGACGCCTTCGACGAGCACGACTGCACATGGATCCTCGATTCCGGCAGTCTGACGACCGAGGCGTGGCGGTCGGCACGCCGCCCGACGCCGCCTGCCTCCCAAGGGTGGCGAGTCTCCGTGAGCAGATCTGGGAACTCGGGCGAGCCTTGACACCCCGTACGTTCGGGATACGTCCCCTCTTCCGAGGGCGTACTGTCCAGCTACCTGGCAGCCCTGCCTGGGCTGCCTTCCCTAGCTTGGAGGATTCGAAAATGAGCATCCTTGTGCGCTTCGCACCGGCGTCTGCGGTGACGACCCAGCAGTACGACGAGACCATCAGCCGTCTCGAGTCGGACGGCGGCGACTTCCCGCCGGACGGCATGGAGTACCACTGCGCGTTCATGGCAGACGGCAACCTTCGCGTCAGCGAGATCTGGGATTCGAAAGAGCAGTGGGAGGCGTTCGGGCAGCGCCTCATGCCGATCCTCGCTGATGTCGGGATCGAGCCCGGAGCGCCGGAGATCCTGGAAGTCCACAACACCATAACGCGCTAGCCGTTCGAAGCCGGGGGTAAGGACGCATCGGGAGGGCTACCGGCCCCTCCTGCGCGTTCGGCTGGGTCGGGCAGGAGCCGCAAACTCGATTGTGAACACTGTTCGTGGGGGCGGGCCTGTGGCCCGGTGGGATTTGCCTCTCCCTCCCGCCGGGACATCCTTCGTCCGCCCCCGATTCGTCCACCGGGCGTTCGCCGTCCGCAGTCCGGCGGCGCTCCCTGTTGGGGAGAGAAGTCCTCCGTGTGCGGTACCCTCGGTCGTGGGGCGCCGCAGGCGCGCGCCCAGACTCGGCATCGTGATCCCGTCACATCGCCTCGGCCCGCGCGTCTACCTGCCCGCCCTCGCGGCCGCCGCGGCGGGCGTGCCGCGCGTCGGGCAGCGTGCTGGCCTGGAACGCCTCCGCGCTGGATGTCCACGGCGAGCTCGAGTGGCTGCCGCTGGCCGTCGGCGCCGCCGGAGTCTCCGGGGTACTCCTGCTCACCTACCTCCTCTTCCGGCCGCTGGGCGCTCCGCGGGACCTGCCCGGATCGAGCGCTCGCCGGGCGGCCGTCGACCTCGTCCGTTGCCATGGTCACGACACGCTCGCGTTCTTCAAGCTGCGCCAGGACGCCCACTATCACTTCAACCGGGACCACAGCGCGTTCCTCGGATACCGGGTCGCGAACGGCGTCATGCTGGTGGCGGGCGACCCGGTCGGTGCCGGCGCCGAGCTCCCGGGTCTCGTGCGAGAGACGTGCGCGTTCGCGGCGTCCCGCGGGCTGCGTGCAGCGGCGCTCGGCGCGAGCCCGAACCTGGTGGCGCTCTATCGGCAGGCCGGCCTCCGGTCGCTCTACCTCGGGGACGAGGCGATCGTCGATACCCGTTCGTTCTCGCTCGAGGGCCGTTCGATCCGGAACGTACGGCAATCGGTGTCTCGGTCGGAGGCGGCCGGGTACCGAGCCGACCTGATCGACCCCGATCGCCTCGACGATCGCACGATCGAGGACCTGGAGCGCGTGTCGGAGCGCTGGCGCAAACGGCGCGCCCGAACGCGGCTTCTCGATGGCGATGGACTCGTTGCGCGGGGCGCACCAGGCGGGAAGTGCAATCGTCGCTGCGAGGGACTGCGACGGCCGGATCCGGGCCTTCATCCACTTCGTCCCCGCCTACGGCCGTGCGGCCATGTCGCTGTCGTTCATGCGGCGCGACCGCGGGACCCCAACGGTCTCATGGAGTTCGTCGTCGTGAGCGCGATTCAGCTGCTGGGCGAGCGCGGCGTGGACGAGGTCTCCCTCAACTTCGCCACATTCGCGCGTTGGCTCTCCGCACCCCGGGCCGGGTCGACCGGGGGCTCGGCCGGGCCGTGTCGCTGGCGAACCCCTTCTTCCAGATCGAGAGCCTGTTGCGCTTCAACGCGAAGTTCGAACCACGATGGGAGCCGCGCTATCTCGTTTATGAGCGACGGCGCTGGCGCCCGCGGGTCGGCCTCGCCGCGCTACGGATCGAAGGGCAGCTTCCGACGTCATGGTCGTGAGAGACGAAGCCGAGCACCAGGGCGACAGCGAAGCTGCCGGCCGTGGTGCGATGCGATGTCGTGACGCCAAAGGCGTCAACCGTCGCTGGGTGGGCGTGTTCTTCGCCGCTCTCGGCGTGCTGCTCGTGCCGTGGGCGGTCTGGCTCCTCCACTCGCTGCCCTCGCGCCAGGTCGCCCACCACTGGGATCTCGCGTGGGCAGGCTTCGACGTGGTGCTCGCGGTCGCGTTGCTGGGCACAGCGTTCGCGCTTCTCACCGGCCGGCCCGTGAGCCGCAGCTTCGCTGCGGCGACGGGCGCACTGCTGCTCGCCGACGCCTGGTTCGACGTCGTCACGGCCGGCGGCACCCGCGACCTGGGGGCGGCCGTCGCCTTTGCCGTCCTCGGCGAGATCCCCTTGGCGATCCTCTGCTTTGCCCTGGCCCGGCCGGGGCGGGGTGGTTAGGATCGGCACATGATCCGCAGGCAGCGACTGCGGCCCCTGACCGAGGCCGAGGCGTATGCGCGCTGCCACGGCAAGCGCGACTCCGAAGTGCGAATCGTCAAGCTCGAGCCGCGGCGGCCCCGGTACGACCTCGAGGTCTCGGGCGAGGATCTGCGCCGGTCGTTCGAGGCCAAGCTCGCCGACCGGGAGCTCGAGGACGAGCCGGTCGGCGGTACTGCCTGAGTACCGGCTCCGCGCCTCCACATCCGCCCAGGCCGGTCCTGAGTCGAGAGTGGCGTCTACAATGCCCTCGTGAGCTGGCTCTTCATCGCCCTGCTCGCGGCGGCAGTGGTCGTGCTTCTGGCCGCCGAATGGCCGCAGCTCTCGCAGCATCTCGGCACCCGGTCACGGCAGAAGCGTGCCCGCGCGGCCCAGAAGGCGCAGCTGCGGCTGATTCGCGAGGAGAGCGACGAGTTCGCGGCAAGCGTGCAGCGCGACCTGGAGCGGCTGCCGACGATCGAAGAGCAGGAGCCGCGCCGCTAGCGCACGGAGAAGACGGCCGTGAACGTCCTGGTGTTCGGGAGGATCTGCGGCACGTTCTCCATGTTCTTCAACTCCTGGTAGTCCGAGACGGTCAGCGCCACGCGGTGCCTGCCGCGGACGACGCCGGTGAGGCTGATCGCCACGCGGCCGGCTGTATAGGCCGCCGCCTTCGTCCGGCCGTCGACGGTCGTCACGAGGGACTGCGGATCGACGCCCGAGCCGGCGTCGGTGACGACCAGCCGCAGCCTCGCGGCCGGCTTCACGGTGCGCGTCAGCAGGCGCACGCTCGGCGGGGTGACGTCGTTCACCCAGTAGCGGAACGTGTACGCGCCCGGGCCGGCCCCGCTCGGCGTGACCGCGACGGGCGTCTCGAACACGACGTCGTAGGAGCCCGGGACGGGCCGGATCGCGCCCGCCACCGGACGCGGCGCCCCGAACGAGTCGAGGTACGGGTTGATCACGAGCGGCAGCCCGGCGTTTCCGGTGAGGCGGTTCTCGTCACCCGCGGCGACGACGCGGGGGGAGGGGCGGAAGCGCGTGGGGCCGGCGCTCGAGAGGAGGACGACGCCGAAGTTCGCGACGGGCCGTGTGATCCTCACGCGAAAGACCTGTTCGGGGCCGGCCGCGGCCGGAACCGAACGCGGGTCGGCGGGATAGCGGTAGGAGGTGACCAGTGACCGCTTGCCACGCATCTGGCCCTCGTGCAGGCCGGGAGCCGTCAGCGGCGTGGTCGGCTCGCTCCCCAGCTTCGGGCTCTCCACGCGGAACCAGAAGGGGATCCTGCGGGTCGTCGCGCCGAACGTGAGGACGACGAAGCCCGTGATGTCGGCCTCCTGCGCCGACGCCGACGCGGCGGCGGCCAGGTCGAGCTGGCCCGGAACCGTCACCGTCGGCGGCACGGTGACGGTCACGCCCGGAGGCCTGCCCTGCAGGGCAATCGCAGCCGTCCAGGTGCCGGCCCCACCGCCCGCATCGGTGAGGGTGACCGAGCGTGCTGCCTGTGAGCCGGTGCGGACGAGGCCGAACGAGACGTCGGCAGGCGCCGCGAAGATCACCGGGGCGTTCGCGGCGGGAACCTGGACCAGGCCGCCACCCTCACGCGTGGTCGGCAGCTCGCTCGCGGCGGAAGGGACAGCCTTGCCCGTGAGGACGAGCGCGGACTTGACCTGCGCAACGGACCAGTCAGGATGCCGCTGGAGCAAGAGGGCAGCCGCGCCGGCGACGTGCGGCGAGGCCATGCTCGTCCCGCTGAACGACGCCCAGGTTCCGTCCGAGGGTGGAACCGAGGAGGTGATGTCGACCCCGGGAGCGGCGACGTCCGGCTTCATCCCGAGCGAGATCGGCGTCGGCCCGCTGCTCGAGAAGGAGGCGATCGCCAGCTGCTTCGTCACGGCGGCGGCGGTGATCGCCTTCGCGGCGTTGCCGGGCGAGGAGACGCTGCCGCGTCCGAAGTCCTCGTAGTCGTTGCCGGCCGCGATCACGGGCACGACTCCGGCATCGGCGGCGGCGTTGATGGCGGTGGCGACCAGGTCGCGTGCGGGGTCGATCTCGGCCTCGCCGAGCGACAGGTTGATCACGTCCATGCCGTCCTTGACCGCGGCCTCGACGCCGGCGGCGATCTCGGGCGCGTTGCCGTTGAGGCCGAAGTTCTCGGTGGGATAGGTGAGCACCTTGTAGTTGCCGATGTACGCGCGTGGGGCGACGCCCGAGAGCGGGCCGCGGCCGGCGATCGCGTTCGGCGAATAGTCCCCGGCGGCGATCCCCGCGACGTGCGTTGCATGCTCCGATTCCTTCGGGTCGAAGGGGAGCTTGGCGTACTGCCACGACGTCTCCGGAGCCGGGAAGGCGCGGGCGGCGATCACCTTCGCGGACGTATACGCCGTGTCTCCCTTGGGAAAGCCGGGCGGCATCGTGTAGCCGGCCGGGTTGAAGAAGGGATGGGCCTGGTCGACGCCGTCGTCGATGATCCCGATCTTGATCCCGTTGCCGGCGGTGCTGAACGACGGCATGCCCCACATCTGGGGCGCGCCGATCAGACCGGGGCTGCGATCGAGCAGCGGCCGGTAGGCGACGTTGGGCCAGACGCGCTCGACCCCCGGCGTCGTGCCGAGCCGGCCGAGCTGGGAGCGGGGGAGGAGGACGGCGAGACCGTCGAGGACGACTCGGTACCGCCAGGTGATCCGCGAGGCCGGGATCGAGGTCGTGATCCGGGAGGCAAGCGCGTGCTGCGCCGTCGCCAGCGACGCCAGGTACCCGATGCTGGTCGGCGTGCGCAGGTCGAGGCGCTGCGCCTTGACTCGGCCGGTGAGGACACGGCTCCGCGCGATCGCGTCGGCGATCGGCGGCGCCTCCATGGTGACGACGACCTCGACGAGCCCGTCGCCGCGAGCCGGTTGCCCGGCGGGGGCGACGATGAGCGCGGCCAGCGCCGCAACGGCGATCAGGACCCCGCGCTTCAACGAGAACAGGCTAGCTGCTACCGAGGGCCCCGAGGACCTGAGCCGCGTGCTCGGCCGGCTTGACGAGGCGACAGATGTTCTTCACCGTGCCGTCCGCGTTGACGACGACGGTTGTCGGCTCGTAGGGCGTGGCGTTCGCGACCATCCACGAAGACGTCATCGTGCTGCGGGCGGACGCGTCGCCCTGATCCTCGCGGTTGGAGGGCGCTCATCGCGTCTCCTCCGAACCTCGTCTGAATCGGTGAGTCGCCGTGTTGAGCCGGGCGACTCTCGCGATCGACGGTACGCCTTGGCCAACTCGACGACACCAAGCGGCACGAGCGCGAGCGCTAGGACAACCGCCGCGGCAGTCGCGTCGAGCTGCTCGGCTGCGAACGCCGATCGGGCGCCGGGCAGGTAGACAACCGCGGCGACGAGGGCGGCGGACGCGAGGACGCTCGCGTTGAGCCAGAGATTTC
>CAVZJU010000017.1:0-33086 GCA_963775695.1 uncultured Actinomycetes bacterium | reverse complement strand
GCGGCGATCGACTGGAAGAGGTACGGATCTCCCATGCCGAGGGAGGCCTGGCCGCCATACGCGGCCAGCGTGATGCCCGCGAAGGCCGCGAACATGCCCGACAGCATGAGCACGACGTCACGAGGCGACGTTCACGCGGCGAGGAAGCTGGCCTCGGAGTCGTTGCCGATCGCGTACACGCGCCGGCCGAAGGTCGTGTAGCCGAGCACGAATGTCATCAGGAGCGCGATCCCGAGCCACAGAAACAGCCCCCCGGAATCCCGAGGGCCTCGCCCGTCACTGCGTGTCGGATGACCGGCGGCGCGTAGGAGGCGCAGGACGAGCAGGTGAGGCCCTGGGACAGGCCGAGCGTGAGGCCCTGGGCGACGCCGCCATGGCCAGCGTGATCACGACCGCCGGGACGGCCAGGAAGGCGACGGCGAGGCCGTTGACGAGACCGAATCCGAGGCCCATCGCCAGCGTCAGCAGCACCGCCCATGAGGCGCGCCCGTCCTGGCCGAGCGAGGTCGTCACGACGAGAATGGCGCCGGCGTTCAGCACCCAGGGCACGGACAGGTCGATCCCGCCTACGAGCACGACGAAGGTCTGACCTGCCGCGACGAAGCCGACAAACGACGCCGTGAGCAGGATGGCCTTGACCGATTCGGCGCTTGCGAAGCCGGGATGGAGGATGTCGCCGATCCCGAAGACGGCGATCGCCGCGACGAAGGCGACGATCGTGCGCAGGCGGTCCGGCGTCAGGACCTCCGGGACTCTCCGAAGCCTCTGCTTCGTTGTCGGCGCGACGGTCACGCTCTGGCGCTCACGAGTCGTCCGACGAGGCCGGCGAGCACGACCGCCAGCACGAGGAAGAGACCCTGGAACGCGTCCGTGTAGAGCTGATTGACGTTGGCCTGGAAGAGCAGGGGCGTCACGAGGGTGAGCGCGAACGCGCCCGCGACCGCGCCGACCGCGCTCCCGCGCCCGCCGAAGAAGCTGATCCCGCCGAGCACGACGGCGGCGATCGACGTGAGGATGAACGGGTCGAACGCCGTCGCGTCGCCGCCCAGCGTCGTCGCCGAGAAGAACAGCGCACCCGCGGAGAACAGCGTGCCCGCGAACACGTAGGCCCCGACCTTGGCCCGCCGTACCTTGATGCCGCTCGCGCGCGCGGCGGCCTGGTCGTTGCCGATTGCGTAGACCGCGACTCCGAACGGGGTTCGCCGGAACACGAACCAGACCAGGAGGAGGCCGGCGACGTAGATCAGCCCCCAGGGGCCGTTCACGTTGGCCATGTACTTCGTGTACTCGATCGGGATCACGCCTCCCGGCGAGGGGAGCACCTTGATCGCGAGCCCGCTGTAGATCGACAGCGTGGCGAGGGTGACCAGGATCGGTTGCAGCCGTCCGAACGCGATCAAGCAGCCGTTGACGAGGCCTGCTCCGGCGCCGATGGCGAGCCCGATCAGACTCCAGGCGATCATCGACCCGGTGGACGAGTGCATGTTCGAGGCGACGATCGTGTTCGTCAGCGCCATGACGCCGCCGACGGAGAGGTCGAGGCCGCGCGTCAGGACGACGACGCTCTGCCCGACGGCGGCGAAGACGAGCGGAACGGCGGTGTTCACGATCGACTGGCCCTCGAACGGCGTCAGGAAATGGTGCTGGTTCCCGATGAAGAGGCCGACGTACACGCCGAACGTCCCCGCGAGGATCGCGAAGGAGAGCAGAAGCGGGGCCTGCTGGACGCTGAAGTGCGCCCAGCGTGACCTGCCGCGAAACCGCGGTTGCGTGTCAGACGGCGGCATGCTCCTTCAGCGCGGCAGCGACCAGCCGCTCGGCGTCGATCTCGTCGCCTGCGAGTTCGCCCGCGATCCTGCCTTCGCGCATGATCAGCACCCGGTGGCACACGTGTGCCGTCTCCTCCGTGTCCGACGAGTAGAAGAGGAGCGCCTTGCCTTCGCCGATCAGCTCGACCATGAGCTGGTAGATGTCGTGTTTCGTGCCCACGTCGACGCCGCGGGTGATGTCGTAGAGCAGCATGATGTCCGGCTCGGCGAGAAGCCAGCGGCCGATCAGGACCTTCTGCTGATTGCCGCCGGAGAGAGTGCCGACCTCCTGGACGGCGACGCGCCTCGTCCGGATCTGGAGGCGCTCCACCATCCGCCACACCATTCGGTTCTCGCGCAGATGCCGCACGATCCCTCCGACGGAAACGCGGGAGAGCACGACGAGACTTAGATTGTCCCGCACCGAGAGGGGGAGCATCAGGCCCTCGCTCTTGCGGTCCTCGGGGACGAGCGCGATGCCGAGACGCGCCTCGATCGCATCCTGCGGCTTGCGCAGCCGCACGCGCTTCCCACCGACGGAGATCTCTCCGCCGTTCGGACGGCGTGCAGCGAACAGGGTCATGAACAGATCGCGCTGCCCCTGACCTGCGAGGCCGCCGACACCGAGGATCTCGCCTCGCCGGAGCTGGAACGAGACGCCGTCGACGCGTGTGCCGCGCAGGTCGCGGACGTCGAGCGCCACCTCGGCGTCCTGGGGCAACTGGGGCAGCTCGGGGTACATGCGCTCGATCGTGCGGCCGGTCATCAGAGTCACCGCCTCTGCCTCGTCCATGTGATCCCGGGTTGTCACGAACTCGCCGTTGCGGAAGACGGTGATGCGGTCGGCGATGTTCACGACCTCCCCCCACCGATGCGAGGTGAAGATGATGCAGCGGCCTCGCTCGCGCAGACCGCGCACCAGGCCGAACAGCCACTCGACCTCTCGCTCGCCTAGAGCAGAGGTCGGCTCGTCGAGGAAGAGGATCTCGGGGTCGCGCAGGAGCGTGCGTACGATCTCGATCGTCTGCCGCTGTGCCAGCGGGAGCGACGCCACGAGCTCGAGCGGGTCGATCCCCTCGACGCCGTAGCCCGTGAGAATCTCGTTCGCACGCGCCGGAAGCTGGCGCCGTCGGATCAGTCTCATCGGACCGACCGGCTCGTTCCCGAGCAGGAGGTTCTCGGCCACGGTCATCCATGGGAGGAGCGTGAACTCCTGGAAGACGGTGCCAACCCCGAGCCGGCGTGCTTCGAGGGGGCTCGCGAGCGACACCTCGACGCCTTTGATACGTACCGCCCCCTCGTCGGGGGCCAGCACGGCCGAGAGAATCTTGATCATCGTGCTCTTGCCCGCGCCGTTCTCGCCGACGAGCGCGTGCACCTCCCCGAAGTCGGCCGAGAAGGACGCCGAGCGGAGAGCCTGGACGCCGCCGAAATGCTTCGAGACCCCGGACGCCTCGATTGCTCGAGACGTCCGGGGCTCGCTGCCATCCAGAGTGGTCTGGACGGTTCTTTCTGTCACCGCAACGGCTTTACCGGGCCCCGGCGGGGTGGTAGGTCCACGGCACGTTCACCTTCATTGTTCCCGGGCAGGCCGCGCCGGTCAGCGCCGCCTTGACGCAGACCTTCACGATCGCGTTTGGACCGGAGTCGGTGAACGCGTCGAAGAAGCTGTCCGGAACGTTGGTGAAGACGTTCACGCCGAGCTTTGCCGTCTTCTCGGTCGCGGCCGGGAACGGCAGCCACACGGTGCCCTTGGGAGCAGCATGCTCCTTCCTGAGCACCTGACGGGCGACCTCGAGCGCGACGAGGACATTGAACGGGGGCTGGCCCAGGGACAGCCCGTACTTCAGCTTCTTGCCGTGATAACCGACGAGGAAGCGGCGGAAGCCGTTCTCCGCCTCACCGCCGACGACCGTCGGAAGCGGCTTCCCTGCGGCGATTATCGCCTTGAGAATGCCGTCGGTCCCGCCCGACGACCACACGCCGTCGATCTTCGGCAGGGACGGTAGCTGCGACGCCGTGTTCCGCTGCGCCGTCGCCGAGTCCCACATGCCGGTGTAACTGGCGGCGAGCTTGATTCCAGGGTATTTCTTGAAGACGGACTTCGCGCCGTCGTTGCGGTCGGTGTCCGCCTGCGTGCCTGCCACGCCCGTGACCATGATGACGTTGCCCTTGTGCCCGGGCAGGTGGTCGACGATGTACTGGGCGTTCTGGACGCCGTACTGGTACTGACTCCCGTTGATCTTGATCGCACAGGGCGCCGTGACGAGGTTGTCGTAGGCGACAACGAGGATGTTCCGGGCGCAGGCCTGCTGGATGATGCCGTTGAGACCGGTTCCGGACGCGGCGTCGACGAGGATCGCGTCCACGCCGGACGAGATCAGGTTGGAGATCTGTTGCGTCTGCTTGCTGACGTCGTTTCCGGAGTTGTAGACCGAACACTTGACCTGCTGCTTGAACGGCGGCATCTTGCAGGCGGCCTTGAACGTGTTCTCCATCTCGATCCGCCACTTGTTGCCGATGAACGAGTTGGAGAGAGCGATCTTCAGTTGCGGCGCCGCTGCCGCCCGCTTCGGTTGGGCGAGTGCCGCTGCCCCTGTTACAGAGCCCGCGATCACCACGAGAGCGGTGAGAAGAAGTCCCCACCGGAACTTGCTCACGACGTACCTCCCTTCTCCGAGCCTTGGACTCGGCACGATAGGCGCCAGACTATAAGGCGGGCACCACCGTCATGTGGGAGGCCGGGATCATGCGACCTGCGCCGGCACGTGGATGGATTGTCTGGAAGAGTGCGAATCGATGGGAGGATCGACAACGGGCGAGCGAGTGGAAGATCTTCCGGCGATCCGTGACCGCCTGTTGAGGCTGTCGAGTTCCGGAGCCGCTGACGCCCGTGGAAAGCGGGGCGCGCTGCCGGGCGCGATCAGACGGCTACACGGTGCGGGGACCGTCGCCGGTCCGGCCATCACCGCGCGCTGCGCCCCGGGGGCGGTCTCCGCCGTCCTCGCCTCGTTCGAGCAAGCGACCGCCGGGCAGATCCTCGTGGCCCAGGGCACCGGCGAGTGGGCCTACTTCGGAGAGCTCACCGGAGCCGAAGCCGTGCGCATCGGTCTCGCTGCAGTCGTCGTCGACGGCTACGTGCGAGACCTGGAGCGGCTGTCGACCCTTCAATTGCCCATCTTCGCCCGCGGTCTGACGTCGCAGGGTGGGCGCCCGACGGGGCCGGGCGAGGTCGGCGTGCCGCTGCGAATCGGCGATGCAGAGGTACGAAGCGGAGACTGGATCGTGGCGGACGCCGATGGTGTGGTAGTCATCCCGAAGGAGGACCTCGACGACGTCATCAGCCGCGCAGAGGCAATTTCTGCAACCGAAGCAACATGCTGGGACCGCGTCCTCGGCGGCGCCAGCCTGCTGGATCAGCCGTACCAGGATGGGACGATCCTCCGGGAGGCCATTCGCCTCGGGGGGAAGGCGTTGACGGCGCCCGACCAGTCGGCGACAGACGACCCACCACACGCGTCGACGAGGCCCGCTGCGCCCGTACCCGAGGGAACCGCCCGCCTCGGCGCGGAGGAGCTGCTGGCCGGCTTGGCGTTGCCCGCACAAGGAAGAGTGTTCGACCTCGGAACGGAGCTCGCCACGGGCATGCCGGTCGGGCCGATCGAGGCCTTCGGCGGATTCCGGATCACGCCCTACCGGACACCAAAGTGCATCACCAGTCCCGGAGACCCACCGGGCTTCGATTTCTCCATGGAACTGATCCAGGGTTCCCCGCACATCGGCACTCACTTCGATGCGCCCGCGCACATCCAATCGTTCGGCAAAGTGTTCGGGGGCCGCAGGGCGGCCGACGTCTACGACGATTTCGGCTGGCGCGAGAACGGCATCCACACGGTGCCTCCCGTGATCACCCGCGGCGTGCTGCTCGACATCCCGGCCCTCCTCGAGGTTCCCCGGCTCCCCGACCTGTTCGAGATCACGGTCGATCACGTGCAACAGACGCTGGAACGCGAGCAGGTGGAGGTGCGGCGAGGTGATGCCGTGCTCGTCCGCACAGGAAAGATGGCGGACTACCACGGCGACGGCGCTAGCTACTTCGCCGCAGGGCCTGGCATGGGCGTCGAAGCAGCTCTCTGGCTCTTCGAGCGCGGGATGGCCGTGCTGGGTTCTGATACCTCCGCGACCGAACCGTTTCCGTTTCCCGATCCGGACAACACCGTACATCGGGCGATGCTGGTCGAACGAGGCGTCTTCCTGGCCGAGATCCTCTGCCTCGACGAACTGGCCGACGCGAGTGCGTACGAGTTCCTGTTCGTGTGCCTGCCGCTGAAGTTCCGTGGAGGCACCGGCTCGTGGGTACGGCCGGTGGCGATCGTCTAGCGGCGGACACGATGCGACTCGAGTCCGCACCAGGCGTGGAGGACGTGCGGCTGCTCGCGAAGAAGCGGCTTCCACGGCTCGCGTTCGACTTCATCGACGGCGGCGCCGAGAGCGAAGTCACGCTCCGCGCGAACCGCCAGGCCTTCGACGACCTCACCTTTCGGCCCCGCTACCTCCAGGACGTCAGCGGTCGCGATCAGAAGACGAGCGTTGTCGGAACCCGGCTTTCGCTGCCGGTTATGTTGGCGCCGACCGGGCTCACCCGCGTCGCATCGCGCAACGCCGAAGTCGACGCCGCACGCGCCGCCGGTCGCGAGGGAACCGTCTACGTGCTGAGTGCGATGGCGAGTACATCGATCGAAGAAGTGGCCCGAGCTGCCGAGGGGCCGCTCTGGTTCCAGCTGTACCTCTGGCGCGACCGCTCGGTCGTCGACTCACTCGTCTCGCGTGCGCAGAAGGCGGGATACCAGGCACTGGTGGTTACCGTCGATGTGCCTGTCTCGAGCAAGCGGGAGCGGGACTACCGGAACGGCTTCGTGCTTCCTCCGCGGATCCGCTTCGGAACCGCGCTCGAGGCGGGGCGCCATCCACGCTGGGTCTGGGACCTCCTGACGGGACCGCCGATCACCTTTCGGAACGTCGCCGGTGAGGGCGGGGGTACCGGCGCCGTCGTACTCGGGAAGTACGTGAACGAGGAGCTCTGCAACCCGGCGCAGGGCATCGATGACCTCCGCCGCCTGCGGGATACGTGGAAGGGGCCGTTGCTCGTGAAGGGAACACTGACGGTCGAGGACGCGGAGGAGGCCGTCGCCTGCGGGGTGGACGGGATCATCGTCTCCAACCACGGCGGGCGGCAGCTCGACTGCGCACCCGCGAGCGTGACCGTCCTCCCCGAGATTGTCGAAGCGGTGCGCGGGCGCGCGGAAGTGCTCCTCGACAGCGGCATACGCAGAGGATCTGATGTCGTGAAGGCACTGGCGCTCGGCGCGAAGGCGTGCCTGATCGGCCGGCCATACCTCTACGGCCTCGCAGCCGGCGGAGAGGCCGGAGCGCGGAGAGTGATCGAGATCCTCCGCACTGAGATCGACCTCTGTCTCGCCCTGATCGGCTCCAACTCGGTGTCCGCGCTGAACGCGTCGGTATTGCGGGGCGTGGACCCTTCCCGGGTGACGGTATAGGGATGCAAATCCTGATCCTCGGGCCACGGGAATCGTCGGCCGGAACCTCCGCAGTCGGAGGCCCGCCGACGACTGCATAGGAACCGGCCGAGCTCCACGACGAGATCCTCTCCGGGGTCGACGGCCGCTAGAACGTCTTTACGGCCAGGTAGCCGCCATCGACGACGACGGAGCCACCCGTAACGTACCCGGAGGCATCGGAGGCGAGAAAGACGACGACGTCCGCAATCTCGTCGGGCCGGCCAATCCGGCCGAGCGCGTTCGCAGCGGCAACCTTGCCCAGGAACTGACCGGCTTCCTCGGGGCTCATGCCGGTCAGATCGCGATGGAGCATCGGCGTGTCGATCGTCCCTGGTGCGATCGCATTCACCCGGATCCCGTGACGGCCGACCTCGGGAGCCAGTGCCCGCGCCGCCGCGACGAGGCCGGCCTTGGCCGCCGCGTACGGCACGCATCCTGGCAGGGTCACGTACGCCTGAACCGACGAGATGAACACGATGCTTCCTCCGCCGCGCCGCTTCAGCTCCGGGACCGCGAGCTGAGCCGTGAAGAGCGCGCCTTTGAGGTCAGTGTCGAGAACCAGGTCGATCGTCTCCTCGCTCTGGTGCTCGAACTCCTCGTAGACCGAGACGGCAGCGTTGGCCACCACGATGTCGAGCCCGCCGAAGCGGTCTCGTGCCACCGCGATCGCTTGCGCGACGTCGCTCCGCACGCGGACGTCCCCGATTGTCGAAGTCGCTACGCCGTCCGCAGACGCGATCTCGGCGACTGTCCCGTCCAGACCTGCTGAGGCGAGATCGTTGACGACGACCGACGCACCCGCGGTGGCGAGAGCGATCGCCGCCGAGCGGCCGATCCCGGAGCCGGCCCCAGTGACGAGGGCAACCTTGCCGTCGAGCACACCCATTGCGGGACATGACTCTAAGGCAACTGGTTGAAGACCAGGCCGCCTCCTGGCAACAGACCAGGAGGTCGTCTCCGGCCGTTGACGAGGTCGCTCCCGGATGGATGGCCAGAAGGTCGCCTCAATACCAAAGATAGGGGCTAGGCGCCCGCGAACTCGAGGATCGCCCGGGCTGCGACCGGCGCGCGGTCGCCGAAGGCGAAGGTGATGTGGTTGCCGGGCACCTCGGCGAGCGTCCCGTGCCGCAACCGGCCGACCAGGCGGGCGGCGCCCTCGGCGCTCATGATCGGTGGCGAGCCCGGAGGACCGAACGGGCCGCAGGTGCGCAGCACCAACGTCGGGCACTCGATCCGGGGGGCGAGCGCGGCCCAGTCTGGCTCGAATGTCGCCTCGACGCACTGCCGGATGTGCTCGGGCCGCACGTTTGACCGCACCGTCCCGTCAGGCAGCGCCTCGAGCTCGCTCGCGTACCACGCGGCGAGATCGTCGTCCCACGCGTCCCCGGCGAAGTACGGGAGCGACCTCGCGAATTCGAGGAACGCCTCCGTCGACGGATAGGTCTGGTCGAGGCGGGCGAGCGACGGCCCGATCTGATCGAGGACGCTCAGGTCGACCTCGTCGGGCACGTCGAGGACGAGCGCGCGCTCCACCCGCCCGGGCTCGGTGGCGGTGAGATACAGCGTCAGCAGCCCGCCGAACGAGTGCCCGCCCAGCAGGACTCGGTCGAGACCGAGCTCGTCGAGGACGCCGGCGACGTCGGCGGCGTGGTCGGCCATCGAGTAGCCGCCCTCGGGCCTGTCGCTCGACCCGCGTCCGCGCAGGTCGAGCGCGAGCACCCGCAGCGCCGGCGTGAGCAGGCCGGCCAGCACGTCAAGGGAGTGGGCATTCGCGGAGAGACCGTGCAGAAGGACGAGGGTCGGCCCGTCGCCCTCGTGCTCGAGGTAGTGCAGGCGGAGGCCGTTCGCCTCGACGAAACGGCTCGTCACACCCGCTCCAGGTACTCGTCGCGGATCACCCGGCGCAGGGTCTTGCCGGCCGCGGTGAATGGGAACTCGCTGCGGACTACGACCTCCCGGACCCGCTGGTAGCGGGCGGACACCCGCTCGTTGATCCAGTCGCGCAGCTCGTCGCCGGTGACGTCGGCGTCCGGGAGCAACCGTACGGCCGCGACCAGGCCCTCACCCCAGCGCTCGTCGGGCACGCCGAAGACGGCGACGTCGAGGACGTCGGGGTGTCGCACGGCCACCTCCTCGATGTCGCGCGGGTAGACGTTGATCCCCCCCGAGATGACGAGGTCCTTCTTGCGGTCGACCAGATACAGGAAGCCGTCCTCGTCGACGTAGCCCACGTCGCCGGTGTGTAGCCAGCCGCCGACAAGCGCAGCGTCGGTCAGGTCGGGGTGGCGATGGTAGCCGGGCGTCAGGATCGGCCCGCGCCCCACGATCTCGCCGATCTCTCCAGGCCCGAGATCGCCCCCGTCCTCGCCGACGATGCGCAGCTCGTACAGCGGAGGCGGAACACCGACCGAGTCCGGCTTGCGGTCGACGTCGTCGCGGTCGAGGACAGTGACGAAGCCCTCGGTGAGGCCGTAGAGCTCGTACAGGCGGCGCGGCAGCCGCCGGACCAGCTCCAGCTTGTGCTCGAGCAGGAGCGGCGCGCCGAGGGAGAGGATCATCTCGAGGTCAGGCAGGTGCGCATCGTCGAAGTCCTCGCGGCGCAGCAGCGCGATGAGCTGCGACGGGACGAGCATCGTGTGCGTAACGCGTTCGCGGGCGAGCGCGTCGATCACGTCGCCCGGTTCGAACGCCGGCAGCAGGACGTACGTGCAGCCGAGGTAGAGAGCCGGCATCAGCGTGACGAACGCGCCGTTGAAGGCGAGCGAGCCGGAGTGCATGACCACGCTCTCCGGGTGGATGCGGAACGAGCTCGCCATGCCGGTCGCGTAGGCCTCGCGGATCCCGTGCGTGTGCACGATCCCCTTCGGCTCGCCGGTCGTGCCCGAGCTGTAGAGGATCGTCAGCGGGTGGTCCCCCGGCAGACCGGGGGCGGACGGCGGAGCCGCCGACGCCGCGTCGGTCAGCGCCTCGTAGGAGCCGCCGACGACGAGCAAGCCCTCTGGGGAAAGGCCGAGCGCCGCCCGCACCTGCTCCGCCTCGTCGGCGATCCGCTCGGACACAACGAGGGCCGAGACCCCCGCGTCGGCGAACAGCGAGGCGAGACCCTCTGCGCGAAGGAGCGGGCTCAACGGCACGGCGACGATCCCTGTCTTCATTGCGGCGAGGTAGAGCTCGACGGTGGCGACGCAGTTGTCCAGCACGAGGCCGACCAGGTCGCCCGCCTCCAGCCCGAGGCCGAGGAGCGCGTTGGCCGCCCGGTTCGCGCGCGCGTCGAGCTCGGCGTGCGTCATCCGCCGCCCGCGGAAGACGAGCGCGAGGTCGTCGCTTCGGTAGCGGCCGTGGCGCGCCGATAGCGACTCGAGGCTCAGGCTTCCCCCCAGCGGACGACGCTCGCCGCCCAGGTGTAGCCGGTGCCTGCCGCGAGCAGGAGCACGAGGTCGCCGTCCCGTAGCGCGCCCTCCCGGGCGGCCCGGTCGAGCGCGAGCAGCGGGTCGACGCCGCTCATGTGGCCGGTGTCGTCGAGGTACGCGGCGCGGGACTCGTCGAGTCCAAGCTCGGCGAGGAGCGCGCGGTGCATCGACGGCTTCATGTGAATGCCGCAGAGGTAGCCGACGTCCGCCAGGGCCGCGCCGCTTCGCTCGACCGCTCCGCGCGCAGCAGCGACGAAGTTCGCGAGGCTCACCTGGTCGAGCCCGCGTTTCATCTCCTCCGGGTCGACGACGTCGAGGAAGCGGTAGCCGCCGTTCGGCGAGATGCTCCCGCCCGAGGGCACCTTCACCTGGAGCGAGAACGACCCGTCGGTCAGGCCGTGGCAGCCGAGTAGCTCGTTCCGCCCACCGTCCTTGACGAGCAGGCCGGCAACGGCGCCGTCGCCGAAGTTGAACATGAAGCGCGCGCGCTCATTCGCGTAGTCGAGGAGGTAGGACTCCCGGCAGGCAGCGACGAGGAGGATCGTCCGCAGCTCGTCCTCGGCGAAGAGCATGTCGCGCGCGACGCGCAGAGCAACAGGCGTGCCACACGAGACGTTGTCGTACTCGACCGCGTAGGCGCGCGTCGCGCCGAGCCGGTGCGCGAGCAGCGGCGCGACCTGCCAGACCGTGTAGTCCTTCCACATCGACCCGTAGTACATGACGACGTCGATCGTCTCGGGGTCGATGCCCGAGTCGGCGAGGAGCGCCTCCGCCGCACGGAGCGAGAGGTCGCTCACGTGCTCGTCCTCGCCCGCGACGTGCTTTCCGCGCAGACCGAACTTCTCCACGATCACGCCCTCGGGAATGCCGCTCCGCTCGGCGACCTCGGCCGCAGTCATCCAGCGCTCGGGAAGGTAGGCGGCGGTCGCCGCCAGCGACACCCTTGTCATCGGGACGGCTCCAGGACGGCGCGGATGATCCGGCCGAGCTCGTCGGCGACGTCGTCCGGGACGCTGCCGTTCCCCCAGAGGATCCAGCGCATGCCGATCATCTCGCCGATCGCCATCAGCGCCCACGCAGCCACCTCGGGGTCGATCGGCCCGAACTCGCGACGGTCGACGGCCTCGCGGAGCGAGGCGACGTACCGCTCGGACACCGTGTCGTAGTGCCACCGGAAGATGTCCGGGGAGACGAACGCGGCCTGGCGGATGATCTTGTACAGCCCGGGATGGCTGACGGTGAAGTCGAAGAATCCGCGGAAGCCGAGCAACTCGCGCTCCAAGCGCGTCTCACCTTTGTCCGCCGCCTCGCTCATTGCGTGGCGGATGCTCCGGTTCAGGTCGCGGACGAGCTCATCGAAGACCTCCTGCTTGGAGCTGAAGTACAGGTAGAAGGTCCCCTGCCCGGCTCCGGCCGCCTCGGTGATCTTCACGATCGAGGCGTCGTGGTAACCGAGGTCGCCAAAGACCTGCTCGGCCGCCTCGAGCAGGCGCCGGCGCGTCTCGATGCCCCGGGCCGAGAGCGTGCGCCCGTCTGCGCCAGTGACGATCTCGCTCATCGCACGGCCTCCAGCAGCGCCTGCTTCTGGATCTTGCCGAGGCTGTTGCGTGGCACCTCGGGGACGAAGCGCACCGAACTCGGCACCTTGAATGTCGCGAGGCGGCCGCGGCACCACTCCATCAGCGCCTCGCCCTCCACGCCGTCCGCGACGACGAACGCCGCGCCGACCTCGCCCCAGCGCTCGTCCGGCACACCGACGACCGCGGCGTCGACCACACACGGGTGCTCGTGGAGGACTGCTTCGACCTCGGCCGGGTAGACATTCTCGCCGCCCGAGATGTACATGTCCTTCAGCCGCCCCTTGATCCGATAGAAGCCCTCCGCGTCGGCCTCGGCGATGTCCCCGGTCCTCAGCCAGCCGTCCCCGGTGAGCGCCTCTGCGGTCGCCTCCGGGTTCCGCCAATAGCCGGGGAAGACGTTCGGGCCGCGCACCTGCAGTTCGCTCTTGTCCGAGAGCCGGACCTCGACGAACGGGTACGGCTTGCCGGCGTACCCGAGCTTCCGCACTGCGTCCTCGGGCGGCAGACAGAGGACGTTGGGCGCGGCCTCAGTTAGGCCGTAGCCCTGGATCACCGCCGTGCCACGCGCCGCCCACGTCTCGAGCAGAGCCTCGGGCATCGGCGCGCCGCCGACGACGGCGCGCTCCAGGCTGGAGAGGTCGGCGTCGGCGAACGCCCGATGCTGGGCGAGGAAGAGGTAGATCGGCGGCACGCCCATCATCGTCGTCACGCGCTTCTCCTCGATCAGCCCGAGCACCCGCTCGGCGCTGAACTCGCGCTCGAGGACGAGCGTGGCGCCCTTGAGCCAGGCGAGAAGCGCCTGCACGTTCCAGCCGCCGACGTGAAACTGCGGCAGCACCTGGAGCACGACGTCACCCGCATGCACGCCCGTCGCGAGGTCGAACGAGAGGTTCGTCCAGAAGCAGTTCGCGTGCGTGAGCAGCGCTCCCTTCGGCTTCCCCGTCGTTCCCGAGGTGTAGATCAGGAACAGGCCATCGCCGTCCTCGACCGGGACGGGCGGGGCCGGGCGCCGTTCAGGTACGGCCAGGCGCTCGAACCGCGCGCCCGTCTCGCCCGCCAGGTCGTCGTAGCCGGGCTCGACGAGGAAGAGCGCCGGCTCGGCGTCGTCGAGCTGGAAGCGGAGCTCGGGCGCTGTCAGCCGCCAGGAGAGCGGAAGGAGGGTCAGCCCGGCCTTGGCGCAGCCGAAGAGCACGGCGACGTGGTCCGGCGAATTGCCGCTCAGGGTCGCGACCCGGTCACCGCGCTTCAGGTCGGCCTCGGCGAAGGCGGCCGCGAACGCATCGGACCGCTCGTTGAGTTCGCCGTAGGTGAGCAGCTCGCCCTGGTAGTCGATTGCGACCCGCCCGGGTGTCGTGCGGCCGCGATCGCGGATCCAGCGGCAGATCGTGTGCCTGCCCGTCATGTGAGGAACTCCAGCAGAAGCGACGCGAACTCGGCAGGCCGGTTCCAGAAGAAGAGGTGGCCGCCGGGCACAAGCCTCAGCTTCGCGCCCGGGATGCGCTCGGCGAGCAGCGCTGCGTTGCGCGGATCGACGACCACGTCGCCTTCGCCTTGGACGACGAGCGTCGGCGCCTCGATCTCCGGAAGCTCCTCCCACACGTCGAAGGTGCCCCAGATCCCGGCCTGGGCGGCCCAGCCGGCCGGGTCGGGCGGGTTCGCCGTCCGGAGCTCCACGATCCGCTCGACCAGCGCCTGCTCGACATCCGGCTCGAGCGCGTTCTCCACGAACCGGCGCAGGGCAACCGCAGGGTCGAGCGAGGGAGCCTCGGCCATCAGCTGCAGCGTCGGAGCTGGGAGCGGGTGCATGTTCGACATGCCGGACATCGTCGCGACGAGCACGAGCCGCTCGAGGTGCGACGGATGGCGAAGCGCGAGCTCTTGCGCGACCGCGCCGCCGAGGCTCGCGCCGACGACGTGCGCGCGCTCGACACCGACCGCGTCGAGGACGGCAAGCGCGTCGCCGGCCAGCTGCGCTGCCGAGTACGGACCCGGCGGGACGTCGCTCTCCCCGTAGCCGCGGTTGTCGAACGTGAGGACGCGGAAGCGCTCGGCGAGCGGCTCGAGGATCGGCTGCCAGCCCCAGCGTCCATAGCCGAGCCCCATGACCATGAGCAGCGCCGGCCCGGTGCCGTGCGACTCGAAGGCGACGGACACATCGCCGTTTACCGCGCGCTGGACTGCCCCGCTCATACGACATCCTCGGTGCTCGGGTCGTCGGCGGGGCTGCGGAACGCCGCGTGCAGGCGCCGGAGGCCGCCCGCCCCCCGGCGTCCGTGCTCGGCGAGGCCGACGATGCCGCCGGGCAGGAAGAAGACGACGAGAATGAAGATCACGCCGAGGACGAACAGCGGCTGGGAGAGCGGAATCCGCAGCACGCTCGGGAGGTCCTGGACCGCATTCGACCCGCCGAGCTCGACCAGCCGCTGGTTCGCGTACGTGTAGAGGAAGCCGCCGAGCAGCGGCCCCCACAGCGTCCCGGTGCCGCCGAGCACGACCATCAGCAGGAGCGCGAGCGTGAAGTCCGCAGTCGTCACGCCCATGTCGGCGCCTCCGACGACGAGGAGGTAAACGATCCCGCCCATCGTCGCCAGGAACGAGCCGAGCACGAAAGAGAGCAGCTTGTATCCGCGCGTGCCCAGGCCGAGAACCTCCACCCTGCGCTCGTTCTCCCGGATCGCCTGCCAGACGTGTCCCGGCGAGGAGCGCACGGCCCAGCCGACGATCGACGCGACCACGACGGCGTAGCCGAGCGAGAGCCAGTACAGGTTCTTCGTGTTGTGGACGCCCACGAATGCCGCTGGCACGGCCGTGTAGTCGTAGCCGAGCCCTTGCTCCCCGCCCGTCCAGCTGTGCGGGTTCTTCTGCACGAGGATGCTGCCCGCCTGCGAGAACGCGAGCGTGACCATCGCGAACGCGATCCCGGCGGTGCGCAGGCTGACGAAGCCGACGACCGTCGCGACGGCAACGCCGGCGGCGGCGGCGGCAAGGCACGCCTCGGCAAAGGTCCAGTTCCACTCGGTGATCGCGATGTCGGCGACGTAGACGCCGATCGCGAAATAGAGCGCGTGGCCGAACGACAGCAGTCCGGTGAAGCCGAAGAGGAGGTCATAGGACAGTGCCACGCCTGCGAAGACCAGGCACAGGCAGAACAGCTGCAGTGTCCCCGGGCTGGAGAGCGCCCCGGGGAGCGCCTTGCCGAGCCCAAAGTCCATCGCCGGCACGAACGCCAGCAGGGTGACGAGCGCCGCGGGCCAGGCGGCACGCAGCACCCTCGTCACGCGGTCCTCCCCGCGAGCTGCGCCGGCCGGGCGAGCAGCACGAGCGCGAGAAGCAGGACGACCGACAGATCGCCCAGGCCCGTCGAGTAGTAGTTCACGTACTGCTGGGTGAGCGCGACCACGACCGCCGCGACGGCGGAGCCCTTGATCGACCCCAGCCCGCCGATCACGACGACGATGAACGCGAAGATCAGCAGGCTGGTGCCCCGGGTAGGCGTGATCGAGGTGAAGTACACGCCGGAGAGGACGCCCGCGAGCGCAGCGGCGATCCCTCCGATCACGAAGACGAGCGTGAACGAGCGCTGCACGTCGATGCCGAGCGCCGTGACCATGGCGCGGTTCTCGACACCCGCGCGGATGATCAGGCCGTACCGCGTGTAGCGCAGGAATGCGAGCAGGGCGAGGAGCACGACCACGGCGGCGACGATCTCGATCCAGCGGTCGTTCGGGATGTGCGCGCCGGCGATCGTCGTCGTGCCGTTGAACCACGGGGGCACCTCGTAGAAGCGGGCGTTGCTGCCCCAGATCCCCTCGACCAGCGCCACGGTCGCGAACGAGAGCCCAACGGTCACCAGCACCTGCTCGATGTGCCGGAGGTAGAGGGGGCGGATGAGCACGAGCTCGGTGAGGGCCGCGAACACGGCCCCGACGGCTATCCCGATCAGCGACGCTGCGATGAAGCGGAGCCACACCGAGTCGATCCCCCCGAGCTTCGTCTCCGCATACCAGGTGGCGTACGCCCCCACGGTGAGGAAGGCGCCGTGCGCGAAGTTGAGGACGCCCATCACGCCGTAGATCAGCGAGAGCCCGGACGCGACCAGGAAATACATTGCTCCCAGGCCGAGGCCGGTGATGAAGAGGAGGATCGGTGTGCTCATCCGGCGTGCCCCACTCCGAGGTTCTTGTGGACGAAGGTCTGGTCGTCGAGGTCGGAGACGGTGCCGGTGTGCACGACACGCCCCTGGTCGACCACGACGATCGAGCGCGCAAGCTTGCGTACGACGCCGAGGTTCTGCTCGACAAGCAGCGCCGTCTCGCTTTCGGCGATCCGGCCGAGCACCTCCGAGACGTGCGAGACGAGCGCAGGCGAGAGCCCCTTCGTCGGCTCGTCGATCAGGAGCAGCCGGCTCGGGTTGAGCAGCGCCCTGGCGATGGCAACCATCTGCTGCTGTCCTCCGGAGAGCGTGCCGGCCCGCTGGCGCCCGCGCTCCTCCAACTCCGGGAAGAGGTCGTAGACCAGCTCGTACCGCGCCCCGCCGTTCCGCACCGCGAGCCGGAGGTTCTCCTCGACCGTCAGTCCCGCGAAGACGTCGCGGTCCTCCGGCACATACCCGACGCCGCGCTGGACGATCCGGTGCGTCGCCTCGCCCTCGATCGACTCGCCCGCAAGACGCACCGAGCCCCGGCGGCCCACCAGGCCGAGCACCGCTCGCAGAGTGGTCGTCTTGCCGACGCCGTTACGGCCGAGCAGCGCCGTGATACCGCCCTCGGGCACGTCGAACGACATGCCCTGAAGCACGTGCGCGCCCGCGAGGTCGACGTGCACGTCGCGCAGCTCGAGCGCCATCCTCACCTCCGCACTCACAGCGGCTCCCCCACGTACGCCTCCTGGACGGTCGCGTTGCGCATCACGTTCTGCGGCGTGTCGCAGGCGAGCAGCCGGCCGTGGTGCATCACCGCGACCCGGTCGGCGAGGCCGGTGACGACCTCGATGTGGTGCTCGACCATGAGCACGGTCTTCTTCCGATCCCGGTTGAGCGAGCGGATCACCTCCACCAGCCCCGGGACGTCCTCGGCGCTGACGCCCGCCATCGGCTCGTCGAGGAGGACGACCGCGGGGTCGGAGGCGAGCAGCATCGCCACCTCCAGCTTCCGCTTCTCGCCCCCGGCGAGGAGCGCGGCCGGGACCCGCTCCCGGTCCGCGAGCCCGACCGCCTCGAGCGCTCGGTGCGCGCGCTCGACCGCCTCGCGCACGCCGGACGCGCGGCGCCAGAGTCGCATCGTGCCACCGACTGCCGCGTCGCCCGCCAGCCGCACGTTCTCGAACACCGACAGGCGCCCGAAAACGCTCGAGAGCTGGAACGTCCGCCCCAACCCGGCCCGCGTACGGGCTGACGGCGTCGCGCGGGTGATGTCCTTGCCACCCAGTTCGATCTGGCCGGCGCTCACGCGGATGAGCCCCGAGAGCAGATTGAAGAGGGACGTCTTGCCGGCCCCGTTCGGGCCGATGATCCCGAGAAACTCGCCATCGGGAACCTCCAGGCCGACATCGGCGACGATCGAAGCGCCGCCGATGTCGAGCCCGAGGCCCCGGGTGGCGAGGATCGGTTCAGTCGTCACGGTGGACGAGCCGGGCCGTTCCTCGCGCCTCGGCCTACTTGAACGGTGTGATCGGCGGCTGGACGTTCCCCGGTGAGATCGTCTTCAAGACCTTCGGCAAGTACCTGCCGTTCGCCTGCTTGACCAGTTGCACCTGGAACATCGGCTGGATCATCGCATGGTCCTGCGGGCGAATCCGCTGCAGGCCTTTCGGCGCGAGGAACTGCCAGCCCTCCAGGCCGCTGATCATCGCGTTGACGTCCTGTGACGCGCCGCCTTTCTGCAGCGCCCGGACAATCATCTGGCCCTCGACGAACCCATCCGGAGTGAAGAGGTCAGGCACCTGTCCGAGCTTCCTCATCTCCTTGACCAGCCAGTCGTTCACCTTGTTGTGCGGCGCGCTCCAGGTGTAGTGCGACAAGAACTTGATGTCGCCGGCCGCGGCACCGAATGACTGCCACGTGCTGCGCTGGGCAAGACCCGTCGTGACGTCGGTCGTCTTGAACACGTTCTGCTGCTGCAGCGCCCGCCACATTGCGGCAGCGGTGTCGCCCGCCCAGGCGACGAACAGCAGGTCGGGCTTGGCCGCGGCGGCCCGCTGGGCGAATGGGGTGAAGTCGGTCGCCGACAAGGGGACGAGGATCGACGACACGGTATGGCCACGACCGCCGAGAACGGTCTTGACCGCGGCGGCGTTGCCCTGGCCGAAGACATAGTCCTGCGCGAAGACGATGATCTTCTTTCCGACCGACTTGCCGAGGAACGAGTTCGCGGCGAGCACGTCCTGGTAGGTCTGCCGGCCGGACCGGAACGTGTACTTGTTCGCTCCGGTGATCACGTCGGCCGCAGCCGCGCCGGACAGGAACAGAACCTGGTTCTGCGCCGCAAGGGGCGCAATCTGGACAGCGACCGCCGACGAGCAGCTCCCGCCGATGATCTTGTAGCCCTGACCGATCAGGTCCTTGGCCTCGGAGACGGCGGTTGCGGGGTTGGCGGTCTCATCCTTGAGGGTGAGCTGGATCGGGTGGCCGTTGACGGCGTTGGTCCCGTTGGTCGCATATTTGAGCCCGTACCGGAGGCCCTCGATGAACTCCGCTCCGTACTCGGCCAGCGGCCCGGTGCGGCAATAGATGATCCCGACCTTGTACGGGCTGGCGGCCGCTCCCGACGGACGCGCCAGCGCCGTGCTAGTGAAGACCGCGACCACCGCCGTCAGGGCGACGACGACGACGACGACGGCCATTGTGGCTGCGAGCCGCGGCCACGAGCGCCAGTGCTGCATGCTGGTTCCCTCCTGGAGATAACTGACAGGTGATTCAGGTCTGGGAAACTATGACCGGAGGCACGCGCTTGTCAAGTCGCCGACTCCCGCTACGCCGTCGGTGACGACCCCGGCCGCGCCGAGCCACCAGACCGGCGCGTGAAGCCGGTTGAAGTACGACGCCTTCGTGGCGAAGGATGTTTGCGGTTGGGGGCTTCTTTGCAGTTCGTTCCAGTCTGGAAAGCGTTCATATGCAGGCAGTTTCGCTTTACGCATCTGCCTGCAGCCTCTCAGGTGTGACCTCTTAATCCCTCACAACCCTCTGGAAGGCGTCCAGGAGGTCGAGACCTCCGAGACACACCCAGGAGGTCGGTCCGGCGAGTCGCCGACGTTGGAGTGCTGGCTGGAGAGATTAGAGTTCCCTCCGCAACTGGGACGGTCAATCCTCAGGTATGGGGTTGGAGCGCCGTAGCGGGCGCGCCGCGAGAGGGTGCGGGAAACTCACTCGGCTTGCTTCAGTTCCTCTGCGGTCCAGAGCCGCTTGGCCATGTTCTCTGGGGTGAGGAGTGGACCGATCAGCCTTGGTGACGTGCTTCCCTCCTTGTGAGCGGCACCGTAGGCGCACGCCATGACGAGGTGTGGCGAGCCGCCCGGCACGTCAACGATCTGCCCGGACCAGGTGTACACGTGGTCGCCCGCTGCACATCGCTGCGTCTGGGCGTGGAGGCGGTGGGTAGCCTCGACGCCGGGCTGTGTCGGCCCCGGGATCGAGTGGCGGAACTGGGTTTCCATCCTCTTTCTTGTCATAAGACCGACGCGGGAGAAATGAAAGAAGCGCACGTTGGCGGTTACCTAGACGGAGGTGGACGAGTTTCCGCGTGGATACGCGTTTTCCGCCCCCAGTCCTTCGCGGGATCGGACCGGACGGCCGCCGGCCCGGTTGCGAACGCCTGGTCTCCGGTCCAGGCTAGGTAGTACGCCGCCGCCCAGGCGACGTCGCCGGTGATGTGTTCCTCGAGCTCCCCGGTCCGGATGGCGACGAGCTGACCGGTGGCGAGGCGCGCGATCTCAGGTGTCACGTCGCGTCCGTCCTCGGCCGACACCCTGCCGGCCCTGCGAGCGGGCGAGCTCGCGGGCTGCGGCGAGGCGGCGCACTCGGTACTCGAGCATCGCCCGCGCAGCCTCCGGGTGAGTGGCCGCGAGGAAGGGGAGCCAACCTGCACCAGATGCAGTGCGGCGAGAAGATTCACCACCATCCCAACCCCGTACGGTCGGCGTACATCTTCAATCGCGTCGAGCGCCTCCCGGCCCCGCTTCCCCTCTGCAGCTCGCTGGAACCCCTCGAGCGTCTCGCGGAAGCAGCGGGCCACAACCGCCTTGAACAGATTCTTCTTTATCGAGAAGAGCCGAAACACATACGGCTGCGAGATGCCAACACGACGGGCGATGTCCTCGACGGATGCGCCATGCAGCCCCAGCTCCGCGAACTCCGCTAGCGCCGCCTCGTGTAGCTAAGACAAGTCGCGAAGGAGCAGGTCGGGGGCAGAGCCTCAGACTCGTTGGGTATCGCTGTCTCTGTGGTGAGAATGCGCGTCTCTTCAGTCGCTGACGGAGGCAGGGGCCGGCTTCGGTCCTGAAAACCCGGTCGCGGCTTACAGAAAAGCTTCAGCACCGTCTCAGCTTGCGTTCAGGTCGCTGGGCGACAGTCCGTGCCGTGGCTGCTGCGCTTCCCCTTCCCGAGCGAACGGACACGGGCATCTCGGTGGCTCCGCCGGTGCTCGAGCTCGTCGTCCCAGTCTTCGACGAGGAGGCGCAGCTCGAACCGGCGATCCGGCGGCTGCACAAGTATCTCCGCTCGTTTCCGTTTCCGACCAGGATCACGATCGCCGACAACGCCAGCACCGACGGCACCTGGCGGATCGCCTGCGCGCTGGCGGCAGAGCTCGACGGCGTTGCCTGCGTCCACCTCGACCAGAAGGGGCGCGGGCGCGCGCTCCACCGCGTCTGGTCGGCAAGCGACGCCGGCGTCCTCGCCTACATGGACGTCGATCTCTCCACCGACCTCGCGGCCCTCCTCCCGCTCGTCGCACCACTCGTCTCCGGCCACAGCGACCTCGCCATCGGCACACGGCTGGCCCGCGGGGCGAACGTCGTGCGCGGGCCCAAGCGCGAGGTCATCTCCCGCGCCTACAACCGGATCCTGCACACCGCGCTGGGCACCCGCTTCAGCGACGCACAGTGCGGTTTCAAGGCCATCCGCGCCGACCGGGCGCAGCTGCTGCTCCCGCTGGTCAAGGACCGGGGCTGGTTCTTCGACACGGAGCTGCTCGTCCTGGCCGAGCGCGCCGGCTTCCGGATCCACGAGGTGCCCGTCGACTGGGTGGACGATCCCGACTCCCGTGTCCACATCGTCTCGACCGCGCGGGATGACCTGCGAGGCGTATGGCGGCTGGCACGAGACCTCCGTCGCGGCCATATCGACCTTCCGCAACCGGCAGCAGCCCAGCCGCCGGGATTCGCGACCCAGGTGTGGCGCTTCGTGGGGATCGGCGTCGCCAGCACGCTCGCGTATGTCGTCCTGTACCTCGCTCTGCGCAGCGGGATGGGCAGCCAGGCGGCGAATGCGTCTGCCCTTTTGTTGACCGCAATCGGCAACACGGCGGCGAACCGGCGCTACACCTTCTCCGTCCGCGGCCCGGCCGGTGCGCTCAGACACCAGGCCCAGGGCCTCGCCGTGTTCGGCCTCGCGCTTGGAGTCACGGCCGGGTCGCTGGTGCTCCTGCACGCGCTCGCGCCGTCCGCCTCGCGCGCGCTCGAGCTCGCCGTCCTAGTCGTCGCGAACCTCGCAGCGACCGTCCTGCGCTTCGTCTTGCTCCGCGGCTGGGTCTTCCGCGACCGCCGGAGCGCACCCGCCTTCGAGGAGACCGCATGACGGACATCACCGCCGAAGCGCAGTACGTTCGGAGCAGAGGACGCCTGCGCACGCTCGTCCGTGGCCGGGAGGACGACCCCGCCTGGATCCGTCCCGCGCTGCTCGTGCTGCTGGCCGGAAGCGCGCTGCTCTACCTGGTCGGCCTGTCCGCGAACGGGTGGGCGAACTCGTACTACAGCGCAGCCGTGCAGGCGGCCACCCAGAGCTGGAAAGCGTTCTTCTTCGGCTCCTTCGACTCGTCGAACTTCATTACGGTCGATAAGCCGCCCGCCTCGCTGTGGGTGATGGACATCTCCGCGCGGATCTTCGGCGTCAACTCCTGGAGCATCCTCGTCCCGCAGGCGCTCGAGGGCGTTGCCGCGGTCGGGCTGCTCTACGCGACCGTCCGCCGCCAGTTCACGGCGGCCGCCGGCCTGATCGCAGGACTGGTGATGGCGCTCACACCGGTTGCCGTGCTGATGTTCCGGTTCAACAACCCCGATGCGCTCCTCACCCTGCTGCTCGTGGCGTCGGCATACTCCGTCACGCGGGCGCTTCAGCGCGGAAGTACCTGGTGGCTCGTCGCTGCCGGCTCCTTCGTCGGCCTCGCCTTCCTCACGAAGATGCTCCAGGCGCTGATCGTCGTGCCGGGGTTCGCGCTCGTCTACCTGATCGCCGGACCGACGCCGCTGAGGCGGCGGCTGCTCCAGGTGCTCGCCGCCGGGGCCGCGATCGTCGCGTCCGCCGGCTGGTGGGTGGCGATCGTCGCCCTCTGGCCGGCTGGCAGCAGGCCGTACATCGGCAGCTCGCAGGACAACAGCATCCTGAGCCTGATCTTCGGCTACAACGGCCTCGGGCGGCTGACCGGCAACGAGAGCGGCAGCGTCATCGGCGGTCAGACCTTCGGGACGGGCGGCAACCCGGCGGCGCGAGGAGGCATGTGGGGCGCGACCGGGATCACTCGCCTGTTCAACGACGAGATGGGCACCCAGGTCTCGTGGCTGATCCCGGCGGCGCTCGTCGCCCTCGTCGGCCTGCTCTGGGTGACGCGCCGGGCTCGACGGACGGACGGGGTGCGCGCCGCAGCGCTCCTGTGGGGCTCGTGGCTCGTGGTTACCGGACTCGTCTTCAGCTTCGCGGCCGGGATCATCCACCCGTACTACAACGTCGTGCTCGCGCCGGCCATCGGCGGCCTGGTCGGAATCGGCGGCGTGCGCCTCTGGCAGGACCGCAGCAGTCTCGTCAGCCGGCTACTGCTGGCCACGGGCGTCGTTGTCAGCGGCATCTGGGCGTTCCGGCTGCTCGACCGCACGCCGGAGTGGCAGCCCTGGCTCCGCTACTTCGTGCTCGTCCTCGCCTCGGCGACGGCCCTGGCGATCCTGGCGCTACCCTTCATCGGCTCGCGGCGTCGACTGGCCCTCGCAGTCGCGACCGTGGCGCTGGCCGCACTGCTCGCAGCGCCACTCGCGTACTCGGCACAGACCGCGTCGAGCCCCCAATCCGGTGCCATTCCGAGCGCCGGGCCCGGCGGCGGCCGCTTCGGCGGCTTCGGCGGCGGGCCGCGGACGTTCCGCCGGAGCTTCGGCAACGGAAACTTCCGTGGCGGGCCGTCGCCCGGGTTCGCGCCCCCGGGAAACGGCAGGTTCGGACCTCCGAGCGGAACGTTCGGGCCACAGGGCGGCGGGTTCGGGCAGCAAGGGAGCGGTTTCGGGCAGCCAGGCAACGGGTTCGCTCCGGGCCGAGCAGGAGCCCGGCTGCGCGGGAACGGCGGCCTCGGCGGGCTGCTCGATGCCGCCACGCCCTCGAAGCAGCTCGTCACGTTGCTCAAAAAGGATGCGGGCAGTTACCGCTGGACTGCGGCGACGGTCGGCGCGAACAGCGCGGCCGGCGCTCAGATCGCGAGCGGCGAGCCGATCCTGGCGATGGGCGGCTTCAACGGGAGCGACCCGACACCAACGCTCGCGCAGTTCAAGGCATACGTCGCGGCAGGAAAGATCCACTACTTCCTCGCGAGCGGTGGAGGCGGTCCGGGAGGCTTTGGTCGGAGCAACGCGACGATCCAGGACTGGGTAGCTGACACATTCACGTCCATCACAGTCGCCGGCGTCACTGTGTACGACCTCACCTCGCCGAGCTAACGCTCCGATTCCGCCCGAGGCACGGCGGACGATGTCCGAGCGCATCGGCGCGACCGTGATCGCCGCCGAGTGTGTACGCGGAAAGAACGCTCTTGACGGAGGCCCAACGGACGAGCCCGCCGACGAGCGCGTTGGCGGCAGCACGGATCTCGGAGGCTCGCATCGGTCGCCCTGCAGCCTCCAACACGAGAGTGACTGTTCGAGCACCGGAGCCGGACGCGAGGGGCCCACCGAGGCCGTCGCGGCGTCTTCACGGCGTTTCGAAGAGGTGTTCCTGGAGGTCGTTGAGGATGATTAGCAGGCCTTTATTTTCCAACGGGGCCCCGCTTAGTTCCTGACCTCAGTCCGTGAAGTCGTCAGCCAATGCGCGGTGACGTGTTCCGTTCCGTTTGGAATCGCGTGTTACGGGATCGGCGGAATCGTCGTCACGGCTGGTGGTTCTCGTAGGTGTGGCGTCGCTGATCGTCGGTAACCGCAGGGTAAAGACGGTGCCGCCGCCGGGCGCCGGGTCGACCGTGACGCTTCCGCCGTGCCCTTCGACGACCTGCCGGACGATCGCGAGCCCTAGTCCGGATCCCGGCAAACTGCGCGCTCCGGCAGCGCGATAGAAGCGGTCGAAAATGTGCGGAGCATCGGCTCCGTCGATGCCGGTTCCGTGGTCGCGGACGGTGACCGTTCCATCTTTGACCGCAACCTCGATCGGTGCTCCTGCCGGGCTCCACTTGATGGCGTTGTCGAGCAGGTTCGCTATCGCCCGAGTCACAGCGGACGGTGAGGCTTCGACCATGGATGGTTGAAGCTCGGCCTGGAACGTGCCGGCGCAACGGCGGCCGGCGGCGGCGATTGCCTCCTCGGCGAGATGGTCGAGACGGACCGGTTGTGTGTCCGGTTTGTGCACGTCGGCGCGGGCCAGTTCGAGCAGTTCCTCCACGAGGTTGGTCATCTCACGAAGCTCGGCACTCGCGTCCGCAAGCAGCCGGCGGCGTTCCTCGGCGGGGAGTGAGTCGTGCAGTTCGACGAGCTCGAGGTTGGCGCGTGCCGAGGCCAGCGGCGTCCTGAGCTCGTGAGACGCGTCTGCGACCAGCTGACGCTGAGCGGTGATCGATCGCGACAGCGTGTCGAGCATCGTGTTGAAGGCGTGCGCGAGTCGCCCGAGCTCGTCCGAGCGTCGCTCGTCGGTCCGTCGGTCGAGATTGCCCGTGGCAGCGATCTCTTCAGCGCTTTCCGTCAACTGCTGAACGGGACGCAGGATCGTCCGAGCGACAAGCAGCCCCGCTGCGACCGCGCCGACGATCGTGACGAGGGTGACGAGGAGCAGGAGCAGCCGGATGCGCTCGAGCGTGTGATCTGCCTCGGTCAACGGGCGCGCAACCTGCAGCGCCGTGTCCTTGTCGAGGCGGGCGGTGTAAATGCGCACGTGAATGCCGGCGACGGTGGCGTCCGAAAAACCCGGCGGACGTGCTCCTGCCGCGACCGCCCGTGCGCCGGCGGTGGGAAGTCGGACGCCTTCTCCAACGGGGAGCCTGACCCTTCCTGTTCGGCCGACGAGCTGGACGTACCCGGCCGCCCCCCCGAGTTTGGGTGGCGGCCCGGGGACGGCGCGAGGACGACCCACTCGCGGTAACGGCGCACGGCTGGTGAAGCCGATGAGTGCGCTTGCCCGCTCCTTGAGCGCCTGGTCGATCTCGCCGCGCACCTGGCCGCGAACCACGACGTATGTCGCGGCGAATCCTGCACAGATCGCGACTGCGAGGCCGCAGGCGGTTCCGAGAATGAATCGGGCGCGCAGACTCATGAAGGAAACGACGGTTCCTCGCGTAGCACGTAGCCGACTCCCCGGATGGTGTGGATCAGGCGTGACTCGCCGTCGGCTTCGGTCTTGCGGCGCAAGGAGCCGATGTAGACCTCGAGTGAGTTCGACGCGTAAAGGAGGTCGTAACCCCACACGTTCTCGAAGATCGTCTGACGAGGGATGACCCTGTGTGGGTTGGACATCAACAGGTCGAGCAACGAGAACTCGATCCGGGTCAGGTCGAAGGGCCGACCGCGACGGTAGGCACGTCGCTCGGCCCGGTCGAGCTCGAGATCGGCGTAGCTGACGAAATCCGTCTCGCCGGTCGTGCGACGGAGCAGAGCGCGAACGCGTGCGATGAACTCGACGATTGCGAACGGCTTCCCGAGGTAGTCGTCGGCGCCGGCCTCGAGCCCTTCGACGCGCTCGTCGACCTCTTGCAACGCCGTCAGCATGAGGATGGGCACGCGGCTACGAACACGTATCTCGCGACAGGCATTCAGACCGTCGATGTTCGGCATCAGGACGTCCAGGACGACGAGGTCCGGAATCGGACGGTCGCCGTCGAAGACGGCCAAGGCTTCTGCTCCGTCCGAGGCGGTCTCGACGTCGTACCCTTCCAACTCGAGCGCACGGGTGATCGCCCGCTGCAATGACTGGTCGTCGTCGACCACGAGTACGCGCGAGGTGCGCCCACCAGGTGGCCTTGGACAGCGTGCAGCCGGCTGGGACGGATACGTCATGGACGTTCTGCTGATCTGCGACGGGCCCCAGGTGCATGGGCCGGATGTGGCCCGGAACTCTGAGTCTCGGAGCTTCACCTGAAGCGAGCCTGAAAATTGGCGGAGTCAGGCCCACTTTTTCGTCGATTTCAGACTTTCTTCAGGTTCGACTTAGGGCGGTCTCAGGATTAGCCGCTTCGATGCTGCGCGACAGCGTGGGCGAAGGAGTGACGAACAGATGATGCTGCTCTTGATTCGAGGGATTCTGGTTGCCGCGGTGGCCGGCGTCGGGACGACGGCGGCCCTGACGGTCGGGGGATCGTCGGGCGCGAACGCAGCGGTCAGGACGGCGACTGTCTCGCGCGGGGTTGTACAGAGCACGGTCACCGCGAGCGGGAACGTGCAGGCGCCGGAGTCGATTACGGTCAATTTTCCGTCCACCGGTCGCTTGACCGGTGTGTACGTCAAGGCGGGGCAGCATGTCCGCCGCGGCCAGTTGCTCGCCCGGATCGATGATCGAAGCGCCCGGCAGAGCCTCCGTAGCGCTCAGGTTCAACTGCAGAGCGCGACCGCGTCGTTGCAGAAGACGCTGCAGGGCCAGACGCCGGCCGAGAAGCGCCAGGCTGCGGTCTCGGTCGCCCAGGCGCGTGCAGGCGTGCAGTCACAGCAGGTCGCTCTCGGCGACGCGCTTTCTTCGTCGACATCCGACAAGGCCGGCCTGCGAAAGCAGGTGCAGCAGGCGGAGCAGAACCTCGTCCAGGCGAAGCGCGCGGCGGGGGTGGCCAACGGGAAGCTCAGCGACGCGGTCGCCCAGGCCCAGAGCGCTGTCAAGGACGCGAAGGCGACGGCCGCGGAGAACGCCAAGAGCTACCAGGCGGCTGTCGACCAGGCGAACCAGTCGCTGGCGGACGCGAACGGCACGGCGGCGCAGAACGCGGGCGGCTACCAGACGGCGGTCGATCAGGCGCAGCAGGGCGCCGACAACGCGGGCACCAACGCCTCGAACGACTCGACCGCTCTCCAGAACGCCGTCAGCCAGGCGCAGCAGGCGCTGGACAAGGCGCAGGCGCAGCTCGGCAGGGACCAGAACGACCTGAAGTCGGCCAAGTCCGACGTGAAGAAATACCAGGCCCAGGTCGACTCGCTCCAGAACCAGGTCGACACCCAGCAGGCGAAGGTCGACTCGGACAAGGCCGCGCTGGACGCTTGCAACGCCAGTCCACCCGCCGGCGGCTGCTCCTCCCTACAGGCCGCGTACACGAGCGATCTCGCGAAGCTGAACAGCCTGAAGTCGAGCCTGTCGGCGGCGCAGTCGAACCTGGCAACGGCGAAAGGCACCGTCACCAGCCTCAACGCCGCGATCACGGGTGACGAGAGCGCGGTCGACTCGGCCAAGAACGCAGTGACGAACGCGCAGACGTCCCAGAAGAGCGGCCAGGACCAGGGCGCGCAGAGCGTCCAGAGCGCGCAGGACTCGGTGACGAACGCGAAGCAGTCGCAGGCCAGCGGTCTTGCCAAGGACCAGCAGAGCGTCGAGACGGCCAAGAGCGCAGTGACGAATGCGAGGCAGTCACAGGCCGCAGGGTTGACGAAGGATCGTCAGAGCGTTCGCGCTGCCCAGGAGGCGCTGACGAACGCCAAGAAGAATCTCGCCTCCGGCCAGCTCGACAACAAGAAGTCAATGCTCAGTGCCCAGCAAGCGGTGCAGAGCGCCGAGCAGAGCTACCGGGCCGGTCTGGTCAAGGATCGCCAGTCGACGAACAGCGCGAAGGACGCAGTGCGCAGCGCCCGGCAGTCGCTCGAGTCGACGCGGGCCTCGAACGCCGTCGCCGCGCAGGGCGCGACCCCGGCTGACATCGCGATCTCCAAGGCAAGCGTCAAGAGCGCTCAGCTGGGCGTGCGGAACGCGCGCGAAAGCCTTGCCGACTACGTGCTCCGGGCACCGTCGGCCGGCACGGTGGCCGCCGTCAACGGCCACGTCGGTGACTTCGCCTCGAGTGGTGGCGGTGGTAGTGGCGGATCGAGTTCGAGCTCCAGCTCGACCTCCAGCTCCAGCACCAGCTCGAGCTCCAGTTCGAGCGGCTTCATCTCGCTCACGAACCTGAGCAAGCTGCAGGTGAAGGCCGGCTTCAGCGAGACCGACGCGGCCAAGATCCGGTTGGGCCAGCCGGCGACTGTCACTCTCGCTGCCCTCTCCAACGAGAAGCTGGCTGCCCACGTGATCGCGATCGACACTACGTCGACGACGGTCAACAACGTTGTCACCTACTACGCCACCTTCGAGCTCGACAACGACACAGCGAGCGTCAAGCCCGGGATGACTGCGAACGTCGAGGTCGTGACCGCGGAGCGAGACGGCGTCCTGAACGTGCCCAGCTCGGCGATCAGTGGCGGAGGAGAACGGTCAACCGTCACCGTCCTGAAAGGCAAGGATCAGGTGGCGACGCAGGTCGTCGCCGGGATCAAGGGCGACTCGACCACGGAGATCGTCAGCGGCCTCACCGCCGGTCAGCAGGTCGTGCTCTCCTCCGGTGGTCTTGGCGCCACTAGCGGTGGCGGCGGTGCAGGGCTCCCTGCGCGCAGCGGGCTACCCGGGGGCGGAGGCGGCTTCGGCGGCGGAGGACGACTTGGCGGATAAGCCGACCGACGCAGGGCAGCGTCAGGTCGTGCGTCCCGTTATCGCGCTGCAGCGAGTGAGCAAGGTGTACGGAAGCGGCGCGATCGCGGTCCATGCGCTGCGAGGGATCTCGTTCTGGGTCCCCCGTGGTGAATACGTGGCGATCATGGGCAGCTCTGGCAGCGGCAAGTCGACGCTGATGAACATCATCGGCTGCCTCGATCTCCCCTCGAGCGGGCGTTATCTGCTCGATGGGGTGGACGTGCGGATGCTCGAAGACGCGCAGTTGGCGGCGATCCGGAATCGCAAGATCGGCTTCATCTTCCAGTCCTTCAATCTGATTCCAAGAACGACGGCCCTGCACAACGTCGAGATGCCGCTTGCCTACGCCGGAGTCAAGGCGCGCGAGCGCAGGCAGCGCGCGCTTTGGGCGCTCGCAACGGTCGGGCTGCAGGACAGGGTGAATCACCTTCCGTCGGAGCTCTCCGGCGGGCAGCAGCAGCGGGTGGCGGTTGCGCGCGCGATCGTCACTGACCCCTCCCTGATTCTCGCCGACGAGCCGACGGGCAACCTGGACAGCCACTCGACCGACGAAGTCCTGGCGATCTTCGACTCGCTCCACAACGCGGGCCGGACGATCGTGCTGATCACCCACGAGGCGCATGTCGCCGCCCACGCAAGCCGCGTGATCAGCTTCAAGGACGGCGAGGTCATCGCCGATCGCGGCCAGACCCGCTTCACGGAAGCAGCGTCATGAGCGTCGGCGAGGTTCTCCGCATCGCAAGCCGCGGCGTCCTTGCCAACCGCACGCGCTCGGCGCTCACGATGCTCGGAATCGTGATCGGCGTCGCCGCGGTGATCATCTTGATCGCGGTCGGCAACGGATCGGCGATTGCCGTACGACAGAGCCTCGAGAGGCTGGGCACGAATTCGCTGACCGTTTTCCGAGGCGGCGGCTTCGGACCCGGCGGGGCCGGCAGCCGGAACGGAACACAGAGCCGCTCCAGCGATCTCACGTCGAAGGACGTCAAGGCGCTCCAGGACAAGACCCAGGCGCCTGACGTCCAGAGCGTCTCGCCGGTCGTCCAGGCGCAGTCGGTGATCGCCACAAACAACGCCAACACCCACACGGTCGGCCAGTTCACCGGTACGAACCCGGCCTACTTCTCGACCGCGAACTACGAGATCCAGGCAGGACGGGCCTTCGACCAGAGCGACTACGACAGTGCGGCCAAGGTCGCCGTGATCGGACCGACGATCGCCAGCGCTCTGGGCCTGGCCGACCCTGTCGGGCAGCAGGTGCAGTTCAACGGCTCGTCCTACGAAATCGTCGGCGTCTACAAGTCCAAAGGCTCGTCCGGCTTCCAGGACGCCGACGACGCCGTGATCGCTCCGCTGACGGCGGTACAGCAGAGCCTGACCGGGATCAGCGACTCGTACAACTCCATCGTCGTCCAGGCCGCATCGAGCGGTGCCACGAGCGCAGCACAGGCCGAGATCACTTCGATCCTCAACAGCACCCACCAGGTAACCGACCCGTCCAACCCCGGCTTCCAGGTCCTGAATCAAGGATCGCTGCTCGAGGCATCGACCTCGACCAGCCACACGCTCACCGTTCTGCTCGGCGCGGTCGCGGCGATCTCACTGCTCGTCGGCGGTATCGGCGTCATGAACATCATGCTGGTCACCGTCACCGAGCGCACCCGCGAAATCGGTATCCGAAAAGCGATCGGCGCGCGCCACATCGACGTTCTCAACCAGTTCCTCGCCGAATCAACGCTGCTCTCCTTCCTCGGAGGAGTTGCCGGCGTCGCCGCCGGCATCGTCGGCAGCCAGTTCAAGATCGTCGGCGTCGACCCGGTCATCCAGCCGTACTCGATCGCCCTTGCTTTCGGGGTCGCCGTCGCGATCGGGATCTTCTTCGGCATCTACCCGGCAAACCGCGCGGCCAAGCTGCGCCCGATCGAGGCACTCAGGTACGAGTGATGGACGACTCCCAGGACACGATGCAGATGTCCGGATCGACACCCGCACAGGCGGGTTTCGAACTCGACGACACCTGGGTCGAAGACGCAACGCCGCCGCCGCGGCGGCGTCTCCTCAGCCCGCTGACCGGCGGTCTACTGGCCGCGCTTCTCCTCGGCGTCGGCGTCTTCGCCGGCATCCTGATCCAGAAGCACTTCGGAACGGGCTCGCAGTCGAGGCTGCCGTCCGGGCTCGCAGGCGCATTCGGCGGCGGCGCCGGTAACTCGACCGCGAGCGGTCGCAACGGCGCCTCCGGGGGCCAGAGCCCCTTTGGTAGCAGAGGAAACGTTCTCACCGGCCAAGTCGCGTTCATCAAGGGTTCGACCCTCTACGTCACCGACCAGAGCGGGGCGACGGTCAAGGTCACGACCAAGCCCACCACCTCCGTCTCCAAGACATCGACGGTCAAGCCGAAGGCGATTCATCCGGGCGATACCGTCGTCGTCATCGGAAGCAAGGGCAAGTCCGGCGCGGTCACAGCAACTTCGATCACCCTCGGCTCCGGCGGTTTCTCAGGTCTTGGCAGTGGCGGTTTCCCCGGCAGCGGCGCTGGCGGCGCCGGCGTCGGGGGAGGCAGCACAGGCGGTGCAGGCAGCGGCGGTGGTGCAGGCACCGGGTTCGGCGGAGGCGGAACCGGAACCGGAAACAGCGGCGTTGGCACCGGGTTCGGCGGATGAGCCGCTCCGAGGACTGCTGACTACCCGCCGCTCACTCTCACGATGCCTTCCCTCGACAAACGCCCCCGAAGGAGAGGTCAATGAAGACAGCAGGCTCGGTATCGGTCGTGATCGCCGCGACAGCAATTGCGGCCGTCGCCGCCGGTGTCGCCGCAGCGGCCAAGCCCGTGAGCGGGACGATCGGCGGACCCATCACGGCCGTAAGCGGCCAGACCTTCACGCTCAAGTCTTCGCTCAGTCCGAAGGGCCACGCCAAGGTGCACGTTGCCTCGAAGACGGCGATCACGGAACAGGTGACCGGAACACATGCCGACCTGAAGACGGGCACCTGCATGTTCGCCCTGGGTCAGAAGAACAAGCAGGGTGTGGTCCAGGCGATGCGCGTGATGCTCTCCCGACCGGTCAAGGGCAAGTGCACCGCCGGGTTCGGCGCCAGGCCTTCGGGCGGGCCTCCCGGCCAGCAGGGCGCCCGCCGGCCGCCCCAGGGTGCCGGACGGCCGCCGCAGGGATCGGGGCCGCCCGGGAACTTCGCGAACTTCGGCCTCGCCACCGGCGCGATCACCGCGGTCAAGGGAACGGCGGTGACGCTTCATAACCAGAACGGCACCGCGAAGGTCACGCTTCAGGCAAAGGCGCAGATCATCAAGACCGCCATGGCCACGATCTCTGCAGTCCACGTCGGAATGTGCGCATTCGTGCAGGGCACGAGCACCGACAAGGGTGCGAACGTCACCGCGCAGACGGTCCAACTGTCCAAGCCCGCCTCGAGGGGATGTATTGGCCGTTAGGCGAGACTCCCGTATGCAGCCCCGGCAACAAGGGGCAACACGACCCACCGAAGCCGGACGAAACGCCAGCGCTCTAGAGGATGCTCAAGCGGCATGTTTCCAGCAACGCCGAACCGGGGCGAACCTTCGGCAGACCGTCTTTCTAGTCCCACGGTCGCAGGTTCGATCCCTGCCCGGCCCA
>CAVZJU010000016.1:0-10835 GCA_963775695.1 uncultured Actinomycetes bacterium | reverse complement strand
GTCGGCGACGAGTGCCGCGCCGTGCGCTCGGCGGTGGGGGTGCTCGACCAGACGAGCTTCGCGAAGTACCGCGTCGCGGGGCCTGGCGCGGAGGCCTTCCTCGATCGTCTCTGCGCGAACCGCCTGCCTGCGCTGGGGCGGATCGCGCTGACGCAGATGTGCCGGCCTGGCGGCGGAATCGAGTGCGACGTGACGATCACCCGTGTCGAGCCGGAGCGCTTCTACCTGGTCTCCGCCGCGGCCACGGAGCTGCACGACTACGCCTGGCTCGAGTGGCACCTACCGGACGACGGCTCGGTGGAGCTGCGAAACGACACCGAGCGCTACGGCGTGCTCACCCTCGCCGGTCCGCGCTCCCGGGAACTGCTCCAGCCCCTGGTCGGGGAGGACATCTCGCGCGAGGCGTACCCGTTCTTTCGCGCGCGGCACCTCGAGGTAGCGGGGGTGCCGACGCTGACGCTGCGCGTCTCCTACGTCGGCGAGCTCGGCTTCGAGCTCCACCACCCGGTCGAGCATCAGCGGATGCTGTACGAGCGGCTGCGGAAGGCGGGCGAGCCGCTCGGGCTCGTCGACTTCGGGTACCGCGCGCTCGACTCGCTGCGGCTCGAGAAGGCCTACCGGCTGTGGGGCGCGGACATGTCCGCTGACTGGACGCCGCTCGAGGCGGGGCTCGAGCGGTTCGTCGCCTTCGACAAGGGCGACTTCGTCGGTCGCGATGCGCTGATGCGCCAGCGTGACGAAGGCGTTCGGCGCACACTCGCGTGCCTGACCGTGCAGACCGAGGACGCCGACCCCCACGGCAACGAGCCGGTACGCGCGGACGGCAAGCCGATCGGCTACGTCGCCGCCGGCGGCTACGGCCATGTCGTCGAGCAGAGCATTGCGTTCGCGTACCTCCCGGTCGAGCATGCGGAACCAGGGACGCGGCTGACGGTCGACATCCTCTGCGAGCCGCGTCCAGCGGTCGTGGTGCCGCAGCCGATTTACGATCCTCAGAACCACCGACTGCTCTCGTGACGACGCCATACGAAACCGTCCGCTGGGAGCTCGTTCCCGGCTACACCGCACTCGTCGTGATCGACGACCAGCGTGACTTCCTGCACCCGGAGGGCTGGTACTCGCAGAAGGGCATCGACATCGAGCACATGCGCCGCGTGATCGAGCCGACACAGCGGCTCGTCGCTGCCTGCCGGGCCGTGAAGGTGCCTGTGATCTGGACGCGGCACGGCACTCGCGGCACCGACGACGGCGGCCCGTTCATGCAGCTGCGCCCCTTCCTCCGCGATGGCGGCCTGCGCCAGGGGACGTGGGGATACGAGATCCACGACGACTTCGAGGTCGCGCCTGAGGACTGGATGGTCGAGAAGATCCGCCTCAGCGCCTTCTTCAATACGAACCTCGAGGTCGTCCTTCGCGGCCTCCACGCCGAGACGGTGCTGATCGGCGGCGTGCTGACGAACCAGTGCATCGCGGCGACGTCGAAGGACGCGATGTTCCGCGACTTCAAGCCGATCGTGGTCGAGGAATGCACCGGGACGACCCTGCCGCACCTGCACGAGCCGGCGCTCGAGATGATCCGCGTCGGCTGGGGCGAGGTGCGGACGCTCGACGAAACCCTCGCCGACCTGGAGCGGCTCGCGTGAAGCTCGGCGCGCACTTCCTACCGGAGCACTTCACCACCTTCATCGATTCGGTGACCGCGGCCGAGCGGGCGGGCTACGAGCGGGCATGGCTCGTCGACGGTCAGATGCTCTGGCAGGACCTCTACGTCTACATGACCCACGCGCTCGCGGCGACAGAGCTGATCGTCGTCGGCAGCGGGGTCACGAACCCACTCACCCGCCACCCGTCGGTGACGGCGAGCGCGCATGCGACTCTCGCAGACCTGCATCCCGGCCGCGTCATCCTCGGGATCGGCCGCGGAGACAACGCCGTGCGGACGCTCGGGCTGAAGCCGGTGCCAACGGCCGAGCTGGCCGAGACGGTGCCGCACTTGCGCGCGTGGATGGCGGGCGTGGAAGCCGCCGGCACGCGAATCCGCTGGGCCGACGAGCGCGTGCCGATCATGCTCTGCGCGACGGGGCCGAAGAACCTGCGCCTGGCGGGTGCACTCGCGGACATCGCGATGATCTACGTCGGCGTACATCCCGCTTCGGTGGGCTGGGCGATCGACCACGTCCGCGCCGGCGCCGAAGAGGCGGGTCGCGACCCCGACGAGGTCGAGATCGCCGCGCTCTGCGCGATGCACATCTCGGACGACCAGGAGGAGGCGTGGGAGGAATGCCGCTGGGCGCCGGCAGCGTGCGCGAATCACATCGCCTACGCGCTGAAGTGGAACCCCGAGCACGGCATGCCCGTGGAGATGACGCGCCTCGTCGCCGCACGCGAGGAGTACGACTACTACGCCGGGCACCTCGACTCGTCGGCCGAGCACACGAGCTATCTGACCGGCGAACTCGTCGACGACTTCGTCATCGCCGGCCCGGTGGAGCGGTGCCTGGAGAAGATCAGGGAGCTGGGGAAGCTGGGAGTCGACGAGGTCTCGGCCGCATACCTGAACGGGAGGTTCGAGCAGATGGATCTGGTTGGGCAGGCAATCGTTCCGGCACTCGAGGAGGTGGGGGCGTGAAGCGCATTGGCGTCGACGTCGGCGGCACGTTCACTGACCTGATCCTGGTCGACGAGGAAGAGGGCCGGATCACCGTCGACAAGGTCCCGTCGACTCCGGACGACCCCTCGCGCAGCGTCGTCGAGGGCGTCCAGGCGTTGTGTGCGAAGTCCGGCGTCGCCCTGGCGGACGTCGACAATCTCCTGCACGGAACGACCGTCGCGACCAACATCGTGCTCACCCATTGCGGCGCGGAGGCCGGGATGATCACGACGCACGGCTTCCGCGACATCGTCCACATCGCGCGGCATAAGAAGCCGTTCAACTTCTCGCTCCAGCAGGAGCTGCCGTGGCAGTCGCGGCCGCTCGTCAAGCGCCGCCACCGGCTGACGGTCAAGGAGCGCGTCACCGTCCCGGACGGCGACGTGCTGGTCGAGCTCGACGACGACGAGGTGCGCGAGCGCGTGCGGACGCTGAAGGCTGCCGGCGTCGACTCGGTCGCGGTCTGCCTGCTGCACTCGTACCTCAACCCGGCGCACGAGAAGCGGATCAAGGAGATCGTGCTCGACGAGTTCCCGGAGGCGTACCTCTCGGCCTCGCACGAGGTGCTGCCCCTCTACCGCGAGTTCGAGCGGTTCTCGACCGTCGCCCTGAACGCGTACGTCGGCCCGAAGGTCTCGCGCTATGTGTCGCGCTTCGACGAGGCACTGCGCGAGATCGGCTTCGCGCGCGAGGTGCAGTTGATGCAGTCGTCCGGCGGCATGGCGACGGTCGAGGCGGCGCGGGAGCGACCGGTCAACCTGCTCATGTCGGGCCCAGTCGCCGGCCTCGTCGGCGGCATCTGGGCCGGGCGGATGGCGGGCCACGACAACGTCGTCACGCTCGACATGGGCGGCACCTCCGCCGACATCGGCGTCGCCGCAGGCGGGCAACTGCGCATGCGGCACCTGCTCGACACGAAGGTGGGCGACTACCAGGCGATGGTGCCTATGGTCGACATCGACACCATCGGCGCCGGCGGCGGATCGATCGCGTACGTGGACGCGGGCGGAGTCTTCCGCGTCGGCCCGCAGTCCGCGGGGGCCGATCCCGGCCCCGCGTGCTACGGCCGCGGCGGCGACCAGCCGACCTCGACGGACGCGCAGCTCCTGCTCGGCCGGCTGCGGCCGGACCGCGGGCTCCTAGGGGGCGACATGTCACTCGACGTCGAGCTCGCGACGGCCGCGATCCGGCCGGTCGCGGACCGGCTCGGCGTGTCCGTCGAGGAGGCGGCGCTCGGGGCCCTCCAGATCCAGAAGTTCTCGATGGCGCAGGCGATCGAGGTCAACTCCGTGCGGCGCGGCTACGACCCGCGCGAGTTCACACTCGTCGCAGCCGGCGGCGCCGGCCCGTTGTTCGCGTGCGACCTCGCGGTCGAGCTCGAGATTCCGCGCGTGCTTGTCCCGCCGCATCCCGGGATCACATCCGCAACCGGACTGCTCGCCACCGACCTCCAGCATGAGTTCGTTGCCACCGAGCGCCACTTCCTCAAGTCGCTCGACCGCAAGCGGCTTGGCGCGCGCCTCGACGAGCTGGCGGCACAGGCCGCGGCACAGCTCGAGCGGGACGGCGTCCCGGAGGACCGCCGCCTCGTGCGGCGCCTCGCCGACTGCCGCTACGTCGGCCAGGGCTACGAGGTCCGCTTCGACATCCCGGGCGCCGAGCTCGACGACGCCTGGACGGACAGGATGGCGGAGGCCTTCCACGCGGCCCACGAGCGCGAGTATGGACACCGCTTCGACGCCGAGATCGAGATCGTCAACGTCCGCGTGCTCGGCATCGGGCTCATTCCGGAGCTCCGGTGGGCCGAGCTCGAGGCCGGCGACGGCGACCCGACGCGCGCGAAGACGGTCGAGCGCGAGGTCGTCTTCGACTTCGAGGGGAAGCCGGAGCGCCGGCCGACGCCGTTCTACGATCGCGAGCTGCTTCGGGCCGGCGACAGGGTCGAGGGACCGGCGGTGGTCGAGCAGTACGACTCGACGACGGTGATCCCGCCGAGCTTTACCGCCGAGATCGACGGCTCGGGGAACATCGTGATCGACTGCTCGCAGGCGCAGCGCTCAGAGCAGGCGGCGCAGCTGGCGACACCGATCCTGATGCGAGTGATCGGCGGCGCCTTCGCCGCAATCGCGAAGGAGATGGCCGGCGTCCTCTACCGGATGAGCTACTCGTCGATCATCCGCGAGTCCGAGGACCTCGGTGCCGGGATCTTCGACCCCGAGGGGAACGAGCTGGCCGAGTCGGACTCGACGCCGATGTTCATGGGCGCGATGCCGAAGATCGTCAAGGGGGTGATCTCGCTCCTCGGCGAGGACATCCACGACGGCGACGTGATCCTGCACAACGACCCGTACCTCGGCGCCACGCACTCGCCTGACGTCGCGATCGTGGTGCCGATCTTCTTCGAGGGCGAGCTCGTGGGCTTCTCGGGCGCGTCGGCGCACCTGCTCGACATCGGCGGCGCCTACCCCGGCCTCGCAGTCGACCTCGTCGACAACTGGTCGGAGGGGAACATCTACCGCGCCGTCAAACTCTCCGAGCGGGGAGTGCGCCAGGACAAGCTCTGGCAGCACATCCTCGAGAACACGCGGACGCCGACGTACAACCGTGGTGACATCGAGGCGATGATCGCCGCCTGCGAGCTGGCGAAGAAGCGCTACCTCCAGCTGCTCGAGCGATACGGCCGGGAGCCGGTCCTCGGAGCGGCGCGCGACTGGATCGCCTACTCGGAGCGGATGCTGCGCCAGGAGATCGCAAAGGTGCCGGACGGCGTGTACGGCCCGGAGGAAGGGTGGCTTGACGACGACGGCCGCAACCGCGGCACCCAGCTACCGGTGAAGGTGAAGGTGATCGTCGACGGCGACGAGTTGACGATCGACCTCACCGGGTCGAGCGACGAGGTGCCGACGGGCTACAACTGCCCGTACGAGGGGACGACGGTCTCGGCGATGACGTTCATCGCGCGGATGATCTTCCTCGACGAGGACGCGTATCCGGTCTTCGTCCCTCAGAACGAGGGGATGCTGCGGCCGATCAAGGTGGTCGCCCCGAAGGGCTCGATCTTCAACCCGAGCTACCCCCGCGCGTGCTTTGCGCGCTTCTGCCAGGTGCAGCGGGCGGTCGACCTCGTGCTGCGCGCGCTGGCGCCGGTCGTGCCCGAGCAGATCACCGCGGGCAACTCCGCGCACCTCCACTTCATCTCCTACTCCGGCTTCAACACGGACACGCAGGAGTACTGGGTCTACCTCGAGGTGGACGAGGGCTCGTACGGCGGCCGCCCTTCACGTGACGGCCTCGACTCCGTCGACTGCCTGATCGCGAACACGCGGAACAACCCGATCGAGGAGCTGGAGTGGCGGTTCCCGATGCGGACCGAGCGCTACGAGCTGCGCGACGAGGCGTGCGCGGCGGGTCGCACCCGAGGCGGGATCGGCATGGTGCGCGTGAACCGCTTCCTCGTCGACACGATCGTCACCTGCGAGGGCGAACGGCACGACACCGACACGCCGTGGGGCATCTTCGGCGGCCACGACGGCGTGAACGCATCGATGATCCGCAACGTCGGACAGGGCGACGAGGAGCGTTGGCCGTCCAAGGTCACTGCGGCCCGGCTTTCGGCCGGCGACACGCTCGAGATCACCGTTCCGAACTCGGCCGGGTACGGCGATCCGCTCGAGCGCGATCCCGAGCTCGTGCTTTCCGACGTCCTCGACGGCTACACGACCATCGAGCTCGCGGAACGCGACTACGGTGTCGTCATCGACGGCAGGGGGCTGGCGGTCGACCGAGAGGCGACACAGCGACTGCGCACGGAGCGGATCGCCGTGCCGCTCGCCTAAACACACACGCGGATCGTTTGTCATGTGTGGGGCGACCTTCTGGCATGTGCGCCAGGAGGTCGGAGCGTTCAAGAATGTCGCCTGAGCGGGGTGATTAGTCAGTCGCCGGATGCGCGAGCGTTCAGTTGGTGACCAACGACGAGTCCGCACCCGTTCCCGTGAAGGTCGGCATACCAGCGCCAGGCTGGTCGAATGGAGACGGGGTCCGGGCCTGGGCGCGCGTGGCAATGTCTGGGCTCGGCACATTGACAGCTGCCATCCTTCTCCGGCACCAATGGACGGGCGTCATCGTCAGCGGATCTGTGCTCGGGTGGCCCAGAGGCCGAGTGCAGGGTTGGCGAGGTGCGTGAACGGCTCGCCGTCGCGGTCGAGGCGGGGGCCGGAAGGCGTCGCGCCGTCGACGCCGAGCCGGGCGAGCTCCTCGGTCAGCGGCCGCCAGCCGTAGCCGACCTCCACCAGCTCGGCGGCGGAGAGGCCGCCGCGGCCGGGGTCGGTGCAGTAGGTGATCCGGAAGCGGCCCTCGCTGCTGCCGTGGATCAGGTGGGCGGCCGCGCCGAGGTTCGCCGCCAGCTCTGGATCGGCGGCGACGGCCTCGAGTACGGCGGGGGTTCCGCGGTAGCCGTGGCGGCGGACGAGTGCGTCGAACGCGGGGTCCTCGCCGAAGCGCGCGACGCCGGGCGCGAGCACGACGAGCTCGCCGCCGTCGGCGATCGCCATTCGCGTGCGGTAGACGGCCTTGTTCCCAAGCCAGGTCGTCCGGAACTCCGCCGGGTCGAGCCAGCAGGAGACCGGCGCGAGCGGCTCCGGGACGAGCCCGACGTTGCGGGCGGCGGAAAGCGCGGCGGCGGCGCGGAAGGCGGCGCCACCGGAACGGGCCGAGCCGCCGCGCCCGGCGAACAGCCCCCGGTGGACGACGCCGGCGGGCGTGTCCTCGACCACGGTCAGCAGCCACAGCACTTGAACTCGCCCGGCGATGAACCTGTCGAAGGCGGCGTCGACGGCGTCACGGACAGGGCTATCCGCGCGGCCCATGATCGTCTCGAGGTCGCAGACGGCGCCGAGGAAGTGGCTGCGGTCGATCGTCGCCGCTCCGCCGAGGCCGATGACGAGGTTCTTCGTGAAGTTCGCCATGCCGACGACCTCGTGCGGCACGACCTGGCCGATCGAAACGACGAGGTCCCAGCCGGCGAGGAGCTGCTCGTCGACCTCGACCGGGATCGCCGTTCCCAGCCTTCCCGAGGAGACGGCTGTGACCTCCTCGGCCGCGATCTCCCCGAGGCAGACGAGGCCGTCGCGCAGCCGGTGCACGAGGACACGCTCGAACGGGATTCGCCCGCGGAAGAGCAGATCGGTCTCGGCGGACGTCATCGCGGCGTGTGTCCCGGTCGACGGCAGGACGGAAACGTCGCAGCCGGCCGCGTGCAGCGTCTCGAAGAGGATCCCGGCGATCTCGCCGGCCCTGGAGTGGAGCCGGGTGTGGTCGGGCGGGACGAGCAGGACGCGGCGAGCGCCGGAGGCGAGGATCTCGTCATCGGCGACCCGCGCGACGATCGCTTCCAGCTCGTCGGGCGTTATCGCACGGCCGTCGCCGCCGTCGGCGAGCAGGGGCGCGACGGCGGTACCGGGCCGCAGCGAGGCGAGCGCCTCCTCCGCCGCGGCGAGAACCGACCACCGGTCGCCGTCGGCGGCGATCGAGGCGACGTCGGTCTCGTCGGCGCTCGGCGGCTCGAGCGTGTCGAACTGGCTCTCGATCAGCCCGGCGGGCATGAAGTGTTGGGTCCGAGCCTTGAGACGCCAGGCGATCTCGGCGCGGTCGACGATGAGGTGGAGGAAGCGGACGCCGCCTGCACGCCGAAGCTCGTCGCGGTAGCGGCGTCGAAGCGCCGAGCACGCGACGACCACCCGCTCCTCGTCCCGCATCGCCTGCCGCAGGCCGGCGAGCCAGGGCCAGCGGTCGGCGTCGTCGAGCGGGACGCCGGAGGCCATCTTCGCGACGTGCGCGGGCGAGTGGAAGTCGTCCGACTCGAGGAAGCGCGCGCCGAGGCGTTCAGCCAGGGCAGTTCCCACGGTCGACTTGCCGGAGCCGGTCACGCCGATGACGACGACGCGGTCAGGGGTCACAGGCCATGCCAGGCGACAGCGTTCTCGACGCACACGCTCCGCACGACGCCGGAGAGGAGTTCGGGGTCGGCCGGGATGAGGCCGTTGTCGGTGTCGCGGCCGAGGGTGTCGCAGAGGATGCGCCGGAAGAGCTCGTGGCGAGTCATCGAGACCAGCGAGCGCGAGTCGGTGACCATCCCGACGAACCCGGCGAGCCGGCCGGTCCGCGACAGCACGTCGAGCTGGCGGCGCATCCCGTCCTCGTGGTCGTTGAACCACCATGGCGGGCCCCACTGCACGAGCGGCGCGACCCCGACCCGCGAGAAAGCACCCGCGACCGTAGCGAAGACCGTGTCGTCGGCGGGGTTGGCGTTGTAGAGGACGGTGCGGGGGAGGGTGCCGTCCCGCTCGAGACCGGCCAGGAACCGCGTCAGCCCGGGCGCCTGCCGCCGGTCGTCGACGGCGTCCGCGCCCGCGTCGCGCCCGACCTCTTCGAGGATCCGGGAGGAGAGGTCGCGGCGCGCACCGAGGTGGAGCTGCAGTACGCTGTCGCTCTCGGCGGCGAGACGGGCGGCGAGCGCGACGACCTCGAGCGCGACCGCGTCCTGCTCGGCGTGCGAGGGAGTCTCCCCGGACCGGGCGCGCCGAACGGCCGAGTCTCCGAGCGTCGGGTCGCGGTCGGCGTCCGGCAGGGAGGCGAGGCCGTGGTCGCTCGCGCGGGCGCCGAGCGCCGCGAACCGCTCGTAGGCGGCGGTCAGCGCGGCGAGCAGCGAGTCGAGGTCCTCGACCGGGCCCTCCAGCCGGTCGACCCACGCGTTCCAGGCCGGCGGGTTGGCGAGCAGTCGGTGCGCGTCGTCGGGGCGGAAGGTCGGGATCATCGTCGGCGCGCCGCCGTCCTCGCGCAGCCGCCGGTGAGAGGCAAGGTCGTCGCCAGGGTCGTCCGTGGTCGCGATCGTCGCGACGTCGAAGCGCGCGAGCAGCGTCCGCGCCGGCAGGTCCGGAAGCAGCCGGTTCGCCTCGTCCCAGATCTCCCGCGCCGTCGCCGGGCCGAGCGGCAGGTCGATCCCGAACACACGCCGGAGCTCCAGGTGCGTCCAGACATACAACGGGTTGCGCACGAGCCCGGGGACGGTCTCCGCCCACGCGGCGAAGCGCTCCCACGGGTCGGCGCCGCCGGTGATCAGCCGCTCGTCGACCCCGGCCAGCCGCATCGCGCGCCACTTGTAGTGGTCGTCCTCGAGCCAGAGCTCGGTGAGCGTCCCGAACACGCGGTCGTCGGCGACGTCAGCAGGCGGTAGGTGGTTATGGAGGTCGACGATCGGGAGGCGCTCGGCGACCTCGTGGAACAGCGCGCGGGCCGTCTCGCCGGAGAGGAGGACGTCGTCGTGGAGCAAGCCGCCGCTCACGCGCTCAGATCGCGGTGGCGGCGAACCCGCCGTCGACGACGATCTCGGCGCCCGTGATGAACCGGCCGGCGTCGCTCGCGAGCAGGAGGGTCGCGCCCGCGAGCTCGTCGGCCTCGCCGAAGCGGCCGAGCGGGGTGTGGGCTATGACCGCGGCCACCCGCTCGTCGTCGAGGATCGCCCGGTTCAGCTCCGAGGGGAAGAACCCGGGTACGAGCACGTTGCAGCGGATCCCGAGCGGGCCCCACTCGCGGGCGAGGTTCCGGGTCAGGTTGTGCACGGCCGCCTTCGTCATTGAGTACGTGAACACCCGCGAGAGCGGCGTGAGGGCCGCCTCGCTTCCCACGTTGATGATGCTCGCCCCCTCGCCCGACGCGGTCGCACGTTCGACGAAGTAGCGGCCAAACTCCTGGCAGGCGCGCGTCACGGCCAGCTGGTTGAGGGCGACGAGGCGCTCGAGCTCGGCGTCGTCGATCTCCAGGAACGGCGTCGCCGAGTTCGCGCCGGCGCCGTTGACGAGAACGTCGACCTGGCCGTGCGAGCCGAGCACGCGCTTGACGAGCGCTCGGAGCTCGGCCCGGCTGGAGGCGTCGCACTGCGCGAAGACGACGTCGGCGCCGGCCACACCCAGCTGCTCGGCGACCTGGTCGCCGCGCTTCGGGTCGCGCCCGACGACCACCGTCCGCGCGCCTGCCTCGGCGAGCGCGGCCGCCATCCCGCTTCCGAGCGCGCCCGTCCCCCCGATGACCACCGCAACCCGCCCGTCGAGCCTGAACGTCGCAAGAAGCCCCGCTCCCGAGCCCACCGCATAATCCTACGACTGTTGACGAGGCCACCTGATGGGCA
>CAVZJU010000015.1:0-79661 GCA_963775695.1 uncultured Actinomycetes bacterium | reverse complement strand
CCGTTCCTGGCCGGGAAGCTGGCCGGGCTCGCCGGTGAGTACCCGGTTCAGGTCGAGCAGCCGGTGACGGCTCAGGACGTCCCCGGCGCGATCGAGCGCGCCTACCACGCTTCGGTCACCGGGCGCGGCCCGGCGCTCGTGATCGTCCCGATGGACGACTGGGAGCAGCCGGCAGACGAGGAGCGCGAGCCGGCCGCGGCGACCGGGACCGTCCACCGGCCGGCGTCGGCCGGGCCTGCGGCGGTCGACGCGCTCGCCGCCTTCCTGGCCGACGCGCGGACGCCGGCGATCGTCGCCGGCGCCGGCGCGGACGACCCGGAGACCTGGTCGTGCCTCGTCGGCCTCGCCGAGCGGCTGGTGGCGCCGGTGTTCCAGGAGTCGTTCGGCGCGCGGGCCGGATTCCCGCAGGACCACCCGCTGTACCTGGGCACGCTTCCCGCCGACCGGCCGCGGCTGCGCGAGCGGCTCGCGCCCTACGACACCGTGCTCGTGGTCGGCGCCCCCGCGTTTCGCCAGTCCGGGTTTGCGCCAGGCCCCCTGACCGAGCCCGGCACCCGGCTGGCGGTCGTCTCCGACGACCCCGAGGAGGTACACCGCAGCCCCGCCTCGCTCGCCGTGCTGGCTCCGCCGGCGGCGGTGTGCCGGGAGGTCGCCGCCCGGCTGCCACAGCGGGAGGCCGACTTCCCCGAGCCGCTCACCCTGCCTCCCCCGCCCGGCGCGCCGGCGGACGGCGAGCCGCTCGCCGCCGGCCACGTGCTCGCCGCGCTCGCCGAGCGGCTGCCCCGCGACGCCGTCGTCCTCGAGGAAGCCCCGGTCGACCGGCCCGAGTTGGCGGGCCGCCTCGCCGCCCGCGAGCCGCTCGGGTACCTGAGCGCCGCGCAGGGCGGGCTCGGCTTCGCCCTCCCGGGCGCCACCGGGCTGCGGATGGCGCTGCCGAACCGGCCGATCGTGGCCGTGGTCGGCGACGGGTCGGCGATCTACCAGATCCAGGCCGTGTGGAGCGCCGCGCACTACAACATCGGCGCGCTTTTCGTCGTCCTATCGAACGGTGGCTACGCAGTGATGGACGTGCTGGCCGAGCGGCACGGGGGGTCTGGGCCGTGGCCCGGCTTCGGCGAGATCGAGCTCGCCGCGGTCGCGCGCGGCTTCGGCTGTCCGGCCCGCCGGATCGGCACGCACGACGAGCTGACGACGGCGCTGGACGAGGTCGTGCCGACGCTCGAAGAGAGGACGGAGCCACTGTTGCTGGACGTGGTCATCGAGCCCACACGGGCGTTCAACTACTGACGCGCGCCGCCGCCGCCACTTTCGAATATGTCGAACAGTGTCTTGCATAGGGGCGCGTGCTGTAGGAGGATTGGCGCCGCGGCATCCCGCCTGTCCTGCCCGCGAGATGCCAGTCCAGCCCCCGGATTGGGAATCCACAGGTCAATGAAGGAGGAGGAGGGATGATGCTTCGCAGGATTGCCTTGGCGGTCGCTCTGCCGATTGCACTGCTCACCGCAATCGCACTCGCCACGGGCGCAACGGGCGCGACGAAGGTCGGCTCGGGCACGGCGTCGGCGACGAAGAGCGTCTGCGGCCTCGGCAACGGCAAGAAGGCCACGGGCGCGCCGATCAAGCTCGGCGGGATCGACATGCTGATCCCCGGTGTCGACTTCACCACGATCGGCAAGGTGGCGAAGGCGTACTTCGACTGCGTCAATGACAACGGCGGTATCCGCGGCCGGCCGATCAAGTACACGCTCTATACCGAGCAGCTCAACCCGGCCCAGGAGGCATCGCTGGCCCGGAAGCTGATCGAGAGCGACAAGGTCGTCGGCGTCGTCGGCAACACCAGCTTCGCCGAGTGCGGAACCAACTGGAAGTACTACAAGTCGAAGGGCTTCGTCGTGATCGGCGCGGGCGTGCAGGCGGAGTGCTACAGCACACCGTCCTTCGCCGAGGTCAACTCGGGTCCCCGCTACAGCAACGTCGGCGCGGCCCAGGCCCTCGTCAAGGCGGGGATCAAGAAGCTCGCGATCGCCTCGCCGGACACGATCTCGGCGTACGCGGACGGCGGTCCTGCTCTCGTCGCCAAAGCTGCCGGCATCCCGGTCAAGATCTTCCCGACCCACCTGCCGGTCACCGACGCGACCTCGCAGCTGCTGCAGATGTACCAGTTCGCCGGTGACGGCGGCGGCATCCTGATCGACTTCACCCCCGACACCGCTCCGGCCTTCATGAAGGCCGCGATCGACCAGGGGCTCGTGTCGAAGGTCAAGTGGGGCTCGTCGACGCCGATCGCCAACACGCTGATGTCGAGTCAGTTCTCACCGGCGTTCGACGGCAACCTGTGGATCGACAACGAGTTCTCGAACGTCGACCCGAAGGTCGGTCCGGACTCCGCCCTGATGTTCCAGGTCCTCACGAAGTACACGAAGATCGCTCCGCAGGCGTTCGCGCAGATGGGCTTCCTGAACGGGAAGTTCGCCGTCAACGCCCTGATGAGCATCAAGGGGCCGATCACCGCGAAGTCCTACAACGCGGCCGTGATCAAGCTGAAGAACCAGAAGACGGACATCCTCTGTAAGCCGTACTACGTCGGGAAGCTGCCGTTCCACATCCCGAACAACACGAACATCATCGTCGACTACAAGAACAAGGCCGTCGTCGTGAAGAGCAAGTGCACCGCGTTCGCACCGGTCGACAAGGCAATCGCCCAGACCCGTGCGTTCGAGAAGAAGTTCAAGCTGAACGTCGGCTAGGAGGATCGAGAAGAGGAAATGGAGATCAGGGCGACCGCGGGATCCGAGTGACCTACCTGCTCGGCTTCAGCATCTTCGGCGTCGACTGGCAGCTGCTCAAGCCGTTCATCGTCGTCGGACTGGCCTTCGGCGGCGTGTATGCGCTGTCGGGCGTCGGACTGGTCGTGCTGTACCGCGCCACGGGCGTGCTGAACATCGCGTTCGGCGCGATCGGAGCCGGCGGCGCCCTGATCGCCTACTACCTGCTGAACCACACGGGCTGGCCGCACTGGCTGGCCTTCACCATCTGCGTGCTCTTCGGCGGGGTCGTCAACCTCGCCTACGGCATGGTCTTCGGCCCCGCTTTCGCCCGGCGCGACCCGCTCGTGAAGATGATGGGGACGCTCGGGCTCGCGCTGATCATGCTCGGGATCATGGCCTGGCTCGCCCCGGCCGGCGGCGCGTTCGCGCGCTTCCTGCCCCTGCCCAGCTCCGAGCACCACTACACGATCGCCGGCACCACCGTCAGCCTGACGCAGATCATCTGCCTCGCGCTCGGCTTCGCGCTCACGGCGGCGATCACGATCTTCCTGCAGGTGACCAAGCTCGGCACCGCCATGCGGGCGATGGCGAACGACCGCGAGGTCACGGCAACGCTGGGCGTGCCCGTGCGGCAGGTCGAAGCCGTCGCCTGGTTCGGTACCGGCCTGATCGCCGGAGCCGCCGGGCTGCTGCTCCCCGACCTGCTCACGTCGCTCGACTACTCGGCGCTCACCTTCCTCGTCATCGCGGCGCCGCTGGCAGCTGCGCTGATCGGTCGGCTGCGCTCGCTGTGGGCGACGTTCTTCGGCGGTCTCGCAGTGGGCCTCGCACGTGCCCTCCTGGCCCCGATGGCGGCATCCGACTACGCCTTCATGCGGGAGCTCTCCAAGTACCGCGAGGCCGCGCCGTTCGTGCTGGCGGTGATCGCGCTGCTCTACATGTCTCGGCGCCGCGTCGTCACTATCTCGCGCGCCTCGTAGACCTTGGCAGCGCCCTCAGCAGCCAGCCGGAAACGGCCGTCCGCCGTCCGCTTCGGGCTCGACTTGGACGCCCGGACGCTGGCGCGGATCGCCGTGGTCGTGCTCGTGCTCGTTCTCCTGCTCGTCGCCGCGCCCGCGCTCGTCGGCACCGACTGGATCTTCACGTTCACGAGCGTCGCGATCTACTCCGTGGTCGCGCTCGGTTTCAGCGTGCTCTACGGCCGGGTCGGGATGATCTCCCTGGGGCAGGTCGCCCTGCTCGCAGTCGGCTGCTGGATCGGGACGCGGCTCGCCTATGCGAGCGCGATGCCGTTCCCGATCCTCCTGCTGGCAACAGGGGCGATCACCTGCGTGATCGGCGTGCTCGTCGGGCTGCCCGCGCTCCGCCTCTCCGGCCTCTACCTGGCGCTGATCACGCTGATCCTGGCAGGCGCGACGACCGTGATCCTCGGCGTCACCGACTTCCCCAACGGCGGCGGGGGCTTCATCGGCCGGTCCGCCACGGGCAGCCTGACCACGGAGACGCCGCCCGTGCGCCGTCCGGACTGGGCGAACTCCGACGTCGCCTTCTACCGCTACGTCGTCGTGGTCGCCGCGATCATGTTCCTGCTCGCGCTCGTGCACGTCGCCGCCAAGCCCGGGCGCGCATGGGCGTCGATCCGGGAGAGCGAGCCCGCCGCCCTCGCCGCGGGCGTGAACATCACGCTCTACAAGATGTGGGCGTTTGCGCTTGCGTCCTTCATGACCGGCGTCGCCGGGTGCCTGCTCGCCGCCGAGATCGGCGTCCCGCGGGCGATCACCTTCCAGACCCAGGACTCGCTCACGCTGGCGGCGACCGCCATGATCGGCGGGATCTTCAGCTTGTGGGGCGCGGTCGTCGCCGGCATCTTCAACCAGCTCCTGCCCTTCCTCTTCCAGGCGCAGTGGGGCTTCAACCCGAACCTGCTGCTGATCCTGTTCGGCGTCGGCCTGCTCCAGGTGCTGCTGACGGCGCCGGGCGGCCTCGTCGATCAGTTCCCGAAGGACATGGCGAAGCTCGCCCGGCTGATCCGGAAGGGCGTCTCGCGCCTGCGGAGGCCGCCCACATGATCGAGGTCGAGGGGCTGACAGTTCGCTTCGCCGGCGTCACGCCGATCGACGACATGAGCGTCGTCTTCCCCGGCGGCACCTGCGGGCTGATCGGCCCGAACGGCGCCGGTAAGACGACCTTCTTCAACGTGATGAGCGGCTTCGTCAAGCCGGCCGCGGGGACGATCACGGCGTTCGGCGAGAACCTGCTCAAGATGGCCGACTTCCGCCGTGCCCGCTGGGGCGTCCGCCGGACGTTCCAGACCGAGATGGCGATCGAGCAGCTCTCCGTCTTCGACAACGTGGCGATGATCCACGAGCACTCCGACGCCAAGCGCTCGACGCGGCGGTCAGACGTCCTGGCGGCACTCGAGTTCGTGGGGCTGACGGTCTCTCCGAAGGCGCGTGTCGGCGTGCTCGGCGCCCGGGAGCGGCGCCTCGTCGAGGTGGCCCGAGCGGTGGTCGGCAACCCGCGCATCGTGCTCCTGGACGAGCCTGCCGCAGGCCTTCCGGACGAGGAGACGTCGCATCTGTCCGGGGTGATCCAGCGGATCCCCGACGAGGTCGGTGCTCTGGTCATCCTCGTCGACCACGACATGAGCCTCGTCTCGGCCTGCTGCCAGACGACGGCGGTGGTCGACTTCGGCAAGCTGATCGCCTCGGGACCGACGCAGGAGGTCCTCCGTAACGAGCACGTGATGCGCGCCTACCTCGGCACGGAGACGACGTTGTGAGCGACCGGCTGCGCATCGACGGACTGAGGGTCTCGCGCGGCGGCCACCAGGTCATCCACGGGATCTCGCTCGAGATCCCACCCGGCGCCGTGACGACGCTGCTGGGGCCGAACGGCGCCGGCAAATCGACGATGGTGCTGGCGGTCGGCGGCGTCCTGCGCGCCGCCGGCGGCGACGTGCAGATCAACGGCACCAGCCTGGCGAAGCTGCGTCCGGAGCAGATCCGCAAGGCCGGCGTCGCGATCGTGCCCGAGGGGCGGCGACTGCTGCCCGACCTCACCGTCGAGGACAACATGCGCGTTGCCACCTACTCGCTCGCGCGCGAGGACGCGAAGCGGGGCATCGAGTACGCCGTCGAGGTCTTCCCGCACCTCGAGACCCGCTGGGGAGCAGTCGCCCGGACGCTCTCGGGCGGCGAGCAGCAGATGGTCGTGCTCGCGCAGGCGCTGGTGTCGCGACCGAAGTTCATGCTCGTCGACGAGCTCTCGCTCGGACTCGCCCCGGTGGTCGTGCAGCGGCTGATCCCGGCGCTCCAGAACGCGGCGAGCGACGGCGTGGGCGTGCTCCTGATCGAGCAGTTCGTGCACGTCGCGCTCGGGCTGGCCGAGAAGGCGTACGTGATCGAGGGCGGCCGGATCGTCTACGAAGGGACCGCCGCCGACCTGAAGGCGAACCCGGACAAGCTCCACTCTGCCTATCTCCTCCGCGAGCGCCGGGATGCCGCAGAGCTGCTCGAGGATGCAGACGTCGACTGACGAGCTCGAGATCCGGCGACTCGTCGAGAACTGGGTCGTCTGGCGGGACGCGGGCGACTGGGAGCGGTTCCGCACGGTCTGGCACGACGACGGGCGCATGATGGCGACCTGGTTCCAGGGGAGCTGCGACGACTTCATCAGCGTCAGCCGCGATGGGTTCGAGCGCGGCGTGCGCATCCTCCACTTCCTGGGCGGGACCTCGGTCGAGATCGCAGGAGACCGGGCCGTCTCGCAGGCCAAGATGACGATCACCCAGCGCGCCGACGTGGAAGGCGTCGAGTGCGACGTCATCTGCACCGGGCGTTTCGTCGACTTTCTCGAGAAACGCGACGGACGTTGGGGCATTGTCCTCCGCCAGCCCATCTACGAGTCGGACCGGATCATCCCCGTCGACCCGACCGTCGCACCGAAGCTGGACCGGGCACTCCTCGCCTCGTTCCCGGTCGGCTACCGGCACCTCGCCTACCTGCAGACGCGGAACGGATTCACGGTCAAGCCCGACATGCCGGGGCTGACGGGCCCCGAGGTCGACGCCCTCTACGCCAGCGCCGCGACGTGGCTCGCGGGCGAGCCGCTCGACCGTTAGTGTCGAACCAATGGCGCTGAAGGCCCTGGACGAGCAACGGGCGCGCGCGCTCGAGTCGCTCTGCGAGCTGATCGTCCCGGGGTCGACGCGCGTGGGGCCGGTCGTCTACATCGACGCCGTGCTGGCAAAGATGCCGCCGCCCGTGCGGAACGGCGCACTGGCTGCGATCGACGCGCTCGCCCCGGCGTCCGGGAGCGCGGACGCGCTCGCGGCCCACGAACGGACGCCCGAGTTCGCGCTCGTCCGCGCGCTCGCGATCGAGGCTTTCTACTCCGACTTCGTGGAGCCCGGCCGGGACGCGACCGGTGCCTGGGCGGAGATCGACTTCGCCCCGCCGGCCGCGCAGCGCCTCCGCAAGGACTGGTCGTACCTGGGGGTCGCGTGAGGGACGCCTACGACGTCGTGGTGGTCGGGTCGGGCGCAGGGGGCGGAGTGGTTGCGGGTGAGCTCGCCCAGCGGGGCAAGGACGTCCTTCTGCTCGAGGCCGGCCCGCACCTGACGGCGGTCGACTTCGACCGGTGGGAGGCGAAGGCGGCTCACGACTTCTGGTGGCCGCTCCGCTTCGGCCTGCTCCCCGACGGCGACGTGCTCACGTTCCTCGCGGGCCGCTGCGTCGGCGGGACGACGACGATCAACACGAAGGTGGCGCTGCGCGCGCACGAGCGGGACGTGGCGAAATGGCACGCCGACACGGGGCTGACGAGCGACGGCTCGACGCCGTTCGCGCTCGCCGACCTCGAGCCCTACTACGCGCGGGTCGAGGAGCGGCTCGGGATCCGCGAGCGGCGCGACTGGCAGAAGTGCGTCCTCACGGTCGAGAAGGGCTTCGCGGCGCTGGGCCACGAGCTGGAGCCGGTGACCGCCTATACCGACGCCAACTGCATGCACTGCGGCTCGTGCCTCCAGGGCTGCCCGACCAACGCCGGCAAGTCGACGATGAACACCTACATCGCCGACACCTGGGCACGCGGGCAGCTGGAGCTGCGCGCGGACGCCGACGTCGACCGCGTCCTGATCGAGGGCGGCCGGGCGGCCGGCGTCGAGGTCGGCGGCGAGACCGTTCGCGCGGAGACGATCGTGGTCGCCGGCGGGTCGCTGAACACACCGCAGATCCTCGAGCGCTCCGGGCTCGACGCTCCAGCGATCGGGTCGTTCCTCGGAATCCACCCGGTGCGCCTCGTCTACGGCCTGTTCGACGAGCCGCAGGACGCGCACATGACCTATCCGATCTCCTCGCACTGCATGTCGTTCCAGCACGACGAGGACGGCGGCTTCGTGATCGAGGCTTCGACGATCCAGGACCCGATCGCCTTCGCCACCACGCTCCGCGACGACCAGGGCCCGTTCTGGGGCCCGCGCCTGACCGCGGCGGTGCGGAAGTTCCGCTACTGGAACGGTGTGCTGGCGATGGTCAACGACGAGAACAACGCCTCGGTCGTCGTCGACGAGAACGGCCAGGAGCGATTCGACGTCGATTTCAACGAGCGCGAGCTCGACCGGCTCGACGCATCGCTCGAGTTCAGCAAGCGGGTGCTCGAGGCGGCGGGCGCCACACGGGTCTGCTGGACCGGGCTCGCCTCGACGCACGTCCAGGGCTCGTGCCGGATGGGCGACGACCCTGAGCGCTCCGCCGTCGACCGCAACGGCAAGGTCCACGGAGTGGACGGCCTCTACGTCGGCGACGGGTCGCTGATTCCGCGCACGCTGTCGGTCAACCCGTCCCTGACGATCATGGCGCTGGCCACACGCCTCGCCGACCACCTGGCGGAGCAGTGAGAGCCGCGCTCCTGCGCGAGTATCACCGCCCCCTCGAGCTGATCGAGAAGCCCGAGCCGGAGCCCGTCGCGGCGAGGGACGTCGTGGTCGAGGTCGGCGGCGCCGGCGTCTGCGCCACCGACCTCCACGCCCAGGACGGGCTGATGGAGCCGGCCGGACTGACGACGCCGATCGTGCTCGGCCACGAGAGCGCCGGCTGGGTGCACGCGGTCGGGCCCGACGTGACCACCGCGCAACCGGGCGACGCCGTGCTCGTCTACCCGCCGTACAGCTGCGGGCTGTGCGTCAACTGCCGGCGCGGACTGGACATGCACTGCGACCGGCATCAGTTCTACGGCCTGACGCGCGACGGCGGCTTCGCCGACTACGTGCTCGTCGACGAGCGCTCGCTCGTGCCGCTGCCGGAGGGGGTCGAGCCGGCGGCGGTCGCGCCGCATGCCGACGCCGGGCTGACCGCGATCCACGCGGTCAAGCGGCTCCTGCCCCGCGTGACGCCCGGGACGACCTCGGCCGTGATCGGCGTCGGCGGCGTCGGCCACATCGCACTGCAGCTCCTGAAGGTGCTCGGCGGCGGGTCGGTGATCGCGATCGACACCGACGAGCGGCGGCGGGCGCTGGCGCGGGAGCTCGGCGCGGACGAGGTGCTGGAGGACACCGCCGACCTGCGCGAGGCGACGAACGGCGCGGGCGCCGACGTGATCATGGACTTCGTCGCCACCGACGCAACGCACGCCGCCGGCCTGGACGCGCTCTCGCGGCGGGGACTGTACTCGACCGTCGGCTACGGCGGGACGATCACGGTCCCGTCGGTGGCGATGGTGGTCGGCGAGACGGCCATCGCCGGGAACCTGGTCGGGAACTGGATCGACCTGTGGGAGCTGCTCCAGCTGCACGCGAAGGGCGACGTGACGCTGCGCACCGAGACCCACCCGCTGGAGGCCGTGAACGACGTGCTGGACAAGCTCCGCGAGGGCGACGTCACCGGCCGCGCAGTGCTGATTCCCTAGCTACTCTCGCCCGGATGAGCGCCGCCGACCGGACCGGGCCGACGATCGCGTTCGTCGTCCCGTACGTCGGCAGCTGGCCGCTCTGGTTCCCGGCCTACCTGCAGGCCTGCAAGCACAACCCGTCGATCCGGTGGCTCTTCTACACCGACTGCGAGATCCCGTCGACGACTCCCGCGAACGTCCAGTTCATCGACGGCTCCCTCCAAGACTTCGAGCGGCTGGTCGAGCGCAAGACCGGCCTGACCGTCACCCTGGAGGTGCCGTACAAGCTCTGCGACTACAAGCCGGCCTTCGGCCTGCTCTTCGAGGAATACCTCGAGGGAGTCGACTTCTGGGGCCACTGCGACGTCGATGTCGTGTGGGGAAGCATCCGGAAGTTCCTCGCCACCGAGGAGATCCTGAGCGGCTACGACGTCGTCTCCCCGCGCAGGCGGAGAATCGCCGGCACCTGCACCCTGTACCGGAACACCGACGAGCTCAATCGGCTGTTCCTCGCCGACCGCAAGTTCGAGCTCGTCGTCCGGGCGCGGGAGAACATCAGGTACGACGAGAAGAACTGGTCGCGCTTCGTCCGCAGGCAGGCGGACGCCGGCGCGCTGAGGGTCTACTGGCCGAAGTGGATGCAGCCGCGCGGCCTGATCGACTCGGTCGACGGGCTGTACTGGGAACGCGGCGCCGTCTTCGACCGCACGGACCGGAGCTGGTGGGACCGGCCGCTCCACAACCTGTTCGAGTATCCGGACGACGAGGTGCTGTATCTGGACTTCAGGCGGTGGAAGCGGGCGAGCGCGATGCCGTGCGACTTCGGCTACGACGACGACCCGCAGCGCTTCTCCATCTCGCCCTCGGGCATCACGGCCGAGCCGAGTGTCGATCGCCTGGCGTCGATCTCCTAAGAGCGCCTAACGGAATGGGTGTTCGTTCCCGAGGTGCGATGGGCGAGTGCGATGCAAGGACGCAGGGAGCCCCGATAGTGACCTAACTATCGGGGCGACTGAGGACGCCGCAGCGTGCCGCCCAGCGCGGCTCGGGGACACAACCACTCATTTCGCTAGGCGCTCTAAGCCTGGACGAGCGACCCGCCGTCCACCACGAACGCGGCGCCGGTCATGAAGCTCGACGCCGGGGAGGCGAGCAGCACGACGAGGCCCTTCAGCTCGTCCGGGTGCGCCATCCGCCCGAGCGGGATCAGCGTCTTCCACATCTCCTTCATCTCCTCGCTCGGGTTCTCGGTGACGCCGCCGCCGATCAGCGTCCCGTAGAACGGGCCGGGGCAGATCGCGTTGACGAGTACGCCCTGCGGCGCCAGCTCCAGCGCCGCCTGGCGCACGACGTGGATGACGGCGGCCTTGCTCGCCGCGTAGCCGTAGCAGACGAGCGGCTCGACCCTGAGCCCCGCGTTCGAGGCCGTGACGACGATGCGTCCGGAGCCCAGCGCCGTCATGGCTCGGGCGGCGCTCCGCATCGTGTGGACGACGCCGTTCAGGTTCACGGCCAGCACGCTGTCCCAGTCGGAGCGCTCGAGCGTGGCGAGCGTCTGCCCGCCGTCCAGGCGGAAGCCGGGCACCGACGCGAGCCCCGCGTTGGCGAACACGACGTCCACCCCGCCCTGCTCCTCGACCACGCCGGTGACCAGCGCGTCGACCGCCTTCTCGTCGCGGACATCCGTGACCACGCCGCGGACGTCGCACCCCCGCTCGGCGAGGCGCGCGGTGGCCGCCTCGAGCCGCTCCTCGTGGATGTCGGCGAGCGTGACCCGGGCGCCGCATTCGGCGAGCACCTCGGCCATCGCGAACCCCAGGCCCGCGGCCGCACCGGTCACCACCACCCGCGTCCCTCGGACGTCGAAGAGCTTCGAGAGGATGTTCGCCGGCGCCACCGTCACCGCGTGATCGAATCACGGCATCGGCCGCGCCGCAAGGAACGCCGCCGTAGGATTGACACGTGCGGGAGCCGGTCTTTACGGGAACGCTGCAGGTCTCCGTCGTCGTGCCGGACCTCGAGGCCGCGATGCGCACGTACGTCGAGCTGTACGGCATCGGCCCGTGGGACGTCTACGAGTTCAACCCCGGCAACGTGCAGGGGATGCACGAGGGCGGGCAGCCGGTCGAGAGATCGTGGCGACTCGCTCTGGCGAAGGTCGGCGAGGTGCAGTGGGAGCTGGTCGAGCCGCAGGACAAAGACAGCGTCTACGCGCGGTTCCTCGCCGAGCACGGGCCGGGCGTCCACCACGTCGGCGTGGCCGTGGCGGACTACGAGGGGACGCTCGCCGAGCTCGGGGGCCGCGGCCACGAGGTGCTGCTCGGCGGCACCTACAACGGGGTCACGTTCTCCTACCTCTCGACCGACCGTGACCTCGGCGTCGTCACCGAGATCTTCGACGGCGCTCCCGGCCGCGACCAGCAGCCGGACGCGATCTATCCGCCGGCCGCCCGATGAGCGTCTCCGCGGAGCGGCCCTTCTCGGTCGGCCAGGTCGTCTGGACGCCGACCGAGGACGCGCGCGAGCACTCGCTCCTCGCCCGGTACACGGCGTCGTTGGGGCGCAGCGGCGAGGACTACGACGAGCTCTGGCGGTGGTCGGTCTCCGACCTCGAGGGCTTCTGGTCGTCGATCTGGGACTTCTTCGAGATCCGGGCGGACACGCCGTACGAGCGGGTGCTCGGCTCGCGGGCGATGCCCGGAGCCGAATGGTTCCCGGGAGCGCGGCTGAACTTCGCCGCGCACATGCTCGGCCGCGACGACGAGCTCGACGCGGTGGCAGTACTCGCCCGGTCCCAGTCGCGCGATCCGTTCGACCTGACCTTCGGCGACCTGCGGGACCGGGTGGCACGGGCGCGGGCGGGGCTCCGGCGGCTGGGCGTCGGCCCGGGCGACCGGGTGGTCGCGTACCTGCCGAACATCCCCGAGACGCTCGTCGCCTTCCTGGCCGCGGCCAGCCTCGGCGCGATCTGGGCGACCTGCCCGCCCGAGTTCGGGCCGCGGAGCGTGCTCGACCGCCTCGGCCAGCTCGAGCCGAGCGTGCTGCTCGCGGTCGACGGCTACCGCTGGGGGGAGACGTGGATCGACCGCCGTGGGCAGGTGGCGGAGGTGCGCACCGGTCTGCCGTCGCTGCGCAGCGTCGTCCACGTCCCGTACGGAGGCAACGAGCTTCCAGACACGGTCCCGTGGGACGACCTCGTGGCCGAGGCAGGCCCGCTCGAGTTCGACCCGGTTCCGTTCGACCACCCGCTCTACGTGCTCTTCTCGTCGGGCACGACCGGCCTGCCGAAGGCGATCGTCCACGGCCACGGCGGCATCCTGCTCGAGCACCTGAAGAACCACGGCCTCTCGTGGGACCTGCGTCCGGGCGACCGGCTGATGTGGTTCACGACCACCGCGTGGATGATGTGGAACGCACTCGTATCGGCCCTCCTGCTGCGCGCGTCGATCGTGATGCTCGACGGGAATCCAGGCTATCCGGACCTGGCCCAGCAGTGGCGCCTGGTCGAAGAGACTCGCGCGACGATGTTCGGGCTCAGCCCGGCGTTCACGATGGCCTGCCGCAAGGAGGGACTCGAGCCCGGCCGCGACTTCGACCTCTCGACGCTGAAGATGATCTGCGCCGCGGGCTCGCCGCTCCCCGCCGACTCGTACGAGTGGATCTACGCGCAGGCCGGGCCGGAGATGATGCTGAACGTCGGCAGCGGCGGCACCGACGTCTGCACCGGAATCGTCCAGGGCTACCCGTTGCTGCCGGTCTATGCCGGCGAGATGGCGGGCAAGTGCCTCGGCGTCGACGTGGCCGCGTTCGACTCCGACGGGAACGAGGTCGTCGGCGAGCTGGGCGAGCTCGTCATCCGGCAGCCGATGCCGTCGATGCCGGTGAAGTTCTGGAACGACGAGGACGGCTCGCGGTACCAGGACGCCTACTTCGGCGTCTATCCCGGCGTCTGGCGGCACGGCGACTGGATCATGTTCACCGAGCGGGGCACCTCGATCATCACCGGCCGCTCCGACGCGACTCTGAACCGCGGGGGCGTCCGCCTGGGCACGAGCGAGCTGTACGGCGTCGTCGAGGACTTCGACGAGGTGCTCGATGCGCTGGTCGTCCACCTCGAGGCGACCGACGAGCTCCTGCTGTTCGTCGTCCTCCGCGACGGGCTCGACCTGGACGACGAGCTGAAGGCGCGCATCTCCGATGCTCTTCGCTCAGGGCTCTCGCCGCGGCACAAGCCGGACGACATCGTCTCGGTGCCGGCGATCCCGCGGACGATGACCGGCAAGAAGCTGGAGTTACCGGTGAAGAAGATCCTCACCGGTACGCCGGTGGCCGAGGTGGCCAGCAAGGACGCGCTGATCGATCCCGGCGCGATCGATGCCTTCGCTGCCTACGCGAGTCGTCGGGCGTGACCTGCAGTGACAGGCTCAAGCCTGTCACTGCTGTCCGTTCCGAGCAGTGCCGCCGCGTGCCGTTCAGTGTCCATGCACGGGCTCGAGCCGTGCGCTCTGCACCCAGTCCGGCTGGATCTGCGTCGCCGACAGGAGGTGATCGAGTGACGCGGACGCGCGGTCGCGGGCGCCGACCAGGTCGGCGTCGACGAGCTCGCCGCCGCGCTTCAGGAAGCGGCCGCCGACCATGACCGTGTCGACGTTGCGCGTGTCGGCCTGGTGGACGACGGTCGAGACCGGGTCGATCACCGGATAGGTGTTCGACCGGTCGCAGCGGATCAGCACCAGATCGGCCTGCTTGCCGGGCGTGAGAGAGCCGGTCCGGTGGTTTAACCCGCAGACCCGCGCGCCCTCGATGGTCGCGAACTCGAGCACCTCGCGCGAGCTGAGGAACGTCGGCTCCTCGACGTTGCCCGCCTCGAACGCGGCCTCGTGCGCGAGCAGGCGGTCGGAGGCGAAGAGGAAGCGCATCTGCGTGAACATGTCGCCCGGCACGGTCGTGACGACGTCGATGCTCAGGCTCGGGCGCAGCCCGTGGGCAAGCGCCTTCGCAGTCGGCGGCGTCCCGTGGCCCATGTACATCTCCACGGTCGGGGCGATCGAGATCTTGCCGCCCGAGTCGGCGATCAGCCGGAACTCCTCGTCCGACAGGTAGTTGCAGTGGATGTACGTCGTGTCCGGCCCGAGCAGCCCCATCTCGTCCAGCTGCTTCACCATCGAGAACCGGCCCGCGACCGGTCCCATGCCGACGTGGACGCTGATCGGAGCGCCGACGTCGCGCGCGAGCTCCCAGTCGTGCTTCACGACCTCGGGCTTGCAGAAGCCCGGGCCGCGCGTCCCCATCGCGAGGGTGATCAGCCCCTCGTCGCTCGAGAAGTACTGCTCCCGGACCCGCCGAATGTCCTCGGGCGCCTCGAGCTCGCTCTCGTACCACCAGTCGGCGAGGGACGTGTTGGGGTTGCCGTAGCAGTACACGGCCCTGAGGCGCGCCTGCTGGAGGCCGCGGATCGCCTCGTCGGCGTGGTCGGGCGTGTTGTTGATGTGCGACCAGTCGAGCAGGGTGGTGACGCCGGCGTCGATCGCCTCGAGCGCGCCGAGGTAGTTGCCCGCGTAGACGTCCTCGGGCCGGTACGCAGGTGCGAATGCAGCCAAAACGACTTCGAAGTACCCGGCGAGGCTGACGTCGGGCGCGACGCCACGGATGACTGTCTCCCAGGTGTGACGGTGCGAGTCGATGAAGCCGGGGATGACGATCGAGCCCGTCGCGTCGACCACCTCGGCGTCGCCGACCTCGAGATCGCGGCCGACAGCCGCGATCTTCTCCCCCTCGACGAGGACGTCGCCGCCGAAGATGTCACCCGCTGCGGGGTCCATCGTGAGGACATGGCCGCCGCGGAACAGGACTCGCTCGGACACGAAGCTCCCTTCGCTCGGAAGTGATCGGATTCAGCCAGGCTGTACTTGGCCGGCCGGTTTTACCATCACTGCACAGCAGGAGCAAATTTGATCGCGCACGATCGAACGCGAAGTTGACTGTCACTGTACGGCGGGTCTATCGTTGGCCGCCGTGGCAGAAGGAGCCGTCGTCGTCGTCGGGGGTACGTCCGGCATCGGGCTGCGGCTCGCCGAGACCTACGCCGGCCGCGGCCGAAAGGTCGTGCTCACGAGCCGGAGCGCCGATCGCTGCGCGGGCGCAGCCGGCGCGATCGAAGGCGATGTGGACTCGTGCGCGCTCGACCTCGCCGAGCCCGCGCAGCTCGCATCGGCGCTCGAGTCGATCGGTCCGGTGGCCCGCCTCGTCCTGGCCGCGATCGAGCGCGACCAGAACACCGTCGCCGACTACGACATCGCGCGCGCGATCCGGCTCGTCACCCTGAAGCTCGTCGGGTATACGGAGGTCGTGCACGTCCTCGCCGACCGCCTGACCGACGACGCCGCGGTCCTGCTGTTCGGTGGCCAGGCGCTGCGGCGCCCGTACCCCGGCTCGACGACGGTCACGACGGTGAACGGCGGCGTCGAGGGCCTCGTGCGGACGCTCGCCGTGCAGCTCGCCCCGGTACGCGTGAACGCCATCCATCCCGGGATCGTCGGCGACACACCGGCCTGGGCCGAAAAGCCCGACTCGGTACTCGACCCCGTGCGGGCCCGCACGCCGATCGGCCGTCTCGTCACCACAGACGAGATCGTGGACGCGTCGATCTTCCTGCTCGAGAACGGCGGCGTGAACGGCGTCAACCTCGAGGTCGACGGCGGATGGCTGCTGCAATGAGCGTCGCGCCCGTCACCGATCGTCTGGGGCACCGGCTCGTACGCCGCGAGGAGATCGAGCTCGAGCCCGCGCTGCCCGGTCACAGCCGCGGCCTCACGCGCGCCGTCCTGGTCGGCGGCGCCACCGGCTCGGTGCATACCGGCCTGACCCTGGTCGAGCTCCAGGACGGGTACGTGGACACGCACGTCCACTCGTTCGAGTCGAGCTTCTTCGTCCTCGAGGGCGAGCCGGTCCTCTTCCTGGACGGCCGCGGAGTCCGGCTCCGCCCGAACGCGTGCGGCGCGCTTCCCGTCGGCCTGCCCCACGCCTGGCGGAGCGACGACCGCGCCCGTTGGATCGAGGTGGCCTCCCCGCGCCCGCGCCCTCCCGAGCAGCCGCCCGACACGTTCTTCGTCGGCGGAGCGCCTGACGATATCCCGGCCGAGCTCGACCTCCGCGACCCGCGCAACCGCCATCTCTTCCTCCTCTCCGACGACGACATGGATGTCGGACGGCTCAGCGAGGGAATGCGGTCGTCGGAGCCGAAGGTGTCGGCCAGCATGGCGACGGCTGCCCTGCTCTACAGCGGGATCACCGTCAAGATGCTCGTCGACAAGCGCCTCGACGCGCAGCTGCACACGATGTTCATGGTCGGCTACCAGCCCGGAGCCCAGGCGCTCCCGCACGACCACCCTTTCGAGGAGTCCTACTACATGCTCGAGGGCGAGGTCGACGTGGTCGCCGACGGCACGCGGTACACGCTGTATCCGGGCGACGTGTTCTGGACGGCCGTCGGCTGCGTCCACGCGTTCTACGAGACGAAGGGCGGCACGGTGAAGTGGCTCGAGTCCTCGGCGCCCGGCCCGCCCGACCGCCACTCGTACCGGTTCGAGCGGGACTGGGAGTCCCTCGCCTCGACCTAGCCGTGGCGACGCCTCGCACCGAAGCAGCTCCCGTGGAGGCGCACGCGCCGTCGCAGATCGGACCACGCCTGCGCGAGCAACGCGAGCGGCTGGGCCTCAGCCTCCGTGAGATCGCCCGCCGGATCGGCGTCTCGGCCAGCCTGATCTCGCAGATCGAGCGGGACAAGGTCAACCCGAGCGTGAGCACGCTCTGGGCGCTCGCCCGCGAGCTCGGCCTGAACATGGGCGACCTGTTCGACGAGGAGACCGGCCCCGGCGACCTCCGGCACCACGGCGCCGAGTCGACGCCGGTGGTCACGCCCGAACAACGGCCGGTGATCAACCTCGCCTCGGGAGTCATCTGGGAACGGCTCACGCCCGAGCGCGACCCGAGCGTCGAGTTCCTGCGTGTCACGTACGACGCCGGCAGCGAGTCGTGCCCGGCCGACTCGCTGATCACCCACGGCGGCCGCGAGTACGCGTTCGTGATCAGCGGGCAGCTCGGGGTCAGGGTCGGCTTCGACGAGTACCACCTCGAGCCGGGCCACTCGATCACGTTCGACGCCACGTCGCCGCACCGCCTCTGGGCGATCGGAGACGAGCCGGTCGAGGCCGTGTGGGTGGTCGTCGGCCGCCAGAGCGACCGCCGCGTTCCCCCGCAGTGACAGGCTTAGGCCTGTCACTGCAGTTCGCTCGAACCCCCTCTGCGGCGTCTAGGGGGCGACCGCGGTCGCCCGAGCAGCCGGCAGCGGCGCCTTGCCCGCGATCAGGTCGGCGCCCTTCTCGGCGATCATCACCGTCGCAGCGTGCGTGTTCGCCCGCGTGATCGTCGGCATCACCGACGCGTCGCAGACGCGCAGGCCCTCGAAGCCGCGCACCCGCAGGTCGGGATCGACGATCGAGCCGATCGCACAGGTGGAGGTCGGGTGGTAGACGGGCTGCGCGTTGCGCTCGATCCACGCGAGGATGTCCGCGTCCGAGTCGGAGTCGGGGACGCTGTACGGCGCCTTCGCCACCGCCTTCAGCGCAGGCTGCGACGCGATGCCGAGTGCGATCCGCACGCCCGCGATCACGGCGCGACGGTCGTCCTCGTCGGTCATGAAGTTGGTCAGCACGAGCGGCTTGGAGTCGGGCATCGGCGTGCGCAGCTTCACCCAGCCGCGAGCGTTCGGCTTGATCAGGACCGGGCCGAAGGCGTAGCCGGGGTCGGTCGGCGCGTTCAGGCCCTCGTCGAAGAAGATCGAAGGGGCGAAGTGGAACTCGAGGTCCGGCGCCGGCAGGTCGTCGCGGCTGCGGAAGAAGCCGCCGGCCTCGGGGATGTTGGAGCTGAGCGGCCCGCGGCCCTCCTTCTCGAGCAGCTCGAAGTTCTCGGGCGTGAGGATGCCGAACAGGGCCGGCTGGTCGGTCGTGAAGTTGACGTTGACCATGCAGTGGTCCTGGAGGTTGCCGCCGACCGGCAGGTTCTCGCGCACCGGGATCCCGAGCAGCGAGAGGTCCTCCTCGGGGCCGATTCCCGAGAGCATCAGCAGGACGGGCGACTGGTACGTGCCGGCGGAGACGATCACCTCGCGCTCGGCCCGGATCGTCTCGGCCTTTCCGTCCTGGGCGACTTCGACCCCGACGGCGCGGTTGCCTTCGAACACGATGCGCTGGGCGAAGACACTGGTCCGCACCTCGAGGTTCGGCCGGTCGGCCACCGGGTGCAGGTAGGCATCGGCGGTGGAGCACCGCTTCCCGTTGCGCTGTGTGACCTGGAAGCGGCCGACGCCTTCCGGGCGGTCGACATTGAGGTCGGTGATGCGCTCGTGGCCGGCCTGCACCGCGGCCTCGAGCATCGCGTCGACCAGCGGCTGCATCGAGCGGCTCTCGGAGACCGCAAGCGGCCCGCCGACGCCGTGGAACTCGTCCTCGCCGCGCTCGTTGTCCTCCGCACGCCGGAAGTACGGCAGCACCTCGTCGTACGACCAGCCGTCGGCCCCAGCCGCCGCCCACTCGTCGAAGTCGAGCCGGTTGCCGCGCAGGTAGATCATCGCGTTGATCGAGCCGCAGCCGCCGATCATCTTCCCGCGCGGCAGGTAGAGCCGCCGCCCGCCGAGGCCGGGCTCCTTCTCGCCGAGCAGGTCCCAGTCGTGGGCGGACTTGAACAGCGCCGGGAAGGCGAACGGGATGTGGATCTCGGGTGCGACGTCCGGCGGGCCCGCCTCGAGCATCAGCACGGTCACGTCCGGGTCCTCGCTCAGCCGCCCCGCGAGGACGCACCCGGCAGAACCGCCGCCGACGATCACGTAGTCAGGCACGAGCCGGTCAAGCATCCCATCTGGCATGTGACCTGTCCACCGGTTAGGTTCACCTGGCCGTGGCGAACGACGACCTGGTCGCGCTCTACTGGACGACCTCCGGGCCGGTGGAGGTGCACGCGGGCCGCGAGTGGAGTCTGTTCGACATCGCCGACCGCTGCGCGCAGGCGGAGCGGGCCGGCTTCAAGGGCATCGGCATCTGGCACGCCGACCTCCGCCACATCCTCGAGACCCGGTCGCTCGCAGACGTCAGGGCGCTGCTCGACGACCACGGGCTCCAGTACCTCGAACTGGAGTTCGTCTGGGAGTGGTTCCTCGACCCCGGCGACGAGCGGCGAAAGGCGGCCGAGCCGATCTGGGAACTGCTCTTCGATGCGGCCGCCGCGCTCGACGCCCATCACATCAAGGTCGGGAACATCCCGGGGACACCGTGCGAGCTCCGGCGGCTGACCGAACGCTACGCCGAGCTGTGCGCCGCGGCGGCCGGGCGCCACGACGCGAAGATGGTCTACGAGTTCATGCCGCCGGACGTGAACGTCCACGACCTCCAGACCGCGCTGGCGGTCGTTCAGGGCGCGGACGCGCCGAACGCAGCGCTGTGCATCGACACCTGGCACATGGCGAAGCTCGGGGTCACGGCAGAGGACCTGCGCGCCGTGCCGGGCCGCTGGTACGGCTGGGTCGAGCTCAGCGACGGCCGGTGGGAGAACATGCCCGACCCGGTCGACGAGACCGTCAACCACCGCGAGTTGCCCGGCGAGGGCGAGTTCCCGATCCGCGAGTACGTCGCGGCCGTCCGCGGCGCCGGCTACGACGGCCCGTGGGGCGTCGAGGTCCTCTCGGAGAGGCTGCGGCAGCTCCCGCTCGAGCAGATCTTCGACCGGGCGTTCGAGACGAGCGCGGCGCAGCTCGTCTGAAAGCCCCCTTCAAGGGCAAGCAGGGAAAGGCCTCAGCCTGGCGCGACCGGAAGGGCGGGCGCCAGCTCCTAGCTCACCTTGGCCGCCCGGTAGGACTGACGCACCACCTCCGTGTACGGGACCGGACTGACCACCGCACGGATCTCCGTCTGCACGTGCGGCTCGACGGTCGGCTTCGACGAGCCGCCGTCCTCCTCGCCCCAGACCAAGGTCACCTCGGTTCCCGGCTCGGCGTACTCGGGCTCGAGCACGGCCAGGGTGAGCATCTTGCCCTCGTTGGCGCTGTACCCGATCCAGGTGGAGAGTCCGACCGTCTCGCCGTCGACGGTGACCCGGTCGAACGGGTGCATGCAGTAGACGGCCGACGGCCAGTCCATGAACTTCGCCCGGTCGCCCGCCGCCCCGAACATCGTTCCGATCGTGCTCGTCACGTCCTCGTCGTCGAGCGCCAGCGTCACTTTCTGCCGGTGCTCCTGGCCCGCGATGTCCTCGAGCGCCTCGCGGCCGATGAAGTCGTGGTCGAACTTGACGTAGCTCCCGTAGCCGAGATCCCAGGGCGTCAAGTAGTAGTCCACGATCGACGCCGACGAGAAGCTGCCCCCGATCGAGGCCGAGCCCTCGTATCCGGCGGCCGGAAGCCACTCGCGGTACGCCTTCAGGCTGTCGCCCGAGTACACGGCCGGGAGCGGCGAGGGGATCCACCCGGACTCGAGCGTGTTCGACGAGTAGGCGCGCCCGCCGACCTGCCTCAGCCCGAACTCCTCCCCCGCCTCGAGCAGCGCCTCGTGGACCGGTGCCGCGTCCTCCCATGGGCCGAAGAGCTCCCAGCCGGGCTGTCCGACCATCCCGTGGCGGAGGGCACGCACGGGCCGCCCGGCGATCGTGATCGTGGTCATGTTGAAGAACTTGAGCTCCGGCGCGGGCCCACCCAGCACCTTCTCGATCACCTGCATCGCGTTCGGCCCCTGGACCTGGAACCGGTAGGAGCGGCGGCGCCCGTCGGTGCGCAGGGCCCAGCGCTGGTCGAGCTCCACCGTGACGTCCTCGTCGCCGGTCGCCGCGTGGTAGGTGATCCAGTTCAGCGCGGGCGCGCGGCCGACGAGATTGAAACGGTTCTCGGCCAGGTGGAAGAGGATCACGTCGCCGATCACGTAGCCCTCCGGCGTGCACGGCACGAAGTGCTTGGCCTTGTCGACCGTGAACCCCTCGAAGCTGTTGACTGCGAGCCGGGAGAGCAGCTTCGCCGCGTCCGGGCCCTCGACCGCCAGGTCGGCCATGTGGTACGACTGATTGAAGAGCACGCAGGTCGTCTGCCAGGCGGTCTGCTCGTCGCGCCAGTTCGTGTACTCGGCCGGAACCCCCGGGTAGACGTTCGGGCCGGCCTGCGAGTTGCGCAGGAGCTCGACCGGGCTTTCGACGGTGCCGAGCAGGTCTTCCAGGCTCCGATCAGCCATCGTGGTCCTCTCTTTCGGTCACGGGCGCCGGCTCTGCGTCGACGGCGCCCTGCGTGTGCTCTCCGAGGTAGCTCGCAATCAACAGCTGCCGGTTGGCGCGCAGGTGCTCCGCGTCGTTGTGGAGCACGATCCGGCCGTGCGACAGGACGTACCCGCGGTCGGCGACCTCGAGCGCGAGGTGCACGTGCTGCTCGACGAGCAGAACGGCACAGCCCGCGCTCGTCGGCGAACGCCCGCACCACCGGCAGCAACCGCTCGACGATCACCGGGGCGAGCCCCAGGCTGAGCTCGTCCAGCAGCAGCACCTTCGGCCGGCGGGCGAGGGCGCGGGCGACCGCGAGCATCTGCTGCTCGCCGCCCGAGAGGAGGCCGACCCGCCGCCCCTTCAGCTCCGCCAGCTTCGGGAAGTACTCGTAGGCGAGGGCGTCGTCGATCGGCTCGCCGCGAGGCCCGACGCGGAAGTGCTCGGCGACCGTCATGCCGAAGAACAGGCCGCGGCCCTCGGGAACATGGGCGATACCGAGCCGGGCCCGCGCGCTCGGGGAGGTGCGGGCGAGGTCGTCACCGTCGAAGAGGATGCGACCGACCATCGGGCGCACCAGACCGGAGACGACGCGCAGGGTCGTCGTCTTCCCCGCGCCGTTCGCTCCGAGCAGGGCGACCACCTCGCCCGCGCCGACGGTCAGGTCCACGTCGCGGATCACCGCCGCCTCGTCGTAGCCGGCGGTCAGCGTCTCGACCGCGAGCACCGCGTCAGCCATGGGCGTCCTCTCCGGCGGCGAGCCTGGAGGCGGCACCGCCGAGGTAGGCCTCGATCACCTGCGGATCGTTGCGGACGACGTCGGGGGCGCCGCGGGCGATCACCTTTCCGAACTCCAGCACGACCACCTCGTCGCAGATCCCGAGCACGAGACCCATGTCGTGGTCGACCAGCAGCATCGCCTGCCCGTCGTCCGCCAGTCGGCGCAGGCGGGCGCCGAGCTCCTCGCTCTCGCGCGTGTCCAGGCCGGCGGCAGGCTCGTCGAGGCAGACGATCCGCGGCTTCGGCGCGAGCGCCCGGGCAATCCCGACCAGCTTGCGCTGTCCCTGCGACAGCTCGCTGGGCATTTGCTCCACCGTCCCCTCGAGCCCGAGCAGCGCCAGGGCGGGGGTGATCTCGGCCGAGTGCGGATCGGGAGCCGAGACCGTCTCGCGGATCGTCCGCCAGGCCGACGTGCGGTGCGAGGCGACGAGCACGTTCTCACCGACCGAGAGGTCGTCGAACAGCTCGATCGACTGCCACGTCCGCGCGAGGCCGCGCCTCGCCCGAACGTGCGGCGACACCCTTGTCAGGTCCTCCCCGTCGAGCTCGACCCGGCCGTCACAGCGGACGAAGCCGCTGATCGCGTCGATGAACGTCGTCTTGCCCGCCCCGTTCGGCCCGATCAGGCCGACCAGCTGCCCCTCGCCCACCTCGAGGTCGACGTCGACGACCGCCCGGACGCCGCCGAACCGGACCGAGATCCCCGTCGCCTCCAGGACCGGGGTCATCGCCCCGCTCCGGCGGCGGCGGTCAGTGAACGGCGCTGCGGCGCTCGCGCCTGAGGTCGCTCGGCGAGCACCCGTACGCCGAGCGGAAGAGACGGCTGAAGTGCTGCGGCCCCGGCAGGCCCCACCGGCTGGCGATCGTCAGGATCGTCTCGTCGTCGAGCGCCGGGTCGAGCAGGTCGCGGCGGCAGCGCTCGAGACGCGTCTCCCTGATCCAGCGGCAGACGCTGGTGCCCTCGGACTCGAACAGCTTGTGCAGGTACCTGGTCGAGATGAAGCTGGCCCGCGCGATCTGATCCGGATCCAGCTCCGGGTCGCCCAGGCGCGCCTCGATGAATGCCTGGATGTCCAGCAGGATCTCGGCCCGCGTCCGGAGCCTGGTCGCCTCCTCCGCACGGGCGGGGCCCGCATAGAGAGCGCGGACGAGGTCGATCACGCACTCGATCGAGTCCGGCGCGTCCGTCGGCGTGATCGTCCCGTCTTCCAGGCCGCCGGCCAGGCCGAGCAGGAAGCCGACTGCCGCCCGCGCCAGCCCCTCGCCGCCCGGGATCCCGACGGCGGTCAGCTTGCTGATCTGCGTCTCCTCCCGCCCGAGCAGGCTCCGCGGCACGCGGACCACCAGCGACTCGTACGGCTGATCCGCCCGGAAGACCACCGGGTGGGAGGTCTCGTAGCTGATCAGGTCGCCCATCCGGGCAACGCCGGTCCGACCCTCCTGCGCAGCGTTGATCTGCCCGCGAAGGACGACCGAGAGGTGCAGGCACTCCGGGTCGCAGGCGGCGATCGCCCGCGAGCTGCGCATCATCGTGTTCGGGGCTGCGGCGATCTTGAACAGGCTGAGCGGCCCGAGCTCGTAGCCCCACATTCGCGCGCCGAACTGCTCGCCCTCGGGGCTCCGCACCTGCACCGGTAGATAGGCGTCGAACGACGAGTCCGACCAGAAGGCCAGACGGTCTGAAGCGGCAACCGTCGCCGTGTCGATCAGCAGCATGCGCAGCGGGCCCGAGCCGAGGCCATTGTCGCAGCGATCTTCTCGCGCCGGGTTCCCGAGAGCAAGCGGTGTCGTTCATCCGGCGTCCCAGACCCGTTCCGTCGCGAGCCGCGCGCCCTCGGCCAGCGCCTCCAGCTTCGCCCACTGGATCGTCGGGTGCACACGCTGCACCGGTGCGCTCTGGGCGAACCCGCAGTCGGTGCCGGCCATCACCCGGTCGCGCCCGACGAGGCCGGCGAGCCGGACGAGCCGCTCGGCGACCAGCTCCGGGTGCTCGACCACGTTGGTGTGGTGGGTGACGACGCCCGGCACCAGCACCTTCCCCTCGGGCAGCTCGACGTCCTCCCACAGCCGCCACTCGTGCTCGTGCCGCGGATTGGCCTGCTCGATCAGGTAGTAGCGCGCGTTCACCTCGAGGACGAGGTCGACCACGTCGGCGAGCGGCGGGTCGAACGCGTGCGGGCCGTGCCAGCTGCCGAAGCACACGTGGTAGCGGACGCGCTCCTCGGGGATTCCGGCCAGCGCGTGGTTGAGCGCGTCGACGCGGAGCTTCGCCCACCGCCGGTAGTCCTCCGCCGAGCCGCCCTGGGCGAGGATGGTGTCGTACTCGTGCATCAGCACGGCGTCGTCGACCTGGACGAGGAAGCCCGCCTCGACGACGGCCGCGTACTCCTCGTGCAGCGCATCCGCAAGCGCGTAGACGAGCTCCTCCTCGGTCGCGTAGTGCTCGTTCCGGAGCCAGTAGACGCTCGCCGGCGCGACCACCGGGAGAAACGCGTCGACGGCGTCGACGACGTCCACGACGTCGAGCGCGGCCTTGAAGCGCGCGATGTCCCGCTCGACCGCCGCCGGGTCGTAAACGATCGGGCCCGTACAGACCCAGGCCTTGCGCTCGGCCGCCGGCGACTCGGCATCGTCCTCGCGGACCCGCACACGATTGGTCACGCTGCGCGCGTACTCCGCGTCGTGCTCCGCGTAGAACTCGGGGAAGGCCTGCCGGTCCCTGCTGGGCGGCAGGATCGTCGTCCCGTCGAGTGGCACCAGCCGCGGCTCGATGCCGCTGACCCGCTCGTACAGGTACGTGATCCAGGACTCCTTGCCGAACTCGCCGTCGTCGACCACGTCGATGCCCGCCTCGGCCTGACGGCGGACGACCTCCGCCACCGCCTCGGCAAGAGCGGCCTCGTACGCAGCGCGATCGTCCTGCTCGGCGAGCTCGAGCAGCTCGGGCGGCCGGATCAGGCTTCCCGCATGGGTGGTCAGGATCCGGTTGCTCATGTACGAATCTCCAGGGCTTGGTGGGGGGCTTTCGCGGCCGCGACCGACATGGCGGGCGCGGCCCAGAGCCGGTGCTGAGGTGCGAGCGGGCTTGGGGAAGGGGGCTCGCGGGGGAAACCGGCCGTTTCCCCCGCGAGAGCGAGCCGGAGGCGAGCGACGGTCACGCGTCCTCCACGGCAACCGGCCGGCCGCCGGCCGCCGCGGCCCGGCGCCTGCTCCTCAACTGGTGCTTGCGATAGGTGGCGCCTGCAACGCCGTCGGGGTTCTGGATCAGCGTCACGATCAGCGCCAGGCCCGCGAACAGCAGCGCGTAGTTCCCGGAGATGTCGAGCCACTTCTCGAGCGCGTACGGGAACAGCGCCTCGACGGAGATCAGGCCGGCGAAGATCGCGCCCGAGACCATCGTGATGCCGCCGACGTAGGCGAGGGCGATCAGGCTCAGCGCAGTCAGCGCGGAGAAGCGGTTGACCGTGACCGAGCTGAAGTTGTAGCCGTACAGCGCGCCGCTGAGGCCTGCGATGAAGGAGCTGATCGCGAAGGCGGCGAGCTTCACGTTGCGGACGTCGACGCCCGCCGCCGCTGCGGCTCGTTCGTTCGAGCGCACGGCAAGCATCCGCTGGCCGAGCGTCGAACGGCGGAGATTGGCCACGTACAGCCCGCAGAGGACGACCACCCCGAGGACGAAGAATCCGAAGACGGGGCTCGGCACCTTGCCGTCCGCGCCCCGGAACGGACCGTAGGGCCCGAGGTCGATCCCCAGCTTCGGCTCGGGCACGGGCGAGCTCGACGTGCCTCCGCCCCAGGTCGAGTTGGTGAACACGAACTGCTCGATCGCGACCGCGGCGGCCAGCGTGATCACCGCCAGGCTGACGCCGCGCACGCGCAGGGCCGAGAACCCGATGAGGACGCCGAGAACGGTCGCACCGAAGGCGCCGATCAGCATCACCCAGGGGAAACCGACGCCGTGGTCTGTGGCGAGGTGGGAGAGGATGAAGCCGGAGATCCCGGCCAGCGCGAGCTGGACGATCGAGATCTGGCCGACGAAGCCGGTGATCACCACCACCGACAGGCACATGATCGTGGCCAGAAGAGACGTGATCAGCGCCTGGCGGAAGTCGTACGGAAAGACGATCAGCGCGACGACCGCTGCCGCCGTGCCGAGCAGCGCGGGCTGCCAGAGCCGCTTCGCGCGCGGCGCGAGCGGGAGCCGCTGCTCGACCAGCTCGCCGCGCGTCGGCAGGTTGGTCCCGCGCACGAACATCGCCACGACCATCAGGCCGAAGACGAGCAGCGGCTGGACGCCGGGCAGGGCAACCCCGTTGTCGGTCGGGAACCAGCTCTGGATCTGGAGGTAGTAGAGGATGCTCTCGAGCGAGCCGATCGCCAGCCCGACCAGGCACGCGATCCAGAAGGACGTGAACCGGGCGAACAGGGCGGCGGTCAGCGCAGGGACGACCTGGAGGGGGAGCGCCTGGGGGTCCAGCTGCACGATCGAGGCGGCGAGCACGCCCAGCCCGCCCGCGAAGAACGTCGCGAGCAGCGTGCTCGAGAGGGCGATCCGGTTGGGAGAGAGCCCGATCAGCATCGCGCCGACCTCGTTCTCGGAGGCCGCCCGCGTCGCGAGGCCGTAGCGCGTGTAGCGATAGGCGAGCGAGAGCACGAGCGTCGAGACGAGGACGATCCCCGGCAGGATGAACCGGTCGATCGGCACGTTCGACCCGAAGACGGTGACGGTGCCGCTCGGCAGGACCGGCGGCTGCGGCTTCGTGCCGATCCCGAACGCGAGCGAGACGAAGGCCTGCGCGACGAGCAGCAGCCCGAGCGATGCGGCGAGCTTGGCCAGGGGTGTCGCCGTTCGCAGCGGCCTGAAGATCCCGTACTCGACCAGCAGGCCGACCGCCAACAGGAACACCGCCGTCACGATCAGAGCCGGCGCCGTGGACAGGTAGGGGTTGTGCACCTCGCCGAACCCCGGGGCGGCCGACCAGGGTGCCGTCCCGCTCTTCAGCGACCAGTAGCAGTAGCCGGCCAGCATGGCGATCGCGCCGGTGGACAGGTTGATGATCCCGGCGCCGCGATACGAGAGGACGATGCCGATCGCGATGCCTGCGATCAGCGACCCCGCTCCGAGGCCGAGGATCGCGAAGAGGACGATCTGCTGCCAGTCCATTCCTGGATCGTTACCCGGAGACAGGGGACGGGGCCGCCGGAGGCGGCCCCGTCCCGGGGAGGGAGGACGTCTTGACTAGCCCCCGAGCTTGAACGTCGCCGGAGGCCGGAGGAACCCGGTGATGCGCTTGAACTTGCCGGCACCCAGGTACTGGAAGAACTGCGCCTGGTCGTTGCACGCGGCCGGCTCGGCCTTGTACTTGCCGCAGTTCAGGCTGGGAGCGCCGAGCGCCTGCGGGCCCTTGAAAGCCCGGATCGCCGACGTGAAGTTGGCCGACGTCAGCTTGGCGACGCCGATCTTGTTCATCAGCTTCACGGTCGTCAGGACCTGGCCCCAGGCGACGATCACCCAGGCGTCGGCCGCGAGCTTCGGCTGGCCGACGGCCTTCAGCCCCCTCACGAACGGGGCCACGGCCGGATCGGTCGTGTCGAAGCCGAGCGAGGAGGCGATGCCGTAGATCCACTTCGGCAGATCGCCGCCGAGGCCCGCCGGCACGGCCGGGTCGAGGCAGAGCGGGTTCGAGACGACCGGCGTCTTGCTCTTGCCGAGCGACTCGAGCGCCTTCGCGATGTTGACGCAACCGGCCGCGTTCGACTGCGGGACGATCATGTCGGCGTTCTGGGCGCCGGCCGCCGTGAGCGGGCCGGTCAGGTCGGTCGCAGTGGGCGCGAAGCCGACCATCGTCGTCTTGATCCCCGCCGACTCGAGGCTCGCCTTCTCGACCTTGGCCCCGTAGTCGATGCCCGGGATCTGCGGGTAGACGACCGCAGCGGTCTTCGCCTTGAGGACGTTCTTGCCGAGCGTGCCCCACGGGCCGAGCACCGAGTCGTTCGTCCCGAAGAGTGCGAACCCGTTCTTGCGCTGCGCGTCGACCGGCAGCAGCTCGACTCCGCCGACCGTCGGCTTCTTGTTGCCGAGCGCGGCGTAGAACGACTGGTTGCCGACTGCGACGGCGCCGAACTGGACGACCTTGATCCGCTTGTCGTTCGCGAACTTCTGGCCGCACTTCGTCCCCTCCTCCTCCGCGGAGGTGGTGAAGCAGTAGCTGACCACGAGCGGATGGCCCTGGACGCCGCCGAGATAGCGGTTGACGTACTGGACAGCGGTCTTGATCCCGTTCGTCCAGCCCGGCCCGACGAGGACCTGGCCTCCCTGCGTGTTGATCGCGCCGATGACCACCGGCGAGAGCCGCGCGTTGGCCTTGCCTACCTTGCCGCCCGTGTAGGTGACGTAGTTGGTGACCGGCCCGGCGGCCGAGCTGGAGCTTAGTCCGATCGGGACGGTGACGGCGAGCGCGACGGCGACGGCGCCGAGGACGATCGCCAGCCGTCGAAGAGGAGTTCCGGCTGCAGACCTCATTCTCCCTCCTTGATCTATGGCATCGAGACCGGCGCTAGAGGGCCTGTCCCCGATTCCGTTGACGCCGATCTTCCCGCGCGCGGTCCGCGCGCTCTTGACAGTGTGCGCACTCTGGCCGCAGGCGAGTTGACCATCCGCGCACACTTCCCGGCGCCTGTCCGCTTGTCGGTGCCGCGCGGCGCGGTTACATTCGAGCGAGCCCACGAAAGGAGCGGTTGTGCCTGAGCTCGACCGAGACCGGCTGGTCTGGATGTTGTCGCAGATGCTGCGGATCCGCGAGTTCGAGGAGCGGGTGAAGGGGACGTTCGAGGAGCACCCCGGCGTGATTCGCGGCCACACGCACCTCGCCGACGGGGCGGAGGCGTCGATCGTCGGCTCCCTCGCGACGCTGCACGAGGACGACCAGCTCCTGACCACGTACCGCTGCCACGGCTACCCGATCGCGCTCGGCACCGACCCGAAGGCGATCATGGCCGAGATCTACGGCCGGAAGGACGGGCTCTGCGGGGGCTACGGCGGCTCGATGCACCTGACCGACGTCGGCCGCGGCTTTCTCGGCACCTCCGGGATCGTCGGCCAGGGCATCCCGCACGCCGCCGGAGCCGCGTACGCCGCCCAGATCCGCGGCCGGGGACAGGTCGTGCTCAGCTTCTTCGGCGACGGCGCCTCCAAGCAGGGCGCGTTCTACGAGTCGCTGAACATCGCGTCCCTCTGGAAGCTGCCGGTGGTCTTCGTGATGGAGAACAACAACTACAACGTGGTCACCCGCGTGGAGCAGGAAGATGCGAACGCCGCCGCCGGCGAGCCCCTGGCGGTGAAGGCGAAGGCGTTCTCGATGCCCGGCGAGACAGTCGACGGCGGCGACCCGCTCGCGGTGTACGACACGGTCGGAGCGGCGGTCGAGCGGGCCCGGTCGGGCGAGGGCCCGACGCTTGTCGAGTCGCTCGTCTACCGACTGAGCGCCCACGGCAACCTGATCGCGCCGCCCGGCGTCCCGCTCCACTACCCCGAGCACGAGGCGGTCGCCGTCTTCGGCAACACCGAGGAGTACGAGGCTGCGAAGCGGGGAGACCCGGTGCCGCGCTTCCGCGGGCGCCTCGTCGAGGACGGGACGCTGAGCGCCGAGCAGGCCGACGAGATCGCCGAGCGCGTGCGGGCCGAGATGCAGCAGGCGGTCGACTTCGCGCTCGCCAGCCCCTTCCCGGCGGCCGACGAAGCCGTCGAGTACGTCTATGCCTGAGAGGAGCGACTGATGGCACGCGAGCTTCCCTACATCGCCGCGATCGGCGAGGCGATCCACCAGGAGATGGAGCGCGACGACAGCGTCCTCTACTTCGGCCAGAACATCGCCACCACGGACGACGACCCGTACCTGAAGGCGTTCGGCTCGGATCGCGTCCGGGTGACGCCGATCTCCGAGACGGCCGAGATCGGGATGGCGATCGGCGCCGCGATGGCCGGCTACCGGCCCGTCGTCGAGCTCTACATGGCGGAGTTCATGCTCGTCGCCATGGATCAGGTCGTGAACGAGGCGAACCGCTTCCACTACATGACGAAGGGTCAGGTCAAGGTTCCGGTCGTCCTCAAGGCGGGCTACGGCTTCACCGCCGGCTGGGCCGGCCAGCACACCGGCACGATCTACGGGATGTTCATGGGCGTGCCCGGCCTGAAGGTGGCGCTCCCCGCGACTCCCGCCGACGCGAAGGGCCTGATGACCGCCTCGATCCGCGACGACAACCCGGTCGTCTTCTTCCACCACTACCTGCTCACGCTCGAGCACGGCGACGTCCCCGAGGGCGAGCACGTCGTTCCGCTCGGGCAGGCGAACGTCGTCCGCGAAGGTGGCGACGTGACGATCGTCGCGCTCGGCTACATGCTCGGCCAGGCGCTGGAGGCGGCGGAGCAGCTCGCAGCCGAGGGCGTGCAGGCGGAGGTGATCGACCCGCGCACCCTCGCGCCGCTCGACACGGCGACGATCCTGGCGTCGGTCGAGAAGACGGGACGCCTCGTCGTCGTCGACCAGTCCACGCGGCACGGCTCGGCGGCGGCCGTGATCGCGGCGGAGGCCGCCTCGGAGGGCTTCTCGTCGCTGAAGGCGCCGGTGCAGCTGGTCTGCGCGCTGGACGCGACGATCCCGTACTCGGAGCCGATGGAGCAGTACCTCCTGCCGGACGCGGCGAAGATCGTCACCGCAGTGCTCGAGTCGCTCCCGCGGGGGAAACGGCTGGTTTCCCCCGCGAGCCCCCTTCCGAGCTCCGCCGCCGGCGACGCCGACGGCGTTCGCGATCGATCTCACGGCACAGCGCACTGAGCCGCGCCCGCCATGTTGGTCGCGGCAGCGTAAACCTCCTGAAGAGCCGGGAGCGCATCCATTGAGGTACCGCGAGCTTCTTTGGTCCATGTGGCGGATTCGCGCCTTCGAGGAGCGGGTCGGGCAACTCACGCGCGCGAACGAGGTGCACGGGCTTGTCCATCTGTCCACGGGGCAGGAGGCCGTCGCCGTCGGCGTCTGCTCGCAGCTCCGCGACGACGACGTCGTCTACTCCGGACACCGCGCCCACGGGCACGCGCTGGCGAAGGGCGCGCCGATGCGGGCCGTGATGGCGGAGCTGATGGGCCGCGACACCGGCCTCTGCCGAGGGCTCGGTGGGTCGATGCACCTGGTCGACCGCGAGCACGGGTTCCTCGGCGCGACGGGCGTGGTCGGCGGCAACGTGCCGCTCGCGCTCGGCTCGGCGCTCGCCGCGAGGCTGTCCGGGTCGGACGCCGTCGCGGTCGTCTTCTTCGGCGACGGCGCCGTCCAGGGCGGGATCTTCGTCGAGTCCGTGAACATCGCCAGCCTCTGGAAGCTGCCGGCGATCCTCGTCTGCGAGAACAACGGCTTCGCCGAGTTCACGCCGCGCTCCGCCCACACGGTCGTCGAGCGGGTCGGCGACGTGGTCGCGCCGTACGGCTTCCCGTGCGAGACGGTCGACGGCAACGCCCTGCACGCGGTGCACGAGGCGTTCGGCCGGTTCCTCGCGCAGGCGCGTGCGGGCAAGGGACCCTTCCTGCTCGAATGCCTGACCCACCGGCTCGGCGGCCACTACGAGGGCGACCCGCAGCGCTACCGCGAGCAGATCGGCGACGAGGAGTGGCGCGCGATCGACCCGATCCTCAGGCTCGGCGGCGGCGAGGAGCTCGAGGAGGAGGCGCGGGCCGAGGTCGAGGACGCGGTCGAGTTCGCGCGTGCCTCTCCCTTTCCGCCGCCCGATCTGACCGAGCGGCTCGTGTATGCCTGAGACGACCTACCTGGGGGCGATCACCTCCACGCTCGCGGAGGCGATGCGCGAGGACGCGCACGTGTTCGTGGTCGGCGAGGACGTGGCCGTAGGCGGTCCGTGGGGCGCGACCGCCGGGCTCGCCGACGAGTTCGGGCCGGAGCGGGTCCGCAACACGCCGATCAGCGAGGCGGCGATCGCGGGGATCGCGATCGGCGCCGCCCAGTCGGGCCTGCGGCCCGTGGTCGAGATCATGTTCGTCGACTTCGTCACGCTCGCGCTCGACCAGCTCGTCAACCAGGCGGCGAAGGCGCATTTCATGTCCGGCGGACAGCTGACCGTGCCGCTCGTGCTCAGGACGCAGGGCGGTGCGGGCCAGCGCGGCGGCGCCCAGCACTCGCAGAGCCTCGAAGCCTGGCTCACGCACGTGCCGGGGCTGAAGGTCGTGATGCCCGCGACCGCGGCGGACGCGGCCGGCCTGCTCCGCGCAGCGATCGCCGACCCGAACCCGGTCGTCTACGTCGAGAACAAGACGCTCTACTTCCGCCGCGAGACGTTCGAGCCGGAGGAGGTTCCGATCGGCCGCGCGCGGGTCGTGCGTCCTGGCCGGGACGTGACCGTCGTCGCGCTGTCGCGTCTCCTCCACGAGGCGGTGGCGGCCGCCGACGAGCTGGCCGCCGAGGGAATCGAGGCCGAGGTTGTCGACCCGCGCACGCTGGTGCCGCTCGACCTGGACACGATCGTCGAGTCGGTCTCGCGCACGCACCGGCTGGTGGTCGCCCACGAAGCGGTCGAGCACGGCGGCTTCGGCGCGGAGCTCGCCGCGCAGGTGCAGGCGGCCGCGTTCGACGAGCTGGACGCACCGATCGCGAGGATCGGCGCCCCGTTCGCACCGATCCCGTTCAGCCCGCCGCTCGAGGACGCGTACCTCCCCGGCCGCGAGGACGTGGTCGCGGCTGTGCGGAACTCGCTCTCGGGCCGCTCCTAGATCACCGGACAGTTGACCACGACGCCGGCCGGCTTCACCGACACCTCGCCCGCCTTGAGTGCCTGCCGCACAGATGCCGCCCCGGTCAGCTTCCTCGGTGTCATGCCGGCCTTCCAGGTGACGAGGTTGACGCTCCAGAGCGGCGAGTAGCCCTTCTGCCCGGGGACGACGTCGACGATGTTGTACTGGTCGTCGACACCGTTCGTCACCGACCACAGGTCGGCCAGCTTGTTGCCCGGCTTGAGCTTCACCGGCCCGAAATCGAGGTACTCGATCGTCTGGCCACGGTAGAAGCCCTCCGTGGCCTTCTGCGAGAAGTGTCGGATCGAGTCCCCCATCGCGGGCGCGGCCACGAGCCCCAGCGCGGCGACGACGGCGACCAGCAGCAGTGCCTTCTTCACGGCTTCTCCCTTCCTTGTTCTTGGAGTTGGTTCCGTCCCCGACGCTAGAGGTGGTTCCTTTCAGGAGTCTTTCGGGAGCCTTAGGAAAGTCGAATTCACCGTTTTGTAAGCACCGGCCGGGCACAATTCGGACGTGCCCACCGTCCTCGTCGTCGACGACGAGCCGATCGTCAGGGACGTCGTCGTCCGCTACCTCCAGCGCGAAGGTTTCGACACACTCGAGGCCGGCGACGGCCTGCAGGCCCAGGAGCTCGTGCGCCTGCACGAGCCGAGCCTGGTCGTCCTCGACCTGATGCTCCCGGGGATGGATGGGCTGGAGCTCTGCCGCTGGATCCGCGGGCGGTCCGACCTGCCTCTGATCATGCTCACCGCCCGGGCCGAGGAGTCGGATCGGATCGTCGGGCTCGAGCTCGGCGCGGACGACTACGTGACCAAGCCGTTCTCGCCGCGGGAGCTGGCCGCGCGCGTCAGGACGGTCCTCCGCCGCTCGAACCCGCCCACCGACCGCAGCGAGCGCATCGTCCACGGCGACCTCGAGCTCGATGCCGGCGCGCGCGATGCCCGGAAAGCGGGAAGGGAGCTGCGGATGACCGCGAAGGAGTTCGACCTGCTCTGGTTCCTCGCCTCCCACCCGCGGCGGGTCTTCTCGCGTGAGCAGCTGATGGCCAGCGTCTGGGGCTACGAACCCGCGTTCGACACCGGCACCGTCACCGTCCACGTCCGTCGCCTGCGCGAGCGGATCGAGGAGAACCCCTCCAAGCCCCGGCACCTGGAGACCGTCTGGGGTGTCGGATACCGGTACTCCCCGTGATCGTCTTCGCGCTGATCGTCGCTGCAGCGACGTTGGCTGTAGGCGTCGTCGCCGCCCTGGCGCTCAAGCTCCTACCGACGGCAAGCCTCCGGCTGGCCGGTCTCGCTCTGATCTCCGTCGCGCTGCCGCTGACAGCGGTCTCGGTCTCGGGCACCGTGATGTTCTCATCGGGGCACGACATGACCCTGCTCTTCGTCGCCGCAGCATCGTCCTCCGCCGCCGTCTTCGCAGGCCTGATCGTCGCCCGCTCGATCGCCGGCCCGGTCGAGCGCCTGCGACGGGCATCGTCGGAGATTGCAGCCGGGGACCTCGGCGCGCGGGCCCCGGAGAAAGGGCCGCGCGAGCTCGCCGAGCTGGGCGCCTCCTTCAACCAGATGGCCGCGAGGCTGGAGCAGCTCTTCGACGTCCGAACCCAGCTCGTCGCCTGGGCGAGTCACGACCTGCGCACCCCCCTCGCCTCCATCCAGGCGATGCTGGAGGCTCTCGAGGACGGCCTCGCCGAGCCCGAGCGATACCTCTCCTCGCTCCGCGAGCAGGTGCGGATCCTGTCCGCGGTCGTCGAGGACCTGTTCGAGCTGTCGCGGATCGACGCGGGCGTCCTGACGGTCGAACTCGCCGAAACGCGGCTCGACGGGCTCATCGAAGCCTGCCTCCGAGGCCTCGAGTCCGAGGCACACGCCCGCAAGATCACGCTCGACGCGGACTTCGACGGCGCGACCGCAGTCCTCTGTGCCCCGGAGAAGGTGGAACGGGTCCTCTACAACCTGCTCGCCAATGCACTCCGGCACACGCCGACCGACGGCTCGGTCGCCGTCCGGGTTCGCCCGCTCGCGAGCGAGGTCTGCGTGAGCGTCGAGGACACGGGGAGCGGTTTCCGCCCAGAGAGCGCCCAGGGGACCGGCCTCGGGCTCGCGATCGCACGCGGTTTCGTCGAGCACCAGGGCGGCCGTCTCTGGCACGAGAACCGGCCGGACGGCGGGGCGCGCATCTCCTTCACGCTGCACGCGGCGGCCTGAGACAGCGGGCACCCGAGGCGTACCACCTCAACCCGGACGGCCCGGCAATCGGCGGACGGTCTCAATTTTCCGCGGCCTGTTCGACTATCCGAACGGTCGTCTCGACTCGCGAGGCGGCCGAGCGTTAGGCTGGTGCTCGTGAGCATTCTCGGCAATCGGGTCCTGCGGTCCGAGGACGATCGCTTCCTCCGCGGCCGCGGCACGTACGTCGAGAACCTGGCGCTCGAGGGTGCCGCCACCATCACGTTCGTCCGGTCGCTGCTCGCCCACGCGAAGATCAACGGGATCGACACGAGCGCGGCCGAAGCGCTCCCCGGCGTCCGCGTCCTGACCGCGGACGACGTCGGCCTGCCGAAGTTCGGTCCGCTGCCCTTCGGCTTCCCGGAGGACATGGGACGGCCGGTGGTGGCGAAGGACGTCGTGCGCTTCGTCGGCGAGATCGTCGCGGTCGTCGTCAGCGACGACCGCGCGACCGGCGCCGATGCGGCCGAGCTGGTCATGGTCGACTACGACCCGCTGCCCGTGGTGGTCGACCCGGAGGATGCGCTGAAGGACGAGACGCTGCTCTTCCCGGGGGCGGGAACGAACGTCGCCGCGCGGACGCAGCCGCCGGCCGCCAACGCGGACGCCCTGTTCGAGGGCTGCGACGCGACCGTCTCCGACACGCTCGTCAGCCAGCGGATGGCGCCGTGCCCGCTCGAGCCGCGCTCGACCGCCGCGGAGTTCGCGGACGGCAGGCTGACCGTGTGGCTGAGCACGCAGACCCCGCACCAGGACCGGGACGCGATCGCGGGGATGCTCGGCATGGAGTCGTCGCAGGTGCGCGTCGTCGCTCCGGACGTCGGCGGCGGTTTCGGGGCGAAGATCGTTTCCTCCAGCGGCCTGACCGAGGAGATCCTCGTCGCGTGGCTGGCCCGCGAGCTGGGCCGGCCGGTGCGCTGGACCGAGACGCGCAGCGAAAGCATGCTCGCGCTGCCGCACGGGCGGGCCATGCGGCTCACCTTCACGATCGGCGGGACGAAGGACGGCAAGGTGCTCGCCTACAAGCTCGACATCCTCGCCGACTGCGGCGCCTACCCGACGCTCGGTGCCATCCTCGCCGGCCTGACCACGCTGATGTCGAGCGGGGTGTACGACATCCCCCGGGTCGAGGCCGAAGGGACGACGGTGGTCACGAACACCACGCAGATCGCGGCCTTCCGCGGCGCGGGCCGGCCCGAGGCGATCCAGGTGATCGAGTGCGCGATCGACCGGTTCGCCGCCGAGATCGGAATGGATCCCGCCGAGGTGCGGCGCCTCAACTACGTCGGCGAGTTCCCGCACAAGACGCCCTCCGGGGCGAACTACGACTCCGGCGACTACACCGGCGCGCTCGATCTCGCGCTGCGCTCCGCCGGCTACGAGGACCTGCGCGCCGAGCAGAAGCTGCGCCGCGACGAGCAGGCCACGAAGCAGCTCGGCATCGGCCTCTCCTCCTACGTCGAGATCACGAACCCGCTGGGCGAGGGCGAGCTCGGCGAGGTCGAGATCACCGCGCGGGGCGAGGCGATCGTCCGCACCGGCTCCTTCTCCCACGGCCAGGGACACGAGACCAGCTTCGCGATGGTCGTTGCGGACCGGCTCGGGCTGCCGTTCGAGAAGGTGACGGTGCACAAGGGCGACACCGACGAGATCGCCTCCGGCACGGGTACGTACGGCTCGAAGTCGCTCCAGATCGGCGGCACCGCCTCGGCCGCGGCCGCGGAGACCGTCGTCGAGCAGGCCCAGCAGCTCGTCGCCGACTACCTCGAGGCGAACCCGCAGGACATCGTCCTCGACAAGGGGCTCGGGCGCTTCCACGTCGCCGGAACCCCCGATCCCTCCATGTCGTGGGAGGAGCTGGCGACGCGCGCGGAGAGCGACGGCCGGCTGGAGGAGCTCAAGGCGGCGAACGAGTTCAAGGGGCACCCGACCTTCCCGTTCGGCACGCATGTCGCGCTCGTGGAGGTGGACACCGAGACCGGGCAGGTCGAGCTTCAGCGGATGGTGTGCGTCGACGACGCCGGCACGATCGTCAATCCGATGCTCGCCGAGGGCCAGGTCCACGGCGGCGTCGGGATCGGGGTGTCCCAGGCGCTCTACGAGCACTACACCTTCGGCGAGGACGGCACGCCGCTCACGGGCAATTTCGTCTCGTACGCGTTCCCCTCCGCCGCGGAGCTTCCGTCCTGGGAGACGGTCGAGATGGAGACCCCGACGCCGGCGAACCCGCTCGGCGCGAAGGGCATCGGCGAGTCGGGGACGATCGGCTCGACCCCGGCCGTCTACAACGCGGTGGTCGACGCGCTCGCGCCGTTCGGCGTGAAGCACGTCGACATGCCGGCGAGCGGCGAGAACGCGTGGCGCGCGATCCAGGAGGCGAAGGCGTGAAGATCTCCCTGACCGTCAACGGCACGAAGCACGATGCAGACGTCGAGCCACGCACGCTGCTCACGTACTTCCTGCGCGAGCAGCTCGGGCTGACGGGGACGAACGTCGGCTGCGACACCTCCTCGTGCGGCGCGTGCACGGTGCTGCTCGACGGCGAGTCGGTGAAGTCGTGCACCGTGCTCGCGGTCCAGGCGGACGGCTGCGAGGTGACGACCATCGAGGGCCTGGCACCGGAAGGCGAGCTGCACCCGGTCCAGCAGGCGTTTCACGAGAACCACGCCCTCCAGTGCGGCTTCTGCACACCGGGCTTCGTGATGGCGTCGGTGTCGCTGCTGAAGGAGAACCCGAGCCCGTCCGAGGAGGAGATCCGCCTCGGCCTCGAGGGCAACCTCTGCCGCTGCACCGGCTACCACAACATCGCGAAGGCGGTACAGGCGGCGGCGAGGGCAGGCGCGTGATCCCCGCCGCCTTCGAGTACGAGCGCGCCGCCTCGATCGACGAGGCGATCGAGCTGCTCCAGGGCTCGGACGACGCCAAGCTGATCGCCGGCGGCCACTCGCTGCTCCCGCTGCTCAAGCTGCGGTTCGCGCGGCCGTCCCTGTTGGTCGACATCGGCCGGATCGACGACCTGCGCTACGTACGCGAGGACGGCGACCGGATCGCGATCGGTGCGCTCTCACGGCATGCCGACCTGGCGCTCGACCCGGTGCTGGCGCAACGCTGTGGGCTCGTCGCCCGCGTGGCGGGGAACGTGGGAGATCCGCAGGTGCGCCATCGCGGCACGATCGGCGGCTCGGTCGCCCATGGCGATCCCGCCTCCGACCTCGGCACAGTTCTCCTCACCCTGGACGCCGACTTCGTCGCCCGCGGGCCCGACGGCGAACGGACGATCCCGGGCTCCGAGTTCTTCACGGGCCCGTTCGAGACCGCGCTCGGCCCGCACGAGGTGCTGACCGAGCTGCGCGCGCCCAGGTTCGAGGGCGGCCGGTACCTGAAGCACGTCCGCCGCGCGCAGGACTGGGCCACCGTCGCCGTGGCTGCGGTCCGCCTGAACGGAGGCGTGCACGTGGGCCTGGCCGGAATGGGCGGCACACCTCTGCGCGCACGGGCGGTCGAGCAGGCGGTCGCCGGCGGCGCTTCTCCTGCCGACGCCGCGGCCCACGCAGCCGAGGGAGCGGAGCCGGCCAGCGACTTCGCCGGCAGCGCCGAGTACCGGGCGCACCTCGCACAGGTGCTCACCCGTCAGGCGCTCGAGCAGATCTGAAGGCTCCCAAATAGCCGTCTTCGCGGTCCTCGGCCTCGGCGAGGCCGGCGGCCGGCTCGCGGCCGACCTCCGGGCAGCCGGCGCGCAGGTGCGAGGCTACGACCCGGCCGTGCCGGACGGCGCGCCCGATGCGCCAGCCGCGGTCGGCGCCGCCGACGTCGTCCTCAGCGTGAACTCGGCCAAGGTCGCTGTCGAGGTGGCGCGAGAGGCCGTTGCCGCCCTCGGCCCGACGGCTGTCTACGCGGACCTGAACACCGCAGCGCCGGCGCTGAAGCGAGAGCTGGCGGCGTTGGTCGGCCGACGATTCGCGGACGTCGCGCTGCTCGGGCCGGTGCCGGCCAAGGGCATCGGCACACCTGCGCTGGCCTCCGGTCCGGGCGCACACGCGTTCGCCGAGGCGCTCGGCCCGTTCGCGATGCCCGTCCAGGTCGTCTCCGACCAGGCGGGCGACGCCGCCGCGATGAAGCTGGTCCGTTCGGTGTTCATGAAGGGCCTGGCCGCCTCCGCGGTCGAGAGCCTGGCCGCCGCGGAGGCGGCGGGCCACGGCGACTGGCTGAAGGACGAGATCGCCTCGGTGATCGGCCGACCGCTGCTCGACCGCCTGCTCGAGGGCAGCCGAGCGCACGCCGCCCGTCGGGTGGACGAGATGGAGGCCGCCGCCGAGCTTCTCCGCGAGCTGGGAGTGGAGCCCTGGATTGCGCAAGCGTCGGCGGACCTTCTGTCAGAGTTGGTCGAGTAGGGCCTAGAAGGGACAGGCTTCAGCCGGTCCCCGGGCCTTGCGCCGGTGCCACCGGAAGGCAGGGGAAAGGCTAAAGGCCTGTCCCTTCTGGATCTCGGGCCCCGGCGCCGAACGTGCTCATCAGCAGCGACATCGCCGAGGCGGGCTTCGGCGTCTCCTTGCGCTTCGGCCCGGTCGTGACCGGCCGCGACTGGAGGACGTACAGGCTCGAGGGCAGCTCGCCGCCTCTCGCGATCGCCCACTCGACGTCCTGCGCCGAGCCGAAGTGACGCTCCACTCGGCGGCCGACCTCGACCAGCGCTTCCATCGAATCCCCGTCGAGGCACCTGACCTCGCGTCGCTCCTCATCTACCTCCCGCCGGACGGTGCCGCGGCCGCCCTCGTCGGGCACGTACTCGACGTCCTTCACGTGCACGTGCTCGCGGACGATCTCGCGCGTGACCTTGCTGACCAGGAAGTCGTCGGGCGTCACCTCGCCGCCGACCACCGCCAGCCCCAGGCCCCAGCTCGCGTTGATCGCGACCATGCTCGGGTCGCCGCTCACCGGGTTGCAGGTGAACATCACCCCGGAGACCTCGGCGTCGACCATCTGCTGGACGGCAACGCCCATCGCAGGCCCGCCGGCCGCCGCGTCCAGCCGCGCGCGGTAGGTGATCGCGGGTGGACTGTAGAGGCTGACCCAGCAGTCGCGGACCGCGTCGCACACGTGGTCGGCGCCCCGCACCCACAGGTACGTCTCCTGCTGCCCCGCGAACGTCGCTTCCTGGCTGTCCTCGCCGAGCGCGCTCGAACGCACCGCGACCGGTGGCTCGCCGAGCTCCGCGTAGCGCTCCGCCACTTCGTCGCGGACGGACGAGGGAATCGGCGCCGACCGCATCGCCTCGCCGATCCGATGCGCCGCGGCCCCGACCGCGTCGACGTCGCCGGGCTCGAGGCCCGACATCGCGGAGGTGATCATGGGCTCGAGCCCCGCACCGGCGACGAACGCGCGGTACGCGGCGGTCGAGACCGCGAACCCCGGCGGCACCGGGATCCCGGCGGCGATCAGCTCCCCGAGTGCCGAGCTCTTGCCGCCGTACGCTGTCCCGTCGGCGGCGCGCAGCCCGGCCAACGCCCTGGTCAGCTCAGCCATCGAGGATCGTCACCGTGCCGGCCGAGCCGTCGACTCGGAGCAACTGCCCGGTGCGGATCTGCGAGGTCGCGCGGCCCGTGCCGACGACGGCCGGGAGGCCGTACTCGCGGCAGACGATCGCGGCGTGCGACATCACTCCTCCGATGTCGGTGACCGCGGCTTCGATCTTGGAGAAGATCGGCGCCCAGGCCGGCGAAGTGATCGTGCAGACGAGGATCTCGCCCTCGCGGATGTCCGAGATCTCCGTCACGGTCTTGACCACCCGCGCCGGCCCCTCGGCGACGCCGGGAGACGCCGCCGTGCCCGTGAGCGCACCGTCGCTCTCGACGCTCCGTGCCCACTCCTGCACCCGTTCGGTGGTCACGCCCCAGAGCATGACGAGCGCCGGGTCGGTCACCGCCTCCGGCACCGCTCCCAGCGCCGGCGGAGGCGTCCAGTTCGCGAGCCGCTCGAGGATCTCCTTGCGGCGCGCGACGATCGGCGGCCAGTGCTTCGGCCCGATCGGCTCGCCGCCGGTCGACCATGTCAGCACGAGCTCGTCGAGCGCACCGTTGACCTCGTGGCGCGAGAGCTGGAAGACGTCTTCCGCCTCCTCGAGGAAGCCGTGCTCGGCGAGCAGCGCGCCGAACTCGCGGATCTTGTTCCACCAGCGCGTCAGGAACCAGTAGTCGCAGAAGAACTTGTGCTCCTCGACGTAGGGGAACACGGTGCGGGAGAGCGCGAGCAGCTCCTCGAAGCCCTTTCGGGCCTCGTCGTCGAGGAGCGAGCCGTACTCCTCGGCGAGGCGGTCGCGCTCGCGCGCGAGCCGCGCGGTCGGGCGCTCGATGTCCTCGCCCGCCTTCAGCGCCGCGACGTGGCCGATCAGCGACGCATACGGGATCGACGGGTCGTCGAGCCAGCTCCCGTAGTAGTGGTAGAGGCCGTCACCCGTGGCCATGTTGAACCAGGGATCCTTGACCTGCTCCAGCTCCGCCAGCCAGGCTCGGCCCGCGTCGCTCTCGGCCAGCTCCGCGTCGATCTCCTCCGGCGTGCGGCCCTCGGCGAATGCCGGGTCGACGCCGGTGTCGATCGCCAGGCGGGCCAGCCGGCGCAGCTCGGCGTCGGGCTTCCAGAGGATGACGTCGATGCCGGCGACCATCTGGGCGATGTGCTGGTCGGGGATGTCCGGCAGGTGGCCCTTGCAGAACTCGCTGAAGGTCATGTACGCGCCGTAGCCGAGCAGCAGGAACTCGCTGTGGTGCTGCCACATCAGGTCGCCGAGCCGCAGCGTGCGGCTGTACGCGTCGAGCACCTCGTAGAAGCGCAGGTTGCGGTCGTTCCCGAAGACGACCTCGCGCGGCTCGTACTCCGGCAGGTCGGGAACCTCGAGCTCGGTCAGCTCGCGGATCATTGCGTCGACCTTCACCCGCCACTTGGCGTAGAGGTCGTCCCAGTTCTGGAAGTAGTAGCCGGCGCGCTCCTGGAAGTACTCCGCCCGCTCGGCGATCTTCTCCGGGTCGGTGACGGCGTTGCCGGAGATGTAGATGTAGCCGTTCACGCAGCGGTAGTCGATGCCCATGGCCGGTGGGACGGCGAAGACCCTGTTCTGCCACGAGCCGATCCCGTCGTACGGCGAGTCGATGCAGAAGACGTCGAAGGCCGGCATCGGCAGCGGGAAGTGCATCGAGTTCCAGAACCAGAAGCGCTGCTCGTCGGCCTCGCGCCGGCGCTCGTCGAAGAGGGCGTAGTAGGGGTACATCTCCTCCCAGCCCTCGCAGCCGGGCGGGGTCTCGATCTCGTACGGGCTGGGGAACGATCCTCGGTCGGCCACGGGCCGGTCGATCCTCGCCCACTCTACGCTCATCGTCAACAATCCTCGCGACGGCGCCAATACAGTTGGCGGCATGGCCCCGGAGCCGACCGACCGGGCGCGTGCGCTCGTCCGCGGGGCGTACGACCTGCACGTCCACGTCGCTCCCGACGTCCCCGAACGGCGGATCGACGACGTCGCGCTGGCCCGCCGCTGCGCCGAGGTCGGGCTCGCAGGCTTCGGCCTGAAGTCGCACTACACGTCGACCGCCGAGCGCGCCCAGATTGTCTCCGCCGCGGTTCCGGGGGTGCGTGCGATCGGGACGATCACGCTGAACTGGGCGGTCGGAGGAATGAACCCGCTCGCGGTCGAGATCGCGGCTCGCGAGGGCGCGCGCATCGTCTGGATGCCGACGGTCGACTCGCCCGCGGAGACGGCCGGCCGCTCGGAGCCGAAGCCTGGCGACAAGGTGCCTCAGTGGGCGAAGCTCCAGCACGAGCTGCGCGGGCTCGGCTTCTCGATCGAGGCGGTCGAGGTGACCGACGGCGGCGTCGGGCTTCTGCCCGAGACCCGGCTCGTGCTCGAGACGATCGCGCGCCACGACCTGATCCTCGCCACCGCCCACCTCGGCCGCGACGACACCTTCGCGGTCGTCGACGGGGCGTTCGCGGCCGGCGTGAAGACGGTCGTGATCACCCACCCGGAGTTCACGTGCCAGAACTTCTCGATCGAAGATCAGGTCGCGCTGGCGGACAAGGGCTGTCTGCTCGAGCGCTGCCTGACGACGCCCTACAGCGGCAAGACCACGTTCGAGCACGTCTTCGAGGGCGTGCGCGCGGTCGGGATCGAGCGCAACTTCTTCTCCAGCGACTGCGGCAACCCGGACTACCCGCCGGTCGAGGACGGGCAGGCGATCTGGGCGGACAAGCTGCTCGAGGGGGGATTCTCCGAGGACGAGATCCGGACGATGGTGGTCGAGGGGTCGCGGAGGCTTGCCAGTTCCGGCGGAGCCGGAAATGGCTAAGACAAGCAGAGCGAGTGGAACATTTTCCGAGCGTAGCGAGGGAAATGTGAGCCGCCGGATGCTGGTGATCGGGGCGCACTCCGCCGACTTCGTCTGGCGGGCGGGCGGCACGATCGCGGTCACGACCGCGGGCGGCGGAGCGGCGCAGGTGCTGGCGCTCTCGTACGGCGAGCGCGGGGAGTCGGGCGAGCTCTGGAAGGAAGAGGGGATGACGGTCGAGCGCGTCAAAGTGGTCCGCCGCGAGGAGGCCGAGCGCGCGGCGGCGCACCTGGGGGCGAGCTTCGAGAGCCTCGACCTCGGCGACTACCCGCTGGTCGTGGACAGGGACGGTCTGAGCGCGATCGCCGCGAAGATCCGGGCGTTCGCACCGGACGTGCTCCTGACGCACACCGACCGCGACCCGTTCAACCCCGACCACGCGGAGGCGTTCTTCGCGGTCGAGAAGGCACGCGCCCTCGCCGCCGGGGCCGGGACGGCGAGCGCCTTCGGCGGGCCGTTCCAGCCGCCGGAGCTCCTGCTGTTCGAGCCGCACCAGCCCGAGCTCTGCAACTTCACCCCGACCGTCTTCGTCGACATCACGCCGGTGATCGAGCAGAAGCGGGCGGCCATGGCCGAGATGAAGGCCCAGAGCCATCTGCACTCCTACTACGGGGAGCTCGCGGCGCGGCGCGGCAACCACGCGCGGCGGTCGTCCGGCAACGACGCCGTCGAGTTCGCCGAGGCCTTCCAGCGCGTGACGCCCCAGGTGGTGGACGCTCTGTGAGCTTCTACGCGGCCCTGGCCGAGCTCGGGTCGGCCACCGTCCACGAGGCCGCGGGACGCTCCCAGGTCGTCGACATCGATCTCGTCCAGGTGATCGCAGGCTCGCGCGCCGCCGGCCCGGCCCGCACGGTGCGTTGCGGCCAGGACGACAACCTGATGGTCCACGCCGCCGTCGCCGAGGCGGAGCCCGGCGAGGTGCTCGTGCTGACGATGCCCGAGCCGCGGCCGGTCGCCCTCGTCGGCGACCTGCTCGCCACCCAGGCGAAGGGCCGCGGCGTCGCCGCGCTGCTGGTCGACGCCGCCGTTCGCGACGTCGAGGAGCTGCGCGAGCTCGGGCTACCCGTGTGGGCCCACTGGGTGCGCGTGCGAGGCGCCGACAAGAAGGTGCCGGGGACGATCGGCGAGCCGGTCGAGGTCGGCGGGGCGACGATCCGTCAGGGCGACGCCGTCGTGCTCGACGCCGACGGGGCGGTCGTCGTCGAGCAGAACCGCGTGGAGGGAGTGCTCGCGGCGGCACGCGACCGTGCGGCCCGCGAGGTCGACAAGCGGGCGAAGCTCCAGGCGGGCGCTCTGTCCTATGACCTCGACGGCCTGCGATCTCTCGTAGAGCCATGACCGTTGCGGACATGGCCGGGGTCAGACCCCTTCAGCGTCTCCCGCTGGGATCCGTTCGCGGAACCGTGGCCTTCGCGCGTGCCCGGTGCGAATGCGCCGTGTCTGTTCGCGTTGCCGCAGGGGTCAGACCCCTGTGACGGGATCGCAACACGTTCTCCACGACGTCGCCCGCATCGGCCACGCCGAGCTGCTCACGCCGAAAGCCGACGAGAGCCTGCGCTTTTTCGTCGACGTGCTCGGGATGGAGGAGGAGGCGCGCGACGGGCAGTCGGTCTACCTGCGCGGCTGGGGCGACTACCTCCGCTACAGCCTGAAGCTGACCGAGTCGCCGCAGGGCGGCCTGGGCCACCTCGCCCTGCGCACCTGGAGCCCCGAGGCGCTCGAGCGCCGGGTCGCCGCAATCGAGCAGACGGGCCTCGGCCGGGGCTGGATCGAGGGGGACGTCGGCCACGGCCCGGCCTTCCGCTTCGAGGACCCCGACGGCCACGTCTTCGAGCTCTACTACGAGGCCGAGCGCTATGTCGCCCCCGAGCATCTGAAGCCGTCGTGGCGCAACCAGCCGCAGCGCTACGTCGGCCGCGGCGCGGCGGTCAAGCGGCTCGACCACGTCAACCTCCTCGCCGCCGAGGTCCGCGCCAGCCGTGAGTTCTGCCAGCAGTTCCTCGGCTACCGGCTGTACGAGCGGATCGAGCTGGACGACGGAACCGAGCAGGGCGCGTGGATGAGCCTCTCGATCGCCGCGCACGAGCTGATCTACGTCGCCGACCACTACGGCGCCCGCGGCCGCCTGCACCACCTTGCCTTCTGGGTGGACACGCGCGAGGAGTGCTTGCGCGCCGCCGATCTGTTCGTCGACAACGACGTCCCGATCGAAGCCGCTCCCTCGAAGCACGGTGTCGCCCAGGGTTTCTTCCTCTACGGCTTCGAGCCGGGAGGCAACCGGATCGAGGTGACCACCGGCGGCTACTTCGTCTTCGACCCCGACTACGAGCCCGTCACCTGGACGGCGGCCGAGCGCGCCCGCGGCCAGTTCTGGGGCGTGCAGACGATCGAGAGCTTCCACACCTACGGCACCCCCGACGTCGGAGGCGAGCGATGATCGACCCCGTCCACTTCGAGATCCTCCCGTTCGGCGGGGGTGAGGCAGAGGCCGCCGAGCTGCCCGAGCGCGTTCGCCTCACGGTGACCTGCTCGCCGAAGCACGGACTCGACGAGTCGATCGCAACGGCCACGCGGCTGCGGGCCCTGGGTCACTCGGTCACGCTCCACCTGGCCGCCCGCATGGTGCGCGGACACGACCACCTGGACGAGCTGCTCGGCCGCATGAGGGAGAACGGCATCGACGACGCCTTCGTGATCGGTGGGGACGCGACACCGCCGCACGGCCCGTACACCTCGGCGGTGGAGCTGCTCCCGATCATCCACGAGCACCCGCAGCGCCCGGTCACGATCGGAATCGGCGGCTATCCGGAAGGCCACCCGCTCATCGACGACACTGCCCTCGCCGACGCCCTCGCGCAGAAGGCGCCGCTTGCCGACTACGTCACCACCCAGCTCTGCTTCGACCCGGAGATCGTGCTGCGCTGGATCAGGGGGATCAGGGAGACCGGCATCGACCTGCCGGTGCTCGCGGGCGTGCCGGGGATCGTCGATCCGACCAAGCTGCTCGAGATCTCGCTGCGGGTCGGCGTCGGGCCGTCGCTGTCCTTCCTCCGCAAGCAGCGCGGCCTCCGGAATCTCCTCCGCCTATCCGGCCGCTCCGCCGACCGGTTGTACGACGCCCTGGCGGCCAGCGAGGAGATCGCCGGCTTCCACTTCTACACCTTCAACCGCCTGCACGACACCTGGGAATGGCACAAGGGCAAGAGCACGCGCTCGCATAGGATTTCCGAACCGAAGAAGGAGGTCACCGAGATGGCTCCCACAAGCCTCGAAGACAAGCTGCAGGCCGCCGGTAGCGCCGTCGAGTTGGCGCGCAATTCGCAGATCGGCCCGTACGTCTACCCGAAGGTCCCGGCCGAGTTCACGAACTGGCGCGACGAGCAGATCGCCTGGCGCGAGACCGCCGCGCTGTTCGACCAGAGCCATCACATGACCGACCTCTACATCGAAGGCCCGGACGCGATCCGGCTGCTGTCCGACCTCGGCGTGAACTCGTTCGAGAACTTCGCGGTGAACAAGGCGAAGCAGTTCGTCTGCTGCAACCCGGACGGCTACGTGATCGGCGACGCCATCCTCTTCTACCTCGCGGAGAACAGGCTCTCGCTCGTCGGCCGGCCCTCGGCGCACAACTGGGTGCAGTACCACGGCGAGACGGGTGAGTACGACGTCACCTTCGACCGCGACGAGCGCACCGCCGTCAACCCGACCGGCAAGCGGAAGCTCTACCGGTTCCAGGTGCAGGGGCCGAACGCCATGCAGGTGCTGGAGAAGGCGGTCGGCGGGCCGCTGCCCGAGATCAAGTTCTTCAACATGGACGAGGTCACCATCGCCGGGCACACCGTGCGCGCGCTGCACCACGGCATGTCCGGCGTACCCGGCCGCGAGTTGTTCGGCCCGTGGGAGGACGCGGAGGACGTCCGCGCCGCGGTCGTCGAAGCCGGCAAGGAGTTCGGCCTCGAGCAGGTGGGCTCGCGCGTCTACGCGACCAACACGCTCGAGTCGGGCTGGATCCCCTGCCCGCTGCCGGCCGTCTTCACCGGCGACGAGCTGAAGGCGTACCGCGAGTGGCTGCCGGCGAACGGCTACGAGGCGACAGGCTCGCTCGGCGGCAGCTTCTACTCGGACGACATCGCCGACTACTACCTGACCCCGCACGACCTCGGGTACTGGGGGTTCGTCAAGTTCGACCACGACTTCATCGGCCGCGAGGCACTGGAGGCGATGGACGAGGAAGGCCCCAGGCGTAAGGTGACGCTGGCCTGGAACGGCGAGGACGTCGCCGCGGCGATGCAGACGCTGTTCGAGAAAGGCGACCCGGCCAAGTACATCGACCTGCCCCTCTCGAACTACTCGACCTGGCCGAACGACAAGCTCCTGCTCGACGGGGAGCAGGTCGGCGTCTCGACCTTCTCCGGCTACAGCTACAACGAGCGCTCGATGCTCTCGCTCGGGGTCGTCAACTCGGACGTCGAGGTCGGCACCGAGGTGACGCTCCTGTGGGGCGAGGAGAACGGCGGCTCGGCGAAGCCGGTGGTCGAGCGGCACCGCCAGGTCGAGATCCGGGCGACGGTCAGCCCGGTCCCGTACTCGGAGGTCGCCCGGACCTCCTACGCCGAGGGCTCCTGGCGGCAGAAGGCCACCGTCTAGGCGCTCGCTTTCTGTGGGGTCAGACCCACTCGGGGTCTGACCCTGCGACCACGCCCAGCACGAGGTCGGCGGCGCGCTCGCCGATCATCGTCGTCGGCGCGTGCGTGTTGCCGCCGGTGACCGTCGGCATCACGGAGGCGTCGGCGACGCGCAACCCCTCGACGCCGCGGACGCGCAGCTGCGGGTCGACGACGGCGAGCTCGTCGGCACCCATCCTGCAGGTGCCGACGTGGTGGTGGTAGGTGATCGCCGTGTTGCGCACGTAGCGCCGGACGTCCTCGCGCGAGCTGACGCCGGGGCCGGGGTAGAGCTCCTCGCCGAGCCAGTCGGCGAGCGCGTCCGCGCGGGCGATCTCGCGCACCTGCCCGAGTGACCACTGCAACGCGTCGACGTCGTTCTCCTCGGCGAGATAGGCGGGGTCGATCAGCGGCGGGTCGTCCGCGTCGGCCGACGCGAGGGTCAGCCGCCCGCGGCTGTGCGGGCGGATCATCCCGGCCATCAACGTGAAGCCGTCCGCGGGCCCCTCCATCCCGGGCAGGTAGGCGGGCACGTGGAAGACGAGCGGCTGCGTGTCGGGAGCGGGCAGGTCGGCCGTACTGCGCGCGAACAGGTGGGCGTGGAGCGGGGTCGTCCCCGGCACGACGGGCGGCATCGGGCGCGAGGACGAGCAGATCACCGGCGAGAGCAGGTGGTCGTGCAGGTTCTCGCCGACGCCGGGAAGGTCGACGGCGACCTCGCGCCCGACCCGCGCCAGCGCGGCGGCCGGCCCGATGCCGGAGAGCATCAGCAGCTTCGGCGACTCGATCGCACCTGCGCAGAGTACGACCTCCTGCTCGGCACGCACCTCGCGCCCGCCGATGTCGACCCCGACACACCGAGCCCCCTCGAGGACGAGTCGGCGGGCGCGCGTTCCGGTCAGCACGGTCAGGTTCGGCGCAGGCAGCACCGGGCCCAGGAACGCGACCGCCTGGCTCTGGCGAACGTTGTCCTTGACCGTCAAGTGGCAGTAGCCGACGCCGTCCTGGGCCGGGCCGTTGTGATCCGCGTTGAACGGGACCCCCACCTCCTGCGCCGCCTCGACCGCGGCCGCCTGGAGCGGGTGCGGCTCGTAGTCGGCGGTCACGCGCAGCGGCCCGCCGGCGCCGTGGTACTCGGACGCGCCGCGACTGAAGTCCTCGGAGCGCCTGAACAGCGGGAGCACGTCCTCGTAGCTCCAGCCCTCGCAGCCCGCAGCCGCCCAGGCGTCGTAGTCGCTCCGGTGGCCGCGGATGTAGATCATCCCGTTCAGGCAGCTCGATCCGCCGAGCACCTTCCCGCGCGGGATGTCCAGCTGCCGGCCGTTGCAGCCCGGCTGCGGGACGGTCGTGTACGCCCAGTCGTCGGGACAGCCCCAGAGCTCCCAGAGCCGGCCGGGATCGTGGATCGCCGGGTTCTCGTCCACCCCACCGGCCTCGACCACGCAGACGCTCGCACCGGCGTCCACCAGCCGGCGGGCGACGACGGCGCCGCCGCTCCCCGAGCCGACCACGACCACGTCGTACGACTCCGTCACTCGCCGATCCTACGACGCAGCCGGAGAGGCGAGCTCGACCAGCGCAGCGGCCAGCTCGTCGGTCGCGGAGAAGAACGGCGCGTGGTCGGCGTCGATCTCGATCACGCGCTCGCACGGGTGCTCCTCGATCATCCGGCGCTGGAGCGGCGGCACCAGCGACCGGTCGTACCTCGTCAGCACGTACGAGCGCGGGATCGCGGCGAGGGCCTCGTCGTCGAGGTCGACCGGGGCCGCGAACGGCGCCACCGCCTGCGGCCGGCGCCGGTTCATCGCCCGCGCGGCCTGCTCCGGCGTGCAGCGGTTGTAGATCCCGGCGGCCACCGCCTCGTCGGGCAGCGTCGCCAGCGGCGGGTCGCCCGCGACGACGAGGTTCTCCTTGACCATGTTGCCCGCGCCTTCCGGCAAATCGGTCAGCTCGAGCAGCGACTGTCCGTTCGACGGCATGAAGGCGGCCACGAAGATCAGCGAGGCAACCCGCTCCGGACGATCGGATGCGGCCTGCGTGACGACGACGCCGCCCATGCTGAAGCCGACGAGCACCGCGGACTCCTGCCGCGAATCGAGGACATCGCGCACGCGCGCGACACAGGCTTCGAGCGTGATCTGCTCGACCGGGGTCTGGTCCTCCCCGCCGCCGGGCAGGTCGAGCGCCTCCGCCGTGTGCCCCGCGGCCTCGAGCAGGCGGACGACCGGCTCCCAGCTCCAGGCTCCGCCGAAAGCGCCGTGGACGAGGACGAACCGGGCCATCAGGCCGCGACCGTGAGGACGATCTTCCCCTGCGTCCTGCCCAGCTCGCCCAGCCGGTGAGCGTCGCCGGCCCGCTCCAGCGGGAACGTCGCCTGCACGTGCGGCCGCAGTTCGGCGGCCGCGAGCGCCTCCATCCCGACCCGGTCGGGCTCGACCAGGATCCCCTCGACCCGAACGCGTCCGGCCGCAGCCTCCTGCAGGCTCGCCACCGACGACCCGGAGACGGTGACGAGCAGACCGCCGTCGCGCATCGCCGGCAGCGCGTCGAGCCCCGCATCGCCGCCGACCGCGTCCAGGACGACATCCACGTCGCGGAGGCGTGAAGCGATGTCCTCGCTCGCGTAGTCGATCGTCTCGTCGGCGCCGAGACCGACCAGGAAGGCGTGCTTCCCGGCGCTCGCCGTGCCCGCCACCCAGGCACGCCGCCCCTTGGCGATCTGTACCGCGAGGTGGCCGACCCCGCCCGCGGCGCCGAGGACGAGGACGCGCGAGCCCGCGGCCACTCCGGCCGTATCGACCAGTGCCTGCCACGCCGTCAGCCCGGCGAGCGGCACCGCCGCCGCTTCGACGTCGCCGAGGCCGTCGGGGATGCGTCCGAGATGGCGCGACGGCGAGACGACGTATTCGGCGTAACAGGCCGCCTCTCGCGGGAAGCGCGGCATGCCGAAGACACGGTCCCCGACGGCGAGCCAGGTCACGCCGAAGCCCAGGGCCTCCACCACCCCTGCGACGTCCCACCCGACCGTGAACGGCGGATCGCCGAGGAAACCGCCGCCCGCGCGGACCTTCCAGTCCACCGGATTGACCCCCGCCGCGGCGACGCGGACGAGGACTTCGGTCGGCCCGGGCTCCGGACGCTCGACCTCCTGGACGACGAGCACTTCCGGCCCGCCGAGCTCGTGCTGACGAACGGTCCGCATGATGTGGATTGGTGTATACACGGCCTATGGCGGCCGGCGCGTTCCCGAGCCCGTACGAGATCGAGACCCCGCCCGGCTGCGACGGCTGGGAGGAGATGTACCCGTACTACGCGCTCTTCACCGAGTCGCGGCGGGAGGCGGACGAGAGCCGCTTCTGGTTCTGGAACTCGATGCACTTCCCGGTGCCGATGCCGGCATTCGACGTCGCCTGCATCGACGCTCCGTACCAGGCGGTCGGCGCGTGGCAGAACCGTTTCTTCGCGATCCCGCCGGCGATGGGCATCGACTACCGGATCGTCAACGGCTACGTCTACATCTCCGGGAACGCGGTCACCGACCCGGCGAAGATCGCCGAGCGGGTCGAGTACTTCCAGCGCCGGGCCGGCTACTACTACGGGCACTGGGACGAGCTGTACGGCCGTTGGCGCGCGAAGATGGAGGCGCTGATCGCCGAGATCACGACGCTGCGCGTTCCCGACCTCCCCGAGTACGAGCCGGACGAGGTGATGTCCGACGACGCGCGCCAGACGGCCTTCTACGAGGTGCTCGACGCGTACAGCCGAACGCTCCGCTGCGGAGATCTGATGTGGCAGCACCACTTCGAGTTCCTGCTCCTCGGGTACGGCGCGTACATGACCTTCAGCGAGTTCTGCAAGGGGCAGCTCCCGGACATCCCCGAGCAGCACATCGCCCAGATGGTCGCCGGCATCGACGTCCTCCTCTTCAAGCCGAGCTCCGAGCTCGCTCGCCTCGCGAAGCTGGCGATCGACACCGGCGTCGACTCCGCCTTCGTCGAGGGACGCACGCCCGCCGAGATCGACGCCGACCTGGAGCAGAGCGATGCGGGCCGCCTGTGGCTCGAGGCGCTGGACGCGGTCAAGGACCCCTGGTTCAACATGGCCGTCGGCGACGGCCTCTACCACTTTTACGGCAGCTGGTACGACGACCCGAGCATCCCGTACGCCTCGGTGACCGGGCACATCCGCGCGCTGAAGGCGGGCGAGCAGATCGAGCGCCCGAGCGAGGAGCTCGCCCGCGAGCGCGACCGGCTGGCCGAGGAGTACGGCGCCCTGCTCGACGAGGACGCCCGCACGACGTTCCACGAGCTGCTCGGGCTTTCGCGCACCGTGTTCCCGTACGTCGAGGAGCACAAGTTCTTCTGCGACTACTGGTTCCTCACCCGCTGGTGGAACAAGCTGCGCGAGTTCGGCGCACTACTCGAGGCGCACGGGTTCCTCGAGAGCGGCGAGGACATGTTCCACCTCACCCGGCACGAGGTCGCCGAGGCGCTCGACGAGCTGCTCCTCACCTGGGCGACCGGCGGCGCGCCGGCGGGGCCGAACCACTGGCCGCCGATCGTCGCGCGGCGCAAGGAGCTGATCGAGCGGCTGGCCGAGTGGACGCCGCCGCCCGCGATCGGCTCGACGCCCGAGGCGATCACCGACCCGATGTCGATCATGCTCTGGGGCGTCACCACCCAGCGCGTGCAGGAATGGGCAGGCGCCCGGGACGGCGGATCGTCGCTGACCGGCTCGGCCGCGTCGCCCGGCGTGGTCGAGGGGCCGGCCCGCGTGGTGATCAACGTCGAGGAGCTCGCAGGCATTCGCGACGGCGACGTCCTCGTCTGCCCGGTCACCTCCCCCGCGTGGGCACCGATCTTCCCGAAGGTGAGAGCGGTCGTGACGGACATCGGGGGTGTCATGTCGCACGCCGCGATCGTCTGTCGGGAGTACGGCCTCCCGGCCGTCGTCGGCACCGGCCGAGCGACCGCCGCGATCCGCACGGGCCAGTCGATCCGCGTCGACGGCTCGTCGGGAGTCGTCACGATCCTGGACTAGATGCCGCTCAGCGAGGACGACGTCCGCGAGATCCTGCGGCTGATCGACGAGTCGCCCGTAGAGGAGATCCGGGCGGAGACGGGCAGGTTCACGCTCTACGCCCTGAGAGATGGGCCCGGCGCCGAGCCGACGCCCGCCGCGCCCCGGAGCGACGGCGCCGACGGCCCGTTGATCGACATCGTCGACACGACCACGCGCGACGGCAACCAGAGCCTCTGGAGCGCAACCGGCCTGACCACGGCGGACATCGTCTCGATCGCGCCGACGATCGACCGCGTCGGCTTCCACGCGGTCGACTTCTCCTCGAGCACGCACATGGCGGTCGCCGTCCGCTTCCACGGGGAGGACCCGTGGGAGCGGCTCCGGCTCGTCAGCCAGGGAATGCCGAACACGCCGCTCAGCTACATCACCACCGGGATGCGCTTCATCTCGTGGGTGCCGTGCGACGAGGATTTGATGCGCCTCTCGTTCCGGTGCGTCACGCGCAACGGGATCAGGCGCTTCCAGGTCGCCGATCCGACGAACGATCCCGCACGGCTGCGCAGGATCGCGCGCGTCGCCAAGGAGGAGGGCGTCGAGGAGGTGGTGATCGGCCTCACCTATTCGGTCAGCCCCGTGCACACCCATTCGTACTACGCAGAGCGCGCGGCGGCGCTCGCGGACTGCGCCGACATGGACCGCCTCTACCTCAAGGATCCCGGCGGGCTGCTCACGCCCGACGCAGTGCGCGAGCTGGCGCCCCACTTCGTCGCCGCGGCCGGCGAGCGGGTCGCCGAGCTGCACAGCCACACCACGATCGGCCTGGCGCCGATCGTCTACCTCGAAGGCGCGCGGGCCGGCTTCCGCGTGCTCCACACCGCTGTCGGCCCGCTCGCCCGCGGCACGTCGAACCCGGCCGCCGAGACAACGGTACGGGACCTCGTCGCATCCGGCTTCTCGCACCGGCTCGACCTCGAGGCCCTCGCCGAAATGGCGGACCACTTCCGGCGGCTCGCGGCCGAGCGGAACTTGCCGGTCGGCGAGCCTCAGGAGTTCGACGCCACCTACTACCACCACCAGCTCGCCGGCGGCATGGTCTCGACGACGCGGCGGATGCTCGAGGAGCAGCGTCGCCCGGAGCTGTTCGAAGCCGTGCTCGAAGAAGTCGGCCGCGTACGGGCGGAGATGGGGTACCCGATCATCGTCACGCCGGTCTCGCAGATGGTCGCGACCCAGGCGCTGCGGAACGTGGTCGACCCGGAGCGCTGGTCGAACGTCTCCGTCGAGACGATCCGCTACTTCCTCGGGCACTACGGCGATCCGTCGGCGCCGGTCGATCCGGACATTGCCGACCGGCTGCTGTCCCGGCCGGGTGTCCAGGAGCTGCGCCACCTCGAGCCGATTCACCTGGAGGGAGCGCGCGACCGGTTCGGGAAGCGGATCTCCGACGAAGAGCTGCTGCTCAGGCTGACGATGCCCGAGGAACAGGTGGATGCGATGGTCGCGGGCCGCGCCACGGCCGCGCCTCCTGCCGGCTCGGTCGGGAGCCCGTCGGCGCGGCTGCTGCGAGAGGTCGCGCGCCGGGAGCCGGTGCAGCACATTCGCGTCGAGACCGGCGATCGGGTGGTGGAGTGGCGTCGTGCTTGACGGCGTCAAGGCGATCGTCCTCGACGTCGACGGCACGCTCGTCCACCGGGCGGGCGACGAAGTGCACGTGCAGCCCGGCGCGCGCGAGGTGCTGGCGAGGATCAGGGGCACGGGGCGGAGGCTTGCGATCTTCACGAACGGAAGCCACGAATCGCCCGCCTGGTTCGCAGAGGGGTTGCGCGCCGCCGGACTGGACATCGCCGACGAGGAGATGCTCACCCCGCTCCGGAGCGTCCAGGCGCACCTGCGCATGCGCCGGCTCGAAGGCCCGGTGCTGGCGTTCGCAACCGAGCCGGCGCGCCGCTTCCTCGAGGCGGAGGGCATGTCGCTCGCGGGCGACGACGGGGCCGTCGACGCTGTCTTCGTCGCGCACGCCGATACCGTCGACTTCGCGCTACTCGAGCGCGCGGCGCGAGCGATCATCGCCGGCGCCCGGCTCCTGACCGCGAGCTACGCGCCCGCGTATGCCGGCGCGGACGGCCCGATCCTCAGCCGGGGCGCGATGACCACCGCCGCGCTCGCGAAGGCGAGCAGCACCCGTCCCGCGATCGTGGGGAAGCCTTCGCGGGCGGCGATGCAGACGGTCGAGGAGCAGGTCGGCGTCCGCGGAAGCGAGATCGCCGTGATCGGCGACGACCTGACGATGGACGTCGCGCTGGGCCGGCTCGGCGGCGCCCGAACGGTCCTCGTCGCCAGCGGGATCAGCGGCAGTCCAGACCTGGACGCGATCCCGGAGCGACGTCGGCCGGACGCCGTCGTCGGCGGGATCGCCGAGGTGTTCGACTGGCTCTGAGCCGGTTCCTTACAAAAACTTAACGAAGACACGGCGCGAACTTCCCGCCCGCCGGCCGTCATCCCAGTAGAGCACACGAATCTGGCACGCCGCGAGGGGACCGAGACGAGCAATCAGGTCCTCGCCGCTTCGTGCCGATGACGAATTCGACCGCCCAGCAGCCGAAAGGAGTCGACATGCGCCGTCTTGCCACACCGGTCGCCGTCATTGCGCTTCTCGCCGCCGGAGGGTTCGCGGCGGTGTCGATCGCCAGCGGCGGTGGTCTCGGCCACGGCACCACGACCGGCTTGACCACGACCACCGGCGGCAAGGTCACCCTCTGCCACCGCACCGGCTCGAAGAAGCACCCCTTCCACACGATCACGGTCGCCGTACCGGCGGTCCGTGCGCACCTGAAACACGGCGACGTCCTCGGTCCGTGCACCGTCGCCACTATCGCGGCGATGAAGAAGCACGGCAGAGGAGCCGCCAAGCACACGGCGACGACCACCACCACCGGCACCACCGCCCAGAGCACCTCGACCGCTCACGGCAACAGTGGCGCCCACGGCGCGAGCGGCGACAGCCACGGTAACGGGGGAGAGCACGGCAACGGCAACGGTGGCGGCGGCAACGGCAAGCACTGAGGCCGCTGTCGCGGGTGAACATCCGCGGGACGTAGCGCTCCCCCTGCCGGTCGGGACAGGGGGAGCGCTCCATGACCTACGCGGCCGGACCGCGTTCGTCGTCGCGCTCGGCGTCGCGACGTTCCTGGCGGCCTGGGGGACGCTCCACTACGGCTTCTACACGCACCGGCTGCTGCTCGACACGCCGATCTACGAGAGCTACGGCGACGCGACCCTTCGCGGCGAGATCCCGTACCGCGACTTCGCCGTCGAGTATCCACCCGGCGCCCTGCCCGTGTTCATCCTCCCGTCCGCCCTCTCGGGCCAGGGTCATTTCGGCACCTACACACGGGTGTTCGAAACGCTGATGGGGCTCTTCGGGGTACTGGCCGTCGCGGCGGTGACGCTCATCCTCGTGCGGCTCGGACGCCGAGGGGTGGCGCTGGCGGGCGCCGTCGGCCTCGCGGGCCTCGGTGCGCTCGCGGTCGGTCCCGTCATCCTCTCGCGCTTCGACCTCTGGCCTGCCACGCTGACGGTCGGGGCGCTCGCCCTGCTTCTGTACGAACGGAGGCGGTCGGCCTTCGCGGTGCTCGGCCTGGCCTTCGCGGCCAAGCTCTTCCCGGCACTTCTCCTCCCGCCGATGCTCGTATACGTCTGGCGCCGGAACGACCGTCGGCAGACGTTGCTCTGCGGTCTGTGCTTTCTTGCAGTGGCGGTCGCCTGCTACGCGCCGTTCCTCATCCTGAGCCCGCACGGAGTGTGGTCGAGCATCGCCGGTCAGGCCAGCCGGCCTCTGCAGATAGAGAGCCTCGGCGCTTCGATTCTCCTCGCGGTCCACCAGGTGTCGGGGATGGCACTGACGATGGATGTGAGCCACGGCTCGAACAACCTCGTCGGTTCCGCCCCCGACAAGCTCGCGCTCGGCGAGGCCGTTCTCCAGGCGCTCGTCATCGTCGTCGTCTGGGTCAGCTTCCTCCGCGGCCCCGCCGACCGCGAGCGCCTGGTGCGCACCTGCGCTGCATGTGTCTGCGCATTCATCGGCTTCGGCAAGGTCCTCTCTCCCCAGTATCTGGTCTGGCTGCTGCCTCTCGTACCGCTCGTCCGCGGCCGTCGAGGCGTGGTCGCCGGCGCCTTGCTCGTCGTCTCCATGCTCCTGACCCAACTCTGGTTTCCGTACCGCTACCTCGATCTGGTCTACGAGCTCGACGCCCGCGCCTCCTGGCTCGTGCTGTCGCGCGATCTCGTGCTCGTAGCGCTGCTCGCTGTCCTGGTCTGGCCGCAGCGACGCGCCCTTACCGGTGACGGAGACATCACCCGGACGGGGCATGCGCTTGCCGGCTGACCCGGCATCATGTCCATGCAGTGACGCTCAGCGCTGACTCGGCCCTGGCGCGGGGGCACCCGGCCGAGAACGACACGGCGGCGTTTGCCACCGAGCTCTTCCTGCAGCACTCGAAGCTGGTGCTTGCCGTCTGCCGGCGCCTACTTTCCGACGCGGCCGAGGCAGAGGACGCCATGCAGCAGACATTCGTCTCCGCGTATCGCTCCCTGCTGGCCGGGAGCGAGCCGCGGCGGGCGGACGTGTGGCTCGCGGCAATCGCCCGCAACGAGTGCCTCGACCGGATTCGCGCCCGGATGCGCGAGCCGCTGGCCGAACACGGGCGGAACGGCCGGTCCGATGCACCGGACACGCTTGCTGCGGTGATCGCCGGCGAGGAGCTCCGCGCGCTCAGCCGGTCGATCGAGGAGCTTCCGACGCAGCAGCGCGACGCCCTCCTCCTCCACGAGTTCTGCGGCCTGCCCTACGGGGAGGTTGCGGCTGCGATCGGAGTGTCCGAGTCTGCGATCGGGTCGTTGCTGTTCCGTGCCCGGAGGACCCTCCGTTCGGCGTTCCGGCGCGGTTACGCCGTTCTGCCGCTACCGGAGATCTGGAACGCGACCGCCCAGCTGGTCGCGCGCGGGCCGGCGATCAAGGTCGCTGCGATGCCGCTGGTCGCGAAGGTCGGCTGCGGAGCCGTCGCGGTCGGGTTGACCGCGGGTGCAGTGGTCGCTGTCGAGCACGAGGTCGAGACGCAGTCCCGGCCGCGTTCTGTTCCGACGCGGGTCGCGGCGGCTCCGGAGGTGCTCCCCGGGGCGAGAGCGGCGGCGGTCGTCAGCCGGTCGGTGGTCGAGGACTCGGCGGCCCGGCTGTCGGCGCCGGTGATCGCCGTGCCGGTCGTTTCCAAGCGTCCTCGCACGTCTTCGTCTCCGCCTGATGCGCACCGAGCCCGTTCCGTCCCCGCGGCCGCAGCCGGCCGGCCCGCGCACGAGCCCGTGCCCGCCGCGGCATCATCTTCGCGAGGCGCGGACCACTCGACGCGAGGCCAGGGCGGCTCGGTGCACGTCTCGACCGGCAGGGGAGGCGCAGACAGGCGCCTAGGCCACGGCAGGCCGTCCGCAAAGGCGTCGACCAGGCATCCCGACGAGCAGAAGTCCGTGCGGGCGACGCCGGCTCCCGGGAAGGCCCGCCATCGTCCCACCAGGACGGGACCGGCGTCGCCGGCCGCCAGCGCCCCCGGATTGGCACGTGGTCACGACGAGCACGGCCCGCCGAGTGGCGGCGCGACGGTCGACCCGTCGGCCCCGTCCGCCGATGCAACGCCGTCGGCGTCGAGCACGGACCACCCCGAGCATCCGGACCACCCCGAGCACCCCGACCACCCGGTCAAGAGCTGAGCTCGTCCCGCGACTGCGACGAGAGGTACGAGCGACCAGCAGACAAGCTCGCGGAAGCGCGCCCGGAGCGAGGGCGGCTCATCCGTGGTCGCGAGCTCGACCGTCGCGCCCGAGCCCCGCAGCGCGGCGCGGAGCAGCGCCGCCGCCCGACCGGCGTGCCAGGCGGACGTGACCAGGACGACCTGCCTCGCCCGCACTGCGCGTGCGACCGACGCGGCGGCGGCCACGTTCGCGTAGGTCGAGCGGGCGTCGGAGTCGATGACGACCCGCCGGCACGGCGCGGCCCACGACCGGGCCATCAGCTCGGCCTCGGAGGCCGCGCTCCTGCCCCGCGCCCAGCCGGTCAGGAGCACGACATCGTCCGCGCGAGCCTCGCGCTCTGCCCGGCGCAGGCGCCGCGTGCAGATCTCGTGCAGCCCCTCACCCGTTCCTTCCGAGTAGCCGCAGACCGCGATCAGGCGCGGGCAACTCACCGTGAAGAGCCCCGCAGGCGCCGGACCAGACCGTAGGCGACGAGTGTCCCGGCGACGGTGAGGACGAGCTGGACGGCGCGCCTGCCCTGCAGCTTCGACTCGCCGCTCGCGCGCTCGCGCATGTCCACCGGCACCTCGACCACGGTCAGTCCGCCTTTCTGGAGCCGGAGCAACGACTCCACCTCCGGCGCGCCGCTCTTGTACCGCTCGGCCAGGATCGGCATCGCGCGAGCGTTGACGGCGTACATTCCGCTGGTCGCGTCGTGGAAGGGCTGCCCGAGCGCCGCCGTCATCCCCCTCCGCAGCACCGCCGTCCCGAACCGCCGGCTCGGGCTGGGCTCGTAGCGGTACGGCTCGTACCCGTCGCCGCTGACAAAGCGCGACCCGACGGCGACGTCGGCCTCGCCGGCGCACACGATCGCGAGCAGGCGGACGAGCTCGCCCACCGGGTGCTGGCCGTCGGCGTCGACGCGGCCGGCGAAGGCATAGCCGTGCTCGTGCGCGTAGCCGTAGCCGGCGGCGATCCCGGCCCGCAGCCCGCGGTTCTCGCCGAACGAGAGCACCTGCGCACCGTGCTCCTCCGCGACCGCGGCGGTACCGTCGGTCGAGCCGTCGTCGACGACGAGGATATCGGCGTCCGCCAGACCGGCGTGGAGCTCGGCGAGCACCGACGGGAGGATCTCCTCCTCGTTCCAGGCGGGGATGAACACGATCGTGTCGGCCACGCCTGCATGGTAGGCGGGGCTGTGCGACACGGTCGGCCGCACAGCCCCTTGACCCCCGAGCGCTAGCTCTTGAGGTTGACGCGGATCGACACCAGTCGCCGTGTCGAGATGCCGGCGAGCGTGTTCTCGCCGCCCTTCCGGGCCCGGACGAACATGGCGACCAGCTGCTGCTTGCTGCTCACCGGGAAGCCACTGAGCCGCTGGAAGGTCAGCGTCGCCCACCCGTCGGAGGCGCTCGACGCCTCAGGTGGAATCGACCACTGGTTGAACGGCGTGCCGGTCGCATAGACGAGCGCCCCCTGCACCGGCCCACCGCAGGTGGACGTGATGTGGAACCTGACGGTCAGGGTCTGCGTCCCCTTCGAGAGGACCGACGGGTTGCTCTGGAACGTGTCGACGAGCAGCCGCGCCGGCCCGTTGATGTTCGCCACCTGGTCGGGGTTCCCGCCCGGCGGGCAGCCGGCCCCGCGGTTCTTGCCGATCACCGCGGTCGGGTTGGACGTGGCGGTGTTGTTGCCGGCCGAGTTCGATGCTGTCACGCGGAAGCGGATCGTGGTATTGACGTCCCCCGAGGTGATCACATACGTGTTCTTGTTCGCCCCGTTGATCGTCGCGCACGAGGTCCCCTTGTTGTCGCAGCGCAACCAGGCATAGTCGAACTTCGTCGGGGAGTTCGCCCAGGTCCCGTTGCTACCGGTCAGCGTCGAGCCCTCCTGCGGGGTGCCGGAGATGGCCGGCGCCGCCGTGTTGGTCGGCTTCCCGGACGCGACCACCACGGCGGTCGCCGCCGAATTCACCGAGGTCGACCCGTCGCCGTTCTTCGCGGTCACCCGGAAGCGAATCCTGTGGCCGTCGTCGGAGCCCGTGAGCGTGTACTGCGTGCCGTTGGCCCCACCGATCGGATCGCACCCGTTTCCGTTGGCATTGCAGCGCAGCCAGGCATAGGCGTAGCTGTTCACGTTCGTCCAGTCGCCCCGGTCGCCGCTCAGCACCTGGCCAATCCGGGCTGCGCCGAAGATCTTGGGCGCCGTGTTGTTGGTCGGCTTGGCCTTGGCCGCGGCGATGCCGGAGCCGACGATGACGACCGCGAGGACGCCCGCCAGGGCTCCTCCGACAACGACCCGTCGGAACCAGCGGCGAGTCGGCGTGGCAGCAGTGCGCATGTGGTCCCCCCTTACCCGTCGTGGAACGTCTTCGAGAGCGTTCATCTTCAGCCTAGAAGACCAAACGCCTGCAAATGGAATGCTTACAAGTGGCGCACACCTGTCAAACGTCTGCGCCCTCGTACACTCCGTGTATGGCGCTGTGCCCCAGTTGCGGCGAGGAGAATCCCGACCGTTTCCGGCTCTGCGGCTTCTGCGGGACGCCGCTCGTGGTGGCACTGCCGCCGCAGGAGGTACGAAAAACGGTCACGGTCGTCTTCTCGGATCTCAAGGGGTCGACGACCCTCGGCGAGCGGCTTGACTCGGAATCGCTGCGCGAGGTGATGACGCGCTACTTCGAGGAGATGCGTGGCGCGCTCGAGGAGCACGGCGGCCGGGTCGAGAAGTACATCGGCGACGCCGTAATGGCCGTCTTCGGGATGCCGAGGACCCGCGAGGACGACGCACTCCGCGCCGTGCGGGCGGCGGCCGAGATGAAGCGGCGGCTCGCCGTCCTGAACGACGAGCTCGAGACCCGCTGGGGCGTCACGCTCGCGAACCGGACCGGCGTGAACACGGGCGAGGTCGTGGCCGGCGACCCGACAGCCGACCAGCGGCTGGTGGTCGGGGACACGGTCAACGTCGCCGCCCGACTCGAGCAGGCGGCGACCGAGAACGAGGTGCTCGTCGGCGAGCCGACGTACCGGCTCGTCCGCAACAGCGTCCAGGTCGAGGCTGTGGAACCGCTCGAGCTGAAAGGCAAGGCCGAGCGGGTCCCCGCCTACCGGCTGCTTGCGGTCGAGGAGGTCGGCACCGTGCCGCGGCGGCAGCTGCCCCTGGTCGGACGCGAGGCGGAGCTGGCCACTCTCGTCGCCGAGTTCGACGCCGCGGTCGCCGCCGGCACCTGCCGGATCGTCACGGTCGTCGCGCAGGCGGGCGTCGGCAAGTCGCGTCTGATCGAGGAGTTCTTCGACCAGATCGCCCCGACCGCGACCACCCTCCGCGGACGGTGCCTCCCGTACGGGCGCGGCATCACGTTCTGGCCGCTGGTCGAGATCGTCCGCGAGGCGGCCACGATCGTGGACGAGGACGCGCCGGACGTCGCGCGCCGGAAGATCGCGAGCCTGGGCGGCGATGCCGCGGTGACCGAGCGGGTCGCAGCTGCGGTCGGTCTGGACGACGGCGACTTCCCGGTCCCGGAGCTCTTCTGGGGCGTGCGGAAGCTGCTGGAGAGCATCGCCTCGGAGCGGCCGCTCGCGCTCCGCTTCGACGACATCCACTGGGCCGAGGCGACGCTGCTCGACCTGATCGCGCACCTCCGGACGACCATCGATGGCGCACCGCTGCTCCTCCTGTGCGCGACCCGGCCGGATCTCCTCGAGCGGCGCGACTGGCGCGAGGTGTCAGATGCGACCGTCGAGCTGGCGCCGCTCGGCGACGAGGACGCCAGCCGGGTGATCGAGCACGTCCTCGGGACGGTGGCCGTGCCGGACGCAGTTCGCAGGCGGATCGTAGAGGCAGCCGAGGGCAACCCCCTCTTCGTCGAGCAGCTCGTCTCGATGCTCGTCGACGAGCAGCTCCTCGTTCTGGACGAGGACGGGTGGCGGGCGACGAGCGACCTGTCCGAAGGGCTCGCCCTGCCCGGGTCGATCGAGGCGCTTCTGACCGAGCGACTGGAATTGCTGGGCGACGACCAGCGCGCCGTGATCGAGCCTGCGTCGGTGATCGGGCTGAACTTCATGCGCCCGGCCCTGAACGAGCTCGTGGTCGACGCCGTTCGCCCCGAAGTGAACTCGCACCTGACGACGCTCACCCAGAAGCAGCTCATCCGGCCCGACCGGCCGACCTCGGCGGACGACTTCCGTTTCGAGCACATCCTGATCCGCGACGCTGCGTACAACCGCGTGCTCAAGCGGACGCGCGCCAACCTGCACGAGCGGTTCGCGAACTGGGCCGAGCAGGTCAACCGTGACCGGCAACGGGAGACCGAGTACGAGGAGATCCTCGGCTACCACCTCGAGCAGGCCTTCCGCTACCTGTTCCAGCTGGGCCCGATCGACGACCACGCGCGTACGATCGGCGACCGTGCCGCGACCAAGCTCGCGGCGACCGGGCGCCGCGCGTTCGAGCGCGGCGACATGGCGGCCGCCGCGAACCTGCTCGAGCGGGCCACGGCGCTGCTGGAGCCGCTCGATCCACGGCGGCTCGCGCTCTTTCCCGAGCTGGGTGAGGCGCTGCTCCAGGTCGGCGATTTCGCCCACGCCGAGAGCCTGCTCCAGGACGCGGTCGCGACAGCCGAGGTCGCGAACGAGCGGACGCTCGCCGCCAATTCCGAGCTCGTGCGCATGCTGGTCGTGTTGCTCTCGGGCGACTCGGCGGGCTGGGAGGCGGCGGCGACCAAGGCGGCCGAGGACGCGATCGAGCTCTGCAGGCGCGCCGGCGACGACGTCGGCCTCGCGCGGGCCTGGCGGCTCCTCGCGTGGATGCACGGCCAGGCTTTTCGGCTCGAGGAAACCGCCCGGTCACTCGAGCAGGCGATCGAGTGCGCGAGGCGAGCGGGAGACGTCAGGCAAGAGCGGCGCGCCTCGACGCAGTACGCGCTGACGGTCGTCTACGGGCCGACGCCGGTCGACGAAGGCATCCGCCGGTGCAAGGAGATCGCGGAGCGCGTGAGCGGCGACCGTCAGGCAGAGGCGGCAATGCTCTGCGTCCTGGCGCAGCTGGAGGCGATGCAGTACGAGTTCGAGGGCGCCCGGGAGCTGTACACGCGCGCACGAGCGATGTTCGAGGAGCTCGGACTGCACGTCGACGCCTCCACGCTCAGCCTTAGCTCTGCCCACGTCGAGCTGCTCGCCGGCGACCCGGAGGCTGCGGAACGCGAGCTACGGCGCGGCTACGACCATCTCGCCGCGCTCGGTGAGCGCTACCTCCTCTCCTCGGTCGCGGGCTTGCTGGCCGAGGCACTGGTCGACGCCGGTCGGTTCGAGGAGGCAGAGGACGCGGCGCTCGCCACCGAGGAACTCGCCGACGAGAGCGACATCGACGCGCAATCGCTCTGGAGGACGACGAGGGCGAAGATCCTGGCACAGCGGGGGTCGCTCGCCGAGGCGGAGGCGTTGGCCAGGGAAGCCGTCGAGCTGCTCGCCCCGACCGACGGCGTCGTCACCAAGGTTGCGGCGATCACCGACCTCGCCCGCATCCTCCTGCTCGCGGGGCGCGAGGAGGAGGCGCGGGCGCTGATCGGCGAGGCACGGGCAATGGCCGAGCGCAAGGGCAGCCGGGTGATGGTCGACCGGCTGGACGAGCTCGCCGCCGAGGCGGCGCCGGCTCGTCCAGTCTCGTAGTCCGAACTGAGCCGAAGCCGTTTGTCAAGGCCGTTCTGGTCGGCCTCGCCCAGTCGTTTGACAGAGTGAGGAGGCCTTCTTGGGTGGCCCTCGGGCGCTGCGACGACGTCGCTTGCGGTCAGTCTGATGATGCGGGGGTTGGCTACCCCATTGCCCTGCTTGGGTCGCCGGCGTGCGCTGTCTAGGAACGGGCGTGGCCGTGTGCGGGTTGCCCATAGTTCAGTCGCGCGTGCCGGCAGCGTGTGGCCCGGCGCCCGCCCGAGCAGGCGGCTGTGGTCTGGGTTTACTCGGCCACGGCTGCGGCCCAGAGGAAACAGGCGAGCTCGCGAGCGACGGCGACGGTGGTGACGTTGCCGGGCTTGCCACGCGCACGGAGGCGGCCGTAGAGGCGGTGCAGCCGTCGCTGTGCGCGCAGGGCGACCTGGATGACGTGGTCGGGTTGGCCGGCTCGGCGCTCGGCGAGCGCGGGGCCGACGCTCGGCCTGGGCAGGTAGTGCCAGGCGGCCTCGACCAGTAGCCGGCGTGCGTAGCCGGAGCCGGTCTTGGTGATCGCGCCTTGGCGGCGGCTCTCGCCGGACTGGTCAAGCGAGGGCACGAGCCCGAGCCAGCTGGCCAGCTTGGCCGGGCGGGGGAAGCGCGTCCAGTCGCCGATCTCGAGGCAGAGCACGAACGCCGAGAGCGTGTCGATGCCGCGGAAGCAGCGCAGACGGCCGACGGTCGGCCACCAGTCGCCCTCGCGCGCGAGCCGGGAGAGCCGCTCGTCGAGCGCGGTCTTGCGGGCGACGAGGCCGTCGACGGCGGCGAGCGTGTCCAGGTAGGCGAGCTCGGTCGCCGGCTGCTCGAACCGCTGCTGCTCGAGCCAGCGGCGGTGCGTCTTCGTCCAGGCGCTGCCCTCGTAGACGCGGCCGTGGAGCAAGAGCAGCTTCGAGACACGGTGACGGCAGAGCATCAGATCGCCGCGCACCTGCTCACGCGCGCGGGCGAGATGCCGGGCCGCCTCGAACGGCGGCGACGGCACCGCGACCGCCTTCAGCTGCCCGGCCAGCAACAGCCGCGCCAACAACTCGGCGTCCTTGCGGTCGCTCTTGATCCGATCGCCGGGAGCACGCGGCGTCTTGGACGGCGCAACCACCTGCAGCGGCAGCCCCGCCGCCTCCGCGGCGCGGTAGAGCGCAAAGCCGGTCGGGCCGGCCTCGTAGCAGCCCTTGAATGGTTGCGGCAGCGCCTGCAACCAACCAATCACCTCGTCGCTGCCGCCGCCGAGGCGCGCACTACGCAGCTCTCCGCTCGCGACGTCGATCGCGGCAGCATGGGTCGAACGGGCGTGGACATCCAGGCCCACGTAGCTCATCGTTACGGTCACGGCCGGACCCTCCTTCCGTTGCATGGGATCAGCCGGAGCCAGTCTCCGGCCAGACAAACCCCCGATCTGCAAACCGGAGGATCCGGCCTTCAAGCGCTCGCGGCTACTCAGCCGCCATAGGGTCTAGCCGAACCCGATGCGACCGTTCTGGTCGGCCCTGCCGGTGGCAACGATGCCGTTCTTGTTGCTGACCTGGAACCCGGTCAGACAGATATGGGTGGTCGCGCCCAAATCCGACGTCGCGCACATCGGGACCAGGTCGTCGTCGTGGTAAAGGCCGGTCGGCTTGTAGCCGTTGGGCTCACCGCTCGGCAGCAGTGTGACCGTGAACGTGAACGGGTTCGTCCGGCGAGAACGGCGAGTTCTCGCGACGAGGGAGGCGGGGATGTCGAGGATGGTGACGTACACCGGGCACTTGTTGCACAGCGGCGCTCGCGGTCGTCTCCTGCACAGACGTCTCGACGCCGTATGGCCGCCGAGCAGCGTGTTCGGCATCTTGAACTGGCTGTGCTGCGGGAGGACCGCCGAAGTCGCGACGGCCTCCTTCTCCTTCGCGAACGTCTTCACGCAACGAGTTCCCGTCCGACGGAAGGAGTGCGGTCGTCACCGGCATACCGGTGACCGTCTGCGTCCCGTTGTTCCCGGGGTCTGCCGTTGGTCTGCGCGTCCACGGTCAGCGAGGGCGTGCTGACGACGGTCGAGCCGCTGCTCGGGGCGTTGAAGCGAAGGTCGACGGAGAATTTCGGCGCGCCTCCCTTCATCTGCACGAGCTTGCAGACCATGCGTGTGGCGTCCTTCGGGTCCTTGGCGCATTCGGACTGGCTCGCATCCGAGAAGGTGGCGAGGTCGCTGTCGACGACGATGACGAGATGGTTGAAGGTCGACGTCCCGGTATTCCTGACGTCGAGGTGGAATCCGATCTTTCCGCCGAAGGTCACCTGCTGGACGTCGTTGGAGTTCGTGCCGATCAGCGGGCCGAGATCCACGCTCGCACTCGTTTCGGTCGACCGTCCACCCGCCGACCCGACCGCAATGCAGAACGTGAACAGGGCGACACCTGCCGCCAGGAGCGTGCGCCTTCCCACTCATCTCTCTCCCACCTTCCTCCCGGTTACGCAGGCCGACCGCCGGCCCGCGCGCCGCAGAGTATCTTCTTTCCTCGATCCCGGCGTCAACCGGGATCTACTACCCGAAGCCGATGCGACCGTTCTGGTCGGCCTTACCGGTTGCGGTGAAGCCGATGTACTTGTCGCCCGAGAACGAGGTCAGACAGATGTGCGTGCCCGGGCCAAGCTGCGAGTAGCTGCACATCGGGATCTTCATGCCGTCGTGGTACAGGCCTGTCGGGTAGTAGTGGGCCGGCACTCCAGACGGCTCGAGCCTGACCGTGAACGTGAAGAAGTTCGACGATGAGAAGGGCGAGGAAGGCCCGAGCAGCGATGCCGGAATGCCGAGCACCGTCGAGTACACGGGACAGTGCGCGCACCCCAGCCCGACGTTCTGTTCCTCGACCGACGTCTCGACGCCGTAGAGCCCGCCCAGCAGGGAAGTGGGCATGACGAACTGGCTGTGCTGCGGCAGCGTCGCCGAGGTCGCGGCGTTCTCCGTCCCCCGCAGGTAACTGTCGAAGAGCGTGCCGCCCATCGACGAGATCAAGACGGTCGTCACCGGATCGCCGGTCGTCGTTCCGGTCCCGTTGTTCCCCGGGTTGCCCTGCGACTTGGCGTCGACGGTCGCCGTCGGCGTCGAGACGACCGCCGAGCCGCTCGACGGGGCGTTGAAGCGGAGATCGACGGAGAACGTCGGGCTGCCGGCCTTCATCTGCTTGACCTTGCAGACCATGCGCTTCGCATCCGCGGGATCGACCGCGCACTCCGGACGGCTGGCGTCGGAGAACGTCGCGGTGTCGGCTGTGACGGTGATGACGACGTGGTTCACCGTCGAGGGGCCCGGGTTGGTCACGTCGAGATGGAGCCCGATCTTGCCGCCGTAGGTGACCTTCTGGACGCCGTTGACCGACGTGCCGATCAGTGGACTGAGGTCGACGGTGAGCCGAGACTTGGCTGTGCGCCCTCCGGCCGATCCGACGACGACGAAGCACGCGACAACCGCGGCGACCCCTGCGAAGAGCATCCGCTTCCGTCTCATCCCTCTCCCCTTCCGTCGATTCCCGCGCGCCGTTGTGCCGGTGTGCGGCACTCCGAGTGTCTCCTGCTTTCGTGCCGGCGTCAACCGCCACGCGCCCCAAGTAGGGTGAGGACGTGCTGCCGGTCATCGTCTTCGTCGCCGTCGCCGTCCCGCTCCTTGTCGTTGGATTCGTGGCCGTCCGACGCCGGTCGAGCGCCGGCGAGCGACAGGCTACGGAGACCGACGCCGAGCGACGCCGAACCGAGGATGAGTTCGAGGAGGCCGAGCGCTATCAGGCCCAGTGGCGCGAGGAGCACAGGCACGACCTCGACCGGCTGTAGCCGAGTGCCCCGGCAAAGATTCGAACTTGCGCAGCGGTCTGGGAAGGTGCGTGGCTTCTGCCGCAGAACGTCTGCAAGACACGGGACTGCGCGTCTCGCGTCAAGGCGTGCGCCGGCGTGTGGGCCAGTCACCTCGCTCGACCGCGGAAGCCAAGGCTACGCCTCCACGTTTGGGCAATTCGGACACTGTTAGGACATGGCCTCTGGTGCAGCTGCTGCTCGCGACTCCCATCTGTCGATGCTAGGACTGCCAAGCGAGATCGACGCCTGCCTGTTCGATCTTGATGGCGTGCTCACGCAGACGGCGACGGTGCACGCCGAAGCGTGGAAGGCGATGTTCGATGAGTTCCTGCGCGCGCGGTCCGCACGGACGGGTGAGCCGTTCGTCCCCTTCGATGAAGTGGAGGACTACGACGAGTTCGTCGACGGCAGGCCACGGCTCGACGGAGTTCGTTCGTTCCTCGCCTCGCGTGGAATCGCACTGCCCGATGGTGAGCGGAGCGACCCGCCGACGAGCGAGTCGGTGGCCGGCCTGGGGAACCGTAAGAACGAACTCGTCCTGAGGTTGATCCACCGCTCCGGCGTCGCGGCCTACGATGGCTCGGTGCGTTACATCGAGGCGGTCGGCCACGCGGGACTGCACCGGGCGGTGGTCTCGTCGAGCGCGAATTGCCGGGACGTGTTGGTCGCGGCGGGAATCGAGGATCTGTTCGAGGTCCGGATCGACGGCCTCGTTGCCGCGCGTGAGCATTTGAAGGGCAAGCCGGCACCGGACACTTTCCTTGCCGCTGCACGTCGGCTCGGGGTGCAGCCGTCGCGGGGAGCGGTGTTCGAGGACGCGCTCGCAGGGGTGGAGGCAGGGCGAGCGGGGCGGTTCGGGTTTGTGGTCGGAGTCGATCGAACCGGGCAAGCGGACGCGCTGCGCGAGCACGGCGCCGATCTCGTCGTTTCCGACCTCGCCGAGCTCCTCGCCCCGCGATGATCACCCACCCGGCGTTCACGGTCGAGGCGTGGGCCGTGCGCGAGACGCACCTCGATCTCGAGGTGCTTGCGCAGACTGAGTCGGTGTTCGCACTTGCCAACGGGCACATCGGGTTGCGCGCGAACCTGGACGAAGGCGAACCGTTCGCCCTACCGGGCAGCTATCTCAACTCGTTCTACGAGCTTCGGCCGTTGCCCTATGCGGAAGCCGGCTACGGCTACCCCGAGTCAGGCCAGACGATCGTGAACGTCACCAACGGGAAGATCATCCGGCTGCTCGTCGACGACGAGCCGCTCGACGTCCGCTATGGGCGTCTGCTGGCCCACGAGCGTGTGCTCGACTTCCGGGCTGGAACCCTCGAGCGGCGTGCCGAATGGGAATCGCCGGCCGGCGCTGTGGTGCGAATTCGATCGACTCGCCTCGTCTCGTTCGTTCACCGCTCGGCGGCGGCGATCCTGTACGAGGTCGAGCCGCTCGGTCAGCGGGTTCGCATCGTCGTCCAGTCGGAGCTCGTGGCAAACGAGTCGGGGCTGCCAGCTGCGGCCGATCCCCGCGCGGCCACCGCCCTCGAAGCGTCGCTCGTCTCGGAGAGCTTCTTCGACCGCAAAGCGCGTGCCGTGCTGGTGCACTCCACACGGCGCAGCGGTCTCCGCGTGGCGGCCGGGATGGACCACGTCGTCGAGGGCCCGGACGGCACCGAGTCGGCGGCGGAAAGCGGACCGGACGTCGGCCGCCTCACGGTGGCCACAGAACTCGCAGACGGGGCGCGGCTCCGGATGGTCAAGTTCATCGCCTACGGTTGGTCGAGCCGACGCTCGGAGCCCGCTCTCCGTGACGAGGTCGTCGCGTCGCTCACCGCCGCCCGTCACACAGGATGGGACGGCCTGTTCGACGAGCAGCGCGCCTACCTCGACAGGTTCTGGGAATGCGCGGACGTCGAGTTGGACGGCGACCTCGAGCTGCAGCAGGCCGTTCGATTCGCGCTCTTCCACACGCTGCAAGCCGGCGCCCGCGCTGAGCAGCGTCCAATCGCCGCCAAGGGACTGACCGGTCCCGGCTACGACGGCCACGCATTCTGGGACACCGAGCGCTTCGTCCTACCGGTCCTCACGTACACGGCTCCTCGAACGGCGGGTGACGCGCTTCGCTGGCGTCATGCCACGCTCGATCTCGCGCGAGATCGCGCACGCCAACTCGGCCTCGCGGGTGCGGCGTTTCCGTGGCGAACCATTCGGGGCCACGAATGTTCGGGTTACTGGCCTGCCGGTACCGCCGCTTTTCATATTGCCGGGGACATCGCCGACGCAGTCGTTCGATACCTCCACGCCACCGACGATGAGGACTTCGAGCGCGACGTCGGCCTCGAACTACTGATCGAGACCGCCCGGCTCTGGCGCTCGCTCGGTCATCACGACGCGGAGGGACTCTTCCGAATCGACGGGGTCACCGGGCCCGACGAGTACAGCGCAATCGCCGACAACAACGTCTACACCAACCTGGTCGCGCAGCGGAACCTGCGCGCCGCCGCGGACGGGGTCGTTCGCCATCCCCGCCATGCCGCCGCATTCGGCGCCGACCTCGAGGAAGCAGCCGCCTGGCGAGACGCGGCCGAAAACATGATCGTCCCATGGGACGAGGCGCTCGGCGTCCATCCCCAATCCGAAGGCTTCACCAGCCATCAGCGCTGGGACTTCGAGCAGACGACGCCCGAGGATTACCCGCTGCTCCTCCACGTCCCCTACTTCGATCTCTACCGCAAGCAGGTCGTCAAGCAGGCCGACCTCGTTCTCGCCCTGCACTGGCGCGGCGACGCTTTCTCCGACGAGGAGAAGGCTCGAGATTTCGCCTACTACGAAGCCATTACCGTTCGGGACTCCTCGCTATCGGCCTGCACGCAGGCCGTCGTCGCCGCCGAGGTCGGCCACCTGGAACTCGCGTACGACTACTTCGGCGAAGCCGCGCTGATGGACCTGCACGACCTCGAGCACAACACACGAGACGGCGTCCACATCGCCGCCCTCGCGGGAGCCTGGATCGCCGCCGTCGCCGGATTCGGCGGCATGCGCGACCACAACGGCCGGCTCACCTTCTCTCCCCGGCTTCCCTCACGTCTCGAGCATCTCTCGTTCAGGCTTCTCTTCCGCGGAAGGCGATTGAAGGTCGACGTGAACAGGACGCAGGCGGTCTACACGCTATTGGACGGGAGTTCGCTCGAGATCCAGCACCACGGCCAAGAGATCAACATCTCGAGGGCCAATCCGGTGGAGCGTGCGATCCCTCCAGTCACCGAGCGCCCGACACCAGATCAACCACCGGGCCGCGCGCCCTGGCGCCGCGCAGACGCGTCCGTGGCCTAAAGAGCGCGTTTCATAGAGAAGGACCCGCTAGCCACCTCGCGCGCCATCGGCGCCAGGTGCTGGCCGGAAGTCATCAGTAGCACCCGCCCACTGTCGCGCGAGTCGTCATGGCGGGCAGCGAACGCACGCACGAGCAGCAGCGAGGCGCGGACGTTCTCGTGCAGGAAGGCGTCGACCTCCGCCGCGGTCAACTCGTCGAGCCGCCCGTGGCCGCTGCGGGCATGGTTGACGACGAGGATGTCGAGTGACCCGAGCGCGTCGGCGGCGGCCGCGACCACGTGCTCCGGTGCCTCGGCATCCGCGAAGTCCGCCTCGAGGAAGGGCACGGCCAGTTCCGCGGCGATCGCCTCGGTACCTCCCGGTTCGGCGCCCCAACGCTGCGTCGCATCGTGCGGCGTCCAGCCATGGATGAACACGGCCGCCCCCGCATCGAGCAGCCGCCGCGTGATCGCGTAGCCGATCCCAGCACGACGACTGACACCGGTAACGAGCGCATTGCGGCCCGTCAGCTCAATGAACGAGACCCTACTGCGCACGCTCGTCCTGCCGGAATGAAGGCGCCGGCCGTTCGAGCGCTTCCTGCAAACGTCAGCCCATCAGGAGTTACGCGGCGCTTCACCCGCTGCCTCCGCTGCCGCGGCGTCGACCCGATGCGCTTCTGACCAAGACCTGTCGAGGGACGGGAACGCCCTGGCGCACTGCCGATACGGCTTTCCCGGGAAGATCGACAGGACAACGCCAGGTGAGCGGACGCTCAGTCGGCGCGGAGTACAAGCGAGGTGCCCGACGAAAGGTCTCCATGACAAAGGACCTCGCCTGATCAAGCAGATGCCCCCGGCAAGAATCGAACTTGCGCACGCGGTTTGGGAACGTGCGGGCTCGCTCTGGGAAAGGCCTGCAATTCGAGTCGTTCTCCACGGCAAAGTGGCGCCGCGCACCAGCGGGAGCGGCAGCCGGAGAGCCATCCCTCGCCGGGGCGTTCGCGCGTCCGGGTCGTGGGATTCGTAGGCCGTTGCAGACTTGGAACTAAGGGTCTATCCCGCTTGGGCGAGGGCGAGTCGTGCGGCGTGGGCTTTCTTGAAGGCGATCAGGCCGCTGGCGAGTTGGAGCAGGGCGAGGTGGTTCTCGTCTTTCTTCGACCAGCGGATCAGGATCGCGCGGTTGCGGTTGAGCCATGAGTGGCAGGCTTCGACGACCCAGCGGCGGGCGCGCCAGCCGGGGCGGCTCGCCTTGAGGTCGATCTCTTCGCCGCGGCTGCGGATGTGCGGGGTGAGCCCGTACTCGTCGACGAGTTCGCGCGAGTCGGCGTTGTCGTAGGCGCGGTCGAGGGAGATCCCCTGCGGCTGCTCCGCGGTCGGCTCGGGCCGCGCGATCGGGATCGAGTCGAGCGTGCCCTTCAGCAGCTTGTGGTCGTTGCGGTTGGCGCCCTCGTGCTCGAGCCCGACCGGGACTCCCTTGCCTTCGCTGAGGACCGACCGCTTCGCCCTTTTTTAGCTCTGTCAGTGGGATTGGGGCCGGTCTTCGGCCCACCCAGCGGCGCTTTGGTCATCGCCCCGTCGCAGGCGAGCCAGGCCCAGTCGATCCCGACCACCTGGTCGTAGTCCAGGAGCCCTTGCCGCCAGAACTCGTGGAAGACGCCGACCCGCTCCCATTCCTGAAAGCGCCGGTGCGCCGCCGAGGACGAACACACCCCGGTCGCATTCAGCGCGTTCCACTGCATCCCTGTACGCAGCACCAGCAGGATCGCGTCCATCGCATCACGGTTCGGCACCCGCGGCCGGTGACAACCCAACGGGTGCGGCGGCGGCGCCGGCAGCAACGGCTCCATCCGCTCCCACAGCCAGTCCGGGATCCGCCAGCCATCGTCCCTGACCACAAGACCCATCGTCGCCTCCCTCGTCGATGACGAAGAAGGCTTCGCCGTCAACGCGCAGGTCCCTCCAAACGGGATAGACCTTAAGTCTCCCAGGCCACCGCCCTGGCCCCCGTCGCCGGGCGGCAGACATCGTTTTCCGGCCGCCTTTACCGAGTCCTGGACCGGGCCTGTCCGAATCCTGGCAGATGTGTAGCCCGGCCCTAACCGGCTCGGTCGTATAACGAGGGGAGACATGACCCCCAGGAAAGGACAACCGATGACGAGTCGCAGGCAGGCTCTCGCACTCGCCGGCGCGCTGACCGTGACCGTCTTCACCGCCGTCGTCGCCGTCGCCGGCTTCGACCATCGACCGACCGCCTCAGCCGGTGCGCCCGCAGTCGCCGCGCAGGTCGCGCAGGCGCCGGCGCCTGCCCAGACCTGGAGGGACGACTGATGCGCCGGGCATGGGCGACAATCGTCACCGTCTGGGCGATCGTCGCGATCGTCGGCTTCCTCGCCTGGACGCGCCCGCCGGCGACACCCCAGGCCCAGGTCGTGCCCACCCGGATGGTCATCACCGGCCGCAACGGCGTCTCCCACGTGGTCGTCGTCCCTCAAGTGGTATCGGCGCACGCGACAACGCAGACCTCGCCGGCCGCCGGCGGCGGCACCGCCGCGGCTGCGGCGCCCGCGATCGGTTCGCCGGCCGGGACGGTGCTGGGCGGATGAGAGTGCTCCTGACCGAGCAGTTCACGGCGATGGGGACGAGTTGTGTGGCCGGAGTGACCGCCGCCCCGGCGGACGCCCGTCGCGCGCGACGGGCCCTTGCAGCCGCTCGCGCAGAGGTTGACCGCTGCGAGCGGGCTCTCTCCCGCTTCGACCTCGCCAGCGACCTCTCTCGGCTCAACGCCGCCTCCGGATCGTGGGTCGACGTGGACGAGCGCCTCGTCCAGGCGCTCGCGCAGGCGGTGCGCCTGCGCGACGAGACCGACGGCAGGTTCGACCCGACCGTGCTCCCGGCGCTGGTCGCCGCCGGCTACGACCGCACGTTCGCTGAGCTCCAGCCGCGGGCGCCCCACACCGCGCCGGGTTGGCGCGCGGGCGCACGCGTCGAGGTCGACGTCGAGGAAAGCCGCGCATGCGTGGCCGAGGGCGCCAACGTCGATCTCGGCGGTATCGGCAAGGGCCTGTCTGCGACGCGCGCCCTGGATGCCATGGAGACGGCGTGGCCGGAACTGCCCGGCGGACTCGTCGACCTGGGAGGCGACATCGCCCTGCGGGGATCGACCCCCGACGGCGGGCCCTGGCGCGTCGCCGTCGCCGACCCCCGCCGGCCCGGCGAGCAGCTCTGCATGCTCGGGCTCGAACGCGGCAGCGTCGCCACCTCCGGGCGCGACCGCCGCCGATTCGGGCCAAACCGTTCGCTCCATCACCTGATCGACCCCACGACCGGCGCGCCCGCGTCGGTCGGGCCGCTGTCGGTGACGGTTACCGGGCCGGAGGGGGGCGAAGTCGAGGCGTACGCCACCGCGCTCGCGATCTCGAGCTCGAACGACTCACGCGACCTGCTCGCGGCCCGGCCCGAACTCGCCGCCCTCGTCGTGCCGATCGACGACGCTCCGCTCGAGCTCGGTACCTTGCCGCTGCTGCAACCGATGCTCCGCCTGCGGGTAGGAGCATGAACGCCTTCCTCGCACACGTTCCGGTCGCCTGGTACGTGGCGCGGGCATTGGTGCCGTCGCGGTTGTTGCGATAGACCAGGTGAGAGATCGTCTTGAAGGTGGCCGGGTGACAGTATCCGCGCTGCCCGGGCTCGTGCGGACCACACCAGATGTTCTTTTCGAAATCCCACTCAAGATAACGGCTGACGATCAGATCGAGCCATCCGTCCCGGTCATAATCGACGAAACACGCGCTCGACGACCAGCCTCCGCCCGCGACACCGGCTTTTGCGGCCACGTCGGTAAAGGTTCCGTCACCATTGTTGTGGTAGAGGATGTTTCGTCCGAAATTGGTGACGTAGAGGTCGGGACGTCCGTCGTTGTCGTAGTCCCCGCGGCCACACCCATCCCGTAGGAGTGTCCTTGCACACCGGCCTTGCGCGTCACATCGGTGAAGGTGCCGTCGCCATTGTTGTGATAGAGCCGGTTCCAGAACTTTGGATCCGACTTATCGGGTAACTGGCCCGCCGGCATGGGATCGTCCAGTTTGGCGCCGTTCACGAAATATAAATCGAGGCGCCCATCGCCGTCGTAATCGAACATGGCGACGCCGCCGGGCATGGTCTCGATGAGGTACTTCTCGGAAGTCGGGCTGCCGTTGCACTGGAAATCGATGCCGGATGCCGCGGTGATGTCTTTGAAAACCGGCAGCCTCGGCTCAGCGCGTGCAAGCGCGGCGGCAAGACCCACACCCGCCAGACTGCCGAGGAAATATCGCCGGTTCAAATGAGGCATCTAACGCCGCTTGGAGGTTTCCTTGGCCTTCAACTCTTCAAACTTCTTCCGCGCCTCTTCGGCCTTCTCCTGCTGGCCCAGCCGATGGTAGACACGCGACAGCAGATACTGCGGTTCGGAGTAATTCGGATCGAGCGCGACAGCGCGCTGCAGCCAGTTCAGACACAGGTCGTCCTTCCGCAGTCTCTCCAACGCCTTCGCCCCGATGTAGAAGTTCCGAGCTGAAATCGGATTTCGATTGGCCGCCTTCGCCGCGGCGTCGTAGGCGTGCTCGGCGTCACCCATCTTCAACAGAAGGTCTGCCAGGTTCGCATAGGCCCAATCGTACTCCGGGATTGTCCTTGTCGGCGATCTGGATCGCCTGCAGGAAATACTTCACGGCCTTATCGGGATCGCCGCTCGCCTGCCAGCACAGCCCAAGGTTATCCCACGCTTTGTACGCGCGCGGATTCAGCTTCAACACTCGCTCAAACTGCCCGATGGCCTGTTCGGTACGGCCCTCCTGATAATAGATACGTCCCAACATATAGGCGCCGTCTTCGTCCGCGGGGTGGCGGTCGAGCAGCGTAACGAAGGTGCTGATCGCCTGGTCGAACGCGCCCAGGAAATACTCCGCATTGCCCTTGATTTTCAGAGCCGCTGCGTTGGCTGGATCGCCGGCCAGTATCTCATCAGAGGCGGTCTTGGCGTCGGCAAAACGGCGTGCCATGAATAGCGCATTGGCGGTTTCGAGCAGGAATCCGCCGTTTTGCGGGCCGCATCGTAGGCAGCGCGAAACTGCAGCGCTGCCATCGGAAAATTCCGCGCAGATGCTGCCTGCCGGGCTTCACTGGCCAGGGTGGCGGACTGCACGGCATCGCAAGCATGCGGAATCTGCACCGATTGCGCAATCAGGAATTGAAATGCGACGGCGGCGAATAACATCGGCCTATTGCAACTTCGCGAGTTCCTGCCGAACCCGCGGGATAATGTGCCCGTATTGGGCGGGCGACGCCTCCCAGGAAGGTCTCGAAACTCGCCCGCGCACGCGCACGGTCGCCCGCCATTTCGTAGAGAATGCCGAGATTCATCTGCGCCTCTATCAAGTCGGGATCGAGTTGGACCGCACGCTCGAAGTAGCCCCGCGCGGCCTTCGGATCCTGTTTTTGAATCGACACCAGCCCCATCCCGTTTTGCGCCGCGGCGCGATCGTTGTCATTCGTGAGAATCCAGCGGAATACTCGTTCGGCGTCGGCCACACGCCCCTTTTCGAGGTACGCCGTAGCCAGATTGTTCTGGCTGTCCAGATCCGCCGGATTGAACTGCGCGGCCTTCTCATACTCGACAATTGCCTCATCCTTCTGCCCTTTGCGCAGCAGGAGATCAGCGATGCGCGAACGCAGGCGTCCGCTGTCGATGCCCGTGGCGAGCGCCTTCCGGTACAGCGCGAGTGAATCCTCGTAGCGCCCGTTCTTCTCGAACCGGCCGCCGAGTTGATAGTACAGAGACGGATTCTGCGGATCCAGCGCGAGAGCCTGCTGCAACAAGGCAATCCGCTTGCTTTCAGGAAGGCTGGTCTGCCCGCTCTCGGCCTCGTCGATGAGCTCCAAAACCTGGACCTTGTCTTTGGGATCCGGACCCATTCCGGTTAACTCATAGGTACGGCCGCCGGCGCCGGACAAGTAGCCGAGCGATTTCAGTTGGTCCATCACGCGCTCGTCCACCATGTCCGTGGCCACCTTCTCGGTCGTTCTTGCCGTCGGGCGAGATAATGTGGTTCAACTGCGCTTCGAACCTGCTGACCTCCGGCGCGTGCTGGCGGATGACGTTGTTGGTCTCGTGCGGGTCGGAAGTGAGGTCGTATAGCTCGGGCTTCGGCGCGCGGATATACTTCCACTGATTCGTGCGAATGGACCGGAGCTCCGCCCAGTTCATATTCATCTTCGGGTAGAGAGTCTCCCCATAGGAAACTTCCGTTGCCGCAGGTTTACCCGAGAACAGCGGTACAAGGCTTAAGCCCTGTACATAGGTGGGCGCGTGTCCGCCCATCACGTCGAGTAGCGTGGGAAGAAAGTCGATGCTGCGGGCCTGCTGCGCGATCCGGGTGCCGGGGGAATGCTCGGGCCCGCCATCACGAATACAATGCGCATCGTCGAATCGTAAATGAAAACGCCATGGGTGTGCTCGCCGTGCTCGCCCAGGCTTTCACCGTGGTCCGATAGCACCGCGATGACGGTCTTATCCGCCGGAGATTTTTGAGCCACGGCATCGAACAGCCGCCCCAACTGCTGATCGGCATAGGCAATCTCGCCATCGTAGGGGCGGCCCTTGTACTTCTGTGCGAATTCGGCGGGAGGGGTGTAAGGGATGTGGGATCGTAGACGTGCACCCATAGCAGGAATGGTTTCTGCGACGATCGCCCGTTCAACCATTGAATGGCGCGGTCCACTACTACGGAGGCCTTTCGTTCCGGATCCTCGCGGAACTCGCTGCGCTTGCCCGGGATCGGCATCTCGTCGTCGTACACGTCGAAGCCATTGTTGAACCCGAACACCTTCTTCAGCACGGCCGATCCGACGAAGGCCGCGGTCTCCCAGCCCTGCTCGTGAAGAATTCGTGCCAGGGGATGCGACGAAGACTGCAGGACAAAGCCGCCCGTGTTGCGAACCTTGTGGACGTTTGGATTTTGTCCAGTGAAGATGCTGGCGTGTGAGGGAGGCGTCAACGGGGTTTGGGTGACTGCGTTTTCGAACAGAACGCCGCGGCCGGCGATGCTGTCGATGGATGGGGTTTCGATGTTCGGATATCCATAGCAGCGGAGGTGGTCGGGCCGGAGCGTGTTGACAGTGACGACCACGACGTTGAGCGGACGCAGACGCGGGATCTCATTCGACGCGCTTTGCACCGTTGCTTGTTTAAAACGGCACCCGGCGAGCAACAACAGGCCAGTCAGGC
>CAVZJU010000014.1:0-28012 GCA_963775695.1 uncultured Actinomycetes bacterium | reverse complement strand
GGAGCTAGCCGGACTCGAACCGGCGACCTCCTGGGTGCGATCCAGGCGCTCTCCCAACTGAGCTATAGCCCCGCGCGGGCGACAGTGTAGCGTCCACTCCCGTGAAGCCTTTCAGCCAGGTCGAGCTGCAGCTGGCGGCCCGCAACCACGGGATGCCGCTCGAGGCGCTCCGCTACCCGGTCACCCCGGCGGGACTCCACTACCTGCTGATCCACTACGACATCCCCGTCGTCGACGCCGCGGACTTCGCGCTGACGGTCGAAGGGCGCGTGTCGCGGCCGCTCACCTTCTCGCTCGACGATCTGCGCTCGCGCCCGGCCATAGAGCTCGAGGTGACGATGGAGTGCGCGGGCAACGGCCGTGCGCTCCTTCCCGACCCGCGGCCGCTCAGCCAGCCGTGGCTCGCCGAGGCGGTCGGCACCGGCGCCTGGACGGGGACGCCGCTCGCGCCGATCCTCGCCGAGGCGGGGCTCGACGACGACGCGCTCGAGGTGGTCTTCAGCGGGCTCGACCGGGGCGTCGAGGCCGGCGAGACCCAGCAGTACGAGCGCAGCCTGCCGGTCGAGGAAGCTCTCCGCGAGGACGTCCTCCTCGCCTACGGGATGAATGGCGGCCCGCTGTTCCCGCAACACGGCTTTCCGCTCCGCCTGGTCGTCCCGGGCTGGTACGGGATGACGCACGTCAAGTGGTTGACGCGGATCACGGTCGTCGCCGAGCCGTTCACCGGCTACCAGCAGGCGCAGGCGTACCGGTTCCGGCGCAGCGAGGACGACCCGGGCGAGCCGGTGACGCGGATGGTGCCGCGCGCAATGATGGTGCCGCCGGGCATCGCGAGCTTCCCCGAGCGCGAGCGAACGCTCGAAGCCGGCCCGACGACGATCGAAGGACGCGCGTGGTCCGGCTGGGCGCCGGTCGAGTCGGTCGAGGTCAGCGTCGACGGCGGCGCGACCTGGGCCGAAGCGTCGCTCGACCCTCCCGGTCAGCGCTGGGCCTGGCGCGGCTGGCGCTTCGACTGGGAGGCGGTCCCCGGCGACCACGTCCTCTGCTGCCGCGCCCGCGACGAGGCCGGCAACGCCCAGCCGGACGAGGCCGACTGGAACGTCGGCGGCTACGCCAACAACGGCGTCCAGCGGGTCGCCGTCCGGGTCGTCTAGCTAGCCGGCCGCGGGGCCGGCGCGCTTCTCGTCGAGCTTGCCCGCGCGGATGGTCGCCGCCATGTCCTTCGACTCCTCCCGGTAGACCGAGCCTTCCTCGAACTCGATCACCGGGTACGCCCGCTGGCCCGAGATCTCCTCCAGGTCGCGGCGATTCTGGCGCAGGAACGGCCCTTTGATCACCTCGTACTCGATCCCCTGATCGTCGAGCGCGCTCTGAACCTTCCAGCACGGGTGCGCCTGCAACTTCACCCAGATGTTCGAACAGCGATGGAGCTTGATCGGCATCGGCCTACGATACTCCGATGCGCGCGGTCGTCCTCGACGAGCAGGGACAGCCGGCGCTCGCGGACGTGGCCGAGCCCCAGGGCGACGGCGAGCTCGTCCACGTACTCGCCTGCGGGCTCTGCGGATCCGACGTCGAGAAGATCGGCGCCGCGCACCGCAGGCACCGTGCTGGGCCACGAGGTGGTCGCGGAGACAGCCGGCCGGCGCGTCGCCCTCGTCCACCACCTGCCCTGTGGCGAATGCGATCGTTGCCACGCCGGGCACGAGTCGACCTGCGAGGCGTTCCGGGCGGCCACCATCGTCCCGGGCGGCTTCGCCGAGCGTGTGCGCGCCCACGAGACGCTGTCACTTCCTGACGGGATCGACGATGCAACCGCGACCTACGTCGAGCCGCTCGCCTGCGTGCTCCGTGCTGCCGAACGGCTGCCGCCCGGCCGCGTCCTCGTGGTCGGGAACGGCTTCGTCGGAAGCTTGTTCGGCGCCGTTCTCCGGCGCCGCGGCGACGACGTCTTCTCGGTCGACGCCGACCCGCGACGCGACGGACGGCACCCGGACGGCCCCGTCGACGCGGCCGTCCTCTGCGCCCCGGGCGGCGGCACCGCGGCGGCCGCGGCACTGGTTCCCGCCGGCACGCTGCTCGTCTTCGCACCCTCCGCTCCGCTGGGGCTCGACGCCGTCTACCGCCGGGAGCTGACCGTGCTCGGTTCGCGGTCGGCCACGCCGCGCCACATGCGTGAGGCGATCTCGCTCCTCCCCGACCTCGACCTGCCCGAGCCGACCGTTCTGCCGCTCGAGCGCTTCCAGGAAGGGCTCGAGCTCTACCGCCGCGGCGAGGCCCTGAAGGTCGTCTTCACCCCGTGAGGGCGCTGATCTTCCACGGGCCCGGCGACCTGCGGCTCGAGACCGTCCCTGACCCTGTGCCAGGCCCGGGCGACGTCCTCGTCCAGGTCGAGGTGGCGCTGACCGACGGCACGGATGCCAAGGCGTTCCGCCGCGGCCACCCCCTCCTGCTCGGCCGGCCGCCCAGCCCGTTCGGGCACGAGTTCTGCGGGATCGACGTCGCGCTCGGCCGCCGCGTGGTGGCCGCGAACTCCGCGCCGTGCGGCGCGTGCGCAGCATGCGCCCGCGGGCAAGAGACGCTGTGCGAGAACCTGCTCCCGCTGCTGAACGGCGCCTACGCGGAGCTGATCCTCGTCCCGGAGAGGATCGCCCGGCGCAACCTCCTTCCGGTCCCTCCCGCCCTCGCACCCGAGGTGGCCGCGCTCGTCGAGCCGCTCGCCTGCTGCCTGCACGGCGCCCAGCGGGCGGGGATCGGGGCCGGCGACTCGGTCGCGATCCTCGGCGCCGGCCCGATCGGGCTGATGCTCGCCGCCTGCGTCGCGGACGCGGGCGGGCGACCGTTCCTCGTCGGCGGTCGCGCCGAGCGCCGCGAGCTGGCTCCGCTCTTCGGCGCAGAGCCGGCGGCCGGGACGGCCGACGTCGTGATCGAGGCGGCCGGCACCGAGCAAGCCTGGCGTGACGCCGTCGCCCTGGCCCGGCCCGGCGGCACGGTCGTCTTCTTCGGCGGCTTGCCGGCGGAGGCGGAGGTCGAGCTCGACGCGTACCGACTCCACTACGAGGAGCTGACCCTGCGCGGCGCGTTCCACCACACGCCCGCGGCGGTGCTGGCCGCGCTCGCGTTCCTCGCCAGCGGCGCGTACCCCTGGGAGCGGTTGATCACCCACCGGGTAGGGCTGGACGGCGTCGCGGCGCTGCTCGCCGACCCGCCGCGCGACTACCTAAAAGCTGCGGTGATCCCCTAGCCCCGCTCGACGTGCGAGCCGCCGACAATGGCGTCGCGGCCGTCGGCGAAGCGAACCCAGGCTTTGCCCTTGCCGTCGTAGTCCGGCGACCAGACGACGAGCACGGCTTCCTCGCCGCCGACCCGGACGGCCTCGGTGCCTTCGGGCTCGATGCCGCGCCAGACGCGCACGAACGGGTTCTCCTCCCACTCGCGGCCGATCGTCGTCTCGTCGGTGTGGCCGGGCAGGACTCGGGTCTCGGGCGGCAGCTTCATCAGCACGTCCATCACCGAGCCGCGAACCGCCTCGTAGTTTTCGCGCGTGCCGCCGACGGCGTCCTTGAACAGCGTGTCGCCGGTGAAGACGACGCCGCCGCCATGGAACGAGACGCCGTCGTCGCTGTGCCCCGGGCACCGCAGCGCCTGGAAGCGGAGGCCGCCGGACTCGAAGTCACCGGTCACGACCGTCAGCCCGAGCTCGCCCTCGTGCTCGACGTGGTCGTGGTGGCCGTGCGTGCGCAGCACAGCGACCGGGGTGACGCGCCAGCGCTCGGCCGCGGACATCAGCGGCTCGATCGGCGCGCCGCTGTCCACGAACACCGCCGCACCGCCCTCCTCGTCCCCGACCAGGTACGCGTTCGACAGGTAGCCCGGGTGCATGCTCCGCTCGATCAGCACCCGCTGAACCTTACTGGTCCAGAATCGCCTGACCGTGAGGCGCCTCCTCGTCGCAGTCGTGCTGCTCGCCACCGCGGCCGGGCCTGCCCGCGCAGCCGACGTCAGCGTCGTCGTCGTCCCGCCGTTCGACCCGCAGGCGTACGCCGGCCGCGGCGCCGTCGGCCTGTTCGTCCCGGGCGCCGGCCAGACGGTCACCCGCCGGGCCGCGGTCGCCTCGCTCGTCCGCGGGAAGGTCGAGCCGTCGGTGCTCGGCGGCACGCCGTCGGGCAAACCGCTGATCACGCTCGGGCGCCGCTCGGCGGACATGACCGTCTACGTCGCCCTGCCGCCCCCCGGCGAGCATGGCAACACGCGCCGCTATCCGATCGCGATCGTCGGCGGCGGTTACCACGGGATCCTCACGTCCCGCTCCACGCGCATCCGCGGGCTCGTCTCGATCGCCGACATCGCCCCGACCGCACGCGCGCTCGCCGACGGGACGAAGCCCAGGATCCGCTCGAGCCCCGACACCCGCGCCGCCGCCCATCTCCGCCGGCTCGACCGGCGGCTGACGGACACACACGACGTGCGGTTGTGGGCAACCCTGATCCTCGTCGGCACGGTGCTGGCCGGCGCGCTCCTCGCCTTCGCCTTCCGCTCCGAGTACCTGGGCCGCGCCGGCTTGCTCGCCGCGCCCGCCGTCCTCGCAGGCTCGCTCTTCCTCGCGGCGGTCGCAGTCACCGAGCCATGGGTGGTCGCCGTGTCGCTGCTCGGCCTGACGATCGGCGCGTGCTTCGCGCTCGCGGCCGTACGCGGGGCCTTGCCCTGGGCGCTGCTCGCGCTCGTCGTCGTGTACCTGGCCGTGTTCGCGGCCTGGCCGGAGGTGAACTCGCTGGCGGCGATCGGCGCGCGGCCGGACGGCGGCGGACGCTTCTACGGGGCGGGGAACCTCACCGAGACGGTGCTGCTGACCGTGTCGCTCGAGGCTGCGGCACTCCTCGGCGGCTGGTGGATCCCCGTCGTCTTCGTACTCACGTTGGCCACCGTCGGCTGGAGCCACGCGGGCGCCGACGGCGGCGGGATCGTCGTCCTGATGGTCGCCTTCGGGGTGCTCGCGGCGAGGATGTACGACGTCCGTTTCACCGTCCGTCGCGTCGTGCTCGGCGGGCTCGGGGTCGTCGCAGCCGTGGCCGCGATCGTCGGCCTGGACGCCGCCACCGGCGGCTCGAGCCACGTGACGCATGCGTTTCGGCGCGGACCAGTCTCGCTCGCCGAGCAACTCGCCCACCGCGTGCACATCTCGGCCGCATCGGTCGCCTCGGGCTGGAACGTGGCGTTGGTGTTCGCCGTCTCGATCGCCGCGCTCGTCGTCCTCTGGACGCGTCCACCGCGCTTCCCGGCCGGCGACGCGCTCCTCGCCGGCGTCGCCGTCTCGCTGCTCGTCAACGACAGCCCGGGCGACGTCGCCTCGGCGGGCGCGCTCTCGTATGCGGTTCTCTGGTCCTACGAACGGGTACGGCAACCGGCGCGTCTCGTTGCCAGGCCCGATAGCGTCGGTCTCGATGCGCCGGGCGTCACCCCTCGCGCGTGAGGCGGTCGTCTCGGCGGGCGTGGCGGCGGGCTTCGCCGCACTGCTCGCCTGGGCCGGCCCACCGGGCACCGACCTCGCCGCGCACGTCTACCAGCGGGCCGTCTTCCTCGACCACGGCTTCACGTTCTGGAACAACTTCTGGTACGCCGGCCGCTACAGCTTCGTCACCTACAGCCTCCTCTACTACCCGCTCGCGGGTGCGCTCGGGATCCGCCTGCTTGCAGTCGCGACGGTCGCGACCGCGACGCTGGCCTTCGCCGTGCTGGTGTGGCGGGAATGGGGGCCGCAGGCGCGGTGGTCGAGCCGGACGTTCGCCGTTGTCTGGGCCGGGATCGTCCTGTCCGCCGCCTTCCCGTTCGCGCTCGGTGCCGCGCTCGCCCTGCTCGCCCTCTGGGCGCTCCAGGCGCGGCGGCCGTGGCGCTTCGCCGCACTCGCGGCGCTGACCGCCGCAGCGAGCCCGATCGCGTTCCTCCTGCTCACCCTGGTCGTCGTCGGGCTGGCGATCGGACGACGATCCGACCGCTGGCTCCGGATCGCCGCCGGCTCCGGGCTGTTGGCGATCGTCGTGCTCGAGGCGCTGCTCTGGCGCGTGTTCCCGGGCAGCGGCCGGTATCCGTTCTCCAGCGCCGAGCTGGCGGCCGCGTGCGCGTATTGCGCACTCTCGGCCGCTTTCGCGTGGCGCGTCCCCGAGCTGCGCGCGCTGCGCTACGTCTTCCCGGTCTACGGCATCGCCTGCCTGGCCTTCTTCTTCCTCTCGACCGCCGTGGGCGAGAACATCGCCCGGCTGCGCTACGCGGCCATCCCGCTCAGCGTCCTCGTGCTCTCGCTGCGGAACTGGCGTCCGCTCGTTCCCGCACTGATCGTCCTGGGGCTGGCGATCTCCTGGAACGTGACGCCGCTGGCGGCTTCCTTCGTGCAGGCGGAGGACGACGCCGCCGCACACGAGGCGTACTGGCAGCCGGCGATCTCCTACCTCCACGCGCACCTGACGCCGTCGTACCGCGTCGAGGCGGTGGACACGGCCGGGCACTGGCCTGCGCTCTACCTCGCGCGCGCCGGCATCCCGCTGGCGCGCGGCTGGTTCCGGCAGGACGACTTCCCGCAGAACGAGGTGCTCTACGACGACCTCGGCTCGGGGGCGTACCTCGGCTGGCTGCGCGGGCTCGGGGTCAGGTACATCGTGCTCACCGACGCGAGGACCGACTACAGCGCCCGCGGCGAGGCTGCGCTCCTCCGTAGCGGCCGGACGCCGCTTCGACCGGTGTTCGCGGGCCCGCACCTGGTCGTCTACGAGGTGCCGCACGCGACCCCGATCCTGACCGGGCCGCCGGGCGCGCGGGTCGCGTCGCTGACGGAGTCGCGGATCGTCGTTGCCGCCCGCCGGGCCGGCAGCTACCGGGTTGCGGTGCGCTGGTCGCGCTACTGGCAGCCGTCGGCGGGCTGCGCGACCCAGAATCGTGACGGGATGATCCGACTGGAGATCGCCCGTCCGGGTCGAGTCGCGCTGAAGTTCGCACCGAGCCCCCGGAGCGCGTTCGCCGCGCTGGCAGGCCGCGCTGCGCGTTCCTGCGGCGGTTGAGTAGACTCGCGCGCGTGCTTCGCGGAGCCCTGATTCTGCTCGTCGTCTGCGCCGTGCTGGCCGGCTGTGGGACGGGAACGACCACGACGCCGACGCCGCAGACCGTCATCGGCAAGGTCGCGGCGCCGCCGAAGGTGACGGGCGACGCCGCCGCCGGCAAGCAGGTGTTCGAGACCGCCGGTTGTAAGAGCTGCCACACCCTGAAAGACGCGGGCGCCACAGGGACCGTCGGGCCGAACCTCGACGAGAAGAAGCCGCCGGCCGATCTCGTCGTCGACCGCGTCACGAACGGCAAGGGCGTGATGCCCTCGTTCAGCGGCCAGCTCAGCGCGAAGCAGATCGCCGACGTCGCGGCGTACGTCTCGTCGGCCGCAGGCAAGGGCTGATCCTCCCCGACGACTTCCCGCGGGACGTGCGGGCGTTCGCCTGCGACCTCGACCGTACGCTGATCTGGAAGGACGCGGAGCTCCGGCCCCGGACCCGGGCGGCGATCGGCGCGGCGCGCGCGGCGGGCATCCACGTGATCCTGGTCACGGGCCGGATGTTCCAGTCGGTACGGCCGTATGCCCGGGCGGCGGGGATCGACGACCCGGTCGTCTGCTACCAGGGCGCGGTCGTCGCCGATCCGGTCAGCGGACGGTTCCTGCTACACGAGCCGATCCCACTCGAGCTCGCGCGCGAGGCGATCGAGGCAGTCGAGGCGGAGGGCTACCCCTTGAACTGCTACGTCGGCGACGAGCTCTATGTGGCTGAACATACCGAGGCGTCGCGAGCCTACGCGTCGTTCCAGCACCTGGAGGTGCACGCCGTCGGCGACCTGCTGGCCTGGCTGAAGGAGCCGCCGACGAAGCTGGTCGCGGTCGGCGACCCGGCCGAGCTCGACAGCGTCGAGGACCGGCTGCGGGCACATTTCGGGCGGCGGCTGTTCATCTCCAAGTCGCTGCCGTACTTCCTCGAGTTCGCGAGCCCTCGAGTGACGAAAGGCTCGGGGCTGGCGTTCCTCGCGGAGCTTCTCGGCTTCACCGCGGCCGAGACGGTCGCGTTCGGTGACGGCGAGAACGACGTCGAACTGCTCGAGTGGGCCGACTACGGCGTGGCGGTCGAGAACGCCCACGACCGGGTGCTGGCGGTTGCCGACCTCGTCTGCCCGCCGGTCACCGAGGAGGGCGTGGCGCAGGTGATCGAGGCGTACTTGGCTCGTTAGGGCATCTTGCGGCGACGTGATTCCGCGCGCATCATCGGTCGATGTGGTGGCGGCGTTTTGAAAAGCGCAGGAACGACGACTTCATCACACTCATGACTTGGATCATGCAGCTCGACGCTAAGATGCTCACCGACGCTTTCAGGAATGAGAGCGGGCGGCGTCTTCCACGAGTTCTGGCGGCAAGGGCTCCTGGACTACGACCAGGTGGTCGGGATAGACTGGGCCTGGCTCGCCTGCGACGGGGCGATGACCAAAGCGCCGCTGGGTGGGCCGAAGACCGGCCCCAATCCGACTGACAGAGCTAAAAAAGGGCGAAGCGGTCGGTCCTCAGCGAAGGAAGGGAGTCCCGGTCGAGCTCGAGCACGAGGCGCCAACCGCAACGAGCACAAGCTGCTGAAGGGCACGCTCGACTCGATCCCGGTCGCGCGCCGCGAGCCGACAGCGGAGCAGCCGCAGGGGATCTCTCTCGACCGCGCCTACGGATGTGCCGACTCGCGCGAACTCGTCGACGAGTACGCGCTCATCCCGCGCATTCGTAGGCGCGGCGAGGAGATCCACCTCCAGCAGCTCGCGACGGCTGGAGCGCGCGCCGCGGGTCGTCGAAGCGTGCCACTCTGATCAGCTTGTGGTGTTGCGATTGGCGCCATCTTGCTCGATCGCGACAGGGATTCCCTGGACTTCGCTGAGGACCTACCGCTTTGTCCTTTTTGAGCTCTATCAGTGGGATTGGGGCCGGTCTTCGACTACGACCAGGTAGTCGGCATCGACTGGGTCTGGCTCGCCTGCGACTGGGCGATGAGCAAAGCGCCGCTGGGTGGGCCGAAGACCTTCCCCTATCCCACTGACAGAGCTAATATATTCCGAAGCCGTCGTTCCTCAGCGAAGGCTAGGGAGTCCCGGTCGTGCTCGAGCACGAGGTCGCCAACCGCAACGACCACAAGCTGCTGAAGGTCACGCTCGACTCGATCCCGATCGCGCGGCCCGAACCGACCGCGGAGCAGCCGCAGAGGATCTCCCTCGACCTCGCCTACGACAACGCCGATTCGCGCGAACTCGTCGACGAGTACGGGCTCACCCCGCACATCCGCAGCCGCGTCGAATAGATCGACCTCAAGGCGAGCCGCCGCGGCTGGCGCGTCCGCCGCTGGGTCGTCGAAGCCTGCCACTCATGGCTCAACCGCAACCGCGCGATCCTGATCCGCTGGTCGAAGCTAGACGAGAACCATCTCGCCCTTCTCCAACTCTGCCAGTGGGATCTACCTTTATACCCAACTCCTTGATACATTGCCCGTCCCTGACCAACCACACCCATTCGATCCCCTACATCTCATCCCCTGCAGAAGCCCTCACCGCCCGAACTCCCGAAACACGCCGTCCCGGTCCCTCTCCCCAAAGCGCCCGTTCGCTGCTGAACGGCATCATCAACCGACTGGACGAAGTTGACGACGAATCCTCCTGACCCTTTTGATCCCGCGTACTACATGAGCGATCAGCTCAAGGAGGACACGATCAAGCTTCTTCGTGCCCGCTACGCCGAGTCGCAGAAGTATCGCGAGCGCGCAGAACGCCGTCGGCAGCGATTCCATCGTCTGACCTTCGGCCTCCTCGGCCGCTAGAACAGCGCTCTAGACTCCGTCGCGTGATCGACCTCCGCGCGGCGCGCAACGACCCCGGCGGCTTCCGGGCGGCGGTTGCGCGGAAGGGCGCGGCCGAGGCATTCGACGCCCTGCTCGCCGCCGACGAGCGCTGGCGGTCGCTGGTGCCGCGGGCCGACGAGCTCCGGGGCCGGCTGAAGCTGAAGGGCAAGCCGACGCCGGAACAGCTCCAGGAGCTGAACCAGGTGAAGGATGAGCTGCGCGCGGTCGAGGACGAGCTGGCCGAGGCCGAGGCCGAGCGCGACCGCCTGCTCGAGCAGGTGCCGAACCCGCCCGACCCCTCCGCCCCCGACGGCGAGACGGAGGAGGACGCCGAGGAGATCCGCCGCGTCGGCGAGCCGACGCGGGAGGGGCCCGAACACACCGAGATCGGGCGCTTCGAGATGGAGCGCGCGGCGCGGCTGTCCGGCTCGCGCTTCGGTTACCTCGTCGGCGACACAGCGCTGCTCGCGCTGGCCCTGTACCGCTTCGCCCTCGACCGCGCCGTCGCCCAAGGCCATGTGCCGATGCTGCCCCCGGTGCTCGTGCGCGAGGAGGCGATGTACGGCACCGGCTTCTTCCCCACCGAGCGCTCGAACATCTACGCGCTTCCCGAGGACGACCTCTACCTGACCGGCACCTCCGAGGTCGCGCTCGCGGGGTTGCACATGGGCGAGATCCTCGACGAGCTGCCCCTGCGCTACTCCGCGTTCTCGACCTGCTTCCGGCGCGAGGCGGGAGCGGCGGGCAAGGACACGCGCGGCATGTTCCGCGTCCACCAGTTCAACAAGGTGGAGCTGTTCGTCTATTGCGACCCGGCCTCGGCGGCGGAGGAGCACGACCGGCTGCTTGCGATCGAGGAGGACATCGTCGGCGCTCTCGGCCTGCCGTACCGCGTCGTCAACGTCGCCGCCGGCGACCTGGGCGCGCCGGCGGCGAAGAAGTACGACATCGAAGGCTGGTTCCCGCACCAGCAGCGCTACCGGGAGATCACGTCGACGTCGAACACGACCGACTATCAGGCGCGGCGCCTCGGCATCCGCTACCGGCCCGCGGGCCAGAAGGGGACCGAGTTCGCCGCCACCCTGAACGGCACGGCAGTCACCGACCGCTTCGTGCTCGCGATCCTGGAGAACTTCCGCGGCGACGTGCCGGACGTGCTCCAGCCCTACAGCGCACCCGCGGCGATCAAGCGACAGGAGACCCCATGAACCGGTTCGAACAAGCCGTCCGCGACTGCATGATCCCGACCGCCGAGCTGCTCGAGGAGACGATCAAGCCGCTCCGCCGCGCGATCCTGCTCAACTTCTGGCGCCACGTGCATCTCGAGGGCTCGGGCCAGTACGAGCGCATCGTCGCGCCGGACATGATGGTCGACGAGCCCGTCTACCGGGTCACCTGGGGTGCGAACCCGGCGGTGATCGAGGGGAAGGAAGCCGTGCTCGCGTTCTACAACGCGGTCAGCGAGGCGGTGCTGTGGCATTCCGACGACCGGCTCGCGGTCGGCGACTGGGGCGTCGCCGACGAGATCACCTTCCACCAGCTGGCCCGCGGCGCCGACCTGCAGGCGCTCGGCTACGACGTGCCGAGCGCGGACGCGCTCTACCATGCATACAGCCGCCAGGCGTTCATCTGGCCGTACGACGAACAGGCGCGGCTCGCCGGCGAGCACCTGTACGAGGACAAGACGAGCCTGCAGATCGAGGAGATCGACCCGACCGAGGCGATCACGCCCGAGCGGGTCCGGCAGATCCACCGTGAGCAGCTGGCGAAGCTGGAGACCGAGCAAGGCGAGAACTTCTGGGTCCTCGAGACGCAGCTGGCAGCCGCATAACGTCAGGTGACGCCTGACACGCGGCAGGTCTCGCCGTCGGCCGCCACGGCTCGGACGACGATCTGCTCGGATCCGGGCCAGTCCGCAACGGTCCGCCGAAGCCGGACCGAACGGCTCCCTCGGACCGGTCGAAGCGTTCCCCGAAACGCGATCCGGCGCTCACGAAGCACGACGAGCGTCCACGTGCGCACAGCACGCCCGTACGAGTCGATTCGGAACTCGATCCGCAACGTTCCTTCCTCGGAGCGGACACGGAGCGCGGAGACGCTCTCGCCGGTGCAGACGCCGCGGGTCCTGACCTCCGCCCGGTCGTCTCCGCCGTCGGCTGCCCCCCAGGCCGGGATCACGAGCCCAACCGCGGCGACGTGGAGGGCGAGTAGCGTGCGGACGGCCATCGCTCGATCGTGCCCCGGCGATCGATCTCCCGCAATCGGACATCGGTCCTAGGACCTGGACGCCGGAGTTCAGGTCAATCCGTGCCGCTGGGCCCACAAGGCCGCCTGGGTGCGGTCGGTGACGCCGATCTGGCGAAAGACGCTCGTGAGGTGCGTCTTCACGGTCTTCTCGCTGATCGACAGACGACGCGCGATCAGCTTGTTCGACAGGCCCTCCGCAACCATGACCAGCACCTCCCGCTCGCGCGGAGAGAGCGACTCGAGCGGGGAGCCTGGCGCGCGGGCGCTCAGCAGCTCGCGGGCGGCCTTCGGGTCGAGCGGAGCGTCGCCGCGAGCAGCAGCGCGAATCGATCGCGCCAGCTCGTCCGACTCTGCGTCCTTGAGGAGATACCCGGCCGCACCCGCGTCGAGGGCGCGGAGAATCCGCTCACGATCGGAGAACGAGGTCAGGATCACGACCGCGATGTCGGGCTGCGCGTCCTTGATCCGTCGGGTCGCCTCGATGCCGTCCATTTCGGGCATCTCGAGGTCCATCAGCACGACGTCGGTTCGTTCCGCGCCGCAGAGCGCGACCGCCTCGGCGCCGTTGGCAGCCGCCCCCACGAGCTCGACGTCGTCGAGCGTTCCGAGCAGCTGTGTCAGGCCTCCTCGGACGACACCGTGGTCGTCGGCGATCACGACGCGGATCATCCGCGAGGCACCTCGAGGACGAACCTCGTCCCCGCCCCCGGCTCGGATTCCACGTCTAGCCTTCCGCCGCGGCCGGCGACGACGCTCGCCAGCAGGCTCAAGCCGACATGACCCTGGGCCTGTCGCTGTGCACGCCGTGCGTCGGAGAAGCCCACGCCGTCGTCGACGACCTGCAGCCGCACCCGCTCTGCGGTCGTCTCGAGCCGGACGGTTACGTTCTTCGCCTCTGCATGATGCTGGACGTTCCTGACCGCCTCGCCGGCTGCCCGGCAGACGACCAGCTCGAGGTCCTGATCGAGATCGAGAGGGCCGTCCAGCTCGATGCTCGCCGCGATCCCGCGGGCCTTCAGAGGCGCGAGCAGGTCTTCCAGCGCGGCGCCCAGCCCCGCCGAGTGGAGGTTGGGCGGATGGATCTCCACCAGGAGCGTACGTAGCTGGCGGATCGACGCGCGCGTCGTCGTCGCCGCGTCCACGAGGGTGGCGCGTAGACCCGGCGAGGGCGGCTCTCGCCGGTCCTGGGCGGCGGCTTCGAGTGAGAACGACATCCCGGCGAGATCCTGCACGACCCCGTCGTGGAGATCGGCAGCGATCCGCCGCCGCTCGTCGGCCGACGCCTCGAGCGCGTGGACCAGCAGCCGCTCACGCTCCAGCTGCGAGCGCTGCAACCTTCGGGCGAGCCTCCAGGCCAGCGGGACCTGGATGAGCCAGAGGAGCAGTAGGCTGCCGAGCAAGGCGACCGCGAACGGACGCCAGATCTGCCGGCCGCTGGAGATCAGTGCGCTGGAGCGCTGGTACGTCTCGAAGAGAAGCGGCGCTCCGTCGGGCGCGCGGATGCGCGTGTAGACCTCGTACAGCGGACCGAACTGGCGCTCGAAGCGGTTCTCCGGCGTCCCAGATCTTCACGCGCACGACACCCTCGTTGAGGATCCGCTCCTGGACGATCCGGTCGATCCGTGCTCTGGCGCGTGGATCGCCTGCAAGCGCCCGTCGATCGAGCGCAGGCTCGACGATCCCTTGTCCCGCGAGAGTGGCGTACCGCCGGGCATTGCGGAGGGCGTCTCGGCGGCCGAGGTCGCGGATGACGAAGAACGTCCCCACGAAGAACACCGCGACCGCGACCAGGCCGGCCACGACGAACTGCACAACGGCCCGGGTGACGGAGGTCGGCCGAGGGTCAGCCGCCGGATCGACGAGCTGGGCGGTGACGGTCGACTTCCTCATCCAGCAGGACGTATACGACGCAGGCCCGAAGGCGGATGCCCGATCTGTTCCCGGTGGTCGTACGACCAATGTCCCATGGCGATTCGGCCCAACAGTACGCCAGGGTGGAAATCGACCCCGATCCCGACGAAAGGACGTCATGGGAACGACGAAGATCACACTGGCAGCCCTCGCTCTGGTCGCAGCGTTGAGCGTCGCCTCGACCGCATCTGCGAAGGGCGGCGGGCAGAGCGTGGCCGGAACGTGCACGGCTGCGAGCACGTCGAAGCTGAAGGTGAAGTCGGACGACGGCCGGCTCGAGGTCGAGTTCGAGGTGGACTCCAACGTCCGCCGTCAGTCCTGGAACGTCGTCCTGCAGGACAACGGCTCGACGTTCCTCCGGAAGAAGCTCAAGACGAAGGGGCCGAGCGGTTCCTTCGAGGCCAGGGCCAGGCCCGCCAACCGGGCCGGAACAGACACCATCCAGGCGACCGCGACGAACGGCGCAACCGGCGAAAGCTGCACCGCCACGCTCGGCGTTTGACCGGCTGCCTTCGGAGAGGCCCGCGTCGGAACTCCGGCGCGGGCCTCTCATTGGTCGGACACAGGACCGCCTTCCTTTTCGCTTAACTAGGCCTCCGGCGGGGTGCCGGAGCGGCCGAACGGGGTGGTCTTGAAAACCACTGGGCGTGCAAGCGCCCCCTGGGTTCGAATCCCAGCCCCGCCGCCTCCCCGCTTGGCAACGCCTCCGCCCTTCGCCAGACTGAGCCGATGCCGTTGCTGAAGTCGATGGAGGCCGAGGTCGCTGCGGCGCTCGAGCACATCAACGTGCCCAGCTACATGATCGACACGACCGGGATCATCCGTTGGGTCAACGAGGCGGGGCGGCGGCTGGTCGGCGACGTCGAGGGCCGCCAGTTCACGTCGGTCGTCGCCCACGAGGAGACCCGGCGGGCGCGGGAGCACTTCGCCCGCAGGATGCTCGGCAACACCGAGCCCGCCGACAGCCCGCTGGTGCTCGTCGACGAGCAGGGCCGCCGTGTCCCCGTCGAGATCAGCTCCGTGCCGCTGACCCGGGGCGACCACGTGATCGGCGTCTTCGGCCAGGTCTCGGATCTGGTCGAGGAGCCACAGCCCCATGCGGAGCTCCAGCTCACGCCCCGGCAGGCCGAGGTTCTGCGCGAGCTCGAGCGCGGCCGCACGACGGCGCAGATCGCCGAGGACCTGCACCTGAGCCGCGAGACGGTCCGGAACCACATCCGCCACCTGCTCCACGCCGTCGGGGCACACTCACGCCTCGAGGCGGTGGCCGTGGCGCGCGGGCAACCGCTGATCACCCACTGACGATCGACGCCGAAATGACCCAGCCGGGTCAAGCGGCGTGATCGGCCCGCCGGGCACCCTGAGGGCATGGATGAGATCCCGGTCAGCATGAGCAACGTCGTCCGCTTCGAGATCCCGGCGTACGCCGGCATCGACGATCTCTGTGCCTACATCCGGCCGCGCTGGGGAGGGTCGATCAAGTTCGAAGACGACGTCTGGTACGTGTCGGCCCGCGTCCGCCGGACCAGGAACGACCTTGCGCAGCTCCTCCGGAAGGTCGAGGCCTACGTCGCCGAGTCCGGGCTCCAGGCGATCCGCTACGAGCTGGACGGCCGCTTCTACATCATGGAAGCGCAGAGGCTCGAGGTAGCCGCCGCAGCCTGAACGCGCAGGAAACCCCGGCTACAGCGGCGAATCCTCCCTATCGACAGACGTCCGTCAGGCCGGTGCAACTGCACCCGGCTGCCCGGACCGATTCGAGCCAGGAGGAAAAGATGTCGACGGTCGTGGTCGTCGAAGACGAGATCTACGACGAGAACTACGGAAGCTGGTGGTGGATCTTCCTGATCACCGGGACGCTCTGGCTGATCCTGTCGCTGATCATGTTCCGGTTCAACCTCAGCTCGGCGAAGTCGATCGGCGTTCTGGCCGGGATCGTCTTCCTGATCGCGGGAGCGGTCTCGTTCGGCATGGTCGCCGTCGTCAGGAGCGGGTGGTGGAAGGCGCTGAACGCCATCCTCGGCATCCTGCTCGTCGCCGGCGGGATCTTCTCGTTCATCCACCCGCAGGACACGTTCGTGGCGATCGCCCAGATCACCGCGTTCATGCTCCTGTTCATCGGGATCATGGACCTGCTCATCGCCTTCTCGAACCGCACTGGGCTCTGGTGGTTGCGGATGATCTCCGGGTTCATCTGCATCGGCCTGGCGTTCTGGGCCGCCGGCGAGTTCGGACGGAAGGCGGCCCTGCTGATCGTGTGGGTCGGGCTGTTCGCGCTCTTCCGCGGGATCGACAGCTTCTTCGTCGCGTTCGCGCTCCGGCACGAACACAAGGAGCTGGCACGCAGCTGAACTGAGCTGGACGGGCGGCCGGGTCGAACGGGCCCGGCCCCGCCCGGCTAGACCTTCTCCAGGGTGCTCGCACGCCCGCCCCCGCCGGTCATCAGGGCGAGCACGCCCTGCATGGCGACGTTGACGAGCCAGACGACGATCGTCGCTCCGACGTAGGTCCAGAAGCCGTCGATCGAGAAGCGGGGCGCCACCCACTCGGCGAGCGCGAGCATCGCGACGTTGATCGCGAAGTAGGCGATCCCCAGCGTGAACACGATCAACGGAAGCGTCAGGATCGCCAGGATCGGCTTGAGGATCGCGTTCCCGATCGTGAGCGTCAGGGCACCGAGCGCGTACGACCAGAAGCCCTCGATCGCGACGCTGTCGAATAGCCAGTTGATCACGAGCAGGGCCAGGACGTTGATCCCGAGCGTGATCGCCAACCAGACCACGAAGCCGGCGTTGCCTGCGCCGTACCGTCTCGCCACGAACGGCACCCTAACCGTCCTCGATGCTAGGAGTACGTCGTTTCGCCCGGCCGGGCGCCGAAGCGCCACAGCCGGGGCTCGAAGGCGTGGCCGTACTTGAACAGCAGGTGACGGACGAGGTCCGTCGCCCCGTCCCTCGGGCCGGTGACCGTACGGGTATCGAGGTCGAAGACCGTATCGCCGACCGTGATCGTGCGGGCCTGGACGATCACCCTCGCGTCGCCTCGCCCGCTGGACAGGCGACCGGCCCACACCGCGTCGGCCCGCTCCTCCGGCTCGAGCGTCCAGCCGAGCACCGCCAGCGCGCGAGCATTTCCCTCGAAGATCTCGCGCGCGATCGCCGCGCCGTGGGCCGCGTCGATGCCTGCGCGCTGTTCGCGCTTCACCACGGTGGCGGGAACGCCCCCGAGCAGCGCGCCGCACGGCGCGTTCGACGCCACTACCGAGTTCGCCATCACCGTCACCTCGGCGTCGAGCACGACCCCGGGGAGGATCAGCGAACCCGGACCGAGCCACGAGCGCTCGCCGATCGACACCGGTGCGTACGAGAAAGGGTAGCCGTCGAGGGCCTCGAGCCACTTGCGGTGGGTGTAGATCCGCGCGCCGGGGCTGAGGCACACACGCTCGCCGAGAGTGACGTCGCGGTCGGTGTTCAGGTAGGTGTCGTAGGCGACGAAACAGAGATCGCCGACGCGGCAGTCGTGGATTCCGCCCTGGCCGTCGACCACCGCCACGTCCCAGCGCAGGGTGACCACGTCGCCGGCGACGAAGTCGCGGCAGAAGAAGCGGCAGCTCGCACCGATCTGGCCGAGCTCGCCGATCGTGAACCGCCGCGCCCGGACCAGCACGTCTTCCGCGATCGACGTGTCGGTCCCGATCTCGACGAACTGCGCGTCGATCAGCGTGCCCCGGCCGATCGCCACGCGCTCGCCGATCTCGGCACCGTGCTCGCGGTAGAGCGCGATCTTCTCGTCGGACGGGAGTGCGGCGATCGAGGGGGCGTCGTCTCGCAGGCGGGCGCGCAGCTCGTCGGAGAGCCTGCCCAGCGTCGGCTCTTCGTCGGTGGGCTCGGGAGCGCCTCCCCCGCCGGCCAGCGCGCGGACGTCGCTCTCGCGCACGATCCCGGAGCCCGGCACGTCGTCGAGCGAGACGCCGAGCTGCGCCGCGAGCCGCCGGGCCGGCTCGGTCGCGAGCCGATCGCCGCTCGGAGCTCCGACCCCGGCGGTCGGGCGGTCGGCGGTCCAGCCGTCGCGCTCCTCCTCGGTCGCAAACAGCCAGCCGAGCTCGGCCAAGACGTCGACGCGGTCGCCGACCTGCGCGTTCCAGAGGACGAAGCCGGCAGCCTCGGCCTCGACCTCCTGCACCGCCTTGCTGGTCTCCACCGAGAACAGCGCCTGGCCCGGCTCGACGTACCCGCCGGCGAGCTCGACGACGATCACCTCGTCGTCGTTCTCGTTCAGCTTCGGGACCACGATCGCCGTCGCCATCAGACAATTTCTCCGGCCAGGGCGGCGGGCTCGGCCTCGCCCGTCACCGGCAGAAAGCACGTGTCCACGCGCGGGACGCGAAAGCGCTCCTCGCGGGCCGCCCAGTCGGCCGGCGGTCGCGTCGAGTAGGCGATCGAAAGGCCGAGCCGCTCGCAGACCCGCTCCGAGCGCTCGTCGTGGTCGCCGTACGGGTAGTTGAACCAGGCGAGAGGCTCTCCGAGCAGCCCGCCGAGCCACTCGGCGGCGCCGACGATCTCACGCTCCTGCTCGGCCTCGTCGAGCTGTGGGAGCGACGGATGGCCGATCGAGTGGCCGGCGATCGAGTGGCCGCGGCGACGCAGCTCCACGATCTCGTCCGTGGACATGTACAGCTCGCGGATGAACGCGGCTTCGTCGGCCGAGACGTGCTCCTCGAAGAGGCGGTCCATGATCCGCTCCGAGACCTCGCGCGGGATCAGCCGGTTCGACGCGTACTTGAACCGCAGGTACTTCTCCGACCCGCGACGGTAGTCGCCGATCGGCGCGGACGCCATGATCGCCCGGACGTCGGCGTCGGGAGCGACCTCCTCGGCCGCGGCGACGTACGCGTCCGCAACCCTGTCCTCGCCGAGCCGGCCACGCACGAACTGGTTCTTCTGGACGAAGGGGACCCGGCAGTGCAGGTAGGGCAGCCCGATCGGCGCGAAGATCCCGTGAATCCCGTGGCGCTCGAGCACGGGCGCGGCATTGTCGTAGTGGTCGCGCACGCCGTCGTCGAACGTCAGAACGAAGCCGTCCGGGATCGGCGAGTCGTTGCGCGCCGCCGCGAGGAGCGAATCGGGCTCGAGCGGCTCGTAGTGACGGAGCAGGTGCTCGACCTGCCCCTCGAAGTCGTCCAGCGTGATCGCCGCGATGCCCGGATGCCGCGGGTGCGGGTCGCGGACGTAGTGGTACATGACCAGGATCGCGCCCATGTCGGCCCGAGCCTAGCTCCTGGCGGTGAGGGCGCCCTTCTCGACCGCCAGCCGCTCGAGCTCACGCCTGATCGACTCCACGGTCGGGAGAACCACGTCCTCGAGGCTCTTCGCCGCCGGGATCGGCGTGTCCGCGGCCGCGATCCTCGCGAACCGGCCGCGGAAGCCGGCCTCTGCCAGGCGGGCGGCCACCTCGGCCCCGAAGCCGGCCTCGCCGGGCGCCTCCTCGACGGTGACGACGCACTCGGAGCCCAGCGCCGGCGGGAGGATCCCGTCCAGGTCGAGCGGAGAGAGCTGCGAGACGACACAGAGGTCGGCGGCAAGCTCGCGCTCGAGGAACAGCTGCCGCACGGGCTCCCAGGCGAGCGAGGCGCAGCGGCCGTAAGTGATCACGGTCAGCTCGGGATCGTCGAAGCCCACAGGGCTGAGCCGAACGTTGGGATAGACGCCGGTCGTTGTCCGCGCGGAGAAGTGGTCGAGGAGGCCGTCGCGAGGCCGGCGGGCCCGCTCCGCGTACACCGCCTTGTTCTCGATGAGCAGGACCGGGCCGGGATCGGCCGCGACCGCGTTCCACAGCAGCGCGTACGGGTCGGTGAAGCTCGACACGGCGACCACTCGCAGCCCTGGGATGCCCAGGAACATCTTCTCGAGGCTCTGGCTGTGGGTCGGCCCGTAGCCGCGGCCGCCGCCCATCGGCACGCGCAGGACGAGGTTGACCGTCGCTTGGCCCTGCGAGAGGTAGTGGTGCTTGGCGGCGCTGTTCGCGAGCTGGTCCGCGGCGAGCGCGACGAAGTCGCCGAACATGATCTCTGCCACGGCTTTCCCGCCCTCGAGCGCAAAGCCGGTGGCGCTTCCGACGATCGCCGCCTCGCTGATCGGCGTCGGGTGGAGCCGGTCGGGAAAGCGGGTCGAGATCCCCTTCGTCACCGCGAACGCGCCCCCGTAGGGATCGAGCAGGTCCTGACCGAAGACGTGGACGTCGGAGTCGCGCTCGAGCAGGTCGTGCAGGGCCTGATTCAGGCTCTCGACCACGCGCGGCTCCTCGGCCGGGCGGGCCCACGGCCGCGCAGCGGCCGCCTCGTCGAGCGGCGGGTAGACGTCGCCGAGGTGGGCGAGCTGCTCGGGCTCGGGGCTCGCCTCTGCGGCGTCCAGCGCAGCCTCGAGTCGCTCGGTCGCGTCGCGGTCGGCCCGCTCGACGTCCGCCTGGTCGAGGGTCGCCGCCAGCCGGGTCACCGGGTCGCGCGTCCGCAGCTCCGCCATCTCCTCGGGTGGGCGGTCGTCGTCGCGCTTGCTGTGGGGGCCGAGGCGGACGGTGCGGATGACCCGAAAAGCGGGTGCCTCGCGGGCGCGCATCGTCTCGACGAGCGCGGCAAGCTCGGTCTGGAGCGCGGGCGCTTCGGCGCCGTCGAGCTGGGCGGCGTCGATCCCGAAGGCCCCGGCGCGGGCGAGCATGTCCCCCGCGACGCCGACCGAGGAAGGCGTCGTCTGTGCGATCGCGTTGTCCTCGAGCACGATCAGCAGGCGCACTCCCCAGAGCGCGGCCAAATTCATCGACTCGTACAGCGCACCCTGGCCGAGCGTCCCGTCGCCGATGAAGACGACCGCGATCCCGTCCTCACCGCGGAGCTTCTTCGCAAACGCGACCCCGAGCGCGACCGGCACCAGCTGGCCCTGGATGCCCGAGCTGATGAACCCGGGCGCATGCAGGTGCTGGCTGCCGCCGCGTCCGCCGCAGACGCCGCCCGAGCGGCCCATCAGCTCGGCGAGGAACGCGGCGAGATCGCCCCCGGAAGCGAGGAAGTGGCCGTGACAGCGGTGGGTGCTGAAGACGGCATCTCCCGGGCCGAGCCGGCTGAGGAGCCCGACCGCGATCGACTCCTGCCCGATCGAGGTGTGCGTCGTCCCCGAGAGCAGCCCCTGCGAGTGGAGCTGCAGGAGCTTCTCCTCGGTGCGGCGGATGACCAGCATGCGCCGGAAGAGCTCGAGGTCGTCCAGCATCGGAGGCTGCTCGGGCATGGGCTCTAGGGTAGACGCTGCGCTCGCGGCCCTCGGCCGCTTGCTTCGCTTCATGGGGGGAACGGCCGGTTCCCCCGTGGCCCCTCTCCCAATCTCGCTCGCGCCTGCGACCGCTCACGCCAAGGTCGTGGCGAACGCGAGCAGCCTCATCGGGCCAGCATAGACTCGGCTTCGTGGAGGACGAACGCGACCGGCCGCTCGACGAGCGGGAGCTCGCCGCCGACCCGGTCGCCCAGCTGCACGCTTGGCTGGGCGAGGCACGGGCGGCGGGGATCGAGCTGCCGGAGGCGGCGACGCTCGCGACGGCGACAGCAGACGGCGCTCCGTCGGCGCGGATGGTGCTGCTGAAGGACGCCGGCGAGCGCGGGCTCAGCTTCTTCACGAACTACGAGAGCCGCAAGGGCGTAGAGCTGGCCGAGAACCCACGTGCGGCGCTCGTCCTCTACTGGCACGCGTTCGGTCGGCAGGTGCGCGTGGAGGGAAGCGTCGCGCGATTGCCCGTCGCCGAGTCCGACGCGTACTTCGAATCCCGCCCGCCCGGGAGTCGCCGGTCTGCTGCCGTGTCGCCCCAGAGCTCGGTGATCGGCAGCCGCCTGGAGCTGGAGCGGGCCGCAGCGGCGCTGGATGACGACGTCCCCCGGCCACCGGGCTGGGGCGGCTACCTGCTGGTGCCGTCGCTGTGGGAGTTCTGGCAACACCGGGTCGACCGGCTGCACGACCGCTTCCGCTACCGGCCGGGCGTGGGCGGCTGGGTCGTCGAGCGGCTGGCTCCGTAGTGGCCTCGTCGGTGGAGCCCGGCCTCCGGGATCTGATGCGGCGATTCCCGCACGGCGTCGCCGTGCTGACGGTGGACGCGGAGGGCGAACGTCTGGGCCTGACGGTCGGCTCGCTGGTGTCGCTCTCGCTCGAGCCGCCGCTCGTTGGGGTGGCGATCGACCGGCAAGCGGCGATGCACGAGCTGCTCCGGCATGCGGGCGGATTTGCGCTCAGCCTGCTCGCGGACGGGCAGGACTGGCTGGCACAGCATTTCGCGCGGGGCGTGCCGCCGATCGCGCTCTGGCACGGGATCGCGAGCCGTGAGGGAGCGGCCGGCGCGCCGCTCCTCGTCGGCGCGCTCGGCTGGCTCGAATGCCGGCTCGCCCAGGAGGTTCCCGCCGGCGACCACACCTTCTTCGTCGGCGAGGTGCTCTCGGTCGAGCTGGGCGAGCCCGCGCCGCCGCTCGTCCACATCGAGTCGGGCTACCGGTCGCTGTGATCCTGGCGGTCGTCTTCGACCTGGACGGCGTCCTGATCCAGACCGAGGAGCTCTGGGACGAGGTGCGCGCCGGCCTGGCGCGCGACGGCGGGGGGCGGTACGGGCCGGAGGAGCAGCGGGCGATGATGGGGATGAGCTCGCCGGAGTGGTCGCGGTACATGCACGAGCACGTCCGGCTGCCGGAGTCGCCCGACGAGATCGCCGCCGAGGTGGTCGACCGGATGGCCGGCCGCTATCGCGAGCAGCTCCCCTTGATCGACGGCGCCGTGGAGGCGGTCGAGCGGCTGGCGGCGCGATGGCCGCTCGCAGTCGCGTCCTCGTCGAACCGCCCGCTGATCGACCTCGTGCTGGAGCTGGCGGGGTTGGAGCGGCTCTTTCGCGCGACGGTGTCGTCGGAAGAGGTGGCCCGGGGCAAGCCCGCGCCGGACGTCTACCTAGAGGCGTGCCGGCGGCTGGGTGTGGCGGCGGCGTCGGCTGCGGCGGTCGAGGACTCGCACGCGGGAATCGCCTCCGCCAGGGCGGCGGGAATGCGCGTGATCGCGATCCCGAACCCGTCGTTCCCGCCGGGGGACGAGGCGCTGGCCGGGGCGGATCTCGTCCTCGGCTCGCTGGCGGAGCTCACCACGATCGCAGTGGACGACTCGTGACGTACAGCAGTGACAGGCTTGAGCCTGTCACTGCACTCGGCCGAAGAGGACGCAGCCGTTGTGGCCGCCGAGGCCCATCGCATTCGACAGCGCGACGTCGACCTGCACCCGGCGCGCCTCGTTCGGGACGTAGTCGAGATCGCACTCCGGATCGGGCGTCTCGTAGTTGATCGTCGGCGGAATGACGCCTTCGTGGAGCGCGAGCACGCACATCATCGCCTCGACGGCGCCGGCCGCGCCGAAGCAGTGGCCCGTCATCGACTTCGTGGACGAGACCGCGAGCTCGTACGCGTGGTCGCCGAAGACCTCCTTGATCGCCTTGGTCTCGGCCAGGTCGCCGAGCGGCGTGGACGTCCCGTGCGCATTGATGTACCCGACCTGCTCCGGCGCGATCTCCGCCCGTTCCAGTGCCGCCCGCATCATCTCGACGACGCCGAGCGACTCCGGGTCGGGCTGCGCGAGGTGGTGTGCGTCGTTCGACGCGCCGTACCCGAGCACCTCGGCGTAGATCTTCGCGCCGCGGGCGCGGGCCGCCTCGAGCTCTTCCAGCACGAGCACGCACGCCCCCTCGCCCATGACGAAGCCCGCGCGCGTCAGGTCGAACGGCCGCGAGGCGCGCGGCGGATGCTCGTCCTCGGCGGCGAGACCGCGCATCGCGCAGAAGCCGGCAAGGATCAGCGGATGGAGGCAGGCCTCGGCGCCGCCGGCGAGCACCGCGTCCGCCGAGCCGCGGCGAATGACCTCGGCGGCCTCCCCGACCGCGGTCGATCCGGTCGCGCACGCGGACACAGGCGCGTAGTTGGGGCCGCGAAGCCCGAGCGCGATCGCGATCTGCCCACTCGCCGCGTCCACGAGCACGCTGGGGATGAAGTACGGCGAGACCCGGTCGGAGCCGCGCTCGAGGAGGACGCTGTGCTGCTCGACGATCCCGACCAGGCCGCCGATCGCCGTCCCGAACAGCACGCCCACACGGGCCGGCTCGTACGCGCCCTCGAGCGACGCGTCCTCGGCCGCCTCCGTCGCAGCCGCGACGCCCATGACGACGTTCCGGTCGAGCCGCCGCGCCTCCTTCGGTCCGACCACCGACGCCGGGTCGAAGCCGCGCACCTCCGCTGCGATGCGCACGGGAAAGGCGCTGGTGTCGAACGTCGAGATGAAGTCGATCCCGCTCCGGCCCGCCACGGCCGATTCCCACGTCGACGGGTGGTCGTTGCCGAGCGGGGTGACGGCCCCGAGCCCCGTGACGACGACTCTGCGCATCTCCTGAGCCTAGACGGCTAGCCTCAGGGGCGTGCCGGGCAAGAACGTGCCCTTTCCGCCGATGGAGGCCGAGCTCGTGCGCGAGCTCCCTCACGGCGACTGGCAGTACGAGCCGAAGTGGGACGGCTTCCGCGGCGTGCTCGAGAACGACGGCGGCGAGCTCGCGTTGTGGAGCCGGAACGAGCGGCCGCTGCTGCGGTACTTCCCCGAGCTCCGCCCGCTCGGCGACCAGCTTCCGCCCCACTCCGCCGTCGACGGCGAGATCGTCATCGAGCGCGGCGGCCGCCTGGACTTCGACGCCATGCAGATGCGCCTCCACCCGGCCGAGAGCCGCATCCGCAAGCTGTCGGCCGAGATCCCGGCGCAGTTCGTCGCCTTCGACGTCCTGCTCTGGAAGGGCAAGCCGGTCCACCAGTTGCCGCTGGAGAAGCGGCGCCGCGAGCTGGAGAAGCTGGTGAAGTCCTTTCGGATCTCCCCGGCCACCCGCGATCCCGAGGTGGCCGCGGGCTGGCTCGACGCGCTCGAGACCGCGGGGCTCGACGGCGTGATCGCAAAGCGCCTCGGCCTCCCCTACCTCCCCGGCTCACGCGAGGGCGTGGTCAAGGTCAAGGCGCACACGACGGCAGACTGCGTCGTCATCGGCGTCCGCTGGAAGGAGAAGCCGACCAGGCTCGCGACGCTCCTGCTCGGCCTCCACCGCGAGGCCGGCGGGCTCGACTACGTCGGGTCGGCAGCGGTGGCCGCCAGCCGGCACGACGAGATCCTGAAGCGGGTGAAGCCGCTCCTCAAGGGCGCGCCCGACCGCGGGTTCTCGGAGCCCAACCGCTGGGGCGGCGGCGAGCTCGCCCAGTCCGCGATCAAGCCGAAGCTGGTGGTCGAGGTCCGCTACGACAAGGTGCAGGGCAACCGCTTTCGCCACGGGACAAAGCTGATCCGCTTCCGCGACGACAAGGATCCCGAGCAGTGCACCTGGCGCGAAGTCCGCAGGCCCCCCGGGCCGGACGACCTCACGGTGTCGGCACTTCTCCAGCAGTGACAGGCTCAAGCCTGTCACTGCACTACGCGGGCGGCTCGAGTCCGAGCTTTGCGAACTTCGGCCGCAGCGACACTTTCCGCCGCCACATGCCCGCGGTCAGGTCGCCGACGACGTCGATCCGGTCCCGCATCGCGGTCAGGGTGAACGCCGCCGGGTCGCAGTCGGGCACCTCGTCCCAGGTCATCGGGGCCGAAGCGCGCGCGTCGGACGTCGGCCTGATCGAGTACGCGGACGCGATCGTCCGGAAGCTGGACCGGAGCTTCGGCTCGGGCGGGAGCGTCCTGACGACGTCGGCCACGAAGGCAAGCTCAGCGGTGGCGGTCCAGAAGGACCGGAAGATCATCGCAGCCGGCGGCAGCGGCGACGCCTTCGCGCTCGTCCGCTACACGACAAGCGGGAAGCTGGACGCGAGCTTCGGCAAGGGCGGGAAGGTGCTGACTGCCCTCGGCGGCACCTCTGCGGTTGCGCTCCAGCCCGACGGGAAGATCGTCGCCGTCGTCCACGCCGGCGGCCCGTGCTCGTGCGGTACACGACCCGCGGGAAGCTGGACACCAGCTTCGGCTCGGATGGGGAGGTGGAGGCCAACCTCGGCGGGTAGGCCTCTGCGACTGCAGTCCAGGCCGAAGGAAAGATCGCCGGCGTCGGCTCCAGCACCCCGAACGGCGGCGTAGCGCTTGTCAGCCACACGAGCGGCGGAAGCGTGTCGCATTCTGCGAGAAACGCGACACGTGCATCGGCGCCGCACCACACTCGGGGAAGTAGAGCTTCTCGAGGTTGGTGAGCCGGACGTCGCGGCGGCCGATCCGCATCGCTTTATTCTCACGAAACGGAAAACGCCCGCTCCTTGCAGGAAGCGGGCGTCTCCCAATGCCGGTGGGGTATGTGAGGGGAGTTCCGGCCTGTTCAGCATGCCGCCGGCCGGGCGATGTGACATGACCACGAAGGGTGATATTTCCGCGTCCCTCGAACGAGGGAAAGACGAGGCGGAGAGGGCGGGATTTGAACCCGCGACCCGCCTTTCGACGAGTACGCGATTTCCAGTCGCGCTCCTTCGGCCGCTCGGACACCTCTCCGCGCCCCGAGCAGACTAGCGCCTCTTCCGCAGGCGCCCCTCCTGTGCTCGCCCGCTCCACGGGCATTGCGCACCCGAAGGAGCGTCACTTCGAGTCGCCGCGTTCGGACGCCCGACGGCGGTGCCGATACGATGGGAATCTCCGGAGAAGTGGCCGAGTGGCTGAAGGCGGCGCCCTGCTAAGGCGTTATGTGGGTAAACACCTGCATCGAGGGTTCGAATCCCTCCTTCTCCGCCTCGGAGGGGTGGCAGAGCGGTCGAATGCGGCGGTCTCGAAAACCGTTATCCGTCGTTAGGCGGATCGAGGGTTCAAATCCCTCCCCCTCCGCTTGGTAGAGCGGAATCTCGCTAGCCATGTGGGGTTCCGCCTCTTCCACACACAGGTGTGACGCATGTGGAAAGTGCCGCTCAAGACCGCTCAAGACCGCCTGAGAGGGCCGCGCACTGGCGCGCAACTGGCGCGCACCACGATGTTCGGGCACCGCTCCCAAGGCCCGGCGCGGGGGTCGAACTCTCGCCGGCCGGCCTGGCCGAGCAGCTTCCCCCGCGATCGCCGGGTCGCGCATCACGCTACCCGTCCAGCCCGACCCTGCCTAGTCGCTCTTTCAGCCATGGCCCCAAGCATCCCGTAAGCCTCCTCTGTGAGACGGCCCGCCGAGCGCTGAGAGACACGACGCCGCCATCGTCGCCTCCTCGATCGTCAAGCTCTCCGTCTTCCTCGAGCAGTCGGCGCAACCAGCGAACCGCGAATCGTGACCGCCGCTCCGGTTCCTTCTCTGCGACGAGGGCGGTCAGGGCCAGGGCTTCCTCGAGGCTGATCCGGCCGAGCTCCCGGGCGGTCGCCTCCGCCATGACGATTCCCGCGTTCGATCGCGGTGGCGAAGATCCGGCGTGGATGCCCCTGCGCTGTCAAGGGCCCTCCCGGTGGGGCCGGACGGCTTGCCTAGCCTAGCGCCCGTTAGCGGTCAAATGTACTCGTCGGCCAGCTCGACGAGCCGCTCTGCCGCTTGGAGGCAGTTCTTCGCGTACTGCGCCTGCGCCGGATCGAGCGAACCGCTGTCGAGCGCCTCCTGGAACGCTGCGTGGATGTCGCCGGCATGGCGCTCGATCTCGGTGCGATACCACGGCCATAGCCGTTGCACCTCTGCGGGCGACCACCCGGCGAGCTTCTGGACGTAGAAGCGAACATCCAGAAACGCTCCAGCGTCGGCCCCACTATGTGGCACCGAATCTCGCAGCGCCGCCAGGGTGTCCTGGACGCGTTTGCTCTGCTCATCAGCCGAGAGTTGCTCGAACTCGGCCCTCGATAGCCGTTCCACGAGTTGTAACCCTACTGGGGGCGGAGACGCCCCCCGCGAATGCCCCCAGCGCTGTCAACGGCCCTCCCGAAGGGCCGGACGGTTCGTACACCCTACTGTCC
>CAVZJU010000013.1:0-40387 GCA_963775695.1 uncultured Actinomycetes bacterium | reverse complement strand
AACCCGCATGGACACACGAACCTTGTACTTGCTCGTGTAGTCCTCCACCCATCGGAGCGTAGCCGAAACCGCATAACCATCTAGGTCGGCCCTGCCGTAGTTGCCGCTAAGTGCGCTGGTGGTGTGGTCTCGGGATTGTCGCCTCTCGCGGCAACGCGCCGCCGCTTGATCCAGCCGCCGACCGTCTGCTTGTGCACGCCGACCTCGCGCGCAGCCTGAGCCCACGACCAGCCCTGCTCGACGAGCTCGAGCGCCCGCTGTTTCTGCTCCGCGCCGACGGGCGAGCGACCGTTAGCCGCAAGGCTGTCCGGTTGGCCACGAAGCGCGACCAGGCCGGCTGGGTTTATCTGCCCGAGTGGCTGATCGAGGCGATCGAGAACACCTGCCCGCTCGAGGATCGCACCCAGGACGGCGTGTCTTCCAGGTGATCACAGAGGCGGCCGCGTACCAGGCCATGCTCCGCGCCTGCCGGAACGCGAAGGTGCCGCACTACCACCCGCACGACCTGCGACACCGCAGGATCACGATCTGGCACCGGTCCTGTGTCCCGGCGAGGGAGCTCGCGGAACGAGCGGGCACTCGAGGTCGTCGATGAGTCTCGACGTCTACAGCCACGTCATGCCCGCCGACGAAGGTCGAGGCGGACAGGTTCCAGTCCTGACTTGTGCGAGAGAGGGTGAAGATGGATACGACGTACGACGGCGTCGCTTTATGGGACGAGCTGTGTCTTGACGGCAGTACTCCGACAAGACGATCCCGGTGCCGACTCTACGGCAGCGGTTGCCACCTGCGGACGGGCAGGTGAATGAGCTCCCAGATCGCCGCGACGATCAGCGCTGCGCCGAACATGCCGATCAGACCGCCAACGAGAAGGATCCAGGCCCAGACAGCCATGTCGTTCCTTTCGTTGAATTGCGGAAGCAGGAATGGTAGCTCGCGGGCGGCTCCGGGCAATAGTAATAACTACTACTATCCGGGCCTTCATTCCCGGGACGCTGGCCGACCGAATCCTGAGTCCTGAATCGTCTCGAATCGGGCCCGGACCAGTGCCCTTTTCGCCGCCCTGGTGTGGTCTCAGCCGCGGCTACAGGCCGCAAACCCGCGTGGCACACGAGCGTTGTACTTCTCGTGTAGGCCTCACCCGGGCTCAGTCTACTCCGCGCAGGACGCCGTCCACGATCTCGACCCGGACGACGTGGCAGTTCTCGATCCGGCCGACGCCGTCGACCCCGCAGTGCGTCAGCACCGCCCGGAGCGGCCCCCCGTGCGAGACGACCAGCACCCGGCTCTCCGGGTGTGTCGCGGCGATGCGGTGGAGCGCGGCGAGCACGCGCTCTGCCATCTTCTCGCGGGTCTCGCCGTCCCCCCAGGACGAGTCGGCGGTCAGGTTGAAGCGGGCGAAGATCTCGTCGTCGGTGAGGCCCTCCCAGGTCCCGAAATGACGCTCACGAAGGTCGCGGATCGCAGTCACGCCCAGGCCGCGCGGCTCTGCGACGGCGCGTGCGGTCTCGTGCGCGCGGATCAGGTCGCTCGAGTAGACGGCGTCGATCTGCTCGTCAGCGAGTTCCTGGCCGAGCGCCCGGGCCTGCGCCCGACCGGTGTCGTTCAAGGGCGTGTCCGAATGGCCCTGGACCCGCCTGTCGACGTTCCAGTCCGTCTCCCCGTGCCTTGCCAGCAGGATCGTCGTCATCGCCCGGATACGCTAGCGACCCATGGATCTCGGCCTGCGTGACCGCGTGTGTGTCGTGACCGGCTCCACCGCCGGGATCGGCTTGGCGACCGCGCGGCTTCTGGCCGACGAGGCCGCCCGGGTGGTCACCTCGGGTCGGAGCGGCGCGCCCGGTGTGGGCGAGGCATTGCACGTCGAGGCTGACCTCTCCCGACCAGGCGATCCTGAGCGGGTGATCGAGCGCACCCTCGCCGAGCTCGGCGCGATCGACTGCCTCGTCAACAACGTCGGCGCGGCGCGTCAGGCGAAGTTCGAGGACGTCACCGACGACGAGTGGGACGCGTACTGGCAGCTGAACCTGATGAGCCACGTCCGGGCGATCCGGGCCGCGCTGCCGGCGATGCGCAAGCGTGGGGGAGGGGCGATCGTCAACGTCTCCTCGACCGCGGCCAAGCGGCCCTCGACGGGCATGCCACACTACTCGGTGACGAAGGCGGCGATGCTCTCGCTGTCCCGCCTCGTCGCCGATCTCTATGCGAAGGACGGAATCCGCTGCAACGCCGTGACGCCCGGGCCGACTGCGACCGACGCGTGGCTCGGAGACGGCGGACTCGCCGACCAGCAGGGCGGTGACCGCGCGGAGGTGCTGGCCAGGGTCGGGGCCGGTCGGCCGCTCGGCCGCCTCGCCCAACCGGACGAGATTGCTGCCGTGGTCGTCTTCCTCTGCTCCGATCGGGCCTCGTACGTGACGGGCGCCGCCTGGAGCGCGGACGGCGGCACAGTGCCGATCATCGTCTGAGCGGGCGCCGGAACTGGAGGGGGGAAGAGCCCTGCGCGGCTGACGATGCCGCCGCTGCGGCAGGCATGTTGGCGCGAAATCGGCGCACTGCCGGCATTCGAGCACCGCACCGTGACCGGTATCGTCGGCTCCGAGGGCGGCGGGACGGCTCCCCACCCTGGGTGGGGGAACGGATCGGAGGGCCGCGAGCCGCCGGGATAAGCGATTCGCGCCGCGCCACCGATTAGTCTGGGACGGATGCCCGAGTTGGCCGGGAGAGTCGGTGATGCCTTCGAGGCTCGCGTTCGCGAGCAGGAAGACGCGTGGCTCTCGCCGCTGGCCGTCCGGTCGTACGAGACACGAGGGCGAGAGCGCGAAGAGGAGCCGTGCGCGGTCCGCACGCCGTTCCAGCGCGACCGGGACCGGATCGTGCACTCGAAGCCGTTCCGCCGGCTGAAGGGGAAGACACAGGTCTTCATCGACCCCCAGGGCGATCACTACCGCACGCGGATGACGCACACGCTGGAGACGACGGCGATCTCGCGTGTGGTGGCCCGTGCGCTCGCGCTGAACGAGGACCTGGCCGAGGCGATAGGGCTGGGGCACGATCTGGGTCACACGCCGTTCGGCCACGCGGGCGAGGACGCGCTCGATGCGGGGCTGCGGTCGCGCTTCGGGCTGCGCTTCCGGCACAACGAGCAGTCGCACCGGATCGCGCGAAGGCTCAACCTGACCCACGAGGTCTGCGAAGGGATCCTGACGCACACGGGGCCGGTCGAGCCGGGGACGCTCGAGGGCCGCATCGTGCGGCTCGTCGACCGCGTCGCGTACATCAACCACGATATCGACGACGCCCTCCGCTACGGGCTGCTCGAGGAGGGCGACCTGCCGAACGCCGAGATCGCGCTGCTCGGCCCCACCGGCGGCCGCCGCATCGACAGGCTCGTGCACGACCTGGTCGAGACCTCGGCGGAGGCGGGCGACATCCGCCAGAGCGAGGAGGTCGGCGGTGCGATGCACCGGCTGCGCGACTTCATGTTCGAGCACGTCTACCTCGCCGACGCCTCGCACGAGGAGCACCGCCGCGCGCACGAGACGATCGAGCGGATCGTCGCGCACCTGGTCGACCGCGGCGACTCGCCCGACCAGATCGTCGAGTACGTCGCCGGGATGACCGATCGGTTCGCGCTGGCATACGCTGAGCGCCTGGACAGGTAGATGGCGCGGATCAAGGACTCCTCGGTCGAGGCCGTCAAGGCCGCGACCGACATCGTCACGCTGGTCGAGGGCTACACACGGCTCCGGAAGTCCGGCAGCCGGTACACGGGCCTGTGTCCTTTCCACCAGGAGAAGACGCCGAGCTTCGGGGTCTCCCCCGAGCGGGGCACCTTCAAGTGCTTCGGCTGCGGCGAGGGCGGCGACGCGATTGCCTTCGTCGAGAAGAAGGAGAACGTCGACTTCGTCGGCGCGATCGAGTGGCTGGCCGATCGGTTCGGCGTCCGGCTCGAGTACGAGGAGACCTCGCCGGAGCAGGACCGGCTGCGCAAGCGGCGCGAGCGGCTGTTCCAGCTGCTCGACCGCGCGGCGACCTTCTACGAGCGCTACCTGTGGGAGTCGGAGGCGGGGGTGTTCGCGCGCGAGTACCTGGGGGGCCGAGGGCTCAGCGAGGAGATCTGCCGTGAGTTCCGCCTCGGGCTCGCGCCGGGTGGTCCCGCTCTGACGCGCGGCGCCGCCGAGCAGGGCTTCTCGCGGGACGAGCTCGCCGGAGCGGGCCTCACGAACCGGCGCGGGAACGATTACTTCTCCCGGCGTCTGCTCTTTCCGCTGGCCGACGCGCGCGGGCGTGTGCGCGGATTCCAGGCGCGGCAGCTGTACGAGGACGACCCGCTGCGCGCCAAGTACGTCAACTCACCCGAGGGGGACCTGTTCCGGAAGGGGGATCTGCTCTACGGGCTCGACCTGGCGAAGGCGGCGATCGCCAAGCAGAACCGCGCGCTCGTCGTCGAAGGGAACCCCGACGCGATCGCGCTGCGTCAGGCCGGGTTCGAACCGGTCGTCGCGGCGATGGGCACCGCGCTCACCGAGCGGCAGCTGGCCGAGATCAAGAACCTCACCCGGAACCTCTCGCTCTGCTTCGATGCCGACGCCGCCGGACAGGAGGCGACGCTGCGCGGGATGGAGCTGGCGATCACCCAGGGCTTCGAGATCAAAGTCGTCTCGCTGCCTCCCGGCACCGACCCCGCCGACGACCCCAGCGGCTTCGAGGAGCGGCTGCAGGCGGCCGAGGGCTACCTGCCCTACCGGGTACGCGTCGAGGTGGAGCGCACGCTTCCCGATCGCCAGCGCGCGTTCGAGCGTGTCCGCGAGATCCTCGCCCCGTTTCCCGATTCGCCCGAGCGGCAGGACGCGGTTCGGCTGGCCGCCGACCGGCTCGGCCTTCCCGCCGAGCTGCAGGCAGGGCTCGCACCGGCAGCGAGGGCCCGTACCGGGTCGCTCACCCACAAGGCTCTGGAAGCCGGCGTCCGCCTCGAGCGGAACGCGCTGGCCGGAGTGCTCGTGCACCCGCAGCTCGTCCCGATGCTGGCCGGGGTGCCGCCCGAGCAGTTCGACGTCGAGCTGCACCGGCGGGTGCGGGACCATCTCGTCGCCGAGGGGCCGACGGACGCCGAGCTTGTCGGCGCCCTTGCAGAGCTCGACGCCCGGGCGGCGCAGGAGGCGATCGACGAGGTCGGCGCCAAGCAGGCGCTCCTGCGCCTCAGCGAGCGCGCCCTCGAGCGGGAGCTCGCCGAGGCACGGGAGGACTCCCGCCGCACGACCGAGCTCCAGCAGCAGCGCGCGCGCATCCGCGAGGCGATCAGCGAGCTTGGCTAGCTACCCTGACTTCATAGACGACCCGCTCGTCATCGGCGGCCGCGAGCTCCGCTCGCGCCTGATCACCGGTACCGGCAAGTACCGCTCACCCGAGGCCATGCGCGACGCCGTGATCGCGTCCGGCTGCGAGCTCGTCACCGTCGCCGTGGGGCGCATCGACCTCGACACCGTCGAGGAGGCGATCACCGACTACCTCCCCGAGGACGTGACGCTGCTCCCGAACACGGCCGGGTCGGCGACGCCCGACGAGGCCGTGCGGATCGCGCGGCTGGCGCGTGCGGGCGGCCTGCCCGACTGGATCAAGCTCGAGGTCATCCCCGACCCGCGCTGGCTGCTCCCCGACCCGGTCGGCACGCTCCAGGCGGCCGAGCAGCTCGTGGACGAGGGGTTCACGGTGCTGCCGTACGTCTTCCCCGACCCGGTACTGCAGAAGAAGCTCGAGGCGGTTGGCTGTGCTGCGGTGATGCCCCTGGCCTCGCCGATCGGCAGCGGGCGCGGGCTCAAGCTCCGGCACGCGATCGAGATCATGGTCGAGCAGGCGGAGGTACCGGTCGTCGTCGACGCCGGGCTGGGGGCGCCGTCGCAGGCGGCCGAGGCGATGGAGCTCGGCGCCGACGCCGTGCTCGTCAACACCGCGATTGCGCGCGCCGACGATCCTGCCGCGATGGCCGGGGCGTTCCGGTTCGCGGTCGACGCCGGCCGCGCCGCCCGCCGCGCCGGGCTGATCGAGGAGCGCGAGAGCGCCGAGGCTTCCAGTCCTGCAGGCGGCCTGGCCGCGCGTTCGTGAGAGACGAAGCCGAGTACAAAGGCGCCGGCGAAGCCGAGCGTCTTGGTGCGAGGCGATGTCGTGACGCCGAAGGCGTCACAGTCACCGTCAACGGGCGCGCGCAGGAGGCCGATTCCGGGGAGACGGTCGAGTCGCTGCTCGATCGTCTCGGGCTTGCCGCTCGCTACGCGCTGGTCGAGCGGAACGGCGAGCCGGTCGAGCGCGGCCGCTACGGCGAGGTCGCACTCGAGGACGGCGATACGCTCGTCGTCGCCCGCCCGGTCGCAGGTGGATAGCCGGCTGTACCTGATCACCGGGGTCCGTCCCGACCTGGAGCCGTTCCTCGAGGCGGCCGTGCGGGGCGGAGTCGACATCGTTCAGATCCGTGAGAAGACGCTCGCCGACGGCGAGCTTCTGGTGGCGCTGCAGCGGGCCCGGGAGGTGACGCGCCGGCTCGGCGTCCCGCTGGTCGTCAACGATCGGCCCGATCTCGCGCGGCTCGTCGAGGCGGACTACGTTCATCTCGGCCAGGACGACCTCCCGGTCGAGGCCGCCCGGGCTCTCGGCGTCGACGTCGGTCAGTCGACCCACGCTCCGGCCGAGCTGGACGCGACGGCGGCCGACTACGCGGGCGTCGGCCCTGTGTTCGAGACGCCGACGAAGGTCGGCCGACCGGCCGCCGGGCTCGAGTACGTCCGCTACGCGGCGGCTCATGCCCGCCTACCGTGGTTCGCGATCGGCGGCATCGACGACTCGACGGTGGGCGACGTGGTCGCCGCAGGCGCGCGCCGCATCGCCGTCGTCCGCGCGATCGGCGACTCCGCCGACCCGGAGCGGGCCGCCGCCGTTCTACGGAGGGCTCTGGCCTAGAGCTCTCCGGTACCATGCCGAAGCCGAGTTCGGCAGCCGATCCCCGGTAGCTCAATTGGCAGAGCATCCGGCTGTTAACCGGAGGGTTGTTGGTTCGAGTCCAACCCGGGGAGTTCTGGCCCTCCCTGCGCCCCTGATCCGCGCTCGACGCCGCGTCAGACGTGCGCGAGCACGCCGTCGAGGGGGCGGGGCACGCGGCTGAGATCGAGCGCCTCGACCAGCGGCGCTGCGAGCCGGACCTTCCAGTTCGTGAGGAAGCCGCGGAGCTGCTCCTCGGTCGTCCGTGCGCGATGCGCTGGCTGCTTCTGGTACGTGCGGAACGATCTCAGCTTCCCATGCGCAGCGAGGATCTCCTCCACGACGGGGGCACCCAGGCAGCGGACCAGCTCGTCCTCCAGATCCGCCTCGCACACGTAGAAGCCGAGCCGTTCCATGTCGGCGCGGTCGAGGTCGAGGCCGAAGCCAGTGCGCTCGAGCGCCCGCCGGACATCGCCCTCTTCTCCCGCGTCGCAGAGACCGGCCAGCCCGACATTCGATCCATGCGGGCCGTAGCGATTCAGGAACCGGCCGATCGCCTGCGCGCCCCCGATCGGCACCACGGAAACGCCTTCGGCCGCGAGATCCCGGCCACGCCGCAGGGCGAGCGTCTCCAGCGCGACCTTGTCACTGGCGCCTTCGACGAGCACGACTGCACATGGATCCTCGATTCCGGCAGTCTGACGACCGAGGCGTGGCGGTCGGCACGCCGCCCGACGCCGCCTGCCTCCCAAGGGTGGCGAGTCTCCGTGAGCAGATCTGGGAACTCGGGCGAGCCTTGACACCCCGTACGTTCGGGATACGTCCCCTCTTCCGGGGGCGTACTGTCCAGCTACCTGGCAGCCCTGCCTGGGCTGCCTCCCCCTAGCTTGGAGGATTCGAAAATGAGCATCCTTGTGCGCTTCGCACCGGCGTCTGCGGTGACGACCCAGCAGTACGACGAGACCATCAGCCGTCTCGAGTCGGACGGCGGCGACTTCCCGCCGGACGGCATGGAGTACCACTGCGCGTTCATGGCAGACGGCAACCTTCGCGTCAGCGAGATCTGGGATTCGAAAGAGCAGTGGGAGGCGTTCGGGCAGCGCCTCATGCCGATCCTCGCTGATGTCGGGATCGAGCCCGGAGCGCCGGAGATCCTGGAAGTCCACAACACCATCACGCGCTAGCCGTTCGAAGCCGGGGGTAAGGACGCATCGGGAGGGCTACCGGCCCCTCCTGCGCGTTCGGCTGGGTCGGGCAGGAGCCGCAAACTCGATTGTGAACACTGTTCGTGGGGGCGGGCCTGTGGCCCGGTGGGATTTGCCTCTCCCTCCCGCCGGGACATCCTTCGTCCGCCCCCGATTCGTCCACCGGGCGTTCGCCGTCCGCAGTCCGGCGGCGCTCCCTGTTGGGGAGAGAAGTCCTCCGTGTGCGGTACCCTCGGTCGTGGGGCGCCGCAGGCGCGCGCCCAGACTCGGCATCGTGATCCCGTCACATCGCCTCGGCCCGCGCGTCTACCTGCCCGCCCTCGCGGCCGCCGCGGCGTCGGGCAGCGTGCTGGCCTGGAACGCCTCCGCGCTGGAGGTCCACGGCGAGCTCGAGTGGCTGCCGCTGGCCGTCGGTGCCGCCGGAGTCTCCGGGGTACTCCTGCTCACCTACCTCCTCTTCCGGCCGCTGGGCGCTCCGCGGGGGCTGCCCGGATCGAGCGCTCCACGGGCGGCCATCGACCTCGTCCGTTGCCATGGTCACGACACGCTCGCGTTCTTCAAGCTGCGCCAGGACGCCCACTATCACTTCAACCGGGACCACAGCGCGTTCCTCGGATACCGGGTCGCGAACGGCGTCGTGCTGGTGGCGGGCGACCCGGTCGGTGCCGGCGCCGAGCTCCCGGGTCTCGTGCGAGAGACGTGCGCGTTCGCGGCGTCCCGCGGGCTGCGTGTAGCGGCGCTCGGCGCGAGCCCGAACCTGGTGGCGCTCTATCGGCAGGCCGGCCTCCGGTCGCTCTACCTCGGGGACGGGGCGATCGTCGACACCCGCTCGTTCTCGCTCGAGGGCCGTTCGATCCGGAAGGTACGGCAATCGGTGTCTCGGGCGGAGGCGGCCGGGTACCGAGCCGACCTGATCGACCACGATCGCCTCGACGATCGCACGATCGAGGACCTGGAGCGCGTGTCGGAGCGCTGGCGCAAACGGCGCGCCCGAACGCGGCTTCTCGATGGCGATGGACTCGTTGCGCGGGGCGCACCAGGCGGGAAGTGCAATCGTCGCTGCGAGGGACGGCGACGGCCGGATCCGGGCGTTCATCCGCTTCGTCCCCGCCTACGGCCGTGCGGCCATGTCGCTGTCGTTCATGCGGCGCGACCGTGGGACCCCAACGGTCTCATGGAGTTCGTCGTCGTGAGCGCGATTCAGCTGCTGGGCGAGCGCGGCGTGGACGAGGTCTCCCTCAACTTCGCCGCGTTCGCGCGCTGGCTCTCCGCGCCCGCGGGCCGGGTCGAGCGGGGGCTCGGCCGGGCCGTGTCGCTGGCGAACCCCTTCTTCCAGATCGAGAGCCTGTTGCGCTTCAACGCGAAGTTCGAACCACGATGGGAGCCGCGCTATCTCGTGTATGAGCGACGGCGCTGGCTCCCGCGGGTCGGCCTCGCCGCGCTACGGATCGAAGGGCAGCTTCCGACGCCATGGTCGTGAGAGACGAAGCCGAGCACCAGGGCGACAGCGAAGCTGCCGGCCGTGGTGCAATGCGATGTCGTGACGCCAAAGGCGTCAACCGTCGCTGGGTGGGCGTGTTCTTCGCCGCTCTCGGCGTGCTGCTCGTGCCGTGGGCGGTCTGGCTCCTCCACTCGCTGCCCTCGCGCCAGGTCGCCCACCACTGGGATCTCGCGTGGGCAGGCTTCGACGTGGTGCTCGCGGTCGCGTTGCTGGGCACAGCGTTCGCGCTTCTCACCGGCCGGCCCGTGAGCCGCAGCTTCGCTGCGGCGACGGGCGCACTGCTGCTCGCCGACGCCTGGTTCGACGTCGTCACGGCCGGCGGCACCCGCGACCTGGGGGCGGCCGTCGCGTTTGCCGTCCTCGGCGAGATCCCCTTGGCGATCCTCTGCTTTGCCCTGGCCCGGCCGGGGCGGGGTGGTTAGGATCGGCACATGATCCGCAGGCAGCGACTGCGGCCCCTGACCGAGGCCGAGGCGTATGCGCGCTGCCACGGCAAGCGCGACTCCGAAGTGCGAATCGTCAAGCTCGAGCCGCGGCGGCCCCGGTACGACCTCGAGGTCTCGGGCGAGGATCTGCGCCGGTCGTTCGAGGCCAAGCTCGCCGACCGGGAGCTCGAGGACGAGCCGGTCGGCGGCACTGCCTGAGTACCGGCTCCGCGCCTCCACATCCGCCCAGGCCGGTCCTGAGTCGAGAGTGGCGTCTACAATGCCCTCGTGAGCTGGCTCTTCATCGCCCTGCTCGCGGCGGCAGTGGTCGTGCTTCTGGCCGCCGAATGGCCGCAGCTCTCGCAGCATCTCGGCACCCGGTCACGGCAGAAGCGTGCCCGCGCGGCCCAGAAGGCGCAGCTGCGGCTGATTCGCGAGGAGAGCGACGAGTTCGCGGCAAGCGTGCAGCGCGACCTGGAGCGGCTGCCGACGATCGAAGAGCAGGAGCCGCGCCGCTAGCGCACGGAGAAGACGGCCGTGAACGTCCTGGTGTTCGGGAGGATCTGCGGCACGTTCTCCATGTTCTTCAACTCCTGGTAGTCCGAGACGGTCAGCGCCACGCGGTGCCTGCCGCGGACGACGCCGGTGAGGCTGATCGCCACGCGGCCGGCTGTATAGGCCGCCGCCTTCGTCCGGCCGTCGACGGTCGTCACGAGGGACTGCGGATCGACGCCCGAGCCGGCGTCGGTGACGACCAGCCGCAGCCTCGCGGCCGGCTTCACGGTGCGCGTCAGCAGGCGCACGCTCGGCGGGGTGACGTCGTTCACCCAGTAGCGGAACGTGTACGCGCCCGGGCCGGCCCCGCTCGGCGTGACCGCGACGGGCGTCTCGAACACGACGTCGTAGGAGCCCGGGACGGGCCGGATCGCGCCCGCCACCGGACGCGGCGCCCCGAACGAGTCGAGGTACGGGTTGATCACGAGCGGCAGCCCGGCGTTTCCGGTGAGGCGGTTCTCGTCACCCGCGGCGACGACGCGGGGGGAGGGGCGGAAGCGCGTGGGGCCGGCGCTCGAGAGGAGGACGACGCCGAAGTTCGCGACGGGCCGTGTGATCCTCACGCGAAAGACCTGTTCGGGGCCGGCCGCGGCCGGAACCGAACGCGGGTCGGCGGGATAGCGGTAGGAGGTGACCAGTGACCGCTTGCCGCGCATCTGGCCCTCGTGCAGGCCGGGAGCCGTCAGCGGCGTGGTCGGCTCGCTCCCCAGCTTCGGGCTCTCCACGCGGAACCAGAAGGGGATCCTGCGGGTCGTCGCGCCGAACGTGAGGACGACGAAGCCCGTGATGTCGGCCTCCTGCGCCGACGCCGACGCGGCGGCGGCCAGGTCGAGCTGGCCCGGAACCGTCACCGTCGGCGGCACGGTGACGGTCACGCCTGGAGGCCTGCCCTGCAGGGCAATCGCGGCCGTCCAGGTGCCGGCCCCACCGCCCGCATCGGTGAGGGTGACCGAGCGCGCTGCCTGTGAGCCGGTGCGGACGAGGCCGAACGAGACGTCGGCAGGCGCCGCGAAGATCACCGGGGCGTTCGCGGCGGGAACCTGGACCAGGCCGCCACCCTCACGCGTGGTCGGCAGCTCGCTCGCGGCGGAAGGGACAGCCTTGCCCGTGAGGACGAGCGCGGACTTGACCTGCGCAACGGACCAGTCAGGATGCCGCTGGAGCAAGAGGGCAGCCGCGCCGGCGACGTGCGGCGAGGCCATGCTCGTCCCGCTGAACGACGCCCAGGTTCCGTCCGAGGGTGGAACCGAGGAGGTGATGTCGACCCCGGGAGCGGCGACGTCCGGCTTCATCCCGAGCGAGATCGGCGTCGGCCCGCTGCTCGAGAAGGAGGCGATCGCCAGCTGCTTCGTCACGGCGGCGGCGGTGATCGCCTTCGCGGCGTTGCCGGGCGAGGAGACGCTGCCGCGTCCGAAGTCCTCGTAGTCGTTGCCGGCCGCGATCACGGGCACGACTCCGGCATCGGCGGCGGCGTTGATGGCGGTGGCGACCAGGTCGCGTGCGGGGTCGATCTCGGCCTCGCCGAGCGACAGGTTGATCACGTCCATGCCGTCCTTGACCGCGGCCTCGACGCCGGCGGCGATCTCGGGCGCGTTGCCGTTGAGGCCGAAGTTCTCGGTGGGATAGGTGAGCACCTTGTAGTTGCCGATGTACGCGCGTGGGGCGACGCCCGAGAGCGGGCCGCGGCCGGCGATCGCGTTCGGCGAATAGTCCCCGGCGGCGATCCCCGCGACGTGCGTCGCATGCTCCGATTCCTTCGGGTCGAAGGGGAGCTTGGCGTACTGCCACGACGTCTCCGGAGCCGGGAAGGCACGGGCGGCGATTACCTTCGCGGACGTATACGCCGTGTCTCCCTTGGGAAAGCCGGCCGGCATCGTGTAGCCGGCCGGGTTGAAGAAGGGATGGGCCTGGTCGACGCCGTCGTCGATGATCCCGATCTTGATCCCGTTGCCGGCGGTGCTGAACGACGGCATGCCCCACATCTGGGGCGCGCCGATCAGACCGGGGCTGCGATCGAGCAGCGGCCGGTAGGCGACGTTGGGCCAGACGCGCTCGACCCCCGGCGTCGTGCCGAGCCGGCCGAGCTGGGAGCGGGGGAGGAGGACGGCGAGACCGTCGAGGACGACTCGGTACTGCCAGGTGATCCGCGAGGCCGGGATCGAGGTCGTGATCCGGGAGGCAAGCGCGTGCTGCGCCGTCGCCAGCGACGCCAGGTACCCGATGCTGGTCGGCGTGCGCAGGTCGAGGCGCTGCGCCTTGACTCGGCCGGTGAGGACACGGCTCCGCGCGATCGCGTCGGCGATCGGCGGCGCCTCCATGGTGACGACGACCTCGACGAGCCCGTCGCCGCGTGCCGGTTGCCCTGCGGGGGCGACGATGAGCGCGGCGAGCGCCGCAACGGCGATCAGGACCCCGCGCTTCAACGAGAACAGGCTAGCTGCTACCGAGGGCGCCGAGGACCCGAGCCGCGTGCTCGGCCGGCTTGACGCGGCGAAAAGAGGTGTCACCGTGCCGTCCGCGTCGACGACGACGGTTGTCGGCTCGTAGGGCGTGGCGTTCGCGACCATCCACGAAGACGTCATCGTGCTGCGGGCGGACGCATCGCCCTGATCCTCGCGGCTGGAGGGCGCTCATCCCGTCTCCTCCGAACCTCGTCTGAATCGGTGAGTCGCCGTGCTGAGCCGGGCGACTCTCGCGATCGACGGTACGCCTTGGCCAACTCGACGACACCAAGCGGCACGAGCGCGAGCGCCAGGACAACCGCCGCGGCAGTCGCGTCGAGCTGCTCGGCTGCGAACGCCGATCGGGCGCCGGGCAGGTAGACAATTGCGGCAAGGAGGGCTGCGGACGCGAGGACGCTCGCGTTGAGCCAGAGATTTCGGGGCCCAGTGGGCGCCAGGCTAGGACAGCCGCCTCGAGCACGTCGCGGTCGTCGAGACCTGGGCTCGCTCGGAGCGCAGCGACACGGATCTCGTTTCTCCGTCAGTGTCCCGGTCTTGTCGGTGCAGATGACCGTTGTCTCGCCGAGAGTCTCGATCGCTGCGAGCCGGCGGACGAGCGCGCCGCGCTGCGCCATCGCGTGGGCGCCGAACGCGAGTGCCGCAGTCACGATCGCAGCAAGACCCTCCGGTACAGCCGCCACGGCGACTGCGACCGAGGTCAAGAAGGCATCGTCCCAGGCCCCGCCGCGGAGCACGATCAGTCCGCAGAGGCCGACCGTGATCATGATCCCCAGCGCGACCATCTGGCGAGCCAATCGGGCGCGCCTCCGGGCGAGGGGTGTCGGCGGCGCCTTCGCCCGCGCTGCGAGAACCTCGATCGCGCCCATCTCGGTCAGTGAGCCTGTCCCGGAGACCAGCGCGCGCCCGCTTCCTTGGGTAACGGCAGTACCGGCGACGACCATCGACGCCCGTTCGGCTAAAGGAGTCGAAGCGTCAACGGCTTCGACCTGTTTGCCCACCGGCAGTGACTCCCCGGTCAGCGCCGACTCGTCCACCTCGATCGAGCTCACATAGAGGAGACGCGCGTCGGCGGCGACGCGGTCGCCTTCGCGGACGAGCAGGAGGTCGCCGGGGACGACGTCTTCGCCAGGCACCTCGCTCGCGACCCCGTCACGGATTACGAGCGCCATGGTCGTGAACGCCTGCGAGAGCGCAAGGATTGCCCGCTCGGTGGCTCGTGTACATGTTGGGCGGCCGCCGCGATCGCGTCGCCGAACCCGCCTTTATGGCAGTGGCCATCCTCGCCACCGCCGCCATACTCGTTCTCTACGCCGTTTGAGCTGCGGAAGGCGCGGGTGGTGTTTCGGTCGTCGTCAGGTTGGGCGCGTGGTGGCCCGACCGGCCCCACCGAACAGCAGCGGGGCGCTGGCACGCCCCGCTCCGCTGCCTCGGGGGCAGCCGCTCAGCTACCGCGCCGCGCCTTTGGCGGGCGTGTGCGGGATAGAAGTAGACGACGACCTGCTCCCCCCGCAGGTCGGCGAGCCGGACCGTGTCCGGATGGTTCCGGCGTCGTATCGTGCAGTGACAGAGGAGGAGCGATGAGCAAGGTGCGGTTCAGCATCACGATGTCGATCGACGGGTATATCGCCGGTCCGAACCCGAGCGTCGAGCACCCGCTCGGCGAGGGGGGCGAGCAACTCCACGAATGGGCTCTCGCCCTCGAGGTGTGGCGGCGGCCGCACGGCCTGGAAGGAGGCGAGGTCAACGAGAGCACGCCGGTGATGGAGGCGACGCAGGAGAACGTGGGCGCCTATCTGATGGGGCGCAACATGTTCGGCGGCGGGCCCGGTGCGTGGGGTGACGATCCCTGGAACGGCTGGTGGGGAGACGACCCGCCGTTTCACGCGCCCGTGTTCGTCGTCACGCACCACGCCCGCGAGCCGGTCGAGCTGCAGGGCGGGACGACGTTCGCGTTCGTCACGAACGGCGTCGAGGCCGCGCTAGAACACGCCCGCTCGGCTGCCGGCGCTCGCGACATACTCATCTGCGGCGGCGCGAGCGTCGTCTGCCAGTGCCTCGACGCGGGCCAGGTCGACGAGTTCACGGTCTCGATCGCGCCTATCTTGCTCGGGGGCGGCACACGGCTGTTCGCCGATCGCTCGCAGATCGACCAGCTGGACCAGATCGGGGTGATCCAGGCGCCGGAGGTGGTGCACGTGACCTATCGCGTCGCCCGCTGAGCGCCCTCGAGGCGGCGGCTACACTGTCGATCGCTCGCAAGCGCGGATGTGGCGGAATTGGTAGACGCGCACGGTTCAGGTCCGTGTGGGCTTCGGCTCGTGGAGGTTCAAGTCCTCTCATCCGCATAGCCAATCGTGAACCCTTCTGCCCCCAATCCGCCCCCGAACGAGTGGGAGCGGGCGATGACAGTCACCCCGTACCGTGCGATCGTGAGGAATGACCTTACGATCGGTGGGCCGGGCGGCCCAGCCGGCGTAAGGTGACGACCACAGGCGGAATCGAGATTCCGTTGCTCGGCTATCGGAGCGCCGTATCGCGTTTCGAGGACGCAGCCAGCCGCCTGTCGCCTAATCAATCGATCGCCATTCACGTTGCCGTCTTCGAGGCCCTCAATTGGCTCGATTCGATGGTTGCCGGAACGAAGGCTGGAGCCATCGGTTCTGAGCCGGTTGGGTGCGTTCTCGTCGGCGATAAAGTCGTAAGGGACTCGGATTCGTCCGTGGTCGAACGCATCACCACTGGGGACAGGCGGTCTACGCCGACCCGATCACGGGAGAGTGGCTTTGGCCGGCGCCCGAACGCGCGGCTTCCGCATCAATCCGCCGAAGTCGCCGAAACTGGCAACAGACGGCCAGCTCGGCCTCATCGGGGGGTATTCGAGAGTGTGGGGGTCATGATCCGGCCGGTCCCAAAAGATTGGGCCTTGTAAAGCTTCTGAAAAGAGCCGTTTCGAGCCATTCTCCTCGGGAATCTCGCAAGGATTCCGCCAAGAGGGCCACGCGCAAGAAAGCCGATCCGAAGACAAGGGGTTGGCGCGCGTAGGGCATGCGGGGCGGGCGGAGCCGAACACGGTCGGGGGAGAGGACACGATGCGGAAGTGCCCTCTCCCACGCCCCACCGCTAGCCATTTCATGACCAGGCCATCGGCCGAGCGGGCCGCAGGAGGTCGCGCCCGGCCGATTCTTGTGCGTCGCGCAAGGTTTCGGCGCGGCTCACGTCTTTATAGGTAGCGGCCCGACGCACGGGGGGGCGGGTGTTGAAGTCCCTCGCGGAGGGAGAGGCAGATTCCGCGAGGCCACAGGCTCGCCCCCCGGGCCCTATTGTCGCGCACGGTTGGCTTCATCGGCCGGGCCGACCCGACGGAGGGAAGCTCGCCGGCCCGACCGATCTCGACGCGCGGCTCACCAGATGCGGATCTCCGGCTCCGGGCTGCGGCGGATCATCCGGCCTCCTGGCGGGTTGAGCTTTCGGCGCGGGCGATCCGGCGCAGTGCGAGCGCGCCTCCCTCGTCGTACTCGGCTGCGCGTTCGAGCTCGCGCCGGAGGCGGCGGCTGCGCGGCAGCCGGGGCGGCTCGGCCTTGACGTGGAGGCGGCAGAGTCTGGCGTCGAGGCGGCAGGCCCTGAGCGCGTCTTCGAGTTGCCGACCCACGCATTTGGCGGCTCGCGGTTCGGGTCGTCTTCGCCTTCGACGACCGCGATGGGTTCGATCGTGCCGATGGGCGTCGAGCGGAGCTCTTCCACGGTCGCTGGGCCTTCGCAGCGCCCGATGATGGTCATGGTGGTCGGCTCGAGATCGAGCTTGCGGCCGGTCGGGAGCGTGGTTACGCGGCTGGCGGCCGCCCTGAGGTCGTCGGCATCTTGCTCACGGTTCCCTCCTTGGTTGTGGTGGGTTGGTGCGTCTCCCGCTCGACGTGCGCCTTGAGCGCCCTCCGGATCTCGGCGGCGAGGCTGCGGTCGTTCTCGCCGGCGAGCGTCTTGAGCTGCTCGCGGACGGTGGTCGGAATCTCGGCGTGCGCGACAGCGGTGAAGGTTCGGTCAGCCATCGACTCAGTATAGCTTTGTGTATTAGGTGCAAAAGCTGTTGTGTATTGGATTATTTGCCTGATATGTAGAGCGTGCGAGGCTTCGGGCAGGTGGCGGATCGGTGACGTTCGAGGCCGCGGTCGTGGTCGCCTGCGCGGTTCACGTTCGAAGAGCTCCGGGCCCGGCCGCCGTCATGAGGCGACGCCGCATTCAGCACGTGGCCTCGTGATCATGCCTCGCCCGCCCGGCGAATGCAGGCGTATCGCGCTCGGTGGCAAAGAAGAGAGTGGGCGGGCACCTTCGGGCGGTCTGGCCGCTCTCTCTCCCAAGCCAGATTGCTGAGTGCAGTAGAGGTGCCCGCCTACCGCATTGGCGGGCACCCCTTAGCGACAGTCTCTCCCTCGTCTGCCCCCATACGTGCCGGGGCCGCGTGGCTCGGCTACGTGAGGCGAGGGGCAGAATCGGCTTGAAAAGCCACTTGCCGCCACTCGCCTACACGGCCCGCCACCCCTGCGGACCTCGTGGAGGTTCAAGTCCTCTCATCCGCATAGCCATTTCGGGCGCTTTCTGCGTCTCATCCGTGCCCAAGATTCCTGACGACGCGATCGAGCCCGCGCTGCCCGATCATGAAATGCGCCGTCAACGGCCGGTCGCTCACGCCGCGTCCGTCGTAGACTTTGGGGCGTCGTGGAATACAGCTTCGTCACCACCGACGAAGACGGGAGTCAGGTTGTCGTCGCGGCAGGCGAATACACGCCGGGCGGCGACACCTACGACGTCGGCCAGACCGTCGTTCTGAAAGGCCCCGACGGTGTCGAGAGATCCTGGACGATCGTCCGGAAGGCCCCCGTTGCCTACGCAGGCATGACGTTCTTCGTCGACCCGGCCGAGTAACCGGCACGCGCTCACGCAGAGCAGCTCGGCGACTTCCGTCGCCCCGAGCGTGGCGCACTGGGCCTCACCAGAGCGAACCGCCGATCCTCCATCCGAAGCAGTTGCGGCTGTCGGCGCCCGACCGGGTGCGGGATCGTCGCTAGCCTGACCGGCATGAGGGCTCACCCGACGCTACGCGGGTTCGTGATCCTCGCCGTGATCGCGGCCGTGATTGTCGCGCTCCAGCTCCAGGCGACGCTCGCCGCGCTCTACCTGATCGCGAAGATCGCCTTCCTGCTCGCGATCGCCTTCTTCTGCTTCCTGCTCTGGCGGGAGCATCGCAGCGACATCGACAGCTGGCCGGGAAGGGCACGCGCGGCGTTCTACGGCGCCGCGGCGCTGATCGTGCTCGACGTCGCGGCGATCTCGTTCATCGACGAGACCGGCCTCGACGCCGTCGCGTTCGTGCTCGTGCTCGCCGCCGGCGGGTTCGCCATGTGGCGAACCTGGCGCGACCAGCACACCTACGTCTAGCCGGCCTCGTCCATGCGAGCCCCGGGGCGGAGGTCTCCGGGGACTGTCCCTGAGCTTAGGGCCTATCCCGCTTGGGCGAGGGCGAGTCGTGCGGCGTGGGCTTTCTTGAAGGCGATCAGGCCGCTGGCGAGTTGGAGCAGGGCGAGGTGGTTCTCGTCTTTCTTCGACCAGCGGATCAGGATCGCGCGGTTGCGGTTGAGCCATGAGTGGCAGGCTTCGACGACCCAGCGGCGGGCGCGCCAGCCGGGGCGGCTCGCCTTGAGGTCGATCTCTTCGCCGCGGCTGCGGATGTGCGGGGTGAGCCCGTACTCGTCGACGAGTTCGCGCGAGTCGGCGTTGTCGTAGGCGCGGTCGAGGGAGATCCCCTGCGGCTGCTCCGCGGTCGGCTCGGGCCGCGCGATCGGGATCGAGTCGAGCGTGCCCTTCAGCAGCTTGTGGTCGTTGCGGTTGGCGCCCTCGTGCTCGAGCCCGACCGGGACTCCCTTGCCTTCGCTGAGGACCGACCGCTTCGCCCTTTTTTAGCTCTGTCAGTGGGATTGGGGCCGGTCTTCGGCCCACCCAGCGGCGCTTTGGTCATCGCCCCGTCGCAGGCGAGCCAGGCCCAGTCGATCCCGACCACCTGGTCGTAGTCCAGGAGCCCTTGCCGCCAGAACTCGTGGAAGACGCCGACCCGCTCCCATTCCTGAAAGCGCCGGTGCGCCGCCGAGGACGAACACACCCCGGTCGCATTCAGCGCGTTCCACTGCATCCCTGTACGCAGCACCAGCAGGATCGCGTCCATCGCATCACGGTTCGGCACCCGCGGCCGGTGACAACCCAACGGGTGCGGCGGCGGCGCCGGCAGCAACGGCTCCATCCGCTCCCACAGCCAGTCCGGGATCCGCCAGCCATCGTCCCTGACCACAAGACCCATCGTCGCCTCCCTCGTCGATGACGAAGAAGGCTTCGCCGTCAACGCGCAGGTCCCTCCAAACGGGATAGACCTTAAGCCTCGACCCTGCTGGCGGCGCCGTCCAGCGCGTCGAGCGCTGCCCGGATATCGGTCAGCTGCCCGACGAAGATCGGTGTGTCGCGCTCGGTGTAGCGGCTAGCCTCGCTGTCGCGCAGGCGCAGCATCAGGTGCATGAAGTCGGCAGGCTCGTCGCACTCGAACGCGGTCATGAACTCTTGGTCGTCGATCCCGAACGAGTACGTCGTGTGGTTGTGGATGCCCGGGAACTCCTCGCGTCCGATGCGGATGTGCTCGTCCATCGCCCGCTGGCGGTCGTCCTTCGAAAGGGCGTACCACGGCCGCACCTTCACGAACGGGTAGACGACGAGGTACGGCTGGTCGTACGGCGTGATCTTCCGTGGCTTGCGCGCGCTCGTGTACTGGGAGGCGCGGGTGGTGGCGAGGTAGGAGTACGGCGTCGACAGCCAGCCCGCGATCGGGGTCGCGTTCAGCTCCGCGCTCAGATCGCCCAGGTCGGTGTAGCGCTCGGTGATCTTCCAGAGGAAGAAATCGCAGTCAGGGCGTACGCCGGTACAGGTGTACGCCCGGAGACCGGCCATGCGCTCCGTCCAAGACTCGACGACCTCGGCGAAGGCGTCCTTCCCTGCGGCGCGCTCCTCGACCGGCAGCCGCCGCCAGGCGGGGTCGACGCGGAAGAACGTGTAGGCGACGTACTGGCCCGTGTCCACGCCGCGCATGCTAGCCCGCAGCGCTCACCGGCCAAGGCCAGGCGGTGTGCGCAAGCCGAGGCTAGCGGCAGGTCTTGACCAGCGTTCCGGCGCCGGCGGCCTCGGCTGCGGACCGCACGACCGTGAAATCCGACTTCGGGGTGTCGTCGGCGTAATAGATCCCGGACTGCCACCGGTCGAGGTCGGTCTCGTCGGATACGTGGAAGAAGAGGAGCCCGACCACGTTGGGCTGGCACGCGGCCAGCTGGAGGGCCTGGCGGTAGTACCGGCCCTGGGTCGTCTCGTCGACGGCGTCCACGGCCGACGGCAGGTCCTGGTTGGCGTACAGGAGGCGCTTGTCGTCGGGCTGCTTCGTCTGCACGCCGAACTCGTCGTAGACGATCGGCAGCGTGGAGCCCCGCTGGCGCGTGCCGTCGAAAGCCCTTCCCAGGAGCCGGACGAGCTTGGGATAGTCGGCGAGCGAGATCGCCGAAGACCGGGGGTGCGCGAAGGTCGGCGGGACGCGCGCGTGCTCGGGGTACGGGTGGACGGCGAACCAGTCCATCACCGGGCGCTTCCGGCCGCTCAGCCGGTACGCCTTGCCCAGGTCGAGGATGAAGCGGGTCGGGGAGTGGGTCGGCCGCGACGAGCGGGGGTTGTCGCTGCCGCGAGGCGCGAGCGATCCGCCGATCACGATCGTCCCCGGCGCCGCCGCCTTGATCGCGTCGTAGGTCTGGGCGAGCAGCCCGAGGTAGGACGCGGCGGCCGCGTCGAGCCCCTTCTTCGTGAACTGCGGCATCCAGAAGCGGTTCAGGTTGGGCTCGTTGCCGACGATCACGTAGCGGATCGAGGGAACGAGGCGCGGGATCGACGAGGCGTAGGCGGCGAACTGCGCCCGCGTGGTCGCGTACCGGGGCGTCGTGGCCGACCCGTACGGATAGACCGAGACGATCAGACGGATCCCGTTCGCCGTGGCAGCGTCGGCGACCGTCTGGAGCGTCGCCAGCTCGTCGCCGGCGACGGCCCTCTGGCCGGGACGCCAGATGGAGGTGATGCGGATCGTGTCGAAGCCGGCCTGGCCCGCGAAGGCCATCTTGGCGTCCGCGGCTCCGCTCTTGGCGGCATCCTCGGCTGCGCCGACGAACAGTGGCCTCGGCCGGGTCGGCGAGGCAGGTGCCGAGACGACGGGCGCCGCCGCGACGAGCGCGGCGCAGAGCACGGCGATGAGCACGGGAAGAAGACGCATCGAAAGATCGGCCGAGGCCGTTTGGAGGACCGGCCCGGCACTCTAGCCGCCCGATCCGGAGAAGGGAATAGGTCTAACGGACTATCAACGAGGTGCTCGCGAGCGCGAGCGGCTGGCCGCTGTTGACCGGCGCGGTCAGCCGTACGGTGTAGCGATAGCGCCCGGGAGCGAGCCGCGTCTTGCGGAACCTGGCGAGGGCGCGCTCGCCGGCTTTGCCCGCGGCGCGGGCGACCAGCGTGGTCGAGTGGCGCGGCAACCGCTCGAGACGCGCATAGATCGTGCAGTCGATGTCGCAGGTGACGCCGACAGCCGCGGTCCCGGCGGAGATCGAACTCAAGCGCGGATACGCCACCTTGGCCTTCGGGGTCAGCTCGAGGCCCTCGCACTTGGCGATCACCCCGCCGCGGACGTCACGCGCGCCCGCGCGCACCGTGGGCAAGCTCGACTTGGGCGTCTCGTCCGCGTAGTAGAGGCCCGACTGGAAGCGGTCGAGGGCGGTCTCGTCGAAGGCATGGAAGATCAGGAGTCCCATCACGTTCGGCTGGCAGAACGACATCGCCATCGCCTGCCGGTAGTACGACGCCTGTGTCGACTCGGGGACGGGCTTGATCGTCGCCGGCTCCGTGCCCGTGTACTCCGACGCCTTCCCCGCGGGGATCTGGGTCTCGACGCCGTACTCGGCGTAGAGGATCGGCAGCGTCGCTCCGGGCTGGCCCGTGCCCTGGAATGCCTTGGTCAGCAACCCGACCAGCTTCGTGTAGTCGGCGATCCCGATCGGCGTCGAGTTCGGGTGCGCGAACGTCGGCGGAATCGTCGAGTTCTCCGGATAGGGATGGATCGCGAGCGCGTCCATCACCGGGCCGGTCAGGCCGCTCGCGCGGTAGGCGGTGCCCAGGTCCTGGATGAAGACGGTCGGCGAGTGGGTGTCACGGCCGGTGCCGGGGCGGTCGATTCCCCTCGGCGAGATCGCGCCGCCGAAGACCTTCACCGTCGGGTCTGCGGCCTTCAGCGCCGTGTAGGTGCGGGCGAGCAGCGAGAGGTATGCCGGGGCGGCTGCATCGGTCCCGTCCGGGTTGAACTGCGGGAGCCAGAACCGGTTGAGGTTCGGCTCGTTGCCGATGATGAAGTTCTGGAGGTCCGGCACCTGACGCGCGAGCGCGGCGGCGTGGTTCGCGAAGCTGGCCTGGTCGTCGGCGGACAGCGGCGTCGTCCTGCTCCCGAAGTTGTAGACGGCCACGAACACGTCGAGGCCGTCGAGCTTGGCGGCGGCCGTCAGGTTGTTCAGCTGGTTGAGCTCGGCGGCGGTCGGGTCCGGATGGGCGGGGTCCCAGATCGAGGTCACCCGCACTGCGCCGAGCCCGGCCACCTTCAGCAGGTCGAGCTTCGCCTTGGCCTCGGTCAGCGTCCCGGCCTTCACGTCGTCCTCGGCCGCGCCCACGATCATCGACGGGCCGCCGGAATGCGCGGCGGGCACGACCAAGAGCGCGGTCGCGGCGGCCGCGGCGGCGAGCAGGCCCCTCATCGCCGCCACGATAGCCTGACCTTCGGTTGGACGAACAGATCGTGGACGAGCGGATCGAACAACAATTGAAGCGCCTGCCGGCGAAGCCCGGGGTGTACCTCTTCCGGGACGCCGGCGGCCGCGTGCTCTACATCGGCAAGGCGAAGTCGCTTCGCCCGCGCGTGCGCTCGTACTTCCAGCAGGGCGGCGACACGCGCGCTCAGATCGGGCGGCTGCCGGGCATGGTCGCCGACGTCGAGGTGATCGTCACCGGCAACGAGGCGGAGGCCCTCCACGTCGAGCAGAACCTGGTCAAGCGGCACCGGCCGCCGTTCAACATCCGCCTTCGAGACGACAAGTCGTTCCCGTACATCGCGGTCACGGTCGAGGACGACTACCCGCGCGTGATGTTCACGCGCGAGCGGCACCGCCGCGGCGTCGTCTACTTCGGTCCGTACGCGAACGCGAAGAAGGTGCGCGAGACGCTGGACGTGCTGAACCGCGTCTTCCAGTACCGCCCCTGCGAGGGGCCGAAGCCGGGCCGCCACTCCGGCATCCCGTGCCTCGACTACCACATCGAGCGTTGCAAGGCGCCCTGCGTCGGCTACATCGACAAGGAGGCATACCGGGAGATCATCGACCACGTGATCGAGTTTCTCTCCGGCGAGACGCGGCCGATCCAGCGGGAGCTCGAGCGCCGCATGGAGGAGGCGGCCGCGGAGGAACGGTTCGAGGACGCCGCGCGCTACCGGAACCGGCTGTTTGCCATCCGCCACCTCGCGGAGCGGCAGGCGGCGGACCGGCGCTCGGTCGGCACCGTCGACGTCCTCGGGATCGCCGTCGCCGGCGACAGTGCAGCAGTGCAGATCTTCCCGCTCCGCGACGGTAAGCTCGTCGACCGCTACGGCTTCCACCTCGAGAACGTCGAGGGACGGGAACTCTCGGCCGTGCTCGAGGCGTTCTGCCTCGAGTACTACGGCTCGGCGCCGAGCATCCCACCGCAGCTCGTCGTCCCGCCGGACGCGGGCGACACCGCGGCGCTCGAGCAGTTCCTCTCCGACCGCCGGGGGGCGCGGGTCGAGGTGCGAACACCCGCCCGCGGCGAGAAGCGGCGGCTGCAGGATCTCGCCGACCAGAACGCCCGCTTCGCGCTCGAGTCCGACCTGCTCCAGTCCGAGCAGCGCCGTCTGCGCCGCGTCGAGGCGCTCGAGGAGCTGCGAGAGGTGCTCAACCTGGAGAGCCTGCCACTGCGGATCGAGTGCTACGACATCTCCAACATCCAGTCGGAGTCGCCGGTCGGCTCGATGGTCGTCTTCCAGGACGCGGTCGCGAAGAAAGCGCACTACCGGAAGTTCGGCGTGCGCCGGCTCGACGGGCCGGACGACTTCGCGGCGATGGCGGAGGTGGTCTCGCGGCGCTTCGCACGGCTGGGAAACAGTCTCGGGGACAGGATTGATCCTGTCCCCGACGCAGTCTCTTCCGCCGCCGAGTACGACGAGTCGTTCGCATCGATGCCGAACCTCGTCGTGATCGACGGGGGCAAGGGTCAGCTGTCGGCGGCGCTTGCGGCCATGCAGGCGTTCGACCTGCCGCGCGTCGCGGTCATCGCCCTGGCCAAGAAAGCGGAAGAGGTGTTCGTCCCGGACCGCGCGGAGCCGATTGTGCTGGGCCGGGACTCGCCGGGGCTGCAACTGCTTCAGCGGATCCGGGACGAGGCGCACCGCTTCGCGCTCGGCTTCCACCGACAGCGACGCAACGCGAAGGCGCGCGGCTCGATCCTCGACGAGCTCTCCGGCATCGGGCCGGTGCGCCGCCGAGCGCTGCTGCGGCACTTCGGTTCGGCCGAGCGGCTGCTGGAGGCGACGCCGGAGGAGCTCGAGGGCGTGCCGGGCGTGCCCGCCAAGACGGCCCGCTCGATCTACGCGCAGCTGCACAGGGCCGGCCGCGCCTAACATCGGAACGTGCGGCGACTCTTTCCGTTGGTGCTCGCGCTCGCCGTGCTCGCGCTCGCCGCCTGCGGCGGCGGGGGCGACAAGGCGCAGCCGACGACCATTCGCCTCCAGCCGGCGCCTACCGATCCGGGCAAGGCCGCGTTCGAAGCGGCCCTTGCCGCGGCGGCCGCCGGGAAGACCGACGAGCTCTGGGGGCTGCTCTCCAGCCGGTCGAAGCAACGCCTCGGGCCGACGCTCCGCAGGTTCGAGGGGGGGGCCGGCGGCGAGCTCGTCCGCAGTCTCGGATCCCTCCGCGACTCGAAGGTGATCGTCTCCGAGCGGATCACCCCGGAGTTCGGGGTCGTCGCCGTCGACGGACGTCGGAACGGCAAGCGCGTGGTCGAGGCCGTTCCGCTCAGGCTCGAGGGCACGAACTGGAGACTCGAGCTCGGCAGCCCGGTCGAGGTCCGGCCGATCGGGCCGCTGCCCGGGAAGCACGAGCCGGTCGTCGCCCAGGTCGCCGCCGCCGTCACCGGGCCCGGCGGCAGCGGCACCGCCGTCATGTACCTCGACGGTCACACCGAGAACCCGAAGGTGGCAGGCACGTCGAGCAACGCCACCCTGTATGCGAACTTCGAGCCGCCGCTCGACCCCGGCCGCCACACGGTCGTCGTCTTCGCGAGCGACGGGGGAGACGCCGGAGCGACGGCCTGGGATTTCACCGCGGGGCGGTCTTCGGGCTAGAAAGCCTTCGGCATCACGAGCACGAGGATCGTGAGCCACCCGGCGGCGAGGGCGAGGAAGCGCATGCCCCGAGAGTAGAAGCGCCGTGTTAGAGGAGCATGAGAAGCTGTAAGCGCCCGGTTAGAGCCCCGTAATTCTTCTACCGCGGCTTCGGTTTCGCGGCGGCCTGCGATAGGCGGTACCACGCGGTCGCGAACCGAGCGCCGAGGACGCGATACCCGGCCACCGTGTAGTGGTTGCCTTCGGTTGGGAGATCGAGGCTGCGCACGAGGCGGGTGTGGGGAAGCCGCGCCGCCAGCCGCGCCTGCTGCTCTCGGATGCTCGCCTGGGCGTCCTCGAGCCCGACGAAGGTGCCGATCTGGCCGAGCAGGAACGGGACCTGCTCGCCGAAGTCGGCGCGAAAGGCGCGATGGAGAGGGAGGAAGCCGTCCGTCCAGCCCGCAGCCTGGGCGACGCTGCCACCGCGCTCGCCCTGGAGGAAGAGGATCCCGGCCGGGCGGCCGCCCCCGGCCGCGCGCACCTGCTCGACACACGACCGGTAGAGCGCCTTCTCGGGCTGCCAGTCCTGGATCGAGGTCGCTCCCTTCGCGCACATCACCAGCCCGATCCGCCACGACGGCAGCCGTTTCAGCAGCTGGAGGCCGAAGGTCATCCCCGGCCCGATGCCGCTGTTCGAGTCGTTCGGCGGCCCGAGGGGGTCCGAGGCGGTCTGCCAGCGGCCGGCGCGCCAGAGCAGCAGGCGCGGATCCGTCGGCGACGCCAGCGAGAGCGGGAAGCCCCGGCCGGCCATGTTCGACTGGCCGGCGAGAACGAAGACGTGGATGGGCTGGGCCGCGCCTGCGTCCGACGAAATCGTGGAGCCGGCCACGGCCAGGGCGAGCAGGAGCAGCCGGCGACCCGTGCGCGGCCTCAGCGCGAGCCGTCGCCCGTGCCGTCGGGCGACAGAAAGGGGTACCGGTAGTCGGTCGGCGGTACGAACGTCTCCTTGATCGTCCGCGGCGAGACCCAGCGGATCAGGTTCCACATCGAGCCCGCCTTGTCGTTCGTGCCCGACGCGCGCGCGCCGCCGAACGGCTGCTGGCCGACGACCGCGCCCGTCGGCTTGTCGTTCACGTAAAAGTTGCCCGCCGCGTACTGGAGCTTCTCGTCCGCAAGCTCGATCGCCGCGCGGTCGCGGGCGAAGACCGCGCCTGTGAGCCCGTACGGGGCGGTGCTGTCGACCAGGTCCAGCGTCTGCTCGTACTCCTTCTCGGGATAGACGTAGGCGGTGACGACCGGGCCGAAGAGCTCGTCGCGCAGAAGCCGGGAGCCGGAGTCGCGCGTCTCGATCACGGTCGGCCGTACGAAGAACCCCTCGCTGTCGTCGTAGTCCCCGCCGACGAGCACCTCGGAGTCGCCGTGCGAGCGCGCCTCCTCGATCGCCTCCTTCTGCGTGGCGAACGAGCCGGAGTCGATCACGGCGCCCATGAAGTTCTGGAAGTCGGAGACGTCGCCGACCTTGATGGCGCCGATCTCCTCGGCGAGGCGGTCGCGGAGATCGGGCCAGAGGTTCGACGGTGCGTAGACACGCGACGCGGCTGAGCACTTCTGCCCCTGGTATTCGAACGAGCCCCGGACGATCGCAGTCGCGAGCGAGTCGACGTCGGCGGACGGGTGGGCGACGATGAAGTCCTTGCCGCCGGTCTCGCCGACGATCCGCGGGTAGTTGCGGTAGCGCTCGATGTTCGCGCCGACCGTCTGCCACATGTTCTGGAACACGGCGGTCGAGCCGGTGAAGTGGATGCCGGCCAGGTCGGGGCTGGCGAGGACCGGGTCGCCGACGGCCGACCCGCGGCCGTAGACGAGGTTGACGACGCCGTCGGGCAGCCCCGCCTCCTGGAAGAGGCGCATCGTGTAGTAGGCGGAGAGTGCGGCCGTCGATGCGGGCTTCCAGACGACGGTGTTGCCCATCAGCGCGGGCGAGCCGGTCAGGTTCCCGCCGATCGCCGTGAAGTTGAACGGGCTGACGGCGAAGACGAAGCCTTCGAGCGGCCGGTACTCCAGGCGGTTCCAGACCCCGGGTGAGGAGATCGGCTGCTCGGAGTACACGCGGGTCAGGAACTCGACGTTGAAGCGGAAGAAGTCGATCAGCTCGGCCGCGGCGTCGATCTCGGCCTGGTGCGCCGTCTTCGACTGGTTGAGCATCGTCGCGGCGACCATCGTCGTCCGCCAGGGGCCGGCGAGCAGCTCGGCTGCGCGGAGGAAGACGGCGGCCCGCTCCTCCCAGGGCGTCCGGGACCAGTCGCGCCAGGCGTCGGCGGACGCCTTGATCGCGCGCTCGACCTCGGCCGGGCCGGCCTGGTGCACGTCGGCGAGGGTGTGCTCCTTGCGGTGCGGCATCACCGCCTCGACCGTGTCGCCGGTTCGGACCTCCTCGCCGCCGATCAGGCAGGGGACGTCGAGCCGCTCTCGTTCCAGCTCGGCGAGGCGCTTCTGCAGCTCGGCGCGCTCGGGCGAGCCGGGCGCATAGTCCTTGACCGGCTCGTTCGTCGGCGCCGGCGGCCGGAAGATGCCGTGGGAGGCCATCGCCGGCATTGTATGGTGGCCGCGATGCAGGTCGTCCGCTACGCCGCCGGCGACTGGGGCGTGGGGGAGCTGTGGCTCGACGCGGACGGGCTCCCCGTGTGGCATGAGTTGCCGACGCGGACGCTCGAGCTCACGCGGGCAGCCCCCGAGGAGGGGGGCGCGACCCCCCCGACGATCACGCTAGCCGGTTCCGGCGCACGCGTTCGCAACGGACCCGTGCCGGAAGTCGCTCGGCGGATCGCCGCGTACTTCGAGGGCGAGCAGGTGGCGTTCGACGACGTCTCGGTCGACCTGGAGTGGTGCACGCCGCTGCAGCGGGCGATAGCCGACGCCCTGCGTGGGGTGCCGTACGGCGAGACGGTCACCTACGGCGAGCTCGCCGCGCTCGCCGGCCGGCCGCAGGCGCCCCGGGCCGGTGGCGCGTTCTGCGCCCAGAACCGGCTGCCGCTGATCTTTCCCTGCCATCGCGTCGTGGCCGCCGGCGGGATCGGGGGCTACGGGTCGCTCGGGGTCGACTACAAGCGCCGTCTCCTGGAGCTCGAGGGTGCCGTTCTCTGACGAGGTCAGACGCGAGCTCGCGGCGATCGAGCCGCGGCGCGACTGCGACCGGTTGGCGGAGCTCTCTGGACTCTTCCACACCGCCGGCAGCCTGCACTTGCTGGGGCACGGCGAGTTCGCGGTCCACCTCGACCTTCCCGAGCCGGCGGTGGCAAGGCGCGCGTTCGGGCTGCTCCGCGGCTTCGGGATCGAGGCCCAGATCCGCACGTACCGCCGCCGTGCGTTCGATCGGGCGACCCGGTACCAGATCCATGTCCCCGGGGGTGAGCGCTCGCTGAGCGTGCTGCACCGCGCGGGTGTCCTCTCGGCCTCGCACGCGCCGCTGGAGGCGCCGCCGAGGCGCGTGGTCGGCCGCGCCTGCTGCCGCCACGCGTACGTCCGCGGGGCCTTTCTCGGCGGCGGCTCGGTGAGCGGGCCCCGCGCGCCGCACCTCGAGATCCGCAGCGCCAGCCGCGCCGGCGCCGATCTGCTCGCCGTCCTCGCAACCGCGGACGACGTCGTCCTCCGCGTGCAGGAACGCGGCGCCTACACGGCCGTGTACGCCAAGAGCGTGGAGGCGGTCGCCGACGTCCTTGCCCTGGCAGGCGCCGGTGACGCTGCCCTCGCGCTCGACGAGCACGCGGTCGTCGCGGACGCGCGAGCGCGGGCGAACAGAGTCGCAAACGCGGACCACGCGAACCTCGTCCGCTCGAGCCGAGCCGCTCACCGCCAGATCACCGCGATCCGCGAGCTCGAGGCCGACGGGCGGCTCGGACGACTCACACCCCAGCTGCGCGAGATCGCCGAGCTGCGGCAACGCTACCCCTCGGCATCGCTCCGTGAGCTCGCCGCGAAGTGCCGCCCGCAGACGACGAAAGCGGCTGCGCACCGCCGTCTCGGGCGGCTTGTTGCGCTCGCCGATCGTGCCAGAGTCGGCTAGCTACACGCGTGGCTTTTGTTGCCGCAATGGGTCATACTCGGCCCGGCGGGTCTGCGCTCGTCCGCCGGTGGATTCAGACCCCGTCTGCCGGCTCGGTCCTGAGCGCGGTACAACCGGAGGGGAGGGTCGTCCTCGGAGCTTCCCCTCCGGCCCGCCGCTGTGTGGGTGACTACTGAGGACCCCCCGTGGGCACACGACTAGACTCGAACCGAAACCGGACAACGGGGGCACACGATGGCAAAGGTACGCGTAGGCATCAACGGATTCGGCCGGATCGGCCGGAACTTCTTCCGCGCCCATCTCGAGCGCGGCGGCGACTTCGAGATCGTCGCGGCGAACGACCTCGGCGACGCGAAGACCATGGCGCATCTGCTGCATTACGACTCGACGCTCGGGCCGCTCGGGGAGGAGGTCGAGGTCGGCGACGGCACGATCCGCGCCGGTGACGTCGAGATCAAGATGCTGGCCGAGCGCGACCCGGCCGCGCTTCCGTGGGGGGATCTCGGCGTCGACGTCGTGCTCGAGTCGACGGGATTCTTCACCGACCGCGACGGCGCGCAGAAACATCTCGACGCCGGCGCGAAGAAGGTGGTGATTTCGGCACCGGCGAAGGGTCCCGACATCACGCTCGTCCTCGGTGTCAACGACGACGCGTACGACCCGTCCACGCACCACATCGTCTCGAACGCATCGTGCACGACCAATTGCGTCGCGCCGCTGGCGAAAGTCCTGCACGACTCCTTCGGGGTCGAGCAGGGCTTCATGACGACGATCCACGCGTACACCCAGGATCAGGGCCTCCAGGACATGCCCCACAGGGATCTGCGGCGCGCCCGGGCCGCGGCGATCAACCTGATCCCGACCTCGACCGGTGCCGCCAAGGCGATCGGGGTCGTCATGCCGGAGCTGCAGGGCAAGGTGGACGGCATCTCGGTTCGCGCTCCGGTCGCCACCGGCTCGCTCACCGACCTGGTCGTGCATCTGCGCGAGGAGGTGACGCGCGACGGGGTCAATGACGCCTACCGCAAGGCGGCGGGCGGCGAGCTCGGGAAGTACCTGCAGTTCGCCACCGATCCGCTGGTCTCCAGCGACATCGTCCACTCGCCGTACTCGTGCATCTTCGACAGTGAGCTGACGATGGCCAACGGCCATCTGGTCAAGGTGTTCGGCTGGTACGACAACGAGTGGGGCTACAGCTGCCGGCTGGTCGACCTGATCGCGATGATCGGGGAGACGCTTCCGGTCGAAGCCGCCGCCGCAACGGCCTGACCGTGCACCGCCCGCGGTCGGTTCGCGGCGCCGACGTCGCCGGCCAGCGCGTCCTCGTTCGCGCGGACCTGAACGTCCCGCTCGAGGACGGCCGCGTGGCCGACGACACCCGCATCAGAGCGGCGCTGCCGACCCTGCGCCATCTGCTCGAGCGCGCTGCAGGGAAGGTCGTCGTCTGCTCGCACCTCGGGCGCCCGAAGGGCCCCGACCCGGCGTACGCGATCGCGCCTGTCGCCGAGCGGCTGTTCGAGCTGCTCGGAGCCGACGGTGGCGTGCGTGTCCTCGAGAACACGCGGTTCGACCCGCGCGAGACGGCGAACGACCCCTCGCTGGCGAGGGAGCTCGCCGCTCAGGCCGACCTGTACGTGAACGACGCGTTCGGCTCCGCGCATCGGGCGCATGCCTCGACCGAAGGCGTTGCGCACCTCCTCCCGGCCTACGCCGGCCTCCTGCTCGAGCGCGAGCTGCAGGAGCTCGGGAAGCTGCTCGAGAGTCCCGGGCGGCCGTTCGTCGCAATCGTCGGCGGTGCCAAGGTCGAGGACAAGATCGGCGTCCTCAAGAGCCTTGCCGAACGGGCCGACGTCGTCCTCGTCGGCGGCAAGATGGCCGAGGAGATAAGGGCCGACCCGATCGACGTGCCGGTGAAGCTGCCGTCCGACGTGGTCGCGGCCGCCGCGTTCGCGGCCGACGCCGAGTCGAAGGTGGTCGCGGCGGACTCCGTCCCGGAAGGGTGGCTGGGCCTCGACATCGGGCCGGCCACGCGCGAGGGCTACGCGAAACGGATTGCGATGGCGAAGACGGTGTTCTGGAACGGCCCGATGGGCGTCTTCGAGTGGCCGCGGTTCGCCGAGGGGACGCTGGTGGTCGCCCGCGCCGTGGCCGACGCGGATGCCCACACGGTCGTCGGCGGCGGCGACTCGGTGCGGGCGATCGAGGAGGCGGGCCTCGCCGACCGCATCGACTGGGTCTCGACCGGCGGCGGTGCGTCGCTCGAGCTGCTCGAGGGCAAGGAGCTCCCCGGCGTGGCTGCAATCCCTGCGGCTTGATTTGCAAATCGATCAATATGCTCTACGGGTAGATGCAGGGAATTCGTCGTTGCAGCGGCCGTTCCGGCCTTGGCAGGGGTCTGACCCTTGCCATGACTCGTAGGATCAATCCGTGCTGATCGCAGGCAACTGGAAGATGCACAAGGGCCCGGAGGAAGCTGCGAGCTTCTGTCGCGAGCTGCGGGACCAGCTCGAGTGGGTCGACGGCGTCGACGTGGCGGTCTGCCCGCCGTTCCCCGCGCTCAGCGCGGCCGTCCAGGCGCTGGCCGGCACCGACATCGCCGTTGCCGCCCAGAACGTGCACTGGGAGGTCGAGGGCGCCTTCACCGGCGAGGTCTCTGCCCCGATGCTGTTCGAGCTCGGCGTCTACGGCGCGATCGTCGGCCACTCGGAGCGGCGTCAGCTGTTCGGCGAGACCGACGAGAGCGTGGCACGCCGGGCCACGGCCGGGCTAGATGCCGGGCTGTGGGTGATCGCCTGCGTCGGCGAGACCGAGGCCGAGCGCGAGGCGGGGGAGACGGAGGAGGTGTTGCGCCGGCAGGCGGGCGTGCTCGAGGCGCACGAGCAACTGGTCCTCGCCTACGAGCCGGTGTGGGCGATCGGCACTGGGAAGACCGCCGCGCCCGGGCAGGCCCAGGAGGCCCATGCGTTCCTCCGCGGTCTGATCGACGTGCCGATCCTCTACGGCGGCTCGGTGAAGCCCGACAACGCCGTCGAGCTCCTCGCCCAGCCGGACGTCGACGGCGCTCTCGTCGGCGGCGCCTCTCTCGATGTCGAGTCCTTCGCGGCGATTTGCAAAGCGGCGGCCCCGTAGTCATCGTCATCCTCGACGGGTGGGGCTGCGCGCCGCCCGGCCCCGGCAACGCCGTCGATCTTGCCGACACCCCGGTCTTCGACCGACTCTGGGCCGAGCTCCCGCATACGACGCTGAGGGCCTCCGGCGAGGCGGTCGGCCTCCCGCCCGGCCAGATGGGCAACTCCGAGGTGGGCCACCTGACGATCGGCTCCGGCCGGATCCTCTACCAGGACCTGATGCGCGTGAACAAGGCGATCGAGGACGGCTCCTTCTTCGAGAGCCCGGCGCTGCGGGGAGCGTTCGAGCGCGGCCGGAACGTCCACCTGCTCGGCCTCGTCTCCCACGGAGGCGTCCATTCGCACGTCGACCACCTCAATGCGCTGCTCCGCATCGCGGCTCTGTCGGACAAAGGGGGCAAGACCTGGATCCACGCGTTCACGGACGGTCGCGACGTCTCGCCGCACGCTGCCGTCAACGACCTCGCCGACCTGCCGCAGGACCGGATCGCGTCCGTCTCCGGCCGCTACTACGCGATGGACCGCGACCAGCGGTGGGAGCGGACCGAGCGCGCGCTCGATGCGATCGTGCGTTCCAGCCCTGCCACGTCGACGGGGCCCGTGGCGTACGTGCAACAGCAATACGACGCGGGTGTGACGGACGAGTTCCTCGAACCGGTCCACTTCGAGGGCAGGCCGGGGATCGAGGCCGGCGACGCCGTGATCTTCTTCAACTTCCGCCCCGACCGCGCACGACAGGTCTCGGAGAAGCTGCTCGAGGCGGGGATCGACCTGACGACGATGACGCGGTACCGGGACGACCTGGACTGCCCGGTCGTGTTCATGGAGCAGGACGTACCGAACACGATCGCGGAGGTCCTGGCCGGAAGCGGCGCCCGTCAGCTGCACTGCGCCGAGACCGAGAAGTACGCCCATGTCACCTACTTCTTCAACGGCGGCCGCGAGGAGGAGTGGCCGGGCGAGTCGCGCATTCTCGTTCCGTCGCCGCGCGAGGTCGGCACCTACGACCGCAAGCCCGAGATGTCTGCACCGGAGGTGGCCGACCGGTTCGCCGCCGAGATCGGCGACGGCTATCGCTTCGGGATCATCAACTTCGCGAACCCGGACATGGTTGGGCACACCGGATCGATCCCGGCGGCGGTTGCAGCCGTCGAGACCACCGACCGGTGCCTCGGCCGCGTGCTCGACGCGATCGAGCAGGCAGGAGGCGTCGCGCTCGTCACCGCCGACCACGGCAACGCCGAGACGATGCTCGCCGAGGACGGTGTCAGCCCGCACACGGCGCACACGACGAACCCCGTACCGCTCCTCGTCACCCTCCCTGGAGGCACGCTGCGCGAGGGCGGCGAGCTCTCCGACCTGGCGCCGACCTGCCTCGACCTGCTCGGCATCATCCAGCCGCCGGAGATGACCGGGACGAGCCTCGTTACCTCCCGCGCCTGACGGGGAATCCGACCTTCGTAAATGTTGCGTAAGCAACATGGCGACCGCGAAAACCCGGGCTATACTCCGCCGGCCTTGTCACTCCAGCAGCCTGACCTCGGTGTCCTGCGTAAAGCACAACGGGGTGACGAGCGCGCCTTTGCGATCATCGTCCGGGCCTACGAGACGCCAGTCTTCAACTACGTGCTGCGGCTCGTCGGCGACCGCTCGCTGGCGGAGGATCTGACGCAGGAGGTCTTCCTTCGCGTCTTCCAGGGCCTGCCGAAGTTCTCGCTGCGCTGCAAGTTCACGACCTGGCTCTTCCAGGTGACCAAGAACCGCGTGCTCGACGAGCTCCGGGCCAGCGAGCGCCGGCCGCGCCACTTGGTCGCGCTGGACGACGTCGCGCCGCTCGAGGTGATGGACGCGCCGATCGAGCGCGGCGAGACCGTCGAGGCGCTCTGGCGGGCGATCGAGGGGCTGTCGACCGACCTGAAGATGGCACTGCTCCTCCGCGACGTCGCGGGGCTCTCGTACACCGAGATCGCCGACTCGCTGGAGGTTACGCTCGCCACGGTGAAGTGGCGGATCTACAAGGGCCGCGAGGACGTGGCCCTGGCCCTCGCCCGCGAGGGCATCAGCTTCGACACCCGGCCCGCCGCTGCGCCGGCTGCCGAAGCCGAGAGCGCCTGACTCCCTACACGCCGTGGGCGAGCCGCTCGGCGAGTGCGTCGGGCAGCCCGGCCGCGCGGATCGCCTCCTGCGCCCCCGCGATGTCGTACGGCGTCCGCCGGAACTCGGCCCTGCCGGCACCAAGGTCGAGCAACAACCAGGCAGCGTCGCGGTCGCCGTCGCGGGGCTGACCGACTGACCCGGGGTTGAGCAGCCAGCGTCCGCCGGCCAGGTCGATCTCGGTGCCGCCCGGGGCGTGACCGCCGGCCGGTTGCTCCCCGTCCGGGATCGCCAGCGGGACATGGCTGTGACCGACGAGCGTCACCTCCGTGCCCGAGTCGTGGATTGCGTCCCGGGCCGCGTCCCAGGAGAGCACGTACTCCCAGATCGGATCGCGCGGGCTTCCGTGGTAGAGGCCCACCCCGTGCGCGTCCGCGGTCGGCCCGAGCGCGGACAGATAGGCGTGTGCGTCGGCGTCGAGGACCGTCCGGGCCCACCTGGCGGCGGCGGCCGCGTCGGCGGCGAAATCGTCGAGCTCCAGCGTGCCGAGCACACCCAGGTCGTGGTTGCCGGCCAGGCACACGCGGGCGCACGCCTGTGACCACGCGCAGCACTCGTTCGGCTGTGCGCCGTAGCCGAGCAGGTCGCCGAGGCACCAGATCTCGTCGGGCGATTCCCGCTCGATCGCCTCGGCCGTCGCCTCGAGGGCCGGGAGGTTAGCGTGGATGTCGGAGATGACGGCGACGCGCATGGGGCACCCGTTGCGGCTCGCAACGTTAGCGACGCTCGCGGGGGCCTGGGCTGCGGCCGCCTTCTTCATCTGGGACTCGACGAAGGTGCCGGGCGGGCTCGATCTCGGCGACGTCCCCGTGCAATCCCTGTTCGGCCCGACGTTCCTCCACCGGGCCGAGCACTACGAGGCGTTCTTCTACTGGCTCGCGCTCGGCCAGACGGTGGTGACCGTCGCCGTCTTCGCGCTCTACGCCTGGCGGGGGGCCGCCTTTGCGCGCGAGTCGGCGGCGGGGCCGATCGGGACGGCGATGCTGCTGGCGATGCTCGGCTTCGGGCTGGTCTGGCTCGTGACCGTCCCCTTCGAGCTGCTCTCGCTGTGGTGGCAGCGACGCTACGACCAGTCGCACGAGAGCTACGGCGAGATCCTGTTCGGCGGCTGGGTGCTGCTCGCAGTGAAGTTCGCGCTGCTCTCGTTCGCGGTGCTGGTCGCGGTCGGGCTGGCGAAATGGCTGCCACGGCTGTGGTGGATCCCCGCCTCGGCGATCTTCGTCAGCCTCCAGGTGCTGCTGCTCTTCACCACGCCGTACCTGGTGCCCGACACACACCGGCTCGACAATCCACGGTTGGAGGCCGCCGCGGCCCGGATTGCCGAGCAGGAGGGCGTCAAGGGCGTGCCGATCCGCGAGGAGAAGGTGCACACGAAGGATCCAAACGCGTTTACGACGGGCCTCGGACCGTCACGCAAGGTGTTCGTCTGGAGCTCGATGCTCGACGGCCGGTTCACCGAGCGGCAGCTCGAGGTCGTCGTCGCCCACGAGTACGGCCACCAGGCCAGGAACCACCTGCTCAAGGGGATCGCCTGGTACGCGCTCTTCATCGTGCCGCTCGCCTACCTGATCGCGGTCGCCGCCAGACGGCGCGGCGGGATGCGGGAAGCCGCGGCGATCCCGCTCGTGTTGCTCGTCTACGTCGTCTTCGGGCTCGTGGCCGCGCCGCTCAGGGCGACGATCTCGCGCCACATGGAGGCCGAGGCCGACTGGATGGCGCTGCAGACCACGCGCGACCCCGGCGCCACCGAATCGCTCTGGAGGCGCGTGGCGGCCACCGGCCTCACCGACCCGAGCCCGCCCACGGCGCCGTACCTGGTGTTCTACGACCACCCGTCACTGGCCCAGAGGGTGGCCATGGCCCGCGCCTGGGAGAAACGGGAGTCGCGCTGAGGCTAGTCCGAGTCCTGCCGCTCGCCCTGATGCTCGGGCAGGTTGCGGATGCCCTCCCGCGCCGACCACTTCGACCACGAGTCCTGCATCGCGTCGATCAGCTCCTTCATGAAGCGGCTGGACATGTTCACGCGGGCGACGACCACGCCGGGGATGTCGCCCTCCTCGACCTCGTGATCGATCCGCGCGAAGGTGATCGCGAACTCGTAGTCCGAGAAGCTGATGTTCGCGAAGTTCGAGTAGACGCCGCCGAGGTGCTGCGGGTCGACGTGGATGTTGAGCTGACGCTCCTGGCTCTCCTCTTCCACCGGGACGGATACTACTGCCGTGGTGATCAATGACTACGGCAGTGGCGGCTGTGCCGGCTAGGAGCATCGAAGAGCTCGCCGCCGCGCTCGCCGCCGCAGCGGGGACAGACGTCGAGCTGGAGCGGCCCTCCGACCCCGAGCACGGGGATTACGCGACCAACGTCGCGCTCCGGCTCGCGCCGGCTCGAAAGCGCGCGCCACGCGAGCTCGCGGAGGAGCTCGCCGACGCGGCGCGGGCTCTGCCGGCGGTCGAGTGCGCCGAGGTCGCGGGGCCGGGCTTCCTCAACCTCTTCTTGCGAGATGCCTGGTTCGGAGGCGCGCTGGGGGAGATCCTCGACGCCGGTCCCGGCTTCGGCGCGGGCTTCGCCGCGAAGCGCGAGCGTGTCCAGGTCGAGATGGTCTCGGCCAATCCGACGGGTCCGATCGTCGTCTCGGCGGCACGGAACGGCGCGATCGGCGACTCGCTCGCCCGCCTGCTTGCGCTCGCCGGGCACGAGGTCGAGCGGGAGTACTACTACAACGACGCCGGCGCGCAGATGGAGCGGTTCCGGGCGTCGGTCGAGGCGGTGCGGCGTGGGGCGGAGCCGCCGGAGGACGGCTACCGGGGCGAGTACGTGGGCGAGCTGGCGGCGAGTCCGGACGACCCGGTGCCGGCGATGCTCGAGCGGATCGAGGCCAGCCTGGAGCGGTTCAGGATCCACTTCGACTCGTGGGCGCTGCAGAGCCGCCTCGAGGAGCGGCTGCCCGAGCTCTTGCCCCGGCTGGACACGTACGAGCGTGACGGCGCGCTCTGGGCACGCTCGTCGGGGTACGGCGACGAACAGGACCGGGTTCTGCTTCGCTCGGAGACACGGGAGCCGACGTACCGGGCCGCCGACGTCGTGTACCTCGTCGACAAGCTCGAGCGCGCCTTCGACCGCGCCGTCTACGTGCTCGGCGCCGACCACCACGGCACGCGCAACTGGTACGCGGCCGTCGCCCGCATGCTCGGCTACGACCCCGGGCGGGTCGAGGTCCTGCTGTACCAGCTCGTCCACCTGACGCGCGGCGGCGAGCAGACGAAGATGTCGAAGCGGCGAGGCGACGTCGTCTTTCTCGACGAGTTCATCGACGAGATCGGCGTCGACGCGGCCCGCTGGTACCTGGTCAACCGCAGTCCCGACCAGGCGATCGAGATCGACGTCGACCTGGCCGCCGAGCGCTCCGAGAAGAATCCGGTCTACTACGTCCAGTACGCCCATGCGCGGATTGCCGGGGTGCTCCGGAACGCGGGCGGCGCGGAGGCGGCGGCCGAGCCGGCAATCCCGCTCGCGTCCGAGGAGCGCGACCTCGTCAAACGGCTGCTGGAGTTCCCCGAAGTCGCTGCCGAGGCGGTCGAGCGGCGCGGGCCTCACGGGATCACGACGTACGCGATCCGCGTCGCCGACGAGTTCCACCGCTTTTACCACCACCACCGCGTCCTCGAGAGCGAGGCGCAGTCGTTCCGCCTGGGGCTGTGCCGGGGCACGCAGTCCGTGATCGCCTCGTGCCTCGACCTGGTCGGGGTCGAGGCGCCCGAGCGGATGTAGCGGGAGCCGGTCCGGCGTAGGATTCCCGCGTGAGCGAACCCCCCGACCGGAACCTTGCGCTCGAGCTGGTCCGGGTGACCGAGGCGGCGGCGATGGCGGCGGGTCGGTGGGTCGGGCGCGGAGACAAGAACTCGGCCGACCAGGCGGCGGTCGACGCGATGCGGCTGATGCTCGACACCGTCTCGATGGCCGGCGTCGTCGTGATCGGCGAGGGGGAGAAGGACGAGGCGCCGATGCTCTACAACGGGGAGGAGGTCGGGGACGGCAAGGGGCCCGGGGTCGACGTCGCCGTCGACCCGCTCGAAGGCACGCGGCTGACGGCTCTCGGCATGCCGAATGCGATCGCCGTGATCGCGCTCGCCGAGCGCGGGACGATGTTCTTCCCCGGCGCCGCGGTGTACATGGACAAGATCGCCGTCGGCCCGGAGGCGGCCGACGCGATCGACATCGACGCGCCCCCGGCGGACAACCTCCGGCGGGTTGCGAAGGCGAAAGGGATGCATCCGGAGGACGTCAGCGTCGTCGTCCTCGACCGCGACCGGCACGAGCAGCTGATCGCCGACCTGCGCGAGGCGGGAGCAAAGGTGCGGCTGATCACCGACGGCGACGTCGCGCCCTCGATCGCCGCCGCACGCCCTGGAACCGGGGTCGACATGCTGATGGGCATCGGCGGCACGCCCGAGGGCGTGATCTCGGCGGCCGCGATCAAGTGCCTCGGCGGCGCGATCCAGGGCAAGCTCTGGCCGCGCGACGACGGTGAGCGGCAAGAGCTACTGGACGCGGGCTACGACGTCGACCGCGTGCTCTCGACCGACGATCTCGTCGCAAGCGATGACGTGTTCGTCGCGGCGACCGGCGTCACCGACGGCGCGCTGCTCCACGGTGTGCGATACACGGGCTCGGGCGCGGAGACGGCCTCGATCGTCATGCGCTCGCGCTCGGGCACGGTGCGTCGCGTCGAGGCGTCCCATCGCTGGGGCAAGCTCGAGCAGATCGCGGGCGAGCGCTACCGCTAGCGGCCGGTCCCCGGGCGACGGTTCCGGTGGGACGTCCCTACGCCGCGACCTGGGTTTCGAGGTCGGGCGAGTAGCTGCCCGATCGGGCCAGCCCGTTCATCTTCGCGCGGTGGAGGTACGCCGCCTGGCCCGACTCGACGTTGGCGGCATCGCCCGTCCACGCCTTGAGCGACGGTGCCTGGAGCGCCCGTCCGAACGAGAACGACAGCTCCCACGGGTGCGGGCCCATCGCGTTCATCGCGTTGAGGTGCGCGGTCGCGTCCTCGTCGCTCTGGCCGCCGGACAGGAACACGATCCCCGGCACCGCGGCAGGGACGTGCCGGCGGAAGCACCCGATGGTCTGCTCCGCGACCTCCTGGACCCCGGCGCGGCCGGACGCGTCGTAGCCCGACAGAACCATGTTCGGCTTCAAGAGCATCTGCTCGAAGTGGACGCGCTGGTCACGCAGCTCGGTGAAGACCGCGTGCAGCGTCCGCGACGTGACCTCGAAGCTGGTCTCGATCGAGTGGCCGCCGTCCATCAGCACCTCGGGCTCCACGATCGGGACGAGCCCGGCCTCCTGGCTGAGCGCCGCGTACCGGGCCAGCGCGTGCGCGTTCGTCCAGAGGCAGTACTCGCTGGGAATGCCCTCGCCGATGGTGATCACCG
>CAVZJU010000012.1:0-269689 GCA_963775695.1 uncultured Actinomycetes bacterium | reverse complement strand
GGCCGGCGCCTGCACGCAGCGCTTCGAGCCGGGGGTGCACCTGCGCGACCATCGCCAGGTTCTTCTTGCGGCCGTACCGGTCGAGCGCCTGCTCGTACGCCTCCGCCGCCTCCTCCACCCGGCCGGCCGCCGCGAGCACCTCGGCGAGGTCGCAGCGCGCATCCGCCTGGCGGTTGGGCGCATCCGAGTGATCGCGGAACTCGATTGCCTCTCTCGCGAACCGCTCCGCCTCTGCGTGCTTCCCGCGGCTCGCCAGGACGAGCGCCTGCACCTGCCGCCAGACCGCTTGTGTCGCCAGGTCCTGCTGGTGGCCGAGCTCGCGTCCGAGCTGCGCGAGCGGTTCGGCCTCCTCGTACCGGCCGAGGATGCAGAGCTCGCGGCCGAGGGTCGGTGCCGTGGTGGAGAGAAATGCGCGCTCCTCGCGCCGCTCAACTAGCTCGTGGGCTTCGCGAAGCCGCAGCGCCGCCTGCTCGTGGTCACCGGCCAGGGACGCGATCTCGGCGATCTCGTGAGAACTCAGGCACTCCCCGTTCAGTTCGATCTCTCGCTGCTCCGCTTCGCGCGCGATTGACCACGCCTCATCGAACCGCCCGAGCATCGCGAGCAGGATCCCGCGCCGTACCACCGGCACCGGGTGGTTCATCGCCGCCGAGTATGCCTCCAGCGTCGCGAGCGCCTCGTCGGCAGGCCTCGGACCTTGGACCAGCGCCCCGGAAAGCCCGAATAGCCCCCCGGAGAGCGCGAATAGCCCCGCGGGCGGATGCCCTGCGAGCGTCGCATGATGGAGCGCGTTTTCGGCGCAGGCAGCCCGCCGCTCGAATTGCGCCCGGGTGTTGGCGATGGCGCCAAGCCAGAACCAGACGTGGACGAGCCCCGCATGGTTGCCGGCCGCCTCGAGCAAGGATAATGCAGCCTCCCCCGCCTGATCCAGTTCGTCTACGACCGGCTCGCCGGTGAGCAGGCGGCTTTCGAGCTCGACGAGGCGCGCGAGGCTTGCCGCCGCGCGGTCGCCCTCGTCGAGAGCCCTCCTGCCGGCAATTTGGGCGACGGCGATCCGCTCTCGGCGCTCGTCGAGCGAGAGTGTGTAGTCGAGCTCGAGGAGCATGTCCAGTCGGATCGGCCGGATCAGCGCCAGGGCCCGGACGAGGAGCCGCGCCGCCGCGCGCCGGTCCGCCCGCCACAACGCCCGGCGGCCGGCGGCGGCCAGGTGCGCGCCAGCGCGCTCGGCGAGTGCCGCGTCGGGCTGTCCGAGCTCCGCCCGGTAGCGTGCGGCCTGCTCGAGGTGGTAGCCGGCGATCTCGTCCAGCTCGACGAGGTCGGCACTCCGCGCCTCGATCCAGGCCGCGAAGCGCTCGTGCAGGTCGGCGCGCGTCGCCTTGGAGAGGGCGTCGTAGGCGGCGTCCCGAATTAGGAGATGCCGGAAACGGAAGCCGTCCTCGCCGGGGATCTGGGCCCGGTCGGGGCGGATCAGCTCCTTGCGGGTGAGCGCCGCGAGCCGCGGTGTGACCTGGGGCTCCTCCGGGGCGAGCGCCTGCACGGCGCCGCGGTGGAAGATCTCGCCCTCGACCGCGCCCCGCTCCAGCACGGCCCGCTCGGGCGCGTCGAGCTGGTCGAGCCGCGCGGCGAGGAGCACCCGCAGCGTCGGAGGCACCTCGACCTCGTCGGTCGTGCTCGCCATCGCGAGCATCTCCGTCAGGAACAGCGGGTTGCCGCCCGACGCCATGGCGATCCGTTCGCGGAGGTCGAACCGGACCTGCTCGCCGATCAGCTCGTCGACGGCCGGCAGACAGCGGCCCGAGACGATCCGGGAGTCGATCGACGCCAGCGCTTCCGCGACCAGCCGCGACTTCCCGACACCGGCGTCGCCCACCACTGTGACCAGCTCGCACGTGCGGCCTTCGAGGACTCGCGTCCACGCCTGGACGATCAGCGACAGCTCGGCATCACGACCGACGAAGGGCGCCTCGTGCGAGCGCTCCGGCGCATCGCGGACGGCGACGATACGGAACGCCGATACGGGCGTGCTCTTGCCCTTCAGCGTCATCGGCTCGACCGGTTCGACGTCGACCGCCCCGCGGACGAGCTCGAGCGTCGCCTGACCGATCAGGACGTCGTCGTCCGGCGGGGCCGCCTGCTGCAGCCGCGCTGCGACGTTGACCGCGTCGCCGGTCACCAGCCGTTCCTCCGTCCCCGTCACCACCTCCCCGGTGTTGACGCCGATCCTTCCCTGCACGCCCAGCTCCGGGAAGGCCTCTCGCATCTCCAGTGCCGCCCGGCAGGCCCGCAGGGCGTCGTCCTCGTGCACCTGTGGGACGCCGAAGACCGCCATCACGGCGTCGCCGATGAACTTCTCCACCGACCCGCCGTGCGACTCGACGATCGCCTTCATCCGCTCGAAGTAGCGGGCGAGCAGCCCCTGCAAGGCCTCCGGGTCGACCGACTCGCCCAGCGCGGTGGAGCCCACCACGTCGCAGAAGAGCACGGTGACGACCTTGCGATGCACCCGCGGATCATCCCTCCGCCACGGTGCGAACGGAGCGCGGAACTACTGCGGCGGGCCGCTGCCGAGCACGACGACGGCCGTTTCGCTCGTTCCGGACTCGTCGTAGTACGCGACCGACACACGCTTGCCCGGCTTCTCGGACAGGAGGAGGCTGCTGATCGCGTTCGGCGAGGAGACCGTGCGACCGTCGATCGCCGTGATCACGTCCCCCGGCACCAGGCCGGCCGATGCGGCAGGCCCGCCGGGGAGGACGCCGGCGATCAGCTCGTTCCCGTTGCCGGGATCGATCTCGATCCCGAGGAACGGCGTCGGGCCGACGTGGACGGTCGCGGAAGACTTCCCGGACTCGATCCGGCTTGCGATCGTCCGCGCCTTGAGGATCGGGATCGCGTAGCCGTCACTCGCCGCCACCGCGTAGCCGGAGCCGGTCGAAGCAGCCGTGTTCATCCCGACCACCTGACCTGCCCTGTTCAGGAGCGGCCCGCCCGAATCGCCGGGCTCGAGGCTCGCGTTCGTCTCGATGAGGCCGGTCAGCCGCCGCGCGTCGCCCTGGTCGTCGTTCACGACGATCGACCTGCCGAGCGCGGTGATCCGTCCTGCCGCGGACACGAGCCTGCCGGTTCCGCCGGCGTTGCCGAGAGCACTGACGGCCTGACCCGTGACCAGGCGAGACGAGGTGGCCAGCGACGCGGTCTTCAGGTTCGCGGCGCCGCTCGCCTGGAGGACGGCGACGTCGTCCGAGACGCTGTAGCCGACGACCTTCGCCGAATAGCTGTGCCCGGTTCCCGGAACCACGAGCCTGATCGTCGTCGCACCCCGGATCACGTGGTTGTTCGTCAGGACCTCTCCCGAACGGGTCAGGACGATTCCGGTGCCGGCCGCGGCTCCGCCCTGATAGGCGAGGTTCGTCTCGACGACGACGACACCCGATCCGATCGTCGCCGTCGGTCGCGCGAACGCGAGCCCGGCGCCGAGCGCGGCGGCGAGGACGCCTGCGACGGCGAGCGCCAGAGCCCTACGGTGGATGGTCGTCACGGATGTTCCTCCTGTCGATCGAGTGGCCCGCCCGGCTGCATCCGCTCAAACCTTCCGGAGCCGCCTGAGACGAACCTTGGGAAAGACGAAGAGCTTCCTGAGAGAAGCGAAAGGAATCTGTAAAGAAGCGAGCGAGCCGTCCGCGCTCGCGCCCTCGATCTACTACGGCGACACCATCGACCCGACCCGGGTCAACCCGGTCGACCCGACCGTCCCGCTGCACACGTTCTCGCCGACCGGCGCCTATGCCAACGAGCTGGGCGGGATCGTCGACACCGCCGAGAAGTATCTGCGGAAGCCGAACAACGGCGACCACCCGTCGTCGGGGGCGCACAAGGCGGTGGTGTTCGACGTCGACGACACGACGCTCAACACGTTCAGCTATGAGATCTACACCAACTTCGTCTTCAGCCCGGGCTCGAACAACGCCTTCGCCGACGCGGCCGTCTTCCCGGCCGTGCCGCACATGGCCGACCTCGAGCACTACGCCGAGTCGAAGGGCTACACCGTCTTCTTCCTGACCGGCCGGAGCACCGCCCGGCACGCCGGCACCCTGGCGAACCTGACGGGCGAGGGCTACGACGTGGTCGACGCCAACCTCTACCTGAGGGACAACGCAGCCCCGTGGCTGAACTCGTGCGGAGGGTCGACGTGCACGACGACCCAGCACAAGTCGCTCACGCGCCAGCACATCGAGTCGCTCGGCTACGACATCGTCGCCAACTTCGGCGACCAGTTCAGCGACCTCAACGGCGGGTTCTCGGACAAGACGTTCAAGATCCCGAACCCGATGTACTTCCTGTCCTGACGCTCGTTGCCGACGGGGCGGCGCCATCGCGTGCCGCCCCGTCGGCAGGCTCTGCGGCAGCGCCTCCGCGAGGGCGGAGCGGATCTCGCGGGCGACCTCGTGGAATCAGTAGCGGCGCAGCCGCTCTCGGGCCCGCTCGTACTCCTCGTCCGTGATCGTCCCGCGCTCGCGGAGGTCGCGGAGCTTCTCGAGCTGGTCGAGGACGTCGTCGTGCGTCGACTCGGCCGGTTGCTCCCGCGTGGCGCCGACGGTGTGGATCTGGTCGGGGTCGATCCCGAGCTGGTGGAGCCGCTCGCGCATCTTCGCGATGCCGAAGCCGCTGCGCGGGAACCGGCGGGCGTCGGGGCCGGTCAGCGGCCGTTTCTGCACGAAGATCCGGTACACGGCGACGAGCCCCATGGCGAACCCGATCGCAAGCAGGAGCGTGATGAACGAACGGCTCGAGCTGTCGAACGTGTGTTTGGCGCCGAACAGCGCCGCCCCGATCGCCGTCCCGATCGCCGATCCGACCAGTCCGATCAGCACCGTCAGCCAGAACGGCATCGGATCGGGACCCGGCACGGCAAAGCGGGCAGCCCCGCCGATCACGAAGCCGGTCATCATCGCCGTGAGGGCGGTGAACAGGACGCTCACGCCTGCAGTGTGCTTGGTCCGGGGCGCTCAGCGCGAGAGCACGGCGACGAGGTCGAGCGAGCCGCGCAGCCCGGAGAGGTCGATCGTGCCGGTCCGACGGTCGACCGGCCGGCGGTGCCCGTTCACCCGCACGGCCCGCAGCTTCACCCCGTGGGGAAGGCGAAGGCGAAGTCGAAGCGTGGGCGGTGGGCGCCGCGACGGGACGATCACGGTGCCGGTGACCCGGTTGCTGTCGCGGTGCAGGTCGTACGTGAGCGCACCGAAGCTGGTCGGGACGGCGTTCACGGAGATCGACTTGCCGTTGCCGAGCCAGGGCCGCGGCGTCGCGAAGGCGAGGTCGAGGCCGACCGGCGAGCCGTCCTTGTCGCGCCGCTCGTGGACGAGCATCAGCCGCAGCGTCTCGAGGTAGGCCGAGTTGCTGGCCGTGTTCGGAGGCATGTACATCGACCGGTACGAGGCTCCACGCAGCGGCGCGACCGTCGCCGCCTCGCCCGAGACGAACGTGTTCGGGGTCATCGATGCGCCCAGCATCCCGTAGAGGCTGAGGACGAGCTGGTCGGGGCGGTCGTTGTCGGCCAGGAACCGCGCGACGTTCAGCCCGTAGACCTGGTCGGTGCCCGACACCGGGTACTTCGGCTTGCCGTACAGCGAGTAGGCGCCCGCGCGCACCAGCCCGAGCAGCCGCGAGCCGTGCCGGAGCATGTACTCGAGGATCCCGTTCGACTGCCGGTTCCCCGGCGTGAAGAACCCCGAGGAGAGCGCGTACGGGACGACCAGGTTCCAGTAGCTGCCCGGCCGCGAGGACGTGACCGCGTCGAACGGCTCGTGATGGGCGAGCAGCGCGGCGGGGACGAACAGTGAGCCGTCCTTCAGGCGGTGCGCGGAGCGGCCGACCGCACGGTGCAGGCCGCGCCCCAGCGCGACGGCGAGCGCGTGCGCCTTGCGCGCGTGCGCGGTGCGCCTGCTCGAGCGCCAGACGTCGGAGATCGCGTTCAGGCCCTGCCAGACAGCCGCCTGGGCGTGCAACCCGTACACGCGTGCGGCCACGTCCGACGAGTAGCGCTCGCGCCTGAGCAGCCCGCCGTGGCCGCTGCGGATCTGCCGCCCGAGTCCCTCCACGATCCGGTCCAGCATCGGCGTCGCCTGGTCGAGGTACTCGCGGTCGCCGGAGAGGCGGACGTAGAGGGCAGCGGCGGTCAGCTTCTCGCCGGCCCGCCAGTTCGTGGTACCACCGCCAAGGCGGGCGAGGGAGCTGGTCAGGATGTGCCGGGCGACTCCGAGGAGGCCGTACTCGGCCATCACCTCGGCGGTGTCGAGTGCTTCGGCGAACGAGAACTCCTCGTACTGGTTGCCGACGCTGTACCGCCAGGTGAGCGCCAGGTCTTGGATCAGCAGGCTGCGCTGCGCGTCCATGACCACGCGCTCGGGGACGTCGTACGTCGGCTGTTCCCCCAGCCGCTGAAGCCAGAAGTCGACCAGGCGCTGGCGGGCGGCGTCGTAGGTCGTCTCGTCGATCGGGACGGGCGAGCCGCCGAAGGGAACGAGCCAGCCGGCGTAGACCGTCGCCGACTCGCCCGGCTCGATGCGCATCCGCACGGTGCCCTGGGCCACGCGTGCCCCGCGCCGCGAGCCCTCCGGGACGAGCTGGATCACGGCGCCCTTCCCCGCGCGCGCATTCGCGGTCAGCCGGACGAAGCTGACCAGGTCACCGGTGCCGAGCCCGCGCACCGCGAACGACTCCTGGCGGTAGCTCGTCCCGGCCGCGTCGACGTACCGGGTCTCGAGGATCGGCAGGAACCCGTCGCCCAGCCGAGGGGCGGCCAGGCGGGACAGGCACGAGCCGAAGCGCTCATGGCCGTCCACGCCGACGAAGACCTTCACCCTCGGCCCCTTGGCGGTCTGCGAGAGAATCTCGCTTCCGTCTGCGACGTGGAGCGCCACCATGTGCGCCCCGCGGACGCCCAGCGGCTGGGCGAACGGCAGGTAGTAGACCCCCGACGTCGTCAGGGACTTGGTCTTCGAGCGGGCGAAGAGCAGCGGCTTGAGCAGGCGCCGCACCGAGCCGTAGGTCGGCCCGTTCGGGCGGGCGATCAGTGCGTTCCCCCACACGTCCTGCTTCGCCCCGAGCGCGCGGCGGACACTGCCGGCGTACGCGGGGCTCACCGGCTGACGCGCGCACGACGGCCCCTTCGCGGTCGAGGGCGGAGCCGCGGAGCCGGCAACGACGAGCCCGGCGAGGACTGCGAATGCGAGGGGGAATCGCATGGAGCGCGGATTCTCCCCTGCGAGGCCGGGCTTTGCCAGCGGGACGAACGTAAGCCTTCGGTTAACGCCGAAAGGCCTCCCTCTACAATCCCGACGTGCCCACTGTCGTCGTCACGGGGGGCGCCGGGTTCCTCGGCTCCCATCTCTGCGAGTACCTGCTCGGCCGGGGCCTGCGCGTTATCTGCGTCGACAACCTCGTCACCGGCTCGCTGGGGAACATCGACCACATCCGCGACGACGACTTCGTCTTCCTGGACCACGACCTGACCGAGCACCTGGGGATCGACGAGCCGGTCGACTTCGTCTACCACTTCGCCGCGCTCGCCAGCCCCGTCGACTACCTGCGGATGCCGCTGCACTCGCTGAAGGTGGGCTCGTACGGGACGCACAACGCGCTCGGGCTCGCGAAGTTCAAGCGCGCCCGCTTCCTGCTCGCGTCCACGAGCGAGGTGTACGGCGACCCGCAGGTACATCCGCAGCCGGAGACGTACTGGGGCCACGTGAACCCGATCGGGCCACGCGGCGTGTACGACGAGGCCAAGCGCTACGCCGAGGCGCTGACGATGGCCTACCACGGCCAGCAGGGCGTGAACACGGGGATCGTCCGGATCTTCAACACCTACGGGCCCCGGATGCGTCCGCACGACGGACGGGCGATCCCGAGTTTCGTCCGCCAGGCCCTTGCGAACGAGCCGCTCACGGTGTTCGGCGACGGCTCGCAGACCCGGAGCTTCTGCTACGTCGACGACCTCGTCCGCGGCCTCGTCCTGCTCGCCGAGAGCAGCGAGCACTTCCCCGTGAACCTCGGCAATCCGGGTGAGTTCACGATCCTCGAGCTGGCCCAGGCCGTCCTGAAGGTGACGGGCTCGAGCAGCGAGATCGTGTACGAGGCGCTGCCGGTGGACGATCCGCAGATCCGTCAGCCGGACATCACCCGCGCGCGGCAGGTGCTGGGCTGGGAGCCGGAGATCCAGCTCGACGACGGGCTCCGGCGCATGCTGGGAAGGGCGCCCGTCGGTGTATAGCCCGTGGCGGGTCCTGGCGGCGACCCTGGCGGCCGCCGCCGGACTGTGCATGCCCGCTGCCACCGTCGCCCCGACCGCCACCGCCGCCGCGAGCATGTCCATCGGCGTCTACGACGAGGGCCAGACCTTCTTCGGCAACCTCGACCAGGTCTTCTCGCAGTACAAGGCCCTCCACGTCGGCGTCCTGCGCGTGAACCTCTACTGGGGTGGCCCGCTCGGAGTCGCGAAGCACCGTCCGTTCTCGTCGAGCGACCCGCGCGACGCCGCCTACGACTGGTCGGTCTACGACCGCACCGCGTTCTACGCCGCAGCCTCCGGGATCAAGCTGCTGTTCTCGATCACGGGCACGCCGCGCTGGGCGAACGGCGACCAGAGCTCGAACCGGCCGCCGCGCAACTACGCGTTGCTCCGCGGGTTCGCCTACGCCGCGGCCGCGCGCTACAGCGGAACGTACGTCGGCAACGACGGCCGGGTGCTGCCCGCGGTCCGGCTGTGGGCTGCGTGGAACGAGCCGAACAACCCGAGCTTCCTCCGGCCCCAGTTCGTGAAGGAGAAGGGCAAGTGGGTGATCCAGAGCGCCCGGGACTACGCCAAGATCTGCAACGCCGTCTACGAGGGCGTGCACGCGACGTTGTACAAGGGCGAGCAGGTCGCCTGCGGCGTCACGGCGCCGCGAGGCAACAACAACCCGGCCAGCGCGCGGCCGTCGGTCTCACCGGTCGCTTTCCTCACCGCCGCCAAGAAGGCGGGGATGAAGACGTTCGACGCCTACGCGCACAACCCGTACTACGGGGTTCCGACCGAGACGCCGACAACCCGTCCGCCGGGGACGAAGTCGGGCGGCACGCCGACCGCGATCACCCTGGCGAACATCGACATCCTGATCGCCGCGGTCGGCCACCTCTACGGCGCGAGACCGATCTGGATCACGGAGTACGGCTACCAGACGAACCCGCCCGATCCTCATTTCGGCGTGTCCTGGGCGAAACAGGCGAGGTACCTGAGCCAGGCGTTCGCGGTCGCGCGGAAGAACTCGCGGATCAAGCTGATGCTGTGGTTCCTCGTCCGGGACGAACCGAACATCGCCGGCTGGCAGTCGGGGCTGATCACGACCGGCGGCACCCGCAAGCCGGCGTTCAGCGCCTTCCAGCACCTCCCTCACTAGGCGAGTCGAGCGACGCCCGGTCGAGCCCCTTCCGCTCGAGCAGGTCGCGGTATAGGCGGTCGACGTCGTCGATCAGCCGGTCGACCGAATAGCGGGTCCGCATGCGCTCGCGGCCGGCGGCGGCCATCCGCGCGCGCAGGCCCGGGTCGTTCGCAAGACGCGCCATCCTCGTCGCCAGCTCGACGGCGTCGCCGGGCTCGACCAGGAAGCCGTCCTCGCCGTCCCTGACGACGTCCGGCACGCCGCCCACCCGGGTCGCGACCACCGGACAGCCGCTCGCGAGCGCCTCGATCGCCGTCACCGGAGTGCCCTCGTTCCCGGAGGGGAGGACGAACACGTCGAACGCGGCGAAGAACGGTCCGACGTCCTCCTGGTAGCCGGGGAAGAGGGAATCGCGCATGATTCCGAGCTCGCCCGCCAGGTCCTCCACCGAGCGTCGGTCGGGGCCGTCGCCGACCATGCACAGCACCGCGTCGACGCCGTCGTCCCTCAGCCGGCGGAAGGCCGTGAGCACCGCGTCGGTCCGCTTCACGGCGGTCATCCGGCCGATCCAGCCGACCACGAACCGCTCGTCCGGGATCCCCATCACGCGCCGGGTCTCGGCGCGGGCCGTGCCGTCGTGGGCAAGACGCTCGTCGAGTTCGATCCCCAGGCGGATGACGCGGAACTTCGATGCGGGCGCCACCCCGAACGCGACGAGCTCGTCCCGCACCTCCGGGCTCACCGCCACCAGCGCGTCGGTGATCCGGGCGAGCAGCCGTTCGAGCAGACGGAAAACGCCGGTCCAGAACCGGCCGAAGTAGCCGCGCAGGACGTGGCCGTGGAACGTGTGCACGATGATCGGCGGCCGGTGGCGGCCGGCCAGGAGCGCCGCCATGCGCCCGACTGCGCCCGCCTTCGCCGTGTGCGTGTGCAGGATCGCCGGGCGCTCGGCGCGCATGATCCGGGCGAGGCGGATGGTCGCGAGCATGTCCCGCACGGGCGAGATCTCGCGGTGGAGATGGGGGATGGTCACGACCGGCACCCCGAGCTCCTCGGCGACGTACGCCATCGACTGCTCGCCCTGGCCGACGCTGCCGGCGACGAGGATCGTCTCATACCCGCGCTCGCGGAGGCCCGCCGAGAGGTACGAGACGTGGAGTGCCGGCCCGCCCATGTTCAGACGGGCGATCGCCCTGAGGACCCGGATCGGGGCGCGCGCCGGGGGCAGGCCTAGATGGTTGATGCCTCGATCTCCCGTGCTCGGATGCGCGATCCGGCGCGTCTGGGCCGCTTCCGGCTCGCGACGCCCGGCAGAGCCGGGCTCTGCGATCCGGGCGCCTCGCATGGCCGGGCCGTCCCCGATGCTGGCAGCATCGCCGACGCCCCGGCCGTGCGCTCCAGAGCGGCCGGCCGGCGCCCCGAGACAGACGATCTCGTGGCATCAACCATCTAGTCCTGTCGGCGCGGCTCGATCGCCTCGACCGTGCGGCGGAGACCCTCCTCGAGGCCGACCGACGGCTCGTAGCCCAGGGTCTCCCGCGCCGCCGAGATGTCCGCCCACGAGTTCCGGATGTCGCCGGCCCGCGGCGGTGCGCTCGTCCGCTCGACCGGCCGGCCGACGATCGTCCCGATCAGCTCGGCCAGCTCGTTCACGCTCGCCGGCGCGCTCGCGGCGAGGTTGAAGATCCGGCCGCTGACACCCGCGGTGTCGCCGGCTCTGAGCGTCCCGTCGACGACGTTCTCGACGTAGGTGAAGTCGCGGCGCTGCTCGCCGTCGCCCTCGATCGTCACGGGCCGGCCGTTCGCGATCGCCGTGATGAACAGCGGGATCACGGCCGCGTACTGCGAGAACGGGCTCTGGCGAGGGCCGAAGACGTTGAAGTAGCGCACGACGACGCTCTCGAAGCTCTCGTACACGCGCGAGAACGAGATGCAGTAGCGCTCGGCGGCGAGCTTGGCGACGCCGTAGGGTGAGAGGGGATCCGGCGCCGCGTCCTCGTGGGCCGGGAGGGCGGCGCTGCTGCCGTAGACCGACGAGCTCGACGTGTACACGACCCGGCGAACACCTTCGTCCCGCGCTGCGAGCAGGACGTTCAGCGTGCCCTCGACGTTGACCGCGCTCGAGGTCAACGGGTCCTGCACCGAGCGTGGCACCGAGCCCAGCGCGCCGAGGTGGTAGACGACCTCGGTGCCGCGGACGGCGTTGTGGACGCGCTCGTAGCTGCGGAGCTCGCCCTCGACCACCTCGACAGCCAGGCCCGCCAGGTTCGCCCGGTTGCCGGTCGAGAAGTTGTCGAGCACGCGAACGTCGTCGTCGCGCTCGAGCAGCCCCCGGACGAGGTTGGAGCCGATGAAGCCCGCGCCGCCCGTGACGAGCACCTTCGCCATCGGGGAGCCATCCTACGCTGCGCGGGGGAACCCCTGGTTCCCCCGCGGGCCCCCTCCTTGCGGGCGGTGTGGCCACGCGGCTGTTTGCGGAGCCGTCCTTGCTGTCCGCCAGTTCGAACCTGCGGAGCACCTCGCGGCGTTCGTGGCCGCGGCCGCCATGTCGGCCGCGGCGGCGGGCTCGCCGTGCCGTGCGGCTGTTTGCCATGTCGGGCGCAGCCACGGCTGGCGGTCGGGTCTCCGCTCGAGCAGGGACAGGCTTCAGCCTGTCCCCGTGCCTGCCGGTGGCACCACCGAGTCGACAGCGGTCGAGACACCAGTGCGGTCCATGTGGGCGAGTTGGCACCAAATCGGCACGACGCCGTTTGCCCTATGCGCGTAGATCCGCGGTACCGTTGCCGGTCGAGGGCGGCGGGACGGCTCCCCACCCTGGGTGGGGGTCTGGGCTTGGGGCGCGCTCGCCGGCGGCCGCGAGCTGGGTGAGAAGCGGCGGGGCGGCGCAGAGGCCGGCGGCGATCCAGAGCATGGCGTCGAGCGGGATCCCGGCGACGAGGCCGATCGCGGTCAGGACGCCCATCGTCACGAGCAGCCACGAGACCGGGACCAGCGTCGACACGTCGGGCGGGCCGCGCAGCAACCGGGCCCCACCGAGGGCGAGCGGCGTGAGCAGCGCGCCGAGGAAGAGCACGAGCCCGACGACGCCGAGGTCGGACAGTGCCTGGACGTAGGCGTTCTGGACGCCGTAGGGATGCTGCGGCGAGGGGAACGCCTGCGGCGGCGTGTTCGGGAACTCTCGGTGGAGCACCGGCAGCAGGGGCCCGTACACGTACTCGTCGTTGGACGCCTGCCAGCCCGCGCCGGCCAGCGGATGGTCGAGGAAGACCCGCCAGCCGTAGTAGACGAGCATCGTCCGCTGCACGTAGCTCTCGACGCCGAGCTGCTCCTCCTGCTTGCCGATCCCGGCGAAGTGGAGGAACGACTTGACGTCGCCGCCGCGGAACAGGACGACTCCGCCGAGCACTGCGACCGAGATCACGAGGATGGCCGCAGCCCGGCGCATCGAGGCGCGGGCGACGACGGCGGCGACGATGCCGGCGGCGAGCAGTCCGATCGCTCCCGCGAGCGAGCCGGAGACGAGCAGGCCCACGACCCCGCTGACGCCGGCCGCCACCGCGATCCTCCGGTCGAGCCGCCACGCCGGGAGCGCGATCGCGGCCAGCGCGATCGTGAGAGCCAGGCCGGACAGCGAGGCGAAGTCGTGGTGGCCGAGGAACGAGGGCTGCCGGTAGCCGGCGGGCCAGCCGCCCGCGATCCGCCAACCGAAGAACTGAACGACGGCGAGCGTCGACGCGACCAAGCTCGACGCGACGACCACGAGCAGGAGGAGCAGCAGATCGTCGACCCGCCGCACCAGCAGGACTGCCGCCGGCGCGAGCAGCGCGTACTCGACGTACTTGCCGGTCGTGACCACGTGCTCGTGCCAGGGGTACGGATCGGAGCCGCGCAGCGGGTAGATCGTCGCAGCGCAGACCCAGGCGAGGAACACGCCGATCGCGATCCAGGCGGGCACTCCGGCCCGCAGCCTGCCGAGCCCGTCGCGTGCCGCCGACGCCAGCGCTGCGACCACGCAGGCGAGGACAGCCAGGTCGGAGAGGACGATGTGCGCATGGCTCGAGCCGATCGTCGTGTCCCAGCCCGGCTGGAAGTCGATGTGGACGAGCACGATCGGAAAGGCCAGGGCGAGCACCCAGGCGCCGGCCGACGCGCGCGGGAAGGCGACGCCCCGCTCACCGCCCAAGGACGTTCGGGCCGCCACCGGCGGCCACTATAGTGGACGCCCGGATGCAAACGCGCCTTCTGTGGCGGCGCTCCGCTACGGCGCTCGGCCTCTACGGAAGCGTTGCACTCGGGTTCCTGGCAAGCATCGTGGCAGCGCGCCGGCTCGGCCCCGTCGAGTACGGCCACTTCACGCTGGCGATCTTCGCGGCCGGCTTCCTCCAGGTCCTGCTCGACCTGACCGTGGAGGAGGCGATGATCAAGTACGGCTTCCGTTACACGACCACCGCACGCTGGGGGCGGCTCCGGTGGCTCTACCGCCGCGCGATGGTCCTGAAGACACTCGGCGCCCTGCTGGCGGCGATCGCGCTGGCGATCCTGGCGCCGTTCGCGGACACGCTGTTCAACACGAGCGGGTTGCGCACTCCCTTCCTGCTCGCCGCGCTGCTGCCGCTGTCGTACATCCCCGAGGCGCCGGCCGGCGCCGCGCTCGTCCTCACCGGACGGTACGACGTCCGGGCCGCCTACACGCTGCTGACGCAGCTCCTGCGCGCGGTCGGTCTCGTCGTCGGCTCGCGCTACGGCGTCACCGACGCTGTGATCGGCCTCGTGATCGGCCAGGTCGTCGGCTCGGTCGCGGTCGGCCGGGCGGCGGTCGGCGTCTTCTCCCGCTTCCCGGCGGCAGCGCCCGAATCCCTCGGTGAGGACCGCAGCGAGATCGTCCGGTTCGTGATCCGCTCCAGCGTCGGCTCGGGCATCGTCTCGCTGCGGACGGCGGTCACGCCGCTCCTGCTCGGGATCGTCTCGGTGCCGGCGCAGGTCGGGTACTTCCGCGCCGGCCAGGCACCGCTGACCGGGCTGACCGCGCTCACCGCGCCCGCCCGCCTCGTCCTGATCACCGAGCAGACCCGGGACTGGGAGTCCGGGGCCGGCGCGCGGGTGTTCGCCGGCCTCCGCCGCTACAGCCTCTTCACGCTGGTGGCGATGGTCGTGGCCGTCCCGTTCCTGTACTGGTGGATGCCGACGCTGATGCGGATCGTCTTCACCGACAAGTACGAGCCCGCGACGGATGCCGCCCGCCTGATGCTGCTCGCCGGCGCGATCGCGCTCGTCCTCGCCTGGACCAAGTCGCTGCCCGTCTCGGTGGGCCGTCCCGAGTTGCGCATCGCCACCCACGGGATCGAGACGCTGGTGCTGATCCCGCTCGTGCTCGTGTTCGGCTCGATCTGGGACGCGACGGGCGCCGCCGCCGCCGTGCTCGTCGCGACGATCGTGTTCGCGCTCGCGTGGCTGGTCGCGCTCGTCAGGCTCCAGCGTGAGCACGCCGCGCAGGAGGCGGCGACGTCGTGAAGTCGCTCGCCTTCGGCTCTTCTGAAGTGGTCTCAGGGTCGGGCTCAAGCCTGACCCTGAGACAGTCTCCCAAGAAACCATGTTTCCCCCACGGGCCCCCTTCTTCTAGAGGCCGATGTTCATGGGGGAACCTCCCGGTTCCGCTCGGGCTGGAAGCGTCGCCGGCAAAGCCGCCGACGCCCGGCTTGTACCCCGTAGGCCCCCTCCCCTTTCACAGGCCGCAGGCGGGCCCGTGAAGATCCTGGTCGTCTCGGGGATCTGGCCGCCGGACGTCGGCGGTCCCGCCAGCCACGCGCCCGAAGTGGCGGAGTACCTGCGCGGCCGCGGCCACGAGGTCGAGGTGGTGACGACCGCCGCGGCGCCGCCTGCCCCCCGGGCATACCCCGTGCGCTGGATCTCGCGGGCGCAACCGGTTTTCCTGCGCTACCTGCGCGGTGCGCTGCTCGTCCGCCGGTCGGCCCGGGGCAAGGACGTCGTCTACTCGACCGGCATGTACGGGCGCACGCGCGTCGGCACGCTGCTCGCCGGGACACCGAGTGTGGTCAAGCTGACCGGCGATCCCGCCTACGAGCGCGCATTCCGCTACGGCCTGACCCGGTTGCCGATCGAAGACTTCCAGCGCGCCCGCGACCCTCGTATCGCCTGGTTGAAGGCGGTGCGGGACCTGACGCTGTGGGGCCCGCGGCGCTATGTGATCCCGAGTGCCTCGCTCGGCCGCTTCGCCGGAGAATGGCAGCTCGTCCGTGGAGACCGGATCGTCGTCCTGCCGAACCCGATCGCCGTTCCCGACGTCGGCGACCGGGACGAGCTGCGCCGGCGCCACGGCTTCGAGGGGTCGACGCTCGTGTTCGCCGGCCGGCTCTCGCTCCAGAAGGAGCTCGACGTCCTGCTGCGGGCGGTCGCGGCCTGCGTCGGCGTCGCGCTCGTGGTCGCCGGCGACGGACCGGAGCGCTCGCGGCTGGACGCCCTCGTCGCCGAGCTCGGGCTCGGCGACCGCGTGCGCTTCCTGGGGGCGCAGCCGCGGGGGACCGTGCTCGAGCTGCTCGCCGCCGCCGACGCCGAGGTGCTCTCGTCCGGCTGGGAGAACTTCCCGCACTCGCTGATCGAGGGGCTCGCGGTCGGGACGCCGGTGATCGCGACCGGTGTCGGCGGGGTCCGCGAGATCGTCACCGACGGCGAGAACGGACTGCTCGTCCCGCCCGGCGATCCCGAGGCCTTCGCGGCCGCGATCCGCCGCTTCTTCGCCGACGGGGCGCTGCGGGAGCGGCTGCGCGCCGCCGCTCCCGGATCCGTCGCGCGGTTCGCGCCGGAGCCCGTGTACTCCCGGCTGGAGGCGCTCCTCCAGGAGGCGGCCGGATGAGCCGCAAGCCGCGCCTCTTGCTGGTCGGCCGGACGCGGTACCGCCTGCCGCTGAGCGAGAGCCTGCGCGCGAAGTTCGACGTCCTCGGCGAGCGTTTCCACCTTCGCGTGCTGGCCAGCGGGATCGACGGCGCGCCGAAACGCGACGCGATGTTCGAGCTGGCGGGGCCGTACCGGCCGCGGAAGCTCGACGGGGCGCTGTACTTCCTCGGGCTGCCGCTCCGCACGCGCCGCGAGCTGCGCCGTTCGCACCCCGACGCCGTCCTCGTCCAGGGGGCGCACGAGACCTGGCTCGTCCTGCTCGGCCGCTCGCTCTCCGGCGTGCGCGCGCCGGTGATCCTCGACGTCCACGGCGACTGGCGCTCCTCCACGCGGCTGTACGGCTCGCCGGCCCGCAGGCTGCTCAACCCGATCGCCGATCGCGTCGCCGTCTCCGCGCTGCGCCGGGCCGACGCGGTGCGGACGATCTCCGACTACACGACCGGGCTCGTCCGCTCCCACGGCGTCGAGCCGGCGGCGGTCTTCCCGGCGTTCATGGACCTCGATCCGTTCCTCGAGCCGCGCGCGCCCCTGCCCGCAACGCCGCGCGCCCTCTTCGTCGGCGTGCTCGAGCACTACAAGGGAATCGACGAGCTGGCCGAAGCCTGGCGGATCGCCGCCGCGCAGCTGCCGGGCGCGATGCTCCACCTCGTCGGCCGCGGCACGCGGCGGGAGGTGGTCGAGCGCCTGGTCGCCGATCTCCCCGACCGCACCGAGTGGACGGAGGTGCTCCCCACCGAGGGGGTGGCGCGCGCGCTGGACGCTGCCACCACGCTCGTCCTGCCGTCGAGGAGCGAGGGGATGGGGCGGGTGCTCGTCGAGGCGTTCTGCCGCGGCCGACCGGCGGTCGCGTCGCGCGTGGGCGGGATCGTCGACCTCGTGCGCGACGGCGAGAACGGGCTGCTCGTCTCGCCGCAGGACCCGCAGGCGCTGGCCGACGCGCTGCTCCGCGTCCTCTCGGACGCGGTGGTGGCCGAGCGGCTGGCCGCCGGTGCCGCCGACAGCGCCGACACCTGGGTGGCCACGCCGGAGGAGTACGCGGCGCGGCTGGAGGCGCTGGTCACGGGACTACGATAGGCGCGTGCGTGCCGACCGCATCAAGCAGACGCTGAAGAACGGCGTCTACCGCACGATCGGCGAGACCGCGACCGGCGTCGGCGCGGTCGACGGCGAGCAGGAGCGGACGCTCCGCGTGCTCATGTACCACAAGGTGAACGACGTCCCCGAGAACTCGGTCACCGTCCCGGTCGGGCGCTTCGACGAGCAGATGGCCCAGCTCGGTGAGCTCGGCTACCGCCCGGTGGACCTGGACGCCGTGCTCGACCACTACCTGCAGGGGACGCCGCTGCCCTCCGGCGCCGTGCTGATCACCTTCGACGACGGCTATCGCGACAACCTCGAGAACGCGGCGCCGGTGCTGCACAAGTACGGCTACCCGGCCGTCGTCTTCGTCCCCGTCGGCTACCTCGCGGGCAGGCGGCCCCTGCCGCACGACGAGCACCTGGCGGCGCGCGGCATCGTCAACCCGCCGCTCTCCTGGGAGGACCTGACCGAGCTCGAGGCGGCGGGGATCAGGGTCGAGTCGCACGGGATCGGCCACCGCCCCCTCGCCGACCTCGAGGTCGACGAGGCCGCGCGCGAGATCACGCTCTCGAAGCTCCGCCTCGAGGACCGTCTCCAGCGGCCGGTGCGCGCGTTCGCCTACGTCAAGGGGTCGGAGGCCCACTACCGGCTCGTCCACCTCAGCCTGCTCAAGCAGGCCGGCTACGACGTGGCCTTCACGTCGATCTCCGGCTCGAACGGCCCCGCCAGCGACCCGCTCCAGCTGCACCGCTACAACGTCGAGCCCTACCCGTCCCGGACGTTCGAGCTCGTCCTCTCCGGGGCGTGCGACCTGATCGCGGTCAAGGACACGGTCGCGGGCACGCACGCGCGCCGCATCTTCAACGCGGCGCTCGGCACCTCCAGCAAGTGAGCTCCGTCCTCACGTCCCTGGGGCGCCGCTGGCAAAGGAGGCAAGCCCGCGGCGCGCAGGACAGTACAAACGAGTACGGACAAGCGCCGCGGGCGCAGTATCCTGCCGCCAGCGTCGTCAGCCTTCGGCGGAGCCCGGCTTCGCCGGGCAGGAGCCGAAGGCGGCCAGGGGCGTGAGGTACGAGCTGGTCCCCTTCGACGCGTCGCACCGCGACGACTACATCCGCCTGCTTGCCGAGGCCTGGGGCGCTCGTGGGCTGACCACGGAGGAGTTCGACTGGTGGTTCGGGCGCAACCCGGAGGGGAGCATCCTGCGGACGGCACTGGTCGACGGGCAGGTCGCCGGCGTGGGCGCGCACATGCTCGCGCGGGTGGTGATCGGCGGCGAAGAGCGGCGTGTCTCGTTCTCGTGCCACGCGGTCACGTCACCGGCCACGAGCGGGCGCGGGATCTTCACCGAGCTCCAGCGTGCGCTCGACCAGGCGGCCGAGGAGCAGGGCCTCGAGGTCGTGCTCGGCTTCGGCAACGAGGTGACGAACCCGGTGTTCTTCAACCGGCTCGGCTGGTCGGACGTCGCGCGCTACCGGATCTGGGCGCGGCCGGTCGTACGGCAGGGACGCGACGTGGCAGGCACGCTCGACATCGAGGGCGACGCAGCGACCGGCTGGCGGAACCACGTCGTCCGCGACCAGCGGTACCTGCAGTGGCGGTACTGCGACTCGCCCCGGCCGTACGTGACCGTTCGCTCCGACAACGGCTATGCGGTCGTCTGGCCGTCGAAGCCGTTCGGCTCGCGGAGGATCGCGGTGCTCTCCGACCTGGTCGCGCCGCCGAAGGAGGTGCCCGGCCTGCTGCGCCGGGCGGCGGGGGCGGCCCGGTCGCGGCTGCTGTTCGGCCTGCCCGCACCCGGCCGGCACGGCGCCTTCGCCAGGGCCGGGTTCGCGCCGACGCACCTGACCATGCACCTGATCGGCCGCGGACTGAACGGGCCGCTCGACCTGGACCCGGCCGCCTGGCAGTTCACCCTCGGCGACGCGGACTACTTTTAGGTGCCTCTTCCAGCAATAGTCCGAGCACTTCTGGCGGCGCCCGGAACCGCCAGGCGGCGTCCTCAGTCGCGCCAATATGTCCGCATATTGGCGCTCCCTGCGTCCTTGCCTGACGGCCCCGGTCACTCGCCAGAAGCGGGAGACCATCACCGGAAGACGCACTAGATGCGGCTCGTCTTCGTCACCCAGCAGGTCGATCCCGGCCATCCTGCTCTGGCGGCGACCGTGCCGATGCTGCGCGCGCTCGCCGGACGGGTGGACGAGGTGGTCGTTCTGGCCGACCGGGCGCTCCCGGAGGTGCTGCCGGCGAACTGCCGCGTCCGGTCGTTCGGGTCACGGACGCAGATGGGGCGCGGAGCGAAGTTCGAGTCGGCGCTCGCCGCCGAGCTGGCCGGCCGGCCGAAGCCGGCCGCGGTGGTCGCGCACATGTGCCCGATCTACGCGGTGCTGACGGCCCCGCTCGCCCGCCCGCTGGGGGTGAAGGTGCTGCTCTGGTACACGCACTGGAGCGTCTCGCGGACGCTCCGGCTGGCCGAGCGGGTCTCGAACGCCGTGCTCAGCGTCGACAGGCGGACGTTCCCGATCGACTCGCCGAAGGTGCGCGGGATCGGGCACGGGATCGACCTCTCCGAGTTCTCCTGCGCCGACGGCGAGGCGGCGCACCCCGATCTGCGTGCGCTCGTCCTGGGGCGCTACTCGCGGGCCAAGGGCCTCGACGTCGTGCTGCGGGCGGCCAGGCTCGCTATCGACGACGGGATCGACCTGCGGCTGGAGGCCTACGGGCCGGCACTGAACCCGGAGGAACGGGCTCATCGCGGCGAGCTCGAGCGGCTGGTCGAGGAGCTCGACCTCGCCCGCCGCGTGAAGCTCGGCCACGCGGTGCTGCGCAGCGAGGTGCCGCGGCTGCTCGCGCGCGCGGACGTGCTGGTCAACAACATGCGCGCGGGCGCGACCGACAAGGTCGTCTACGAGGCGTGCGCGGGCTGCACGCCGGCGATCGCCTCCAATCCGGCATTCGATGCGCTCTTGCCCGACGAGCTCCGCTTCCAGCGGGAGGACCCGCGCTCGCTCGCCGACAGCCTGCTCGCGTTCGGAGCCCGGTCGGCCGGGGAGCGGCGGGCCCTGGGCCGCGCGCTCCGCGATCGGGTCGCCGCCGAGCACTCGGTCGACTCGTGGGCGACGGCGGTCGTGGAGGCGGCCTCGTGAGACGCCGCCGTGGGGAGCGACGCGGCAACATGACGGCGATGGACGGGACCCGTGTCCTCCACCTGCAGAAGGTCGCCGGCATCTCCGGGTCGGAGGCTCACCTGCTCTCGCTGCTCCCGCGGCTGCGGGAACGCGGCTGGGACGTCCGGATGCTGATGCTGCACGAGGACGAGCCCGGGGCATGGGACTTCGCCCGCGCGCTCGAGGCGACGGGAGTGCCGCTCGACACGATGCGGCTGCGCGCCGACGTCGACCCGCTCGCCTTCTTCGAGCTCGGCGGCTACCTGGCCCGTCACCGGCCCGAGATCCTGCACACGCACCTCGTTCACGCCGACGCCTACGGCCAGATGGCCGGGCTGCTGGCGCGTGTGCCGCTGCGGTTCTCCACGAAGCACGGCTTCAACGAGTTCCGCGAAGGCAGGGCGTTCGCGCTCGGCGACCGCACGGTCGCCAGCCTCGCGCACGTGCACATCGCCATCTCCCGGGGTCTGGCGCGCTACCTGGCGGAAACGGAGGGCTTCGCGGAGGAGAGCTTCGAGATCGTCCACTACGGGATCACGCCGAACGGCGAGCCGGCGGCGTACACGGGCGACGCTCCCCGTCTGCTGTGCGTCGGGCGGCTGATTCCGATCAAGGGCCACATCGTGCTGCTGCGGGCCTTCGCGGCCGCGCGGCGGGACGTCCCGGGCCTCGAGCTGGACGTCGCCGGCCGCGGCCCGCTCGAGCCGGCCCTCCGGGCGCTCGCCCGCGAGCTCGGGGTCGCCGACGCCGTCCGCTTCCTCGGCCACGTCTCGCCGATCCAGAGCGCGATCGAGCGGGCCGCCGTCGTGGTCGTCCCCTCGATGGGCGAGGGCTTCGGGATGGTCGCACTGGAGGCGATGGAGCGCGCCCGCCCGGTGATCGCCGCGGAGATCGGCGGCCTCGGTGAGCTCGTCCGCGACGGGGAGACGGGCATTCTGGTCGCCCCCGGCGAGGCCGAGCCGCTGCGGCTGGCGATCGTCCGCCTGGCCGGAAACCTCGAGCTCGCCGCCGAGATGGGGCGGGCCGGACGCAACCGCGCGCTCCGCGACTTCCTCGAGGAGCGCTGCGTCGACCGGACCGAGATCCTCTATCGCTCGGCGCTGACCGAGGCGTAGACCGCCGCCGTCCGCTCGGCCATCTTCGCCACCGAGAACTCGCTCCGTGCCCGCACCAGGCCGGCTTCGCCCATCGCAGCAGCCCGCGCGGGGTCGGCGAGCAGCCCGAGCACGGCGTCGGCCAGCGCCTCGTCGTCGTCCGGCGGCACCAGCACGCCGGTCTCGCCGTCGACGACGATCTCCGGCGCGGCGCTCACGCGCGTCGCCGCCACCGGCTTCGCAGCCAGCATCGCCTCGAGGAGCGCAAGCCCGAAGCCCTCCCAGCGCGCCGGGTGGACCAGCAGCTCGGCGCGGCGGTACCACGAGGCAACGTCGCCGACGCGCCCCGGCAGGAACACGCCGTCGGCGGCCAGCCGCGCGCGCTCCGGGCCTTCGCCGAGCACGACCAGGACGGCCCGCGGCTCGACCTCGCGCACGTGTGCCAGCGCCCGGACCGCCACGTCCACGCCCTTCTGCTCCGCGAGCCGCGAGACGCACAGCAGGATCCGCGCCTCGTCCGGCAGCGACACGTCCGGGCCCTCGCCCCAGGGCGCCGGCAGTCCGTCGAGCCCGTAGTGGACGACCTCGATCTTCCCCGCCGGCAGCCCGACCGCCTGGATGCAGTACCGCCTCAACGCCTCCGAGATCGCGATCACGCGTCTCGCCCGCCGTGTGAGCAGCCGCTCGACGAGGCGGAACGGCCCGCGGCGGAACGGGTCGTCGTTGTGCTTGGTGGAGACCACCGGCACGCCGCCCGCGCCGAGCCCGCCGTAGACGTCTCCGTGCACGAGGTGCGTGTGGACGACGTCAGGCCGCAGTCGCGCGAGCTCCCGCTGGACGCGCCGCACCAGCACCGGATCGATGTCCCGTGGGCACGGCAGCCGCACGGATTCGGCGTCGAGCTCCCGGTAGAAGGGCTCCACCGCCCAGCCCGGGTCGTCGAGGCCCAGGAAGACCGGCTCGACCCCGCGCTCGGAGAGCGCGGGCAGCAGCGTCAGCAGGTGCCGTTCGGAACCGCCGATTCCGCGGATCCGGTGGAGGTGGACGACCCTCACGCCACAGGCCGCCTTCGGCTCCTGCCCGGCGGAGCCGGGCTCCGCCGAAGGCTGACGACGCTGGCGGCAGGATGCTTCGCCTGCGGCGCTGGTCCGTACTGACTTGTACTGGCCTGCGCGCCGCCGGCTTGCCTCCTTTGCCAGCGCCGCCCCTGTGTCGTGAGGAACCTCACGCCACAGGCCGCCTTCGGCTCCTGCCCGGCGGAGCCGGGCTCCGCCGAAGGCTGACGACGCTGGCGGCAGGATGCTTCGCCTGCGGCGCTGGTCCGTACTGACTTGTACTGGCCTGCGCGCCGCCGGCTTGCCTCCTTTGCCAGCGCCGCCCCTGTGTCGTGAGGAACCTCACGCCACAGGCCGCCTTCGGCGGTCGACCGCCCACCACACGGCCGCGGCCGCCGCCAGCGCGATCAGGAAGTCCCACGGCACCCGATAGCGGGTGGCGCCCGCGAAGCCCATCGCCACCAGGGTCTGATACGCGAGCAGCACGACGCCGAACAGCGCCAGCCGGCCCGGCAGCAGCCACACGCCCAGGATCCCCAGCACGAAGATCGCGATCGAGTACATCGGCTGTGCCCACTCGCGCAGCACGTCGACCGCTCCGCCCGACTCGGCCCGTCCCTCCGTCCGGATCGCCTGCGGATCCCAGAGCATCCACGACGCCTGCCCCGCCAGCTTTGCCTTCTCCCCCGGATGGTCGCGCCAGAACTGGACCACGAGATGGCGGTAGAAGCGCATCCGCGCGCACTCGGCCACGGGCAGGACCTTGCCGTAGACCTTGTAGTAGGCCCCGGCGAACTCGGGCGTGGGCGGCTCACTGGGCAGCGGCGGCACGTCGTCGATCCACTTCCCCTGAGCGAGGGTCTCGTACGTGTTCGGGTTGTTCGCCTTCCAGAGCGCCCGCGTGTCGGTGGTCAGCGTGAAGCAGCCGACCGACACCTTGTTCCGCACCACCCAGGGCACCAGGCCGAGCGCGCAGCCCGCGAGCACGACGCCGACCACCGCCCACGTCCTCGGCTCGCGCCCCACGAGGAACGCGCAGCAGATCAGCGGCAAGAACAGCAGCCGCGTGTTGCCGAGGATCGCGAGCGCGAGCGTGACCCCGAGGACGGCACCGAGCCAGAGCGACCGCCGGCCCGCCAGGATCATCGTCAGCAGCACGATCGCGACCGCCAGGAACTGGTCGAGGATCTCGCGGTTCTCGTGCACGTCGTGCCATACGAGGTACGGGTTCAGGGTCGCAACGCAGGCCGCGACCAGGCCGACCCGCTTCGAGACGAACCGCCTTCCGACCTCGTAGACCAGGAGCGCCGTCCCGACCGCGACCGTGATCTGGATCAGGCCGACCGCCCACCACGACCGCCCGAAGATCCAGTAGATCGGGATCAGGAACCACGCATACAGCGGCTGCGTCCACGCGGTCGGGTGGCCCGGGACGAACCCGAAGGTGCCGGTCTTGACGAAGACCTGCGCGAGGTCGTCGCTCTTCTCGGTGAACGCGGTCAGGATGTCGCGGCGCTCGACCAGGAGCACGGCCAGCCTCGGCACCGCCGCCACGGCGGCCACGATTAACCACGGGGGAAACGGCCGGTTTCCCCCGTGAGCCCCCTTCCGAGCTCCGCCGTCGGCTCCGCCACCGGCGTTTGCGATCGATTTCACGCCGAGCCGCCAGGTGCCGCGCCCGTCATGCCGGTCGCGGCGGCGAACACCTTGCGGCCCGGGATGGACCCGGCGACGTCGATGTATTCCCGTTGCCAGAGTTCGAGCATCAGCAGGCACCAGAGTCGGTGCGCGTGGTCGGCGCGGCCGGAGATGTGTTCGTGCAGCAGCCGCGCGACGGTTCCCGGCTCGAACAATCCGCGTGCGCGGGCGGTCTCGCCGAGCAGGACGTCCGTGGCGAGCGCACGCAGGTCCTCCCTCAACCAGCGGGCGATCGGGACGCCGAAGCCCGTCTTGCCGCGGGTCGCGACGGCAGGCGGAAGCGCGTCGGCGAACGCCCGGCGGAGCGCGACCTTGCCCCGACGCCCGTCGACCTTCAGCCGGTCCGGCAGAGAGACGCCGAGCTCGAGTACGGCGTGGTCGAGCAGGGGCGAACGCGCCTCCAGCGAGTGCGCCATCGAGGCGAGGTCCGCCTTCAGCAGCAGGTCTCCCGGCAGGTACGTGCGCACGTCCAGGCGCTGCAGGTCCGAGATTCCGCGCTCCGTGGAGCCGAGCAGCTGCCAGGCCGGCGCAGGCTCGGCGACGAAACCCGGCTCCCACAGCTCGGTCCGGAGCGAGGCCGGGAAGACCTCCATCAGCCGGCCGTAACGCGCTCCGGCCGGCAACGCTGCGACCTCGAAGAGGCGGCCCGCGCGGTTGGCACGCGAGCGCGGCTCTCCGCGGCCCGCCCAGCGCAGGAGGCGCCCGGCCGAGCCGGCTCCCGGCAGCGCCACCCGGCCCGCCAGGCCGACCGCCGCGTAGCGCTCGTACCCCGCGAAGGCCTCGTCGCCGCCGTCACCGGTGAGCGCGACCGTCACGTGCTGCCGCGCAAGCTCGCTGACGACGAACTGCGGGAGCGCCGCCTCGTCGCCCAGCGGCTCGTCGAACGTCCGTGCGAGCCGGGGCAGGAGCTCGGTCACGTCCGGCTCGACCACGATCTCCTCGTGCTCCGTGCCGTAGCGCTCGGCGACGGCCCGGGCATAGGCACGCTCGTCGTACCGGTCGTCGCCGAACCCGACGGTGAACGTCCGCACCTGCTGGGACGCCCCGGCCATCTCCGCGACGACGACGCTCGAGTCGATGCCGCCGGACAGCAGCGCGCCCAACGGCACGTCGGCGACGAGGCGCCGCCGGACTGCCGCGCCGACCGTCTCCCGGATCCGCTCCAGCCACTCCTCGTCGCGGAGCTCGTCCGGTTGCGGCTCCAGCGACCAGTACGGCTCCACCCGCACCGACTCGCCTTCGGCGACCAGCAGGTGGCCGGGCGGCAGCTTCTCGACCCCCCGCAGGGCAGTGCCCGCCGGCACGTACTGGAGCGCCAGGTAGGCATCGAGCGCGGCCGGGTCGAGCTCGCGGGACACGCCGGGCAGTCGCAGCAGCGCCTTCAGCTCGGAGGCGAACGCGAGCGTCCCGTCTCCGAGCCGCGTCCAGAGCAGCGGCTTCTTGCCGACGCGGTCGCGGGCCAGCACCAGCCGCTCCCGCCCCGCGTCCCAGAGCGCGATTGCGAACATGCCCTCCACCCGCGAGACGAACGCCGGCCCGGACTCCTCGTACAGGTGCGGGATCACCGGCGTGTCGCCGGAGCCGCGCACCTCGTGGGCGGTCAGCTCCGCCCGAAGCTCGCGGAAGTTGTAGAGCTCGCCGTTGAAGACGGCGACCACATCACCGGACTCGTTCGCGACCGGCTGGCTGCCGGTGGCGAGGTCGATGACCTGGAGCCGGCGGTTTCCGAGCACGCAGCGACCGAAGGCGTCGACCGAGCGCTCGTCGGGCCCGCGATGGACGAGCGCGGCGTTCATCCGCTCGACGAGCGCCGGGTCGGGCGCGCCCGACGGAGCGAGCAGACCGCAGATCCCGCACACCTAGTGTCTCTTCAAGTAGTGGTCTAGCGGCACTCAGATCCACCCTAGGGGAATATGCGGTCGTGCCGATCGCCTGTGCCGTCGTCTCCTGCCACGTCGAACGGCCGCTCGACGACGCGGCCTGGACGGCCTTCGCAGCCCTGCAGGCGCGACGCCCCGCCGGGCTCGAGATCGCCGCGCTCGTACGCCCCCCCGACCCCGCCGCGGGCGAGAGCGACTCCCTCTGGCTCGCCAGGGCGCGCATCGCGTCCGCGAACGGCCCCTTCGGTCTGCACACGCACTGGGGCGGCCGGGAACGGGCGCGCCCGACCGGCGGCGACCCGGCGGCGCGCGTGCGGGAACAGGTCGCGTGGCTCCACGAGCGCGGGTTGCACCCGCGGCTCTTCGCCGGCGGAGGCTGGTACATGGACGAGGGCGTGGCGTGCGTGCTCGCCGAACTCGACCTCGCCGACTGCACTGCGACCGCTTTCCGACCCTCCTACCTGGCACCGGACGCGCCCCGCCTCGCGCTGGTCGAGCCGGCACGGCTTCGCGTCGGCGAGGCCGCCCTGCTCGAGCTCCCGGCCACGCATTCGCTCGGCATGGCCGCGCGCGCGGCGCTCGGCCGTCTGCCCGCCTACGTGCACGTGTACTTCCACGACACGGACCTGCTGGACCGCCGGCGGGCGCGAGCGCTCGAGTGGGCGCTGAGGATCATCGGCCGCCGCCGTCGGCCGGAGCGGCTCGACCGCCTGGAGGCCGAGCAGGAGCTCGACTTCAGCGCAGCGGCTTCCGCGCCCTGAAGCAGATGTCGTTGGCGAAGAGGCGCGGGTGGATGCGCGTCAGCCGGCCCGCGACGAAGCGCAGCTGAACCTGGTCGAAGTCGACGAGCAGCTCCCGGACGGCCGACGGCGAAAACAGGTGGAGGTGGGTGGGGTCGGACTCGGGCGGTTGCCCGGCCAGGAAGACGAGCCGCGACTTCAGCCGAAACGCGTTGGGCACCGAGCCGACCAGCCTGCCGCCGGGCCGCAGGACACGGTGCGCCTCGGCGACGGTGCGCTCGGGCATCGGCAGGTGCTCGAGCAGCTCGCCGAGGACGACGACGTCGAAGCTCTCGTCGTCGAGCGGGAACGGCTCGGCCGCGTCTGCCCAGATCGGCTCGATCCCGAGCTTGGCCGCCTCCGCGAGCGCTTCACGGTCGACGTCGATCCCGACGACCTGGTTTCCCTCGACGTAAGCGCGCGTGAGCGCCCCGAACCGGCAGCCGAGGTCGAGCACCCGGCCGCCGGTGCCGACCCATTCGCGGAAGATCGCCAGGCGTTCCGGCCCGCAGAAGACGAAGTCCTTCGGGCGTCGCGCCTCGTGGTGCGCCCGGTAGACCTGCTCGATCTGCTCGAGTCGGCTCACCGGCGAAGAGTGCCAGAAGGGCGCGCGGGTAAACTCGATCGTTCCGTGGCAACAAAGGAAGCTCCGCCGGCCGACGTTGCCGCTCCCGGCGACCGGGAGGCGACCGGCGCGCCGATGCCCGGCGACATCAGGCGCCGCCGCCCGTATCTGCTCGCGTCGACTCCGCTCCGCAACCTCCTCTTCCGGGGCGCGAGCGTGGTCGCCCTGGTCGCCATCGACCTCGTCGCCGTCGGGTTCGCGCTCTACGCCGCGCTCGCGATCCGCGAGGTGTACTACGGGCACTCGCCGATCCTCTGGGGTGTCCTGTGGACCGCGGAGGGGAATTGGCTGCCCTTCGTCGCGCTCGTCACGGTGCTCGTCTTCTGGCAGGCCGGGCTCTACGCGGAGCGCGAGCGGCGTGCCGGGTTCGGCCGCATCGTCTCGTCGCTGATCGTCGTGGCGCTGCTCGTGCTGGCGTTCGGGCTCGGCACCGGCCACGACTTCACCACCTTCGGGATCATCCCGACCTCGCTCGTGATCACGATCGTGCTCGACGGGCTCCTGCGCGCGAGCTACGACGCGATCAGCCGCGAGGCGCTGCACGTCCTAGGCGTGCGCCGCCGCGCGATCGTCGTCGGCGAGGGCGACCACCTCGACCACCTCCTGCGCACGCTCGGCTCGGTGCGCGGCGGAATCGAGTACGACTTCGTCGGGTTGGTGAGCGGGGCTGCCCACCCCACGCGGGCGCTGCCCCAGCTCGGCGAGCTCGACGACCTGCAGGCGGTGCTCGAGCAGCACCCGGCCGACGAGCTGATCGTCACCGACTCCGACTACTCCGAGCGCCAGCTGCTCCAGATCATCGAGCACGCGCACCGGTCGGCCGTCAAGGTCCGGATCGCACCGAAGACCACCGAGCTGCTCGTGCAGCGCGGCGAGTACGTGCCGGGCCAGGGCGTGCCGCTGTTCGAGCTGCGCCCGCCCGTCTTCGTCGGGGCCCAGTGGGCGGTCAAGCGCGCGTTCGACCTGATCGTCAGCGCCTTCGTGATCGTGGTCGGGATGCCGCTCTGGCTCGCCATCGCTGCGGCGATCAAGCTGAGCTCGCCCGGCCCGGTCTTCTACCGCGATCCGCGCATCGGCCTCGGTGAGCAGACCTTCGGGATGATCAAGTTCCGGACGATGGTCGCCGGCGCGGCCGACCAGCAGGCCGAGCTCGAGCCGGAGAACGAGGCCGAGGGCGCGCTCTTCAAGATCCGCGACGACCCCCGGGTCACCCAGGTCGGCAGGCTGCTCCGCCGGTTCTCGCTCGACGAGCTTCCCAACATGCTCAACGTCGTCCGCGGCCAGATGAGCCTCGTCGGCCCGCGACCGCTTCCGCTGCGCGACCACGCCCTGCTCGAGGACTGGCACCGCAAGCGGTCCAACGTGCTGCCCGGGATGACCGGCCTCTGGCAGATCTCCGGACGCTCCGATCTGTCCTTCGACGATCTCGTCCGGCTCGACTTCTTCTACCTGGAGAACTGGTCGATCTGGCTCGACATCTCGATCCTGGCGAAGACCGTCCCCGCCGTGGTCGCCAGCCGCGGCGCCTATTGACGTTCGACCGCTCCTCCTCGGTCGCCTTCGGCTCGGTCGCCGAGGCGTACGAGCGGCGGCGACCGACGTACCCGGCCGACGTGGTTGCCTGGCTGGCCGACCGCCTCGGCCTGCGGCCTGGAGCCACGGTCGTCGACGTGGGCGCAGGCACGGGCAAGCTGACGCGCGATCTCGTCCCCACGGGCGCACGCGTGATCGCGGTCGAGCCGCTCGCGGAGATGCGTGGGCAGCTGGAGACGGCGGTGCCGGAGGCCGAGGTGCTGGCGGGCTCGGCGGAGGAGCTGCCGCTCGCCGACGGCTCCGCGGACGCCGTGGTCGCCGCCTCTGCCTTCCACTGGTTCGACCCCGACCGGGCGCTGCCGGAGATCCGCCGCGTGCTCGCTCCGGGCGGCGCACTCGCCACCCTCGGCAACGGACGCGACCTCTCCGACCCGCTCCAGCAGCAGATCCAGGCGATCGTCGGCCCCTATCTGCCGGCCGCCCGCGAGATGCGCCGCTGGATCGCCGTGGTGGACGCGAGCCCGCTCTTCGGCCCGCCGGAGGAGTTCTCGACCACGCACGAGCAGTGGTTCGACGCCGACGGCCTCGCGGAGCGGATGGGCACGGTCTCGTACGTCGCGCGGCTCCCCGACGACGAGCGTGGGGAGGTGCTGGCCCGAATCCGGGCGGTCGGTCAGGCGCAGCCGGAGTCGCCGTTCCCGTTCCGATATCGGACGCAGGCACGTGTCTGTCGGGCCGCGGCGGCCACTACCCTGTAACGCGGTGGCGAAGGCGCCGAAGATCCTCGCGGTCGCGTCCGCAATCGACCTCGACTTCCGCTACGGGTGCACGCCTGCGTGGTGGCAGCTCTGGAAGGGACTGCACCAGGCGGGCTGCGATCTGATCGTCACCCCGTATCGCGGCCGGCCGGTCGAGTCGCCGTGGTGGCGCACGGCGCCGAACCCCTGCTACCACGAGGGCGAGGCCTTCTCGCGGGCGCGCGACCTCGTCGCGCGCCTGAAAGGGGACAGGTACCTGCGTCGAGCGGAGCAGGAGCCCGGCGACACCGATCGCTGGGTCAGGCAGGCGATCTGGCGCTGGGTGACCCCGCGCTGGCGCAACCACCTGGTGGGACTCCTGGAGCGTGAGCGTGACGTGGACGCAGTCGTCGTCTTCACCGTGCCGATGAGCCACATCCGCGGGATCCCGACCCTCCTGCGCGAGCGCTTCGGCGTGCCGGTCGTCTTCTACGACGGCGACGTGCCGATGAGCCTGCCGGAGTTCGGCGGGCACGACACCGGTTTCAACTACTACTTCGGCGCGGACCCGTCCGAGTACGACCTGGTCGTCTCCAACTCGGAGGGCGGTCTCGGCCGACTGCTCGAGCTCGGCGCGCGGCGCGCCGAAGCGGTGTTCTGGGGTGCCGACCCCGAGCTCTTCCGGCCGCACGCGGTCGACAAGGAGACGGACGTGTTCTTCTACGGCTACGGCGACAAGTTCCGTCAGGAGTGGACGGAGGCGATGATCGGCGAGCCGAGCCTCCGGTTGGACGCGGACTTCTCGCTCGGCGGCCGCGACTTCCGGGGCGACATCGGCCGGGCGCGCCTCGCCGGCGACGTCCCGTTCAACGTCTTCTCGCGCGTGATCTCGGCGGCGCGGATCAACCTGAACGTCACCCGGCGCGCACACGCGTCCGTCTACGCCTCGTCCACTTCGCGGCCGTTCGAGCTGGCGATGTCCGGGGCGACGATCGTCTCGAATCCCCACGACGGCATCGAGCGCTGGTTCGAGCCGGGCTCGGAGCTGCTCGTCGTCGAGAACGCCGATCAGGCGACCGACGCCTACGCCCGGCTGCTCGACGACCCCGGCCAGGCGGAGGAGCTGGGCCGCGCCGCCCGCGAGCGCGCGCTCGACGAGCACACCTTCCTGCACCGGGCACGGCGCGTGCTCGAACTGCTCGGGCTCGGAGTGGCGGAGGCGGTCCGTGGCTGAGGTCGCCACCGAGACGCGGCTGCCCACGGCGCCCCCGCTCTCGGTCAAGAGGATCGCGATCGTCCCCGCCTTCAACGAGGAGGAGAGCGTCCCGGCAGTGATCGGCGAGATCCGTGCCTTCGACCCCGACTTCGAGGTCGTCGTCGTCGACGACGGCTCCACCGACGGGACGACCGCCGCCGCGGCCGGTCTCGGTGCACACGTCGTCCGGCTGCCGTTCAACCTCGGGATCGGCGGCGCCGTGCAGACCGGCTTCCGGTACGCGTTCGAGCACGGCTTCCAGCTGGCGGTGCGGGTGGACGGCGATGGCCAGCACGACCCGGCCCAGCTGGGCGTGCTGCTCGGGCCGATCCTGGCCGACGAGGCCGACATCGTCGTGGGCTCACGGTTTGCCTCCGACGGCGGCTACCGCTCGTCGCGCTCGCGGCGGGTCGGGATCTCGATCCTGGCGAAGACGCTGTCGCTGATCGTGCGTCGCCGGGTCACCGACCCGACCTCCGGCTTCCAGGCTCTGAACCGGCAGGCGATCGCGTTGTTCGCCGCCGACTACCCGCACGACTACCCCGAGGTCGAGGCGGCGCTGATGGTGCACAAGCACGAGCTGCGCATGACCGAGGTGCCGGTGCAGATGCGCGAGCGCGTCGCCGGGCAGTCGTCGATCGGCGCGCCCGCTTCCGTCTACTACATGGTCAAGGTGATGCTCGCCCTGTTCGTCGGGCTGTTCCGCAAGAACGTCACGCCTCTCGATGACCGATGAGGTTGCAGGCAACGTCGTTCCAAGGAGGGGGCCCGTGGGGGAACCATGGGTTCCCCCACGTTTCGTCACCCCGCCGGAGGAGGTGAAATGACCCCACTCGTCGTCTCGATCGTGGCCGCGATCGCCTCGGTGGTGCTGATCCTGGTCGTGCTGGAGCTGATCCGCAGCCGACGGCTGCGCGAGCGCTACGCGCTGCTCTGGCTGCTCACCGGCGTCGTGCTGCTCGCCCTGTCGGTCTGGCGCTCGGGCCTGAACACCATCGCCGGCTGGGTCGGAATCGAGACGTACCCGCCCGCGGTGCTGTTCGCGGTCGGCGCACTCTTCGTCCTGCTCGTCCTGCTGCACTACTCGACGGTGATCTCCAAGCTGCACGACCAGAACACCGTGCTCGCGCAGCGGCTCGCGCTGCTCGAGCAGCAGCTCCGCGAGCGCGGCTAGACCGCGCGCCGCGGCCTCGCGCCGGTCGCGACCGCGACGACGACCGCAAGCGCGGCGATCGCGGCCAGCCCCGCGTAGCGCCCCGGCGTCGACACCGGGCTGATCGTGCTGAAGCGGTGGTGGAGCGAGACGACCGCGAGGCCGACGACCCCGATCGCACCGGCGCGTACGCTCAGGGCCCAGCCCTGCAGGGCGGCGCCGGCGGCGACGACCAAGAAGAGCGCGCCGAGGGCGGAGAGGAGCGGCGAGTTCCCGTGGATGAACCCCGGGCTGAGGATCAGCGCCTCGCCGGAGACGGCGATCCCGGCGACGAGCGAGGCCCAGAAAGCGAAGGGCAGCTTCCCCGGCGCCCGCGCGTGCCACCGGGCGACGAGCGCGCCGACGATCAGCGCCGCCGCGCCGACAACCCCGATCACGACCCGTGAGCCGTGCAGCCCGATCGAGCCCGCGCTGCCCGGCAGGTCGCGGAGATCCCCGAAGATCGTCAGGCCCCAGAAGCCGGGATGGTCCCGTCGCGAGAAGCTGTCGTCCGCGATCACGATCAGCCCGTACACGCCGAGCGGGACGAGCAGCGCCGCGGCGGCGCTCACCCATCGGAACGTCGGCGCACGCGGCCGCCAGTCGGGCGAGACCAGCACGCCGATCGGCGCCAGCACGGCCAGCGAGAAGACCGACTCGCTGCGTCCGAGCGTTGCCACCACCAGCCCGCCGACGAGCAGCCACGGGTTCGCCCGCAGCAGCCCGAGCAGAGCGAGCGCGCCGCCGATGATGAACACCGAGTCCGCCAGCCGCCCCGGCGCGAGCGCGAGGAAGCGGTACAGGTACGGGTTCGTCACCAGCGCGCCGACGCAGAGCGCCCACTCGATCCGGCCCAGCCGGAACGGCCTGAGCAGACGGTCGAGCACGACCAGGATCGCGAGCAGGAGCAGGAATGCGAAGACGTAGTAGAGAGTGCGATCGCCGACGTGGAGGGCGTCGGAGACGAGCCCGACCAGGTAGTGCGGCACGAAGCGGTTGGCGTGCTGCGAGGGCAGCGTCTCGTCCGGGAAGCCCGGGGCCGCCTTCGCGATCGTCTCGTACTCCTGGGCGTCGGAGCCGAACAGCAGGTCGATCGTCTGCTGCCAGGAGTACCAGTGCGTCGTCGCCCAGACGAACGCGAGCCAGCCTCCGGCGGCCGCCAGCCGGTAGGCCAGCGTGACACGGCCGCTCATCCGGCGGCGTTCACCCTGACGGGCGTGCTGACGATCATGATGTCCCCGAGCGAGAGGTCGTTCTTCCAGTTCGCGGTCATGCCGACGCGGTACGTCCAGTGTCCCGGCGGCGCCCTGTCGATGTACCGCTGCTGCGGCACGCTCGAGAGGTGGTCCATGTACAGGAGGCAATTGAGCGGAGCGCCGTGCTGGCGGTCGCGGCACGCGAGGCCGTCGATCGCCTTGCGGTCGCCGTTCGACGAGGGATCGGGCGCGACCGGCCGCGAGCGGAGGATCGTGTAGAAGACCCTGGTCTTCCCCGAGTAGGGCCGGTTCCACGTCAGCACCTGCCTCCCGCCGACGGTCGCCGCCCTCAGCCCGAAGTCCCGGACGGGCACGTAGACGTCCTGAAACGGGTACGAGACCGCCTCCGCCGTGCTCTGCGGGGTCGTGCCGGCCACGAACAGCAGGGGGAGTACGACCAGGACGGCGGCGGCCGCGGCGAGTATGCGCCGTCCGGCGTGTCGCGTCGGCAGCGCGGGCAGGGGGCTCGGCAACACCCTGCGCGACCACGAGAAGGCCGGCACCAGCAGCGGGATCGACGCCAGCAGCAGCAGGAAGGCCGGGAAGCTCGGCATCAGCAGGCGAAAGAAGCTCGCGTCCTCGATGTTCGCCTTGTCGTCCGTCCCCTTGATCACGAGGAAGGTGATGAACCAGCCGAAGACGAGGACCGCTTTCGGCCAGGAGCGCCGGCCGATCGCGAGCAGCCCGGCGAGCGGCACGAACTCGAGCGGGCGCACCGCCCAGAAGAACTCGCGGACCCCGTCGATGTTCTGGTGCAGGTGGTGCCAGTCCACGCTCACGTAGCGGTGCACCGGCGAGAACAGGGATCCGACCGGCACGTCGGCGCCGATCGCCGCCATGCTCCCGCCGCTGCCGCCCATCGACGCGAAGGCCGGCAGCTCGCCCAGCCCGCGCTGCTTCCAGAGCGCGAGCAGGAACAGGCCGGGCACCAGCGCGGCCAGGAACGAGGCCGTCTGTACCCACCTCGCCGCGACCAGCAGGCAGAGCACCGCGGCGCCGAAGAACAGCGCGTTCGACGGCTTGAGCCCGATCGCGAAGCCGCCGACCAGCCCGGCGAGGACCGCATCCGTCCAGTCGCGCGTGTCGAGGGCGCGGACGAGGAGCCAAGCGGTGACGAGCAGGAAGACGGTGGAGGGGAAGTCCGCCAGCACGGTCAGGCCGAGCGACTGCGGCAGCGTGATGTCGACGTACTTCTCGTGGTAGCGCTGGTCGAACATCGGGATCGTGGCGTAGGGGATGACGATCCAGAGTGCGGCGGCCCAGTAGCCGAAGATGCGGCCGGCGATCCGGGTGGCGATCCCGTACACGCAGAGCAGGGCGACCGGGAGCAGGACCAACGCGTTGAGCACGATCACCACAGGCAGCCCCGAGAGGACGTTCGAGCCCGCGAAGAACGCGACCGGGATCAGCAGGTACGACCACGCGTAGCCGACCAGGGCCACGGGCAGCGTCCATTGCGACAAGAGGTGCGCGTCGGTCCAGTAGTAGGACTGGTCGCCGCCCTGGTAGTACAGCCAGCCGTTGTGCGTGGCCGCGACCGCGAACACGGCCAGCGCGAGCCACTGGACGACGAGCAGCGGGCCGAGGATGCTCCAGGGCTGGTGCCGGGCGATCAGCGACCAGAGCGGCCGCGCCCTGTCAGCGAGCGGCATGCACGGGCGCCTGTGCCCGATACCACGCGATCGTGCGCTCCAGGCCCTCGCGCAGCGGCGTCCTTGCCTCGAAGCCGAGCAACTCCCGCGCACGGCTGGCGTCGAGGCTGCGTCGCGGCTGGCCGTTCGGCATGGACTCGTCCCAGCGGATCACGCCGGTGAAGCCGGCGAGCTCGGCCACCAGCTCGGCCGTCTCGCGGATCGTCGTCTCGACGCCGGTCCCCAGGTTGACCGGCTCGGCGCCGTCGTAGCGTTCGGCGGCCAGCAGAAAGCCTTCGGCGCAGTCCTCGACGTAGAGGTACTCGCGGCTCGGCGACCCGTCGCCCCAGAGCACGATCTCCTCCGGCGACTCGATCATCTTGCGGATCAGGGCCGGGATCACGTGCGACGTCTGCAGGTCGAAGTTGTCGCGCGGCCCGTACAGGTTCGTGGGCAGGAGGAAGACCGCGTTCAGGCCGTACTGCTCGCGGTAGCTCTGCGCCCCGGTCAGCAGGGCTTTCTTCGCGATTCCGTACGGCGCGTTCGTCTCCTCGGGAAAGCCGTTCCAGAAGTCGTCCTCGCGGAACGGGACCGGTGCGAACTTGGGATAGCCGCAGACGGTGCCGGCGATCACGAGCTTCCCGACACGCTGCAGGCGCGACTGCTCGAGCATGTTCACGCCCATCTGGAGGTTCGCGTACCAGTACCGCCCCGGGTTCGCGCGGTTCGCGCCGATGCCGCCGACCTCGGCGGCCAGGTGGAAGGCCAGCTCGGGGCGGGCGTCCGCGAACAGGCGCGCGGCGTCGTCCCAGCGGGTCAGGTCGTAGTCGGCGCGCCGGGCGACGAAGGGATCCTCGCCCTGCGCCCGGAGGCGGTCGACCAGGTGCGAGCCGAGGAAGCCGCCGCCGCCGGTGACGAGGATCCGGCTCATGCCTTGGCGGGCGCGCGGTTCAGCCAGTCGACGCGGCCCATCCACCGGTCGCGGTTCTCGGCGTACCAGCGGATCGTGCGGAGGACGCCCTCCTCCCAGCTCACCTTCGGCTCCCAGCCGGTCTCGCGGTTCAGCTTCTCGTAGCCGACCCGCAGGGCCATCACCTCGCTCGCGCCCGGGCGGTAGCGCGCTTCCGTCGTGACCACGTGCCGTCCGGCCGGCCAGAAGCCGTTCTCCTCGCCCGTGCGGATGATCAGGTCGCTCCAGTCGCCCATGGAGATGTTCTCGCCTTGCCCGTACACGTAGACGTCGCCCGGAATGCCCTGCGCGGCAACGGTCAGGTGTCCGCGGACGCCGTCGGTGCAGAAGCAGAAGTCGCGCAGCGGGTCGAGCTGACCGAGCTCGATCTCCGGCCGCTCGAGCGCCTGGGTGATGATCGTCCCCGTGACGTAGCGCGGGTTCTGCCGGGGGCCGTAGTTGTTGAACATCCGCGTGACCACGCCCGGCAGCCCGAACGCGTCGTGGTAGTTCATCGTCAGAAAGTCGGCGGCCACCTTCGCGGTCGCGTACACCGACTTCGGGTTGATCGGCGAGCGCTCGTGGAGGATCAGGCTGCCCCGCTCGTCGTAGTCGTGGTGGTGGGCGACCGACTCCCGCGGGTTCCCGTACTCCTCCGAGGTGCCCGCGGTGTCGAACTTCTCGAGCTCGAGCCCGTGGTCGACGATCGACTGGAGCAGGTTGAGCGTCCCGACCGTGTTCGCCATCACGGTCTCGTACGGGCGATGCCACGACTCGCCGACGTGGGCCTGCGCGCCGAGGTGGAAGATGTACGGCTTCGTCCCGTCGAGGGCGCGGATGAGGTAGTCGATCGAGGTCTTGTCGGTCAGGTCGGCGAAGTGGACGGTCAGCTTCGGCCGCAGGTGGCCGATGTTGTTCAGCGCGCCGCTCGAGGTCGCGCGGACGAACGCGTGGACGTCGGCGCCGAGGTGGCAGAGCGCGTCCGTCAGGTGCGAGCCCATGAAGCCGTCCGCGCCGGTGACGAGCACGGTCCGTCCGGAGTAGATCTCTCCGAACTCGTTCGTCAGGTCAGCGAGCGCCTGCTCCGTCCAGGCGACGTCGGGCGCACCGGGGGCCATCGAGGGCCTAGGTTAGCCCGTGCGGCCGCCGGATCGGCCGCCGACCGACCGCACCAGGTCGAGCGCAGCCAGGCCGGCGCGCGTGCTGAACACCCGCTGTCGAACGGCGGCGACGGCCCTCTGCCCCGGCGGCAGGTACGAGAAGTTCATGCGGTGCCCTTTCCACTCGCCGTCGATCGTCTCGTCGGCGAGCTTGCGGGCGACCGCGGTACGGAAGCTGACCGGCTCCTCGAGCCGCCAGGCGCTCGAGTGCCGTACGTGGCCGACGACCGCCGCCACCGGCGGCATATAGGCATCGTCGAGCAGCATCAGCCCGCCGACCTTCAGGTGCGGTGCCAGGTACCACCAGTCGAGCGTCGGGTACGGGAAGGCGTGCGCACCGTCGACGAGCACCAGGTCGAGCTCGCGCGGCTCCCAGCCGCGGAGGACGTCGGCCGAGGAGCCGATCCGGAAGGCGAGGTGCTCGGTCGAGATCTCCCGGCGCTCGCATTCGGCCAGGATGCGGTCGGCCTCCGCCTGCGACGGAGTCACCGCCTCGTGCGTGGCGCCGCCGGCGGCGAAGACGATCGTGCTCGCCCCTGCGCCCGTCTCGAGCGTCGCCATCCCCGGGCGCACCGTTCGCTCGATGAACGAGAGCGCCTCCCACGCCAGCCCCCAGAACTCCGACTGACCGTGCAGTCCCGGCGGTGCGGAGCGCAGGTCGTCGGTGAGCGACATGCGCGGAAGCTATCGTCTAGACCCGATGGCTGCGCGCCGCGCGCTGATCACCGGGATCGCCGGCCAGGACGGCTCGCTGCTCGCGGAGCTGCTGCTGGAAGAGGGCTACGAGGTGTTCGGGATCGTCCGGCGGGCGACCTCCGAGCAGTTCGAGAACCTCGCCGGGATCCGCGACCGGATCGAGCTCGTCCAGGCGGACCTGCTCGACGAGCTCTCGCTGGTCGACGCGCTGCGCGAGTGCCGGCCGCAGGAGGTCTTCAACCTCGCGTCGCCGTCCTTCGTCCCGATGTCGTGGAAGCAGCCGGTGCTGACCGCCGAGTTCGCAGCCGTCGGCGTGACCGCCCTGCTCGAGTCGATCCGGTTCGTCGATCCGGAGATCCGCTTCTACCAGGCGTCCTCGTCCGAGATCTTCGGCGAGCCGCGCGAGGTGCCGCAGACGGAGGAGACGCCGCTCCTGCCGGTGACGCCGTACGGCGTGGCGAAGGCCTACGGACATCTGATCGTGCGCTCGTACCGGCGGCGGTACGGTCTCTACGTCGGTTCTGGGATCCTCTACAACCACGAGTCCCCGCGCCGGCCGCTCGACTTCGTCACCCGGAAGATCGCGCACGCGGCGGCTGCGATCTCGCTCGGCCTCGCGGGCGAGCTCTGGCTCGGCGACCTGGATGCGCGCCGCGATTGGGGCTACGCCGGCGACTACGTGCGCGCGATGGCGTTGATGCTCCGGCAGGAGGAGCCGGGCGACTTCGTGATCGCGAGCGGCGTCGCGCACAGCGTGCAGGAGCTGGTGGAGCTGGCGTTCGGCCACGTCGGCCTCGACTGGCGCGAGTACGTCCACATCGACGAGTCGCTGCGCCGGGGCGCTGCGGAGCTGCACGACCTCGTCGGCGACTCGTCGAAGGCGCGGGCGCGGCTGGGGTGGACGCCGACGATGGACTTCGAGGGGCTCGTCCGGCTGCTCGTCGACGCCGACCTCGAGCGGCTTCGCGGTCAGGCCGTCGCCGCCAGTTCCTCGTAGACCTCGTCGTGCCGGCGGGCACACTCGTCCCAGGTGAACCGGGCGGCCCGCTCGATCCCGCCTGACGGCGGTCGGTCCAGGACGGCCCGGATCGTCTCGGCGATCGACTCCGGGTCGCGCGGGTCGAAGTACACGGCGGCGTCGCCGCAGACCTCGGGGATCGAGGCGACGTCGGAGGCCGCCACCGGGCAGCCGCACGCCATCGCCTCGACGCAGGGGATTCCGAAGCCCTCGTAGAGGCTCGGGTAGACGAGCGCGGCGGCGCTGCGGTAGAGCTCGACCAGCTCGGCGAGCGTCACGTGGCCGCGCGACTCGGCTCCGTCCGGCAGGGTCAGCCGGTCGTGGCCCGCGCCGGTGAGGACGAGGCGGAGGTCGGGCCGCTCGCGGCGCACCTCTGCGTAGGCGGCGAACAGCCGCCCGTGGTTCTTGTGCTTCCACGCGTTCGCGGGGTAGAGCAGGAACGGGTCGCGGGGGCCGCTTCCATCCCCGGGCGTGAAGCGCTCGTGGTCGACGGCGAGGTGGATGGCGCGGACGTGGTCGGGGTCGAGCTGGAGCCGCTCGACCAGCGCTTCCCGGGCGTGCTCGGAGATCGTGATCACGATGCGGCTCTTGCGGACGGTCCACCCGTACACGCGGCGGCGGTAGGCGAGCTCGGCGCGCGAGAAGAACTCGGGGTGCACCTCGTGCTGGATGTCGAGGACGGTCGTGGCCGCCGGCGGCGTATCCAGTGGAGGCAGCATGACGGAGAGCGGAAAATGGATCGCGTCCAGCTCGTCCGTACGCAGGGCGCGGCGCAGGCGGCCGGGCGCGACCGCGGCCAGCGACATCGCGGCCATCCGTCCCGGCATCGAGCGCGAGGCGCGATAGTCGCGGACGACCGTGGCAGGGAGCCCGTCGCCGGCGTCGGCCGCGATCGTCGGCACGAAGGCGTGGTACTCGAGCCGCCCGATCCGCGCGAGCGCCTTGCAGAGCTCGCGCGCATACGTCTCCGACCCCCCGACCACTCTGGGCACGAGCGTCAGCATCGAGATGCCAATCATCACATGGGGGAACTACGTTCCCCCATGCACCCCCTCCTCGCTTGCTCGCTGCGCTCGCATCGCCCTCGCCAAGGATTCGTTGTTGCCGCACCCGCACATGTCGGTCGCGGCGGCGATTTGAGCTTACAGAGACGTAATCGCACGCTTCTACAATGCGTCGATGCCCGGGACCGAGTCGACGAACCGTGCCTCAGCAGGGGTTTCTCCGGCCCCGGAGGTCGATGTCGAGGCCCTCGTCGCACGGCTCCGCGAGGAGCTCGCGGGCGGGCCGAACGGCGCCGGGGAGGGCAGGGGGCAGCTGCTCGCCGCGCGACACCGCGCCGAGCGGCTCTGGGCCGTGTCGGCCGACCGGCCGCTCGAGCGGCGGCCGGGACTCAAGGGCTGGGTCGCGTACCCGGTCAAGAAGCTGCTTCGGCCGCTCCTCCGCTGGTACGTCGAGCCGCTCGCGGCCGAGCAGCGCATGTTCAACGACGTCGTGCTGAAGCTGGTCGACGGGATCCTCGAGGAGGTCGACCGCGGCGAACGGTCGCGTGAGGACGCGGCAAGGACGCTCGGCGAGCTGGAGGAGCGGCTGACACGTGTCGAGCGGCGCGGCGCCGGCGCGAGCCCTGCGACGGTCGCCGCCCAGCCGGCCGCGGCCGCCGTCCCCGACTACTTCGCCTTCGAGGCGAAGATGCGTGGCTCGACCGCGGACATCCGGGAACGTCAGCGTCCGTACGTCGAGGACTTCCGCGACGCCGCTCCGGTGCTCGACGTCGGCTGCGGCCGCGGCGAGCTGCTCGGCCTCCTCGGCGACGCCGGGATCGAGGCGCGCGGAATCGACGCCGACGCCGACATGGTCGCCTATGCCCGCGGCGAGGGGCTCGCGGTCGAGCAGGCCGACGCGCTCGCCCACCTGGAACAGATTCCCGACGCGAGCCTGGGAGGAATCTTCGCCGGCCAGGTGGTCGAGCATCTGCCCCCGGCCGTGCTCTTCCGCTTCCTGGAGCTGGCAGTGCGGAAGCTCCGCCTGGGCGGCCCGCTGGTCGCCGAGACGATCAACCCGCTCTCGCCGCTCGCGCTCCGCTCGTATTTCGCCGACCTGACGCACGCGCAACCGCTCGTCCCCGAGACGCTCGAGCTCCTGGCGAAGCAAGCCGGCTTCCGCATGGTCGAGACCCGCTTCCTCAACGCACCACGCCACGCCGACGACGTCGACGAGCGCATCCGCGAGATCCTCTTCGCCCCGCTCGACTACGCGATCGTCGCCAGAACGTGAAACTCCTCAGGTGGTCGGGGGCGTGAGGTGAGAATCGCCGTCTGCCGTCCACAGGTCGCCTTCGCCCGGGGTGGAGTCGAGATCTTCACCGACGACCTGGTCGCCGAGCTCCACCGCCGCGGCCACGACGCCGACCTCGTCAGCGTCCCCTTCAAGTGGTATCCCGGCGAGCGCGTCCTGACGCAGACGTTCCTCTGGCGGCTGCTCGACCTCGAGGAAGCAGACGGGCGGCGCATCGACCTGGTGATCGCGACGAAGTTCCCTTCGTACGTCGTCCGCCACCCGAACAAGGTGGTCTGGCTCGTCCACCAGTTCCGCCAGGCCTACGAGCTCGACCGCACCGCGCTGGGCCAGTTCGGCGAGTCGCCCGAGGAGCGGGCGATCCGGCGCAAGGTCCAGGAGCTCGACAAGGTGGCGCTCGGGGAGGCGCGCAAGGTCTTCGCGACGTCGCGCAACGTCGCCGAGCGCCTGCGCCGCTCGACCGGGCTCGAGGCCGAGGTGATGCCGCACCCGCCCCAGGAGCTGCCGTACCGCTGCGACGGGTACGGGGACTTCGTCCTCTCGGTGGGCCGGCTCGACCGCGCGAAGCGGATCGACCTGTTGATCGAGGCGGCCAGGCGGTCCGGAACGGCGGTGGTGGTCGCCGGCGACGGGCCCGACCGCGAGCGGCTCGAGTCGCTCGCCGACGGCGCCGTTCGCTTCACGGGCCGCGTCTCCGACGACGAGCTCACCGAACTCTACGCCCGCTGCCTCGCCGTCTTCTACGCGCCCGTCGACGAGGACTTCGGGATGGTGCCGTACGAGGCGTTCCTGGCCGGCAAGCCGGTGGTCACCACCACGGACGCGGGGGGCCCGCTCGAGGTCGTCACCGACGATGCGACCGGCCTCGTTGCCGAGCCGCGCGCGGAGTCGGTGGCCGCCGCGTTCGCCAGGCTCAACCCCGACGACGCCGCGCGCTGGGGGCGCGCCGGCCGGGAGATCGCCGAGCGCGTCACCTGGGACACGACGATCGACAGGCTGCTGGGCTGATGAGGGTCGCCTACTACTCGCCGTTGCCGCCGTCTAGGTCCGGGATCGCCGACTACTCGGCGCTGCTCCTGCCCGCGCTCGAGGAACGCCTCGACCTGGTCGTCGCACGTCCTGGACGGTTCCGCCGAGCGCCGAAGGCGGACGTCTGCCTCTACCACGTCGGCAACGACCCGGTCGAGCACGGGTGGATCGTCGAGGCGCTGCGCCGGCGGCCCGGCGTGGTCGTCCTGCACGAGTTCGTGCTCCACCACCTCGTGTCTGGGATCACGCTCGCCCGCGGCGACGTCGAGGGCTACTGCGCGGCGCTCGAGCGCGACGCGGGGCTCGTCGGCCGCCTGCTCGGCCACGCCGTCCAGGCGGGCCGGATCGATCCGCTCTGGGAGACCCGTGCGCAGGAGTTCCCGCTCGCCCGGGAGGTGCTCGACCTCGCCACCGGGCTGATCGTGCACTCGCGCTACGTCGAGGACAAGGCGCGCGACGCCGGCTACGCGGGGCCGATCTGGCAGGTGCCGATGCCGGCGTGGCCCGTGCCTCCGATCGAGCCTGCGGGCGTCCAGGGCGACCCCCTCGTCGGCTGCTTCGGCCACGTCAACGAGAGCAAGCGGATCCCGCAGCTCGTCTCGGCGTTCGCGCAACTGCACGAACGCCGACCGGGTGCGCGCCTCCTCCTGGTCGGCACCTGGTCGCCACGGTTCGAGCCGATCTCGTTTCCCGACGGCGTCGTCCGTCGCGACTACGTCCCCGAGGACGAACTCTGGTCGCTGCTCTCCGCCTGCGACGTCGTCGTCTCGCTGCGCTGGCCGACCATGGGCGAGACTTCGGCCGCCGCCGTGCGCGCGCTGTCGCTGGGGAAGCCGCTCGTGGTCAGCGACGTCGGCGCGTTCTCGGAGCTTCCGGACGAGGTCGCCCTCAAGGTGCCCCTTGGCCCGGGCGAGGTCGACGCAGTGGTCGCGGCGATCGAGCGGGCGGCCGGCAACGCCGAGATGAGCCGCGCGGCCGGTCGTCTGGTCGAGACCGAGCACCGTCTCGACCGCACCGCCGACCTCTACGCGGAAGCACTTCGACAGGCAGTGACAGGCTCGAGCCTGTCACTGAGCGCCGCGTGAAGGTCGCCTACTACTCGCCTCTGCCGCCGTCCCGTTCCGGGATCGCGGACTACTCGGCACTGCTGCTGCCGGAGCTGGAGAAGCGGATCGACGTCGTTCTCGCACGGCCGGGTCGGTTCCGGCGCGACCCGCAGGCCGACATCGCCCTGTACCACGTCGGCAACGACGCCGAGGCGCACGGCTGGATCGTCGAGGGGCTCCGCAGGCGGCCCGGCGTCGTCGTGCTGCACGACTTCGTCCTCCATCACCTCGTCGTCGGCCTGACCTTTGCCCGCGGCGACTCCGCCGGCTACCTGGCCGCGATGGAGCGCGAGGGCGGCCTCGTCGGCCGGCTGCTCGCCTACGCCGTGCTCGACAACAAGCTGCCGCCGCTCTGGGAGACGCGTCCCGAGGACTTCCCGCTCGCCGGCGAGGTGCTCGACCACGCGACCGCGCTCATCGTCCACTCGCGCTACGTCGAGCGGCGCGCGCGCGAATCGGGCTTCCGCGGGCCGATCGCGCGGATCCCGCACCCGGCCTGGCCGCTGCCGGAGATCGAGCCCGCCCCCGCCCCGGGCAAGCCGCTGTACGGCTGCTTCGGCCACCTGAACGAGACCAAGCGCATCGCGGAGCTCCTCTCCGCCTTCGAGCGCCTGCGCGAGCGCCGGCCCGGAGCGCGGCTCCTGCTGGTCGGCTCGCTGGCGGTGCGGCTCGGCCGGCTGGAGTTCCCGGAAGGAGTCGAGCACCGTGAGTACGTGCCCGAGGACGAGCTCTGGTCGCTGATGGCCGCCTGCGACGCGATCGTCTCGCTCCGCTCGCCGACGATGGGCGAGACCTCGGGGAGCGCGATCCGCGCCCTCTCGCTGGGAAAGCCGCTGGTCGTCAGCGACGTCGGCTGGTTCGCGGAGCTCCCCGGCGACGCGGTGGTCAAGGTGCCGGTGGACGAGCAGGAGGAGGACACGCTGCTCGCCGCGCTCGAAGTGCTCGCCGACCCGGCCGTCCGGGCGGCGATGGGCGGGCGCGCGCGGGAGCTGGTCGAGCGCGAGCACCGGGTCGATCGCGTCGCCGAGGCCTACGCCGCCGCGCTGGAGACCTTCGCCGGCGGCGCCGTCGTGGAGGAACGCGTCTTGCACGAGGTCGCGTCGGCCGCCGCCGAGGTGGGCATGGACGGCGACGACGCGGCCGTTCTCGCGGCGAGGCTGCGCGAGGTCGGACTTGGCGACTAGCGCGGCGTCCGCGTCGCCCCGGGCACGCGCGGCCGAGCTCGTCCGTGCGATCCCGATGTGGGCCTGGGTCGGCGGCCTCGTGATCGTGTCCGCCGGGATCCGCTACGCGCTCGCGCGGCGGATCGTCGCGCCCTGGATCATGGTCGACGAGCTCGTCTACTCCGAGCTGGCGAAGAGCTTCGCGGACGCCGGGCGCTTCCTGCTCCGCGGCGAGCACACCGCCGCCTACGGCCTCGTCTATCCGGCGATCCTCAGCCCCGCGTGGGCGCTCTTCGACCGCGTCCCGCAGGCCTACGCTGCTGCGAAGGCGATCAACGCAGTGGTCGTCTCGCTGGCTGCGATCCCCGCCTACCTGCTCGCGCGCCGCGTGTGCTCGCGCCCGTTCGCGTTCGGGGCGGCTGTGCTGGCGATGTCGGTGCCGACGCTGCTCTTCGCCGGGATGCTGATGACCGAGAACGCGTTCTACCCGGCGTTCCTGCTCGCCGCGCTCGCGATGGTGCTCTGGCTCGAGCGACCCGACCTGCGCCGAACGCTCTTCCTGTTCGGGACGTTCGTGCTGGCGTACCTGACCCGCGCGCAGGCAGTGGCGATCCTGCCGGCAATGGCGACCGCGCCGTTCCTGGTCTCCGGGCGGCGGGCCCTGCGGGAGTTCCGCTGGTTCTTCGCGGCGGGCGCCGCGGCGGTGCTGCTCGTCGTGGTCGTGCAGGTCGCCCGCGGCGCCTCGATCTTCGGCGTGTTCGGCGCCTACGAGGTCGCCGGTCATGCCGGGTACACGGTCGGCGGCGTCTTCCACTGGTGGCTGTACCACTGGGAGGAGCTGATCCTGTCGCTCGGGGTCGTGCCGTTCGTTGCGCTCGTCGTCCTCGCGCTGACGGCGAGCGGCCGGCCCCGCGCGGAGAGGGCGTTCCTCGCAGCCGCCGTCACGCTCTCGTTCTGGCTCGTGCTCGAGGTGGCGACGTTCGCGTCCGAGCAGTCGCTGCGGGTCGAGGAGCGGAACATGTTCTACGTCGCGCCGCTCTTCCTGACCGCGCTGATGCTCTGGGTCGAACGGCTGTGCCCTCGGCCGCGCCCGATCGCCTGGCCGGTGGCGGCCGGGTCGGTCGCGCTGGTCACCGCGCTGCCGTACACGAAGCTGATCGGCCTGCCGGCGGTCTCGGACACGACGGCGCTGCTGCCGCTCTGGTCGATCGCGCCGTCCTTCGGCGGAATCGGGAACCTGCACTGGGTCGTGCTGGTCGCCTCGCTCGGCGCCTGCCTGCTGTTCCTGTTCGTGCCCGTGCGCTACGCGCTGGTCGTGCCGCTGCTCGTGTTCGTCTACTTCGGGATCTCGCAGAAGCCGATCGAGGGGAAGTACCGGCAGGCGTCGATCCTCGACCTGTTCCAGGGGGTCACCGCCGCGCACCCCGACTGGGTCGACCGCGCCGTCGGCCGCGACGCGCAGGTGACGCTGATCTGGTCCGGCAACACCGACAAGTACTCCGTGTGGGAGAACGAGTTCTTCAACCGGAGCGTGCGGCACTTCTACTACACGAGCGCGCCGCTCCAGGGCGACTTGCCCGAGAAGCCGCTGACCACCGACCGGGAGACCGGGTTGATGCGCGGACCGGACGGGAAGGTCGTCCACGCCGACTACGTCCTCACCGACGGCACGGTCGACGTCGGCGGGCAGGTCGTGGCCCAGGACGCGCGCAAAGGGATCGTCCTGCGGCGGATCTTCGGCCCGCTGCGCCAGGTCTCGCGGGTGGACGGGCTCTATCCGCAGGACACCTGGTCGGGCCGCGAAGTCACGTACACGCGGCTCGGCTGCCGCGGCGGCTCGGTGACCGTCACTCTGCAGAGCGACCCCGGGCTGTTCACGAAACCGACAACCGTGATCGCCTCGGTCGACGGGCGACAGGTCGCGCGGGCGAGCGTCGCGCCGACGGCGACCGAGCTGCTGAGCGTCCCGCTCGTCCGGTACGGCGAGTCGTGCGTGGTGCACTTCACGGTCTCGCCGACCGCCGTCCCGAAGGTCGTCACCAACGGCCAGAACCCCGACCCGCGCGAGCTCGGAGTCCACTTCACGCGCTTCACGTACACGCCCTCCTAGTGCGGATCGCGTTCGACGTCTCGCCGCTCTCGCACCCGCGGACGGGGGTGGGGAACTACATTCTCGGCTCGCTCGCGGGGCTGGTCGAGGCCGCCGGGTCGGAGCACGAGGTCGTCCCCTTCGCGCCGACCAGCCCGGAGGGGAAGAAGCGGATCCCGGAGGCGCTCGCCGGCATCCCGGTGGAGCCGCGGCTGCGATTCCTGCCTTTCGCGCATCACTGGCGCCAGGCCTGGAGCCGCATCGGCCGGCCGCCGGTCGAGCGGTTCCTGGGACCGATCGACGTGCTGCACTTCTCGGACTGGATGTATCCGCCACAGCGCGGCGGCATCCGCTCGACGATGGTCCACGACCTCGTGCCGCTGCGGTTCCCGGATTGGGTGCAGGGTCGCACCAGGCGCATGCACGGCGTGAAATACCGGAACGCCGCCCGCACCTGCGACGTCCTCTTCGTCAACTCCGAGTTCACGAAGGGCGAGGTGGTCGAGCTGCTCGGCGTGGCGCCGGAGAAGGTGGTGGTCGCCTACCCGGGCGTCGACATCGCGGCCGAGGGGCCTCGCGCCGATCTCGGCCGCCCCTATCTCCTCACGGTGGCGACGCTCGAGCCGCGCAAGAACCTCGAGACGCTGCTCGCCGCGCCGCTGCCGGAAGGTCACGCGCTCGCCGTTGTCGGCGCGGAAGGCTGGGGGCCGCAGCCGTCGCTCGAGCGGCCCGACGTGATCCGGCTCGGCTACGTGGAGGACGACGAGCTCGCGCGCCTGTACCGGGGCGCCGCCGCGTTCGTCTACCCGTCGCGGTTCGAGGGGTTCGGCATCCCGATCGTCGAGGCGATGGCGGCCGGCGTTCCGGTCGTCGCCTCCGCCCACCCCTCGATGGACGAGGCCGGCGGTGACGCCGCCGTGCGTGCCGACCCGGACGACCCGGAGGCGATCGGAGCTGCCGTCGAGGAGGCCCTGCGCCGGCGCGACGAGCTCGTCCCGCGCGGGCTGGCGCACGCGAAGCGCTTCCGCTGGGACGAGACCGGCCGCGTCATGCTCCAGGCGTTCGCCGCATGCGCATAGGCCTCGACACCTCGCCGCTGGTCCAGACGCAGGCGGGCACCGCCCGCTACATCCGCGGCCTCGATCAGCTCGGGACCCTGCCGGGCCTCGAGCTGAGGAGACTCAGCTTCGGCGGCCCGGGGAAGCTCTCCACCGTTCTTCGCGACGCCTGGTGGTACCCGCACGGGCTGCCGCGCGAAGCCCGCGGGCTCGACGTACTGCACTGCCCGACGTTCCGCGGGCCTGTACGCAGCCACGTCCCGGTGGTAGTAACGGTTCACGACCTCGCCGTCCTACGCCACCCGGAGACGTTCAACCAGTGGACGCGGCGCTACAGCCGCTTTGCCGTCCCCAGGGTGGCGCGGGCGGCGAGGCGCGTGATCGCGGTCTCGGAGTTCACCCGCGGCGAGATCGTCGAGCTGCTCGGCGTTCCCGCCGAACGGATCGACGTGATCCCGAACGCGGTCGGCCCGCCGTTCGTCGCGGACGGCCCGGCGGCGGAGGGCGACTATGTGCTCGCCGTCGGGACGCTCGAGCCGCGGAAGAACCTGGCCGCCGCGCAGCAGGCCGCCCGGCGGCTGGCCGTGCCTCTGAGAGTTGTGGGAGCGCGTGGCTGGGGCGGTGTTCAGGTCGATGGGTGGTTGGGTCGAGTCTCCGACGACGAGCTCGCCGCGCTCTATCGCGGCGCGCGCTGCCTCGTGTATCCGTCGCTGTACGAGGGCTTCGGCATCCCGGTGCTGGAGGCGATGGCCTGCGGCACGCCGGTCGTGACCAGCGCGGGCGCGGCCACCGAGGAGGTCGCGGGCGGAGCAGCGGTGCTGATCGACCCGCGCGACCCGGCGTCGATCGCGGCCGGGATCGAGGACGCATGCGCGCGGCGGGACGAGCTGCGGGCGCGCGGCCTCGAGCGCGCCGGCCGGTTCACGTGGGATCGTGTCGCACGCGAGACGCGCGGCGTGTACGAGGAAGTGGCCGGATGAGACATGTCAGGGGTCAGACCCCTGCCATGTCCAAACCGGCCGGTTGTTGGCTCAACCATGCGTTCCGCCGCGCCACGATCACGGCCGGAGCGACCGCTGCAGGGGTCAGACGCCTGCCATGGCCCGGGGAGACACCCTGAAGCCGCTGGTCGTTCTCGACGCAGACGTGCTGGGGCGGCAGCGCACCGGGGATGAGACGTACGTCGAAAACCTCCTGCGCCTGCTGCCGGCGCTCGGCGGAGACGAGTTCCGGTTCGCCGCGATCACGCGGCATCCGGAGCTCGTCCCGAAGGGGATCGAGCCCGTCCGGCTCCGCACAGGATCCCAAGAGCTGCGCATGGCCTGGTCGTTGGCGGCCGTCCTTCGCCGGCTGCGGCCCGCACTGGCGCACTTCCAGCATGCGCTGCCAACACGCTGCCCCTGCCCGGCCGTGGTGACGATCCACGACCTCTCGTTCGAGCACGATTCGCAAGCGATGAGCCGCCGCCACCGCTTCGTCTTCAAACGCGTGGTGCCGCGAGCCGCCCGGCGCGCTCGACGGGTGCTGGCTGTGTCGGAGCGGACGAAGCGGGACCTCGTCGATCTCTATGGAATCCCGGCGGAGAAGATCACGGTCACACCGCACGGCGTCGACCCTGCGTTCGGGCCAGGAGAAGTCGCCGGCGGCGGATACCTCCTGTACGTGGGCGCGATCCAGGCCCGGAAGGACCCGCTCGCCGCTGCGCGTGCGGCGAAAGAGGTCGGCCTGCCGCTGGTCCTCGTCGGGCCGGAGCGGGAACCGGCTCTGGCCCGCGAGCTCGAACGGGCGGGCGCCGACCTGCGCGGCTACGTCGAGAAGAATGAGCTCGCGGATCTCTACCGGGGCGCCGCGGCGCTCGTGTTGCCGTCGCGGTACGAAGGCTTCGGCCTGCCTGTGCTCGAGGCGATGGCCTCCGGCACGCCGGTGGTCGCCTCGGGCGACCCTGGGCTGCGCGAGGTCGCGGGCGGTGCAGCCGTCTACTCCGACGGTGATCTCGCGGAGGCGGTTCGTGGCGCGCTCGCCGATCGCGACCGTCTCGTCGCCGCCGGGCTCGAGCGGGCCAAGGCGTTCACCTGGGAGGAGACCGCGCGTCGCACGCTCGACGTCTACCGGGAGGCGCTTGGATGACGATGATCTCGGCGATCGTCGTCTCTCACGGACACCGCCGGGAGCTCGCCGAGTCGCTGCCGGCGCTCGCGCCGCAGGTCGACGAGATCGTCCTCGTCGCGAACGTCCCCGGCAGCCTTCCCGACGACATGCACGGGGCGCGGGTGGTCGAGAACGCGAAGCCGCTGAGCTATGCCGCCAACCTGAACCGTGGGATCGCCGAGACGACCGGCGAGCTCGTCCTGGTCAACAACCCGGACGCCGTTCCCGAGCCGGGCTCGGTGGCCGAGCTGGCCGCGTTCACGGCGGCCCGGCCGCGCTGCGGGGTCGCAGGCCCCCGCCTGGTGAACCTCGACGGCTCGTGGCAGGCCTCCCGGCGTCGCTTCCCGACGGTCGGCGGCACCCTGGTCCGCCGGACACCGCTCCGCCGGCTGTTCCCGCCGCTCGAGCGCCAGCGAGCGCACTACGAGCTCGACGAGCGGCCGGAGGAGCCGGTCGAGGCCGACTGGATGCTCGGCGGCTCGCTCCTCCTTCGCCGCGCGATGCTCGACCAGCTCGGCGGCTACGACGCCGGTTTCCGGATGTACGGCGAGGAGATCGACCTCTGCTACCGCGCTGCGCAGGCGGGCTGGGAACGCTGGTACGTCCCCCAGGCAGTCGTCCGCCACCGCTGGGACGCGCTCACGGACCAGACCTTCTGGACGCGCCGAACCCTGTGGCACTGGCGGTCGATCCTGCGCTTCGTGCGCAAGCATCCCGAGCGGCTGTTCGCGCGGTGAAAGGAGACAGTGTCGAGACGTGGACCGAGCGGGAGTACGCCGACCCGGCTCCGTACCTGCGGCATCGCGCCGAGCTGATCCGCTCGCTCGGGCCGCCGCTCGAGGACGGCGACCGGCTCGTCGACCTCGCGTGCGGAGACGGGGGACTGGCGGACTTCCTGGCGGGGATCGAGTACCTCGGCGTCGACGCCGATCCGCGGATGGTCGAGGAGGCGGCGTCGAAAGGAAGGACGATCGCTCACGCCGACCTGAACGACTTCACCCCCGACCGCCCGGTCGCCGCCACCACGCTGTTCCGGGCGCTGTACTACGCGAGCGACCGTCGCTCGTTCTTCCGGCATGCCGCCGGCTACACGACGAAGAAGGTCGTCTTCGACCTCAACCCCCGGCAGTACCGGGTCGACGACGTGCTCGCCGACCTGCGGGCCGCCGGCTGGCCGAGTAGCTCCCTGCGGCCCTTCTTCGTGCCGCAGACCCGCGCGCTGCCGGGTCCGCTCGGAGCCGCGCTGGTCCTCGCGGAGAGAAGCGGGCCGGCGGCGAGGCTCGCCCTGCGCTACCGCTTCACGTACCTGGTCGCGGCCTGGCGCTGAGTCAGCGTGCGCGCAGGCGGAGCTTCGGGCTCGTGACGTTCGGGTGCTTGCCGTAGTCCGCGATCACGATGTAGAGGCCGCCGAGCCGCGGCGTGTACGGGATCCGGAAGACGCCGGTCTTGCGGCCCATGACCTTCCCGGTCCACACCTGCCGGTAGGTGCGGTTCACGCAGCGCTTGACGCGGAATCCGACCTGCCACCCGGCTCGCTTCGGGACCGGCTTGACGGCGCCGACCATGGTCAGCCGGACCCCGCGGGAGACGGCTGAATACGGGTCGGGATGGGCGTCGCCGCACTTGCCCGGGGCCTTCGCGTGTGTTCCGGGGAGCGTCAGGGAGACCTTTGGGCCGGTGGCGGCGGCGACGGCTGCGGCGACGACCAGGGCCAGAACGGCGGCTCCGAGGGCGACCGCAGTCGCGCGGAACGAGCGGTGTCCGTGCACGGCCCGAAATCTACCGGGCGACTGTTACGCGACCGTAAAGGCGGCCGAGCGTCACTTCTGCTCGAACCCGTACGAGACCTGGGCGCCGAGCCTCCGGCGGTCGCTGCCGCCGAAGTCGTACGGGGAGAAGGTCGGCGCGATCGTCACCTCGACGCGGGTGCGCGGCCCACCGTCGACTCTGAACACGCGCGTCTGCCCGCTGTGCACGGTCCAGCGCAGCACCTGCGACACCTTTCCCAGCGCCGGCTGCTTGTCCGGGCCGCGGATCAGGCGGCCGACCTCGATCGTCACGTGGCCCGGCTTGTCCGTCCCCTGCCAGCCGGCACGCGAGACGGTGATCTTGATCCGGCCCGGCTTGCCGCCCGGGGTGGAGAACTGGTTGTAGGCGCTCGACGCGGGCGCGTCCTGCGGGGCGCCGAGCGGCGGCGTCACCCAGCCGTCCGGCTCGATTCCGATCGGCGTGCTGGCGAGGCGGAGGGGCGGGTCGATCCTCAGCAGCCGCCACGGCGCCGGCGCCACGACCACCTTGTGGATCGGGAAGCCGAACTCGTCCTGCTTGACCACGGACTGCACCTGCGGGCGGACGAGATCCTTGCCCTGGACCGCGATGTCCGCGTCCGCGACCATGTAGTCGACTCCGGGCGGGGCCCCGGTGGGGATCGACTTGCCGGTGAGCAGGCCGTCCGGCCCGGCGTCGGGTGTGACGTACCCGGGTGCCTGCCGGCCCGGCGGCGGCGCAGTGCCGTCGAGGCTCCAGACGTAGCTCAACCCGCGGTTCCAGAACTCCATCAGCCAGATTCCCTGCGGGTCGGTGATCTTCTGTCCGAGGTAGATCGTCGGCTTCCCGCCGGTCGCGTCGTCGATCCAGGTGGGCGGGGTGGGGAAGTTGCGGAGCAGGTTCCTCGAGAAGTTGTTGACGCCGTGCGACGCCGAGATCTCGCCGGCGACGTTCCACGCGATCACCAGCACGGCGGCAGCGACGCTGATCCCGGTCCCGAGCCGGTGTCGCCGCGCCACCGCGCGAAGCCCGGGCAGCAGCAGCAGCGCGATGGAGATCACGAGCACGACCGAGAGCAGGACCTTCACGTCGCCGTCGTCGAAGGCGAGGTCGCGGTTCGCCATCTGGACGATCGCGAGCCCGAGCGCGTCGGCGTACGGGAAGAGGTCGAGCTGGAAAGGGGTGGTCAGGATGACGTAGAGGACGAAGCCGGCGCTGGCGGCCAGCGCGACGAGGTTCAGGCGCCGCCGTTGAAACGCGAGCCCCGTGGCGACGAACAGCAACGGCGCGAGGTAGATGAGGTTGCGCTCCTCCACCACGGTCGAGAACACGGTGGAGAGGTAGGCGGCCTTCACCGCCGTGTAGAGGCCGAAGACGACCACGGAGGCGGAGGTGAGGGCGACGAACGCGCGCAGCTCGCGCGTCCACGGCACCCCCTTCGGGCGCACCAGCGCGGCGAGGGAGATCACCGGCAGCAGCCCGATGCCGATCGAGAAGGCGCCGCCCGCCCAGAGGCCGTACACGATCATCCGGTGCCGGTAGTAGCCGGTCGCGATCAGCCAGGTCTGCGAGAAAGCGCCGACGCTGGCGCTGAAGACGATGATGCCGCCGATCGTCAGGACGACGAAGCCGACCCAGTCCCACGCGCTCCAGCCGGCGCGCCAGCGCGTCATCGGATCGCTCGTCCAGGCGAGGAAGAGCGCGGCGAGCACGTACGCGACGATCAGGACCGCCAGCTGGCCGCGGACGAGCGTGGCGAGGAGCACCGAGACCGACGCCGCGATGTTCCACCGCCACGAGCGCGTCACCAGCCCCTTGGCGATCAGCAGGAACGAGAGCGCTGCGGCGAAATAGGCGAGCGGCTCCTCGATCACGAACGATCCGTACGCGAGGGATGGCCCGGCGACGGCCCCGATTGCGGCGAAGAGCGCCCAGAACCGCGACACCACCATGCGGGCGAGCAGGTAGGTCGGGAAGATCGCCGCCGTCATCACGATCACGCCGAAGTACTTGATCGCCGAGTAGGCGGTGTGGACGTCGTGGATCCGCCAGAACGGCGCGATCGCGTACGTGTAGAGCGTGTCGAAGGCGACCGAGTGGTGCCGCTCCGAAGCCCGGCCCGTCTCGGCGATGCTGCGCGCGATCTGGGTGTACTTGAGCTCGTCGGTGAAGAGCCACGGAGTCAAGTGGCCGCGGGTCTGCCATCCGTAGAGGACGCACAGCCAGAGGAAGGCGACGACCACCGGAACCGCATTCGTCAGCCGGTCTGCCCACGTCCTCTCGGCGGCGGCGGGGAGCTCCGCGGCGGCGGGCGCGGCCGCCGTCATGAGCGACCCTGCGCGGCGCCGAGCACCGCGACGGGGTCGAGGTCCGTCTCGCGGCGGACGAACCGGCAGGGGATATCCGCGGCGGTGCAGGCACGCACGACCGCGTCGAGGCGCTCGGCCGGGGCCCGCGGGATGGTGACCAGCACCGTGTCGGGCCGGGCGGCGTCGAGGATCCGGTCGATGTCGAGCGTCCCGCCGCGGACGGGCACGCCGAGTAGCCGCCGGCGATGCAGGCGCGGGTCGTCGTCGACGAAGCCGACGACGCGCTCGCCGGGCGTCTCGCGGAGCTCGCGGAGCAGGCTCCGCCCCGAGCGGCCCGCGCCGACGATCAGCGTCCGGCGGGCGTCGCGCTCGCGCAGCGTCGAGCGGGCGCGGAAGAGCGCCCGCTCGCCGAACCGCGACGCTCCGACCACGGGGATGCAGAGCAGCGCGTCGAGCACGAAGACGCTGAACGGGAAGTCGCCGAGCGGCGTGGTCGCGACCACGATCCCCACCGCGGCGAGCTCCGAGACGAGGACGCCGAGCACGATCGAGGCCGCCTCGCGCGACCCGGCGAAGCGCCAGATGCCCTGGTACAGGCCGAGCAGGATGAAGGCGATGTAGCGGGTGATGAGCACCGCCGGGAGCGCGACCGTGAAGACGTGCCGCTGGTACTGCGTGCCCGTGCCCTGCACGATCAGGAGATAGGCGGCGGTGAAGCAGGCACTGATCAGCACGAAGTCGAGCAGCACCTCCAGCAGCCGCCGCCGGTGGAGCACCACCGTTCGCAGCATCCAGCCGCCCGGGACTGCCTCGGTCTCGGCGGTGCCGCCGCGCTCGAGGTCGACGAGGAAGCCGGCGAACTGGACGAGGAGTGCGAACGTGACCAGAACGCCGACGAGCGTGATCCGGTAGTCGCCGAGGACGGAATAGGCGAGGGCGGTCGCGCCGAGGCCGGCCGCGATCGCCGCCAGCAGAACGACCGTCTTCTGCTCGGACATTCCGCCGCGGACCAGCCGGTGCGAGGTGTGGTCCTTCCCGCCCTGGTGGATCGGCCGCCGCTCGCGCATGCGCACCGCCGTCACCAGCGCGGTGTCGAGGATCGGGATCGCGAGGACGAGGATCGGCAGCATCAGCGTGGCGACCGTCGTCTCGGCCACCTTCCAGCTGGTCGCGAGGCCGAGAGCGCCGAGCGTGAAGCCGAGCACCTGGCTGCCCGAGTCGCCCATGAAGACCAGCGCGGGCTTGCCGGGACGGAAGTTGAAGAGCAGGAAGCCGAGGCAGGCGAGGCCGAGGCTGAGCGAGAGCACGAGCAGCAGCCGCTCCTCGTGGACGGTGACGGCGTCGATCGCGAAGAAGACGGCGGCGATCAGCGCGAGCGTCCCGGCGAGGCCGTCCATGTTGTCGAGCAGGTTGAAGGCGTTGGTCATCCCCACGAGCCAGAGCAGGCCGATGATCCAGGCGAGGACGTCGTTGGAGACGATCTCGACCGAGAGGCCGGAGGAGAGCGCGATTGCGGCCGCGCCGAACTGGACGGCGAGCTTCATCGGTGCCGGCAGCGTGTAGACGTCGTCGACCAGCCCGACCGCGAAGAGCAGTGCGGCGCCGCCGAGGACGCCGAGCAGCTCCCCATGGGCGTGCACGCCGCCCGCGGCGATCGCGGCGGCGATCCCGGCTGCGAGGCCCAGGAAGATGCCGACGCCCCCGAAGGTCGGGGTTACGTGCTCGCTCCAGCGCTCGCCCGTCGGGTGCGCGACGAGCCGTCGCGCGAGCGGCGAGTGGAGGAGCGACCAGATCACGAACGCGGCCACGGGAAGGGCGACCGCTGCTGCAGCGGCACTCACGCCGGACACGGTAACCCAGCGGTGTTAGACATTGATGAGCACAGAGAGGGACAGATCTTCAGCCTGTCCCCGGTTCCTTTGTACGGAGATACTCACAGGGTGATCCCTCCGCTCGACGTCATGTGCTGTCCCGTCTGCCGGAGGGCGCTCGAGCAGGTCCCCGAAGGGCTCCGCTGCACCGGTTGCGCAGCGGTCTTCCCGGTCGAGGAGGGGATCCCGCGCATGCTCGACGACCGCCTGCCGGGCATCGCCGAGAAGCGCGCCGAGATCGCCGGCTGGCCGGCGATGGCGCGGGAGGAGGGGTGGTACGAGCCTGACGACGAGGTCGACGCGCACCTTCCCTACCTGACGCGCGACCTGCACTGGGAGGACACGACCTGGAAGGCCAACGAGCATTCGTTCTCACTGCTGCTCGAGCGGTACGTGCGCCCGGGCATGCGCGTCCTCGAGGTGGGCGCGGCGAAGGCGTGGGCGGCCCAGCACCTCGTGCCGCTCGGGGTCGAGTACGTCGCCACCGACATCCTCGCCGACCCCAAGATCGGGCTCGGCCGCGGCGCCTTCTACGAGACCCGCGTCGGGCCGTTCGCACGCGTCCAGGCCGACGGCGAGCATCTCCCGTTCGCGACCGGCTCCTTCGACCTCGTCTACTGCGTCGCGGCCTTGCACCACGCGCTCGAGCTCGGGCGGATGGTCGGCGAGATGGCGCGGATCACGCGCCGCGGCGGCACCGTCGCCGCGCTGAACGAGGGGACGCGCGCGGTGCGGGCGAGTGCGTCGGTCGAGGACCAGGAGCACGAGAAGAGCTTCGGGATCAACGAGCACGTGCACACGCTGTATGCGTATCTGTGGGCGTTCGCGCGGAGCGGCCTGGTCGTACGCCGCGTCGAGCACGCCGAGGGCGACGACGACCTGCGCGACCGGCGGATCGGCGGCAGGCTGCGGCGGCTCCCGGTGGTCGGCCGCTCGGCGGCTACCTGGTTCGCGCAGACCTGTTACGGCTATTCGGGCGTCTCGCTCTTCGCCCGTAAGGTGAGATGATCGGTCCCTGACCATCGCACTCGCGGATGGGGGCCTGCAAGCACGAGGGTCAGGAACCGATCATCCCGCTAGCCTTTTCCGTTGTCGTGACGGTCTACGCGGATCTCTACCGCTACCGGGAGCTCTTCGGGAACCTCTTCCGGCGCGATCTCCAGACGCGGTACAAGGGGTCGGCGCTCGGGGTCGTCTGGTCGCTGCTCAACCCGCTGATCCTGATGGGCATCTACGTGCTCGTCTTCTCGGTGCTGTGGAAGGCGACCGACATCGAGCACTACCCGCTCTACCTGCTCGTCGGGCTCGCGCTCTGGCTGTTCTTCTCCGCCTCGCTGACGACGGGTGCCCGGTCGATGGTCGACAGCGCGGCGCTCGTGAAGAAGGTGCGCTTCCCGCGCCAGCTGGTCCCGCTGTCCGTCGTGGCCACGCAACTCGTCACCTTCGTGGCCATGCTCGCGGTGCTGATGGTCGTGGACGCGATCGTCATCCCCGAGACACGCGACACCTTCCTGCTCGGGATCCCGATCGCCGCCGGCATCGTCGCGTTCGTCTGCGGGGTGGCACTGATCGTCTCGTGCGCCAACGTCGTCTTCCGCGATGTCGAGCATCTCGTCCAGGCGGTGCTGCTCCCCTGGTTCTTCCTGACGCCGATCCTCTACCGGCTCGAGGACCTCCCCGGTGGCGTCCAGCACTACGACTGGGTGGTGACGATCCTGCGCTGGGTCAACCCGCTGACGCCGCCGCTGTACGCGCTCCGCGACCCGCTGTTCTACGGCCGGGTGCCCGGCGGCTGGGACGTCGTCTACCTGGTCGTCGAGACGGTGGTGGCGCTCACGGTCGGCGCGTGGGTGTTCAGGCGCGTCGACGACCGGATCGCCGTGGAGCTCTAGCGGTCGCATGGGGGAACCCCTGGTTCCCCCACGGGCCCTCTCCTTGCGGGCGTTCCTGCACCCGCCAGCATGCGCGGAGCCGGCCCCGGTCTTCGTGGTGCCGATGTTGCCTCGCCGTTCTGTGCCTCCCGCCGGGCAAAGCCCGGCTCCGGCGGCGCCTGGTCACGGTCTCCTCAATCGGGCTCTGATCCGGCCGTCGTAGATCCACGGCTCGTCGCCATCCTGGCGCCACGCCGGCAGCCCGGCGACCTCGCAGTTCGGCTCCAGCGGTGGTAGCAGCGACGGGCACACGAGCGGCCCGGCGAAGGACGGGTTGCGGCCGCCTCCGGCTCGGTATGGGCGGAGCTCGCGCTCGCGGCTCTCGATCCCGCCGCCGACCGCAGCGAACCCCTCCTCGTGCGCGGCCCGGACGAGGTCGTGCCAGTCCGGAGCCGGCTCGACGTCGGGAGGGAGGTGCGAGACCGCGTCGTCCGCGACGCGCGGGCGAACGTCGACGTCGGTCGCGAGCAGCTCATTGCCGATCTCCGAGAGCCAGCAGAGATCCTCGACCACGAGATCGAACGCGAGCCGGTAGCGGCCGGGAGGCATCGGGGCACGGACCCGGGCCGCCACCTCGGTACGGGCACGTGGCTCTAGGCGCGGGAGCGCGGTGCGCAGGCCGTCCCAGTCGATCGCGTTGCCGAGCTCGTCCAGCCAGTGGTACGCGAGCAGGACCTCGCGCCAGGTGTCGGCGCCGGCGTTCTCGAGCTCGACCGTCGCGATGGCGACCGCGCCGGCCTGTGGGGGCACGAGCTCGTAGGCGAGCCAGCGGACGGCAAGGGGCCCGGCCGGGACGGCGTGCGCGGGAACCGGCTGCACCAGCCGAGTCTAGAGTTGGCAATACCGGTATATACTAGAATCGTGGCGAAGGTGATGATCAGCATCCCGGACGATCTCTTGGCCCAACTCGACGCCGAGGCGCAGCGTCGTGGTCTCTCCCGGAGCGGGTTCCTGCGCGAGCTGGCCGACCGTGAGCTGAGGGCGGACGCGGATGCTCGGCGTGAGGCGATCCTCGCCATCCTCGCCGGGGCAGAGGATCACGGAGGCGATAGCACGGAGTTCATCCGGGCGATGCGGAACTCACGTTGAGGACGCTTCTGCTCGACGCCACCGTCTGGGCTGCGTCGGCCGATCGAGGAAACGCCCACCACGAACACGCGGCCTCTCTCGTCGAGAGAGCCGCCGCCGGACAGGTGGAGGTGACCGCACTCGACCTGACGCTCTATGAAGTGGCGAACGTGGCCGTCGTCAAATGGAAGTCCGAAGCCCGGGCGGCGGACCTGGTGCGCCTCGTGGTGATCGCCTGCGGCGATGCGCTCCAGCGGGTGGACGACGGGCTCGTGAAGGAGGCGAGCGCCCTCGCGGCTGAACGTGGTATGAGCGTCTACGACGCTGCCTATGTTGCTGCCGCTCGCCGCCAAGGGGTCCGCCTCGTGAGCGCCGACATCGCCGACCTCGTCCGGCCCGGCTTTGCGATCACTCCGGCCCAGGCCGCCGGTGCCTGACCCGCTCCTCGTCCGCGCGCTGCGGCGCGAGCAGGTCGGGCGCCCCCCTGTGTGGTTCATGCGCCAGGCCGGCCGGTCGCTGCCGGAGTACCGCGAGCTGCGCGAGCGCCACTCCTTCTTCGAGGTCGCGAACACGCCCGAACTCTGCGCCGAGGTGACCCTCCAGCCGGTGCGCCGCCACGGGGTCGACGCGGCCGTGCTGTTCGCCGACATCGTCACGCCCGTGCTGGCCATGGGGATCGATGTCGAGCTGGTCGAGGGGGTCGGGCCGGTGGTCGCCGAGCCCGTGGCGACGGCCGCCGACGTCGAGCGGCTACGGCTGCCCGATCCCGAGGAGGCCTACGGACCGGTCCTGGAGGCGGTTCGGATCGTCCGCCGCGAGCTTGCTGTCGAGCGCGCACTGGTCGGGTTCTGCGGCGGGCCGTTCACCGTCGCGGGGTATCTCGTCGAAGGGAAGCCGACGCGCGACTTCGTCCGGTTGAAGGAGCTGATGTACCGCGAGCCGGTCGTGTGGCGCGCCCTGATGGAGCGGCTGGCCGAGGGCTTCGCCGCGTACGTCGCCGCGCAGGTGGCGGCCGGCGCGGACGTGATCCAGGTCTTCGACTCGTGGGTGGGCGTGCTGTCCGCCTCCGACTACGAGGAGTTCGTGGCGCCCCACTCCGCCCGCGTGCTGGAGTCGGTGGACGTCCCGACCATCCACTTCGGGACCGGTACGGCTCATCTGCTCGGCGCGATGGCCGCGGCCGGTGGCGATTGCATCGGACTCGACTGGCGCCTCCCGCTCGACGAGGGCTGGGAGGTGGTGGGCCCGGAGAAGGCGGTGCAGGGGAACCTCGATCCGGCCGTGCTGCTCGGCCCGTGGCCGCGGATCGAGGCCGCCGCTCGCGACGTCCTCGCCCGCGCCGGCGGCCGAGCCGGCCACGTCTTCAATCTCGGCCACGGTGTGCTGCCGGAGACCGACCCCGACGACCTGACCCGGCTCGTGGAGCTGGTACGCGAATGAACGCAGCAGTCGTGCTGATGGCGTACGGGTCGCCGGACCGAATCGGGGACGTCCCGGCCTACTACGCCGACATCCGCGGCGGCCGGCCCGTGAGCCCGGAGCGTCTCGCCGACCTGACGGAGCGCTACCGGCGGCTCGGGATCGAGGAGTCGAACCCGCTGAACGAGATCACCGAGCAGACCAGGGCGGCGCTGGAGGCAGAGCTCGGGCTGGCGGTCTTCACGGGCATGAAGCACTGGACGCCGCGGATCGCCGACGCGGCCGAGGCCGCGCTCCGGACCGGTTCGGACACCGTTGCCGGCCTCGTCCTCGCGCCGCACTACTCGCGCCTCTCGATCGGCGGCTACCGGCAGCAGCTCGAGGAGGCTCTCGCCGGGCGCGCCGAGCTCGAGTTCGTCGACAGCTGGCACCTGGAGACGGGCTTCGTCGAGCTCCTCGCCGGCCGGGTGCGGCGCATGTCGGCGCACGTCGTGTTCACCGCGCACTCCCTTCCGGCGCGAATCCTGGCCGAAAGCGACCCGTACGAGCGGCAGCTGATGGAAACCGCGACAGCTATCGCTCGGGCCGCGGGCCCGAGCGACTGGTCGTTCAGCTACCAGTCCGCATCGTCGACCGGCGAGCCCTGGCTCGGGCCCGACATCATCGACCACCTCGAGGCGCTCCACGCGAAGGGGGTCGACGACGTGCTGGTCTGTCCGATCGGCTTCGTCGCCGACCATCTCGAGATCCGCTGGGACCTCGACATCCAGGCGCAGGCGAAGGCCGACGAGTTGGGCATGCGCTTCGCCCGGATCGAGATGCCGAACAGCGAGCCGGCGTTCGTCACCACGCTGGCGACGATCGTGCGGCGGGCGCTCGCGGTACCCTCGATTCCATGAAACCGGGCGAGATCCGGGTCGACCGCGCGAGCCGCCGCTTTCGTGTCGACCCGGAGCCGGTGCGCACGCTCAAGGAGCTGGTGCTCCGCCGCCGCCGCGCCGAGCCGGCCGAGGTCTGGGCCCTCCGCGACGTCTCGCTCGCCGTCGAGCCCGGCGACGCGGTCGGCCTGGTCGGCCGCAACGGCTCCGGCAAGACCACGCTGCTCAGCCTGGTCGCCGGAATCATCACGCCGACCTCCGGCCGGGTCGAGGCGGGCGGACGGGTCGCCTCGCTGCTCGAGCTCGGCGCCGGCTTCCACCCCGACTTCTCGGGCCGCGAGAACGTCTACCTGAACGGGTCTCTGTACGGCCTCAAGCGCAGGACGATCGACGAACGCTTCGAGGAGATCGTCGCCTTCGCCGAGCTGGAGCGGTTCATCGACAACCCCGTGCGCACGTACTCGTCGGGGATGTACATGCGGCTCGGCTTCGCCGTTGCCGCCCACATCGACGCCGACGTGCTGCTGCTCGACGAGGTGTTCGCGGTCGGGGACGAGGAATTCCAGCGCAAGTGCTTCGGGAAGATCTTCGAGTACAAGCAGCGGGGCGGGACGATCGTGTTCGTCTCCCACGACGCCGCCTCCGTCGAGCGGCTCTGCCGGCGGGCGGTGCTGTTGCGGGACGGGCGCGTCGAGCTCGACGGCTCGGCGCAGGAGGCGATCGCCCGCTACCACAAGCTGCTCGCGGACGAGCGCGACCCGGCCGAGGGCACGGCCGGCCTGCGCGAGTACGGAAGCGGCGAGGCGCGCATCGCCGAGGCGCGCTTGCTGGGCCCCGACGGCGAGGAGCGGCTGCAGCTCGCCGCCGGAGAGCCGCTGGTGGTCGAGCTGCGCGTCGTCGTCAGCGAGGCTGTCGACCCTCCGCGGATCTCGCTCGAGCTCAGGGACGAGGCCGGCCTCCTGCTCGCCGCCGCCGCGCAGGACACCGAGGAGCTCGGCTGGGAAGCCGCCCCCGGCGAGCGCTTGTTGCGGTTCGACGTCGGGCGGCCGCCGCTCGCGGACGGCCGGTTCCGGCTGCGGTTCGAGCTCGGCGACCGGAGCGGCCGCCGTCTCTACCACTGGCTCGACGACGCGGTCCGATTCGTCGTCTACCCGGGGGAGGGCGCGCGCGGGCCGGTGCTCCTCGACGGCACCTGGTCTCTGCAGGAGATCGGCGCTGCCGCCGAAGTAACAGGACGATGAGCTACCAGACGTGTCCCGACTGGCCCGAGCTGATGGAGATCGCGCCCGACCTCCAGTTCAAGCACCTGACCGTCCGGGAGGCCCAGCTCCCGGCGGAGGCGCTGATGAAGATTCCCGACGTCAACCTCGACGAGGCGGAGATCTGCGCCGACGTCGATCGGCATGTTTTCTTCAAGCGGCACACGGACCCACGCGTCGTCGACGCGCTCCGCGGCTCGCACTGGTTCGACCTGACCGAGTGGACGATGTCGGGGCCGGGCCGCGTCGGTTAGGCGCGCCACCCCACGGCGGCGACGCCGTCCCACCACCACACCTGGCCGCTCTCCTCCCCGGCGATCCCGAACAGGAGCTCTGCCTTCGCCTCGGCGGCGATGTAGTCGCGCGTCGCCCGCGCGACGTCGTCCCAGTCGTAGTCGTCGACCAGGATCAACGCCTCGGGCGCGAGCCACGGCTCGACCGCGCGCATGCCGCGCAGCTGCGAGTCGTAGTCGTGCGGGCCGTCCCAGTAGTAGACGCCGACGCGCCGCTCGCCGAGCGCGCCGCCCTCGATCAGCTCGAACGCGTCCCCTTCCAGGATCGTCGCGTGCTCGGCGCCGAAGCGGGACAGGCTCTGCTCGAGGCCCTCGCGGCTCGCACGGGGAAGCTCCCGGCCGCGGACCTCGGGAACGTCGAACGAGAAGCGGTCGATCGCGACGAAGTCCCCCTCGTTGCCGCGCATCGCGCCGATCAGGCTCGCGCCGTAGAAGGAGCCGACCTCGACGTAGCTCTCGCCCGTTCCCAGCAGCGAGGCGGCCAGGTTGAGCAGGGCGAGGACGTTCTCGGTGGCGAGGTTCGGGACCCCCTCGACGACGTCGTCGAAGCGACGACCCTTCGGCACCGGCGAGCGCGGGTAGTCCTCGAAGAGGCCGGAGAGCTCAGCCGTGAAGCGCTCGACGTCCATCGAGCACGGAATCTAGCGGCCGGGTGTTGACGACATCCGCCGCCGACGCCCACCCCCGGCGGGCGGTCGCGACCGACAGCTCCATGTTCCCGAGCCCGGGGATCGAGTGCGCGTCGGTCGAGCAGACGATCTTCACGCCGGCCTCGACCGCCCGCCTGACGTAGACGTCGCGCAGGTCGAGCCGGTCCGGCAGGCCGTTCACCTCCAGCGCCACTCCCTCCTCGAGCGCGACCTCGATCAGCCGATCGACGTCGAGCTCGTTCTCGGGCCGGCGGTTGATGTACCGGCCCTTCGGGTGCGAGAGGCAGGAGACGTGCGGGTTGCGCAACGCCTCCTCGACCCGCTTCGTCTGGTCGTGCCTCGACAGGCGCTGGCCGCCGTGGACGCTCGCCTGGACCCAATCCAGCTCGGCGAGGGTGGAATCGGGCAGATCGAGCCGGCCGTCGGGGAGGATGTCGCACTCGGAGCCGCGGAGGACGCGGAAGGGCGCGAGTGCATCGTTGACGTCGGCGATCTCGAGCGCCTGCCGGCGCAGGTCGTCCGCCGTGAGGCCGCGCACGGCGCCGACCGCGGGCGTGTGGTCGCAGATCGCCAGGTACTCGTAGCGGCGCTCGATCGCGGCGAGCGCCATCTCCTCGACGCTCGCCGTGCCGTCCGACCAGGTGGTGTGCGCGTGCAGGTCGCCGCGGATCTGCGCGAGCTCGACCAGCGGCGGCGGCTCGTCGCGAAACGGCTGCTCGCGAAGCTCCGGCGGGCAGAATGGGATCGCGAGCGCACGGTAGACACCCTCCTCGTCGCGTGCGTCCGGCAGCGGCTCGAGCGCCGCCACGTACTCCGGCGAGCCGGTCGCGCGAACGAGCTCCGTGCCGAACCGGGCCGGCTCGGCGACCACGAGCTCGACCGGCACGCCGTCGACCGTGACCCCGTAGCTGCGCTGCCTCGATCGCTCCAGCACGGAAACGATCGCCGGCAGCGACTCGAACGCATCGAGCACCGGCGCCGCTTCGTCCGCCGCGACGACGACCGCGAACCGCTCGCTGGAGTCGCGGTACCGCCGCGGGTCGCCGGCCGGGGTGCCGCCGAGCGACTCGGCGATCCCGGCCAGGAGCCGCCGTGCGCGATGGATCAGCATCCCGCGCGGCGGGCGCGGATCGTCGGCCCGCGCCAGAGCGGCCAGCAGCTTTGCTTCGTTGGCCGGGCCGATTCCGGGTACCTCGCGAAGCCGGCCCGCGGCCGCCGCCTCTCGGAGCTCCGCCGCCGTCCGGATCCCCAGGGTCTGCGCGATCTGCACCGCCCGCCGGGCGCCGATACCCAGGTAGAGGCCGAGGCCGACGAGGTCGGGCGAAACCTGCCGTTCGAGCTCCTCGAGCTCGGCGATCTCACCGGTCTCGACCAGCTCCTTCAACCGTGCCTCGATCCCCCGGCCGATCCCGCGCAGCTCGCGCGCGCGGCCGGCGCGGATCAGGGCGGCGACCGGCGCCTCGGTCGTGCGGATCAGCTCGGCGGCCCGTCGGTAGGCGCGCGCCGAGTACGGGTTCGCGCCCGCCAGTTCGAGCAGCGTCGCGAACGAATCGAGCCGCTCGGCGATCGCCCGGTTCTCCGGGTGCTGCTGCTCGGCCACGGCGGTAGTGTCACTGCGCGATGGCCCAGGTGTGCGTTCTCTCCGGAGGCGTCGGCGGCGCTCGCTTCGTTCGCGGCCTTGTCGACGTGGTCGGAGCAGACGCCGTGACCGTGATCGGCAACGTCGGCGACGACGACGAGTTCTACGGCCTGCACGTCTCTCCCGATCTCGACAGCCTGGTGTACGCGCTCGCCGGTCTCAACGATGAACGGCGCGGCTGGGGCCGCCGCGGGGAGACCTGGAGCGCGCGCGAGACCGCCGAGGCGCTCGGCGACGACGAGACCTGGTTCCAGCTCGGCGACCGCGACCTCGGTCTCCACCTCGTCCGGACGAAGGCACTGCGCGCCGGCGAGCCGCTGTCGGCCGTGACGGCGCGGATCGCGGCGTCGCTCGGCGTCGGCGTACGAATCCTGCCCGCCACCGACCATCGGCTGCGGACGATCGTCGAGACGTCCGGCGGCGCGCGGTCGCTTCAGGACTGGTTCGTCAGGCGCCGGGCCAGGGACCGGGTCGAGGGCATACGCTTCGAGGGCGCCGCATTCGCGAAGCCGGCCCCGGGCGTCGCGGCCGCGATCGAAGAGGCGTCGCACGTCGTGATCGCGCCCAGCAATCCCTACATCAGCATCTGGCCGATCCTCGCCGTCCGTTCGATCCGCTCGCGCATCCAGCGGACGGGCGCTCCGGTGGTGGCCGTCAGCCCGATCGTCGGCGGCAAGGCGGTGAAGGGCCCGGCCGACCGGATGCTGCGGCGGCTCGCGGGCGGAACCTCGCCTGCGGACGTCGCGCGCTGCTACACAGGGCTGATCGACGTGCTGGTCGTCGACCGGGCGGACGCGGCCGGGGTCGGGGCAGTCGAGCGGCTCGGCGTCCGGCCGCACGTCACGGCGACGCTGATGCGCGACCGCCGGGCTGCCCGGCGGCTGGCCGAGGCGGCCCTCGAGGCGGCGCGCGCGTGATCGAGGTTCTGCCGGTCGAGGGGCTGCCCGAGATCGTCGAGGGCGCCGATCTCGCGTCGCTGATCACGGCCGCGGTGGAACTGCGGGACGGTGACGTCGTCTGCGTCGCCCAGAAGGTGGTCTCGAAGGCCGAGGGTCGTGTCGTCCGCCTGGATGAGGTCGAGCCGTCGGCCGAGGCCCGGCGGCTGGCCGGCTCCGACGGCGACCCGCGGCGGCTCGAGGTCGTCCTGCGCGAGTCCGCCCGCGTCGTCCGCAGCCGGCCGCCGCTCGTGATCGCCGAGACCCGGCACGGGTTCGTCTGCGCATCGGCCGGCGTCGACGCCTCGAACGCGCCCGCGCCGAACACCGTCGTCCTGCTCCCCGAGGATCCTGATGCTTCCGCGGCGCGGCTCAGAGCGGGTCTCGAGGAGGTGACCGGGCGCTCGCTGGGGGTGATCGTGACCGACACGTTCGGACGCTCGTGGCGTCTCGGGATCACGAACGTGGCGATCGGTGCGTCCGGAGTCGAGGTTCTCCGCGACCTGCGCGGCGTCTACGATCCGGCCGGCTACGAGCTGCACTCGACCGTGATTGCGATCGCCGACGAGATCGCCGCCGCGGCCGAGCTGGTGATGGGCAAGACGGCCAGGATTCCGGTCGCGGTCGTCCGCGGCGTCGACGCAAGAGGATCCGGGACCGGCTCCGAGCTGGTGATGCCGGCCGCGCACGACCTCTTCCGCTGATCGCGGTCGGCCGCCATTCCCCCGAACGGGGCGCCGCCGGCGAGGCCGGAGTGCCGATAACGAAAGCACTGTGGCCGTCAACGCTGCGCTCGTTCCCGACCCCGAGCCCGGGAGGAACGCCCCTGTGCGCTCGGAGGCGCTCGTCGAGTCGTACCGCCGTCTCGCCGCCGTCTTCCACGAGGTGCTCTCCGAGCAGAGCCCGGAGGCGCTGCTCGACCGCATCGCCGACGCGCTCGGCGATCTCGTCCCGCACCAGGACCTGCACATCTACGAGGCCGACGAGCAGCAGCGCGAGCTCCTCCCCGTGTTTGCGGCAGGCTCGTGGACCGACGAGGTGATGGCGAGCCCGATCCCGTACGGCCAGGGCATCACCGGCTGGGCCGTCGCCCACCGCAGCCCCGTGCTGGCCAACGAGGCGCACCTCGACCCCCGCGTCGAGTTCGTGCCCGGCACGCCGCCCGACCCGGAGGCGCTGATCAGCGTGCCGCTGATCGCCCGCGGCTCCCTGAAGGGTGCGCTGAACATCTACCGCATCGGCGAGGACGCGTCCTTCGACCACGACGAGTTCGAGCTCGCCCGGTGGTTCGGTGACGCCGCGGCCCTTGCGATCGACAACGCGCAGATCCGCGCGCGGCTCGAACACCTTGCTCACACCGACTCGCTCACCGGCCTCTACAACCACCGCTACTTCCACGAGCGGCTCCGGTCGGAGCTGAGCCGGGCGGGTCGGGCGCACGACTCCGTCGCGCTGATGATGCTGGACATCGACGACTTCAAGCGCGTGAACGACGTGTGCGGACACGCCCAGGGTGACGAGGTCCTTCAGGCGATCGCAGCCCTGCTGCGCAAGACCGTTCGTGGTTCCGACGTCGTCTGCCGCGTCGGCGGCGAGGAGTTCGCCGTGATCCTGCCCGGGTGCTCGACGCAGGCCGCCGTCGCCACCGCCGATCGTCTGACGGCGGGGCTTGCCGGAGTGTCGACCGACGCGGGCGGCGAGGTCACGCTGTCCGTCGGAGTCGCGATCGGGCCCGAGCATGCGATGAACGCGCGTGAGCTGTTCGCCTGCGCCGAGGCGGCGATGATGACCGCGAAGGCGCAGGGGAAGGACCGGGTGGTCGTCTTCGAGGACCTCCGCGCGGAGCGCCCGCTCGACGGTGCCGGCGCACGCGATCTCCGCTCCATCGCGTACCTGAAGCTGCTGCAGAGCCTCGCGCAGAAGCTCGGCCGGCTGAACGACGTCACCCAGATCGGCGAGGCCATCGTCGACGAGCTGCGGATGCTCGTCGACTACCACAACTGCATCGTCTACCTGCTCGAAGGGCGACGCCTGCTGCCGGTCGCCGTTCGCGGACACCTCGAGTCCGAAGGCTTCGACCGCCTCGAGTTCCAGCTCGGCGAGGGCCTCACCGGACACGTCGCCGAGACGGGGAAGCCGATGCTCGTGGCCAACGTCCTCGAGTCCGACATCTGCATACAGCTGACGGAGGGGGCCGGCGACGAGTCGCTGGCCTCGGTGCCTCTTCGGCACGGGCAGCGCGTGGTCGGGGCGATCACGATGTCGAAGCTCGGCGTCGGACAACTCGACGACGACGACCTGCGGCTGCTCGAGGTCGTCGCCGGGCATGCGTCTGTCGCGCTCGAGAACGCGCGGCTCTACGAGTCGGCGCGCCGCGAGGCCGAGAACGCCACCGCGTGGCTCGAGTTCTCCGACGTTCTCTCCGAGGCGCGCTCGGTCGAGGCGGTGGGCGACGAGACCGTTTCGACGATCGGCAGGGTCATGGAGGTCGAGCAGGCGTCGATCTGGATCGAGGACGCCGAGGCGGGCAACTTTCGCTGCCTCGCGTCGCTCGGGTACGACGACGATCCGCGCGCGGCTGCGGTGCCCGGGCTGCGGACGACCCGCGCAACCGCCGTACGCCTGATCGGCGGCAGCAAGACGCCCTTCACGATCGGAGCGGCCGAGTTCCGCGAGGTCCTCGGCGGGGACGCGGGCACTGCCGTCATCAGCTCGGCTGCGATCGCGCCGCTCGACGCCGGCTACGGCATCCGAGGCTGGATCACCGTGCGGGCTCCGGGCGACGACCTGGCCCGCTTCACCGACGAGCGGCTGCGCCTGCTCGACGGCCTCGCCTACCGCGCCTCGGTCGCGTTGCAGAAGACCGTGCTGCTCCAGTCCGAGCAGGAGAGCGCCGAGGTGACCGGCGCGCTGCTCGAGTTCTCGCGCCGACTGGCCGGCACGGCTGCGGGCGACCTGCGTGGGCGGATCGTCGAGCTGGCCGGAGAGATGCTCGGCTCGTCACGGACGTGGCTGTGGCTCGAGCAGGGCCGGCCGGGGACGTTCGCGATCGAGGCGTCCTGGCGCGCGGACGGCGCCCGGCCGATGATTCCGGTCGGGAGCGTCGTCGAGCTCGCCGGCACGAGAGAGGCGCTCGAGCGCGGGACGCCGTTCGTCCTGGAGCCCGGCACCTCCGACCTGGTCCCGGCCGGGGACCACCCACTCGCGGTGGCACCGGTCGTCCTGCCGTCCGGGCGGATCGGGTGCATCGCCGCGAGCGTCCCCGAGGCGTTCCCGGAGCCGAAGCTCCGCCTGCTCGCCGGCATCGCCAACCAGGCGAGCCTGGCGCTGCACATCTCGACCTAACCGCTCGGCCCGCACAGGTCGGGCGCGGCGGCGGACGGTTCCGGGGACGCTTCGGCCGTGGCTCTCCTCGTGACGTTTCACACCCAGTCTCTGAGACTGGAACTGCGCCGAGAGTGGAACATTTCGTCCACATGCCGCTCGAGCTCGAGGTCGTGGAGGGGGACATCACCGCGCTGGACGTCGACGCGGTCGCCAACGCGGCCAACGATCGGCTCTGGATGGGGGCAGGCGTGGCGGGAGCGCTCAAGCGGACCGGCGGTGAGGAGATCGAGCGGGAGGCGGTGGCGAAGGGTCCGATCGCGGTCGGGGACGCGGTCGCGACCGGCGCCGGGAAGCTGCCCGCCCGCTGGGTGATCCACGCGGCGGTGATGGGGCAGGACCTGCGGACGTCGGCGGAGGCGATCGAGAGCGCCACCCGCCGAACCCTCGAGGTCGCAGACGAGCTCGGGGCCGACTCGCTGGCGCTGCCCGCATTCGGAACCGGCGTCGGCGGCTTCCCGCTGGACGAGTGCGCACGGCTGATGGTCGGCGCGGTGCGCGCCCACGAGCCCCGCTCTCTCCGGCGGGTGCTATTCGCCGTCTACGGCCCCGAGGCCGAGGCCGCGTTCAGAAACGTTCTCTGAGCTTCGGGACGACGTCGCGGCAGAACTGGTCGAGGAACCGCAGCTGATCGTCTCCGGGCGCATGGAAGACCAGATGGTCGAAGCCGAGCGCGACGTAGTCGCCGATCCGATCGACCACCTCGTCGGCGTCGTCCGAGACGATGAAGCGGCGCTGCGCGATCCCCGGGTGCTCGTATGCGAGTCGCTCCAGCTCGACCGGATCCTCGACGTCGCGCTTCTGATCAGGCGTGAGGGCCAGCGGTGCCCAGTATTCGCAGGCCTCGCGCGCGTACTCGAGGTCGTGGTCGTACGAGACCTTGATCTCGATCATCTTCACGATCCCGGCCGGGTCGCGTCCGGCCGTCCGCGCGCCCTCCTCCATCGCCGCGTTCAGCTCGTCGTAGAGCTCGGGTGCCTTGCCGCTCGTGACGATGAACCCGTCCCCGGTGCGGCCGGCCAGCTTCGCGGCGAGCGGTCCGGAGGCGGCGACGTAGATCGGCACGGGGTCGTCAGGGCGGTCGTAGATCGTCGCTTTCTCGGTGCGGTAGTACTCGCCCTCGAAGGTGACGCGCTCCTCGGTCCAGAGCCGACGCATCAGGTCGATCGCCTCGGCGAGCCGCAGTCGCCGCTCCTTCGCGCCCGGCCACTCGGCGCCAGTGGCGGGCCTCTCGTTCAGGGACTCGCCGGTGCCCACGCCCATCCAGATCCGGCCGGGGTTGAGGCACGCCAGCGTCCCGAACGCCTGGGCGACGATCGACGGGTAGTAGCGCAGCGTCGGGGTGAGAACGCTCGTCCCGAGCAGTGCCCGCGCGGTGCGTTCGCCGAGCGCGCCCAGCCAGGGGAGGCACGCCGGGGCGTGACCGCCGCTGTGGCGGAACGGCTGGAAGTGGTCGGAGACCCCCACCAGCTCGAGCCCGAGCCGCTCGGCCTCCGTGGACAGGTCGAGCAGCCGCCGCGGCGGGAACTGCTCGGCCGACGCCTTGTAGCCGAGCTTCAGACCCACGAGGCCTGCATCCAGGCGAGGTCGGAGGGTGTGTCGACGTCGAACGCGAGGCCCGGGAGGTCGACCACGACAGCGGGCACGCCGAGCGCGGCGTGGATCGCGGCGCTTCCGGGCTCGCCGAAACGCGTCGGGACGAGGCCCGGCGGCCGCATCGCGACTGCGTTGGTTCCACCGTCCAGGGCGCGCGCGATCGCGAGGCCGCGCTCCGGCGTCGCGGCGAGCAGCTCTTCGACCTCCTCGCCGCGCAGGAACGGCAGGTCGGCGGAGACGACCGCGACGAGCGGCGCCTGGACGAGGTCGGCCGTCGCCGCCGCGAGCGCGTCGTTCCAGGCCAGGCCTCCGTCGGGCCACACCTCGTGGCCGTCGATCGGCTCGGCGCTGACCACGGTCACGCGCTCGACGCCCGCCTCCCGCACGGCTCCGACCACCCGCTCGAGCAGCGTCCGCATCAGCTCGGTGCGCTCGTCGCCCGAGAGCGCGCCGGCCAGCCGGCTCTTCGGATCCCGCGTCTTCAACGGAATGAGCACGTGAGCGTCCACGCCGTGACCTTACCGCCCGCACGTATGCTCATCGCGTGCTCGACCGGCCCCTCGAAGAGCTGCTCTCCGAGGCCTGGAGCCTGCGCCGCCGCCCGGTCGTCACCTACTCGCCGAAGGTCTTCATCCCGCTGACGAAGCTCTGCCGGGACGTCTGCCACTACTGCACGTTCGCCCGTCCGCCCCGCCGGGGCGAGCGGGCCTACCTCACGCCCGACGAGGTGCTGGAGATCGCCCGCGCCGGAGCGGAGGCCGGCTGCCGGGAGGCCCTGTTCACGCTCGGCGACAAGCCCGAGCGCCGCTACCGCGTCGCGCGGGAGGAGCTCGCCGCTCTGGGGTGCGAGACGACGATCGAGTACCTCGTGCGGATGTGCGAGCTCGTCCTCGAGGAGACCGGACTCCTGCCGCATGCGAACCCCGGCGTGATGACGCGCGACGAGCTGGCGGCTCTGCGCGAGGTCACGGCGTCGCAGGGGATCATGCTGGAGACCGTCTCCGACCGCCTGTCGGAGCGCGGCGGGCCGCACTTCGGCTCGCCCGACAAGCGTCCGGCCGCGCGCCTGGAGACGATCCGGCTCGCCGGTGAGCTGCGCGTCCCGTTCACGACCGGGATCCTGATCGGGATCGGCGAGACCCGGTCAGAGCGGATCGAGGCGCTGGAGGCGATCGCTGCGCTGCACCGTGAGCACGGCCATGTGCAGGAGGTGATCGTCCAGAACTTCAGGGCGAAGCCGGGTACGAAGATGGCCGACCACCCCGAGCCTGCGCTCGACGATCTCCTCTGGACGGCCGCGGTCGCACGGCTGCTCCTGCCGTCAGACGTCCATGTCCAGGTGCCGCCGAACCTCAGCTACGACGACTTTCCGCGCCTGCTCGACGCCGGGATCGACGACTGGGGCGGTGTCTCGCCGGTGACGATCGACCACGTCAACCCGGAGGCGCCGTGGCCCGAGATCGAGCGCCTTCGGGTCGCGACCGAGGCGGCCGGGCTGGCGCTCGTTCCGCGCCTGCCCGTCTACCCGGAGTTCCTGAGCGGCCTCTGGCTGGCTCCGCGCGTGGTGACGCAGGCGCTGCGCTCCTCGGACGGCGACCGCCTCGCGCGCGAGGACGGCTGGTTCGCAGGCGCCCAGACGCCGGTGCCGTTCGTCCCGCGCGACGTGCTGCCGCTCGACACCGCCGACGAGCTCGGCGAGGACGAGATCGCGCGTCTCTTCGCCGTCCGCGGCGAGGAGCTCCACCGAGTATTCGCAGCCGCGGATGCTCTGCGTCGCGAGGTGAACGGCGACGAGGTCAGCTACGTCGTCACGCGGAACGTCAACTACACGAACGTCTGCTACTTCCGCTGCGGCTTCTGCGCGTTCTCCAAGGGGAAGCTGGCCGAGAACCTGCGCGGGCCCGCGTACGTGGTGCCGACGGAGGAAGTCGTGCGCCGCGCCGGCGAGGCCTGGGAGCGGGGCGCGGTCGAGATCTGTCTCCAGGGCGGGATCCACCCGGGCTTCGACGGCGACTACTACGTCGAGGTCTGCGAGGCGGTCAAGGCGGCCGTACCGGGGATCCACGTGCACGCGTTCTCGGCGCTGGAGGTCTGGCAGGGCGCAGCCACGCTGCGCGAGCCGCTCGATTCCTACCTCGGCCGCCTGCGCGACGCCGGCCTGGCCTCGCTTCCGGGAACAGCGGCCGAGATCCTCGACGACGAGGTTCGTGCGGTGCTCTGCCCGGACAAGGTGAACACGGCGCAGTGGCTCGAGGTGCACGAGACCGCACACCGGGCGGGTCTGCGCTCCACGGCGACGATCATGTTCGGGCATGTGGACACGCCGAGGAGCTGGGCGCGGCATCTGCTGCGCGTCCGCGAGCTCCAGCAGCGCACCGGCGGGTTCACCGAGCTGGTGCCGCTGCCGTTCGTGCACATGGAGGCGCCGATCTACCTGAAGGGCCGGGCACGCTCCGGGCCGACGTTCCGGGAAGCCCTCCTGATGCATGCCGTCGGCCGGCTGGCCCTGCATCCGCACATCACCAACATCCAGGCTTCGTGGGTGAAGCTGGGTCTTGCCGGAGCGCAAGCTTGCCTGCGCTCCGGCGTGAACGACCTCGGCGGGACGCTGATGAACGAATCGATCTCCCGGGCAGCCGGCGCGAGCCACGGCCAGGAGATGCCGCCGGAGCGGATGGAGGAGGCGATCCGCGTCGCGGGCCGCGCTCCGCGGCAGCGGACGACGCTGTACGGCACTCCGGCGGCGGATCGCCTGGCCGCGTCGTTCGGCGCGGCGCCGCTCGCCGAGCCGGTCAACCCGCCGGTCGACACGGCGCGCCTGCGCCGCCCGGCGACGCTCGTCCGGCCCGGCCTTGCCGTCGCCTGAGGAGGCGAGCGTCGCGCGGCTGGCGACCGCGGACGCCGAGGGTCGCCCTCACCTCGTCCCGATCTGCTTCGCGATCGACGGAGACACGCTGTACACGGCGGTGGACGAGAAGCCGAAGCGGACGCGCAGCCTGAAGCGGCTCGCGAACATCGAGGCGAACCCTCGCGTCGAGGTACTGATCGACCACTACGAGGACGACTGGTCCCGCCTCTGGTGGGTGCGGTTGCGCGGGACCGCCCGGATCGTGGACGATCGCCGCGCCGTGGAGCTGCTCGCCGCCAAGTACCCGCAGTACGCGCGCCGCCCGCCCGCCGGCCCCGTGATCGCGGTCACGATCGAGGAGCGGACCGAGTGGACGAGCTCGCCTTCCTGACGGCGATCGAGCAGGCCGATCTCGTCCGGCGCGGCGAGGTCACCTCTGCGGAGCTGGTCGAGCTGTACCTCGACCGGATCGAGTGTCTCGACCCCGAGCTGAACGCCTTCGTCACCGTCTGCGCCGAGCAGGCGCGCGCCGCAGCGGCTGCCGGGCTGCCCGACGGGCCGTTTCGCGGCGTGCCGCTGCCGATCAAGGATCTGAACGAGACGGCCGGGATCCGCACGACGTTCTCCTCGCGGGCCTTCGCCGACTACGTCCCCGGCTTCGACGCGGCCGTCGTCCGTCGGCTGAAGGAGGCCGGCTTCGTCGTGATCGGGAAGACCAACACGCCCGAGCTCGGGATCACCGCGGTCACGGAGTCCGAGCTCAATGGGCCGTGTCGCAACCCGTGGGACACGACGCGGACTCCGGGCGGGTCGAGCGGCGGGGCGGCTGCGGCGGTCGCCGCCGGCCTCGCACCCGCCGCCCACGGCAGCGACGGGGGCGGCTCGATTCGCATCCCCGCCTCCTGCTGCGGCCTGTTCGGGATCAAGCCGGCCCGCGGTCGCGTCTCGCCGGCGCCCTACGGCGGCCTGGAAGGCTTCTCGACGAGCGGGCCGCTCACGCGCACCGTCGCCGACGCGGCGGCCCTCCTGGACGTGATGGCCGGGTACGAGACCGGTGACCCGTACTGGGCACCTCCGCCCGAGCGGCCGTTCGTGGACGAGGTCGGACGTGACCCGGGTGCACTGCGCGTTGCGCTGACGACGACGCCGCCGTTGATCGACGCGCCGGTTGCCCCGGAGTGCGTCGACGCTGCCGCGGCCGCGGCCCGGTTGCTCACGGAGCTCGGACACTCGGTCGAGGAGGCCACGCCTCCCTGGGGCGACGAGCGCCTGTTCGTCCTCTTCATGACGGTCTGGCAGGTAGGCCCGGCGCTGTTCGGGAAGCCGGCTGAATCGTTCGAGCCATTGACCTGCGCCCTGATCGAGGCGGCGGCGAAGACGGGCTCGGTCGAATACGTGCGCGCGACCGCTCAGCTGCGCGAGCTCGCCCGTCGCATCGTCGCGTTCTGGGACGAATTCGACCTCCTGGTGACGCCGACCCTGGCCCAGCCGCCGGTCCCGATCGGCTCGCTCCGGGACGACGACCCCTGGCAGGAGCTACGGAACGTCGGCCGGTTCGTGCCGTTCACGCAGGTCGCCAACATCACCGGGCTCCCGGCGGTGTCGCTTCCGCTCTCGTCGAGCGACGAAGGCCTGCCGATCGGCGTTCAGCTCGTCGGCCGCCCGGCGGGGGAGGCGGCGTTGATCCGCGTCTCCGCCCAGCTCGAGGAGGCCCGTCCCTGGCGCGACCGGCGGCCGCCAGTCGGCTGAGCTGCCCAGCGGGTCAGGAGATGGCGTTTGGAGGAACTCGCCCCTCGAGCAGCACCGCCCGCAGCGCCCGGACGCAGAGCATCCCCATCGCCTCTCGGGTCTCGTGCGTCGCCGAGCCGAGGTGGGGGACGAGGACGACGTTCTCGAGCTCGAGCAGGCCCGGGTGCACCTGCGGCTCGTGCTCGAACACGTCCAGGGCGGCACCCGCGATCCTCCCCTCCCGCAGCGCCGTGACGAGCGCATCCTCGTCGACGATCGGCCCGCGGCTGACGTTGACGAGCACGGCCGACGGCTGCATCCGCGCGAGCGCGGCCGCGTCGATCAGATGGCGGCTCTCGTCGGAGAGGGGCAGGTGCAGTGAGACGACGTCGGCGGTGACGAGCAGCTCCTCGAGCGGGATCCCGCTCGAGCGGCTGCTGTGAATCACGTTCATCCCGTGAGCAACGGCCAACCGGGCTACCGCACGACCGATCCTGCCGAACCCCACCAGGCCGAGCGTGAGCGAAGCGAGCCCCGTGCCGAGCATCAGGTTCGGCGCCCAGATCCACCGCTCGCCGCGGCGGATCAACCGGTCTCCCTCGGCCACCCGACGCAACAGCGCCAGCACGATCGCGATCGTCAGTTCGGCGGTCGTCTCGGTCAGGACGTCCGGCGTGTTCGAGACGACGACGCCGCGCCGCCGGCAGGCCTCGACGTCCACGTTGTCGATTCCGACGGAGTAGTCGGCGACGATCCGCAGCTGCGGGCCGGCGGCGTCGAGCAACTCGTCGTCGACCCGGTCGGTCAGCATCAGCATCAGCCCGTCCTTGCCGGCCGCGCGCGCGAGCAGCTCGTCGCGCGCCGGCGGCCAGACCGAAGCGTGCACCTCCAGCTCGAACGACCGCTCGAGCTCGGCCCGCACCCGGTCGGGGAAGCGTCGAGATGCGAAGACGCGCGGCGCTATCGCTCGATCACTTCGGCGTCGGGATCACGGGCGGGGTCCTCCTCGCGGAGGACGTCGCTTGCCCACTCCCGTGTCTTCCAGGCGGGCACCGGCGTCCGGCAGTCCTCCTGCGGGACGAAGCGCGACCGCCGGACGAGCCGGTACTCGTGGATGTAGCGGGGACAGTTCGGGAAGACCTCGGTCGCCTCGACCCGGACCACGAGCTGCGCCTCCGGGTACTCGGCGAGCAGCGGGTCGTCGTCCGCGACCGCGGCGACACCGTTCAGCCGCAGCCGCCTGCGCCGCTCGAAGTCGATGAAGAGAAGCCCGACGTTCGGGTTGACCAGCGCGTTGCCGGCGGTCAGGTACATCCCGTTGCCGTCGTAGCTCGGGAACGCGATCGTCTTCTCGTCGAGCACGCGGACGAACCCGGGGTCACCGCCCTTGTACGAGCACTGCGGGCGGCCCTCCGCGTCCGCGGTGGCGATGAAGAACATGTCGGCGCCCTCGATGAAGGCCCGGTCGTCCTCGTCGATGGTGTCGTGGACGATCCGTTCGTCGATCCGGTCGGCCAGCCTGCGCGTGTCGAAGCGGTCCTGCAACGCCCGGCTCGCGTCGTGGTAGAGCCCCACGGGCGAATCTCTAGCACGCTCGTCCCTCGTCCGTCACCGCCACGCCGGACACGGCGACGCCGACCTCGCGCACCGGGCCGAGATCAGGGCCGAGCGGCGGGCCTTCGATCGTCGCCGAACGGTCTGCGTCCAGCGTGAAATCGGCGTGTCCGCCCGCGGGGATGCAGGCCGTCTGCGTGGGCTGGACACGGGTTCCCGGCGCGATCGTCCCGCGCTGTCCACCGAACCGGTAGGAGACAGGCGCTCCGGCCTCCGGCGGCGCGTCGAGCAGGACCGTCACGGTGGCCGCACGCGCCGGCTTGCCAGGATCGGCGTAGATCCTGATCGTCACCGGCCGGCCTGGACGCGTCCAGCCGTCGCTGTCGAGGCCCCGGGTCGCCCACTGCGCGCGATACGGCCGCTCGACCTCGCGCAGGACGAGGCCAACGTTGGCCGCAGTCTGCGCGCCGGCCAGCCCGAACCGGGCGTCGTTCGGCGCCCCGAGCACGAACGGCGGCGCGCCGTCGGTCCCGGCGAACCGTCCGGTGGCGAAGTCGAGACGCAGCACCGTGCTAGGGAACGGCGTGTACGTGTACGTCCCGTCGGGGACGACGAATGCCCGGCGGGCGCGGTTGTTCCAGAACTCGGCGTCCCACCACTGAATCGCGCTCTGACCCCAGTCGCGGGCGAGCGGATACGCGAGCACGGCAACGGGATTGCCGGCCGGGACGACGGTGTCGATCCAGTCCCGCACGCGGCTCTTGCCCGTGGACGGCACGCCCAACGGCGTGTTGCTCGTCAGCAGCCGGTCGAAGGCGTAGCCGGCCACCGCCCCGCCGAAGCAGAAGACGGCGACGACGACGGCGACCAGGGCGGCCCGCCGGGGGACCATGGCCAGGGCGAGGCAGATCAGGCCGAGCACCACGCCGCAGAGCGCGACGAAGACGCCCGCGGGCAGGCCGCCGGACTGGTCGTGGATCACGCCGTTCAGGACCGACTCGGGCGAGTCCACCCACAGGCCGGCGACCGGGTCGAAGTCGGCGAAGACCGCCGTTGCGGCGAACACCACGGTGACCGCGGCGATCCCGACGAGCGGCAGCCGTTCCTGGAGCAGGCAGACGACGGTCGCCAGCAGCAGCAGGGGAGCGAGGTAGAAGAGGTACCGGTCGCGGATCACGTCCGGGCCGCCGAAGCGGACGTCGTACGAGCCGGTCTCGAGCGCGAGCAGCGGGAGGGCGAGCGACGTGACCGCGGCGAATGCACGCAGCCGGACGGAGCGCTCACGCAGTGCCGAGTAGGCCCAGCCGCCGCCGAGCAGCAGGGGCACGACGCCGAGGCCGACGGCCAGCACGTCGACGTGGATCGCGGCCGACTTCCAGGCGATCGCAGGCAGCAGCGAGCCCTGGGTCGCGGTCACACCGTAATCCCCGAGCAGACGGTGCGCCTGGCCGAGGGCCGCCAGCACGACCACCACGACCGCGCCGACCCCGTAGGCGATCGCCAGCAGGCGGTGCTGCCGGAACGCCGGCCGCGGGCCGACCGTGATCAGGGCTGCGAGCGGCAGCACGGCGGCGAGGAAGAGGAACTGCGGCCGCGTGAAGAACGCGAGCGCCAGCGCGACCACGGCGAGCGCGTCCGTGCGCCCCGAAGGCTCGGCGATGCAGACGTGGCAGGCGAGCACTGCCCAGAGGAAGACCGGGTAGGCGGCCGCCTCCGACATCACGAACGCGGCATTCACGGCCCACGGCACCGAGACGCAGAGCAGCGCGACGGCCAGCGCCCAGCCGGGCGACACCAGCCGGCGTCCGAGGAGATAGACGGGAATGGCCGCGCTGGCGAAGAGAACGGCGTTGACCGCGTGTGCTGCGGTGAAGGCGTCGACGTTGTCGAGCCCGCCGTAGAACGGCGCAAGCACGATCGAGTAGACGACGCCGAGGAAACCGACGTGCTCCCCGTGCAGCGTCGGGATCGGCGAGCCCGTCGTGCCCATGTGCCGGGCGAGCTTCACGTAGAGCATCTCGTCGGTCTGCACGACCCACTCGCGCACCTGGAGCGTCCCGACGGCGAGCAGCGCCGACGCACCGACGACGATCGCCGTCAGCCCGAGCCACAGGCGCTCTGAACTCTGCACGCGTCCGGGCGCGCTACTCGGTCGAGTACTCGTCCGCGATCGCCAGAACGTCGTCGAGGATCTCGAGCCCCTCGTCGAGCTCGTCGCGGGTGATGTTCAGCGGCGGCGTGATCGCGAAGACGTTCCAGTGCGTGAAGGGGTAGAGGCCGCGCTCCAGGCATGCCTTGGCGATCCGCGTCATCGGCTCCGCGGCTTCCCCGCCCGCGTTGAAGGGAACGAGCGGCTCGCGGGTCTCGCGGTTCCGGACGAGCTCCAAACCCCAGAACAGCCCGAGGCCCCGGGCCTCGCCGACGCTTGGGTGGGCCTGTGCGAGGAGCGCCAGCTTCTCGCACAGATAGTCGCCCATGGCCGCTGCGTTCTCGACCACCCCCTCCTCCCGGAACGCCTCGATCGACGCGACGCCCGTTGCGCAGGCGAGCGGGTGGCCCGAGTAGGTCAGTCCACCGGCGAAGAACGAGTCCTTGATCGCGTCGTAGACGTGGTCGCGCACGGTCATCGCACCGAGCGGGACGTAGCCGGAGTTGATCCCCTTCGCGGTCGTGATGATGTCCGGGACGACGTCCCAGTTGTCGCAGCCGAACCAGCGGCCCGTGCGACCCCAGCCCGCCATCACCTCGTCGAGGATCAGCAGGATCCCGTGCCGGTCGCAGACCTCGCGGATCGACTGCAGGTAGCCGTCCGGCGGGACGATGATTCCGTTCGTCCCCGTGACGGTCTCGAGCATCACCGCCGCGACCGTGTGCGGCCCCTCGTACATGAGGATCTCCTCGAGATGCGGGGCGCCGGTGCAGACCGGGCAGGGATCCGGGTGGCCGGCGGGGCAGCGATAGGTGTACGGGTCGAACATCCGCACGATCCCCGGCAGGCCCGGCTCGGTGAACCAGCGCCGCGGGTCGCCGGTGAGGGTGATCGCCCCCGCGGTCGCGCCGTGGTAGGAGCGGTAGCGCGCGACGACCTTGTGCCGGCCGGTGACCCAGCGGGCGAGCTTGACCGCGTTCTCGTTCGCCTCGGCGCCGCCGTTCGTGAAGAAGGTTCGGTTCAGGTCGCCCGGCATGCACTCGGCGACCAGGCGCGCGAGCTCGGAGCGCCTGTCGTTCGCGACGCTCGGCGCGATCGTGCAGAGCCGGTCGGCCTGCTCCTTGATCGCCGCGACCAGCCTCGGATGCTGGTGGCCGAGCGCGAGGTTGACGAGCTGGGCCGCAAAGTCGAGGTAGCGCTTGCCCGCGTAGTCCCAGAAGTAGCGGCCCTCGCCTCCCGCGACCGGGATCGGCGCGAGCGCCGACTGAACCGACCACGAGTGGATCAGGTACTCCCGGTCTTCGGCGACGACCTGCTCGCCGTCGGCCTGCCGCGACTCCGTGACGGCCATCGGCCGAATCCTACGCGCTACGCTGCTGCTGTCGATTCGAGGAGGAGAGCGCGATGACGGAGACGATCGCTCCGCCACAGGCGAAGCCCATTCACCACTGGATCGGAGGCACGAGCGTGCCCGGCACGTCGGGTCGCAGCGGTCCGGTCTGGAACCCGGCGACCGGCGAGCAGACGGGCGCGGTCGACTTCGCCACGGTCGAGGAGGTCGACGCCGCCGTCCGGACGGCGAAGGAGGCCTTCACGACCTGGCGCTCGGTCTCGCTGGCCAAGCGCGCGGAGCTCTTCTTCGCCATTCGCGAGCTCGTCCACGAGCACCGTGCCGACATCGCCCGGTTCCTCACCCTCGAGCACGGCAAGGTCACGTCCGACGCGCTCGGTGAGGTCGCCCGCGGCCTCGAGGTGATCGAGTACGCCTGCGGGATCCCGACTCTCCTCAAGGGCGAGTACTCCGAGCAGGCCTCGACCGGGATCGACGTGTACTCGATCCGCCAGCCGCTCGGCGTCGTCGCCGGGATCACGCCGTTCAACTTCCCCGCGATGGTGCCCATGTGGATGTGGGCGCCGGCGATCGCGTGCGGGAACACGTTCGTGCTCAAGCCTTCCGAGAAGGATCCCTCCGCGTCGGTCTACACCGCGGAGCTGCTCAAGGAAGCGGGTCTCCCGGACGGCGTCTTCAACGTCGTTCACGGCGACAAGGTCGCGGTCGACGCGATCCTCGAGCACACGGGCGTCGCGGCGGTCTCGTTCGTCGGCTCGACCCCGATTGCGCGCTACGTCTACGAGACCGGGACGAAGAACGGCAAGCGGATGCAGGCGCTGGGCGGGGCGAAGAACCACATGATCGTGCTGCCCGACGCCGACATCGATATGGCCGCCGACGCGGCCGTCTCGGCCGCGTACGGCTCGGCCGGAGAGCGCTGCATGGCCGTCTCGGTCGTGGTCGCGGTCGGCGACGTCGCCGATCCGCTGATCCGCGCGGTCAAGGAGCGGCTCCCGAACGTGAAGGTCGGCCCGGGACTCGAGCCCGGCAACGAGATGGGGCCGCTGATCACCCGCGAGCACCGCGACAAGGTCGCCGGCTACCTGGATACGGCCGCGGAGCAGGGCGCGACCGTGGTCGCCGACGGCCGCGAGCTGGAGGTCGACGGCAACGGCTTCTTCCTCGGCGTGTCGCTGATCGACCAGGTCACGCCGGAGATGGACGCCTACCGCGACGAGATCTTCGGCCCGGTGCTGTCGGTCGTCCGCGCGGACACCTACGACGACGCGGTCGCGCTCGTCAACGAGAACCCGTACGGGAACGGGACGGCGATCTTCACGCGCGACGGCGGGGTCGCCCGGCAGTTCCAGTTCGACTCGCAGGCGGGCATGGTCGGCGTGAACGTGCCGATCCCGGTGCCCGTGGCGTACTACTCGTTCGGCGGCTGGAAGGCGAGCCTTTTCGGCGACCGGCACATTTACGGCCCGGAGGGAATCGACTTCTACACGCGCGGGAAGGTCGTCACCTCGCGCTGGCCGGACCCGGCGACCAGCAAGGTCGACCTCGGGTTCCCGCAGACCCGCTGAAGCCGCCGGAAATTCGGGCGCACTTCCGGCGACGACGCCGGGCTCGCTGATGTACCAGGAGACAGCCGCCTGACAGTGCCCCGAAGGAACATGTCAGGGGTCAGACCCCTGACATGTACAGAACGACCGAGTTGGCGCAGAACCATGCGGTGGCGTGGTCGACCGGACGCGTCTCTTCGCGAGCTGGCAGGGGTCAGACCCCTGACATGTCCGAAAGGGTCTGGTCAGGCGACCGCAACGACGTCGCCGACCGCGACCGTGCCGGCTTCGAGGACGCGACAGTTCATCCCTCGGAGCCGCCGGTCGCGGTGGTCGTTCACCCACTTGAGCGCGTCGAGCCCGAAGCGCTCGCGGAAGTTCTTGCAACCGGTGTGCGGGGCCGGGCTGACCTCGAGCAGCGCCTCGCCGAGCCGGAGCCTCGTCCCCACCGGCAGCGCCTCCTCGGAGAGGTCGAGATCGACCTGGAAGTTGTCGCCGGACCGCTCGAGCGGGCCGCCGATCAGCTCGGCCACCCGGACGTTCATCAACGTGATCTGGGCGTCGAGATCGCGCCTGCCCCGCGCCCAGCGGTCGCCGACGAGGCCGTCCTCGACTGTCACCTCCGCTCGCCCGGGCGTCTCGTGGACGCCCTCGTCGACGCGGACGCAGATCAGCCGGACAGTCCCACTGCCCCTGGGCGCCCGCTCGGCCGCAGCCCAGCGCGTCTCGAAGTCCTCCGCGATCGGCATGTCCCGATCGTACGCGGCCGGGCGGAGCCGGCTACTCGCCGAGCGCCTCCAGGTACCGCTCGAAGGCCTCTTGCCGCCGGGTGCTGGCCGCGCTCTCCGCCTCCAGCCGGGCGATCTCCGCTTCGAGCTCTGCACGGTCGGGTTCCGCGTCATCGTCGCCGAGTTCGAACCACTCGTCCTCGTCCCGGTCTGCTGCCGGTCGACCCTGGAGCGAGGCACGAACGAGATCGACGTCCCCCGGCGAGAGCCGCCCGAAGACCTCCTCGTCGAGACCCGGCCCCTCGAGCTCGAGGACGAGTCTCGCTATCTCCTCGTGCAGCGCGGCCGCGCGCTCGCGTTCGAACTCCAGCTCCTCCATCGCCTGTCGCCGGCGCTCGGCGCGTGCGATCGCAATGCGGTCCACGAACCAACCATAGTCGGGGCGATCCGGCGCGAGGGCCGTTGGCGGCTCGGATTGCATACTGTATTTTTGCCGCGGTGGCCGACACGCTGGACAAGGGCGAAGGTCTCGTGCGCAACGCGAGCCTGGCCGCCACGGAGCTGATCAGGGAGGCGATCCTCGACGGGCGGCTGCAGCCGGGGCAGCGCCTCAAGGAGGAGGATCTCGCCCGTCAGCTGGGCATCAGCCGGACTCCTGTTCGCGAGGCGCTGCTCATGCTCCAGGTCGAGGGCCTGATCGTGGCGACGCCGAACCGCGGCGCAACGGTGCGGGTGCACACGCCCGACGATCTCGAAGACCTCTACGTCCTGCGGGCGCTGCTCGAAGGCCATGCGGTGCGCCGCGCCGCCACGCGGGTGAGCGAGGAGCAGGTCGAGGAGCTACGAGAGAGCTGCGAGCGCTTCGACGCCCTGGAGCCGGAGGACGAGCTGCGCGAGCTCGTCCGCGAGAACCTCTTCTTCCACAACACGATCCTCGAGATCGCCGACAGCGCCCGCCTGGCCAGCATGGTGCGCCGCGTGATCGAGCTGCCCCTCGTCTACAAGTCGTACATCTGGTACTCGCCCGACCAGAAGCGGATCTCCTCGCACTACCACCGGCAGATCGTGAACGCGCTGGCGAGCGGGGACGGCGAGCGCGCAGAGCTGATCATGAAAGAGCACGTCTTCGAGGCGCGCGACCTTCTCGTCGGCCGGCTCAGAGCCGACGAGAGCCGCTCGACCGCCGAGGCGAGCGCGTGACCGACGCGCCGACAACCACCGAGCGCACGCTGCGGCCCGCGACCGACGGCCCGGGCCCGCTCGCGGGTGTCCGTGTCGTCGAGCTGGGGATGCTGCTCGCCGGGCCCTTCACCGGGCGGCTGCTCGGGGACATGGGCGCCGAGATCATCAAGGTCGAGCCGCCCGGCCAGCCCGACCCGCTCCGCGACTGGGGCCACGCCCGCTACGAGGGCCGCTCCCTCTGGTGGCCCGTGCAGTCGCGGAACAAGAAATGTGTGACGCTCAACCTGCGCGAGGAGCGGGGCCAGGGGCTGCTGCTCGCGCTGGTCGAGCAGAGCGACGTCCTGGTCGAAAACTTCCGGCCGGGCACGCTCGAGCGCTGGAACCTCGCGCCCGAGCGTCTGTGGGAGGCGAACCCCGGCCTGGTGATCGCGCGGGTCTCCGGCTACGGGCAGACCGGGCCGTACGCGCCGCGCGCCGGCTTCGCCTCCGTGTCGGAGGCGATGGGCGGCATCCGCCACATCAACGGCTTCCCGGACGAGCCGCCGCCTCGCATCCACATCTCGCTCGGCGACTCGCTCGCCGGGATGTTCGCGGTGCAGGGCATCCTCGCTGCCCTCTACCGGCGCGACGCCCTCGGCGGCGGCCGCGGGCAGGTGGTGGACGTCTCGTTGATGGAGGCCTGCTTCGCGCTGTTGGAGAGCATGGTCCCCGAGTACGACCGCCTCGGCATCGTCCGCGGCCCCGGCGGGACGGGGCTGAAGGGCGTCGCCCCCTCGAACATCTTCAAGTCGAGCGACGGGAAGTGGATGGTGATCGCCGCGAACGCCGACAAGGTCTTCGGGCGGCTGTGCGCGGCGATGGGCAGGCCGGAGCTGGCGGACGACCCGAAGTTCGTCACCCATGTCGCCCGCGGAGAGCACCAGGAGGAGCTCGAGGGCATCGTCGCCGAGTGGGCGTCGGCCCATACCGCGGCCGAGATCGACGCCGTGCTCAACGAGGCGGGCGTGATCTGCGGGCCGATCTACACCATCGCCGACATCTTCGAGGACGAGCAGTACCGCGCCCGCGAGATGCTGGTCGAGCACCACGACCCCGAGTTCGGCTCGTACATCGGCCCCGGCATCGTCCCGAAGTTCTCGGAGACGCCGGCCGAGGTGCGCTGGTCGGCGACCTGGGAGGAGGGGAGCCACAACCAGGACGTCTACGGCGGGCTGCTCGGCCTCACCGGCGACGAGCTGGCGCAGCTCGCGGAGGACGGAATTCTGTGACGGTGACCATCTGCGACGTCGGGCCGCGGGACGGGCTCCAGAACGAGGAGAAGCACCTCGACCCCGAGACGCGCGCCGAGCTCGTCAACCGGCTCGCTGCTGCGGGGCTGCCCCGCATCGAGGCGGTCAGCTTCGTCAACCCCGCCCGCGTCCCGCAGATGGCGGGAGCGGAGGAGGTCGTCGCCGGCATCGGCCGGCAGGACGGCGTCGTCTACGCCGGCCTCGTCCTGAACGAGAGGGGCTACGACCGGCTGGCGGCGACCGGGCTGGACGAGGTCCACGTCGCCTTCGCCGCCACCGAGACCTTCAACCGGCGCAACCAGAACGCCTCGCCGGAGGAATCGCTCGCTGCTGCGATCGCGATCGTCGACCGGGCGCACGCGGACGGCATCCGCGCCACCGTCACCGTCGGCGTCGCGTTCGGCTGCCCCTTCGAGGGCGCTGTCGATCCCAGCCAAGTCCTCCGCTACGCGGAGGCCTTGGCTAGAGCGGGTGCCGACGAAGTCGTGTTCGCGGACACCGTCGGAGTAGCGGTTCCGCGGCAGGTCAAAGACCTGGTCAGCCGGGCACTCCCTCTAGTGCACACCGTAGGTGTGCACTTGCACAACACGCGCAACACCGGCTTCGCGAACGCGTACGCCGCGCTGGAGGCGGGTGCGACCGTGCTCGACGCGTCGGTCGGCGGCCTGGGCGGCTGCCCCTTCGCGCCGCGCGCGACGGGCAACATCTGCACGGAGGATCTGGTCTACATGCTCCACGGCGAGGGTGTCGAGACCGGCATCGATCTCGCTGCGCTGATCACCGTCGCCGAGTGGCTCGAAGGCGAGCTCGGCAAGCAGCTACCGGGACAGGTCTACCGAGCCGGCACGTTCGCGCCGGTGGCGGCCTAGAGAGAGGGAGGAACGGATGGCGTACAGATTGGGGGTGGACGTCGGTGGCACCTTCACCGACCTCTTCCTCGTCGGCGACGGGAACGGCGACGGCGGCGGCCGCTTCCGCGTGAAGACGCCGTCCACGCCTGCCGATCCGTCGGAGGGGGTGCTCACCGGCGTCCGCCGTATCTGCGAGGAGGCGGGGATCGATGTCGGCGAGATCAGGAACATCCTCCACGGCACGACCGTGGCCACGAACGCGGTGCTGGAGTCGAAGGGGGCGCGCGTGGGGCTGATCACCACGGTCGGCTTCCAGCAGATCCTGCACCTGGCGCGATCGCAGACGCCGGGGCCCCTGGCGGGGTGGATCATCATGATCAAGCCCGATCCGCCCGCGTCGCTGGCCGATACGCGGGAGGCGGTCGAGCGGATGGACGCCCGCGGCGAGTCGATCGTCCCGGTCGACGTCGGCCAGGTCGAGGGTGTCGTCCGCGACCTGGTCGAGTCGGGGGTCGAGACGCTGACGGTGGCGCTGATCAACTCGTACGTGAACGGGGCGCACGAGCGCGAGATCGGGGAGATCGTCGAGCGGCTGTATCCGGGCTTCCCGGTCACGCTCTCGTCCGAGGTGCTGCCGGAGTTCCGGGAGTACGAGCGGGCGCTGACCGCCTGCATGAACTCGTACGTGCGTCCGAAGGTGGCGGCCTACGTCAACCGGCTGCAGGAGCAGCTGAGCGGGATCGGCGCCAAGGCGGACGTGAACATCCTGCGCTCCGACGCCGGGTTGATGACGACGCGGGAGGCGGCGCGCAACCCGATCTACGGCGTGCTCTCCGGCCCGTCGGGCGGCGTGGCCGGTGCGCTGTTCGTCGCGCGCAAGGCGGGCTTCGACGACATCCTCGCCTTCGACATGGGCGGGACCTCGACCGACGTCGCTCTCTGCCAGAACGGTCAGCCGACGATCGGCCGCGAGACCGCGATCGGCCACTTCCGGATCAAGGTGCCGTCGGTGAACGTGCACACGGTCGGCGCCGGCGGCGGCTCGATCGCCCACGTCCCCGAGCTGACCAAGGCGCTGCGCGTCGGCCCGCAGTCGGCCGGGGCCGAGCCGGGCCCGGCCGCATACGGGAAGGGCGGCAGCGAGCCGACCGTGACCGATGCCAACGTCGTCCTCGGGCACCTGCCGCCGTCGCTGCTCGGCGGCGAGATGGAGCTGGACGTCGAGGCGGCGCGCGCCGCGGTCCAGACCGTCGCCGACGCGATGGGGCTGGACTCGGTCGAACAGGCGGCCGAGGGGATCGTGGCGATCGTCAACGAGAACATGGCGGGCGCGCTGCGGCTGGTGTCGGTGCAGCGCGGGCACGATCCGCGCGAGTTCGCCCTCGTGGCCTACGGCGGCGCCGGCCCGCTCCACGCCAACGCCCTCGCGAGCCTGATGGGCTCCTTCCCGGTGATCGTCCCGCCGGCTCCGGGGCTCCTCTGCGCGATCGGCGACCTCGTCGCCGACTTCCGCGACGAGTTCGCCCAGACGTACATCCGCCTGCTCGGCGACGCCAGCGGCGCCGAGGTCGCCGAGATCCTCGACGGGCTGGGCACGCGCGCGACCGAATGGCTCGAGGGCGAGGGCATCCCCGCCGATGCCCGGCGCGTGCTCTACAGCGCGGACATGCGCTACCACCGTCAGGGCTACGAGATCCCGGTGGCGCTCGACCCCGACGAGGTGCGCACGGAGGGACTGGCCGAGCTCGAGGAACGGTTCAACGGTCTGCACGAGCAGCTCTACGGGTTCCGCATGCCCGGCACCGCGTGCGAGATCGTCAACCTGCGCGCGGTCGGGTACGGATCCGTACCGAAGCCCGAGCTGCCGGTCGGCGAGGCGGGCGATGCCGACGCCTCCGGGGCGGTCGTCGACGAGCACCAGGTCGTCTTCGACGGCCGGCGGGTGCCGACGAAGATCTACGACCGTTCGAAGCTCCAGCCCGGGGCATCGCTGGAGGGCCCCGCGATCGTCACCGAGTTCGACTCGACGACGGTCGTCCTGCCCGGCCACCGGGCGGAAGTCGACGTGAACTTCAACATCCTGATCACCCCCAACGAGTGAGCGAGGGAGAGATGGCAGTCACCGAAGAGCTCCGAATCGCCGAGATTCCCGACCTCGAGGTCGACCCGGTCACGCTCGACATCATCGAGGGCGCGCTGAAGAGCGCCCGCTACGAGATGGACGCGGTGCTCTTCCGCTCGGCGATGAGCCCCGTGATCCGCGAGCAGCACGACGAGTTCCCGATGATCACCGACCCGCGCGGTCGAATGGTCGTCGGCCAGTTCGGCGCCTACATCAACGAGATGATGGAGGACTGGGACCGCGGCGTGTACCCGGGCGACGTGATCCTCACCTCCGACCCGTTCAAGTGCTCCGCGTCGATCTCGCACACGAACGACTGGCTCGTGCTCGTGCCGATCTTCTACGAGGACGAGCTGGTCGGCTGGTCGTCGCAGTTCGGCCACCAGATGGATGCCGGCGGCCCGCTGCCGGGCTCGCTCCCGACCGGGGCGAAGACGATCTTCGAGGAGGGGATCATCATTCCGCCGATCAAGATCATCGAGCGGGGCGAGCCGCAGGAGGACGTACTGCGGCTGATCTTCAACAACGTCCGGCTCCCGGAGATGAACCGCGCCGACCTGTTCGCGATCGTGGCGGGCTGCCGCGCGGGCGAGAAGCGGGTGATCGAGCTCTGCGAGCGCTTCGGGAAGGAGACCTACCTCGCCGGCCTGCAGGCGCTGCTCGACCGCACGTACGAGGCGATGCGCACGCTGATCCAGCTGGCGATCCCCGAGGAGCCGCAGAGCTTCGAGGACTGGATCGACGACGACGGGCTCGGGAACGGGCCCTACAAGATGAAGCTGACGATCTGGCGTGAGGGCGACCACGCCTTCTTCGACTGGTCGGGCACCGACCCCCAGGCGCTCGGGCCGATCAACTTCTACCTCTCAGAGGGCATGTTCAAGATGTTCATCGGGATCTACCTGATCATGGTCAACGATCCCCAGATCCTCTTCAACGACGGCTTCTATCCACTCCTGCACGTGGTCATGCCCGAGGGCTCGCTGCTCCGCCCGCGCTTCCCGGCGGCGCTCGGGTGCCGCACGCACGCACTCGCCCGCCAGTTCGACGTGCTCGGGGGCGCGCTCGTCAAGCAGGCCCCGGAGCTGAACACGGCCGCCGGCTACGGGACCAGCCCGTACATGCTCTATTCGGGCTGGGACTCGAAGGGCGAGTTCTACTACTCGATGGAGATCCTCTACGGTGGCATTCCGGGACGTCCCATCGGGGACGGCATGGACGGCCACTCGTGGTGGCCTCTGTTCGAGAACATCCCGACCGAGTACCTCGAGGCCTACTACCCGCTGCGGATCGACGGCTACACGACCGTCACCGACTCGGGCGGCGCCGGCTTCCACCGCGGCGGCAACGCGGTCGAGAAGCGCTACGTCTACCTCGAGCCCGGCGAGGTCTCGATCCACGACGACCGCTGGCTCACGCGGCCGTGGGGCGTCCTCGGCGGCGAGCCCGGCGGACGCTCGGAGAAGATCCTGCGCCGCGCCGACGGCAGCGAGGAGCGGCTGCCGTCGAAGTGCGACAACATCGCCGTCGAGCCCGGTGACATGCTCGTCTACCGCACCGCCGGCGGAGGCGGCTGGAAGGACCGCCTCGACCGGCCGGTCGACGCGGTCGTGCGCGACGTCTCCTACGGCCTCGTCTCGCGCGAGAAGGCGAAGGCCGGATACGGCGTCGTCCTGAACGAGGACGGCAGCGCCGACCTCGACGCCACCGAGGCCGAGCGGACACGCCAGCGGGAGGAGCGCGGAGAGCCGCTGTCCTTCGACTTCGGCCCGCCCCTCGAGGAGATCCTCGCGAAGTGCCTCGAGGAGACCGGGCTGCAGCCGCCGGTTCCCGCCACGCCGCTGCGCTGGTCGCCGCTCGAGCCGGGCGACGAAGCGCTCGCACGCGTGCGAGCGGGCGACGAGATCCCGGAGCCGGCGGCTTCGTGAGGCACGAGGGCTTCCACGGCCGGGCGGGCCTCGGGACGAGGCCCGCCCTGATCGTGGTCGACGTCAGCATCGGCTTCACCGATCCGGCGTCGCCGCTCGCCTGCGATCTCGAGGACGTTGTCGCCACGATCGCGCGCCTGCTCGGCGAGGCGCGCCGCTCCGGCATCCCGGTCGTCTACACGACCGTCGCCTACACGGACGCCGACCGGCGCACGGCTGCCGCGTTCATCGACAAGGTGCCTGCGCTGCTCACTCTGGAGGCAGGCAGCCGCTGGGTGGAGATCGACCCCCGGCTCGCCCCGCTCCCGGACGAGCCGGTGCTGACCAAGCTGTTCGCGTCGGCCTTCCACGGGACGGCGCTCTCGTCGTTCCTGGCCGCCGAGGGCTGCGACAGCCTGATCGTCACCGGCGCATCGACCTCGGGCTGCATCCGGGCGACGGCCGTCGACGCGCTCCAGCACGGCTATCGTCCTGTCGTGCCGCGCGAGGCGGTCGGCGACCGCAACCCGGCCGCGCACGAGGCGAACCTGTACGACATCGATGCCAAGTACGGCGACGTCGTGCCGGTCGACGAGGTGGTCGCACACCTGGAGGAGCTCGCTGGGGCACACGCTCGCTGAGAAGATCCTGCTCGCGCACACCGATGCCGACGACGTCGCACCGGGCGACGTGGTGATGGTGCGCTGCGACGTGGTCATGGCGAACGACGTCTCCGGCCCGATCGCGTTCCGGGCGCTGGAGCGGATGGGCGTGGAGCGGGTCTTCGACCCCGGGCGGGTGGTGATGGTCGCGGACCACTTCGCCCCGGCGAAGGACGCGCGCTCGGCGGAGCTCCAGCGGCGGCTCAAGCAGTGGTCGAACGAGCAGGGCGTGACCTTCTACGATCAGGGAAGAGGGGGAATCGAGCACACCCTGCTGTGCGAGGAGGGCTGGATCCAGCCGGGGACGGTGATCGCCGGCGGCGACTCGCACACCTGCACGTACGGAGCGCTCGGCGCCTTCGGCACCGGCCTGGGATCGACCGACATCGCCGCCTGCCTCGCGCTCGGGGAGTTCTGGCAGGCCGTGCCGTCGACCATCCGCGTCGAGTTCACGGGCGAGAAGCAGCCGTTCGTGACCGGGAAGGACCTGATCCTCGAAGTCATCGGCGAGATCGGCGTCGGCGGCGCGACGAACGCTGCGCTCGAGTTCGTCGGCGAGGGGGCCCGGGCGCTGTCGGTCGACGAGCGCCTCGCCGTCTCGAACATGGCCGTCGAGGCCGGCGCCGAGACCGGCCTGTTCCCGCCCGACGAGACGGTTGCCGACTATCTCCGAGGCCGTGAGAGCCGGGTCCCCGGGACCGTCCCCGGCGAGTTGGCGTCCGACCCCGACTCGGCGGTCGCGCGGACGCTGGCAATCGACCTGTCGGCGCTCGAGCCGCTCGTTGCGCTCCCGCATCTCCCGGGCAACGTCGTTCCGGTCGCGGAGGCGACCGGAAGGAAGGTTGACCAGGTGTACATCGGCAACTGCTCGAACGGGACGATGACCGACCTCCGCCAGACGGCCGAGATCCTTCGCGGCCGCGCGATCCATCCCGACTGCCGGGCGATCGTCGTTCCGGCCACCCAGCGCATCTACCGCGAGGCGATGCGCGAGGGCCTGCTCGACGTCTTCGTCGAGGCCGGCGCGAGCGTCTCCACTCCCACCTGCGGCGCCTGCTTCGGCGGGCACATGGGCGTGCTCGCCGCGGGCGAGTGCGCGGTGGCGACGACGAACCGCAACTTCAGAGGGCGAATGGGCTCGCCGGACGCGGAGGTGTGCCTGGCCAACGCCTACGTCGCCGCAGCGGCCGCGGTCGCCGGCGAGATCGTCCATCCTGCGGACGTCCTCAGAAGAGCGTCGGCGTGACGACGGCGGCGCGGGCGGTGCGTCGGCGGTTCTGCAAGACCGGAACCGAATTCCCAACCCACTACCCCACCCAGGGTGGGGAAGACGCTCCACCCGCCACCCGCAGCGAGTCTATCGCCGAAACGCGCGTGTGTCTGTGTCGAGTCTGCGCCAACTTCGTGAGACGGAGCGTTCGGTGATCGTCGAGGGCGTTGCGGTCGTCATCCCCGGCGACGACGTCGACACCGACGTCATGTACCCGGGGAGCTACCTGAACGTGGAAGATCCCGAGGAGATGAAGCAGTACCTGTTCGACCGCTACGACCCGTCGCTTCGCGACCGGCTCGGCCCCGAGGCGATCGTCGTCACCGGCCGGAATTTCGGCCTCGGCTCTTCGCGCGAGCACGTGGTGCAGGCGCTCAGGGCCTGGGGCGTGCCCGCGGTGGTCGGCAAGAGCTTCGCCCGGATCTTCCGCCGCAACTGCGTGAATCTCGGGCTCGCGATCTTCGAGGCGCCCGAGGCCGCCGAAGCGGCCCAGCCGGGCTCCCGGATCCGGATCGACACCGAGGCCGGCGAGATCGTCGTCGACGGCAAGACCTTCACCACTCCGCCCGTCGCCGAGCTCGTCGCCGAGCTCCAGGCTGCCGGCGGCCTCGTTCCCTGGACCAAGGAGAGAGCCCGATGATCGTTCGCGACCTCGGTGACGCCTGGCAGGTCGTCCTCCAGACCGATCACGCCGACCTCTCGGCCGCATTCGCGCGGGCCTGGGGGGCGCCGCTTCCGGCCTCGCTCGTCACGGCCGCCGAGCGCCACGACGACGGCTGGGCGGTGTGGGAGCAGTCGCCCCGGGTCGGCGGCGACGGCACGCCGGTGAACTTCCTCGACGTCGACATCCGCTCCCACCTCGCCTTCTACCGGGCAGGCATCGCGGCGATCACCGAGCAGGACCCCGACGCCGGCCTGCTCGTCTCCATGCACGGCGCCGGCATCTACCGCCGGCGCTACGGGCTCGACCCGGCGCTCGGCCTCGCCCGGGCGGAGGAGGCGAGGGACGAGGTCGATGCGTTCGTCGCCGAGCAGGAGGCCAAGTTCGGCGGCGACCCGGGCGAGCGCCGCGGCGACTACGAGCTGCTCCAGCTGTTCGACCGGCTGTCGCTGTACTTCTGCATGCGCGACGTCGTCGCCGGCGAGCCGGCGGAGCTGCAGGGGTATCGGCTCGAGCCGGTCGGCCCCTGGCGCGTCCGGGTCGAGCCGTACCCGTTCGCCGACAGCCCGGCCCACTTCTCGCTGCTCCGCCGCGTCCTCCCGAAGGACGGCAGCGTGGACGTTCTGGCCGCGCCGCCGCAGGAGACGACACTCTCGATCGAGTAACCGTGTGAAGTCCGGCCCGCTTCGCGGGCCGACGACTTCCCACGGACGAACCCGTGCATGCTCTGGCGTCCGCGGGCCGAGCCCGCACATGTCGGGCTCGGCGGCGCCAGTTACGCCTCAGTCGTCCAGAATCGCTGCGGCCCGGATCGGCGAGCCGTAGGCCACCTCCAGCCGCAGCGGCAGGCCGACGAACAGGAAGCGTCGCCCCAGCACGTCCTTCAGGTTGTTCAGGTTCTCGTAGTGGGTCAGCCCACGCTCGGCGCACGCGCGGTGCGTCGGGTACTCGTCGGTCAGGTAGACGAGGTCGGGGCTGATCGTCTCGACCCCGAAGATCTTCACACCGCGGTCCGCCATCCAGTGCACGGCCTCGGCCGAGATCCCGCAGAACCCGTCGAGGAACGCAGGCGTCCCCGCCGTCCGGTTGTAGTGGTCGGAGCAGAAGAGCAGGATGTCGCCGGGCCGCAGCTCCTGCCCGCTTGCCTCCACGGCCTGGGCAACTTCACCGGCGGTGACGTCGTGACCGCGCTCGTACTGCCGGATGTCGGCGCAGATCGCCTCGCCGCAGAAGGTGTCGAGCGGCAGCTCGGCGATCGCCGCACCGCCCTTTTGGTAGTGGCCGAAGGCGTCCACATGGGTGGCGGCGTGGTTGGACGTGATGATGATCTCGGCGTTGAACGACGGCCGCCCCTCCTCGGCGTCTGAGTGCTGGATGTGCCGGAGGATCTGGGTCGGCGGGAAGAACGGGTGCAGCTGCGACTCGCGGGAAAGCGGCTGGGACAGGTCGACGACACGCATTACGGGCTCTCCTTTCCGGCCATCTCCTTGCACACCTGGACGATTCGCGGGATCAACGCCTCCACGATCCGCTGCCCGGTCTCGACGCGGGCGCGGGTGGCATCCCCGACCACGCCCGACTCCGTGATGTCGCGGAGCATGTCCATGGGCACGACCACGCCGGGCCCGCTCGCGCGCATCCCGTAGCGGCCGTACGACGTCCACGGCAGCCCGGCCTCCTTCACGGCCTCGCCACGGTCCCACGCGTCGCGGGTCGCCCGGTCGGCCTCGACGCGCTGCCCGAGCGCCATCGCCAGGGAGGTCTCCGCCTCCTCGGCGTGGATCATCGGCCCCTCGATCTCGCCGAGGACGTCCGAGGCGAGGTCCCACCACTGGACGAGGAACACGCGCCGGCCGGTCGTCTCCAGGTAGTGGTTGACGGCGACCGTCAGCGCGGCGGCGTTGCCGCCGTGGCCGTTGACGGCGACGAGGTGCTCGAAGCCGTGCGCGGTGAGCGAGTCGCAGATCTCGCGGAAGACCTGGAAGAACGTCGGCGTCGAGAGCCGCAGCGAGCCGGGGAACTGCATGTGGTACCAGGACAGCGTCACGTTCAGCGTGGGTGCTACCAGCAGCTCGACGCCCTCGGTCTCGCCCGCCGCCGCCGCGCGCCCACACAGCGACCGCGCGATGAAGCAGTCGGTGTCGAGCGGCATGTGCGGCCCGTGCTGCTCGGTCGTCCCGATCGGGATCAGCACTGCGTCCACGCCGCGGGAGATTGCCTGCTCGACCTCCGGCCAGGTCATCCGCTCGATGAACCGCTCGGTGACGCCTTCGGCGTCACGACGTCGCCTCGCACCGAGGCCGACGGCTTCGCGGTCGCTTCTGTGCTCGGCTTCGTCTCTCACGGAGCGATCTTCGACGAATGTCAGACATCGTGCAATACTCGGCCGTCACCGAGCCGGGGAGGTCAGGCGCATGGAAGGACGGGCGCGGGTCAACGGCGCCGAGCTGTGGTACCGGGTCTCCGGCGAGGGCGAGCCCGTGATCCAGATCCACGGAGCGGGTTTCGGCCACTTCAACTTCGCTCCCGCAACCCCGGCGATTGCCGAGCATTTCCGGGTGATCGACTACGACCTGCGCGGCTACGGGCAGTCGGACCGCCCGGTACAGCACTACGACATGGAGGTCTGGGCGGACGACGTCGCAGGCCTGCTCGACGCGCTCGAGCTCCCCGCCGCGCATTGCCACGGCACGTCGATGGGCGGGATGATCGCGATCGTCTTCGCGGGCAAGTATCCGGAGCGGACGACCTCGGTCGTGATCAACTGCGCGGCTGCGAAGCTGGGCATGGCCGGACGCCTCGTCTTCAAGAACTGGATCGACATCGCGCGGATGGACCCGGACGGCCCGGGCAGCCGGATCCTCGCCGAGCTGATCGCCTGGCAGGCGCTCTCGAAGGCGTTCCTGGAGACGCCCGACGGCGTCGCCGCGATCGACTCGATCCAGCAGATCCTCCGCGACTCGAACCGGATCGAGGTCTTCACCGCCGCCTGCGAGGCGATGTGCGAGATGGACATCCGCGAGTGGCTGCCGAAGATCACCTCGCCGGCGCTCGTTCTGGGCGGCGACGAGGACCTGATGACGCCGTGGGACCAGGGGCCGGACGGAGCCGGCCAGGAGGCGATCTACGAGGGGATCCCCGGCGCCGAGAAGCACGTCATCCGCGGCTCGAACCACTCGACGATCTTCGACAACACCGACGAGCACGTCCGGGTCGTGACCGACTTCTTCCGCAGACACGCCTCGAGCGTCGAGTAGGGCACGAAATACGGTGGCGTGACAAGAGATCCACGGGAATTGGGTCACCGCGAGTCGCCGCCGGAGCCGGGCTTTGCCCGGCTGGAGGCTGAGGGCGGAGAGGCGACGTCGGCAGAGACACCCGAACAGTCGGCTCAGCTCCCGCAGGAGAAACCCGCAGCGCTCCCGAGGAGGGGGTCCGTGGGGGAATCAGGGGTTCCCCCACGCTGATGCCGGCGGTCGAGGCCTACGGCGTCGAGCCGATCCCGGCCGAGCTGCGGACGGTCGGGTGGCGCGACCTGTTCGCGATCAACTTCACCTTCTTCCTCAACCCGGTCATGTACGTGCTCGGCGCGCTCGCGGTGGTGGACGGCGGACTGTCGCTCGGCTGGGCGATCGCCGCGAACGTCCTCGGCCAGGCGCTCGCCTATGCCCTGCTGATCCTCTTCGCACAGCCGGGAGTCGACTACGGGCTGCCGGGACAGGTGGCGATGCGGGGGACGCTCGGCTTCTGGGGCGCGCGGACCCTCACCTCCCCGTTCCGGATGATCGCCGCCACCTACTGGTTCGCCGCCCAGGCGTTGGCCGGCGCGCTCGGGATCCAGGCGGTCGTGGTCGCCCTCGGAGGGGACAAGCCGTCGCTCGTCCCGATCGCGATCGCGCTCGGCCTCTTCCACGCCGCGCTGGCGGTGCTCGGGTTCGACGTGATGCGTTACGTGCTGCGGATCGTCCTGCCCGTCTCCCTCGCCTTCACGGGGGTGCTGCTGGCGCTGTATCTGAGCACGGACGACTCGCGCTTCGACGCCGGCCGCGTCTTCCGCTCACCCGACCAGCACCCCACGTGGGCCGGGTTCGCGACCTACGTCACGGTGATGGCCGGCGCCTCGCTGACGCTGGTGCCGAGCATCGCCGACTTCTGCCGCTACACGCCGACGCGGCGCGACATGCGGATCGGACTGTTCGCCTCCGCCACCACGGCCGTGCTGGTCACCACCGTCGTGGGCGGCTGGGCCGCCGCCGCCACCGGCGAGCTGAACCCCTTCGTCGCCGTCGCCGACCTGACGAGCGTGGACGCGCTGCTCGTCGTGCTCGCCGGGGCGATCGTCGTCCAGGGCATCGCCGCCAACATCACGAACGTCTACACGGCCGGCCTGTCGCTCGTGAACGCGATCCCGGCGCTCGGCCGCTTCCGCTCGACCCTGATCGTCGGGGCGGCCGCGGTCGGCCTGTGCGCGTTCCCGAGCTTCATCGAGGACGCGCAGAACTGGATCAACCATCTCGGCAACCTCGGCGCGCCGCTCGCCGGCGTGGTGCTCGTCGACTACGTCGTGCTCAAGCGCATGCGCCTGGAACCCGAGGCGCTGTTCGACCCTCACGGGCCGTACCGGTACCTCAACGGCGTCAACCTCGCCGCGGTCGCGGCGATCGCCGTCGGCGCCGGGGCCTACTACGCGGTCCCGCAGGCGTGGCTGAAGGTCGTCTGGGGTGTCGCGGTCGGTGCTGCCGCCTACGCCGTGCTTCGCCGTGCCGCAGCGGCGCTCGGCGCCTATGCGCCGACCGGGATACGCACCTCCTCCCAGCGCTCGAGTTCGCCTTCGTAGATGTAGCGCTCCTCGGCGGACCAGAGCTCCCGCCCCGCGAGGTAGCCCTCGTAGACCGCGTGGTCGAGTTTGCGCGGGGCAACACAGTCGCCGATCCGGTGCAGGTTCTCCACTTGGCCCTTCAGGTCGAAGTAGAGCCCGTCGTTGGCCTTCGCGCCGGTTGCGAGCACGACCGTGTCGACGCCCTCGATCGTCCCGGCTGCTCCGGTGTAGATGTTGAACACGCGCACCACGTCGCCTTCGATCGCGCTCGCCCACGCATTCAGCCGGTAGGCGAGGCCCTTGCCGAGCAGCCGCGAGTACAGGTGCGCCATGTCGAGGGTCGTCAGCGTGGTGGGAAACAGGGCGTTCCAGCGGCTGACGAGCTCAACCTCGCTGCCCCTGTCCAGGAGCACTTCGCAGACGCCTGCAGCCGCGCGGGTGCCGTCGTCGTCGAGTACGACAACTCTCCGGCCGGCGGGGCGCTCCCCCAGCAGCACTTCCCACCCGGTGAGGACGTTGTCCTGCTCGACGCCGGGCAGGCTGTCGACGAGCGGGTTGACGCTCGAGAAACCGGTGCGGCTGGCGAGGGCACCGGTCGCGACCACGACGCCGTCAGGGCCGAGTTCCCGCACCAACGCCGGCGTCGCCTCGGTCTCGAGCCGGACGTCGACGCCGAGGCGCCCCAGCCGCCGCTCGAGGTCGGTGACGAGCCAGCCGAACTCCTCCCGAGCCGGTGTGCGCAGGATCAGGTTCACCTGGCCGCCGAGCCGGTCGGCCTGCTCGACGAGGACGACCTCGTGGCCACGCTCGCCGAGCGTGGCGGCCGCTTTCAGCCCTGCCGGGCCGGCGCCGGCGACGAGCCAGCGCACGGGGCGCTCGGCCCGCGGCAGCGGGCCGCCGAACCGACCCTCGCGTCCGGCCGCAGGGTTGACCGTGCAGGCGATCGGTAGGCCCTTGAAGACGCGCGCGATGCAACCCTGGTTGCCGCGGATGCAGTGGACGATCTCGTCCTCGCGGCCGTCGCGGGCCTTGTTCGCGAACTCGGGGTCGGCGATCTGGGCACGCGTCATCGCCACCATGTCCGCCTTCCCGGCGGCGAGAATCTGCTCGGCGAGCGCGGCGTCCTTGATCCCGCCGACCGTGAACACGGGCAGTTTCGCCACCGCCGCCTTCACCTGTGCGCAGAGCTCGACGAGGTAGCCGTCGGGTACGTCGGCGGGCTCGATCGCGCGCCAGATGTTGTGGTAGCCGGCCGCGGTGACGTTGACGTAGTCGATCCCGTCCGCCCGCTCGAGCTCCTGGGCGACGCGGACGGCATCCTCGATGTCCAGGCCGCCCGGGACGAAGTCGGTGAGGCTGATCCGGACGCCGACGACCCAGTCGGAGCCGACCCGGCCCCGGACCTCGTCGATCACCTCTCGCGCAAAGCGCAGGCGGTTCTCGAACGAGCCGCCGTACTCGTCCGTGCGCTTGTTGTAGAGCGGCGAGAGGAACTGGTGGAGGAGATAGCTGTGCGAGATGTGCACCTCGGTGCCGTCGAAGCCGCCCTCGCGCGAGAGCTCCGCCGAGCGTCCCCACCACTCGACCACCTCGCGAATGTCCTCGTGCTCCATGGCCTTCGGCGTCTCGCCGTAGGCCGGGCTCTTCACTGCCGACGGCCCCCAGAGCACCCGCAGGTCGTCCGCGGAGTCGCTCGTCGCGTTCAGGCCGAAGTGGTTGAGCTGCGCGAAGATCGCCGCGCCGTGCTCGTGGACGGCATCCGTCAGCCGCCGGTCGGCCTCGAGCGCCTTCCGCAGATACGCCCAGGCGACGCGCGGAAACCCTGTCGTCGACGTCGGGTGCACGACCCGGTTGCCGGTGATCAACAGGCCCGCGCCGCCCTTCGCGCGCGCGGCCTGGTAGTCGACGTTCCGCTGAGAGTCCACGGCGCCGTGCGCGAAGAGCTTGACGTGCGCCGTCTGCATGATCCGGTTCCGGACGGTCACGCTGCCGATCCGGAGCGGACTGAAGAGATGCGGGTAGGCGCTCATGGCCTCCTCCTTCGCCGGCGAGGGTAGGCCGTAGACTATGCCCCCCGAATGAGCGCGGACGAGTTCATCCTCGACACGCCGGTCGTCCGCGACTTCGTCGCGGAAGTACGGACGGAGCTCGCTCGGGGGGCTTCGCCCGAGACCGCGTGCGCCGCGATCCGGCCCGCCTTCGAGGCGCTGCTCGCCGACCCGGGCTGGCTCCCGGACGGGCTCGCCGAACCGGTTCCGGGTAGCGGCATGGGCGGCGGCATCGGCCAGTGGCTCCTCCACCGGACCGACGACGGGTCGCTCTCGCTCTTCTCGCTGGTCGTGCCCTCGGGCTCGGAGACGCCGATCCACGACCATCTCGCCTGGGGGCTGGTCGGCCTCTACCAGGGCGAGCAGGACGAGGAGATCTTCGCCCGCGACGGCGATGCGCTCACCCTCGTGGAGCGCCGGGCACTCCGGCCGGGTGACCTGTACGAGCTCTTCCCCCCGCACGACGACATCCATCGAGTGCGTACGACGTCGGCCGAGCAGTCGGTCTCCATCCACCTGCTCACCAACGACACGGGCTGCACCTGGCGGCATTCCTACGACCTCGACACGGGGCATGCGAGCCCCTTCCGGTCGGGGTACTCGAACGCGGCCTGCGAGGGTCGCGAGCCGTCTACCGGGGGCAGTTGACTCTCGCCTCCGGCGGTTGTATACAAGAGCGATCTGTCAGGCGCACCGTCACCCGGCTTGCGATCGGCCCGCATCGAGCTCACGCCGGGGAACCCTGCGGGGCCGTCTCCTCGAGACCGGCCTGCGGAAAGGAGAGCGGTAGATGAGTGAGTTCGAGTACGACCCCTTCGAGTACGCGGAGGCTCTCGCCGAAGGGGAGGGCTTGGGCGGGAGCGACCTCGACGAGGCAAGGCGGTCGGCGGAGGACGAGCATCGCGGCCTGACCCGGCGCGACCTCCTCGTCAGAGGCGGAGTCGGCGCTGCAGCGGTCGGCGGCCTCGGCGCGCTCGCCGGACCGGCGGCGGCCAAGACGGCGGCGAGCGGCAAGTTCACGGGCACGCTCCGCGTTCTCACGCTCGGCGTCGAGTTCCCGATCCCGGACATCGCGAAGCAGGCCTCCAAGGACCTGGGCTTCACCGTCAAGCCGATCCTCGCGCCGTCAGAGAAGCAGCCGCAGATCGCGATCACCTCGCCGGACACCTTCGACGTCTTCGGCGGCTACAACTACCAGTCGCTCCAGGTGTGGCCCTCGGGCGGCCTGCAGCCGGTCGACACCCACCGGCTCCCGAACTGGGGATCCCAGTACAAGCTGTTCACGCACGGGAAGCTCAACCCGGCCTCGGCGCGCTGCACCTTCGGGCAGGGGAATGCGCCGTTTCGGACGACGTTCGTCGACCCGAACGGCTCCACCGGGCTCCCCGCCTATGCGCAGGGCCCGCCGAGCAACAAGCAGATCGTCCGCTGGATCGGCGAGAACGGGAAGCCGATCGGCGGCAAGCCGCAGCCGCGCTGGATCGTCGGCCCGGCGGCGCACTTCAACGCCGACTCGATGGGCTACAACGCCGACGTGATCAAGAAGCGGCCGGAGCAGGTCTCCTGGGCCGAGCTCCTGAACACCAAGTGGAAGGGCCGCGTCTCCCTGCTGCGTGACCCCGGCATCATGGCCCAGGATGCATCGGCCGCCGTCGGCGCGCTGGGCCTGCTCAAGATCAAGGACTACGGCAACCCGACGAAGAGCGAGATCGACCGGCTCTTCAAGATCCTGACCAAGTACAAGAAGAACGGCCAGTTCCGCGCGTTCTGGTCGGCCTTCACCGACTCCGTGAACTTCATGGTCTCGAAGGAGGTCGTGATCGAGTCGATGTGGTCGCCCGCCGTGGCTCTCGTCAAGGCGGCCGGCGTGAACATCCTCTACGCCGCCCCGCCGGAGGGCTTCCGCGGCTGGTGCAGCGCCGAGGGCATCTCGTCGAAGGTCACGGACCCGGCGAAGCTCCAGGCCTGTTACGACTACATCAACTGGAACTACAACGGGTACCTCGGCGCCGTGATCATGCGCCAGGGCTACTACATCGCCAACGGGCAGAAGCTGCTCCCGTGGATCAACTCGGCCGCGGGGAAGAAGGCCGGCTTCACGCCCGCCGAGTACGACTACTGGTGGGGCGGCAAGGCGGCTCCGCGTGACCTGCCCGGGATCACCGGCAAGGTCGGCGACATCAAGAAGGGCAGCCGACGTGAGGGTGGATCGTTCCCGCAGCGCATCTGCAAGTACTACTCGTGGAACTCCTTCGGCCGGAACAGCGTGTACCTGACCAAGAGGGTGAACGACTTCCTGTCCGCCTAGCAGCGAATGTCGGATCAGGGGGTTTCGAGCAACGAGGGGGCGGCGACCGCCGCCCCCTCTGCATCCGCTGGGTCAGGGCTCGACCTCGTCGGCCTGACCAAGGTCTTCCCCGGCGGGACGGTCGCCGTGGACGACGTCAACCTGCACGTCGACCACGGGGAGTACGTCGTCCTGCTCGGCCCGTCGGGCTGCGGCAAGACCACCACGCTTCGGATGATCGGCGGTCACGAGTGGCCGACCGAGGGCGACATCGTGCTCGACGGCGAGTCGCTGGTCGACCTGCCGCCCCACAAACGGGCGACGACGACCGTCTTCCAGCACTTCGCTCTCTTCCCGCACCGATCGGTGCTCTCGAACGTCGAGTTCGGCCTGAAGATGCACGGTGTCGGGAAGGTGGAGCGGCGGCGGCGGGCGACGGAGGCGCTCGACATGGTCGGCCTGACTGCGCTGGCCGACCGCAAGCCGAGAGCCCTGTCGGGCGGCCAGCAGCAGCGGGTCGCGCTCGCCCGCGTCCTCGTCACCCAGCCGAAGGCGCTGCTCCTGGACGAGCCGCTGGGCGACCTCGACCGGCTGCTCCAGCTGCGGATGCGCGTCGAGCTCCGCAACCTCCAGCGCCAGCTGGGCCTGATGTTCGTCCACGTCACGCACAACCAGGAAGAGGCGCTGTCCATGGCCGACCGGATCGTGGTCATGAACGACGCCCGGATCCAGCAGGTGGCCGATCCGCTGACGATCGCCACCAGGCCGGCCACCGAGCTCGTCGCCCGCTTCATGGGCGACAACAACATCATCCGCGGCAAGGTGACCCAGCGGGAAGGCGACCGCCTGGTGGTCGAGGACGAGCACCAGGTCCAGGCGAGCGTCCGTGCTCCCGGCGCGTCGAAGCAGGTCGGCGACAGCGCGATGGTGGCCGTCCGGGCCGCCGCCGTCTCGGTGGACCCGAACGGCGCCGCTCCGCCCGGCCCGAACACGATCGAGTGCGAGATCGTCTTCGTCGAGTTTCTCGGCGACCTGGTCAAGCTGCACCTGCTCGCCGGCGGCGAGCGGATGCTCGCCAAGGTCACGGCGGAGCACTATCCGGCACTCCGCGGCCGCGAGGGCGAGCAGATCCGGGTCTCCTGGAAGGAGGAGGATGTCCAGCTCCTCGACGCCTGACCGGCTGAACGAGGAGGGCGCCCGGCTCGCGATCGAGGAGGTCGAGGACGCCGAGGCGATCCTGGACCAGCGGCCGCCGAAGGTGGAGGGGGCGCTCGGCGAGGGTCGGGGCGGCGGGCGCGTGAGCGGCTGGGTCACGTCCGGGCTGGCAGCACCGGGGTTGCTCTACATCGGCTTCTACCTGCTCGCTCCGCTCGTCGTGATCGTGCTGGTCAGCTTCTGGACCCGGAGCGACGCGGCCGGCGGCTTCGACCGGATCTGGACGACCGCGAACTACTCCGACCTCTTCCACGACTCGACCTACTGGAAGAACATGCTGACGACGTTCGAGACGTCGCTGATCGCCGTCGGCGCGTGTCTCGTCTTCGGCTTCCCGGTCGCGTACTTCCTGGCGCTCAAGGTGGAGAGCCTCCGCTGGCAGATCGTGCTCTTCATCGTTGCGCTGGCACCGTTCTGGACGAGCTTCCTCACCCGTGCGATCGCCTGGACGTTCCCGCTGATGGGCAGCGAGGGGGCTCTCAACCAGTTACTGCTCAAGCTGCACCTGATCTCGGCGCCGGTGTCGGAATTCGGGTTCTCGCTCCTGTCGGTGCGGCTGGCGATGATCCAGCTCTACATCCTGTTCATGATCACACCGCTCTTCTTCTCGCTGGCCCAGGTCGACCGGTCGGCGATCGAGGCGGCCCGCGACCTCGGCGGCAACTGGTGGCGGACGTTCCGCGAGGTGATCCTGCCCCAGACGATGCCAGGCGTCGTCATCGGCTCGATCTTCATCTTCGTGCTGACGATGGGCGACTACGGCACGGTGAACACGATCGGCGGCGGGAACATCACCTCGGTCGGGACGATCGTCAAGTCCAGGGTGGACATCCCGGACTACCCGGGAGGCGCGGCCGCCGCCGTGCTGCTCGTGATCGTGCTGATGGTCGGCGTCTGGGTGATCACGCGCTTCGCGAACCTGAGGGAAGAGCTGTGACCGCCGTCGCGCCCGCCATGGAGCGGACGCAGGACGTCGTCGTTCGGCGGAAGGTGAAGCAGCGCCGCGACTGGGCGAAGTGGGGCCTCGGCGTCTACTTCTGCCTCTTCCTCGTCTTCCTGTACATCCCGATCATCCTGATGGCCATCCTCTCGTTCCAGGGGTCGACCGGGCAGCTGACCTTCCCCTTCCGCGGACCCGTGAGCCTGGGCTGGTGGAAGACGCTGTGGGACCCCAACGTCTTCAACACGATCTCGGACGACGTCAGCGCCTCCGGCCGCCAGTCGCTCTGGCTCAGCCTCGCGGCGGGAGCGATCGTCGCGGTGCTCGGCTTCACCCTGTCGATGGCATTCCGCCGCCGCTGGCGGTTCAGGACCGACACCGTCGGGTTCTACGTGATCATGCTCGCGCTGATGACGCCGGCCTTCCTGGTCGGCCTCGGCAACCAGCTGCTCTGGAAATTCATGGGCCAGACGCCGAACCTGTGGCAGACGGCGCTCGGGGCCAACGTGATCTGGGGGATCCCGTTCTCGTTCCTCGTCATGCTCGCCGTCTGGAACCGTTACGACCGGCACATCGAGGAGGCTGCGCGGGACCTCGGCGCGAACACGATGACGACGTTCCGGGAGGTGACGCTTCCCCTGGTCTGGACGGGGATCTTCGGCAGCTTCCTGTTCGGCTTCACCCTGACCTGGAACGACTTCGACCGGACGATCCTGCTCCAGAACGGCTACGAGGCCCAGCCGCTGCCGATTCTGATCGGCACCTGGCCGTCGAGCCGGCCGATCCTGCCGAACCTCTACGCGCTCGGGGCAGGGACGACCGCGGTGACGCTGCTCCTGATCCTGCTCGTGCTCGTGGTCATCACGCTGCGGCTCCGTCTCCGGAGCGCGCCCATGCACCGGCCGAGCGAGGAGTTCGGCGACACCGGCGGCAGCCTGAGCAGGTCCAGCAACATCCCCGCACCGACGAAGTAGCGTTTCCGCCGCCGCCGCCGCCGCCGCCGCCGCGACCGACCTGGCGGGCGCGGTACAGCTGACGCTCCTCGGGTGCGAGACGCTTTCGGGGAAGGGGGCCCACGGGGGAAACCGGCCGTTTCCCCCGTGCGAGCGAGCTATGCGGCCCGCAGGGCCGCGGCGAGCGTCAACGCGGCGAGCGTTTCTTGAAGTCGTCGGCGATCTCGTCCATCGTCGCCCAGCGGACGCCGTCGTGGCCCGAGATGTACTCGATCAGCCGCTCGAGCATCAGGATCACCTGTGGGCGGCCGCTGACGTCCGGATGGATGGTCATCCCGAAGACCGCGTAGTCCTCCTCGCGGTAGACATAGTCGAACTGGTCCCGCCAGATCTCCTCCAGGTGCCGCGGGTTGACGAAGCCGTGGCTGTTCGGGGCGCCCTTGATGAACATCATCGGCGGGAGGTCGTCGAGGTACCAGCTCGCCGGGATCTCGACCAGGTCGGTCTCCTCCCCGCGGACGAGCGGCTTCATCCACTCCTCGGGCTGCTTCGAGTAGTCGATCTTCGTCCAGCTGTCGCCCACCCGCACGTAGTACGGGACGAAGTCGCGGTGCATCAGGCTGTGGTCGTACTTGATCCCGTGCTTCAGCAGGAGCTCGTTGGTGACGTTCGAGAACTCCCACCAGGGCGCGACGTAGCCGGTCGGTCGGCGCCCGGAGACCTGCTCGATCAGGCCGATGCACTTGATCAGGACGGCCTCCTCCTGCTCAGGCGTCATCGCGATCGGGTTCTCGTGGGAGTAGCCGTGCATCCCGATCTCGTGGCCGGCGTCGACGACCATCTTCGTCTCCTCCGGGAACGTCTCGATCGAGTGCCCCGGGATGAACCAGGTCGTCTTCATGTCGTACTTGTCGAACATCTTCAGCAGGCGCCGCGTTCCCACCTCGCCCGCGAAGATGCCGCGGGAGATGTCGTCCGGTGAGTCCTCACCGCCGTACGAACCCAGCCAGCCGGCGACCGCGTCGACGTCGACGCCGATCACGCAGAAGATCTCCTTCGCCATCGCTCTCCTCCCGTGACGTTGTATGCAATGTCGAACCTAACGCACCGGTGGTAGAACGGAAGCGCGATGTGTGTCCTCTGCGGTGTGCTCCTGAACGACCACTGGGCCGAGCAGGAGGGCGGCCGCCGCGGGCGGGTGTTCCGCGGCCGGCTGCTCAACCGCGTGCTCGACGTCTACGGGCTGCGGCTCGACGACTGGAGCGGCCGCGTCTGGGTCCTGCGCGACCGGAAGGGTCGCACGGCCGTCGTCGACAACCTCGGCGCGGTCTGGGTGGAGGCCGAGCGGCTCTGCGGCCGGCCGCTCGATCCTCTGGACCCCGACCTCGTCTCGGCGCTGTCGTGAAGACGCGCGTGGTCCTGCTCACGGGCTATCTCGGCAGCGGGAAGACGACGCTGCTCTCCCGGCTCCTCGTCCACCCAGAGATGGGCGAGACGGCGGTGATCGTCAACGAGCTGGGCGAGGTCGCGATCGACCACCACCTGCTGCGGCGGGTCGACGAGCGCACGGTCGTCCTCGGGAACGGCTGTGTCTGCTGCACCCTCCGCGGCGATCTCGCCGACGAGCTGCGCGACCTGCTCTCGCGGCGCGAGCGCGGCGAGATCCCCTCGTTCGGCCGTGTGGTCGTCGAGACCACGGGCCTCGCCGATCCGGCGCCGATCCTCTACACGCTGCTCGGCGAGCCGGTGGTGAAGCACCACTTCGAGCTCGAGCGCGTGATCACGACCGTGGACGCGCAGCACGGGCTGCGCAGCGAGGAGTCGGTCAAGCAGGCCGCGGTCGCCGACCGGCTCGTGGTCACGAAGCCCGACCTCGCCGATCCGGCTGTGGTGATGCGGGAGCTGCGCCGGCTGAACCCGGCCGCAGAGATCCTCGAGTCGGTGCTCGGCGACCTGTCGCCGGGCGAGCTCTTCGACGGCGACGAGCGCGACCCTCGCGACCTCGTCTTCGACGAGGCTCCCGCGCACGACCACGAGGTTCGCGCGGTCTGCCTGACGTTCGAGGAGCCGCTCGACTGGACCGCGTTCGGGATCTGGCTGACGATGCTGCTCCAGGCCCGGGGCGGGGACGTCCTCCGCGTCAAAGGGCTGCTCAACGTCGGAGCCGAGGGCCCGCTGGTTATCAACGGCGTCCAGCACGTCGTCCATCCACCCGAGCATCTGCCCGAGTGGCCGGACGACGACCGTCGCTCGCGGGTCGTCTTCATCGGCCGAGGCTTCACACGCGACGAGCTCGAGCGCTCGCTGACGGCCTTCAACCGCGCCGCTCAGTAGGAGCGCGGCATCCCGAGCACGTTCTGGCCGATGAAGGCGAGCACGAGGTTGTTCGACACCGGCGCCACCGTGTAGAGGCGCGTCTCCCGGAACTTCCGCTCGACGTCGTACTCCTCCGCGAAGCCGAAGCCGCCGTGTGTGTCCAGGCAGACGTTGGCCGCCGCCCACGACGCCTCCGAGGCGAGCAGCTTCGCCGTGTTCGCCTCCGGCCCGCACGGCAGGTTCCGGTCGAACAGCCACGCGGCCTTGTAGCGGATCAGGTCGGCCGCCTCGACGGAGGCCCACGCACGGGCGATCGGGAACTGGACGCCCTGGTTCTGGCCGATCGGCCGCCCGAAGACGATCCGCTCGGACGCGTAGGCGGACGCCTTGTCGACGAACCAGCGCCCGTCGCCGATGCACTCGGCCGCGATCAGCACCCGCTCGGCGTTCATGCCGTCGAGGATGTGGCGGAAGCCTTTGCCCTCCTCGCCGACGAGCGCGTCTGCCGGCAGCTCGACACCGTCCAGGAAGACCTCCGTGGTCGCGTGGTTCATCAGCGTCCTGATCGGGCGGATGATCATCGTGCCCGCGTCGAGCGCCTTCCGCATGTCCACGACGAAGGTCGAGAGGCCCTCCGTGCGCTTTTCGACCTGGTCGGCGGCGGTCGTGCGTGCGAGCAGCAGCATCAGGTCGGAGTGGAGCGCCCGCGACGTCCAGATCTTCTGGCCGCGGACGACGTAGCCGCCGTCGACGCGCTCCGCCGTGGTCTGGATGCTGGTCGTGTCGGAGCCGACCGTCGGCTCGGTGACGCCGAATGCCTGCAGGCGGAGCTCGCCCGAGGCGATCCTCGGCAGGAACTCCTGCTTCTGCGCATCGGAGCCGTGGCGGAGGATCGTGCCCATCACGTACATCTGGGCGTGGCAGGCGCCCGAGTTGCAGCCGGCGGCGTTGATCTCCTCGAGGATCACACTGGCCTCGGTCAGCGAAAGCCCGGCGCCGCCGTACTCCTCGGGGATCAGCGCGGCCAGCCACCCCTGCTCGGTGAGCGTGGCGACGAACTCCTCCGGGTAGCGGTCGGGTTCGAGCTCGCGCCAGTACTCGCCGGGGAAGCCCGCGCACAGCTCGCGCACCGCGGCCCGGATCTCGTCCAGCTCGGGCGGCAGGGAGAAGTCCATCAGAGGGCGTGGCGCTCGAGCAGCCGGCGGGCGATCACCAGCTGCTGGATCTCGTTGGAGCCCTCGCCGAGGATCAGGACGGGCGCGTCGCGGTAGATCCGCTCGACGACGAGTTCCTGGGAGTAGCCGGCGCCCCCGTGGATCCGCATCGCCTCCAGCGCGACCTCCTCGGCGGTCTCGGTCGCGAACAGCTTCGCCATGCCGGCCTCGAGGTCTGCGCGTTCCCCGGCGTTCTTGCGCTCCGCAGCCTGCATGGTGAGAAGCCGGGCCGCCTCGATCTTCGTCGCCATCTGCGCCAGCTTCAGCTGCACGGCCTGGTGCTGGGCGATCGGCTTCCCGAACGTCGCCCGCTCCTGCGCGTAGCGGATCGCCTCCTCGAATGCGCGTGTGGCGATTCCGACTGCGCGCGCGGCGATGTTCACGCGGCCGAGCTCGATCCCGCCCATGAAGTAGGCGAAGCCTGCGTTCTCGCCGGCTTCGCCGCCGAGAACGCTAGAAGCGGGCACGCGGAAGCCGTCGAATGCGAGCTCAACGGACTCGACTCCTTTGTAGCCGAGCTTCGAGAGTGGTTTCGAGACTTCCAGGCCGGGCTGTGAAGCCCGGCCTGGCTCTTTCTCGACGACGAAGGCAGTCATGCCCCGGTGCCGCGGGTCGGCGTCGGGGTCGGTGACCGCGAGCAGCATGATCGCGCCGGCGCGAAGGGCGTTGGTGGCCCACATCTTCTGGCCGGTGATCGCGTACCCGTCGCCGTCGCGAACCGCGCGCGTGCGGATCGCCTGGACGTCGGAGCCGGCATGCGGCTCGGTCATCGAATAGGCGAAGCGCAGCTCGCCCGTCGCCATCCTGGGCAGGTAGCGCTCCCGCTGCTCGTCCGTGCCGTACGTCCGGATCATCCACGCCGAGATGAAGTGCGTGTTCAGAACGCCGGAGAGGGACATCCAGCCGCGTGACAGCTCGATCTGGATCAGCACGTAGGTGAGCAGGTCGAGCCCGAGACCGCCGTACTCCTCGGGAATGGTGACGCCGAACAGGCCCATCCGCTTCATGTCCTCGACCAGCGGCTCGGGGTACTCGTCGGCGTGCTCGTAGTCGGAGGCTGCCGGGTAGACCTCCCGCTCGACCCACTCGCGGACCGCAGCGACGACCTCGGACTGCGTCACGCCGTGACCGCTTCCCGCCCGAGTTGCGACAGGACCGCATTCAGGTCGTCTCGGCTCTCCAGGTCGAGCACAGCCCGCTCGAGGTCGTCGAACGATCCGCCGGCGAGCGCGGCGTTCTCCTGGAACTTGGCCCGCACCTGGGTGGCGGTCATCGGGTTCTCGGGAGCGCCGAGCTGGTAGGGGAGGTCCCCCTCGAGCGTCCGTCCATCGCGCAGCGTGATCCGCACGCCGCCGGGGAAGGCCCCCGGATACGAGTCGTACTCGCGCGTCTCGTAGCGCACCTTGCGCGCCAGCGCCAGCACGCGCTCGTCGCCCAGGGCCTCGCGGGTGTAGGTGGCCAGCCCGACGCGGCCGTGGACGAGCATCGCCGCGGTCGAGTACTGGAGCGAGAACTTCCCCTCGTACTCCGTCCGCGGAGCGATCTTCGCCTCGGCCGGCTCCAACACGAGCGCCACGCCTGCCTCGGGGGCCCAGACGAGCACGTCGTCGACCTCGTCCGGGTCGAGCTCATCGCGGAGCGAGCCGGTCGCGCCGAGCGAGCCGTGGATGAAGTGGCAGGCCGGAAACGCCTTGTACGCGATCCTCGGCGTCTCCCAGCGCTCGCCGAGGTCGGCGAGCTGCGGTTCCAGGTCGATCCGCGTGTCTACGAACGCGTGGTAGAGGCCGAAGCGCCCCTCCAGCACGCCGGGCGGGCCTTCCGCTCCGAGCGACGCGAGCCGGGCGGCGATCAGCGCCCCGTGCGCCGCCCACGCAGGGTGGATCGGTTTCGTCGCGGTCGCGTCGTCGAGGTACGCGAACAGCCCCGACGCCATGCTGCCGGCGATCCCGAACGCGCTTGCCGTCTCTGCCACGGACAGCCCGCGTAGCCGGGCGGCCGCGGCGGTTGCGCCGAAGATCCCGCAGATCGCAGTCGGGTGGAACCCGCGCCGGTGGAACTCCCCGGGCGTCGCCATCCCGATCCTGGTGACGATCTCGTTGCCGGCGACGATCGCTGCAAGGAGCTCGCGGCCCGGCGCCGCCTGCGACTCCGCCACGGCGGCCGCCGCCGGGACGACGACGGTGCTGACGTGGGCGACCGAGTCGGAGTGGGTGTCGTCGAAGTCGAGCCCGTGGCAGAGCATCGCGTTCGCGAACGCGGCGTTGGGCGCCGGAAGACCGGTCTCCAGCCCGATCACGGACGACTCGGGCTCGCCGCCCAGCTCCGCCATCGCCTGCCGGCCCTCGCCGGCGACCCCGAGCCCGTGCGCGGCCAGGCCGCAGCCGAGCACGTCGAGCACGTGCAGCTTCGCCGCCTCGACCACCTCCTCGGGCACAGCGTCCAGCTCCAGCTCGAGCGCGAATGCCGCGAAGCGTTCCGCTGCGGTGGCCATCACACCCTCCATTCCTCGCCGGTGCCCGGGAAGCTCCGCTCCACCTCGGGCGCCGAGCGCTTGTAGAGCATGAACGTCCGGTGGTACTCGATCACCACCTGGCCGCGCTGGTTGATCCCGCGGCAGCGCATCGAGACGATGCCGACGCTCGGGTTCGACTTCGACTCCCGCTTGTCCAGGATCTCGCTCTCGGCCCAGAGCGTGTCGCCGACGAACACGGGGTTCGGGAGCGAGATGTCCGTCCAGGACAGGTTCGCGGCCGCGTTCTCGCTCGTGTCCTGGACCGTCAGACCGGTGATCAGCGCGAGCGTGAACGTGCTGTTGACCAGGATCTGCCCGAACTGCGTCCGCCCGGCGTGGACGGCGTCGAAGTGGATCGAGTTCGTGTTGTGGGTCAGCCCGGTGAAGAGGATGTTGTCGCACTCGGTGACGGTGCGGCCGAAGCGGCTGCGGAAGACGTCGCCGACGTCGAGGTCCTCGTAGAAGCGGCCTTCCCAGACTTTCGGCGCGCTCGCGTGCTCAGTTGCCATGCGTGCCTCCTTTCGCGTCGGACAGGATCCTGCGGGCACGATCGACGACCGGCGCGTCGATCATCTCGCCGTCGAGCGCGACCGCGCCGCGCCCCTCGCGCTCGCCCTGCTCGGCCGCCTCGAGCACACGCTGCGCCCACGCGACGGCGTCGGCCTCCGGCTGGAACACGCGGTTGACGATGCCGACCTGCGCCGGGTGGATACAGGCCTTGCCGCGAAAGCCGAGCGACCTCGCGAAGCGGGCGGCGGCCTCGAGCCCCGCGCCGTCCCGGGTGTCGAGGTGGACGATGTCGAACGGGCCGCGGGTGCCGGCCGAGGCCGAGTCGGCGACGACCTTCGAGCGGGCGTAGAGCACCTCCAGGCCGTCGGGCCGCGGCTCCCAGCCGAGCTCGGCGCCCAGGTCGGCGGCGCCGAGCATGAGCGCGGCCACGCGAGGGCTCGACGCCGTCTCGAACGCGAGCCGCAGACCCTCGGCCGTCTCGACGATCGCGATCACCGGCGGGCCTTCGGGGCCGAGCGCGGTGATCGCGTCAGGGGTCGCCTTCGGGAGGACGAGCGCCTCCAGCGGGAGCTCGCGCGCCGCGGCGAGGTCGTCCTCGAACCAGGGGGTGCCCGCGCCGTTGACCCGGACGACCGGCGGGCGGATCCGGAGGACGAGTTCGCGCGCCTCGTCCTTGCGGTCGGCCGTCACGGCGTCCTCGAGGTCGGCGACGACGGCGTCGGCTTCCGACGCGAGTGCCTTCGTCAGCTTCGGCTCGTCGGAGCCGGGCGCGAAGAGCAGTGAACGGAGTCCTTCGAGCGCAGCCGTGCCCGCTTTATGTCAGACATTCAAAGGGGGTGTCAAACCCACCCGGGCGGGTGTTCCTTGACTCGCGCCTGAAAGTCAGACATAAAGCCCGTACTCGTCGTCCGAAGGGGAGGTTGTCCGTGAAGGCGGTCGTGTTCGAGGAATTCGGCGGCTCGGACGTGTTGCAGCTCAGGGAGCTGCCGGACCCGGAGCCGGGCCCGGGCGAGGTCGCCCTGGACATCCTCGCCTCCGCGCTGAACCACCTCGACGTCGACGTGCGCGAGGGCATCTCTCGCTTCCCGGTCGAGCCGCCGTTCGTGCTCGGGGTCGAGGTGGTCGGGCGCATCACCGCGCTCGGCGAGGGCGTCACCGGCTGGGAGGTCGGCGAGCGCGTGATGCCGTACCTGATGGCCACCTGCGGCGAGTGCATCTACTGCCGGACGGGGCGCGAGTCGCTCTGCCTCGACGCCGGGTTCATCAGCTTCTCCACCTCCGGCGGCTATGCGGAGAAGCTCGCCTGCTCGGTGCGCCACCTGATCCGGATCCCCGAGAGCCTGAGCGACGACGCGGCCGCCGCGACCCAGATCGCCTTCGGGACGGCCTGGCACATGCTGCTCACCCGCGGGCGGCTCGCCCCCGCAGAGCGCGTCCTGATCAACTCGGTCGGCAGCGGCATCGGCTCCGCAGCGGTGCAGCTCGCGCACCTCGCGGGCGCATTCGTGATCGGGAACGCCAGCTCCGACCAGAAGCTGGCGCGGGCGAGCGAGCTGGGGATGGACGTCGGCATCAACCACGCGACGCAGGACGTGGTCGAGGAGGTGATGCGGGCGACCGACGGCCGCGGCGTGGACCTCGTCTTCGAGCACGTCGGCGGCGAGCTCTTCCAGAAGGGCCTCGACTCGCTTGCGAAGGACGGGCGGCTGGTCATCTGCGGCGGGCACTCGGGCGAGGTCGTGCCGTTCGACATCATCCCGTTCTTCCGCAGCCAGAAGCAGATCATCGGCTCGTTCGTCTACGACCGGTGGGAGGTCGAGAAGGTGCTCGACCTCGCCGCCCGCGGGCTGATCGAGCCCCTCGTCTACACCACCTTCCCACTGGACGAGGCGCGGGAGGCGATGGAGACCATGGAGCGCCGTGAGCACTTCGGCAAGATCGTCCTCAAGCCTTGACCCGGGAGGTCCGATGAAGCGACTCGGAGTCGATGTCGGCGGCACGTTCACCGACCTGATCTACGTGGACGACGACGCGGGAACGATCACGGTCCACAAAGTCCCCACCACCCCGGCCGATCCGTCTCAGGGGACGGTTCGAGGAATTCGCGAACTTTGCGAAGGCGCGGGTACCGCGCCTTCGCAGTTGGAGCAGGTCTTCCACGGCACGACCATCGCCACCAACATCGTGATCGAGCACAACGGCGCCCAGGTCGGGCTGATCACCACCGAGGGCTACCGGGACATCCTCCACATCGCGCGGCACAAGAAGCCGCTCAACTTCTCGAACTACCAGGATCTGCCGTGGCAGCGCTACCCGATCGTGCGCCGCCGCCACCGGCTGACGGTGCCCGAGCGGATCACCCGCGACGGCACGGTGCTCGTCCCGCTCGACGAGGCGAAGACCCGCGAGCAGGTCGTGAAGCTGAAGGAGGCCGGCGTCGAGTCCGTCGCGGTCTGCTTCCTCTTCTCGTTCCTGAACCCGCAGCACGAGGCGCGCGTCGCCGAGATCGTCCGCGAGGAGTTCCCCGACGCGTTCCTGTCCGTGTCGTCGGAGGTGCTGCCCCAGTACCGCGAGTACGAGCGCTTCTCGACCGTCTGCCTGAACGCGTACATCGGTCCCCGCGTGTCGAGCTACGTCCGCCGGCTCGAGCAGGAACTGGAGGCGATGGACGTCCGCACCGGGCTGCACCTGATGACCTCGGCCAGCGGCGTCGCCACGGCCGAGGGCGCGATCGCGCGGCCCGTGAACCTGCTGATGTCCGGGCCGGTGGCCGGCGTGGTCGGCGGCATCTGGGCCGGGCGCCAGGCGGGCTACGAGAACGTGATCACACTGGACGTGGGCGGCACCTCGGCCGACATCGGCCTCGCCCAGGAGGGCCGCCTACGGATGAAGCACCTGCTGGACACCAGGGTCGGCCCGTACCAGGCGATGATCCCGATGGTCGACGTCGACACGATCGGCGCGGGCGGCGGCTCGATCGCCTACGTGGACGCAGGAGGCATCTTCCGCGTGGGACCGCGCTCGGCCGGCGCCGACCCCGGCCCGGCCGCCTACGGGCGCGGCGGCACCGAGGCGACCGCCACCGACGCGATGGTGAACCTCGGTTGGCTGCTGCCGGAGACGTTCCTCGGCGGCGGGATGGACCTCGACGCGGCCGCCGCGCGGACGGCGTTCGAGGAGGGCCCGGCCGGGGCACTCGGCATGTCGGTCGAGGAGGCGTCGATGGGCGCGGTGCAGATCCTCACGCACTCGATGGTGCAGTCGATCGAGGAGAACTCCGTGCGCAAGGGCTACGACCCCCGCGACTTCGCGCTGGTCGCAGAGGGCGGCGCCGGGCCGCTGTTCGCCGCCCAGATCGCCCTCGAGGTCGGCACGCCCTGGGTGGTCGTCCCGAACTACCCGGGCGTGACCGCGGCCCTCGGCCTGCTCGCCACCGACATGGTCTACGAGTACGTCTCCACGGTCTACGAGCGGCTCTCGAAGCTCGACGCGGCTGCACTGCAGCGGGCGTTCGAGGAGCTCGAGGAGCAGGCGCGGGTCCAGCTGGAGGAGGACGGCGTCCCCGTGGACCAGATCCTCGTCCAGCGGGTCGCCGACTGCCGGTACCTCGGGCAGGGCTACGAGCTCCGTGTGGACGTCGACTCCGGGCCGATCGACCACGACTGGACCGAGAGGGTCCGTCGCGACTTCCACGACATCCACGAGCGCGAGTACTCGCGCCGCTTCGAGGAGTCGGACATCGAGATCCCGAACGTCCGCGTGCGCGGAATCGGGCTGATGCCGCCGCTGAAGGTGCCGGAGGTCGAGCACGGCGACGCGTCGCCGGACGAGGCGCTGCGCTACGAGCGCGACGCCTGGTTCCGCGTGGGCGGCAGCCTCGAGCAGGTGCCGACGCGGTTCTACGACCGCACGGCGCTGAAGGCGGGAAACCGGCTCGAGGGACCGGCGATCGTCAACCAGTACGACTCGACGACCGTGATCCCGCCGGGGCTGACCGCGCACGTCGACCGCTTCGGGAACATCGTCATAGCCATCTCCGAGCTGCGCTTGGAGCTGGCTGGAAGGGTTGAGGCGGCGGCTTCGTGACTCAGACCGCAAAAGCCGGGCTCCGTGTAGACCACATGCGACGTGGGACAACTTCTAGCCGCCGTCCGACCGAAGGGAGGACGGGGGCATGAGCGTCGTCGAGTACGAGGTCGGGCGCCAGCCCGGGCCGCCCAGCCGGAAACGAGTCGAGGTCGACCCGATCACGCTCCGCGTTCTCGGCGGCGCCTTCCACGCGATCGCCAAGGAGATGGCGGGCGTGCTCTTCCGGATGTCGTACTCGTCGATCATCCGCGAGTCCGAAGACCTGGGCGCGGGCATCTTCGACGCCGAGGGCCGCGAGCTCTGCGAGTCGGACTCGACGCCGATGCACATCGGCTCGCTGCCCTGGTACATCCGTGGCTTCCTCTGGCGGCTGGAGGACGAGATCGAGGACGGCGACGTGATCGTCCACAACCACCCCTACCTCGGCGCCTCGCACTCTCCCGACGTTGCAGTGGCGGTGCCGATCTTCCACGACGGCGAGCTGCTCGGCTTCGCCGCCGTCACCGCCCACGTCCTCGACGTCGGCGGCTCGTTCCCGGGGATCAACGCCGACGCGTTCGACGTCTACGCCGAGGCGAAGGTCTACAACGCGCTGCGCTGGTACCGGCGCGGCGAGCTGAACGAGGACCTCGACCGGATGATCTTCGACAACGTCCGCACCGAGACGATGAACCGGGGCGACATGAACGCGATGCTCGCCGCGTGCCACCTCGGCCGCGAGCGCTTCCTGCGCCTGGTCGAGCGCTACGGGGCGGAGGTCGTGATGAGCGCTGCCTACGACTGGATGGACTACTCCGAGACCATGCTCCGCCGGGAGATCGAGAAGATCCCCGACGGGACCTACGGCCCGATCGTCGGTTGGCTCGACGACGACGCCAGGAACCGCGACCAGCGGCTTCGCGTCGAGACGCGCGTGGTCGTCGAGGGTGACGAGATCACGATCGACCTGACCGGCTCGCACCCGGAGGTGCCGACCGGCTACAACGTCCCGTACGAGGGATCGCTGCTCGTCTCGTGCTACTACGCGGTGCGCACGATCCTGCTCGACGAGACCACCTTTCCCGAGCACGTGCCGCAGAACGACGGCGTGTTCCGGCCGGTGAAGGTGGTCGCGCCGAAGGGGACGATCTTCAACCCGAACTTCCCGCGGGCCTGCTTCTCGCGCTTCTGCCAGACCCAGCGGGTGGTCGACAACGTCAACCTCGCGCTCGCCGAGGCGCTGCCGGACAAGGTCACCGGCGGCAACTCGGCCGGCATCCACTTCTGCGCGTACGCGGGGTTCGACGAGTCGGTCGGCGAGTACTGGCTCTACCTCGAGGTCAACGAGGGCTCCTACGGCGGCCGCTTCGGCAAGGACGCGATGGACTCCGTCGACAACCTGATGGCGAACACGCGCAACAACCCGATCGAGGAGCTGGACGTGCGCTTCCCGATGCGCTGCGACCAGTACGAGCTCCGCCCCGAGCCGGCCGCGCCCGGCAAGTGGCGCGGAGGCGTCGGGATCATCCGCCGCAACCGCTTCCTCGTGGACGGGACGTACTCGTGCGAGGGCGACCGCCAGACCGACCCGCCCACCGGCGTCTTCGGCGGCTGGGACGGCCTGGTGGCGTCGTGCCGCAAGAATCCGGACACGCCGGACGAGCAGGCACTGCCGGCGAAGGTGACGGGGATTCCGTTCCGCGCCGGCGAGTTCATCGAGTTCCGCGAGCCGAACGCCGCCGGCTACGGAGACCCGCTCGAGCGCGACCCGGCCGCCGTGCGCGAGGACGTGCTCGACGACTTCACCTCGATCGAGCTCGCCCGGGACGCGTACGGCGTGGTGTTCGCCGACGAGCAGACGCTGGAGATCGACTCGGCGGCGACCGAGAAGCTCCGCGGCGAGCTGGCGGCGAGCCGCACGGTCGGCTCGCTGACGGCGTGGTACGAGGGTCGTGAGCTTCCGGCGGCTTCGGCACCGGTGTCCGTTGCCGGCAACGCCGAGTTCGGGGGGTGAGCGCGTAGCGAAAGCCTACGAGGTGATCGCGATGCGGCTGCGCGAGCAGATCCTCGAAGGGCTACGCGGGGAGGGCTCCCGCCTGCCGAAGGAGACGGTGCTGGCCGAGGAGTTCGGCGTCAGCCGCGCGACCATCCGCGAAGCACTGCGGCTGCTGACCGCGCAGAGCCTGATTCGGACCGCCAAGGGTGCGGGCGGCGGCTCGTTCGTCACCGTTCCGAGCGCCGGACACCTGTCCGAGTCGCTGCGCTCGGGCATCGACCTGCTCACCGCCGCAGACGACCTGACCCTCGAGGAGCTGCTCGAGACGCGCGAGCTGCTCGAGGTGCCGGCCGCGCGACTGGCCGCCCGCCGCCGCACCGAGGAGGACGTCGTGCTGCTCAACGAGGCGATCCCCGACCGGCCGCTCCAGCTGCCCACGAAGGAGCAGTTCGTCTACAACCGCGACTTCCACTCATGCGTGATCGCAGCCTGCGGCAACACGCTTCTGTCGATCGCGGCCCAGCCGGTGTTCGCGGTGCTGCAGACGCACCTTTCGCGCTCCCGGCTGGGGCGCACGTGGCATCGCTCGATCAACGAGCACCACCGAGGGATCGCAGCCGCGATCGAGAGCGGCGACGAAGCGGGCGCCGGCGGGCAGATGCTCGACCATCTCGAGTGGCTGCGCCCGTACTACGAGAAGGCGTGGCGGACGGCCGGACGGACGACCGTCGGGCGGTGACGGTCGCCTTCGGCATCCAGGGGAGCGGGCAACAGGTGGACGGGATGCCCGATCCGGGCCGCTACCGCGAGCTCGCGCAGGCGGCCGAGGAGCTCGGCTACGACTCGATCTGGGCCGGTGACCACCTCTCCTATCGCAACCCGATCCTGGACGTCGCCATCGCGCTCTCGACCTTTGCGGCGGTGACGGAGCGGATCACGCTCGGCGCCGGGATCGTGCTGCTGCCGCTGCGGCATCCCAGCGTCGTTGCGAAGGAGTTCGCCTCCCTCGACTACGTCTCGCGAGGGCGCCTGATCCTCGGGGTGGGGGTCGGCGGCGAGGGGGAGAAGGACTTCGAGGCGGTCGGCGTCGACCCGCGCGAGCGGGGGGCGCGGACGAACGAGGCCATGCTCGCCCTGCGCGCGCTGTTCGGCCCGTCACCGGCGAGCTTCTCGGGCCGGTTCTTCTCGTTCGACGGGATCGACATCGCCCCGGGCCCGGCGCAGCCGGGCGGGCCGCCGCTCTGGGTCGGCGGCGGCTCGGAGGCTGCGATCAGGCGGGCGGCGACACTCGGGGACGGCTGGATCCCGATCTTCGTGTCGCCCGCGCGCTTCGCGCGCGGGCGAGAAGAGCTGCCCCCCCACGTCACGCCGGCGGTCACGGTCCCCGCGCACGTGGGGCCCAAGAAGAGGCTCTACGAGCACCTGCGTCGCCGGTACGCCGGTGATTTCTCCGAGCACGTGGTCGACCGCTACTGCGTCGCCGGCACGCCCGAGGAGTGCGTGGCAAGGGTGCGGGAGTACCTGGACGCCGGTGCGCGGCACGTCGTGTTCAACCTCGGCGAGCCCGAGGACGCGGAACGGCTGGCGGAGGTGGCCCGTGCAGCCGCTGGCTGACGTCCGGATCCTCGCGATCGAGCAGTTCGGCGCCGGACCCTGGGGCACGCTCCAGCTCGCCGACCTCGGCGCCGACGTGATCAAGATCGAGGATCCGGCGTCCCGCGGCGATGTCGGCCGCTATGTGCCGCCCTTCGCCGAGGGCGAGGACTCGCTCTTCTTCGAGACGTTCAACCGCAACAAGCGGAGCATCTCGCTCGACCTGCGCCATGCGGAGGCACGCAGCGTCTTCGAGGACCTGGTGCGCGGCTCCGACGTCGTCTACTCGAACCTGCGTGGCGACCAGCCCGCGAAGCTGCGGCTGACCTACGACGACCTGAAGGACGTCAACCCGCGGATCGTCTGCTGCTCGCTCTCGGGCTTCGGCATGACCGGGCCGCGGGCTGCCCAGGGCGGCTACGACTACATGATGCAAGGGCTCGCGGGCTGGATGAGCCTCACCGGCGCTCCGGACGGCCCGCCGACCAAGAGCGGCCTCTCGCTCGTCGACCTGTCCGGCGGCTACGCGTCGGCGATCGCCGTGCTGGCCGGCCTCTGGCGCGCCCGCCGCGACGGTATCGGTTGCGACTGCGACGTCTCGCTGCTCGACACGGCCCTGCACCAGCTGATGTACGTCGGCACCTGGGCGGCGTCGCGCGGCCACGTCCCGCCGCGCCGTCGCAACTCGGCGCACCCGTCGATCGTCCCGTTCCAGAACTTCGAGACCGCGGACGGCTGGATCGTCGTTGCCTGTCCGAAGGAGAAGTTCTGGACGCTGCTCTGCGGCGCCATCCAGCGACCGGACCTCGCCGAGAAGTTCCCCACCTTCGCCGACCGCGATCGGCGCCGGGAAGAGCTCTCGCCGATCCTCGACGAGGCCCTCCGCGCCCGCACGAGCGAGGAGTGGCTGGACGTGCTGGGCCGGGCGGGCGTTCCCTGCTCGCCGGTGAACGACGTGCCCGCGGCGCTCGAGGAGGCGCGGCTCGTCGAGTACGAGCACTCACGGCTGGGCACGGTGCGGCAAGTCGCGTCGCCGCTGCGCCTGTCTGGACCGGAGCCGCCTGTGCGCCCGGGCCCGGCGCGGGGTGAGCACACGGAGCAGGTCCTGGTCGAGGTGTGCGGATACGAACCGGACCGGATTCGCTCCCTGGCCGGGTCGGGGGTGTTCGGAGTCGAGTCGAAAGGAGATCGAGATGCCGAGGCAAGCGCTGCAACCTGAGGGACTGGCGGTCCCGAAGCCGCCCTACTCGCCGGCCGTGGTGTCGGGCGACACGGTGTACACGGCCGGGCAGATCGGCAACGACCCGGAGGGGAACCTGGTCGAGGGCGGCATCGCCGAGCAGGCGCGGCGGACTCTCGAGAACGTCCGGACGTGCGTCGCCGCGGCGGGCTGCACGCTGGACGACGTCGTCAAGGTGAACGCGTACCTCGCCGACCTCGGCGACTTCCCGGCCTACAACGAGGTCTACGTCGAGTTCTTCTCACAGCCCTATCCGGCACGCACCTCGGTGCAGGCGGGGCTGCCGCCCGGCGTGCTGATCGAGATCGAAGCGGTGGCGCGGCGAGCGTGAGCGAGCGGGACCTCGTCGGCTACGGCGAGTCGCCGCCGGATCCGCACTGGCCGGGCGGCGCACGGCTCGCGCTCAGCTTCGTGCTCAACTACGAGGAGGGCGGCGAGCGCTCGGTGCTCGAGGGTGACGCCGAGTCCGAGTCGTACCTGCAGGAGGTCGTCGGCGCGGCGCCTACCGTTGGCCGGCGCAACCTGAGCGCCGAGTCGATGTTCGAGTTCGGGAGCAGGATCGGCTTCTGGCGGGTCCACCGGATCTTCACGGCGCACGGCCTGCCGCTGACCGTTTACGCCGTCGGCCGGGCGCTGGAGCAGAACCCGGCCGCGGCGCGCGCGATGGTCGACGCCGGCTGGGAGGTGGCGAGCCACGGCTGGCGCTGGTTCGACTACGCCGGCCTCTCCGAGGACGAGGAGCGCGAGCACATGCGCCTCGCGATCGAGGCGATCGAGCGGGCGTGCGGGACCCGGCCGGTCGGCTGGTACACGGGGCGCGACACGGAGAACACGCGCCGGCTCGTGGTCGAGGAGGGCGGGTTCCTCTACGACTCGGACGACTACGCGGACGAGCTTCCGTACTGGGTCGAGGTGGCAGGCCGGCGCCACCTGGTGATCCCGTACACGCTCGACGTGAACGACATGAAGTTCCTGATCCCGAACGGCTTCGCGACCGGCGACGACTTCTACACCTACCTGCTCGACACGTTCGAGCAGCTCTACGACGAGGGCGGCCGGATGATGAACGTCGGCCTGCACTGCCGGATCGTCGGTCGGCCCGGCCGGGCGAGGGCGCTGGACCGCTTTCTCGCCCACGTCCGCTCACGCGAGGACGTGTGGGTGACGACGCGGGCGGAAATCGCCCGTCACTGGCGGACGCTGTAGCCCGTCGCACTCGGATCGACGACACTGCGCTGGGCGATGGCGCCGAGCTGTATCTACTCACTCGCGGCGATGAGCGCCTCGGCGACGCGGTCCTGGAGCAGGTGGGCTGCCGTCCAGTTGACGGGTGCGCCGTTGCAGAGGATGGCGAATGCGAATCTTGTTCCCACGAGGCCGGTCAGGGCTGAGGAGTGGTCGGTCGTGCCGGTCTTCCCTCGGACGAGCTGGTGATTGGGGATCGCGAGGAGGCGGTGGCGGAGGGTGCCGGTTGCGCCGGCGATCGCGAACGTGTCGAGGAGGCGATGGAGTGCCGTCGTGTGTACGACTGTCTCCAGAGTGGCGGCGAGGGCGCGGGCGGTCAGCCGGTCGAGAGGCGAGAGACCCGAGCCGTCTGCAAGGTACACACCTTTCAGCGGAACCAGGTCCTCGGCGAGCGTCGAGCTCACGACTGCTGCGCCCGCGCGCGTTGTCCCCTGTCCGGAGATTCGTGCTCCGAGTTGCTTGAGCAGCATCTCCGCGATGAAGTTGTCGCTCCAGGTGTCCATCTGCGAGAGGAGGGTGATCAGCGGCGGCGATACCCGTCGGGTGAGCGCGACCGCGCGCGACGTGGCAAGGCCCACGGTTGGACCGTGCGCAACCGAGACGCCCTCCGCGCTCAATGCGCGGGTGAAGAGGATTGCGGCGGCGAGGGCAGGATGGTTCACGGAGGCCCCGTCGAGGAGAGCGCGATCGACGACCAGTGCGGAGAGGAGGGGCGACTCGTTCTTCGCGAACGAGACTTTCCAGCCTGGCGCAGTGCGGGCAGAGTCGAAGTACGACTCGTCGCCGACGACGCGGCCCGTGACTGCCGTGATCCCGTGCCTGCGAACGGCGCGTGCGAGCGCTTTCAGGCCGGTCGTCGTCAGGGCTGGGTCGCCGTGGCCTTTGAGCACCAGACTGCCGCGCCAGGTGGAGCCGACCAGTCTTCCCTCTCCCATCACGTCGGTCGAGGTTCGAAACCCGGCTCCCAGACGCTGCAGCGCAGCAACCGCGAGCGGCAGCTTCTCGGTCGACGCCGGCTCGAGTGGTCTGTCCGGGTTGAGCTGGTAGACGACCGCGTCCGCGTCGAGGTCGACGACTACGACGCCGGCGTGGGCAAGCGACACCCCCGGCGTAGCGACCGCGCGCCCGAGTGCGGCCGACAGGATGCCGCTCTTCGACGGAGCCTTCTCTAACGACAGATGCATCCCCGAGCAACGGGTGTCGGGGATGATGAGGTCGAGTCCGATCGGAAGGTTGGCACGCGGGTCGAGCTTGTTCCGGGCGACGAGCTCGTCAACGCTGACCTCGAAGCGGCGCGCAATTCCCCAGAGCGTGTCTCCCTCGCGCACGCGGTAGTGCTTGGTGGTACACGGCGCGGCAACCGAGGGGCGACTGTTGCTCTGCAGGCTCGCCGTTCCAGCGGCGGCACGTCCTCCGAGGGCGAGTGCGATCGTGGCGATGAGGAGCGCGCCGACCTGGAGGTGCCTACTTCTCAACATGGGAACGAGGCTTCGTCTCGACTGCGACTGATCCTGCAGCTGCGACGTGAAGAGTACGCACCTGGTTGCGCCGGGAGAAAGCAACGACATCGGTGTCGGCTCTCGATTCGTTCTGCCGGCAAGCAAGGCCGCGACAACGACACCGGCGAGCAGGCGGCTCACACGCAGGTCGTGAAAAGCGATCGCGGCGCGCTCCGCGTGCAGTGCCTTTGCGGTTCGCAAATCGTGGCTCGCCTGCACGCGCTCGACCGCGAGTACCGCGCCGGGCTCGCCCACTGCACACGCCACGAGATCGTCACCAGCCACGCCGCATTCGGATACCTGTCGCAGCGCTACGGGTTGACCCAGATAGCCGTCGAGGGGCTCAATCCCCAAGCCGAACCCGCACCCCGCGATCTCGCACGAGTCGTCGATCTCGTCCGCAAGCGGCGTCCGCCCACGCCGACCCCGCTGAAGCAAGCAGAACGAGAACAGCGATCGAGCAGAGAAGAGCTCTCCTCACGATCAACACCCCGCGAGCAAGTTGCCTCGTTGGGTGTTTTCCGGCGGCGCCGTGGCCTACTTCGGCTCGGTCGGCTGCTTGGTCGGTGCGGGCGGGAGGCCGGGGACGACCCGCACGTCGGGATGTTGCGCGGGGATGCTGAGGAGTCTTTCGTTCTCAGGAGTGATCGGGAGCTCCTTGTAGGTGATCACCTGGGTGCGGACGACGTTCCCGTTTTGCTGTGGGTTGTCGAGGTACACCGGTCGGTAATCGGTTTGGTCGAAGTATCCGACCACTCCGTCGGGGAGCTTGATCTTGTAGAGGGAGCGGCCGTTGATCGCGACCGTTCCTGCGATCTGCGCGGTCCCGTTCGTGAGCCCCGCACGCATGGTTTCGATCGGGTCGATCAGCGTCGGCGAGGTGGAGTCGGGATGCCGGTAGATCGTGTCCGTAGGCGCGTCGTACTGGGAGTCGGTGGTGCCGTCGGCCGCGCTCTCGATCTGCTGGGCTGTGGTCCCTTTGATCAGGCGCAGCGCGTAGGGGGGGTCGTCTCTTGCCACCATTCGGCCGTGACCTGCGTTCCGTCGGGCTGCACCCCGGTCTCCTTGACGTGAACGATGGTGTTGGCCGGCGGGCTGCTCGCGCGGACAACCCCCGCAAGGATCGCCGCGTTCGCAGAAGCGGGTCCGCCGGATCCGCCGGTTCCGATCACCGCAACGATCGCCGCGGTCAGCGTCGCTGCTGCGACCGCCGCAGATCCGAAGACCAAACGGGTCCGACGTCGGCTCTTCGGGCGGCCCTGCAGCTGTTCGCCCAGCCTTGCGCGGATCGCAAGGCGTAGATGCTCGTCTTCCGCCTGCGTTTCGGCGAGCCCCCTCAGGTCGCGTTCGAGCTGTTCAGTCGTCATGGGGATACCTCCTTCGTAGCTGTTCAAGAATCCGGTGCATGCGCACCCGCACCGTTCCGGGCGCGGCGCCGACGATCCCCGCGATCTCGTCGAATGCGAGGCCGGCTCCGTAGCGCAGTCCGAGCAGGTGTTGCTGCTCCGGCGTGAGCAGACCGATCAGCGTGTGCAGTTGCGCCGCAGATTCGTACGCCAGGAGCCGCTCCTCGGGGTCGGGCTCCGATGCGGCCGTTTCTTCGTCGTGAAGCGGTACAGCGGTGGGTCTTCGCTCGACGTCCCGCACCGCGTTCCGCGCGATCTGGAACAACCAGCCTGCAAAGGTGCCGTCCCCTCGAAAGCGGTGAAGCTGCGCGAGCGCAGACGTGAATACCGTGCTCACCACGTCCTCGCAGATCGACTCGTCGCGAATCCGCAGCCGCACGTACCCGAGGACACGGTCGAAGTAGCGGTCGTACAACGCGAGAAACGCCTGCGGCTCCTCCCGCGCCGCCGCCACCAGGGCCGCATCCAGATCGACCGTACGGCCCCCCGGCGCAGGCACCTCGAGCAGCGCCCTCACCTCCATGACCTGTTCATCTTCCACCGTCCTTTCCGTTCCGTGTGACCCAGGGACGGAAAGCGCCAAAAATCCGTTACGCACGGCCGTGTCCTGTTGGAGTGGCCGCTGTTGAGGGTTGATTTTCAATAACTCGCTTGATAACTTGATCGCCCAAATGGCAAGCAGTCCGGCGAAAGCGGCCTTGTTTGATGCGCAGTCCTCGGTGGCGCGGGCGCTCGGGAGCGGTCGCCGCGCCGAGATCGTCGATGTGCTTGCTCAGGGTGAGCGTTCGGTCGACGAGCTCGCCGCTGAGATTTCGCAGAGCGTTGCGAACACATCGCAGCATCTTCAGGTGCTCGCGAAGGCGGGTCTTGTCCGTTCGCGCCGCGATGGAACTCGCGTCTTCTACCGGCTGGCGAGCGACCGCGTCGGCGAGCTGTGGACGGCGGTGCGGGAGGTCGCGGCTCGGCACGTCGCCGAGGTGGGTGTTCTGGCGGACGAGTACCTCGGTGAGCGAGACGGTGTCGAGCAGGTGACGGCCGCGGAGCTGGAGGAGCGGCTCGCCCGTGGTGACGTGGTCGTGCTCGATGTGAGGCCCGAGGCGGAGTTCGGGGCCGGGCACATTGCCGGCGCGCGGTCGGTTCCGCTGCCGCAGCTCGAGTCACTCGTTTCCGAGTTGCCGCGGCGGAGGGAGATCGTCGCCTACTGCCGCGGGCCCTATTGCGTGTACGCCGACGATGCGGTTCGCCTGCTGCGGGAGCGGGGTCTGAAGGCGAGGCGGCTGGACGTCGGGTACCCGGAATGGAAGCGTGCGCGCCTTCCGGTTGGGGTGACGAGCTGAAGAGGAGGCCTGGATGCTGTTGAGGCCGTTCTTGAACGACGCCGGCTCGTGTGCGAGTTACCTGTTCGGCTGTACCTCGCACGGCAAGCTGGCAGTGGTTGATCCGCACGTGGATCCCGTCGAGGACTACGTCTCTGGGGCGGCGGCGATCGGAGCGCCGATCGTTGCTGTGTTCGAGACGCACGTGCAGGCCGACCATGTGTCGGGTCTCCCCGTGCTCGTCGAGCGCACGGGCGCAACGGCGTATCTGCCCGCCGGCGCGGGTGTCGCTTGCGACCATGTCGCGCTCACTCACGAGGAGGTTGTCGAGCTCGGGAATACCGTTGTGACCGCGATCGCGACACCGGGCCATGCGCCTGCCCACGACGCATACGCGGTCGCAGATCGACGTCGTGGCGGCGCGGAGACGTGGCTCGTGTTCAGCGGCGACTCGCTGCTGATCGGCGACGTCGGCCGGCCCGACCTGCACGTCACCGGCGATGCGCGTGGCCAGGCACAGCTGTTGCACGAGAGCCTGCGACGTCTCCTTGAGCCGCCCGACTACGTCGTGCTCTGCCCGAGCCACTACGGCGGCTCGGTCTGCGGCCGCGCCCTGTCCGGAAACCCGATCTCGTCGATCGGCTTCGAGCGGGCACACAACCCGCTGCTCGCGGTTGCCGACCCGGAGGCCTTCGCGGACGCCCTCCTCGAAGACGTGCCGCCTCGGCCGGTGGAGCAGGAGCGGATCGTGGCGACGAACCGCGCGGGAAAGGTCGGCGTTGCCGCGTGAGGCCACGCGTTCAGCTTGGTCTGCGGGCGAACGCCCGCCAGTTCGCGCTCCTTGTCGGCCTGAACGCGCTGGTCGGGGCGATGGTCGGGCTGGAACGGAGCGTTCTGCCGCTGGTCGGGAAGCAGGACTTCGGTTTGCGCTCGAACGCGGCGATCCTCGCCTTCGTCGTCGCGTTCGGCCTCTCCAAGGCCCTGACCAATCTCGCCGCCGGTGACCTCGCCGAGCGGCTCGGACGCAAGCGCCTCCTCGTCATCGGTTGGCTGGTCGCCCTTCCGGTGCCGCTGTTGATCGGGCTCGCGTCCTCGTGGTGGTTCATCGTCGCCGCCAACTTGCTGCTCGGCGTCAACCAGGGGCTCGCGTGGTCGATGACCGTCGTGATGAAGATCGACCTCGCCGGCCCGAAGCGGCGGGGCCTGGCCCTCGGTCTGAACGAGGCCGCGGGCTACCTCGGAGTCGCCTTCGCAGCGCTGGCGAGCGGGATCCTGGCCGCGACCTACGCGCCGCGAACGGTCGTCTGGGTCGGCGCCGCGGTCATCGTCGGCGCCGGGCTGCTGATCAGCATGTTCGCGGTACGAGATACCGGAGCCCACGTCGCCCGCGAACAGGAGTTGCACGGTGACGACGACCAGCCTCGGCTCAACCTTCGCGCCGCGTTCGCCCGCGCCAGCCTTGGCGATCCGGTGCTGCGCGCCTGCAGCCAGGCCGGGCTCGTCAACAACCTGAACGACGCGCTCGCGTGGGGGCTCGCACCGCTCTATCTTGCTGCGCACGGTGCAAGCTTCCGCCAGATCGCGATCGTCGCCGCCGTGTACCCGATCGTCTGGGGCGCCGGCCAGCTCCTGACCGGCTGGCTCTCCGACTGCACGGGTCGGAAGCCCCTGATCGCCGGCGGGATGATCATCCAGGCGGTCGCGCTCGTACTGCTCGTGGTCAGCAACGGCGGCTTCGAACTTGCGCTGACGGCCGCCGTCCTGCTCGGAGCCGGAACCGCAATGGTGTACCCGACACTCCTCGCCGCCGTGTCCGATGTCAGCCAGCCACGCGACCGCGCCCGTGTGGTCGGCGTCTACCGCTTCTGGCGCGACTTCGGCTTCGTCCTCGGCGCCCTGATCGCTGGGTTCGGCGCCGACGCAACCTCACCGAGAGCGGCGATCGCGATCGTCGCCGCTCTCACCGCCGCCAGCGGACTGGCCGTCGCGGCGACCCGTTGGCAGGCACCTCAACCCGGAAGGAGGCGTAATGCGCGCGATCGATTGTCCGTGCGGGCACCGGCTTGAAGGAGCCGACGACGAGGAGCCCCAGACCTGGATCGAAGCGACGAGGAGCTGCGCGATCTGGTCGCTGCCGGCGCCTACGACGTCTAGGAGCTGAGTATGGGAACCGAGAACAAGGTCCTGATCAACCTGGCGACGGGGATGGAGGATCCAGAGCGCGTCCTCGTCGCGTTTCTGGTAGCGACGGCGGCGCAGGCCCAGGAGAAGGAGGTCGTCGTCTGGACCACGAAGGACGCGGTCCGGCTCGGCCTGCCCGGCGTGATGACCGGAGTGCCGTGCAAGGACTGCCCGGCGCTGGACAAGCTGCTCCAGCAATTCCTGGACGCGGGCGGCGAGCTCTGGCTCTGCCCGATCTGCATCAAGGCGCGCGACCTCGACGATGCCGAAAAGCTGCCGACGGCGAAGATCGCCGGCGCCACCCCGATGTGGGAGTGGGCCGGGAACGACTCGACCGTCTTCAGCTACTGAGAGGAGGCGGCATGGCGATCGACGTGGAGATCGATGTCGACGTTCTGAAGACCGAGATCAGGAAGACGTACGCGTGCGTCTCCGAGGAGCCCGAGCGGGACTTCATCTTCCCGACCGGGCGACCCTGGGCTGACGACCTCGCCTACCCGCCCGAGCTCGCAAACGTGCCCGACGCCGCGGTCGAGTCGTTCGCGGGCGTCGCAAACCCTTTCTCGCTCGGCCGGCTCCGCTCGGGCGAGCGGGTGCTCGACCTCGGCTCCGGGGCGGGCACCGACTCGCTCGTCGCAGCCCAGATGGTCGGCCCGCGTGGCAGCGTCACCGGCATCGACATGACGACGGAGATGCTCGCGAAGGCGCGCGGCGCGGCCGAGCAGATGGGTGCCGGCAACGTTGAGTTCGTCGAGGGCGAGATCGAATCGCTGCCGTTCGCGGACGCTAGCTTCGACGTCGTCATCTCGAACGGCGTGATCGACCTCGTCCCCGACAAGGACGCCGTCTTCTCAGAGATCCACCGCGTTCTCGTCGCTGGCGCACGGCTGCAGATCGCCGACGTCACGATCCAGAACCCCGTAAGCGAGGAAGGCCGGCGCAACATCGACCTGTGGACCGGCTGAATTGCCGGGGCGCTGCTGGAAGCAGCGTACGCGCAACTCCTACAGCGGCACGGGTTCGAGCAGATCGAGACCGGCCAGCTCGTCGACACCTACGCCCGGTCGAAGTTCGAGGACACCCGCCGCAAGGCGCAGAGATTCGGCGCACGCGGCACGACCGTGAAGGCATACAAGCCAGGCTTGTCCTCGTGAACAGCTGGCTGTGCCGCAGCGCAACCTGAACCGAGGGTCGACTCAGGGTTGGAGCGTACCGCGGCCGTAGCCCGCGCCCGGTTGTCGCTTAGGCGGCCGCGATTCGTGCACGCCGCCAAGCTCTGCTCCTAGGAGTTGCGCGTCGATGCGGACGTGTGCGAGATCCGCATCGAGAGCCCCGAGGAGGCGGAGCGGCTTCGGTTTCTCGGATCGCCGACTGTCCGTGTCGACGGACGCGACGTCGAGCACGGCACCGACCAACGCGCGGACTACGCCCTCGCCTGCCGGGTTTACCGGACATCGGCGGGCACCTCAGGACTCCCCGACCGACACTGGATCGTGCAGGCCGTAGCGTCCGCCGGACAATCACGTTTCTGACTGCAGCCCCCGTGAGGCAGGCCCTCGAGCTGTTTGCGTCTGTTGTGACATGGCGTAGCCCAGAGGGGGCTCTGCCTCTTCAAGAGCAGCGATGGAGGCGCCCACTGGCGGTCGCTCGCATCCGGCCCCCAAGCTCGTCGACGAGGTTGCGCTCGACCCGGGCAACCCTCGCAACGTTCTCGCTGTCGCCACGGGGTACGGGGTGCGCACGAAGTCGTAGCCCTGGTGACAGCGCCCCTCGCCCGTTCATCGAACACACCCGGGATCACGACCTTGGCGTCCCGAACCAGGTGGTCAGCGCTTCCGGGAGGCGCTGGTGGGTTGCGTCTCCCACCCAGGCAACATATCCGTCGGGCCGAATCAACACACCGGTGGGAGCGGTGACCGTCCCGAGTTCCGGAAGCTCCCATGGTCCAGCGTACTTGGCGTCGATGAACCGAACCCGATCTGCCCATGGGGTGATGTCGAAGCCGCCGTGCTCACCGAGGTCGAGTAGCACCGGCCGGGCATCGTGCAGCAGGGTGAAGACCCGCAGTGGGCCGTTGGCGGTGACCAGGTCGAGATCGGGCATGCGGCGTCCGAGCAGCGGGTGTCCCTCGCCCAGGTCGTAGTGGACGTCCAGGCCGGACATCATCGCGGCGAATCGTTTACGAGGTTCGTCCATGCCTAGGAGCTCGGACAGGGTGTCGCGTAAGGCGTCGACACGGTCGTTGCTGCGAAGGAGCGCGGTCTGCGCCATGGTGTTGCGCAGCACGCGGGCAGCGACCGGGTGGCGCTCGGCATGGTAGGTATCCAGGAGGCTTTCCGGCGATGTCCCGTTCACCACCTGGGCCAGCTTCCAGCCCAGATTCACCGCATCCTGCACACCGATGTTGAGGCCCTGTCCACCCACCGGGGAGTGCACGTGTGCGGCATCGCCGGCCAGCAGCACCCGTCGGTTCCGGTAGGCCGCGGCCTGCCGAGTCATGTCGGTGAACCTGGAGATCCAGGTGGGACTGTGGATCCCGTAATCGGTCCCGTAGACGGCGACGAGCGCCTCGCTGAGATCGCGCAGGGTGGGCTCGCCGGCAGGTCCGACGTGCTCTTCGGTCACCATGACCCGCACCGGGCCCTGGTCCATGTAGACCACCTCGCCGTCGCGGATCTCGTACTCCAACCTCCCGAATGAATGGACGCCGATGTCGTCCGTGTGGATGCCCAATACGGGCGCCTCGGCCATCTCGACCTCGGCGATCAGGCTGCTGGTCGTCGGATCCCATCCCGGGAACTCGATGCCGGCTGTCTTGCGGATCAGGCTGCGTCCGCCGTCGCACCCGACGAGATACTCCGCTCGCAGCGACTGGCCGCCCCGGACCTCGATGTCGACGCCCGTGTCGTCCTGGGCGAAGCCGGTCACTTCACCGCCGTAATGGATCGGCACGGCCAGCTCGTCGACCCAGCCGGCCAGCAGTCGCTCGATGTGGTTCTGCCACAGCCCGAGCCCGTAGGGGTGGCGGGTGGGAAAGTCGCTGATGTCCAGGCGGACCCTGGCGAACGCCGCGACCTGCGCCGTCTGCCCTTCCGCCAGGAACCGATCGGCGATCCCCCGCTGATCGAGAACCTCGATCGTGCGTGAGTGCAGACCACCGGCGCGCGCGCCGGCGAGATCCTGGCTGCGGCGCCGCTCGACAATGGCCACGTCAACCCCCGCCAACGCCAACTCGCCCGCCAACATCATCCCCGCCGGGCCACCTCCGGCGATCACCACCGCATGCTCGGTCATAGCCTCACTCTTGCCGTACGCATCGACAACGACACACATTTCGCTCCTCACGTTTCCGTAGGCGCCGGCCTGCACCCAGTAATTGTGCGGCCCGACCCGGGGCTTGCCGCAAGCCCTCCGTGCGGGGTTGAATTGGAGGTGGAGGGGAGCGGGCGACGCGCTTTGCCTCGTCGTCCTGGGACGGCGTCACCGTCCTTCCGAAGCGGCGGCGCGCTGCTTACGGCGCGAGCAAGAGTGCCCGCGACCGTGAAGTTCTCCGGCGTCGCCGCAATGCCAGCTGATGCTTGGTCGGTGGCGGCGCCTGATCACGACGAGGCTCGGTGGGCCGGTCAGTCACCGGGCTCCTCCGTTCTCACGTGAACCGGATCTGCGGTCATGAAGGGCGGGCGTTCCGCACGTCTTCCTGGACCAGATCGGCGTTCATGGCGATCGCAGCCGCCGATCCGGCGCCGGCAGAGGTGATCACTTGCGCGCGGGGATCGACCACGTTGCCCGCGGCCCAGACGCCGGGAACGCTTGTCCGGCCGGTGCCATCGACGACCGGGAATCCGGCCTCGTCGAATTCGCACCCCAGACCCGACAGCAGACCGTCGCCGTGAGGCAGATTCACAGGTCGAACGAAGACAGCGGTCCGGGCGACGACACGACCGTCGGCAAGCTCGACGCCGACCAGGGCATCGTTCTCGACCACGAGCCGGCTGATTGCACCGTCAGCGACCTCGATCCCGCGGGCGGCGAGTTGAACACGGTCGGCCGACGACAGTTCGGCGGTGTGGGTGAAGAAGACGACATCGTCCGACCACTGCCGAATGAGCTGGGCGTGCTCGGCTGCGAGCGGGTGGGTGCCGAGCACGCCGATCGGCTGATCTCGGACTTCCCATCCGTGGCAGTACGGGCAGTGCAGAAGATCGCGTCCCCAGCGCTCCTGCACCCCCAGGATGTCGGGCAGTTCGTCGCCGACGCCCGTCGAGACCAGGACTCGTCTGGCCTCCAGCGCAAGACCGCCGGCCAGGTGGACGACGAAGCCGCTCTCGATCGCTTCGACTCGATCCGGGATCAGCTCGACGCCGTACCCGGCGACCTCGTCCCGGCCGATCGCCAGCAATTCCGCCGGCGGCAGCCCGTCGCGGGTCAGGAACCCTTGCATGTGCGCGGCCGGAGCGTTACGCGGAGATCCGGCATCGACGACGGCGACCTGCCTGCGGGCCCGGCCGAGGACGAGCGCAGCGCTCAGGCCGGCAGCTCCGCCCCCGACGATCACAACGTCAAAGCTCTGTTGTTCGTCCATATCGATCACCTCCACCACCAGGGTGAGGCAACCGCTCGAGCGTAGATCGGTTGACAACCAGCCGCGAGGCTGAGAAGGTTGTTGCGTCAAGCCCGGTGGCTCTTCGGAGTTGCCGGGTTTGGCGTTTGTAGGCGCGAGTGAGCGGCTGCTCCTGCCCGACGGTGTCCATCACCGCTTCGCCGGAGCCATCGCCGAGAGCACGGTCGTAAGCATGGTCTCCTCGACCGTCGCCTCGGTAAGCCGGCCGCTCTGCAGCTCCGCGCTTGCGGCATGCACGATCGCGCGGAGCACTGCGAGATGCCACGCGACCGGGACGTCCCGCCGGAAGACGCCGTCCTTCTGGCCTCGTTCGATCAGTGGCGCGAACTGCGTCATGACCGGGAGGTGACGGCGGTGCAGTTCCTTGGCCGAGAGCCGCGCGGTGTTGATCGCGAGCAGGGCGTGGAACTGGTCGAGCTTCTGCCAGGTCGCGCGGAGTACGCGTTCCAGCGCCTCTTCCGGCTCGCCGCGAGTCGGCTCGGCCGCAGCGGTCGCCTCGGCGACCTGGGCCACCGCGTTCTCCATGACGGAGTCGAGCAGCGATTCGCGGGTCGGGAAGTGGGCGTAGATCGTCGCCCGCACGACACCCGCGCGCCGGGCGATCTCGGCCATGCTGGCATCGGGATCGCCCGCCAACGCGTCGAGCGCAGCTTCGAGGATCGCCTGGACGCTGCGATCTGCATCCGAGCGGCGGCGTCTCTGCGTCTTTGCGGGTGTCGTCTGCTTTGCCATCTCAGTGGACGGGCATCGCGGCGGGGTTGAGGCGGAGCTTCGGGAGGAAGTGCCTCGCGTGCGGGAGGACGGCGAAGGCCGTGATGCTCGCGAGGCTAGCCAGGAGCGCGGCTGCCACGAACGCGTGCGAGATCGCCGAGGCGGCCGGGGCACCACCGAGTGCGCCGGATCCGGCTGCGATCGTCGAGAAGACCGCGATCCCGATCGTGCCGCCGATCTCGTGTCCGGTGGAGTTCAGGCCGGAGATCATCCCCGACTCCTCCTCGCGAGCGCCGGTCAGGATCGCGATCGAGACGGTGACGACCGCGATGCCGAGTCCGAACCCGGCCACGAGCATCCCGGGGAGGACGTTGCGGAGGTAGGTGCCGTTTGCGCCGACATGGGCGAGGAGTGCCATTCCGACGGCGGCGATCGCGAATGCCGAGGCGAGCGGCGTGCGCACGCCGTGGCGGGCGACGACGTGCCCGGCTGCATGTGCGCCGACGCCCGCCGTGAGGGCGAGCGGGATGAACGACAGGCCGGTCATCAGGGGGCTCGTACCGAGGACGTTCTGGAGATAGACCGAGGAGAGGTAGAAGAGACCGAAGATCGAGCCGGCGGCCGCGAGCATCAAGACGAGGCCGCCGCCGACCGCGCGGTCCGCGAGCCGGCCGACCTCGAGCAGTGGCTTCTCGGTCCTGGTTTCCAGAACGCCGAAGCCGGCGAGCCCGGCCAGGCCAACGAGAGTGAACCCGAGCGTCTGCGTGGACGTCCAGCCTGCGCTCGCACCCTGGGTGATCGCGTAGACGATCGCGCCCAGGCTGACGGTTGCGAGGACGGCGCCGCGCAGATCCAGGCCGCGCCAGCGCGGCTTCTCCGTGTCGGCGGGGATGACCTTGAGAGCGGTGACGGCGAGTGCAGCCGCGACGGGCAGATTGACGAAGAAGATCATCCGCCAGTCGGCCACCTCGGTCAGCAGTCCGCCGACGACGACGCCGATCGCTGCGCCCGCGCCGCCGACCGCACCCCAGGCGGCGAGCGCCTTCGCCTTGGCGTGGCCGTGGAAAGAGGACGTGATGATCGAGAGCGCGGCCGGAGAGAGCATCGCTGCGCCCAGGCCCTGCCCCGCGCGAGCCGCGAAGAGCGCTGCGGCGGTACCGGCGGCGGCGGAGACAAGCGAGGACACGGTGAAGATGGCGAGGCCGGTCAGAAACAGGCGGCGATGGCCGAGCAGGTCAGCGGCCCGGCCGCCGAGCAGCAGGAGGCTCCCGAAGACGAGCGAGTAGCTCGTGATCGTCCAGCTGATCTGGGAACCGGTGAGGTGCAGGTTCTTCGCGAGGCTCGGCAGGGCGATGTTCACGGCGGTGATGTCGAGGATCACCATGAGCTGTGCGACCAGGAGGACGAGCAGGAGCGCCGTGCTCTTCCTGTTCGGTGCCGCTTGGCGCGAGGTGTGAAGCCGGCGGGTGGTGTGGCTCTTCCTGTGATGCACGAGGTTCCTCCAATAAGTCGGACGGCGTTGTCCGAGATAATAAATCAGACATTAGTGTCCAATGTCAAGTCCCTCGGCGAGGGCGCCCGGTGTCTGTAGGCTCGCGGCGGGTTTCGGTGCAATCGCGACTCGTGCTCACCCGGCAGCGGATTCTGGCGCTCCGACGGCGGGTCGGTGGGCTCGACGTGCGGATGCCGGAGGGCTCGGCGTCGGCAACGCGCTCAGATACGCCGCGACGACGGGTACGGTCGCCATCCGCTGGGACGGTGCGCGTGCGCCGAGGGTCTGGACGGCCCGCGTGTGGCCGGGCGCGCTGCTGGTCGACGGCGAGATCCGCGGAACCTGGAGACGATCGGGCCACACCGTGCGGCTCGACGCCTGGGCACGCCTGTCGCCCGGACGCGCGACGCGATCGAGGCCGAGGCCGGCGCGCTGCCTCTTCCAGGTCTCGACCGGAGTATCGATGTCGTCTGGGAGGCGTGAGAGCGAACGGGCGACATCCCGGTGGTCGGTAGAGTCGGCGGGGTGGCTTGGGGTAGCGCGAAACGTCGTGAGGAGGCCGAGGCGGCACTCGACAACCCCGGCGTCGCGTCGTGTGGTGTTTGCGGTCGACGTTGGGAGCGACCCTCGCTGCGCTGGGCTCTCCGCGAATTCGAAGAACATGATTGCCCGGCGGGCGAGGCAGCGCGCACCCGGCGGGCGGTGAAGGCGGCCGAGCGGGAGGTCGCTTGCGAGGCCTGCGGCTGGGTCGCCGTTACCGAGAAGCACCGTGGCCCCGCTCTTCTTGCAGAGCACCTGGAGGTCTGCCCGAACAAAGCCGGCGCCGCCGAGCCGACAGCCGGCTAGCCCTTCGCCCCTGCCCGCAGCCGCGTTAGACTCGCGCCTGGAAGTCTGACATTCGAGTCGAGGAGGCATCGTGGCCACCCAGACCCAGCCGCTGACCCGCGACCAGCTCGCCGCTCTGCCGGACAGCTACTTCAAGGCGGTCGACGCGAAGGACGTCGACGCGATCCTCTCCCACTTCGCCGACGACTGCGTCATGACCGTGCAGACCGACCACGCGGTCTTCTCCGGCGCCGACGAGATCCGCCGCATGTTCACCGATTTCTGCGGCAACTCGGTCTCGATCTTCCACGAGATCAAGAACATCGTCGTCGAGCCCGAGGCGGGGAAGGTCGCGACCGAGCAGAGCTACATCGGCGAGCTCAACGACGGGACGAAGAACGACATGCACAACTGCAACTTCTTCGACATCGGCGCGGACGGGAAGTTCAGCCGCGTGATCATCTGGATGGCGGGGACCAACCCGCTGAAGTAGGCGGCTACGTCGCGGAGAGCGTGCGGTCGAAGAAGTCGCCGACGATGCGGATCGCGTCCTGCGGGCACTCGACCAGGTCGGCGTGGCCGATGTCCGGGAACTCGACCAGCTCGATCCGGTCGTTCAGCTCCACCATCCTCCGGGCGCCGAGCCCGCTCGGCGCGAGGTCCGGCGGGCAGAGGACGTCGTGAGTCCCGTTCGTCATCAGCAGGGGCCGCTCGATTCTCGGGACGAGCGGGCTGAGGTCCATGTTCTCCATCGCCAGGCACGCCTGCCGCACGGTGTACGGGTCGTTGAGCCCGACGATGTCGCGGACGAGCTGGAAGATGTTCTCGCCCTCGGGGCTCTCCATGAACCGGGCGCCGACTGCCTGCGTGGTCACGTGGTCGGAGAACTCGTCCCAGGCCATCTCCTCGGCCATCCGCCGCCAGACCCGGAACACCGTTCGCCGGTAGAGGTCCGGCTTGGCGAAGGCGACGTCGGCGCAGGCGGCGACCGTCCGCTCGGGGTGGAGCGCCGTGAGGGCGATCGCGATCATCCCGCCCATCGAGGTGCCGTGCACGAGTACCCGGTCGAGGCCGACCGCGTCCAGCAGCGCGACGCCGTCGGCCGCCCAGCCCTCGATCGTGTACACCTCGCGCGGGCACGACGACGCGCCGTACCCGCGGGCGTCGAAGGAGAGCAGTCGGAAGCCGCGCTCGCGGAAGCCGTCGTTGACCAGGCCGAAGTTGTGCCGCCCGAACAGGCCGCCGCCGAGCTGGAGGACGACCGGCCCGTCCTCGGGCCCGGTCAGCTCGTAGTAGAGGCTGACCTCCTCACCGATCTCGGCGAACGACAACTAGTCCCAGCTGCGGCCGACGCGGTCCCACGCCACGTCGCTCGGCAGCCACTCGGTGTTGATCCGCGAGAGCAGGCGCGTGACCTTCTTGCCGCCACACTTCGGACAGGGCGGCGCCGGTTTCGTCGAGAGCGAGAGAAACTCCTCGAACCGCTCGCCGCAGGCCTCACAGCGATACTCGTAAACCGGCATGTCGCACGATTCTAGTCCGCGCGAAGCGAGCCCGATCGAACGCCTGCGGGCGGACGCCGTTGCGCAGGGCGTGCACCCGACGGACGACGACCTCGAGGGCGTACGCGACTTCCTCGACCGGGTCCTGCCCGCGTTGGCGGAGATCGAGGAGCGCATCCCCCCGGAGACCGAGCCGTGACGCTCGACCCGTACAACGCCTTCCTGCACCGGGTCGAGGCCGAGGGCGACTGGCGGGTCGCGGTCAAGGACGTGATCGACGTGGCGGGCATGCCGACGACGGCGGCCTCGAAGATCCTCGACCGCGTCCCCGAGCGCGACGCTCAGTGCGTTGCACGTCTTCGGGCCGCCGGCGCGGCGATCGTCGGGAAGCTGAACACGCACGAGTTCGCGTTCGGCGCGCTCAACAACAGCCATCACTTCGGCCCGGCGCGCAATCCGTGGGATCTCGAGCGGACGACAGGAGGATCGAGCGGCGGCAGCGCTGCGGCCGTCGCCGCCGGCCTCGTCGACCTCGCGCTCGGCACGGACACGGCCGGTTCCGTCCGGATCCCGGCCGCGTTCTGCGGGGTCACGGGTCACCGGCCGACCGCGCGCCTCGTCCCGAACGAGGGCGTGCTTCCGGTCGCATGGACCCTGGACGCGGTCGGCCCGCTGGCGCGCACCGCGGACGAGTGCCGGCGGGCGCTCGAGATCATGTCCGGGCGGTCGCTGTCGGCAGGCCCCGGCCGGCGGATCGGCCTCGTCACCAGGCTGTTCGAGGAGGCCGACCCTGCGGTCGCCGCCGTCTGCGAGGAAGCAGCCCGCACGCTGCCCGGCAGCTACGAGCCGGTCGAGCTGCCGCTGCTCGACGAGATCTCGACGATCACGCAGCTGGTCATGCTCCCCGAGGCGGCCGCCGCCCACCTCGGGTGGCTCAGAACCCGCCTGGCCGACTACGGGGCCGACGTCCGTGCACGTCTGCTCGCCGGTCTGCTCCTGCCGTCGACGGCCTACCTCACCGGGCTCCGAGCCCGCAGCTGGGTGCGGTCGCTGTGGGAGCACGAGCTCGGCGGCGTCGACCTGCTCGTGGGGCCGGCGATGCCGATCGTGGCGCCGCGCCTGGACGCGATCCCGTCCGACTACCGGCTGCTGATCATGCCGTACAACTCGCCGGCCGCGCTCCTCGGGCTCCCGGTCACGGTCGTGCCCTGCGGCTTCGTCGACGGTGTCCCCGTCGGCCTGTCGATCATGGGCCGCCTGGGCGAGGACGGGCTCACGCTCGCCGCCGCGCACGCCTTCCAACAGGCGACCGACTGGCACGAGCGCAGGCCGGTTGACGGCGCTTCCGGAGAGGTCTTGTATACAACCGACACAGCCGAGTAGAAGGGGGAAGACCGCATGTCCGTGCTGATCAAGGGCGGCCGCATCGTGACCGCGTCCGACGACTACGTCGGTGACATCTACGCCGAGAACGGCACCGTCACCACGATCGGCCAGTCGCTCGACGTCGAGGCCGACAAGGTGATCGACGCCGCCGGCAAGTACGTGATCCCGGGGGCGATCGACCCGCACACGCACATCGAGATGTTCTTCGGCGGCACGACGACGTGTGACGACTTCACGTCGGGCACCGCCGCCGCCGCATTCGGCGGCACGACCTCGCTGGTCGACTTCTGCATGCAGGCGCCGGGCACGCCGTTTCCGCAGGCGCTCGAGAACTACTTCGAGAAGATCGAGCGCTGCAAGCCGGTGATCGACGTCGGCTTCCACATCGGCGTCACGGACCTGGAGGGCGGCGGCGGGCTCGAGGCGCTCGCCAAGCTGCCGGACGAGGGGATCACCTCCTACAAGCTCTTCATGGCCTACAAGGGCGCCGTCATGGTCGACGACGAGACGCTCTTCAAGACCATGCAGGTCGCGAACGAGACCGGCGGGCTGGTGATGGTGCACGCCGAGAACGGCGACGCGATCGACGTGATCGTCAAGGAGGCCGTCGCCGAAGGGAAGAGCGACCCCATCTGGCACGCCCGCACCCGGCCGATGGAGACGGAGGCCGAAGCGACGAACCGGGCCATCCAGCTGGCGCGGGTCGCCAACGCAGCGCTCTACGTCGTCCACGTGTCCTGTCAGCCGGCGGTGGAGCCGATCCAGCTCGCGCGCGAGAAGGGCTGGGACGTCTGGGGCGAGACCTGCACCCAGTACCTGTTCGTGGACGACTCCGCGCTGGAGAAGCCGAACTGGGAGGGCGCGAAGTACATCTACACGCCCCCGCCGCGGCCGAAGGCAGAGCAGGAGCACCTGTGGAAGGCGCTCCAGAACGATGTCCTGTCCGTGGTCTCGACCGACCACTGCCCGTTCAACTGGCCCGAGCAGAAGGGCATCAACGGCCGCGACTTCCAGGTCGTCCCCAACGGCGGGCCGGGGATCGAGAACCGGCTGCACATGCTGCACGAGTTCGGCGTCCGCACCGGGCGCATCTCGATGAACCGCTTCGTCGAGCTGACCTCCACGAACGTGGCCAAGCGCTTCGGGCTCTACCCGCGCAAGGGCACGATCGCCGTCGGCAGCGACGCCGACCTGGTGGTCTGGGATCCGGAGAAGTCGCTGACGATCTCGGCCGACAGCCACCACTCGAACGTCAACTACAACCTGTTCGAAGGCACGAAGGTCACCGGCGCCCCGCAGGTCGTGCTCGTCCGCGGCCAGACGATCGTCGAGAACGACGAGCTCGTCGCCGAGCCCGGTGCCGGGCAGTTCGTCAAGCGTGCGCGCGTCGGCGAGGCGCTCGGCTCGGCGGAGAAGGCCCTCGCGTGATTGTCGCTCGCCTCGTCTCGCTCCGCGGGGGAAACGGCCGGTTTCCCCCGCGAGCCCCCTTCCCCAAAGCCGCTCGCACCTCAGCAACGGCCAGTGGCTGCGTCCGCCATGTCGGCCGCAGCCGCGAAACACCTCCCGCAGAGACTGGGAGGGCCAATGAGTGACGAGCAGGCGCAGAAGGTCTACGCGGCGGCGGGGCTCGGGCAGGCGGTGACGCTCGGGTCGCGCCCCGCGGTCCTCGTCGTCGACTTCAGCTGCGGGTTCACCGATCCGGAATGCACGCTCGGGGCGGACATGAGCGCAGAGGTCGAGGCGACGAGGCGGCTGCTCGACGCCGGCCGGGCGAAGGGCCTGCCCGTGATCTTCACCACCATCGGCTACGAGCCGAGCCTGAAGGACGGCGGCCTCTGGCTCCAGAAGGTGCCGTCGCTCGGCGACCTGCAGATCGGCGGGCGCTGGGTGGAGATCGACCCCCGCCTGGAGCCTCGCGAGGACGAGACGATCGTGCTCAAGAAGGGCGCGTCCGCCTTCTTCGGGACGAACCTGCCGGCGATTCTGGTCTCCCAGGGCGTGGACTCGGTGATCCTGTGCGGCGCGACGACGAGCGGTTGCATCCGTGCGACCGCGATCGACCTGCTCCAGTACGGCTACCCGACGCTCGTGCCGCGGGAGTGCGTGGGCGACCGGGCGCAGGCGCCGCACGAGGCGAACCTGTTCGACATCAACGCCAAGTACGCCGACGTCGTCCCGCTCGACGACGTCCTCGAGTACGTCGCGACTGTGCCCGGGACGGTCGTCGCCGGCCTGTGAGACGTCCTGCCGAGGCAGGGCGTCTCACGCGAAGGGGGTGCCGGGGGAACCCTAGGTTCCCCCGTGCGCGGCGGCGCGGCTTTGCCGCGGCGCCGCGGGAGGCCCAGTGACGACCAGGGTCGCGCTCCTCCCCGGCGACGGGGTCGGGCCGGAGGTGGTGGCGGAGGCCCGGCGGGCGGTCGACGCACTCGGCCTCGAGCTCGACTGGACGGAGCTCCAGTGGGGCTCGGCGCACTGGCACGAGCACGGACGGATGATGCCGGACGACTGGCGCGGGGCGCTGGACGGGTGCGGGGCGGTGCTGATGGGCGCGGTGGGAGACCCGTCCGTCCCCGACCACGTCTCCCTCTGGGGGCTGCTCCTCGAGCTGCGCCAGCGGCTCGACCTGTGGGCGAACCTCCGGCCGGCCCGGCTGCTGGAGGGGATCCCGGGCCCACTCGCCGGACGCGGGCCCGGTGACGTGGACATGCTCTTCCTGCGCGAGAACACGGAGGGCGAGTACTCGGGCATCGGTGGGCGCGCGCACCAGGGGCTGGCGTCGGAGGTCGGCATCGAGACGAGCGTCTTCACCCGGACGGGCGTCGAGCGCGTCCTCCGCTACGCCTTCCAGCTGGCGGAAGGGCGGCGCGGCGTGGTCACGAGCGCGACCAAGTCGAACGCGTCGCGGTACGGCTATGTGCTCTGGGACGAGGTCGCCGAGGACGCGGCCGCGGAGTTCCCCGGTGTCGCCTATGAGCGGGTGCTCGTCGACGCGCTCGCGGCGCGGATGGTGCGCGACCCCGGCAGCCTCGACGTGGTCGTCGCGTCGAACCTCTTCGGGGACATCCTCACCGACCTCGCCGCAGCGATCCAGGGCGGCATGGGTATGGCGGCGAGCGCGAACGTCGCCCCGGGATCCGCGCAGCCCGGGCTGTTCGAGCCCGTGCACGGCTCGGCGCCCGACATCGCCGGGCAGGGGATCGCGAACCCGGCCGGGGCGATCTGGAGTGCGGTGCTGATGCTCGACCACATCGGCGAGCCGGAGGCGTCACGCGCGCTGATGGCGGCGCTCGAGGACGTCTGCCGGGATGGCCCGCGTACGCGCGACATCGGCGGCGACGCGTCGACGCGCGAGGTCGGCGAGGCGGTCGCCGGCCGGGCGGCCGAGCTCAGCGCACGATCCCGATGATCGCGCTGCCGGCGACCACGAGCAGGCCCGCGGCGACGAGCCGTGGGCCGATCCGCTCGCTGTGCCTCCCGATCAGGAGAGCGGCGAAGAACACGGCCCAGAGTGACTGCGTCGCGTTCAGCGGAGCCACGATCGACACGCGGCCCCGGCCGAAGGCCTCCAGCAGGCTCGAGTAGGCGAGCCCGAGGAGCACCCCCGCGAACGCGAAGGCGGGCAGCGCCGACCGCAGGTGGTTGCGAAGCGACGACCGGCGCCGGATCAGCACCCAGGCCAGGACGACGATGAAGGAGCCGAGCAGCGCGGCGGCCGAGGCGGCGAGCGGCGGCGGGTGCGTGTCGCGGGCTGCCCAGCGGGCGACGTTGTCGCGAACTGCGAAGAGCGCAGCGCAGGTGAGGGCCAGGACGACGCCGAACGCCCGGAAGTGCGCCGGTCGTGTCCGCTCGCGGGCGAGCACCGCTCCGCCCGCCACCACGAGCACCGTTCCGAGCACGAGCAGCGGCTGGAACGGTTCGCCGAGCAGCACGAGCGCGATCGCGACGGACATCAGCGGCGCGGTTCCGATCAGGATCGAGACCCGAGACGGGCCGATGTCGCGGATGGCGACGATGAAGAGGATCTGCGTCGCGCCCGGCACCAGGGCGCCGATCAGCAGGAAGGGCCAGAGCTCGCCGGGGTGCGCATCGCCGGCCGCGACCGACTCGAGCGCCAGCAGGGCCGACACCAGAAAGCCGATGCCGGTGACGATCACGGCCCCGATCTCGGGGTGGCCGCCGCGCTGAAGGCCCCGGCGGATGACGACTGCGAAGACCCCGAACAGCACGCCGGCGAGCGCACCGAAGAGGACGGCCCCCAAAGGCTTAGGCTCTTCCCATGGCGGAGGCGCAGACGCTCACGGAGAAGATCATCTCCGAGCACCTGGTCGGCCGCTCGGACGAGGAGATCGAGCTCCGCGTCGACCAGATCCTGCTCGAGGACGCCACCGGAACGATGGCCTGCCTCCAGTTCGAGCAGCTCGGCCTCGACCGGGTGGCGGTCACGACCGTCTCCTACGTCGACCACAACGTGCTGCAGTTCGACAACAAGAATCCCGAGGACCACGCGTACCTGCGCAGCTGGGCGGCGCGGTACGGCGCGATCTACTCACGCCCCGGAAACGGGATCGCGCACTACCTCCACCTGGAGCGGTTCGCGCGGCCGGGCTGGGTGCTCGTCGGCGCGGACAGCCACACGACCATGGCGGGCGCGCTGGGCATGCTCGCGATCGGCGCGGGCGCGACCGAGGTGGCGGTCGCGATGGCGGGGCGGCCGTACACGGTCGAGCAGCCGGTCGTGGTCGGCGTCGAGCTGCTCGGCGAGTTGGGAGCCTGGGTGCAGTCGAAGGACGTGGTCCTCGAGTTGCTCCGGCGGCGCGGCGTGCGTGGTGGCCGGGGCCGGATCTTCGAGTTCCACGGGGAGGGCGTGGCCACGCTGAGCGCGACCGACCGCGGAACCATCTGCAACATGGTCATGGAAACGGGGGCCACGACCGGGATCTTCCCCAGCGACGAGCGGACCGGGGCGTGGCTGGCGGGCCAGGGGCGGGAGGACGAGTTCGTCGAGTTGTCGGCCGATCCGGGCGCCGTCTACGAGGAGCAGGAGACGATCGAGCTCGGCGAGCTGGAGCCGCTGATCGCGCTGCCGTCGTCGCCCGGCAACGTTGTGCCGGTGCGCGAGACCGCCGGGACGACGACGAAACAGGTGTGCGTCGGCAGCTCGGTCAACTCGTCGTTCGAGGATCTCGCCACCGTCGCGGCCGTCCTGCGCGGGCGCACGGTGCATCCCGACCTCGATCTCACCGTCACGCCCGGGTCACGGCAGATCCTCGACACCATCGTCCGTGCGGGCGTGTATTCGGACCTGGTCGGCGCCGGGGCGCGCATGCTCGAGCCCGCGTGCGGTCCGTGTATCGGCATGGGTCAGGCGCCGGCCTCCGGTGCCGTCTCCGTTCGCACCTTCAACCGCAACTTTCCCGGCCGGAGCGGCACTCCGGGCGACCGTGTGTACCTGTGCTCGCCGGCGACCGGGGCGGCGACGGCGCTGCGCGGCGAGATCGCCGATCCGCGCGGGCTCGGCGAGCCGCCGGTGCTCGTGGCGCCGCCCGGAGATCCCGAGCTCGACGACCGGCAGTTCGTCGACCCACCTGTCGACGGCCGCGGGATCGACCTGGTGAAGGGGAAGAACATCGTGCCGCCGCCCGCGCCGGCGCCGGTGCCCGAGTCGGTCGCGGGACGCGTGCTGATCGTCGTCCCGGACGACGTCTCGACCGGCGACATGGCCCCGGACGGCGTGCTCGGGCTGGCGATCTGGTCGAACATCCCCGCCTGCGCGCGGCACATGTTCCGGCGCTTCGACCCGGAGTTCCCGGCCCGAGCCGAGGAGTGGGGCGGCGGGATCGTCGTCGGCGGTCACAACTACGGTCAGGGCTCCTCTCGCGAGCAGGCAGCCTTCGCCGCGCTGCATCTGGGCGTCCGCGCAGTGGTCGCCAGGAGCTTCGCGCGGATCCACCGCTCGAACCTGATCGCGCAGGCGATCCCTCCGCTCGTCCTCGAGGGCGACCCGCGCGTCGAGCAGGGCGACGAGTGGCGGATCGATTGTCTGGCCGAGGCCCTCCGCGCGGGGCGGCGCGAGGTCGCTGCCGTCACTCCCCACGGCGAGGTCCGGCTCGGGCTGGAGCTGAGCGCACGTGAGCGGGCGATCCTGCTGGCCGGGGGCCTGGTCGCCTACGCGCGCACGAGCGCCTGAACCGCGTTGAGGATGATCTCGGCGGCCAGCGCCGCGTCGGCCGGGTTCGCGTCCTCGTCTGGGTGGTGGCTGATCCCGTCCTTGCACGGGACGAAGACCATCGCGGTCGGCACGCGGTCGGCGGCGCACATCGTGTCGTGCGCCGCGCCCGAGTGCATGCGCAGGTACGGCTCGCCGGTCGCCTTCGCGGCGTCCTCGAGCGCGCCGACGATCCGCTCGTCCATCGGTGTTGCGGGCAGGGTCTGGCGCTCGCGGTACTCGGCGCTCATCCCGCGGCGCCGAGCGGCCTCCTCGGCGTAGGCGGCGATCTCGCTCGCCACGCCGCGGTACGCGTCGTCGACGGGCCCGCGGATGTCGAGCGAGAAGCGCACCCGGGCTGCGACGGCGTTGATCAGCCCGGGGGCGACCTCGATCTCGCCGACGGTGCCGACGGTGCCCTGGCCTGCGTCCCGCGCGATCCGCTCGAGCTCGACGATCGTCTCGGCGAGGGGGAGCGTCGGGTCGAGCCGGAGGTCCATCGGCGTCGCTCCGGCGTGGTCGCCGCGGCCGTGGACGACCACGTCGGCGTGGACGTAGCCGGCGATCGCGGTGACGAGGCCGATCCGGTTGCCGGTGTCCTGGAGCACGCGCGCCTGCTCGATGTGCATCTCGATCCACCCGGTCAGGTCGTCGAGCACGTGCGCGCAGTCGAGCCACTGCTCCGGCCGGTAGCCGGCCGCGGCAGCGTGGTCCCAGAAGCTGCGGCCGTCGTCGATCGAGCGGAAGCGCTCGCGAAGATCCTCCTCGTCGACCCGCTGCGCGACGATCCTGCTTCCGAGCAGCATCTGGCCGAAGCCGGAGCCCTCCTCCTCCAGGAACGAGATCAGCTGGAGCGGCAGGTCGAGGTCGAGTTCCGCACTCAGCCGGCAGACCTCGAGGGCGGTCACGACGCCCATCGTGCCGTCGTAGCGGCCGCCGTTGCGGTTGGAGTCGCAGTGCGAGCCGATCCCGAACACCGGCTCGCCCTTCGGCCGGTTGCGGGCGTGGAGCGTCCCGACCGGATCCTCCTCGACCGTGAAGCCGATCGCCTCGAGCTCGCGGGTGAACCAGTCGAGCGTGTTTCGGTACTCCCGGGTGTAGGCGTAGCGCCGGATCGCCTCTTCGCTCAGCGTGTAGTCCCGGCCGGAGAGCGTCTCGATGTCGTGCGCGATTCGTTCCGTGCTCCTGGCCTGGTCCATCCGGGAGACTCTAGAACGTGGATGAGCAAGAGTGGCCGCCGCCGGCGGCGCGCGTCCAGTCGGCGATCTGGCGCGCGGAGGGGCACATCGAGCGCGGGGAGTACGCGAAGGCGGCGCACGCGCTCGAGGAAGTCCGCGGGCTCGGCGGTGACGAGGAGCTCGTTCGCGGCCTCCACCACCTCGCCGCCGCGGGCTGGCGGCACCAGGAGGGGGACGAGGCCCGCGCCCGCCGCCAGCTCGGGCATGCCCGCCGCCGTCTCGGCCGGCGGGAGGCGCGCCTCGTGAAGCTTGTCGAGCGCGAGCTCGATTCGTAGAGTCGACCCGTGAGCGAAAGCTGGCGGAACCGCAAGACCCTGATCCTCAGCTGGTCGGACATGGTCGGCCTGCTCAGCCCCGCCGAGTACGTCGACTGCGTCGAGCACGCCTATCGCATGCACGGGCTCGGCCGCGTCTACATGGAGCCGAAGGGCCACATCGTCCTCGACCGCTACAAGGGCGAGTGGGAGGTGATGCCGTCCTACATCGAGGAGCCGGAGGCGGCGGCCTGCAAGTGGGTCTCGATCCGGGAGGACAACGCGCAGTACGAGCTGCCGGCGGTGTTCTCGATCCTGATCTACACGCACCCGGAGACCGGCTTCCCGCTCGCGATCTGCGACGGCTCGTACCACACGCTCATGCGCACGGGCGCCTCGGCGGCGTGTTCGGCGCGTTGGCTCGCGCGCAAGGACTCGACGGTGCTCGCGATCCTCGGCTGCGGGCTCGTCGGCCAGGGGTCGCTCGCCACGTGCGACACGGTGTTTGCGTGGGAGGACGTGCGGATCTGGAGCCGGACGCAGGCATCGGTCGACCGCTTCCTCGCCGAGCAGGCGCCGAAGTACCCGCACCTGCGGATCACGGGGACGACCGACGTGCGGTCGGCGGTCGAGGGCGCCGACGTGATCGTCACGGGTACGCATGCGCGGACCTGGCTCGTCGACGACGGCTGGGTGAAGCCGGGCGCCCACATCGCCGCGCTCGGCGCCGACCTGAAGGGCGAGCAGGAGCTCGACCCGCGCACGCTGCAACGGGCGCGCGTCCTCGTCGACGACATCCGCCAGTGCCGGGAGGACGGGGAGATCAACGTGGCGCTCGCAGAGGGGCTGATCACGGAAGACGACCTCGCGGGTGAGATCGGCAAGGTGATCTGCGGCGAGCTCGAAGGCAGGCAGTTCGCCGAGCAGGTGACGGTCTTCGACTCGACCGGGATCGCGCTCCAGGACTCGGCGACGGTGCCGCTCGAGTACGAGCGGGCGGTCGCAGCCGGCGTCGGCGTCGAGAAGAAGATGATCAGCACTTAGCAGCCTGCCAACGAGCCGCCCGTCGGCTCAGCTCGCCGGCGCGAGAAACGGATTCGAGCGCACCTCGGCGTTCGTGTTCAGCTCGATGACGTGCGCGAGCGATTGCCGGTAGTCGATGCCGTACCGGTTCCGGATCCGGTCGAGCGCGGGATCGTTCAGGTAGAAGAACCGGTCGCCGTCGCGCAGCGCCTCGAACTGCCGCTGCCACATAGCCAGCTGCAGTTCGCCGAACTCGGTGCCGGGGATGTGCGGCTCGGCCAGCATCCCGACGAACGCATCCACCTTGTTGACCTTCCCGGCGCCGTAGATTGCCTTCAGCCGCGAGGCGAGCGATGTTGCCCGCGTCGCCGAGACGACGTCCTCCGACGCCTCTTCGGTGTGGGGCGCCACGACCTCGCCGTCGGCGTCGAGGAGCCGCGTGAAGCGAAGGCTGGCAGGATCGTCGATCGGACGGTGCACGCCGAGGAGGACGCGGCGAGGGAAGCGGGCGGTCGATTCGCCCGTGATCGCCGCGAACGACCGTTTCGGCTTCAGCCCGTACGCGATGCGCATCTGGTTGTAGTACGGCATCCCGTGGTCACGGCCCCGCTGGATGTCGATCGCGCCGAGATCCTGCACAACCGAGAAGCAGCCCGGTTGGACGACCGGCGTACCGCACTTCGACGGATCACGCGCTCCCGGTTTCGGGATCTCGAAGAGGACGCTCCGCATCGAGTCGTCGATCTGCTCGTCGTTGTTGTACTGCCGCTCGTCTCCGAGGCCGGAGAGCAGCGGCCCGAGGCCGATCGACTGGAGCAGGCCGGGATTGCCGTACGCGAGGCCGAGCGGCACGACGAGCTTGACCTTGCCCTTGCCCCCCTCCCGCTCGACGGCGACTCCGCTGGCGCTGAAGGCATTGAGCTCGCGCCGCCCGTAGGTCGCGGCCGGGACTTCGGGCTCGAACTCGCCGTGCACCATGCTGTGCACGCGGTAGCCGACCGTCGCGAACTCGTTCGAGATCGACGGATTGACGTTGGGGTCGTACCCCCGGTACGGGGGCAGATGGATTCCCAGCGCGGGGAGGAACTCCTGGTAGGTGATGTACTGCTCCTCCGCGCCGACCACACGCCGGCGATCCGGAACTTGGTCGCCTCGGTCATCGTCTTCGGCAGCAGCGAGACGATCCGGTTGTGCTCACGGGCAAAGAGCGTGTGCACCGCCGTCAACCCGATATTCTCGTTGGCGCGCACGTCGCCCGGGACGACCGCGCTCGCCGGGTGACCTGCGAGGGGGCCCATCAGGTCCATCGCCGGCGCCTTCCCTGCGTTCCCCCGGGCGTTGGCCTGAGGCAGGTACCCCCCGGGCAGGAACAGCGTCGCCTTGTTGTCGGCAAGCGTGCCGTCGACCGGCCCGTCGCGGAGCCATTCGAGACGCGCGGCGGTGCCGCCGTAGATGGCGAACGCGTCGATGTACCTCAGGACGGTGTTCGTCTCTTGTCTCGAGGCCGAAACTCCCGTACCTGGGCAGCAGGCGTGCGCGAGAAGTCGATCTTGCCGAGGTCGTCACGGAACCGTTCGTCGGAATCGGCCGAGTCGAACGGGATCGGTGCACTCTCTCCTGGCCGCTCGTCGCGGAGGCCGAAGGTGTGGTCGAGGAACTGCCCCCATACCCAGCCCCACTGCGAGACGTTCCGTTCGGAGAAAAGGTTCTGCCCGAGGTCGTTGAAGATCCGGTTGCTGATGTAGCGCGGGCTCGGTCCCGTCACCATCCGGCCGGCGCCGTTGGCGAAGTTCGGCTTTGCGACGCGAACATATGGCGTCCCCAACTCACCCCACTCCGGGTGCTCGGGATTGTTGCCGCTGCCGTCCAGCGAGCGCGCTGAGGCGAGAGACGATCCGTCATGGACCGCGCATGACGAAGAACAGCGCAGCCAGTGCGCCGAGCACGAGGGTGGCGGCGGCCAGCAGGAGCCGAAACCACTTGCGCCGCTCACGCTGCGCGCGCGGTGCGGGCAGAACGGTGTCGTGGGTCGGTGCATCGATTCGTTCGGCCGAGAACGAAGGCGTTGGGTCAGGGAGCACCGCGCGGGCGACGTCCGCAGCCTCCGGTGGTGCGACCAGCACGAGCTCCGGGCTGATCGGCTCCGCGACCTCGACAGGCGACCCCGAGGTCATGGCGCGTGACCGTAGCAAACCTCACGGGGTGCTCAAGCATCGCCGTAGGAATGGACCGCACTTTGCGAGAACAGTTGCGCCGCGGTGCTCGCACTCGCGCATCACGAACGTTCCCACCACCGCCGGTCCGGCGTCCTCCATCTCCCGACGAGCAGCGTGCAGACCTGAGCGGCTACGACGCGGAGGCCGTGCAGACCTTCGGGAAGCCGATCTTCGCTGCGGCTCGGCCGGCCGCCCCGTTCTGCTCGACGAAGAGCAGCCAGTCCGGGCCCATCAGCCTCACGTCCGGTAGGAGGCCCTCGCGCAGCGTGCGCTTCAGCGTCCCGATCGCGCGGTCCTTCAGCGCCAGCCAGTGCTCGATCTCGCCCGCCAGCTCCTTCGGCGGCCGCAGAGCGTGCAGGTCGCGCGTCTGGGCGACGATCAACGGGAGGACCACCCGGACCGGCCCGACCACCTCGCCGGGTATGGCGATGTCGTGGGGCGGGTCGATCTTGTCCAACTGAGGCCCGTAGAGGCGGCAGATGTCGGCGACGCGCGCGAAGTACTCGGCCTTGCTGGGCGCGGCGGTCGAGTTCTCGCTGAAGACCAGCACGATCGCCGCCGCGATTCCCCCCGCGACGAACAGGCAGGCCGCGACCAGCAGCAGATTTCGCCGTCCGATGGGCTCCACTATCGACCTTCGTGCGGAGAGCCGCAAGCGGATCGCATACCCTGGCGTGGCGTGACCTTCGCCGGCATCAGCTTTGAAGCCGACATGACCGCGGAGCAGGCGGCCGACCTGGCGCGGCTGATGGAGGAGGCGCGGCCGACGCGGCCCGAAGGAGTGGTCACCGCTCTGCTCGAGCACGAGGGTGGACGTGGTCGCCTGGTCGCGGTCTGGCGCGACCGGGAGACGCTCGACCGCTACCTCGCCGAGGCCGACGTCCCCCGCGGCACGGAGCTGATGCGGAAGCTCGGGCTCGAGCCCGACGTGCGCCGCTTCGACGTGCTCGATCTGGGCTGAGCTGTCCCCGTGGGCGTCCTCAGCAGGGTCAGGCTTCAGCCTGACCCCATGCCTTCCGCCGGCGTCGGATCGAAGGCAGGGGGACGGGCTCAAGCCCGTCCTTCTCCGCCTGAAGCGCCGGCTATGGACGAGGCAGCAGCGGCTCGCCCGAGCGGAGGCGCTCGAGGCCGCCCATCCCCCAGTGGCTCGACCCGTCAGGGGTGAGCAGCGAAGGGACGCCCCTGATACCGGCGGCCTCGGCCTCGGCACGGATCGCGGCGATCCGCGAGAACCGCCCGGGGTCGTACGCTGCGGCGATCACGCCGTCCGGATCGAGCCCGGCCCGCGAGGCTGCGCGCGCGATCTCCCGGTCGGCGGCGATGTCCTCGCCCTCGCAGAAGAAGGCCTCGTACAGCGCGTGCTTGAACGCCCGCAGCCGGCCCTGCTCCTGCGCCCAGAGACAGGCGGCCAGAGGGAGGGTCGAGCGGGGCTGGTAGCGGGGCAGGTGGATCTCGACGCCCATCGCCTGCGCCCGCGCGTAGACGTTGCTGGTCCAGTCGACCCGGAGGTGGTCGCCGCGTACCTCGAGCAGCGGCCGCGGCGCCGGCCGGAGCTCGAACGGCAGCCACTCGACCTCGACCTCGCCCGCGTCCTCTGCCGCCTCGACGACGTGCGACTCCAGGTACGAGTACGGACAGACCACGTCGTAGTAGAAGCGGACGCTGGTCACGCGAATGTCAGACTATTAGACTCGTCCCGTGGCGCGAGTCGCGGTTGCGCAGCTCGATCCGGTGCTCGGTGAGCCCGAGCGGAACCTCGAGACGTGCCTGGCGCGGCTGGAGGAGGCGGCCGCCGCCGGGGCAGAGCTGCTCGTCCTGCCGGAGTGCGCGATCCCGGGCTACATGTTCGACAGCCTCGAGGAGGGGATGGAGTTCGCCGAGGACGTGCCCGGCCCGTCCGTCGAAGCGCTCGAACGCGAGTGCGTCCGCCTCGACATGCACGCCGTCTGCGGACTGCTCGAGCGCGACGGCGACCGGCTGCGCAACGCGGCCGTGCTCGTCGGCCCCGACGGCCTGGTCGGCACCTACTGGAAGACGCACCTGCCTTTCCTCGGCGTCGACCGCTTCACCACCCCCGGCGACGAGTTCCACGTCTGGGAAACGCCGCTCGGCCGGATCGGCGTGGAGATCTGCTACGACCTCCGCTTCCCGGAGGTGACGCGGACGCTCGCACTACAGGGCGCCGACCTGGTCGCGCACCCGACCAACTTCCCCGTCGCGGCGAAGGTGCAGACCGAGATCATCACGCTCGCCCGGGCCGCCGAGAACCGCATCTACCTGCTGACCGCGAACCGGGTGGGGAAGGAGCGGCAAGGCGAGTTCTGCGGTCACAGCCAGATCGTCGACCCGTACGGCACCCGCCTCGCCGAGGCCGACCCGACCGAGGAGACGCTGCTCGTCGCCGAGGTCGACGTCGAGAAGGCCAGGGACAAGGACTACGTGATCCCCGGCGAGTACGAGCTCTACCTCTTCGGCCACCGCCGGCCCGAGCTGTACGGCGCCCTGGTCGAGGAGCCCCAGACAGCCGGCGTACAAGGAGGCCAACGTGGGTGAGTACGTGTTCGAGCCGATCCTGGACCGTGACGGCGTCAAGGTCTCGAAGAGCCCCTGGGGGCCAGACGACGAGATCGGCCGGCTGAACTGGATCACGCCGGAGACGAACAAGGCCATCCTCGAGCACCTCGACGGCTCGCACCTCTTCGATCTGAACGTGGACTACTTCCTGGGTATGCCGTCGTGGGTGGCGGCCGGCGACCCGCCGTACGGGATCTGGATGACGCACACGCCCCAGGGCTCGATCAACGACAACCTCTCCGGCGTCGGCTCGCACGTGCACGAGAAGTACTCGTACTGCGGCGACTCGATCCACCTGTACACGCACTGCGGCACGCACATCGACACCTTCAACCACCTCGGCTTCTACGGGCAGTACTGGAACGGCTGGACGGCCGACGCCGATCTCGGCAGCCGCTGCTGGAACAAGGGCGGCCCCGACAAGTACCCGCCGATCATCGCGCGCGGCGTGCTGCTCGACGTCGCCGGCCTGCACGGCGTCGACTGCCTCCCCGACGGCTACGCGATCACGCCCGACGACCTGCAGCGCGCGCAGAGCGAGCAGGGCGTGACCATCCAGCCGAAGAGCGTCGTGCTGGTCCGCACCGGCCGCATGACCAAGTGGCCCGACTTCGACGGCTATCTGCTCAGCCCGCCCGGGCTCGGTCTCCCCGCCGCGAAGTGGCTGTGCGAGGAGATGGGCGCGATGTGCATCGGCGCCGACTCGATCGCGCTGGAGGTGCTGCCGTCGGAGGACTCGGACGTCTTCCTGCCGGTGCACTGCTACATGTTCGCGACGGCCGGAGCGAACATCATCGAGGTCGTGGACATGGAGGAGATCGCGGCCGAGAAGCAGTACGAGTTCGCCTTCATGTGCTTCCCGCTGAAGCTGCGCGGCGCCACCGGCGCGCCGTCGCCCTGCTACGCGGTGCCGCTGAAGAGCTGACCGGCCCCGCGGTCGTTCGTCGGTCATCGGAGGGGAAGGCCCACACGCGCGGGCCTTCGCCTCCTCGCCTGGGCGGGCCCCCCGGTCAGCTTCGCTTGCCCTTCGTCGTGGAGCGTGGCCTGGCGGTGGAACGGCCTCGCCGTGCCGCTCTTGCCGTCACCGGCTTCTGCTCGGTCGGCTTCTGGCCGGCCTGCTCGACGACCACCGGGCCTCCCGGGAGGGTTCCGCCCGAGTCCGCCGTCCCTACGGGGGGTTTGACCTCGTCGAGGCCGGGCAGGTCGTCGGGGATGTCGACGTCGCCGGACGGGAAGTCCCAGTCGGGCTGGAGCTGCTCGCGCAGATTGTCGATCCGGCTCGTGCGCGCCCCCTCGAGCCAGTCGCGGATGAGGCCGATGTCGCCGAGGGTGATGCCGCCGATCCCGGGGCCGGCGAAGGCGGTGATGATCCGCCCGAAGGCGCCGCGGTCCTCCTCGGCGGCGTTCGGGAGCATCCAGCCGCGCACCGAGAGCGGATGGTCTCCGTATAGGCCGGAATGGACGGCCTCGCTCCAGTCGAGCGGGAGCGCGAACGCCGCCTGCTCGGTCAGCCCGACGAGCGAGCCGAGCGGCGTGCCGCTGGAGGAAAGCTTCCCGCCGAGTGCGTAGATCGCGTTCAGCTCGTGGCGCCGCCCGAAGATCGTCGTCTGCGGTGGCATGCCCTGGTTGTCGTGGCTCGCCCACCCGGTCAAGGCGCCACGGGAGCGGGAACTCCTTCGGGTCGATCGGGGGAAGCGAGACGCGTGCCGTCAGGTAGTTGAGCCGGAGCCGGTCGAAGAGCCGGTCCGCCGTCGAGCGGAACTGGCCGGCGTGAGCAGGTCGACGAACCCTCGTGACGAGCTCGGAGCTCGGCATGGCGCCGACGATCCACTTTCCGTCGTCGTCCTGGCGGGCCGTCGGCACGTCGTCGGCGAGCTGGTCGAGCGGCCGATCGGATCGACGCTGCTCGGGTCGATCTCGGTCTGAGTTGGGTGCGCGTGAACTGGCGGCATGACCGTCCTCCTCGTCTGTCGATGCCTCCAGTGTTGGCCCCTGCCGGCCGGCCCGCTAGCGGGTTTCCCCTACTAGACGTGTCTCGCCGAGCCCGGAGGTTTTTCGATCTAGCGCGACTCGAGCACGTCGAGGGGTAGCAGCGCAGACACGAGGGGGTACGGCACGTCGACGACCTCCGAGATCCTGAGGTCGACGGCGGCGCTGCACAGGGCGTACGCGGCCGGCCGGGCGAAGCCGTACGTCGCCTCCAGGTGGTCGATCATCACGACGAGTGCCTCCCTGGCGGCGACGTTCAGGTCCATCCCCGCCTCGACCGGGATGCCGGTGGTCGCGAACGAGCGCCGAGCGGGGCGGCCCGGCGTCTCGAACGTGGGGAAGCGTGCGCGGTGGGCGGCATCGCGGATGACCCCGAAGCGCACGGTCACTGCGCCCGCGACCTCGACGGCCGTCCCGCAGACCTCGCCGTCGCCCTGTGCGAAGTGCAGGTCGCCGACCGAGAACAGTGCACCGGAAACGTCCACCGGGAGCCACAGGCGGCTGCCGGCGACCAGCTGGCGGATGTCCAGGTTTCCGCCGAGCTCGCGGGGCGGGATCGTGCGCAGCCCTTCGGCGGCCTCTGCCGGCACGGCGGCCTCCGGCATCGCGTCGGCGACCGGCTCGCCGCGAGCGGCGAGCGCCTCCTCCCGCCGCCGGACGGCGTCGAGCCGCTCGTGCGACGGCGCGACGCCGATCACGCCGGCGAAGGCGTCCTCCGGCACCGCCACGCCGGGCAGCTCCTCGGAGCGGGCGAGGCCGCCGGCGATCTCCCACTTGACCAGGTACGGGTCGGGGAACAGGTCGGCGAGGTAGCCGAAGCCGGGGATGACGGCGGTCGTGCCGAAGTCGTCGGTCTCGTAGCGGAGCAGCTCGACCTCGAGCAGGTCGCCCGGCTGCGTGCCCGTCACGTACACGGGCCCGGTGAGCGGGTGGCCCAGCCCGAGGTCGAGCGTGCCCGCGTCCGCGTGTGTGCTCTCGCGTGTGAGCTGGCCGTCGAGACCGTCCGCGGTCTCGAGCCTGATCTCCTCGCCGGGGGCGATCTCGGCGAGCGGCTCGAGATCCGGATGCCAGCGGTTGTGCATCAGAGCAGCTCCCCCACGCGGTCGGCCGCCCGTCGGCAGACGGCCGCGTCCTCGTCGCTCCAGGCCCTGGGCTCGCCGAGCGCGTGCACCGAGACGATCGCCTCGAGGCGGCCGTCGCCGAAGATCGGCGTCACGATCTGCGCGGCCAGCCCCCCGTAGGTGTCGAGCATCCGGTGGAACGCCGGATCGTCGAAGGCGCCGCGCGTGTCGTCCTGGACGACCTGCTCGCCTCGCCGGAGCAACGTCACCACCGGCTGGGTGCGCAGGTCGACCGTTCGCTCGTCGCGCAGCGACCCTACGCCGGCGCCCAACGCCTCCACCGTCACCGGGAAAGCGTAGTCGCCCGGAACGTCCTGCCTGAGAGTCACCCGGTCGGCACGAAGCGCGACCCGCAGCTCCTCCAGCAGGGAGTCGATCGTGTCCTGCTCGAGCGCCCGCACGAGGGCGCTGACCGCCTCGTTGAACGGCGCGGCGACTCCGACGCCGGCCCCGACCCGGGGGATCGCGCCGTTGATGAAGTCGACCTCCGTCGGGCGCCTGCTCTCCAGGTCGAGCAGCATCGAGGGTTTCGCGCCGGGGATCGCCAGCCCGAAGGCGCGCACGTGGGCGACGGGGTCGTCGAAGCCGAACTCGATCCCCAGCGCCTGCGCCACCTCGTGGGCTTCGACGGCGCACTGCGATGCGACCGACCACGCGTGCTCGTCCGCGATCACCTCGCCGATCGTTCGTCCTAGCACCGAGCACGTCCCGCTGAAGGCGACGTTGCAGACGAGCTTCTCCCAGACGAGCCGGTCGACGTCGTCGTAGGTGCGGACGGTGAAGCCGGCCTGTCGCCACACGTTCGCCACCGCCTCGATCCTCGGCGTCACCGCGCCGGAGCGCTCGCCGAGCCGGACGAGCTCCATCCCGTAGTGGTGGACGTGGCCCGGCGTCACCACCGAGGCGCCGAAGCCGCCGACCACCCCGACGGCGACCCGGTCGTCCCCGAGCACCGCCGCGGCCGCATCGGGGCCGCCGAGGCCGTTCTGGATCGAGAGCACGAGCGTCTCGGGGCCGACGAGCGGACGCGCACCTTTGGCCGCGGCCGTCGCGTCCATCGCCTTCGTCGCCAGTACGACGAGCTCGGCCTCGCCCGCCTCGGCCGGGTCCGTGGTGGCATCGATCCGGACGGTCCGGTCGCCGCTTGCCCCCTCGACACGGAGCCCGTTCGCGCGGATCGCCTCGACCAGGTCCTCGCGGCGGTCGATCGCCCAGACCTCGTGGCCGGCACTCGCCAGGAGCCCGGCGTACACCGATCCCATCGCGCCGGAGCCGACGATCGCGATCTTCACCCGGCGGACTCTAGAACCGGTCCGGCCGGAAGAGCGCCAGGTCGTGGTCGGGCGGCTCGCCCGCGAGCAGCTGCGCGACCAGCCGTCCGGTGACGGGCGCGAGCGACACCCCCTTCATCGCGTGACCGGTAGCGACCACTACTCCGCCCAGGCGGCCGATCGCGGGCAGGCCGTCGGGGAGGCACGGCCTCAGCCCCGCCCAGGTCTCCAGCACACGTGTGCTGCGCAGGCCGCGGAACCAGCGCTCCCCACCGGCACGGATCTTGTCCACCCGCCGCTCGGAAACGGAGAGGTCCAGCCCGGCCAGCTCCAGTGTCCCCGACAGCCGCAGCCGGCCAGGGGACGCCGAAGGCGGCCCGGTCCTTACGCCGGGCGTGGCCGGCTCTGCCGGCCACGCTTCCAGCGCCGGCAGCGGCGTCGCGATCGTCCACGTCTCCTGCACCCAAACGGGGATGCGGGGCGTGTCCTCCGACCGCTCGTAGTCGACGTGGTATCCCTTGCCGCCCTCGAGCGGGAGCTTGACGAGCCGCTTCGACCAGGCGCCGGCGGCGACCACCACGGTCTCGGCGCCGAGCCGGTCGAGCGCTCGGATCTCTGTGTCGGTGCGGATGTCGGCGCCCGCGGCCGCTGCCGCCGCGGCGACCGCCTCCACGAACCGTCTCGGGTCGACCCGTCCTTCGCTGGGATACCGGATCGAGCCGACCGCAGGCCCGACCACCGCCGGCTCGAGCGCGCGGGTGCCGTCCGCGTCGAAGACCTCGAACGGGAGCCCGGAACGGGCGGCCGCGCGCGCCTCGGTTTCGAGGCCCTCGTGCGTCTCGTACACGTTCAGGGTGCCGGTGCGCTCGAAGCTCGTGCCGAGCTCGTCGCCGAGCTCGGCGTGCAGCTCGAGGCTCGCCAAGGACAGCTCGCGGATCGCCGCCGCGCTCTCCTCCGAGTGGCGCGAGGCGAGCGCGAAGCGGGCGAGCCACGGCAGCACGGCCGGCCGCGGGCGCAGGTAGAACGGACTGTCGCGCTTCCACATCCAGCGCAGCCCGTTGTGCAGCGACGTCGGGTTGGCGATCGGCGTCGAGTGACTTGGACAGATGAGTCCGGCGTTTCCAGCCGAGCAGCCCGACGCGACCGTGGGGCCGCGCTCGTACAGCGTGACCCGGGCGCCGCGGCGCGCGAGCTCGAGCGCACAGCAGACGCCGACGGCGCCCCCGCCGACCACGGCCACGTCCGACCTGGGAGCCATTGGCGGATCGTAGGCAAGGGTGCCCACGCTCTGTGAGCGCGCGGCGGGTCACCGGAAGGCACGCACCGTGACCGGCCCGCCGTGCACCAGGCTCGGCCGGCAGTCGGTGGCGTCCCAAGCCGGGCCGGACGGGGTTGCAGGGAATCGCACAGGCTTGCGCCCGGCAGGCGTTAGAGTCGTTCCCATGCCGCTCGAGCCTGTCCGCACGGTCGAGGAGCTGCGAGAGCTCCAGGAGCTGACCGGCGACGAGAACGGCGCGCAGCGCGTCGCCTGGACCGACACGTGGGCGCAGGCACGCGAATGGCTGCGCGGCAGGCTCGAAGGTGTTCCGGTCGAGGAGCAGGTCGACGAGGCCGGCAACCAGTGGTTCACCCTCGCCGGGGAATCCGAGCGGGCGCTCCTGATCGGCGGACACATCGACTCGGTGCCGAACGGCGGCTGGCTCGACGGCTGCCTCAACGTGCTGGCCGGGGTCGAGGTGCTGCGCCGCATCGCCGGGGACGGCACGCCGCCGCTGATTGTCCGCCTCGTCAACTGGGCCGACGAGGAGGGCGCGCGCTTCGGACGCTCCCTGTTCGGCTCGAGCGCGGCGGCCGGGTCGATGCGCGACCAGGACGAGCTGCGGCAGCTGACCGACCGCGACGGCGTCTCGCTGCCGGACGCGCTCGCCGCCCACGGCGTCGACCTCGATCACGCGACCGACTCGCGGTCCCAGCTGGAGAACGCCGCCGCCTACCTCGAGCTGCACATCGAGCAGGGGCCGGTGCTGGAGTCGCTGGATCTCCCGCTCGGAGTCGTGCTCGGCACGTTCGGCGTCGAGCGCCACCGGATCACCTGGACGGGCCAGGCCGCCCACGCCGGCTCGACGCCGATGGACAAGCGGCGCGACGCCCTCGCAGGCGCGGCCAGGCTGGCGCTCGACATCCGGCGCATCGCTGCCGAGACCGGCGGCGGTGCGGTCTGTACCAGCGGCAACGTCGTCTGTCGGCCGGGGATCGTCACCTCGGTGGTGGAGACTGCGGAGCAGCTGCTCGACCAGCGGCACCTCGACGCCGACAGGCTCGCGGCGATGCTCGCCGAGGCCAAGGATGCGGCCGGCCGGTTCGCCGCGGAGGAGGAGATCGAGGTCGCATGGGAGCGCATCTGGGGAATCGAGCCGATCCTGTTCGACGAGACCCTGATCGGGCTCGCGGAGGAAGCGATCGTCGAGGTCGCGGGCGCGTCCCACCGGCTCCCGAGCGGTCCGCTCCACGACGCCGCCGAGGTCGCCCGTGCCGGGATCCCGGCGGTGATGCTGTTCGTCCAGAGCCTGCGCGGCCTGTCGCACACGAAGCTCGAGGACACGAAGCCCGAGCACCTGGAGCTCTCGGTGCAGGCGCTCGACCGCCTGGCAGACAAGGCCCTCGCGGCCTACGCCTGAACCCCGGCCGGTCTTGTAACACCGTGTTACTTGCTCGGAAACGACCGTGGTTACGCGGCGTACGGGCCTTGTAACACTGTGTTACTTGCTCGGGACTGCCCGCGCTCGCGTGTTTTGGGCATGCCAGTCCAGGCCCAGCGCCTCGAACCGCTCGGCCGCCTGCTCGATCAGGGAGTGGTCGCCGCGGGCGAGTCCGAGCGTCCGCAGTGCGAACGGCTCGAGGTACGTGCCCGGCTGCGCGACCAGCGCCGCCTCCGCCTCGGCCGCCGCCGGCCGGCCGAGCGCGAGGAGGGCGTCGAGGTTGATGGCCGTGCCGTACAGGCCGCCGTCGGCGGTCTGGTACCAGGCTTCCCCCGAGCCGTCGACCAGTTCCCCGAGACGGTCGAGCTCGCCGCGCAGAAGCGCGAGATGGGCCGGCGGCGGATGGAGCCAGGGCCCGTGGCCGGTGAAGCCGAGCGCGGCGGCGGTTTCCTCCAGCCGCTGTGCCTCACCGTCCTCGCCGGTCTCCGCGCAGGCGACCGCGCAGGACAGGAGCGTGCGCGGATTCAGAATGCACGGCGTGCCGGCGTTGTCGGCGACCGCACGCTCGACGCGCGGCTGGAGCCGGCGGATCTCGTCCCAGTGCCCGAGCGCCTCCTCGACGAAGAGAAGAACGGCGAGCGCGTGCACCTCGTGATGGGCGCTGAGGCGGGAGGCGAACTCGTCGTGCTGCCGGACGAGGCGTCGGGCCTCCTCGACGCGGCCGACCGAGAGGGCGGCGGTGGAGCCGTAGTAGTAGATGTGCGCTCGCTTGTCGGGGTCGTTCAGCCGGTCGAGAAAATCGAACCGCCGCATCGCCCAGTCGTACGCGGTGGCGTAGTCGCGTGCGACGAAGGCTGCGCCCGAACGGGCGAAGTACGCGTACGAGGCGAGTACGGGATCGTCGATCCGCAGCGCGATCGCGATTGCCTGGTCGGCAAGCTCGGCGTCGTCGTCCCACATCGACCTGGTGACGAGGCCCCTCGCCTGCGCGCGCGTGCCGGGCGGCGCGAGCTCGAGCGCGCGGTCGATCCAGCTGGACGCGAGCTCGTGGTCGAGCGGCGGGTTCCACATCCCGCCCCGCATCGACGACTCGAACGCGAGCTCGCCGTAGAGCTCCGCGAGCTGCTCGTCGTCGTCGGTGAGCTCGATCGCGCGCTCCATCGCCGGCCACATCGCCTCGCCGTCGAACCTGAGCGCGTTCACCTGCCCGATCCGGTGCCAGACGCCGGCATTGTCCGGCTCGAGCTCGGCGGCGCGGTTCAAGTTGACGAGCGCGTCGTCGAGGTCGAACCGCCCGACCGCGAGCTCGGCCGCCCGGCGCAGCCAGCGCAGCGCGCTCGCGCGCAGCTCCTCCAGTCGCCGCACTTCGCCGCGCCAGGCGAGCTCGGCGATCTCAGGGCCGGCCGCCTCGGCGTAGTGGTAGGCGAGCGCTCCCGCCCTGGCATCGCCTGGCTCGTCCGAAGCGAGCCAGTCCGCGTACGACGCATGCAGCCGGGCACGCGCCGCCTTGGCGAGTCCGCCGTGGGCGACCTCGCGGGTGAGCGCATGCTTGAAGACGAGCTCCGGCGCGGTCGGACGTACGAAGCCGCGCTCGACCAGCGTGCGCACCTGCGCGGCGGAGCCGAGAGCGCCGCCAGTCCGGCCGGGCTGAACGAGCGGCCGATCACGGCGGCCGCCGGCAGCGCCTCCTTCGCTGCCGGCTCGAGCAGGTCGATGCGCGCGGCGAGCACGCCCTGGATCGAGTCGGGGATCATGAGGCCGGCGCGCCTGTCGACCAGCTCCCAGCTCCCGTTCGACCGGGCCAGCAACCCGCGGTCGACGAGATCGGAGAGCACCTCCTCGAGGAAGAAGGGGTTGCCCTCTGCGTGACCGATCACCTGCACGCGGGCGTGCTCCTCGAGTGGCGCGCGGAGGACCGTGTCGATCAGCACGCCCGCCTCGGCCTCGTCGAGCGGCTCGAGGACGAGCGAGTCGCCGGCAGGGAGACTCTCTCGTCCGGGGCGCGCCGTGCCGAGGACGAGCACCCGCCCGCGGGCCTCGGCCAGGACGCGTGCGAGCAGCTCCAGGAGCGGCTCCGCCGCCCAGTGCAGGTCCTCGAGGACGAGCACGGCCGGGCCGAGCTCGGTCACCAGCCGCACCCACTCGTCCTGGAGCGCCAGCACCGCTGACCTTGGCTCCAGATCGCCGGCGACGTCGAGCCCGAGCGTCAGACCGAGGATCGGCCGGTTGTCCAGCCGCTCCAGCACGGCTTCCGGCGCGTCCTCTTCGTGCAGGCCGAGGTGCGCGCGAAGAACGTCCGCCAGCGGGCTGTAGGTCACGCTCCTCCCGTACGAGAGGCAACGGCCGATCAGGTAGGTCGTGCCGGCCGGCAGGCGGTCGCGAAGCTCACGCACGAGAGTGGTCTTACCGATGCCCGGCTCGCCGACCACCTGGGCGAATCGGGGCCGGTCACCGGTCGCGCCGACCGTCGCGTCCAGCCATTCGAGCTCGCGGCGCCGGCCGACGAAGGCGGTCACGGCGCCGCGGAGCCGTGTCGGCGCAACCATACGGATGAGCTCGCGCGAGGGCACGCCGCCCTCCTTGCCCTTCGCCTCGACCGTCACCGGCTCGCCGAAGGCGAACGCCTCGCTGGCGAGCGCCGCGGTTCGTTCGCCGACCAGCACCTGCCCCGGCCGGGCGGCCTGCTCGAGCCGGGCAGCGACGTTCACGGCGTCGCCGGTCGCGAACGAGCTGCCCTCGCGCGGCCGTCCGACCACGACCTCCCCCGAGTTCACGCCGATCCGCAGCGCCAGCCGGTCGCCGAACAGTTCCGCGAGCCGCTCCTGCATCCAGAGCGCGACCTGGAGGGCGCGCTCGGCGTGGTCCTCCTGCGCCGCCGGCGCGCCGAACACGGCGACGACAGCGTCACCGATGAACTTCTCGACCGTTCCGCCGCCGAGGGCGATCTCCGCCTCCATCGCGTCGTAGAAGCGCTCGAGCAGGTCGCGGGCGTGCTCGGGGTCGAGCGAGCCGCCCAGTTCCGTCGAGCCGACGAGATCGGCGAAGAGCATCGTCGCGAGCTTCCGCTCCATCGGCCCCTTGAGTCTAGAGCGGGCTTAACGGACTTCCAACACCGCTCTCACCCCGCTCTCAGGTTCGTCCGCGAACCTGCAGGGACACGACGCCGGAGACGCTTCCTCCACCCTCCACGACAGCCCGGCGTCGAACAGCAACCGGCCGCCGCGGCTACCTCCCGTCGAACGAGCGTCACCCGCGGCGGCCGGTCCTACCGCTCGAAGCCCGGCCGCTTCGCGGCCGACGACTTCGAGCGGGAACGGGCCTGGCATGCTCGTCGCCGCACCGCGCCGCAGTCGCACATGTCGGCTGCGGCGGCGGAAGCCGGTCGCGGCGGCCGATGGGGCGGTCTATCCTCACGCCTCGATGCAGTTTGGGGTGACGATCCTTCCCGACCCGCCGTGGCAACGGCTCGTCGAGCTGATGCAGCTCGCCGAGCAGAACGGCTTCGACTACGGCTGGACGTACGACTCGCACGTGCTCTGGCAGGAGCCGTACCCGCTGCTCACGCTCGCGGCGATGAAAACCGAGCGGCTCCACCTCGGGCTCAATGTCACGAACCCGGGCACCCGCGAGCCGACCGTGACCGCGAGCGCGTTCGCGACGCTCCAGGACGTCTCGGGCGGACGCATGATCATGGGGATCGGGCGGGGCGACTCCGCCCGCCGCGTGATCGGCCAGCAACCCGTGAAGGTCGGCGAGTTCGAGGCGGCCTGCCGGATGATGCGCGACCTGATGAACGGCCGGCCGGTGGAGTGGAACGGCACCGAGATCCGGCTCGAGTGGGCGCAGAACGGTGTGGAGATCCCGCTCTACGTGGCCGGCTACGGTCCCCGCGTGCTGGCGATCGCGGGCCGGGTCGCCGACGGCGTGATCATCCAGCTCGCCGACCCCGAGATCGTCGAGTGGATCGTCGGCCAGGTGCGCCGCGCGGCCGCGGAGGCCGGTCGCAACCCCGACGAGATCAAGGTGATGGCCTGCGCGCCTGCCCATATTGGAGATGACATCGTGGCCAGTTGTGAGCAGGTGCGCTGGTTCCCGGCGATGGTCTCGAACCACGTCTTCGACGTCATCTCGCGGCACGACCCGGCCGACCTGCCGCCGGCGCTCACGGACTACGTCTCGCGGATGAAGCGCGAGACGTACGACTATGCGGAGCACAGCCGCGTCGGCGCGAAGCACGGCGATCAGATCACGGACGAGACCTGCGAGCGGTTCTGCATCCTCGGCCCGCCCGAGGCGCACGTCGAGAAGCTGCGGCGCCTCGAAGCGGCCGGCGTCGACCAGTGGAACATCTACCTCATGACCCACGGCCAGGAGGAGACGCTCGAGGCGTACGGTCGCGAGATCGTCCCGACCCTACGCGGTCAAGGCGGAGGCGGTTAGAGCCGATACAGGGTCCATGGCCGCGGCTTCCGCCTCGTCGCTTGCCGGTGCCCGCCTGCGGACCGTAATCCTCGCGTGGAAGATCGTGGCGGTCGGCGGCCTCGTCACCTTCGCCGCGTACACTCTGTTCGGCGCCGGCTTCGACAACTTCTTCAACCGCTACTGGTACAACGCGCTGATCGTGCTGGCGGCCGGCGCGGTGATCGTCCGCGCCGTCACCACCCGGACCGAGCGAATCGCGTCGATCGCCTTCGCGTGCGGGCTGTCGGGCTGGGCCGTCGGGGAGATCCTCTTCGACTTCGTGTACGCGGGCAATCCGCCGTACCCCTCGGCCGCGGACGCGTTCTACCTCGTCTTCTACCCGGCCTGCTACGTCGGGATGATGATCCTCGTCAAGCACCGGCTCTCCGAGTTCGGCCGGATGGTCTGGATCGACGGGGCGATGGCGGCGATCGCCGCGGCTGCGCTCGGATCTGCCGTGCTGTTCGAGGTCGTGTTCCGGCACACCGACGGCAGCACGTCGGTGATCGCCATCAACCTCGCCTATCCGCTCGGCGATGTCCTCCTGCTGTCCGCCGTTGCCGGCGTGTTCGCGCTGACCCGGTGGAAGCCCGACCGCACCTGGGGCCTGATGGGAGCATCGCTCCTGGCGGCGACGATCGCCGACGGGATCTTCCTCTACCAGACGGCCACCGGCACCTACGGCGAGGGAACGTTCCTCGACGCGCTTTGGCCTGCGTCCATGCTGTTGCTCGCCGCAGCCGTCTGGCAGCCGCCGCGGCACATGAACGTTCCGCTCGCCGGTCGGCCGCTCCTCGCCACCTCCCTCATCTGCGCCGGCATCGGCCTGGCGATCCTCGTCTTCGACCACTTCCACCAGCTGAACTTGCTCGCGGTCAGCCTCGCTGCTGCGACGCTGGTCGCGGTCGCAGTCCGGCTCGTGTTCACGTTCCGCGAGAACACGCGCATCGTCGGGCTGCTGCGCACGCGCTCCGTCACCGACGCCCTGACCGGCCTGGGCAACCGGCGCCGGCTCGTCGACGACCTTGCCAGCGTGCTCGCCGACGGCGATCGGGCCGAGCCGACGCTGCTGGTGATCTACGACCTCGACGGGTTCAAGCTCTACAACGACACCTTCGGCCATCCCGCCGGCGACGCTCTGCTGACGAGGCTCGCGGGAGCGCTCGCCGAGGCGGTCGCCCCGTACGGGGCCTGTTACCGGCTGGGCGGCGACGAGTTCTGTGTTCTCGCAGATGTCCCCGCCGAGGACGAGCGGGCGTTTCTCGAGGAGACGGCCGCCGCGCTCGCCGAGTCGGGCGTGGGCTTCGAGGTGACGAGCTCCTTCGGCGCCGTCCGACTCCCGCGGGAGGCCTCGACGTCCACCGATGCCCTGCGCGTGGCCGACCACCGCCTCTACGCGCAGAAACGCGAGCGCTCGGGCCGGCGCGAGCCCCACGAGATGCTGCTCCAGGCGCTCTTCGAGCGCTCTCCAGGGTTGCGGGAACACGTCGGGGAGGTCGTCCATACGGCCGTCGAGATCGGTGAGACCTTCGGGCTGTCTCCGGACGAGCTCGATGAGCTGCGCCTCGCGGCCCGCCTCCACGACGTGGGCAAGCTGGCCGTCCCCGACGACATCCTCCAGAAGCCCGGCCCGCTCCACCCGGAGGAGTGGGCGTTCATCAGGGAGCACACGGTGATCGGCCAGCGGATCCTCGCCGCCGCCCCGGGCTGGCTCGGTGTCGGCGCGATCGTGCGGGCCACGCACGAGCGCTGGGACGGGACGGGCTACCCGGACGGGCTCGCCGGCGACGCGATCCCGCTCGCGGCCCGCATCATCGCAGTCTGCGATGCCTTCTCCGCCATGACTTCGCCGCGCCCATACCGCCTGCCGATCGCGCGTGCCCAGGCACTGGAGGAGCTGCAGGCCCATGCCGGCACGCAGTTCGACCCGGGCGTCGTCATCGCGTTCTGCCTGATCGTCGAGCGGGCCGACAAGGCGCAGCAGCGCGGCGCCGCCTAGGCCTGCGGTACCTGCTCGCCGAGCCAGGCGTCGGCCTCGGCCTGGGATCGCAGGCGCACGACGTGCCGGCCGGCGAACCGGCGCGGCCACTGCCGCGAGCGGCGGATGTGCGCGCGGATCGTGTATGGAAAGAGCGTGTTCCAGCCGACGAAGGCATTCCGCCACGTCTCCCGGTTTCCGTTCCAGAGCACGACCTCGTCGCGGATCCGGGTGCGGTGCCGGCGCCAGAGGCGCCGGAGCGACGTCGACAGCGGGAGGTCGAGCCAGACGATCGTGTCGGTCTGGTCGATCAGCCAGGTGCCGAGCTTGCCCATGTAGTTGCCGTCGACGACCCACCCGTCGACGCCCGAAAGAACCTCCTCCACCCGTGCTCTCAGCTCCTCGGCGGTCGCCGCCTGCCAGTCGGGCCCGTGGTGAAGTGCGTCGAGCTCGACGTGCGGTACGCCGAGCCGCTCGGCGAGCCGAGCGGCGAAGGTGGTCTTGCCTGCGCCGGCCGAGCCCATGACCGTGATCCTTCGTCCCACGGGCGACTACCGTACCGGCGTGCTCTGGCGCGCTCTCCTCGCTGTCGTGGGTCTCGCCGTCGCGGCCTCGGCCGCGACAGCGTCGACCCGGTCGACGGTCGCGGGCTTGCCGCCGGCCGAGCATCGTCTCGATCTGGTCGCCTTCCCCGGCTACGCGGAGGCCGGAGGCGACGACCCTCGGGTCAACTGGGTCCAGCCGTTCGTGCAGAAGACCGGCTGCAAGGTGCACGTGCGCACCGTGCGGAGCTCGACCGAGCTGCTCGAGATGGTCGACCACGGCACCTACGACGGCGTCGCCGCCTTCGGCGACGTCACGCAGGTGCTGACCGGCGGTCGCGAGGTGCAACCGATCGACACCGACCTGATTCCGGCCTACGACAAGGTCTACCCGGAGCTGAAGACGCTTCCGCAGAACCTCGAGCACGGCCGCATCGTCGGCATTCCCCACGGCCGCGGTGCCGACCTGCTCCTCTGGCGGACTGATCTCGTCCACCCGGCGCCCAAGAGCTGGGACGTCCTCTACGACCCGCGCTACGCCGGGAGGGTCGGGCTGCGCGACGAGGCGATCACCCTCGCGCAGACCGCGATCCACCTCGGCTACCGCAACCCGTACGAGCTCGACAAGGCGCAGTTCCGCAAGGTCGTCCGGGCGGCGGCCGAGCAGAGCGCGAGTGTCGGCGCCTACTGGCAGGACCTGGTGACCGCGCTCGCCGACTTCACGGGCGGGAACGCGATCGTCGGCGCGGTCAGCGCCCGGCTGGCGACGCTCCTGCGCGCCGACCAGGTGCCCGTCGCCACCACCGTGCCGCCCGGCGGGACCGCCCACTCGGCCTCGTGGATGATCCTTTCGCACGCGAGGCACCTCGGGTGCATGTACCGCTGGCTCGACTACATCCTCACCGGGAAGCCGAACGCCAAATCGGCCCGCTACCTCGGCGAGGCGCCTGCGACGCCGGCGGCCTGCGCGTACATGAGCTGCAGGCCCGTGCACGCCGGCGACCAGGCGTGGTGGTCACGCCTCTCCTTCGTCCGCACGCCGCAGCACGACTGCCACGATGCGCGGGGGGAGGCCTGCGCCGACTGGTTCGGCTGGTCGGACGCCTGGGCGCTGATCCGGGCCGGCTGAGAGGGAACCCAGGGACCGGGGCGCCGCAAAAGACGATAATCGAGCCCCTCAGTGACGTCTCCGGCGCACACCGCAGTGGCTCACGGCACGCTTTCCTCGCCGGCTCCGGTCCAGGCCGACGTCGTCCTGAGCGGGATCCGCAAGGCCTACGGGGACGTCGTCGCCGTCGACGGGATCGAGCTGGAGATCGCCCGTGGCGAGTTCTTCACCATGCTCGGCCCCTCCGGGTCGGGCAAGACGACGACGCTCAGGATCATCGCCGGCTTCGAGCGACCGGATGCCGGCCGTGTGGGCCTCGGCGGCGTCGACGTCACCGGCCGGCCCCCCTACGACCGGGACGTGAACACGGTCTTCCAGGACTACGCGCTCTTCCCGCACATGTCGGTGGCAACCAACGTCGAGTACGGCCTCAGGGTCAAAGGCGTGAAGCGAGCGGAGCGCCGGCGCCGCGCCCAGGATGCGCTGGCGCTCGTCCGCCTGGATGGGTTCGGCGAGCGGAAGCCCGTGCAGCTCTCGGGCGGCCAGCGCCAGCGCGTGGCCCTCGCCCGCGCGATCGTCAACCACCCGCAGGTTCTGCTCCTGGACGAGCCGCTCGGCGCCCTCGACCTGAAGCTGCGAGTTGAGATGCAGAGCGAGCTGAAGCGGATCCAGCAGGAGGTCGGGATCACCTTCGTCTACGTGACGCACGACCAGGAGGAGGCGCTGACGATGAGCGACCGCATCGCTGTCTTCAGCCAGGGCCGGATCGACCAGATCGGGAGCCCCGCCGACGTCTACGAGCGGCCGGCGAACGAGTTCGTCGCCGCCTTCGTCGGCATCTCCAACCTGCTCGACCGGGACGGCCGGCGCTTCACGATCCGTCCAGAGAAGATCAGGCTGCTGGGCGAGGCAGAGCTCGGCGAGCCGGGCGACCACGTCGAGCGCGGCACGATCCGCGAGGTCGTCTATGCGGGCATGGTCACGCGCTACGTGGTCGACCTCGAGCAGGGCGGCGAGGTCGTCGTCGTCCGCCAGAACGTCTCCGGCCCCGAGCAGGCCGAACGCGCCGGGCAACCGGCCGCGGTCGCCTGGAATCCGGGCCACACCTTCGATATCGAACCCCAGAGGGAGGAGGAGGTATGAGGAAGGTCAAGCTCCGCTACGTCGCGCTGGCGCTCGTGGCGGTCGCGCTCGCGGCTCCCGCGGCCGGCACGACGAAGGCCGGCGCGAACGAAGGGAAGCTGACGATGATCGCGTGGGAGGGCTACCTCGACGCGAAGTGGGTGAAACCGTTCGAGCAGCAGTCGGGCTGCAAGGTGCAGGCCAAGTACGCCGGCTCCTCGGACGAGATGGTCACGCTGATGCGCTCCGGCGGCGGCGGCCAGTACGACATGGTCTCGGCCTCCGGCGACGCGAGCCTGCGGCTGATCTACGGCGGCGACGTCGCCGCGGTCGACGTCAACCGCGTACCCGGCTGGAAGCAGTTCTTCAAGGGCTTCCAGAACCCGCCCAACAACACGGTCAAGGGCAAGCACTACGGGATCTCGCTGCAGTGGGGCCCGAACACGCTGATGTACAACACGACCAAGGTGAAGCCCGTGCCGACGAGCTGGTCGGCGCTGTACAGCCCGAAGTTCAAGGGCAAGCTCACCGTCCCGAACAACCCGATCCAGATCGCCGACGCGGCGCTGTACCTGTCGAAGACGAAGCCGTCGCTCGGGATCAAGGACCCGTACGAGCTGACCAAGCCCCAGTTCGACGCCACGATCGCGCTGCTCAAGCAACAGCGCCCGCTGGTCAAGAAGTACTGGGGTCTCGCCTCCGACGAGATCAGCCTCTTCAAGAACGGCGACGCGATCATCGGCGCCTCGTGGCCGTACACGACCGGCCAGCTCCAGGCGGCGAAGGTGCCCGTCAAGGAGGTCATCCCGAAGGAGGGCGCGACCGGCTGGCTCGATACCTGGATCCTGTCGAAGAAGGCGAAGCATCCGAACTGCGCCTATGCCTGGTACGGGTACATCTCCAGCCCGAAGGTGCAGGCCTCCCAGGCCGTGACCTGGGGTGAGACGCCCGTGAACAAGCTGGCGTGCTCCTACATGAACAAGCTGAGCAAGGGCTCCTGCGCGGCGTACCACGCCAACGAGCCCGAGTCGTACTACGCCTCGATCAAGTTCTGGAAGACGCCGCTCGCCGACTGCGGCAACGGCAAGAAGAACTGCATGGACTACTCGGCCTGGGTGAAGTCCTGGAACGAGGTGATCTCGTAGCGACGGAGGTCGCAGGCGGCGGGTCCTCGCTCCGGAGGGCCCGCCGCCGTCTCTCGCTTCCGTTCTGGCGGCACGGCCGGCTACGCACGACAGCCGAGCTCGTGCCGCCGCTCGGGTGGATGACGCTGATCTACCTGGCCGCGCTCGCGGCGCTCTTCGTCTACGCGTTCTGGAGCGTGGACTCGTTCACGGGCAAGGTCGTGCACGCGTGGAGCCTCGACAACTTCCGCGAGATCTTCGAGAGCGGCCCGTTCCGCGGGGTGATCTGGCGGACGTTGTGGATCGCGGCGGCGGTCACCGCCACCTGCGCCGTCCTCGCCTTCCCGTTCGCGTACTTCATGGCCCGGCTGGCGTCGCCGCGGGTGCGGGCGATGCTCTTCGTGCTCGTGCTGTTGCCTCTCTGGTCGAGCTACCTCGTGCGCGTCTACGCCTGGAAGGTGATCCTCGCCCAGGACGGGATCCTCAACTGGTCGCTGGGGAAGATCGGCCTGCCGGGAGCGAATCTCGGCTACTCGAACACGGCCATGTGGCTCGTGTTCACCTACATCTGGCTGCCGTTCATGATCCTGCCGGTCTACGCGGCGCTCGAGCGGATCCCGCACTCCTACATCGAGGCCTCGCGCGACCTCGGCGCGGGCGGCTTCACCACGCTGCGGCGGGTGATCCTGCCGCTTGCCCTACCGGGTGTCGTCGCCGGCTCGATCTTCACCTTCTCGCTGACGCTCGGCGACTACATCACGCCGACGCTCGTCGGCGGCGCCGGCTCGACCTTCATCGGCAACATCGTCTACTCGACCGGCCTCGGGGTCTCTGGCAACCTGCCGTTCGCTGCCGCGTTCGCGGCGATCCCGCTCGCGATCATGGCCATCTACCTGACGCTGGCCAAGCGGACCGGCGCGTTCGAGGCGCTGTGATGGAGACCCGGGCGACCCGCATCGGCCTCTGGATCTGGACGGCGCTCGTCGTCTGCTTCCTGCACATCCCGATCGTGATCATCATCCTGTACGCGTTCAACGCATCGAACGTCCAGGGCTGGCCGATCACCGACTGGACGACGAAGTGGTTCGGCCCGGCGATCCACAACGGCGAGATGCAGCAGGCGCTGATCCTCTCGCTGAAGGCCGGCGCGCTGGCGACCGGGATCGCGCTCGTGCTCGGCACGCTCGCGGCGTTCGCGCTCTACCGGGCCTCGTTCTTCGGCCGGACGATGATCTCGTTCCTGTTCATCCTGCCGATCGCGCTGCCGGGGATCATCACCGGCATGGCGCTCAACTCCTACTTCACGTACTGGGGCCAGGCGTTCGGCCTCTGGACGATCGTCGTCGGCCACGCCACCTTCTGCATCGTGATCGTCTTCAACAACGTGGTCGCCCGGCTCCGGCGGATGCCGACCTCGCTGACCGAGGCCTCGATGGACCTCGGCGCCGACGGCTTCCAGACGTTCGTCCACGTGACGCTGCCGGCGATCTCGACCGCGCTGATCTCCGGCGCGCTGCTCGCGTTCGCGCTGTCGTTCGACGAGGTGATCGTGACCACGTTCACCGCCGGCGTCCAGAACACGCTGCCGATCTGGATCTTCGGGAACATCCGCCTGGGCCAACAGCTTCCAGAGGTGAACGTGGTCGTCTTCCTGATCCTGCTCGCGACGATCGTGCCGGTCGCGGTCGCGCAACGCCTCACCCGCGAGTCTGGAATCCTTCGCACGGAATGAAAGAGGAGGTTTCGGCATGGCGACGGTGACGACCCAGAAGATCTTCGTTGGCGGGAAATGGACCGAGGCCGCCGACGGCGCGACAATGGACGTCCTCAATCCGGCGACGGGCCAGACGATCGCACAGGTTCCGGCCTGCACGGCCGCGGACGTCGACGCCGCGGTCGACGCGGCGAAGGAGGCGCTGCCGGAGTGGCTCGATTCGACGCCTGGCGAGCGTGCGGCGCTCCTGCTCGAGCTGGCGACCATCCTCGAGGCAAACGCCGAGGAGCTCGCCGAGATCGAGTCGCGGAACGTCGGGAAGCCGCTCGCGTATGCGCGCGACGAGATGCCCGTCTCGGCCGACAACCTGCGCTTCTTCGCCGGCGCCGCCCGGATCCTCGAGGGCCGCTCGGCGGGCGAGTACATGCAGGGCTACACCTCGATGATCCGGCGCGAGCCGCTGGGCATCGTCGGCGGGATCGCGCCCTGGAACTACCCGCTGATGATGGCCGTCTGGAAGCTCGCTCCGGCGCTCGCCGCCGGCAACGTCCAGGTGCTGAAGCCGTCGGAGCAGACGCCGCTCTCGCTGCTCCGCTTCGTCGAGCTCGCGCAGGACGCGATCCCGGCCGGCGTGCTGAACGTCGTCACGGGCGACGGCGTACCGGTCGGCGAACGGATCGTGACCCATCCGGACGTGCGCCTCGTCTCACTCACCGGCGACGTCGAGACCGGCAAGACGATCGCCCGGACGGCCGCAGACACCCTCAAGCGCGTCCATCTCGAGCTCGGCGGCAAGGCGCCGGTGGTCGTCTTCGACGACGCCGATCCTGTAGCGGTGGCCGAGGGGATCAAGATCGCCGGCTACTGGAACTCGGGCCAGGACTGCACAGCCGCCTCGCGGGTCATGGCCGGGCCCGGGATCTACGACAGGCTGCTCGAGCAGCTCGTGCCTGCGGTCGAGTCGCTGAAGGTCGGCGACCCGGCCGAGGGCGACGAGATCGAGATGGGGCCGGTGATCTCCAAGGCGCAACAGGAGCGCGTGCTCGGCTTCCTGGAGCGGGCCGAGGGCGCCAAGGCGACGATCCTCACCGGCGGCGGCGCTAACGGCGACCGGGGGTTCTTCGTCAAACCGACAGTGGTCACCGACGTCGGTCAGGGCTCCGAGATCGTCCAGCGAGAGGTGTTCGGTCCCGTCGTCTCCGTCCAGCGGTTCGGAAGCGACGACGAGGCGATCGCCTGGGCGAACGACGTCCGCTACGGCCTCGCGGCGTCGGTGTGGACGCGCGACGTCGGCCGAGCGCTCTCGGCCGCGCGCAAGCTCCAGTTCGGGACGGTGTGGATCAACGACCACATTCCGCTCGTCTCGGAGATGCCGCACGGCGGCTACAAGCAGTCGGGCTACGGCAAGGACCTGTCCGTGTACTCGCTGGAGGACTACACGCAGATCAAGCACGTGATGGCGAAGCTCGACTAGATGGCAGCCGCCGAGCGTCAGCAAAAGGCCGCCGACGTCCGGATCGAGAACGTCACGAAGCGGTTCGACGGCGTCCTCGCCGTCGACGATCTCTCGTTGGAGATCGAGCGCGGCTCGTTCTTCGCGATGCTCGGGCCTTCGGGCTGCGGCAAGACGACGACGCTGAGGATGATCGGCGGCTTCGAGGTCCCGAGTGAGGGGCGGATCTTCCTCGGCGAACGGGACGTGGTCGGGCTCCCGCCGTACCGCCGCGACGTCAACACGGTCTTCCAGAGCTACGCGCTCTTCCCTCACCTGACGATCTCCGAGAACGTGGCGTTCGGGCTTCGCCGACGCGGGATCAGGGGTCGCACGCTCCAGGGCCAGGTCTCGTCGGTGCTGGAGCGGGTCGGCCTAAAGGGCTTCGAGAAGCGGAAGCCGCGCCAGTTGTCGGGCGGGCAGCAGCAGCGTGTCGCCCTCGCCAGGGCGCTCGTGAACAGCCCGCGGGTCCTCCTGCTCGACGAGCCGCTCGGCGCGCTCGACCTCAAGCTGCGCAAGCAGATGCAGCTGGAGCTGAAGGCGATCCAGCACGACTTCGGCATCACCTTCGTCCACGTCACGCACGACCAGGAGGAGGCGATGACGATGGCGGACACGATCGCGGTGATGCAGGGCGGCAGGATCGAGCAGCTCGGCACGCCGAACGAGCTCTACGAGCAGCCGCAGACCGCCTTCGTCGCCGGTTTCCTGGGGGTCTCGAACCTCCTCCGCGGGACGGTCGCCGGCCCCACGTCGGTGCGGCTGGAGGGCGGCGGCGAGGTGACGGTATCGTCGGAGGCGCTCGCCGGCCGGACCGGGAAGATCGCCGTCGGCATCCGTCCTGAGAAGATCAGCCTCGGCCACTCGGACACGAACGTGTTCACCGGCCGGGTCGAGGAGGTCGCCTACGTCGGCGTCTCCACCCAGTACATCGTCGACACGGCGGCGGGCGCACTGACGGTGTACGTGCAGAACACCCAGCCCGGAGGGGCGGCGATCGCACCGGGCACCGGCGTCGAGCTCTCGTTCGCACCGGAGGCCGCATTCGTCGTCGAAGGGCAACGCCTAGAGGAGGACTTCACATGACTGCCCGCTTGACCCGTTCCGAGCTACTCCGTCGCGCAGCTGTCGGCGGCGCGGCGCTCGCGTTCCCTGGCGCCCTCGCCGGGCTCGCCGAGGCCGCCGGCCCCGACCCGAACAAGCTGCGCGGCAAGACGTTCGTCTTCTCGAACTGGCCGCTCTACATCGACGTCAAGGGGCACCGGCACCCGTCGCTCGACCAGTTCTCGAAGAAGTACGGCGTCAAGGTCAGATACATCGAGGACATCAACGACAACGACAGCTTCTTCGGAAAGATCCAGGCCCAGCTCCGGCGAGACCAGTCGATCGGCCGCGACCTGATCGTCATGACCGACAACTCGCCGTACCCTGCGCTGCTCGTCAAGAACAAGTGGGTCGAGAAGCTCGACAAGAGCGTCATCCCGAACATCAAGAACCTCGTGCCCGCACTTCGGCATCCGGCCTGGGACCCGAACCGCGACTACAGCCTGCCATGGGTGTCGGGTCTGGACGGGATCGGCTACAACGCCAAGCTGACGAAGCCGGTCACGACCGTCGACCAGCTCCTCACCGACAAGCGCCTGAAGGGGAAGGTCACCCTCCTCAACGAGATGGGCGACACGATGATCCTGGTCATGCTCTCGAACGGCGACGATCCCGGCAAGGTCGACGATGCCTCGTTCGACCGGGCGCTGAAGAAGATCCAGAAGGCTGTCAAGTCCGGCCAGGTCAGGCAGTTCACCGGCAACGACTACTCCGGCCTGATGGCGAAGGGCGACGTCTGGGCGGCGTTCGTCTGGTCGGGCGACATGGTCCAGCTGCACGCCGACAACAAGTACCTGCGGTTCACCATCCCCAAGTCGGGCGGAGGGATCTGGACGGACAACATGCTGATTCCGAAGCACGGTGACGCGTATCTGGCGTCGGCCTACATGAACTTCGTCTACGACCCGAAGATCGCGGCGGAGATCGACGACTACATCAACTACATCTGCCCGGTGCTCGGAGCCGCCAAGGTGCTGCTGAAGACGGATCCCGCCGCGGCGCGGAACCCGCTGATCTTCCCGACGGCGGCGACGCTGAAGCAGTTGCATCAGTTCGACCCGAAGGCGCTCCTCAACCCGGACTACAAGCAGAAGTGGCAGAAGCTGCTGGGGGCCTGACCGCCGCTTCACCCCCGGCGCGGAGATCGCTGCTCCACCGGCACCGGTGGCTGACGCCCTACCTGCTGCTGGCGCCGGGCCTCGTCTTCCTGGCGCTCTTCTTCCTGGTCCCGCTCGGCTTCCTTGCCCACCAGTCGCTCGAGACGCAGAACCCGATCGACTTCACGAACTCGTTCACCTGGGCGTGGCACAACTACTCGGACGCGCTGACCGCGTACGACGCGCAGCTGATCCGCTCGTTCGAGTACGCGGCGATCGCCACCGGGATCGCGCTCCTGCTCAGCTACCCGCTCGCGTACTGGATCGCCTTCCGCGGTGGTCGCTGGAAGAACCTGTTCCTGCTGATGATCATCGCGCCCTTCTTCGTCACCTACCTGATCCGGACGCTCGCGTGGGAGACGATCCTGGCCGACCAGGGGCCGGTCGTAGACGTTCTCCGGTACGTGCACCTGATCAACGTGATCGGCGACAACGACCGCCTGCTCGCGACGCCGACCTCGGTCGTCGCCGGCATCACCTACAACTTCCTGCCGTTCATGGCGCTCCCGCTCTACGTCGCGCTGGAGCAGATCGACCCGAGGCTGATCGAGGCCGGTCAGGATCTGTACGCGAGCAAGGTGCGGACCTTCCTGCACGTGACGCTGCCGCTGTCGATGCCGGGCGTGATCGCCGGCACGCTGCTCACCTTCATCCCGGCGGCCGGCGACTTCATCAACGCGCAGCTCCTCGGCACGCCGGGCCAGTACATGATCGGGAACGTCATCCAGTCGAAGTTCCTCGTGCTCACCGACTATCCGTCGGCGGCTGCGCTGTCGCTGCTCCTGATGGCGGTGATCCTCGTCATGGTGGCCGTCTACGTCCGGCTGCTCGGCACGGAGAAACTCACCGGATGAACTCTCGCCGCGCTATGCGCGGGCTCGCTCGCACGGGGGAAACGGCCGGTTTCCCCCGTGAGCCCCCTTCCCCAACCCACTGCGCCCGCGATCGGCGGTCGCGAGCCGCGCCCGCCATGTCGGTCGCGGCGACGGAATCCTCCAGCGCCGGCGGAGACGGTGCATGAGCGCGACGTGGGGCTTCGTCAAGCACCACGTTCTGACGGCGTACGCGGTGCTCGTCTTCGCCTATCTGCTGGTGCCGATCGCGGTTGTGATCATGTTCTCCTTCAACAATCCAAAAGGGCGCTTCAACTACACCTGGCAGGGCTTCACCCTCGACAACTGGCGGAACTGGGACGCGGTTCCGGGCCTGAGGAGCTCGATCGGGGTCTCGCTGGAGGTGGCCGCGCTGACCTCAGTGGCCGCGACCGCGCTCGGAACCCTGATCGCGCTCGCGCTCGTCCGCTACGGCTTCCGGGGACGCGGGACGACCAACCTGCTCATCTTCCTGCCGATGTCGTCGCCCGAAATTGTCCTGGGCGCGTCGCTGCTCACGCTCTTCTTGAGCGTGTCGGCGCCGCTCGGATTCGGGACGATCCTGATCGCGCACATCATGTTCAGCATCAGCTACGTGGTCGTGACCGTGAAGGCGCGGCTGATCGGCTTCGACCGCCACCTGGAGGAAGCGGCGATGGACCTGGGCGCGAACGAGTTGACGACGTTCCGCAAGGTGACCCTGCCGCTGATCGCACCGGCCGTGCTCGCCGCCGCCCTCCTCGTCTTCGCGCTCTCCGTCGACGACTTCGTGATCACAAACTTCAACGCCGGGACCACGGTCACGTTCCCGCTCTTCGTCTGGGGAGCGGCCCGCGTCGGCGCGCCGCCGCAGGTGAACGTGATCGGCTCGGCGATCTTCGTCATCGCGCTATCGGTGATGATCGTGAACGTGATCGTGCAGACACGCCGCCGCCCTAGCGTCCAGCCTGCCTGAGAAGGAGCCGAAGATGACCGTCGAGACGCCCGTCGAGATCGACCGCACCCGAATCCGCGAGCTGACCGAGCGCGAGACGGCGCGGCTCGACGAGCGCACGCCGGAATCGAAGGCGATGTACGAGCGGGCGCGGCGGGCGCTGGCCGGCGGGGTGGGCTCGTCGTATCAGGTCCGGGAGCCGTGGCCGATCTACCTGACCCACGGCGAAGGGCCGCGTGTCTGGGACGTGGACGGCACCGAGTACCTCGACTTCCACAACGGCTTCGGCGCGATGACGCAGGGGCATGCGCATCCGGCCGTCACGCGCGCGGTCCAGGAACGGGCGGCGCTCGGGACGCACTTCGCGGCGCCGACCGAGGACGGCATCGTCGTGGCGGAGGAGCTCGCGCGGCGCTTCCGCCTGCCGAAGTGGCGTTACACGAACTCGGGCTCGGAGGCGACGATGGACGCCATCCGCATCGCCCGCGCGTACACCGGGCGCGACACCGTGCTGAAGATCTTCGGCTCGTACCACGGCCACCACGACGGCGTGATGGTCTCGATCGGCGTCGAGTACGACCGGATCGGCGACCGCGACGATCTCGCCTCGCTGCCCTACGGCGCCGGGATCCCGCAGGCCCTTGTCGACCTGACGGTCGTCGTGCCCTTCAACGACGCCGGCGCGATGGAGCGCCGGATCGACCGGCTCGCCGCCGAGGGACGCCTGCCCGCCTGCGTGATCATGGAGGCGGCGATGATGAACCTCGGCGTCGTGCTCCCCGAGCCCGGCTACCTGGAGGCCGTGCGCGAGCTCACCGCGCGGCACGGGATCGTCCTGATCTTCGACGAGGTGAAGACCGGCCTGACGCTCGCCGCCGGCGGTGCCGTCGAGCACTTCGGTGTCGTCCCGGACCTGGTCACGCTCGCGAAGACGCTCGGTGCCGGGCTGCCGTCGGGGGCGATCGGAGGCACCGACGAGGTGATGGCCTGCGTCGAGGACGGGAGCGTCGTCCAGGTCGGCACGTTCAACGGCAATCCGCTGACCATGGCCGCCGCCCGTGCCAGCCTCTTCGAGGTGCTCACGCCCGACGGCTACGCCCGTCTCCACCACCTGAACGACCGGCTGCTGGAGGGATGCTCGGCCGTCGTCGAGGGGTACCGCCTGCCCGGCTACGCGGTCGGTGTCGGCGCCAAGGGCTGCGTCACGTTCTCGCCCGTCCGCGTGGTCGACTACGAGACGTTCAAGGCGCACCAGGACGCCGAGCTGACCGAGCTGAGCTGGCTGTGGAACATGAACCGCGGCATCTTCGCCACCCCGGGCCGCGAGGAGGAGTGGACGCTCTCGGTACAGCACACCGACGAGGCGGTCGACCGGTACGTGGAGGTGTTCGAGGAGCTGGCGCGGGAGCTGACGGCGTAGGGAGGCCTCGGGGTCGATTCGGGGTCATTCCGGATTGCCCGTCCGGCCTTCCTCGGCGAGCCTGGAGGCATGACCGAACAAACAGCCGAGCAGACGACCATGAGGCGCCTCGAGCGCAGCCGGTCGGACCGCATGCTCGCCGGGGTCTGCGGGGGCCTGGCGCGCACCTTCGGCATCCACCCCGCGTTCTACCGGGTCGGCTTCGTCGTCCTCACGCTGATCGGCGGCGCCGGCATCCTGATCTACCTCGCGGCGGTGCTCGTCATTCCGGACGAGGGGAAGCAGGACTCGATCGCTGCGGAGATTCTCCGTGACGCCCGCGACCGCCCCTGGCCGCTGGTCGGACTCGGGCTGGTGGCGACGGCCGGCGTCGTCCTCCTCTCCCGGGTGACGCTCTGGCCCCAGGGCGACGCCGCCTGGATCCTGATCCTGCTCGCCGGCCTGGCGATCCTGTTCAGCGCCCGGCGGAAGACGGCCTCCGCGTCCGCGGCGGTCGCGCCTCCGCCGGATGCCTCCGAGGCGGCCGATGGTGAGACCGTCGAGGCGCCGGAGACGCCGGTGGCGCGGAGCGGCTGGGGCGCCGGACGGATCGTGCTCGTCACGCTCGGGAGCCTCGTTGCGTTCGTGCTCGTCGCGGCCGCGATCTTCGTGGCGATCTTCCCGGCGCACCTGAGCCACGGCGTCGGCAACAAGTCGTTCGCACCGGTGGCGGCCGCCGATCTCGACCGGACCTACCGCCTCGGCGTCGGTTCGATGACGGTCGACCTCACCAAGCTGCGGGTGCCGGTGGGCGAGACGCACGTGAACGCCCGCGTCGACTACGGCGATCTGAAAGTCGTCGTTCCCAGCGGTGTGGCCGTCAGCGCCTACGGGAGGTCGAGACTCGGCTACGTGAGCGTCTTCGGCGACGAGGACGACGGGCGCAACGCCGACGAGCGCACGTCCGCGACGGGGCGCCGGCTGCTGGTGGTCGACGCCAGGGTCCAGGTCGGGTCGGTGCGGATCGATCGCGCCGTACGATGAGTGCCGATGCCGCTGCCTGCGTTTGCCCGCCGCGCTGACGAGGGTGTGATCGCGGGGGTCTGCGCGGGCATCGCGCGGGCCCTCGCCGTCGACGTCACGCTTGTCCGGCTGATCTTTGCGCTGCTCGTGCTCGCAGGCGGGGCAGGGTTCGTCCTCTACCTCGCGCTGTGGGCGTACAGCGACTCGAAGCCGCCGATTCTGATCGCCCTGCTCGTCCTCGTCGCGGGCGCGTTCCTCCTCCATGCCGTCGGCCTCTCGAACCGGTCGGTGGGGGGTGCCGCGCTGATCGCCGGTGGGCTCGCGCTCACCTGGCGGCGTGGCGGGAGCTTCCAGGCCCATGGCGCGTACTCCTGGGCCGGCGTGGCGATCGCAGGGGCGGGCGCGGTGCTGCTCCTGGCCGGAGGACGGCCTTCCGCAACGCTCCTCGCCCCCGGGGCCGTCGCCGGGGCGCTGCTGCTGATCGCCGGCCCGTGGCTGTGGCGCCTGGCGCTGGAGCGTGACGCCGAGCGGTCGGCTCGGATTCGAAGCGAGGAGCGCTCCGAGGTCACCGCCCGCGTGCACGACTCGGTGCTGCAGACGCTCGCGCTGATCCAACGCCACGCCCAGGAACCGCGGCGCGTCGCCGCGATCGCCCGACGCCAGGAGCGGGAGCTGCGGGGCTGGCTGTACGGCGACCGCCCGCTCGGCGACGAGTCCGCGTCGCTCATCGCAGCCCTTTCCGGTGCCGCGGCCGACGTCGAGGAGCTGCACGGCGTGAGGATCGAGCTGGCGAGCGCCGGCACCTGCCCGGTGGACGAGGCCGCTGGCGCGCTGGTCCTTGCCGCGCGAGAGGCGATGACGAACGCGGCGAAGCACGCAGGCGTCGAGGAGATCGACGTGTACCTCGAGGTGACGGACAACGCGGTCTCTGTCTTCGTCCGCGACCGCGGCGCCGGCTTCTCCCGCGCCGCCGTGCCAGCTGCGCGTGGCGGCCTGGCGGAGTCGATCGAGCGGCGGCTCGAACGAGTCGGCGGCCGCGCGACGATCACGAGCGCGCCCGGCGAGGGCACCGAGGTGGAGCTGTTCCTGCCCCGGGCGATCCCGTGAAACGCCGCGTCGTCCTGGTCGACGACCACGGTCTGTTCCTCTCCGGCGTGCGCGCAGAGCTGGGCGATGCGGTCGAGATCGTCGGCGAGGCCGGGACGGTCGCCGATGCCGTCCCGCTGATCAAGGCGCAGGACCCCGACGTGGTGCTTCTCGACGTCCACCTCCCCGACGGGAGCGGCGACGCGATCATCACGGCCGTCTCCCTCGAGCGGCCGGGCGTACGCTTCCTCGCCCTCTCGGTCTCCGACGCCGCCGAGGACGTGATCGCCGTCATCAGAGCGGGCGCGCGCGGCTACGTGACGAAGACGATCTCGGGGCAGGATCTCGCCGCCGCGATCGAGCGAGTCGCGTCGGGTGACGCGGTGTTCTCCCCCCGGCTAGCAGGGTTCGTCCTCGATGCGTTCCGGGCCGGCGAGCGCGTGGGCGGTGACGCCGAGCTCGACGAGCTCACCCCGCGTGAGCGCGAGGTGCTCCAGCTGATCGCCCGCGGGTACATGTACAAGGAGATCGCCGCGCGCCTGCACGTGTCGGTGAAGACGGTGGAGAGCCACGTCTCGAACGTTCTCCGCAAGCTACAGCTCTCGACCCGCCACGAGCTGACCCGCTGGGCGACCGAACACCGGTTGGTCTAGAGGAGCGCTACGCCGCGGCGTCGAGCGCGTCGCCGAACACGCGCGCCGACGTCTGGAGCTCGTCCTCGGTGATCACGAACGGCGGCGAGACCTGGAGCGCGACGCCCCGGATTCCGCGCACCAGCACGCCGCGCTCGTACGCCGCATCGATGACGGCCTGTAGTTTCGAAGGATCCGCGAGCTCGACCGCGCCGAGCAGGCCGACGCCTGTTCGCACCTCCGCGACGGCAGGGTGGTCGGCGAGCGGCGTGAGCGAATCCGCCAGGACCGGCTCGAGCTCCCGGACCCGCTGGACGAGCCCTTCGCGCTCGATCACCTGGAGGTTCGCCAGGCCGACCGCGCAGGCGGTGGCGTGCCCGGCGTACGTGAAGCCGTGGCGGAAGACGTTCGCCGTGCCCTCGGCCCAGAACGGCTCCGCCACCTGCGCCGAAGCGATCACTCCGCCCAGCGGGATGTACCCCGAGGTGATCCCCTTGGCGACCGTGATCAGGTCGGGCGAGAGTCCGTACCGGCCGGTCGCGAACCATTCGCCGGTGCGCCCGAATCCGGTGATCACCTCGTCCAGGACGAGCAGCACCTCACGCTGGTTGCAGATCTCCTGGACCCGCTCGAGATAGCCCTCGGGCGGGATCAGCACACCGCCGGCGCCGATGATCGGCTCGGCGAAGAAGGCGGCCACCCGGTCGTTCCCTGCGCGGTCGATCGCCTCCGCGAGCGCCTCGGCGTCGTCCCACGGCACCTGGTCGACGTCCGGAACGAGCCGCCCGTACACGTCGGTCAGCGCCGCCATCCCGCCCAGCGAGGTGCCGTACGCGTTCGAGCCGTGGTAGGCGAACTGGCGTGAGATGACCTCGTGCTTGTCCGGCTTGCCGACCGCGGCCCAGTAGGCGCGGGCGAGCTTCGCCGCTGTATCGATCGACTCGCCGCCGCCCGAGGTGAAGAACACCTTGGCGCCGTCCAGCGGCACGAGGGCCGCCACACGCTCCGCCAGCGCCTCCGTCTGCGGCGAGGTGAAGCCGTCGTAGGTCTTGTACGACGCGAGCTCGCGCATCTGGGCGGCGGCCGCCTCGGCGAGCTCGGCGCGGCCGTAGCCGACGTTGCAGTACCAGAGCGCCCCGGAGATGTCGATCAGCGCCTTGCCGGCGTCGTCCCAGACGGTCGACGCCTCGCCGCGCACGATCGTGATCCCGCGGTCGCGGAACGCGCCCATGTTCGTCATCGGGTTCCAGAACGCGCGAGTCATCGCTCCGCGATGCTATCCGGGTGCTGAGCCGCGTGCCGTGGTGGCTGGACGAGGCCCCGCCCGATCCGGAGGCGGAGCCGCTTTCGGGTGAGGCCGAGGCCGACGTCGCGATCGTCGGCGGCGGCTACACGGGATTCTGGACCGCGCTCGAGCTCAAGCGGCGCGAGCCGGAGCTGCGCGTGACCGTGCTCGAGGCAGAGCATGTCGGTTACGGGCCGAGCGGCCGGAACGGCGGCTTCCTCGAGACCTACTGGTGTGTGCTGCCGCGGCTGCGCTCGCGGCTCGGCGACGAGGCCGCACTCGTCCTCGCCCGGGCGTCGGAGGGCGCGATCCCGGCCGTGGCGGCGCTGGTCGAGGACGTCTGGCTGCGTCGCGGCGGGATGCTCGAGGTCTCGACCACGCCTGCCCAGGACGCCGCAGTCGAGGAGGCGGTCCGGGCCGCGGCCGAGCTGGGCGTGCCGGAGCGCGCGGTCGCCGTCGGTCCCGGGATCTCGCCCGTGTTCAGGCACGGCGTCCGCTTCCCCGACGCGGCCACCGTGCAGCCGGCGCGGCTCGCCCGCGCGCTGCGGCGGGCGGCGGTCGGCGCCGGCGTCGTGCTGCACGAGCGCTCCCGCGTCACCTCCATCCGCTCGGGCGAGGTCGTGACCGCGGCGGCGCGGCTGCGGGCGCCCGAGGTCGTCGTCGCCGCGAACGCCTGGATGAGCGGCTGGCGTCCGGCAAGCCGTGCGCTGACGCCGTTCGGGAGCTACGTCGTCCTCACCGAGCCGGTGCCGGAGCTCCTCGCCGAGGTCGGCTGGACCGGCGGCGAGGCGATCGCCGACGGCCGGATGTTCCTCCACTACTTTCGGACGACCGAGGACGGCCGCGTGCTGATGGGCTCAGGCTCGGGGCCGATCGGGCGCAGTGGCCTGATCGACGCACGCTTCTTCGACGACGCGGCGACGGTCGCTCGCGCGGAGCAGGGCCTCCGCCGCCTGCTCCCGGGGCTCGGGGCCGCGCAGGTCGAGCGGGCCTGGGGCGGGCCGATCGACGTCTCCAGCGACCAGCTGCCCTTCTTCGCGACGGTGCCGGGCACGCGGATCCACTACGGTGCCGGCTACTCGGGGAACGGCGTCGGCCCGAGCTGGCTGGGTGGGCAGATTCTCGCCTCGCTCGTGCTGCGCTCGGACGACGAGTGGTCGCGCCTCCCGCTCGCCGGTCGCGTCCCGCCGCGCCTGCCGCCCGAGCCCGTCCGCCACCTGGGGGGAGCGCTCGTGCGCCGGGCGATTCTGTCGGTCGAGGCGGCCGACGAGGCCGGGCGGCGCCCACCGCTCCTCGCGCGCGGCGTCGCCGCGCTCCCGCGCGTCCTCGGGCTTCGGATCGGGACGCGGTAGTGCCGGCGGACGCGCTCGCCCTCGCGCTCGGCGCGGCGGTGCTGCACGCCCTCTGGAACGTCCTCCTCGCCCGCACGCGCGACCCGCAGGCGGCGACGGCCGCGGCCTTCTGCATGGCGGTGGCGATCTTCGCTCCGGTGGCCGCGGCACGCTGGCGCGTCGAGGCCGGCGCCTGGAAGTACGTCGCCGGCAGCGCCGCGTTCGAGCTCGCCTACGTGCTGCTGCTCAGCGCTGCCTACGCCCGGGCGCCGCTGTCGGTCTTCTACCCGATCGCCCGCGGGCTCGCGCCGGTGCTGGTACTGGTCGTCGCTGTCGCCGCGCTCGGCGCGGCGACCTCCTGGAACCAGGCCGTCGGCGTCTGCGCCGTCGGGGTGGGGATTCTCCTCGTCCGCGGCCGCCGGCCCGACCGCGTCGCCACCGAGTTCGGCCTCTCGATCGCCGCGACGATCGCGGGCTACACCCTGATCGACAACACCGGCGTCACTCTCGCCGACCCGCTGGCCTACCTGGAGGCGGTAATGGTCGGCCCGGCGCTCGTGACCGCGGCCGTCGTGGCCGTCCGGAAGGGCGCTCCGGCGCTGCGGGCCGGGTTCCGACTCGAGACGGTCCTGATCGCGCCGTTGACGCTCGCTCCGTACGCGCTGGCGCTGTACGCGCTGCGTCTCGCGCCCGCCGCTCCCGTCGCCGCGGTTCGTGAGACCAGCGTCCTGTTCGTCACCGTGCTGGCAGCGGCGATGCTGAAGGAGCACGTCTCGGCGCGGCGTGCGGGGGGAGCGGTGCTCGTCGTCGCGGGGGTGATCCTGCTCGTCGTCTAGACAGATAGACACCTGTCTAGTAGACTAGACTGTCTATGACACTAGACGAACAAGTCCTGGCCGAGGCAAAGGAGGCGCGGCAGCGTCTCGTCGACCTCGAGAGCCAGACAGCACACGTGCGCGTGGACTACCACCACGCGATCAAGAAGCTCCACGCCGCCGGCGGCTCGCTCCGCGAGATCGCCGACGCGCTCGAGCTCTCCCATCAGCGCGTCCACCAGATCGTCGACGGGCCGCCGGCCGGCGGCCCCGGGCCGCAGCCGTGGATGCGCGGAGGGTGGAAGCATGGCCGCCGCCACCGGGGCGGTCGCAACCGGCAGTACTTCATCGCCCGCTTCGACGAGGGCGCGCGCGAGGTGATGGTCGAGGCACAAAAGGAGGCGGATTCGCTCAGGCATCCGTACCTCGGCACCGAGCACCTCATGCTCGCGCTCGCGAAGCGCGGGGTCGAAGGCGTCTCCTACGACGCCGCCCGCGCGCAGGTCGTCGAGCGGGCCGGCGAAGGGGACGAGCAGTGGATCGCCGGGCTGCCCCGGCCCTTCACGCCGCGGGCGAAGCGCGTCCTCGAGGCGGCCCTCAACGACGCGGTCGATTCAGGGCGTGAGCAGTTCGGCCCGGACGACATCCTCCTCGCGCTGGTCTCGGACTCGCGCGGCGTGGGTGGGGAGGTCCTCCGCGATCTCGGCGTCAAAGCCGAGCAGTTGCGCGAGCAGCGCGGCCGATAGCGGCCGCGGCCGCGTCGCCGCCGCCGTTCACCTCGACGAGCAAGGCGGCGGCGCGGGCAGCCGCCTCGGCGAGCAGGACGCCCGCCTTGGCATCGCCGCTCACCGCCCGCTCCGTGGTCTGCGCAGACTCGAGCGCGAGCTCCGCGGCGTCGGCGGCGAGCTCCGCCATCCGCAGCGGCAGCTCGATCGTCCGTGCGCGGGCCTCGTCGGAGTGCGTGGCCAGGTAAGCGCGATACGCGTCGGCGTCTTCCGCCGCGAGCGGCGCCAGCTCGGCCGCGAGCGCCTCCGCCCGCGCGGCCAGGTCGTCCCGTCGGGCGACGCGCGCCGTCAGCAGCGCAAGGCCGGCGGCCAGCTCCAGCGCCCTGACGATTGCGGGCCCGGCGGCGAGCGGCTCAGAAGAGGCCAACGGTGCGGCCGTTCTCGTCGATGTCGACGTTGAACGCGGCCGGCGTGGCCGACAGGCCGGGCATCGTCTGCATGTCGCCGCACAGCGCGACCAGCCAGCCGGCGCCCGTGTAGGCCCGCACCGCGCGCACCGGCACGGTGAACCCGGTCGGTGCGCCGGCGACGGTCGGATCATGCGAGAGGGACAGGTGCGTCTTGGCCATGCAGATCGGCACGCTCTCGAGCCCCTGCTCGGTGAAGCGCCTTACGTCGTTCTCGGCCGCCGGCAGCAGATAGATGCCGTCGGCCCCGTAGACGCGCTTTGCGATCGCCTCGATCTTGTCCACGATCGGCGCATCGAGCGCATACACGGGCTCGAAGGTGTTCGGCCTCTCGGCCGCGTCGACGACCGCCTCCGCGATCTCGCTCGCGCCGGCGCCGCCTTCCTCGAAGGCCGTGTTGACCGCCGCCGCATGCGCACCGAGCTCGAGCGCGAGGCGGCGGACGGTGGCGATCTCGTCGTCCGTGTCGCCGGGCATCCGGTTGACGGCGACCACCGCGTTCAGGCCGAACTCCTTGACGATCCCGATGTGGCGGGCGAGGTTCGCGGCGCCGTGCTCGACCGCCGCGACGCCGCCGTCCGGGTCGTCGCCGTGATGCTTCAGCGCGCGGACGGTGGCGACCAGGACGATCGCGCTCGGCGCGATGTTGCCCACGCGGCAGACGATGTCGAGGAACTTCTCCATCCCCATGTCGGCGCCGAAGCCCGACTCGGTGACGACGTAGTCGCCGAGTTTGAGCCCGACCAGGTCGGCGACCAGCGACGAGTTGCCGTGCGCGATGTTCGCGAACGGGCCGCAGTGGATGAAGGCGGGCTGGCCCTCGAGCGTCTGCACGAGGTTGGGCTTGATCGCGTCCTTGAGCAGGACGGTCATCGCGCCGGCCGCCTTGAGCTGCTCGGTCGTGACCGGCTCGCCCTCCCAGGTGTACGCGACCGTGATCGCGCCGAGCCGCTTGCGCAGGTCGAAGAGGTCGCGCGCGACGGCGGTGATCGCCATCACCTCCGAGGCGGCGGTGATGTCGAAGCCGGTCTCGCGGACGTAGCCGTTGGCGCGGCCGCCGAGGCCTAGCACGACGTTGCGCAGAGCGCGGTCGTTCATGTCCAGGCAACGCCGCCAGCTGACGGTGAGCGGGTCGACGCCGAGCTGGTTGCCGTGCAGGATGTGCGCCTCGAGCATCGCCGAGAGCAGGTTGTTCGCCGCGCCGATGGCGTGGATGTCGCCGGTGAAGTGGAGGTTGAGATCCTCCATCGGGACGACCTGCGAGTAGCCGCCGCCGGCGGCGCCGCCCTTGATCCCGAAGACCGGCCCGAGCGACGCCTCCCGCAGGCAGAGCACCGGGCTCTTGCCGATCGCGCCGAGGCCTTGCGTGAGGCCGACCGCTGTCGTCGTCTTGCCCTCGCCCGCCTTCGTCGGCGTGATCGCGGTGACGCCGATCAGCCTCGCGTCCGGCCGGTCGCGCAGGCGGTCGAGCACCGACAGGTCGACCTTGGCCTTGTAGCGGCCGTAGAGCTCGACCTCGTCGTCCTCGAGGCCGATCTCCGCGGCGAGCTCGGCGATCGGCCGCAGCGTCGCCTGCTGGGCGATCTCGAGGCTGGAGGGCATCTTGGTGGTGGCCATTTGCCGTCGCAAGCCTATCCTCGGGAAGATGGCGTGATGGAAGGCATCAGTGTCGGGGTCGACGTCGGCGGCACCTTCACCGACCTCGTGGCGGCCGTCGACGGCGAGCTCGTCACTGCGAAGGTGCCGTCCGTCCCGGGCGCAGAGGCCCGCGGGATCTCGGCGGCGCTGGCGGCGGCGGGCGTCGAGGCGGGCGCGGTGGGCGTGCTCGCGCACGGGACGACCGTGGCGACGAACGCGTTGCTCGAGCGCCGCGGCGCCCGGACGGCGCTCGTCACGACCGAGGGCTTCCGCGACGTGATCGAGATCGCCCGGCAGGACCGGGCGTCCCTCTACGACCTGACCGTGCACAAGCCCGCTCCGCTCGTACCGCGCCAGCTGCGTTTCACCGTGCGAGAACGGATGGGGCCAGATGGCGTCGTCGTCCCGCTCGACGACGCGTCGCTGCAGGCGGCCGTCGTGGCCGTCGCCGCCGCGGAGGTCGAGGCGGTCGCGGTCTGCCTGCTGTTCTCGTTCCTGCGCCCGGAGCACGAGCGGGCGGTCGGCGACGCGCTGCGCGCCGCCCTGCCGGCCGTGCGCGTTTCGCTCTCGTCCGAGCTGCTGCCCGAGTTCCGGGAGTACGAGCGCTGCTCGACCACCGTGGCGAACGCATACCTGGCGCCCGTGCTGTCGGCGTACCTGGAGGAGATCGAGCCGCGGCCGCTCGTCATGCAGTCCTCGGGCGGGGTGGCCGACGCGGCCTCGGCGGCCGCCCGGCCGGCTTCGTGCGTCCTCTCGGGGCCGGCGGCGGGAGTCGTCGGAGCGGCGTTCGTCGCGGGCGCCGGCGGTTTCGAGGACGTACTCACCTTCGACATGGGCGGGACGAGCACCGACGTCGCGACCGTCCTCGGGGGAGAGGCGCAGGTCACGGCCGAGTCGGTGGTCGCGGGCGTCCCGATCCGGTTCCCGATGGTCGACGTGCACACGATCGGCGCCGGCGGCGGCTCGATCGCGTGGCTCGACGACGGCGGCGCGCTGCGGGTCGGGCCCCGTTCCGCGGGAGCGCGTCCCGGCCCCGCCTGCTACGGCCTGGGCGGCGAGGCGGCGACGGTCACCGATGCGAATCTCCTCCTCGGGTACCTGGCCGACGGGGCCGTCCTCGGCGGCGAGGTGAGGCTCGACCGGGCCCTGGCCGAAGAAGCGCTGGCGCGTCTACCTGTGGACGAGTCGTCACACAAACGTTTCAACCCTGGTCTCAGAGACTGGGTGTCGAACGCCACGAGCTCGGACGCGGCCGGAAGGGCCACCGAGGCCGCCGCCGGGGTCGTTCGGGTCGTCGAGGCCGAGATGGCTCGGGCGCTCCGCGTGGTCAGCGTCGAGCGCGGGATCGATCCGCGCGGGCTGGCGCTGGTCGCCTTCGGCGGCGCCGGGCCCCTGCACGCCTGCGCCCTGGCCGAGGAGCTGGGGATGGAGCGCGTCCTCGTTCCGCTGGCCTCGGGAATGCTCAGCGCGCTGGGGCTCGCGGCGGCCGATCTCCGGCGCGACTACGTCGGCGCCTCGTTCCAGGAGATGGAGGCTCGGGCCGCGCGGGACCTGCCGGGGGCGGTCACGCTGCGGTTCGTCGACGCCCGCTACGGGGGGCAATCTCACGAGCTGACCGTCGCCGCCGAGGATTGGGAGTCGAAGCTGACCGAAGAGCACGAGCGCCGCTACGGGTTCCGGCCCGACGCCGGGCCTGAGATCGTCACGCGCCGGCTGGTTGCGATCCTCCGGCGTCAGCGCCCTTCCCTGCCGTGCCGGGCACCGTCGAGACCGCCCTCCAGCCGTCACGCGCATCTCGACGGCGGGTGGCTCGACCTTCCCGTCCACGAGCCCGGCTCGCCCATCTCGGGCCCGGCGATCGTGGAGCTGCCCGGTTCGACGTGTCTCGTACGGCCCGGCTGGTCGGGAGAGCCCGACGCCGCCGGGACGCTCGTCCTGGAGCGATCGTGGACCCGGTGACACTCTCGGTGATGAGCGCCGCCCTCGCCGGGATCGCCGAGGAGATGGGCACGGTCCTCGTCCGCAGCGCGTCCTCCTCGAACATCAAGGAGCGGCGGGACTGCTCGGCCGCGCTCTTCGACGCAGAGGGACGCATGGTCGCGCAGGCGGAGCACATCCCGGTCCATCTCGGGGCGATGCCCGAGTCGGTCGGCGCCGTGATCGGCCTCGGGCCGGAGCCGGACGAGGTGTACGTCCTCAACGATCCCTTCGCCGGAGGCTCGCACCTGCCGGACATCACGCTCGTCTCCCCGCTCGCGCTCGACGGCGGGATCGTCGGTTACGTCTGTACGCGGGCCCACCACTCCGATGTAGGCGGGATCGTGCCCGGTTCGATGCCTGCGGGCTCGACCTCGATCTGGCAGGAGGGCCTGGTCATTCCGCCCGTCCGCCTCGACGAGGACGTCCGGCGCGTGATCCTTGCCAACGTTCGGACGCCGGAGATCCGCCGGGCCGACCTGGCGGCGCAGGCCGCCGCCAACCGCCTCGGGGAAGAGCGGTTGGCCGAGCTCGCGGCCCGCCACGGGCGCGAGACGGTGCTCGCCGCGTTCGACGAGGTGATCGGCTACGCGGGACGGCGTGCCCGCGAAGCGATCCACCGCCTGCCCGACGGCCGCTACGAGGCGGAGGGAGAGGTCGAAGGCGACGGCGTCAGCGAGGACGACCTGCCGATCCGCGTCGCGGTCGCGATCGCCGGCGACTCGATCGAGATCGACTTCGAGGGCACGGCGCCGGCTGCAGGTGGGAACGTGAACGCACCGTTCGCGGTCACGCGCTCGGCCTGCACGTTCGCGGTGAAGGTCGCTCTCGGCGCCGACGTCCCGGTCAACGCGGGGCTCTTTGCCGCCGTCGAGATCCGCGCGCCCGCAGGCTGCCTGGTCGACGCCCGCGCGCCTTCCGCGGTCGTGGCCGGGAACGTCGAGACCAGCCAGCGGATCGCCGACACCGTTCTGCTCGCGCTCGCGCAGGCTGCGGACGTCCCCGCCCAGGGGCAGGGGACGATGAACAACGTCGTCATCGGGAGCTCGAGCTGGACGTACTACGAGACACTCGGCGGCGGCCAGGGCGCGTCCGGCCGGGGTGACGGCCCCTCCGGCGTCCACGTCGGCATGTCGAACACGCTGAACACGCCCATCGAGGCTCTCGAGCTCGAACTGCCGCTGCGCGTCGAGCGCTACGAGCTGCTCCTTGGCTCGGGCGGCGATGGACGGCACCGCGGCGGCGACGGGCTGGTCCGCGAGATCCGCGTGCTCGAGCCGGCGACGCTGTCGCTGCTGACCGACCGGCGCCGGCACGCGCCGCTGGGCCTGAACGGCGGCGACCCCGGCCGGCCCGGTCGGAACCTCCTGAACGGCAACGAGCTGCCGCCGAAGGCGACGCGCCGGCTCGAGCCCGGCGACGTGGTCACGGTCGAGACGCCGGGAGGCGGCGGGTGGGGAAGAATCGAGCAATGAGTCGCTGGGTCGGCCAGTCGATCTTCCGCCGCGAGGACCTTCCGCTGCTCACCGGCCGCGGGCAGTTCGTGGACGACGTCCCGGTCGCCAACCCGCTGCACGTCGCCTTCGCGCGGTCGCCGTGGGCGCATGCCCGGATCCGCTCGGTCGACCTGGCCGAGGCGCTCGCTTCGCCCGGTGTCGCGGCCGGTCTGTCCGGCACCGAGCTCCCGGACCTGACAGACCCGTTTGCGGCCGGGATCACCCACCGGCTGGCGTTCTACGCCATGGCGGTCGACCGTGCCCGCTACGCGGGCGAGCCGGTCGCCGTGGTCGCAGCCGAGTCGCGGTACCTCGCCGAGGACGCTGCCGAGCTCGTCGCGGTCGACTACGAGCCGCTCGACGCCGTGGTGACCGTCGAGGACGCGCTCGACGCGACGAAGCCGCTCCTTCACGAGCAGGTCGGCTCGAACGTCGTGGTCGACCGCACGCTTCGGTACGGAGACCCCGACGCAGCGTTCGCCCGGGCCGACCTCGTCGTCACCGAGACGCTCCGCTGGGAGCGCTACAGCTCGACGCCGATCGAGACCTACGGCGTCGTCGCCGACTTCGAGCCCGCGTCCGGCCTTCTGACCATGTGGGCGAACTTCATGGGCCCGATGACGCTGCTACCCGTGCTGGCGCGCTCGCTGCGGATGCCCGAGGAGAGGCTGCGGGTGATCGTCCCGAAGGACATCGGCGGCAGCTTCGGGATCAAGTCGTCGCTCTTCCCGTACATGACCGTCGTCGGGCTGCTGGCGATGCGGGTAGGCCGGCCGGTGAAGTGGATCGAGGACCGCGCGGAGCACCTGATCGCGTCCAGCCACCAGCCCGACCGGCTGGGCACGCGCGAGCTGGCGCTGACGGAGGACGGCGAGATCATCGGCCTGCGTGCCAGCGTGGTCGACAACCTGGGCGCCTACGTCCGGGCACCCGAGCCGGCGACGACGTACCGCCCGCTGGGAAACTACGTCGGGCCGTACCGCGTCCGCAACGTCGAGCTCCACCTCGTCGACGTCGTCTCGAACAAGGTGCCGACCGGACCGAACCGCGGCTACGGCTGCCAGCAGGTCTATCTCGAGACCGAGCGGACGCTCGACGAGGCGGCGCTGCGGCTCGGTCTCGACCCGGCCGAGATCAGACGGCGCAACCTGATCCCGGCGCACGCGTTCCCGTACGAGACGCCGACCGGTGGCGTCTACGACAGCGGCGACTACCCGCGTGTGCTCGAGCTCGCGCTCGAGACCGCCGGCTACCCCGAGTTGCGGGCGATGCAGGAAGAAGCGCGGTCCGAGGGGCGGCTGGTCGGCATCGGGATCGGCCTCGCCGTCGACCCCTCGATCTCGAACATGGGCTACATCACCGTCGCGCTTCCGCCGGAGGTGCGGCAGGCGCCGGGCTACAACCCGAAGTCGGGTGCCGCCGACTGGGCGCAGGTGCGGGTGAGTTCGAGCGGCAAGGTCGTGGTCACCATGGGCACCGCGCCCCAGGGCCAGGGGCACGAGACGGCGGTCGCGCAGGTGGTCGCCGACGAGCTCGGGCTGACGCCCGACGACGTCGCGACCGTCGACGCTTTCGACAGCCACACCTCGGTCTGGTCGGTGTCGTCGGGCTCGTACTCCAGCCGCTTCGCGGGGATCGCGGCCGGGGCGGTGCGGCAGGCGGCGGGTGTGGTCAGGGACCAGGTCCTCGAGATCGGCGCGAGCCTGCTCGAGGCCTCGGCCGACGACCTGGAGCTCGTCGACGGCCAGGTGCGTGTGAAGGGATCACCCGACCGGAGTGTCTCGCTGCGCCGGGTCGCCGGCGTCGCCCACTGGGACCCGCACGGCCTGCCGGAGGGGATGAGCGCCGGGATCCAGGCGTCGGAGGTCTTCCACGTGCCGACGTCGGCGCCGCCGACCGACGACGACCGGATCAACTCCTCGCACGCGTACGGGTTCGTCGCCGAGGTGGTCGCGGTCGAGGTCGACCCGGTGACCTGGGGCGTGACGATCATCGGGTACGCATCGGCGAACGACGCCGGCACGATCATCAACCCGAAGCTGGTCGAAGGGCAGACCTACGGCTCGGCGCTGCACGGGCTCGGCGGTGCGCTGCTGGAGGAGTTCCGCTGGGACGAGGACGGCCAGTTCCTGACCGGCACGTTCGCCGACTACCGCTGCCTGACCGCCGCCGAGGCGCCGCGGATCGCGACCGCGCATGTCGAGACGCCGTCGCCGTTCACGCCCGTCGGCGCGAAGGGCTGCGGCGAATCGTCCTCCGAGACGGCGCCGGCGGCGGTCACGAACGCGGTCGCCGACGCGCTGCGCCCGCTGGGCCTGAAGCCTTCACACCTGCCGCTGACACCCGCGCGGCTCTGGGAGCTCGCCCGCTCGTGAAGCCCGTGCCGTTCGAGTACTTCCGGCCCGAGACGCTCGAAGAGGCGCTCGCCTTGCTGGCGGCGCACGAGGACGCGAAGCCGCTCGCCGGCGGCCAGAGCCTGGTGCCGATGCTCAACTTCCGGCTGGCGCGTCCGGCGGTGCTCGTCGATCTCGGCGAGATCGACGAGCTGGCCGGCGTCCGGGCCGACGACGGCGCGCTGATGGTCGGCGCGATGACACGGCAGTGGGACCTCGAGCACTCGCCGGACGCCCCCCCGCTGCTGCGCGAGGCGCTGGCGTACGTCGGCCATACGGCGACGCGCTGCCGCGGGACCGTCGGCGGCTCGCTCGCCCACGCCGACCCGACCGCCGAGTTGCCGGTGTGCGCGCTGGCACTCGGCGCAGAGCTCGTCACCAGCCGCCGAGTGATTCCGGCGGAGGAGTTCTTCGTCTCCGTCTTCACGACCGCGCTCGAGCCGGACGAGCTGCTCGTCGAGGTGCGCTTCCCGGCGCCCGCGGGACCGACCGCGTTCCTGGAGCACTCGCACCGTCACGGCGACTTCGCCGTCGTCTGCGTCGCGCGCGCCGGCGACCGGATCGCCGTCGGTGGGGTCGGGCCTATACCCATGCTCTGGGACGGCGGCGTGCTCGATCCGGTCGGTGACCTGTTCGCGCCCGCCGGCTACAAGCTCGACGTCGCGCGGGCGCTGATCGAGAAGGCGGCGGCCGCGTGATCGAGATCTCCCTCACCGTCAACGGCACACGGCACGCCCGTCGTGTCGAGCCGCGACTCCTGCTCTCCGACTTCCTCCGCCACGAGCTGTCGCTCTACGGCACCCACGTCGGCTGCGAGCACGGGGTCTGCGGCGCGTGCACGGTGCTGCTCGACGGCCGGCCGGCCCGCTCGTGCCTGACCCTGGCCGTGCAGGCGGACGGGCACGAGATCCGCACGGTCGAGTCGCTCGCGCAGAGGCTGGAAGCGACGCCGGCAGAGCCGGCCCCGTTCGGGCGGGGCGCGACGCTCCACCCGCTTCAGCAGGCGTTCCACGAGCACTTCGGCCTCCAGTGCGGGTTCTGCACGCCGGGGATCCTGATGACCGCGGCGTTCCTGCTCGAGCAGAATCCCGACCCGACCGAGGAGCAGATACGGGCGGAGCTGGCGGGCAACCTCTGCCGCTGCACCGGCTACGCGCCGATCGTCGACTCGATCCTGGCGGCGGCCGCGGCTCTACGCCGGTGACATCACGCTGACCGACAGCCGGCCGTGCTCACAGACCGGCGTCGGCGGGCGGACGGGAGCGACGAACGTCCCGCGGCCGGGCGGCGGCGTCACCCGCACGTAGTAGGAGCGCCGCTCGCATTGCGTGCCGGTCTGCGGCTCGCCGGGGCCGGGGATGTCCGGCGAGAAGCGGGCGCTCGCCCTGGCCCCACGCCCCGGACTCAGCGGCACCCGCACGGCCATCAGCCCGGGCCGGAAGGCGGGCGTCACCTTCGTCGGCAGCGGCCGCCGCAGCCGGTCGAGAAGCTGAAGTCGCGGCACGCCGAAGACGAAGCAGGTCCTGCCGGAGAGAAATCGCATACGAAGCGAGTAGACGATGTTCCCCGCGCCCGCGCTGCCGGGCACGACGGCGAAGGTCCCACCGAGCTGCGATCCGCCGCACACCGCGGTCGGAGCCGAGGCGCCGCCGCCGGCGAGCGCGAGCGCCGACAGCGCGATGGCAGCGAAGGCCCAGCACAGCCGCGTAGCCATCCTCGGACTGTAGCTCGGTCGCGACCGACTACCGTTCGCCGCAATGACGACCGTGGGCATCGTCAGCCCGGGCGCGATGGGCAGCGCCGTCGGCGCTGCACTGCGGCGAGGCGACGCTCGTGTCGTCGGCACCGTCGCCGGACGCAGCGACCGGACGGTGCGGCTGGCGCGGGCCGTCGGACTCGAGCTGCTGCCGGGGCTGGCAGATGTTGTCGCCGCTGCCGACATCGTGCTCTCCATCGTCCCGCCCGACCAGGCCGAGGCGGTCGCCGCGGAGCTCGCCGGGGCACGCCTCCTCGTCGACCTGAACGCCGTGTCACCGGCGACCGCTCGCCGGATCTCCGACGAGGTCGACGGCTCGATCTCGGGCCCACCTCCGCGGAGGACCGGCACGACCAGGATCTACCTCTCCGGCCCGCGGGCGGCGGAAGTGGCGGCGCTGCCGTTCGACGGTGTCGAGACGATCGTGGTCGGAGACGAGGTCGGCGCCGCATCGGCCGTGAAGATGAGCACCGCCTCCGTGTACAAAGGCTCGATCGCATTGCTCGCGCAGGCGCTGCGCGCCGCCGACCACTACGGCGTCGTCGAGCACGTCCTGACCGACCTCGACGAGCTTGCGGACGACGCGGGCCGCCGCATCGCCAGCTCGGCGGCGAAGGCCGACCGCTACGTCGGCGAGATGCACGAGATCAGCGCCGCGCAGTCCGCCGCCGGGCTCGACCCCGCCCTGTTCGAGGCGATGGCCGAGATCTGGGCCGCGATCACGCGGACGCCGCTCGGCGCGGTCGCTCCAGAGGACGCGGGCTCCGAGCTGCGCGAGGTGCTGCGCCAGCTGCGGCCGCCTGCCTAGTGCAGGGCCAGCTGTCGGAACGGCTCGAGATTCGAGACGCCGACGCCGACGAGCCGTAGCGGGCCGGGCCTGTCGGCGAGCGCTCGGTCGAGGAGCGCGCAGGCGATGTCGCCGATCGCGGACCCGTCGTCGAGGCCTGCCGCGACCGTCGAGGAGCGGCTCCGGATCGCGAAGTCCGGGTAGCGCACCTTGGTCGTGATCGTCCGCCCAGCCTGGCCCGTCCGGACGAGGTGCTCGCCGAGCCTGCCGGCCATGCGGCGAAGCTCGGCGTGCAGCTGCTCGCGGTCGTCGGTGTCCCGCTCGAACGTCTCCTCGGTCGAGATCGAGACGCGCTCGACCTGGGTCTCGAGCCCGCGTTCGTCGATCCCCCGGGCGCGGTCGCGGAGCAGCGAGCCGGTCTTCCCCGGGAGCAGCCGCAGCAACGCGTCGTCGTCGAGCTCGGCGAGTGCGCCGATCGTCGTCACGCCCGCGCCGCGCAGGCGCTCCTCCGCCCGGGGCCCGACCCCCGGGAGCAGCCGGACGTCGAAGGGCGCCAGAAACGTGGCCTCGCGGCCGGGCCGGACGACCGTCAGCCCGCTGGGCTTGCGCCGGTCGGAGGCGACCTTCGCGACCACCTTGCAGGTGGCGACGCCGAGCGAGCAGGTCAGCGAGGTCGCGCCGCGAACGGCCGACTGCACCGCCTCGGCCAGCTTACGGGCGGCGAGAAAGTCGCCCGCGATCTCCCCCAGGTCGAGGTAGCCCTCGTCGATACCGGTCTGCTCGACGGTCGGGACGACCTCACGCACCGTCCCCCAGACCGCCCGCGAGTACTCGCGGTACAGGGCGTGGCGGGGACGGACGAAGACCGCGTCCGGGCACCGGCGCAGCGCCTCGGCGCAGCTCATCGCGGAGCGGATGCCGTGTCTTCGCGCGACGTAGTTCGCGGTGGCGACCACGCCGCGGCCCTTCGGGTCGCCGCCGACGACCAGGGGCCTGCGGCGCAGCGACGGGTCCTCGAGCAGCTCGACGGCCGCGAAGAAGGCATCGAGATCGAGGTGTGCGACGATCACCGCCACCAAGAGTAGAAATTGGCTCGGAACCGACACACGCCCGCGCGGGGAAGCGTGGCAGGATTGCCGTAGGGGCAAGGGGTAATCCCCCACCCAGGGTGGGGGCATGCAACGGGGGCCGGGACGGGCCTGTGGGGCGGCTGGATGCCGGCGGCGAAGCGGACGCGCGGCTCGCGACTTCGATAGCGTCGGTGCATGGCGTCCGTCGACGTTCCGGTTGCCCTGCTCGGCTACGGGACGGTGGGCTCCGCCGTCGACCGGCTCCTCCGCGACCAGGCCGCCGATATCGAGCGGGCGACCGGCCACCGCCTGCGGGTCGTGCGCGCGCTCGTGCGCGATCCGGCCAAGGAGCGCGCGTCCGGTGTCGAGATCACGACCGACTTCGCTGCGATTCGCGACGACCCGGGGATCGCCGTCGTCGCCGAGGTGATGGGCGGCCTCCAGCCGGCCGGCGACCACGTGCTGGAGCTGCTGCGCGCCGGGAAGTCGGTCGTCACCGCCAACAAGCAGCTCGTCGCCGCTCGCGGCGCGGAGCTCTTCGCCGCGGCTGCCGAACGCGGCGTGCAACTCCGCTTCGAGGCCTCCGTCTGCGCTGCCATCCCCGTCGTCAAGGTGCTGCGCGAGGCACTCGTCGTCTCGAACGTCCACCGCGTCCTCGGGATCGTGAACGGAACGACCAACTTCGTTCTCACAGAGATGGAGCGCGGATCGTCCTACGAGGACGCGCTCGCCGAGGCCCAGCGGCTCGGCTTCGCGGAGGCCGACCCGACTGAGGACGTCTCCGGGAAGGACGCCGCGGCGAAGATGGCGATTCTGGCGACCGTCGCCTTCGGATCCCGAGTCACCTTCGACGACGTCGCCTACGTCGGGCTCGAGCGGGTCGCGCCGGAGGACGTCGCCGCCGCCCGCGAGATGGGGATGGTCGTCAGGCTGGTCGGCGCGGCCACACTCGTCGACGGCCGGTGGGACGTCCGCGTCGGGCCGGCGCTCGTCGACCGGAGCCACCCGCTGGCCGCCGTCGAAGGCGCGTTCAACGCGGTGATGCTGCAGGGCGACGCGATCCGCGAGATCACGCTCGAGGGGCCGGGCGCGGGTGGGACCGAGACCGCCTCCGCCGTGGTCGCGGATATGGTCACGATCGTCGGTACGACCGGCACCGGCTTCCTCCAGAACGACGCGTGCTGGCGAACGCTCGAGCGTCTGCCGGAAGGCGACGTGTCCTCTCCGTTCTACGTGCGGGTCGAGGTCGCCGATCGCCCGGGCGTGCTCGCGCTCGTCGCGTCGAGCCTCGCCGCGCATGGCATCTCTGTCGCGCGACTCGTCCAGCAGCAGGGGGAGGACAGCGCAACGCTGCACGTGGTCACGCACGAGACGTCGGCCGGGGGATTGGACGAGGCGCTGGCCGAGATCGACCGCCTCGACGAGACGCGCGGCGCCGCCTCGGCGCTCCCGGTCGTCTCCGACCGCGGCGTCGCGGAGCTGGGGTGGGCGTGACGCTCACGCTCGGCGAGGGCGGGACGCCGCTCGTCCCCGCGCCCCGACTGTCGGAGCAGCTCGGCTGCGAGCTCTGGTTGAAATGGGAGGGCGCAAACCCGACCGGGAGCTTCAAGGACCGCGGCATGGCGCTCGCAGTCGGCCGCGCGGCCGAGCGCCGTGCACGCGGGGTCATCTGCGCCTCCACGGGCAACACCGCGGCGTCGGCCGCCGCCTACGCCGCCCGCGCGGGCCTGCCGGCGCTCATCCTCGTCCCCGCAGGCGCCGTGGCACGGGGGAAGCTCGTCCAGGTGGTCGCGGCCGGGGCTGAGCTCCGTGAAGTCGAGGGCTCGTTCGAGGACGCCCACGCGCTCGCCCGGCGGCTGGCCGACGACGAGGGCTGGGTCAACGTCAACTCGATCAACCCGGACCGAATCGAAGGGCAGGCCTCGGCGGCACGCGAGGTGGTCGAGCAACTGGGCGCGGCGCCGGACGCACTCGCGCTTCCGTACGGGGGCGGCGGCAACACGAGCGCCTACGCGCGCGGCTTCGCGGAGGCGGCCGTGGGAAGCCCGCGGCTGCTCTCGGTGCAGTCCGCCGAGCGCGCGACGACCGTCGGCTCCGCGATCCGGATCGTCTCTCCCGTCCACCGCGAGCAGGTCGAGGCCGCGGCGGAGGTCGTCACCGTGTCCGACGCCGAGCTGCTCGCGTGGTGGTCGGCGATCGCGCGGCTGGAAGGGCTCTTCTGCGAGCCGGCCTCGGCGGCGGGGATCGCCGGGGTCGCGCGGGCCCGGCCGGAAGGTCGCGTCGTCTGCGTGCTCACCGGCCACGGGCTGAAGGATCCCGAAGCGGTCGAGCGGCTGTGAGCGACGAAGCCGAAGGCGTCAAGACCCGCGCGCCGGCCACCACTGCGAACCTCGGCCCGGGCTTCGACTGCGCCGCCGTCGCCCTCGACCTCTGGAACGAGGTCGAGGTGACCGAGGGCGGTGACGAGCCGCCCGACCCCACGCACATCGGCATCCGGGCGTTCGGCCTGGTCACCTCGCCCGAAGGGCTGTCGTTCTCGTGGTCGGAGCGGATTCCGCGTGCGCGCGGCCTCGGCTCGAGCGCAGCGACGATCGCGCTCGGGCTGGTCGCGGCGGCGAAGTGGTCCGGTGAGGAGCTCGAGCTCGAGGACCTGCTCGCGCGGGGCGCACCGCTCGAGGGTCACTCCGACAACCTGGCAGCCTGCCTGGCCGGCGGTGCCTGCCTCACCTGGGCCGGGCACATCGCGCGGCTGGCGGCCTCCCTCCCGGTGACGCCCGTCGCCGTGATCCCGCGGCAGCTGGTGCGGACGCCCGAAGCGCGAGACGCGCTGCCGCCGGAGGTGCCGCATGTCGCCGCGTCCTTCAACGCCGCGCGGGCGGCACTGCTCGGGGCAGGCCTCGCCCGGGAGGACACGGGGCTGCTCGCGGCGGCGTTCGAGGACCGCCTGCACGAGCCCTACCGGCCCTCGCCGCTTCTCGACGCGATCCGCGCCGACCTGCCTGTCGGTGCCGTCGGGGCGACGCTCTCCGGGTCCGGCCCGACCGTGATCGCCTGGGCCGACGATGCCGAGGCGTGCGCGACCGACCTGGCCGCGCGCTTTCCCGACGAGACGGTGCTGGTGCTGCTGGTCTCCGCCGAGGGCGCGTACTGAACGTTCCCTGGGACCTCGAGCTCGGAGATCCGTTCGAGGCTCCGTTCTCGAGGCTGGTAGCGCCGGTCCGCCTGGCGGACGGGACGGAGGCGGTGCTGAAGATCCCGTTCGACGACGACGTCGAGAGCGTGCACGAGCCCGACGCCCTTCGCTTCTGGGACGGTCGCGGCGCCGTGCGGCTGATCGACCGCGATCCCGAGTCGAGCGCATACCTGATCGAGCGGTGCGTGCCGGGTACGCCGCTTGGCCGGGCGTACGACGATCAGGCGCTCGAGGCGATCGCGTCGGCGCTCGAGCGGCTGTGGTGCGCGCCCTCGGACGATGTCGAATGGCGGCGTATCGAAGAGGTCGCGGAACACTGGCTCGAGGAGTTGCCGCAGCACCGCGAGCGTCACGCGCGGCCGTACGAGCAGCGGCTCCTCGACGAGGCGCTCGATGCGCTGCGGACACTGCCGCCGTCGCAGGAGCGGCTCGTCCTGTGCCACCAGGACCTGCACGGCGGCAACCTGCTCCGGGCCGAGCGCGAGCCGTGGCTCGCCATCGACTCGAAGCCGATCGTCGCCGAGCGCGCGTACGACACGGTGCCGGCGGTGCGTGACCTCGACGCGGAGGGGCGCATCACGGTCGCGCAGCTCCGACGGCGGCTCGACTTCCTCTCGGAGCGGCTCGGGCTCGATCGGGAGCGGATCAGGCTCTGGGGGCTGGCAAAGCACCTCGCCTGGGGCACGGACGGCCTGTACTTCCCCGGCGAGGTCGACGTGGCGCGGATGTTCTCGGAGGTAGGCTCTTCGCGATGATCTCCGCCGAGGACACCCTTCGGGCAACGCTCGGCGAGCCGTCGGACGTCGTGAAGTCGAAGGTCTCCGACCGGCTCAACGAGCTCACGCGCCAGTTCGTCGAGCGCTCGCCGTTCCTCTGCCTCGCCACGTCGGCGGCGGACGGGACCTGCGACGTCTCGCCGCGAGGCGATCCGGCAGGGTTCGTCAAGGTGCTCGACGAGCGGACGCTGCTCCTGCCCGACCGGCCCGGGAACAGGCTGGCCGACTCGTTCAGGAACGTGCTCGAGAACCCGCACGTCGCCCTCCTCTTCGTGATCCCGGGCATCAGCGACACCTTCCGTGTGAACGGCCGGGCGGCGATCGTCGAGGACCCGGAGCTGCTCGCGCCGTGTGCGGTGGAGGGCAAGGTGCCGAAGCTCGGCCTGCGGATCCAAGTCGACGAGGCCTACACGCACTGCCCGAAGGCGTTTCTGCGCGCCCAGCTGTGGGATCCGGATGGGTACGCCGACCGCTCGGAGCTGCCGTCCTCCGGCGCGCTCATGCGCTCGGTCGGGGCCGACGTCGATCCGAAGGAGTACGACGCGGAGCGGGCCGAGCGGTACGCGCGCCGCGAAGGTTTCTACTGATCGAGTACCGCTTCGTCGACTGCGCCTACGAGCTCGACCGCTGGGAGGCGGGCCGGGAGCTGTACCTCGAGGCGCATGTCCCGGGCGCCGCGTTTCTCGGGGCGGAGCTCTCCGACCTCTCGATCGCAGGGCAGGGCCGGCATCCGCTTCCGCGCGGGGAGGACTTCGCGGCCGCGGCCGGGCGCGCGGGGATCGGCGACGGCGTGTTCGTCGTCGCCTACGACCACGGCGGTGCCGGCGGTGCGGCGCGGCTCTGGTGGCTGCTGCGCCACAACGGACACGAGGACGTCGCCGTCCTGCGCGGCGGGCTGGACGCGTGGATCGGCCCGCTGCGCGGCGGCGAGGAGGAGATCGAGCCGCGCGAGTTCGTCCCGCGCCCGCTCGAAGGCGACACGGTCGACGCCGACGAACTGGCAGCGCGGCTCGGCGATCCCAGTCTGGTCGTGGTGGACGCGCGCTCGCCCCAGCGCCACCGCGGCGAGGTCGAGCCGATCGACCCGGTCGCCGGGCGCATCCCGGGCGCCGTCAACTGGTTCTACGCCGAGGCGTCCGAGCCGCCGACGGAGATCGCCGAGGCAGATGAGATCGTCCTGTACTGCGGCTCGGGGATCACAGCCTGTGTCGATCTCCTGCTGCTCGCCGAGGCAGGCCGTCCCGACGCGAAGCTCTACCCGGGCTCGTGGAGCGACTGGTGCGCCCGCGGTCTCCCGGCCGAAAGAGACTAGGCGGAGCTCGTGGCGTCTGCCACCCGGTCTCTGAGACAGGGTTGAAACGTTTGTGTGACAACTCCTCCACAGGTCAGCGGAACGCTCCGATCAGCGCGCCTCCGGCGACCACGAGGCTTGCACCCAGCAGGAGGTGTCGCCCGACCAGCTCCGCGCGGCGTAGGAGCAGCACCGCCAGCAGGACCGCGAAGAGCGACTCCGTCGCCACCAGCGGGCTGACGATCGACACGCGCGAGCGATAGAACGCCTCGAAGAGGAACGCGTACGAGGCGCCCCACAGGAAGCCAGGCAGCACGAAGTGGGGGGCCCCGCGCCGGATGTCCCGGAAAACGCGGCCCCGGCGCGCGCCCACGAGCACGGCGAAGACGATCACCGTCCCGGAGAGAATCGTCGCCGCCGCGGCCAGCTGCGGGGCGACGGTGCTGTCCGACGCGATGTGCCGGACGACGTTGTCCCGGGTCGCGAAGAGGACGGTGCAACCGAAGGAGTACGCGAGCCCGATCGCCCGGAAGTTCTCCGGCCGGTCGCGCTCGGCGACCAGCGCCAGGCCGCCGGCCACGATCAGGACCGCGCCGGCAAGCAGGGGAACGCGGGTCGGTTCGCCGAGTGCCAGGATCGCGATGGTCACCGCGACGAGCGGCGCGGCGCCGGCGATCACCGACGCCCGTGACGGCCCTGCCTCGCGCACGGCTAGCACGAACAGCAGCTGCGCCCCGCCGGGCGCGAGCACGCCGGCGATGAAGAACGGCCAGAGCGCACCGCCCCATTCGCGCCCGACGAGCGCCACCACCGCGCAGACGCAGAAGCCGCTGCAGGCCGTCGCAAACGCGCCGACCAGCGCGTCCCGGCTCCGCCGCATCGAGAAGCCCAGCGCCACCGACATGCCTCCGAAGAGCACGGCAGAGAGAAGCGCGAGAGCGACCCCGGACACCGTCCGAACCTAACCGGTTAGCGTTGGCGCATGGCGATCGAGCGGGTATGCGTGATCGGAGCGGGGGTGATCGGCAGCCTCTACGCCGGGCATCTGGCCCGGGACCTCGAGGTCAGCGTCCTCACCCGGCGGGCCGAGCACGCCGACGCCCTGAACGCCGACGGCCTGCGCATCTCGGGCAAGTCGGACTTCACCGCGCGCGTCGCGGCGAGCACCGATCCCGCCCGACTCCCCGACTTCGACCTCGGCATCCTCGCCACCAAGGCGACGCAGCTCGAGGAGGCCGCCGTCGCGCTGGCCGGACGCTTCCCCGACGCGACCCTGATGACCATCCAGAACGGTCTCGGCGCGGAGGAGCTCGTGCGCGCACAGGGCGAGTGGCCGCTCCTCTCCGCCGTCACCTTCATGAGCGGCGTCCGCCACGCCGACACGCACGTCGAGTACGAGCTCGACACCGAGACCTGGCTCGGCCCCTTCGCCGACACGGCCGCGTACGAGCAGGCGCAAGAGGTCGAGGCGCTCCTCGTCGCCGCGGGCCTCCACGCCCGCGCCTTCCCGGACCTCCGCCCCGCCCAGTGGTCGAAGCTGATCTTCAACGCGACGGTGAACACGGTCGCGGCGCTGACCGACCTCCCCCACGTGAGCGCGTTCGCCGCTTGCGACCGCGAGACCGACCTCGGCAACCTCGTCCACGACCTGATGGACGAGGGGAAGGCGGTTGCCGCCGCGGCGGGCGTGCCGCTCCACGAGGATCCGTGGGAGATGAACGTGCACGCCGTTCGCCGGGGCGAGACGCTCGCCGCCGAGGGCGACTACGCCCACGTCCCCTCGATGCTCGAGGACGTCCGGGCCGGCCGCCCGACCGAGGTCGACTTCATCACCGGCGCGCTCGTCCGCGAGGCCGCGAAGCTCGAGGTTCCGGTGCCGCTGCACACCGCGATGTACCGGCTCGTCAAGGCGCGGGAGGCGGCGTGAGGATCGCCGTGATCGGCTGCGGTGCCGTCGGCTCGCTGTTCGCCGCCAACCTCGGCACCCTCGACGACGTCGAGGTCTGGGCCTACGACCCCTGGCAGGAGCACGTGGAGGCGATCAACGCGACCGGGCTGCGGCTGTCCGGCGCGGGCGAGGTGGTCGGCCGCGTGCGGGCGACCACCGATCCGTCGGAGCTGCCCCCGTCGGATCTCGGCATCGTCGCGACCAAGAGCCAGCACACGTCCACCGCGCTGTCCGCCACCGCGCATGCGTTCACGCAGGGCTCGGTCTGCTCGGTTCAGAACGGCGTAGGCAACGAGGAGCTCGTGGCGGAGCACGTGAAGCAGGTGATCCGCGGTACGACCTTCCCCGCGGGCCACGTGATCGAGCCCGGTCACGTCGGCTGGGACACGAAGGGCGACACGCACATCGGGCCGTTCGAGCCGAGCCCGGCGCCGATGACGGCGGTCGAGGCTCTCGCCGACGCGTGCACCAGAGGCGGCATGCCGACCCACGCGCTCGAGGACGCGCGGGGCGCCCAGTGGCGCAAGCTGATCTTCAACGCCGCCTCGAACGCGATCGCGGCGCTGACCGGCCGCACGCACGGCCAGGTCGCCGAGCCGCCGACGCGCGAGCTCGCCTGGGCCGTGATGGCCGAGGGTCGCGCCGTCGCCGACGCGCAGGGGATCGTCCTGGACATGAGCCCCGAGCAGCTCTTCGACCGCGCCGCCCAGAAGGACGTCGCGTACCACCACAAGCCGTCGATGCTCCAGGACGTCGAGGCCGGCCGCGAGACGGAGATCGACTTCCTGAACGGCGCGATCGTCGTCTTCGGCGAGCGGTACGGCGTCGATGCGCCGCTCAACCGGGTGCTGACACAACTGATCAAGGGAAAGGAGAGCGCGTGACGACGAGCCAGGCGGAGATCGACCGGCGGTACGCGAACGTCCGGGCACAGGCGCAGGAGGACGGCCTCGACGCGGTCGTCGTCGCCGGCTCCGAGTACACGGGCTTCGAGGGGGCGGTGCGCTACCTGTCCGGCTTCCGGATCCTCCACCGCTACGCCTACGTCGTGCTCCCGGTCGAGGGCGAGCCGTCGGTCGTCTTCCCGAAGGAGGCGCGCTGGGTCGGCGACCACGGCGAAGCGTGGATCGAGGACAAGGTCTTCGCCGAGCACCCGGGCCGGTGGATCGCCGAGCGCGGCTTCGAGCGAATCGGCGTCTACGGGCTCGACTACGTGATGCCGGTGCGCGACTACCGCGCGATCGCCGACGTGGCCGTCCCGTGGGACCAGGGCTTCGACACCGCCCGCGCGGTCAAGTCAGAGGAGGAGCTCGCGAGCGTGGAGGAGAGCTTCCGCCTGAACGAGGACGGCGTACGGGCGTCGCTCGCCGCCTACGAGGTCGGCAAGACCGAGGCCGAGGTGATGGGCGAGGCCGAGCGCGTCTTCGCCGCCCGTGGCACCTATCGTACGACCATGGACATGGTCCTGGCGGGCCCCGACGGCGGGGCCGGCCCCGAGTTCAAGCACCCCAGCGCCACCCGGAAGATCGACCGCGACGATCTCCTACTGTACGGCCTCGAGATCGCCGCCTCCGGCGGCCACTGGGTCGAGTTCTCCCGCCCGTTCTGCGCAGGGGAGCCGAGCAAGGAGACGCGCGCCGGGTTGGAGGCGTACGAGGAGTACGTGGAGGCCGCACGCACGACCATGCGGGCCGGCGCCTCCGCGCACGACGTCCACCGCGCCGTCTCGAAGGGCTTCACGGAGCGCGGCTTCAAGCTCGGCCACGTCACCGGCCACTCGATCGGGATGACCATGATCGAATTCCCTCGCGTCGGAGAGGGGCTCGACGTGGAGTTGCAGGAGAACATGGTCATCTCGATGCACCCGCACGCGATTACCGAGGACGAGCGGACATGCCTGTACATGCAGGACACGTGGCGCATCACGAAGGACGGAGGCGTCCCGTTCTCACAGGTGCCGATCCGGATCTTCAGGCCGGGGGATTCGCTGTGAACGGGCTCGACTTCTTCGTCGAGGCGGTACCGCCGAGCCTGGCGGCGCAGTACGGGCGCCGCGTCGAGGAGGCGGGCTTCCGCACCGCGTGGTTCCCGGAGATCGTCTTCGGCGACTCGTTCGTCCCGGCGACCGCCACGGCGACCGGCACGTCCAGCCTGCTGCTCGGCACCGGCGTGGTCGGCATCTGGAGCCGCTCGCCGGTGACGATGGCGCTCCAGGCGGCGTCGGTGAACGAGCTCTCGAACGGCCGCCTCCTGCTTGGCCTCGGCGTCCAGGCCCGCAACTACGTGTCGGGCTGGCACGACCGCACGTACGAGCGCCCGATCCGCGCCATGCGCGAGTACGCGACCATCCTCCGGCAGGCGCTCGCCGGGGAGCTCGTCACGTTCGAGGGTGAGCTCTTCTCGGTGCGGGGCTTCCAGCTGCAGATGCCGATGCCCGAGCAGCCCGCACGCCTGTACGTCGCGGCCGTCGGCCCGCAGATGATCCGGCTCGCCGGCGAGGTCGCCGACGGCGTGCTCGGCTACTGCTGGTCGGCGGCGTACGTGCGCGACGTCGTCCTGCCGGCACTCGGCGAGGGCGCGGCGCGGGCAGGCCGTTCGATCGAGGACATCGATGTCGCCTGCGGCTACCCGACCGTTGTCGCCGAGGACGGCAGCGGCATCGAGGACGCGAAGGGCCAGGTGCTGATGTTCGCGACCGCCGCGAGCTCGTCGCCGTTCTACGCGGAGAGCTTCGCCGCCGCCGGCTACGGCGACCTCGTCGCCGAGCTGAGGGAGCGCGTCGGCGCGCTCGACGCCGAGGGCGCGATGGCGGCGATCCCCGACGAGGCCGTCGCGGCGATGACCGTCTCCGGCACGCCCGACGACATCTGCGGCCGCGTCGACGAGCTGCGCACCGCCGGCGTCCGGACCGTGGCCGTGAATCCGTCCCCGCCCGGGCTCTGGTATCCGCTGTACCAGGGGCACTTCCCCGACGGGTTCCCGATGCGGGAGTTCTCGTTTCCGGCCTACCTCGGGCAGATGGACGACGCCCTGCGACTGATCGGAGGTTGAGATGCTGAAGGAGAGCGGAAAGCGCCAGCGGGAATCGGTTCCGTTCACCGTCCGCACCGCCGACGGCGACTCGATCGAGCTGACGTACTCGTCGCCGCGGGTGGCCGAGGAGCACGACGAGGAGGAGGTGCTCGATTCGCTGCCGTGGTTCGAGCCCGGCAAGCCGCTCCGCAACTACATGCTCCACCAGACCGACTTCTACGACGAGGTCGAGCAGATCTGGGGCCGCCGCTGGGGCGCGGAGGGGATCGGCACGCTCCGCGAGGTGCTCGTCTCGCGCCCGACCGAGAACGAGATCCGCCCCGAGTACGCGAAGGAGTGGCAGTACTACTACTCGAGCGCGGCCGGCAACGCCGACCTCGGCCGCCTCCAGGCGCAGTTCGACGAGTACTACGACGTGCTCGACGGCCACGGCGTCCGCGTCAACTACCTCGAGGCGCCCGTGCCCGCGCTCGGTGAGTACGGCTACATCAAGAATCTCGTCACCCTCGCCGGCGCGGGCCTCTGCGTGCACGGCGGCGTGATCCTCCACCGCTACGGCCTCGGCTCGTGGCAGCGCGGCCGCGAGGTGATCTGGTCGAAGGCGCTCGCGGCGCTCCAGGTGCCGATCTATCTGACGATCCACGGCCGCGGGATCTGCGAGCCCGGCGCCGGCCGCTGGCTGGACTCGAAGACGTTCGTGTTCAACGAGAGCGTGGTCGCGAACGAGGAGGGCCTGCGCCAGCTCGGGTTCGCGCTCGAGACGCTCGGCGTCGAGCTGGTCGTCACGCACAGCCCCGGCTGGTACGACTCGATCGGCGAGGGCTCGATCGGCACGTCGCACATGGACATGGTCTGCATGGTTCCCGACGAACGCGTGATCGTGCTCGCGCCGCACCTGGTCAACTACGGCTTCGTGCGCTGGCTGATGGAGCGCGACTACAGGATCGTGGAGGTGCCGCTCGACGAGTACTGGGACCTGGCGGTGAACGGCGTCACGCTCCGGCCCGGAAAGGTCGTGATCAACCGCGGCTCCCCGGCGGTGGTCGAGGCGCTCGAGCGCGCCGATGTCGAGGTGATCCAGGTCGACTTCTCGGAGAGCCAGCGCTTCGCGATCGCGGGCCTGCACTGCGCGACGCTCGAGCTGGTGCGCGACCAGCCGGACGAGGAGCCCTAGACCCCGGCCTCGGGAGCGGGCGCCGGCGGCTCGGAGCCGCTCGGTCTCCGGCGCAGCGAGCGGGGCAGCGAGAACTCCTTCCCGCTGGTGATCCCGCTCGGCCGGAGCAGGAGGATCACGAGCATCACGATCGCGACGCCGACGAGGCTGGAACCCGCAGGCGCCTTGATCCCCCAGCCGAAGACGTGGATTCCGAGCTCGGAGTTCCCGAGCAGGATGGTGAAGAGGCTGATCGTGATCGCGCCGATCACGGCGCCGAAGAGGCTCGAGATGCCCCCCACGACGAGCATCGCCAGGGTGAGGAAGGTGAGGTCGAGGTACACCTGGTTGGTCGCGATGCTCCCGAGCAGGTGGACGTAGAGCCCGCCGGCGAAGCCGGAGAGAGCGCCGGACAGCGTGAAGGCGAGCAAGCGCTGGCGATGGATGTCGATCCCGGCGGCACGCGCGGCCGCGGGGTCTTCCCGGGCGGCGCGCAGCTGGCGGCCATATCGGCTGCGCTGATAGGCGAATGCCACGCAGATGACCGCGACCGCGCCGGCGGTCGCCTGCCAGTAGTCCGTGGTCGTCGGGATCAGGGACAGCACCGTCGACCCTGGTCCGATGCTCGTCCAGTAGGTGAGGATGTTGTAGGTGATGCCCAGCACGGCGAGCGTGGAGATGCCCGCGGCGATGCCGGACAGGCGCATGAGCGGGATGCCGACCACGAACGCATAGACCGCTCCGAGCGCGGTGGCGAGCGCGAGTGACCACGCGCTCGAGATCGAGTGGTCGCGGAGGAGCGGGAACAGCGTCGGCAGCACGCCGCGCTTCGAATCGAGCGGGATTGTCATCACGCCGCTCGCGAACGCGCCCACGGCGACGAAGCTGACCTGGCCGAAGGAGATCACGCCGGAGTTGCCGACGAAGACGTACAGCGCGGTGACGAGCGCGACGTAGACGATCGCGTTCTGGTACTTGACCTGGTCGCCGCTCGTCACCCACAGGCTGGAGGCGACCGCCAGCAGGACGACCAGCGCGATCGGCCCGAGCAGCTCGGTCAGCCAGTCGGCGCGCCTCATACCCGCTCCACCGAGCCCTGTCCCGTCCGCGCGAAGAGCCCCTGTGGGCGCAGCAGCAGCACGACGATCACCGCGAGGTAGATGACCGATGGCATGTACACGTTCGAGGTGAAGGGCGTCGTCCCCGACGTCGGCAGCTCCGAGCCGACGAACGACGTGGCGAACCCGATCGCGAAGCCGCCGAGCGTGGCGGAGGTGAGGCGGTCGATCCCGCCCGCGACCACGCCGACCAGCACGATCAGCGTCTCGTTCAGGCCTGTCGTCGGGTTGACCAGCGGGCTGGTGATGCTCAGGATCACCGCCACGATCGCCGCCAACACTCCGGCGACGGCGACGGCGACCATGATCACCGTGTCCGCCTTGACGCCGAGCAGCCGCGAGGTGCGGAAGTCGAGTGCGGCCGCGCGCATCTGGAGGCCGATCGAGGTCCGGTTGAGCAGGAGTGCCAGCCCTCCCAGGGAGACGAGGCTCGCGCCGATCGCGAGGAACGTCGACCAGCGGATGTTCAGCGACCCGATCGTCACCGCCTGGTTCAGCTTGGCCAGCGTCCCCACCGGGTCGCCGAGGCCTCCCCGCTGGCGGTACGTGTACTGGAGCAGCGCCGCGTTCTGCAGCAGGTACGCGACCGCGAAGGTCGCGACCAGCATCGTCGACGCGTCGGCGGTCCGCAGCGGCCGGAACGCCAGGCGCTCGAGCACGAGCGAGGCGGCGACGGCGACGAGCACCGCAATTGCGATGCTCGCCGCGTCGGGCCAGCTGTCGGTGAAGGCCAGCGCGTAGGCGGCCAGCATGATCAGCTGGCCGTACGCGAAGTTGATCAGGCGCAGGACGCCGAACACGAGCCCGATCCCCACCGCGATCACCGCGTAGAGGGCGCCGACTCCGACCGCGTCGATGAGCGATTGGATGTGGATCACGAGGCCATGTAGGCGGCGACGATCCGGTCGGTGTCGTCCGCGTCGGCGGGTGTGAGGGTCATCTTGATCTCGCCGTTCGTCATCACGTACGTCCGGTCGGCGAGGGCGACCGTGCGCTGGGCCCGTTGCTCGACGAGCAGCACGGTCACGCCGCGGGCGCGGATCTGAGCGAGCGCCTCGAGGACGACGTCCACGGTGGTCGGAGCGAGCCCGAGCGACGGCTCGTCCAGAAGGAGCACGCTCGGCCGCGCCACCAGCGCCCGCGCGATCGCAAGCTGCTGTTGCTGGCCGCCCGAGAGCGTTCCGGCCTGCCGGGCGCGGAACTCGTGGACGACGGGGAAAAGCTCCTCGATCCATTCGAATTCGCTGCCGGAGTCGGTCCGGTCCCTCCGAGCCACGAGCCCGAGCCTGAGGTTCTCCTCGACCGTCAGCTCGGCGAAGATCCGGCGGCCCTCGGGCACGAGCGAGACCCCCCCGCGCGCGATCGTCTCGGGCTTGCGGCCGACGATCGACGTCCCGTGGACCCGGATGTCGCCGGACCGGGCCGACACGAGGCCGACGATCGTGTGCAGCGTCGTCGACTTGCCGGCGCCGTTCGGGCCGATCAGCCCGACGATCTCGCCGGCGCCGACCGTGAGCGCGAGCCGCCTGACCGCAGGCACGGAGCCGTAGTTGACCCAGAGGTTCTCGATCTCGAGCGCGGGCGGCGACGACGGTGCAGGGGCAGTGGTCATCCTGCCGCCTCGTGGATGGCGCTCTCGCCCAGGTACGCGGCGGTGACGTCCAGATTCGACCGGATCTCCTCCGGCGTGCCCTCGGCGAGCGTGCGGCCCTGGTCGAGCACGTGGATGCGGTCGCACACCTCCATGATCAGCGCCATGTTGTGGTCGATCAGCAGCACGCCTGCCTCGTAGGTGTGGCGCACCGTGTCGACGACCGCGGCGAAGTCGGGAACCTCGGCCTCGGGCAGCCCGGCTGCGGGCTCGTCCATCAGGACGAACCTCGGCGCGGTCGCGAGCGCGCGCGCGACCCCGAGCTTGCGCTCGTCGCCGTGCGCGAGCGTCGCCGCCGGCCGGGTGCCGTAGCCCTCGAGGCCGAGCAGCCCGAGGAGTGCCGTCGCCCTCCGCCGCGCTTCGCGACCGCCGGCCCCCGAGCCGAGCGCGGCCACCTCGACGTTCTCCCGCACGGAGAGCGATCCGAACGACCGGCTGTGCTGGAACGTCCGGGCCAGCCCTGCGCGACCACGGCGGTGAGGGCTCCACGACGTGATCAGCTCGTCGCCGAGCGCGATCGAGCCCGAGGTCGGAAGGTCGAACCCGGTGATGACGTTGACGAGCGTGGTCTTGCCGGCGCCGTTCGGGCCGATCAGCCCGACGACTTCGTGCCGGTGGACCTCGATGTCGACGCCGCGTAGTGCGTGCACGCCCTCGAAGGCGCGCGAAACGCCGGTGGCCCGGAGACTGCCCCCGGGCCACCGGCTCGCCTCACGCGAGACGTCGTCTGCCAACGCCTCTCAGGTGGTGCCCAGCTTCTTCGTCGTGTAGAGCTGGACGAACTTCGGCTTGGAGTTCTGCACCTCCATCACGCGGTAGGCGCGCCCGAAGACGCTGTGCAGCGTCGGCGAGAAGCTCACCTTGCCGGAGATCGTGGGCAGGCCTTTGAACTTCTGCATGATCGCCGCGAGCACGGCTCCCTTGGTCGAGCCCTTCGCCAGCTTGATGGCGGCGGCGATGCCGTCGATCGAGGCTGCGCCCGTGACGAAGCCTCCCGTCGCAGGTGGCTGGTGGAGATTCGTCAGCTGGCCGATCATTCGCTTCACCAGGGCGCTCGGGTCGTCGCCGAACACCGAGGCGTAGGTGACGTAGTAGTAGTTCGAGACCGGCGGGCTCTTCGGGTACCAGAAGGTGCCGTCGCCGGCCCACGAGTTCATGATCGGCGTCTGGTTGTTCAGGCTGCGGATGCCGGCCATGAACGCCGGCCAGTCAGCGAACCCGGTCGACGTGACGATCACGTCCGCCTTCTGCCCGTTCACCCGGCTGACGACGTTTCCGATCGTCTTGTCGAAGGAGGTGAAGCTCTCGGCGTCGACGATCTTTCCGCCGAGCTGCTTGAAGCGGGACGTGAACGCCTGGACGACGTTCTTGAAGTAGACGAGGAGGTTGTCGGTGACAGTGACAGCCGTCGTCCAGTGCTTGACGTTGTAGGCGTACTCGGCCATCGCCGCGCCTTCGTCCTGGGCGACGTTGCCATAGCTGAAGGCCAGCTTCCCGAGCGCGCCGAAGCGCTTCGGCCCCATCTGGTCGGTGCCGATGCACGGCGCGATCGTCAGCATCTTCTTGGCCAGGAACTGCTGGATGGCCGCGGTGGCGAAGTCGACGTCGCAGGTGACCATGCCGATCACGGCGCCCTTCGACACCACGTTGTTGACGCACGACTTCGAGACGTCCGGCTTCGAGTTCTGCGTGTCGCAGGCGACGATCTTGAGCTTCGCGCCGTTCACGCCGCCGGCCGCGTTGATCTTGGCCGCCTCGAGCTTCGCCGCCGTATACGCCGGGTTGTCGAACGGCGCCATCTGGCCGCTCAGGTCGGCGGCGAAGCCGATCACGATCGGCTTCTTCGCGGACTTCCCTCCGGACGCCGTCGTCACCCCGACTATCGCCAGGGTGACGGCGACGACGAGCGCCAGCCCGCCGACCACGCCCCATCTCTTCCTATCCCTCATGCTGCACTCCTCCCTTGGCTGAACCGTCCAGAGTGAGTTAACCATCTCCCGGGTGAGCCCTCGGGCCGAGGCGGCTGCGCCGCAGTCTCGGATCCCATGACCGGACCATACGACTGATCGGTACGCGGATTCAACGCGGTTCGGTTTAGCGTTGTGCCGTGCGCATCGGGATCTGCGAGTGGACGACGTTCCCGGCGTCCTTCGAGGACGAGCTGGCCGCGTACCGCGCGGCCGGAGCCGGGGCGATCGGAATCCTCGAGTTCAAGCTCGACGGTGTGGACGACGTGCGCGAGAAGCTGCGCGAGAGCGGCCTCGCCGTGTCGGCGTGCCTGCCGGCGGCCGGATCGATCCTGTCCTCGCCGCTGATCCCGGGCCCGGAGGAGCCCGAGGCGCGGGTCGAGTCGATCTGCCGGTCGATCGCGCGGCTCGCCGAGCTGGAGCCGAGCTGCGTGTTCTTCCTGACCGGCCCGGGCGACGACCGCGGGGTAGTGGTCGAGGGCATCCGCCGGATCGCCGAGGCAGGCGCGCGGCACGGCGTCCCGGTCGCGCTGGAGCCGATCGACCCCTCGCAGGCGGACGTGCTCTCGCCGGTCTCGACGATCGAGCAGGCGCTCGAGCTGATCGGCGACGCCGACGTCGGAATCCTCTTCGACACCTGGCATCTCTCGGAGGTCTCGCACGTCGGCCGCATCCGCGGCGTGCACGTGTCCGACCGCACGCGGCCGGAGACGCGGTCGGACCTCGACCGTGCGCTCCCCGGTGACGACTCGCGCGCAGCGGTGCGCGCGCTCGAGGCCGGCGGCTACGACGGCTGGTACGACGTCGAGGTGATGTCCGACGACGGCACGTTCGGCGACGCGTTCCCCGACTCGCTCTGGGCGCTGCCGGTGGACGAGATCGCGCGTCGCTCCGTCGCGGCGATGGAGTCGCTGTGAGGTCGCTCGCCTTCGGCTCGCTCCCGTGGGGGAAACCATATTTCCCCCACGGGCCCCCTTCTTCTAGAGGCCGATGCTCATGGGGGAACCTCCCGGTTCCCCCCGGCCCCCTCCCCCCTCCCAGACCGGAAACCGGTCTGTGAGGCGCTACGACGCGGTCGCGATCGGGAGCGGGATCAACGCGCTCGTCGCCGGCGCGCTGCTCGCGCGCAAGGGCTGGACGGTGTGCGTGCTGGAGCGGAACGACTGGCTCGGCGGCGCGATCCGCACGGCCGAGATCACCGAGCCGGGCTTCGTCCACGAGGTCTTCGCCTCGTGGCATCCGCTGTTCACGGGATCCGAGGCCTACCTGCAGCTACGGGGCGAGCTCGAGGCTCGGGGCGTCGAGTACCTGAACACCGAGCTGCCCACCGCGACACTGTTTCCGGACGGGCAGTCGCGGTTCCTGACCACCTCGCACCAGGAGAACGTTGCCACCCTCGGTCCTGGATGGGACCGGACCGTGTCGGAGTTCATGCCCAACGCCGACCTCGCGTTCGGGGTGCTCGGCACGGAGCTGTGGTCGCGCGACGGCGCCCGTCTCGGAGCGCGCGCGTTGCGGCGGCTCGGCCGGCGCGGCCTGATCCGGTTCGCCGGGACCGTCCTCACGAGCTGCCGCGACTGGACGGCGGAAACGTTCGACGACGAGCGCGCGTGGGGGCTGTTCGCGCCGTGGGTGTTGCACGCCGGCCTCGGCCCGGATGCCGCTTCGTCCGGCTTCATGGCCCGGGTGATCGGGATCGCGATCGAGCTGGGCGGGATGCCCGTGCCGCGCGGCGGAGGCATCCGGTTGGTGGACGCGCTGGCCGGGATTATCCGCGACGCCGGCGGCGCCTGCGAGACGGGCCGCGAGGTCGAGCAGGTCGTCGTCGAATCCGACCACGCGACCGGCGTTCGCACGGCCGACGGCGAGGTGATCGAGGCGACGAAGGCGGTGCTGGCGGGTGTGACGCCGCAGGCGCTGTACGGAGGGCTGCTCGACGGCAAGGGGCCGGTCGAGGAGGCGGCTCGGTTCCGCTACGGCCGCGGGGAGATGCAGATCCACTTCGCGCTGTCGGAGCCGCCGGCCTGGCAGGGCGACCCGCGCCTCGCGCGCACGGCGATCGTCCATCTCACGCCGGGCCTGAACGGCGTCTCCCGGGCGGTGAACGAGGCCGACCGCGGCCTGCTGCCTGTCGAGGCGACGGTGGTGGTCGGCCAGCCGCTGGCGGTCGACCCGTCGCGGGCACCCGAGGGCCGGTGGATCCTCTGGATCCAGCTGCAGGAGGTACCGTCGCGGCCCGTGGGCGACGCGGCGGGCGAGCTCGACGTCGGCGACGGAATCTGGACGGAGACGCTGCGCGAGGCCTACGCCGACCGGATCCAGGCCCGGATCGCCGCGCATGCCCCGAACTTCCAGGCGTCGATCCTGCGGCGGGTGACCTACTCGCCGGCGGACATCGAAGCGGCCAACCCGAACATGCCGGGCGGAGACATCTATTCCGGCTCCTGCGCGCTCGACCAGAACCTGATCTGGCGGCCGCGTCCGACCCTGCCGGGGCACCGGACGCACGTCGGGCGGTTGTGGCACATCGGCGCGAGCACCCACCCCGGTCCGGGTCTGGGCGCCGGCTCGGGCACGCTGGTGGCGAAGGCGCTGCTCAAGCGTCGGCTCTGGCGGCGTCGAGGCGAGTAGCCTTCGGCCGTGCCGGTCGATCGCGACCTGTTCGTCGAGATCATGGCGTCGTACCCCGCAGGGGTGGCGGTCGTGACCACGCTGGACACGGACGGCACGCCGCGCGGTCTGACGACGACGGCGGTGTCGTCGGTCTCGGCCGAGCCGCCCCTCCTGCTGGTGTGCGTCGACCTGACCTCGCGGACGCTCCCGGCACTGCGCGCGGGCGGCCGCTTCGTTGTCAATTTCCTGCGGGAGGGCCGCAGCGAGTTGGCGCGGCTGTTCGCCTCGAAGGCGGAAAACAAGTTCGAGGGCATCCACTGGCGTCCGAGCGCGACCGGGATGCCGGTGCTCGAGGCGGACGCACTGGCGTGGGCGGAGTGCGTAACCGTGCACGAGATCGAGCCGGGCGACCACGTCGTGCTGCTCGGCCAGGTCGAGGTCGGCGAGGGCGCCGCCGACGAGGACGCGCCGCTGATGTACTACCGCCGCTCGTGGGGCGTGTGGAAGCCTGCCCCACGGGAGGCCCCGAGCCGCAAGATTCCAGCCCTGGAGGTCAGCGGCCAGGACTTGCTCTGGGAGGGCGCGGAGCTCTGAGCCCCGTCTCTTCGGGACATGTCAGGGGTCTGACCCTTTCAGCGCCGAAAGCGTGACAATTTCGCAACTTCTTGCGCAGCGCCCGCGCCGCCGGAGCCGTCAGGCCCTGAAGTGCGGCATCACCCGGCGCGCGAACAGCTCCTGGTTCTTGATCGCCTGCCAGTGGTCGAAGCCGCCGGGGTTGACCGTGATCGAGATCTCCGTCAGCCCTTCGCACACGTCGCGCACCGCCTCGATCCGCTCGATCACGTCCTCGGGCGTGCCGACCCAGACGATGTCGCCGGCGATCATCTCGTCGTACGGCGTCTCGGCCAGCTTCTCCAGGATCCCGGCCGTGTAGAAGCCGTAGCCGGCGGCGGTCAACTGGTCGGCCGGCGGCTTCTCGTGCTCGACCAGCGGCGACGCGTTCCCGGCCAGGAAGCCCTTGATCCCCTGCTCGGCCTCGCGGATCGCGGTGTCGCGGTCGTCGTCGAGGTAGCAGGCGTGGATCCAGACGATGTCCGGCTCGGTGCCGAACTCGGCGCACTTCGAGCGGTACAGGTCGAGCTGCTCGCGGAGCGCCTCGTACGGGAGCAGCGGCGGCACGACGACGCCCCAGCCCTTCTGCGCGGCCAGGATGTACGTCTTGTCCGACGTGCCGCCGGTGAAGACGCGGAACTTCCCGCGCGGCGGCGGGACGATTCGCGCGTCGTGGACGTCGTAGAAGCGGCCCGAGTAGGAGAACGGCTCGCCGCCCGACTCCAGGGCGGTGAAGAGGATGTCCAGCGACTCGTCGTAGCGCTCGACCATCTCGCCGTAATCGACGCCTGCGCGCCAGGGGATCCAGCCGTGGCCGCGGCCCACGCCGAACTCGTAGCGGCCGCCCATCAGGATGTCGGCGAAGGCGATCCGCGAGGCCAGCACCATCGGGTTGTGGTACGGCAGCACGTGCACGAGCGTCCGGAAGTTGATCCGCGAGGTGCGCTGCGCTGCTGCGGAGAAGAGCGCGATCGGGTCGGGCGACGCCGAGAACTTCGGGAAGAAGAAGTGCTCGATCGCGGAGTACGTGTCGAAGCCGAGGCGCTCGGCGTTCTCGATCTGCTCGAGCACCTCGGCATAGACCTGGGCCGGCTCCTTGCCCGGCCACCACTGCAGCTCGGAGTAGATGCTGAACTTCATGCCGCGATCCTACGACGGCTAGCCAGGCTCGGTGCCGAGAGCCGGATCGAGCTCGGGCGGCCGCTCGCGCCGGTAGCGCGGGATCAGGAAGCCCGTGGCGGTGCAGACGACCAGGAACGCGGTCGCCATCACGAAGGTCTCGGTGAAGCCGGTGACCAGCGGCTCGCCGTTCGCGGCCAGGTGGCCGGCGATGAAGGTGGCGGAGAGCTGGCCGCCGATCGCGCCGCCGATCGTGCGCATGACCGTGTTCATCCCGCCGGCGGCGCCGGTCTGGTGCGGATCGACGGCCTGCACGATCAGATTGCCGAGCGCCGCGAACGCCAGGCCGATGCCGACTCCCATCAGGGCCGCGCTGACCAGCATGTCCAGCGGGGAGCCGTGCGCGACCGCGATCAGCCCGTACGCAGCGGCCGTGAACGCCGAGCCGACGATCACGGCCGTCCTCGACCCGAACCGCGCCGCGATCCTCCCTGCCAACGAGCCGACGATCACCATCCCGATCGTGGACGGCAGCAGGTACAGGCCGGAGACGACCACCGAGGCGCCGAAGCCGAAGCCGGTGCTCTTCGGCAGCTGCGCGAACTGCGGGAACACCACGAACGACGAGTAGAGGCCGGCGCCGAGCAGGAACGCGGTCAGGTTCGTCGTCCACACACCCCGGATCCGCATCATGTTCATGTCGATCAGCGGATGGTCGCTGCGCGCCTCCACGACGACCCAGGTCGCGCAGACGACGAGGCCCAGTGCCAGCAGGCCGAGCGTCTTCGGCGAGCCCCAGCCCCACGTGGTCGTCTCGCTCACCGACAGGAGGATCGCCGAGATCCCGCCGCTCATCAGTGCCGCCGCGAGCCAGTTGACGCGCCCCGGGATCTTCACCGGCGACTCGGGGATGAACCGCCAGGCGCAGAACGCAGCCGGGACGATCACGGCGAGCGGGAGCCAGAAGAGCCACTGCCACCCGAGGTGCTCGACGACGAGGCCGCCGAGCACGATGCCGATCCCGGCGCCGATCCCGAGGATGGCCGAGATCAGCCCGATCCCGCCGGCGACCTCGTGCGGCGGAAACTCGTCGCGGATGATCCCGAACGAGAGCGGGAAGATGCCGCCGCCGACGCCCTGGATCAGCCGCGCCACGATCAGCACGCCGAGGCTGTGGGAGACCGCCGCGAGCAATGTGCCGCCGCCGAACGCCACGAGCGTCCAGACCAGGACGTGCTGCTTGCCGAACATGTCTCCGAGACGGCCGAGGAGCGCGGTCCCGACCGACGCAGAGAGCAGGTAGCCGGTGAGGACCCAGGCCACGCCGGTCTCGGAGGTGTGCAGGTCGTGCTGGATCGTCGGCAGCGCCGGCACGACCGCGGAGCTGAGGATGGCGTAGGCCAGGCCGGCGATCGACAGCACCGCCAGCGTCAGGTGCGGATGGGAACGCTTCGCCGTCATCGAGTCGCGAGCAGAGCGGCGTGGTGGCCCGGCGCGCCGGCAGATAGCTCCTGGTTCAGCCGGACCAGCAGGTCGACGAGGTGCTGCCGCTCAACAGGTGAGAACCGACTCAGTGCCTGTTCGAGCACTGCCTCGACCTCGTCCCTGCGGGTCTCGGCCGCGGCCATGCCTTGCTCGGTCGCCTCGTGGAGGACCGCCCGGCGGTCGGCCGGGTCGGCCCGCCGGGCGACCAGTCCTGCGCTGACGAGACCGTAGACCGCGCGGCTCGTCGTCGGATCGGTCGCGCCTGCCCGCTCGGCGAGCGCGCCGAGCCGCAGCGGGCCCGAGTCGGCGAGCTCGAACAGGAGCAGCCGCTGGGTCGAGGTGAGCGCCCGCCATTCGGGAGAGTCACCCCGGGCGCGAACGAGCGCCGAGAAGAGCGGCGCAAGCTGGCCGGCGAGTGCGGCGCCGTCTCCGGACGATGATTTCACCGAACAAAGGTTACCCGGTGCAAGGATCGAGTTCAGCCGGCGAGCTCGCGGAGTTCCTCGTCCGTGACGAGCCCGCGTTTCTCGGCGCCCAGCGCCTTCACCTTCGCGAGCAGGTCGGGCCACTGGTCCTCCGGCACGTCGAGGCCGAGGCGCTCGACGGCGAGCCGGATCGAGTCGATGCCGCTCTTCTTGCCGAGCACGACCGAGCGCTCGGCGCCGACCAGCTCCGACGAGTAAGGCTCGATCGCCTGTGGGTCGTGGAACTGGCTCGCCACCGCGCCGCTCTCGCGGCGGAAGAGGTTCTCGCCGACGACAGGCTTCCACGCCTCGAGCTCCGTGCCGGTTGTCTCGCGGACGAGGCGGGAGACCTCGCGGGCGCGGTCGAGGCGGAGGTTCGTGGACACGCCGTAGAGCGCGTCCAGTGTCAGGGCGACCTCGATCAGGTTGGCGTTGCCGCCGCGCTCGCCCATGCCGTTGATCGTCCCCTGGACCCAGGTTGCGCCCGCCCGGACGGCTGCGGCCGCGGCTGCGGTCGCCAGGCCGAAGTCGTTGTGGCCGTGGAAGTGGACGGGGACATCGGGGCCGAGCCACTCGCGGGTGAGCCCGACGAGATCGGCGACGGCCTCGGGCGTGGCGATCCCGATCGTGTCCACGACGACCGCCTCCTCGGCGCCCGCCTCGACCGCCGTCTCGTACGCCTGCCGGAAGAAATCGAGGTCGGCTCGCGTGCCGTCGACACCGAAGTAGGCGACCGTGATGTCGTGTTGCGCCGCGAACGAGACCGCGTTGCGGATCCGTTCGAGCATCGACTCGCGCGTTATCCCGAGCGCCGCCAGCTTCGCGTCGGAGATCGGCGACTCGATCACGCTGGCCCGGACGCCGAGCTCCACGAGCGCCTCGGCGTCGGCCGCCACTGCGCGCGAGAAGCCCCAGACCTCCGCCTCGAGCCCGGCGTCGGCGATCAGCTTCACCGCGTCCCAGTCGTCCTGCGAGACGCGCGGGAAGCCGGCTTCGATCCGCTCGATGCCGAGCGAGTCGATCGCGCGGGCGAGCTCGAGCTTCTGCTGCGGGTCGAGGACGACGCCGACGGTCTGCTCGCCGTCGCGCAGCGTCGTGTCGTAGAGGCCGACCGAGCCGCCGATGGCGTGCGGCTCGTTGACCGGCCCGGTCCAGATCAGGTCAGATCTCGACGACGCCATCGGGAAACGGTGACAGCTTCTCGGGGCCGTCCGCCGTGACCAGGAAGTTGTCCTCGAGCCGGAGGCCGCCGCCCTCGGGCCAGTAGATGCCGGGCTCGATCGCGAGCACCATGCTCTCGGCGATCTCGCCGCCGCCGGCCTGGTGGGCGTACGGTGGCTCGTGGGCGCGCGCACCGATGCCGTGGCAGAGCGGGTGGCTCGGCTGGCCCTCGTAGCCTGCGGCGGCGATGCCCTCGCGGACACGGCGGTCGAGCTCTGCCAGGCCGGCCCCGGGCCGGCAGAACGAGACCGCGGCGTCGTAGATCGAGGTGAGCTGGTCGAGCAGCTCCGCGTAGCGCGGCGTGAGGCTCCCGGGGCAGAGGTTCTTCGTGTGGTCGGCCCAGTAGCCGTCGGCGCAGACCCAGATCTCGAACAGCGTCGGCTCGTCCTCGACGATCGGGTCGGCGGTGGTCGCGGTGAACGTCCTGATGCTCGGGCCCGACCAGACGAGCGAGAACGGCAGTGCGAGCTCGACCTGCCCGTTCCAGCCGGTGCCCTCACCGTGGACGAAGCCCTGCCACTCCGCTGCGGCCTGGGCGCAGGTCATGCCGGGTCGGAGGACGCCCTGTACGTGCTCCATCGCCGCGGCGGCGATCTCGTTCGCGAGCCGCATTCGCTCGATCTCCTGCCCGGTCTTGACCGCGCGGGCCTCGTTCAGGAGCGGCGTGGCGTCGGCCGCGTCCGGGAAGGCGTCGAACCACGCCTTCGGGTAGGTGGTCGGCTCGCCGACCATGCGGTCGGTCGCCTGCGTGCCGAGGGAGAGCTCGAGGCCGACCCGCTCATACTGCGACGCAGCCTCACGGGCGAGGTCGAGAGCGCGCAGCCCGGGCGGCCGCGGGTCGGTTGCGTCGTAGCCGCCGAAGAACCGGACCTCCTGCGTCCAGGCCGTGCGGGCGACGTCCTCGGCCGACGGCTCCAGGCAGACGAGCGTGGGCTCCTCTTCGCGGGGGAAGACGCAGGCGTCGAAGCCCTTCATGCCCCAGAAGTTGGTCAGGTAGAGGACGTTGTCCGGCGCGCGCACGACGAGCGCGTCGAGCTCCCGCTCGGCCATGAGCGCGCGGACGCGGTCGAGCTTCGCGTCGTCGCGCGGCCAGGCCATGGGTTGAACCTACAGCCTTTTGCAGGGTCAGAGCCCGCAGGCGTCCGACTCTAGAGAGCCGCCCACATGCCGTCGACGATGCGGCCGAAGCCCGAGCCTGGGAAGTGGCCGCAGGCCAGGATCCGGTCGCCGTACGCGGACACCACGTCTGCCCGCGTCCGCGCCGAACGCTCGGCGTCGGCGTCGGAGTCGTAGACGAGGCCCGGCCGGGCCAGCTGGGCGGGGTGAACCGCGACGTCGCCGAGGACGACGAGCTCGTCCCCGACCCGGAGGCTCATGTGGCCGGGCAGGTGGCCGGGAGTCTCGAAGGCGACGATCCCCGGCGCCAGCTCTGCTTCGCCCGCGACCGCGGTGGCTCCGGGAAGCGGCCGCCCGCGCTCCGCGGAAAGGGCGATGCTCTCAGGGTGCGCGACGAGCGGCACGCCGGCGAAGGCGTGGTTCCAGCCGACATGGTCGACGTGGACGTGGGTGAGGAAGACCGTGTCCGGAGCCGCGTCGAGGCGCTCGAGCTCGCCGGGTAGCCAGCCCTGGCGCTCGGGGAGGAAGTCGCCACCGCCCTGCGGGCCCACGCCGGTGTCGACGAGAATCGTCCGGCCGCCGCCTCTGATCAGGTATGACCGGAAGGGCAGTCGCCAGCGCTCGCCGTCGAAGAGGTCCGGTTGGTGCTCCCGCCAGTGGGCCCAGTCGTCCTCGGTCGCCTCCGGGAAGAGTTCGGTGTACGTGCCGAACGAACCCTCGGCGTCGAGAAGGGCGTCGACCTCGAAGTCGCCGACTACCACCGCACGCGCGGCGGCGCCGGCTCGCCGTGGCCTTCCTGCCACGAGATCACCGGGTTGCGGAGGACGCCGATCTTCTCGATCTCGGCCTCCATCACGTCGCCGGGCTTGAGATAGAGGGACGCCGCGTCCGGCGAGAACCCGGCCACGCCCGACACGGTCCCCGTGGAAAGCACGTCTCCGGCGGAGTACCCGAGCGCCGAGTAGTGCGCGACGATCTCGGGGATCGTCACCGCCATCCGGGACGAGTGCGAGGTCTGGCGCACCTCGCCGTTGACCCGCAGCTCCATCGCGAGGTCGTGTGGGTCGGGGATCTCGTCCGCCGTGACGATCCACGGGCCGAGGGGACAGAACGTGTCGATCGCCTTGCAGAACGAGAACACGCCGGATTCCATCTCGCGGCGCTGAATGTCACGGGCGGTGATGTCGTTGAAGATCACGTAGCCGGCGACGTAGTCCATCGCCTCCTCCGGCCCGAACCACTTGCCGGCTCGGCCGATCACCACCGCCAGCTCGAGCTCGTAGTCGAGCTCCTCGGTCAGGTGCTCCGGAAAGATGACAGGCTCGTCCTGCCCGACCAGTGCGTCGACGTTCTGGAAGAAGACGATCCAGGGCGCGATCTTGTGCGACCAGTCGACCTGCTTCGACTCCTCCTCGTGCTCGCGGAAGTTTCCGGCGGTGTGGAAGAACTTCTTCGGGACGATCGGCGGCCGCAGTCGTGCGCCCGCCAGCGGCACGCGCTCCCCGGTCTCGGCGGCGCCGCCGCGCTCGAACCACTCGCGCAACGTCGGTACGTCCAGGACGACGATGTCGTCGCCTTCCACGCGACCGACACGTCCCTCGTCGAACGTCACGAGCCGAGCCACGCGACCACCTCCTCCGCGTTCCGGTCGGGCGGGAAGACCGGGTAGAAGACCTTCGTGATCCGCCCGCCCGAGCAGACCAGCGTCACCCGCTTGTACAACGTCGCGCCCTCGAACTCGAATGTCGGAAGCCTCAGCTCGTCTCGAAGGCGGAGGTCGGGGTCGGCAAGCACCGGGTGGAGCAGCCCGAGCCGCTCCGAGAGCTCGATCTGCTCCTCGAGCGTCTGGGCCGACAGCCCGGCGAGCCGCACACTCATTCGCCGTAACTCCTCGCGGTGGTCGCGGAAGCCGCACGACTGCGGCGTGCACCCGCGTGCGCCCGGAATCGCGTCCCATTCGGCCGGCACCTCCCGCCCCGGCCGGCCCGTGCGCGGGTAGACGTACAGCACGGCGCGCCCGGCGGCGAAGTCCGCGAGGTCGATCGGCCGGAGCGTGGACTCCAGCTCCAGTGCCGGTACGGTCGTGTCCTCGAGATGCGCGCAGGCCCCGTCGTCGACCGGCGTGGGCAGATCAGGCGGCAGTTCATAGAGGCTCACGCGATCCCGCAGATCCGCTGTGCGGCGAGCGCGTACACCCGAGCGGTGTCGACGAGGCCGCGGATCTCCAGGTTCTCGCCCTCGGCGCCGGGCAGGCCGCTGGACGTGCCGTAGTTCACGGTCGGGATCCCGTAGCGGGTGAGGACGCTCGCGTCCGAGAACCAGCGCACCGTGTCGCGGTCGGGGGCGGAGCCGTACACCTCCGTGTGCGACTCGTCGATCGCGCGGACGAGCTCGTGACCCTCCTCGATCTCGGCGCCGGGCGCCGACACGTAGATCTCCCAGTCGAGCCCGAAGTCGGGGAAGCGCTGCTGCAGCGTGCGCACCCAGTCGCCGAGCGCGGCACGGGCCTCCGCCATCGGCATCGTCGGCGGCACACGTACGTCGAGGAAGAGCGAGGTGCGCTCAGGCGTCCGCGACACCCGCCAGGGGAAGCCGCCGCGGATCGCGCCGACGTTGACCACCCCGGGCTTTTCGCCGTAGGAGGTGCGTGCCTGCCATTCGGGGATCCACTCCTGCACCGCGTCGAGAACCGCACGCATGCGCAGGATCGAGTTCTCCTCCGAGCGGCCGCCGCTGAACGCGGTGTGCACGAACGGCCCGTGCGTCGTCAGCCGCATCCAGATCGAGCCGTAATGGCCGAGCACGATCCGCTGCTCGGTCGGCTCGCCGAGCACGCACATGTCGGCGACCCCGCCGTGCGAGACCAGGTGCCGCGATCCGGCTGCGTAGCCGCGGTACTCCTTCCCGCGGAACTCCTCGCCCCACTGCGTCTTCTCGATCTCGCCGACGACCGCGGCGATCAGCACGTCGCCCTTCAGCCGGATGCCCGCCGCCTGGAGCGCGTGAACGGCTTCGACGTAGCAGGCGAGCGCGCCCTTCATGTTCGAGATGCCGAGTCCGAAGAGGTAGTCGCCCTCGACGCGTGCCTCGGGCAGGAACCCGCGGTGACCGGCCAGCCAGGGCTCGTGCCCCGAGTACGAGGTGTCCATGTGGCCGTTGAACATCAGCGTCTTGCCGCCGCCCGTCCCGCGCCAGGTCCCGATCACGTTGGGCCGGCCGTCCTCGACCTCCTGCCACTGCACCTGCAAGCCCATGTCGTGGAACACGCCGGCCATGTGCTCGGCCATCGCCTGCTCCGACCCGGTGGGGCTGGGGATGTCGACCATGGCGCTCGCCGTCTCGACGAGGCTGCGCCGGTCGACCTGGAGGCCCGAGCTCCGCTTCATCTGCATGGCCGCCTGATACTAGTGGTCGAGCTCGCCGACGAATCCGGCTGCTCGGGCTGTCCGGCAGATGGAAAGCGGATCTTGTTGTTCGCCGGGATCGCCTGGATCTTCGACGCGTCGCGGCAGGCCCACCCGCCGGACGAGAGGCCCCGGCTCACCTGACGTGCGGCAGAACCTCGCGGCTGAAACGGGCCAGCTGACCGATCCTGTCTTCGCCCCAGAGCTCCAGCATGACGTGGGTGCAGCCGGCCTCGCGATACTCCCGGATCGCGGCGACGCAGTCCTCGGGCGTGCCGGCGATCGGTTTGCACTTGTCGAGGATCTCGTCGGTGACCGCCGCCTTCGCGGCCAGGCGGCCGCCCTGCTCCATCGCGTCGGCGACGGGACGGATCTCGTCCTGCGTCAGGCCGGCGCACTCGAGCAGCGTGTCAGCCGCGCCCTGGATGTTCTGCACCTTGTTCGCCAGGTACATGGCGGCGATCTCGCGGGCGCCGTCGCGGCCCTTGTCGCGGTCCTCGTCGATCGACGCGACGATGGTGCAGCCGAGATCGATCTCGTCGGGATCGCGGCCGGCCTGCTCCAGCTCGCCGCGGACATGACGGACGAACGCCGGTGTCGTGATCGAGGCGGTGAGCAGCCCGTCCGCCGCCTGCGCCGAGGCGCGCAGCATCATCGGCCCCGTGCCGGCGAAGTAGATCGGCACGTTCCACCGGGGTGCGTCCGCGTCGTCTTTCAACGCGGGGACGTGCGCCGAGAAGACCTTGCCGTCCACGTCCACGGCCCCGCCTCCGAGCACGCCCCGGATGATCTCGGCGGCCTCCTTCATCGCCGCCACGGGCTTGGAGTCGATCGCCGCGTGGCGCATGAAGATCTTCGAGACGCCGAGCCCGAGGTAGAACCGGTCGGGGCCGGCGGCCTCCTGCGTCACGCGCGCCTCCATCGCGATCTGGATCGGGTGGCGCGTGAACGGCGAGATGATCCCCCAGCCGACCGCCAGCCGCCCGGTCTCGCGGGCGACGAGCGCCGAGAGTGCGGTGGACGAGCGCGCCTCCATCGAGTGCTTGCGCCACCACGGATAGGCCTCGGCGAGCCAGATCGTGTCGAAGCCGCCCTCGTCCATGGCGCGGGCGTGCTCGAGGATCTCCTCGAGCGGCTCCATCGTCAGCTGCATGACGCCGATGCGGAACGGCGGGGGCACGCCTCGATCCTCAGTCGTCGGTCGAGTGTGTCGGAGCGCCGGGCTCGGCCTCGTACGCTGCGGGCGAGGCCGGATGGATGCCCTCCTCGGCGCCGCCCGACCCGTCGCCTTTCGCCTCGGCCACCTGCTCCTCGAGCGCGTTCAGCACGTTCCCGACCTGCTGATTGACGATCGGCTGGAAGACGCGCTGGCCCATGCTCCCGATCGGGCCGGCCACGCGGACGTCCGCGACCCAGTCCATGTGGGTCCGCTCGCCCTCGGCCTTCAGGTTGAACTCCGTCTCCATGGCGACGATCGCGCCCACGCCCTGGCCCTTCGAGGCGAGCTTGGCGTACTCGATCGGCCGCTCCTCGAGCTTCTCGAAGTTGAAGTTCAGCTTCAGCCCGCCCATGCCGAGCGGGATCTTCACCGACGCCTTCCAGTGCCGGTCGTCCTGGATCTCGAAGCTCTCCACACCCGGGAGCAGCTTGGCCATCTTGGACGGGTCGTTGAGGACGTCCCAGACGAGCTGGGCGGGGGCGTCGAACTCCTTCGTGCCTTCGACTTTCACTGAGTGGTTACCTCCACGAGAGCCGCCGTCTCCTCCGGAGCCTGGAGCATCCGCCAGACCCGCTCGGGCGGGTTGAACGAGTCGTTGACCACCGCCGGCTTGCCCGCGGCGCGCAGGGCGTCCTGGATCGCCGCGCAGATCGCGTGGATCGCGGCGCCGCCGCCCTCGCCCATGCCCTTCGTGCCGAGGGACGAGAACGGCGAGGGGCTCTCGATGTGCCCGGTCTTGATCTGCGGCAGGTCGAGCGCGTGGGGGACGTGGTAGTCGTAGAAGTTGGACGTCAGCAGCTGCCCGTACTCGTCGTAGGCGAACGTCTCGTACAGGGCGGCGCCGATCGCGTGCACAGTGGCGCCGTGCACCTGCCCCTCGACGATCTGCGGGTGGATCCGGATGCCGCAGTCGTCGACCGCTCCGTAGTCGGCGATCTCCACCTCGCCCGTCTCCGGGTCGATCTCGACCACGCAGGCGTGGATCTGCGTTGCGTAGGTCAGCGTCAGGTTGCCGAACTTGGTCTCGAAGTCGGGCATCGTGAACGGCGGTACGTAGACGTACCGGCAGTTGAGCGTGATGTCCCGGAGCTCGGGCGGGATCGCCGCGTTGTTCGCGTTGATGATCGCGCCGCAGGCCATGAACGGCAGCGCCGCCTCCGGGTTGTCCTTGCGCTTGGCGAAGCCGCCCTCGAGCACGATGTCGTCCGGGTCCGCTCCGCCGAGGACGCCGCCTGCGAGGCGCCGGATCTCGAGCGAGAGCTTCTCGGTCGCGCCCTTCACCGCCTCGAGCCCCGTGACCGCGAACTGGCTCGCGTACGTGCCCGAGAAGCCGGCGTGTGAGTTCCAGTACGAGTCGTGGCCGGGCCGCACGTGGATCTGGTCGGGCGAGACGCCCAGGATGTCGGCCGCCACCTGCGATGCGACCGTCTCGTGGCCCTGCCCCTGGGGGACGGTGCCGATCGTGAGCACGATCTCGCCGAAGATGTCGAGCTTGATCGTCGCCACCTCGTTGTTCCCGGAGAACTGGAGCTCGGGATTGAGCAGCGTCGACTGGCCGAAGTTGTTCGTGCCGGAATCGAGCGTACTGCCGATCCCGATGCCGATCAGCTTGCCGTCCCCGTTCCGCTCTGTCGATTCTTTTTGGCGCTCGCGGACGGCGTCGTAGTCGATCAGCTCGAGCGCGATGTCCAGGCAGCGCGCGTAGTCGCCCGAGTCGTAGACGCAGCCGTTCGGCGTCTCGTACGGCATCTCGTCGGTCCGCACGTAGTTGCGCTTCCGCACCTCGACCGGATCGAGGCCGAGCTCGTGGGCGACGATGTCGCAGATCCGCTCGGTCAGCCAGAGCTGCTGCATGCGCGAGTAGCCGCGGTTCGGCGCCACCGGGCTCTTGTTGGTCACGACCTGCGTGAAGTCGACGCGGATGTTGCGCCAGCGGTACAGGCCGGGCGTGACCTGCGCCCAGATGATGCAGCCGAGCGGCTCGTAGCGCGGGAAGGCTCCGCAGTCGTCCAGCGCCTTCACCTTGAAGCCCAGCATCGTGCCGTCGTTCTGGACGGCGACCTCGATGTCGTGGAACCAGCGCTCGTTCCCGTGCGCGTTCGCGGTGTGCTGGTCGGTGCGCCACTCGGTCCACTGGATCGGCCGCTTCAGCTTGCGGGCGAGCAGGCAGCAGGCGGTCAGATAGGTGTGCGTCGTGATCTTGTTCCCGAAGCCGCCGCCGATGTCCTGGGTGACGAAGCGGAGCTTGTCGAGCGGCACGCGGAGCGCGGGGCCCATCCAGATCGCCGCCACGCCGGGCATCTGGTGGTTGCAGTGCAGCGTGAACTGGCCGGTGCCGCGGTCGTGCTCGACCAGCGCGGCCGAGCACTCGAGCGGGGTGGAGGAGAAGCGGTCGAAGTGGAGCTCCTCGATCTTCACGATGCGGTCGGCAGCCTTCAACGCGCCGTCGACATCGCCCCAGTCGAACGTGCCCGACCAGACGACGTTCGTGCCTGCGTCGTCGTGGAGCAACGGGGCGCCGTCGTCCTGCGCCCTGCGGGCATCGACGATCACGTCCAGCGGCTCGTACTCGACCTCGACCAGGTCCGCGGCGTCACGGGCGCGCTCCCTCGTCTCGGCGACCACGGCGACCACCGGCTCGCCGATGTGGCGGACGCGGCCGACCGCGAGCGCGTAGTCCTTGATCTGGCTGCCCGGCGGCGTGGTCAGCTCGAAGAACGGATCGGTCAGGTCCACCACCTCGCCCGGGGTCAGCGTGCCGTAGACGCCGTCGAGCGCCTCCGCGGCGGAGACGTCGACCGAGACGATCAGCGCGTGCGCGTACGGAGAGCGGACGAAGTGCACGTAGCCCATCCCGTGCCGCTTGACGTCGTCCACGAACACGCCCTGGCCCTGGACGAGCCGGCCGTCCTCCTTGCGCGGGACGGACTTGCCGGAGGCGTACCCGACCTCGAGCTCGACCTGGGTCTCTGACGCCGTCTCGGTCATTGCGCTCTGCCGGCCTCGGACCCGGTCACTGCCTGGATCGACTTGACGATGTTCACGTAGCCGGTGCAGCGGCAGATGTTGCCCTGGATCCCGCGCCGGATCTCCTCCTCCGTCGGCTGCGGTGTGTGGGAGAGCAGGTAGGTCGCGCTCATCAGCATCCCGGGCGTGCAGTAGCCGCACTGGAGCCCGTGGTGCTCGTGGAAGGCCTGCTGCAGCGGTGTCAGCTCGCCTTCGTCGCCGGCCAGTCCCTCGACCGTGGTGATCTCCGCGCCGTCCGCCTGCGGCGCGAGCAGCATGCAGCTCTTCACGGCCGTGCCGTCGAGGAGGACGGTGCACGCGCCGCAGTTGCCCGTGTCGCAGCCGACGTGCGTGCCGGTCAGGTCGAGGTCGTCGCGGATGAAGTGGACGAGCAGCTTGCGCGCCTCGACCTCGCGCTCGTAGCGCTCGCCGTTCACGGTGACCGCGATCGTGTGGTCGCTCATGCGGCGTCTCTCACGGCCCGCGCGGCGAGGACCGCGGCGAGATGGCGCCGGTAGTCGGCGGAGGCGTGGACGTCGCCCGGTGGATCGAGGTCGGCGCTCTTGACGGCATCGGCGACGGCCGTCTCGTCGGCGCTCGCGGTGAGCACGACAGGCGTGGCCGCGACGCAGCCGATCGCGATGCGCGCATTGGCGTCTGCGACGGTCGCGGCGACGCTGACGATGCCGGTTCCGTCCTTGCCGAGCGTCGCGCTCGCCCAGCCGTCCCGGGCGTCGCCCTTGGCCGGGATCCGGATCGACGTCAGGAGCTCCCCCGGATGGACCGCGGTTGCGAACACGCCCTCGAAGAACTCCTCGGCCGAGGCGGTGCGGTCGCCGTCCGCGCTGCGGATGGTGAACTCGGCCTGGAGCACCGCGAGCAGCGGCGGGAAATGGTTCGTGGGGTCGTTCGAGCAGACGTTGCCGCCGATCGTGCCGCGGTTCCGAACCTGGACGTCGGCGATCGTCCGGGCGACCTCCGCGAGGATCGGGCGGGCGGCGGCGACCTCGGGCGAGTCGACGATCGCGGCGTACGTGGTCATCGCGCCGATCTCGAGCGCGCCGCCGTCGTGGCGGATCCCTCGCAGGGACTCGACGCCGTTCAGGTCGACCACGAGCTCCGGCGAGGCCACACGCGTCTTCATCACGTTGACGAGGCTCTGCCCTCCGGCGAGGGCGCGTGCGTCCTCGCGCGCCGCCAGCAGCTTCACCGCCTCGTCCACGGAATCCGGGCGCGCGTAGTCGAGCTCTCGCAGCAGCATCGAGAGCGAGTCTAATGCGCGAGTAGCCTGCGGTTCCGGCGGAGCGCGTCGAGCACGCGGTCGACGTCGTCCTCGACGTTGTAGAGGTGGAGCGAGATGCGCAGGTTGGCATCGCGCTCCGAGCAGGTGATCCGCTCGGCTGCGAGCGTCTCGACCAGCGCATGGACGTCGGTCGAGCGGACGCAGACGAGCGGGCCGCGGCGGGCGGGGTCGCGCGGGGTCGCGACGATCGCGCCGAGCTCCTCGAGGCCGCCGATCAGGCGGCCGGCGAGTCCGGCGACGTGGTCCTCGATCGCGGCCGTGCCGGCCTCCTCGATCAGCGACATCCCGGCAAGGCCGCCGTAGATGTTCGGCACCGGCGGCGTGCCGGCGTCGAAGCGGCGGGCGTCGGCGGCCGGGGAGTAGTCGGAGATGTCCATCCGGAAGATGTCCTCGTCGGCGAACCAGCCGGTCTGGCTGGGGAGCAGGTCGGGGAGCAGTCCGGCGCGGACGTAGAGGAAGCCGAGCCCCGACGAGCCGAGCAGGTACTTGACCGTCCCGCCCGTGGCGAAATCGACCCCGAGCGCGTGCGCGTCGAAGTCGATCGCGCCGATGGCCTGGTACGAGTCTGCGAGGCAGAGGGCGCCCCGGTCGTGGGCGAGCCGCGCGATCGCGGCGACGTCGTGGCGGTGGCCGGTGCGGTATGAGAGCGTCGTGCAGCAGACGAGCGCCGTACGCTCGTCGATCGCGTCCGCGAAGCGCTCGGGCGGGATCGAGCCGTCCGGCTCCGGCCGGACGTGAACGACCTCGGCCCCGCGCAGCTCCTGCGCGTGGGCGATCTGGCCCACGGTCGGGAACTCGTACTCGCTGATCACGATCCTCGGCCGCGCGCCGAGGTCGAGTGCGGAGACGATGCCGGAGACGCCCTGGGTCACCGAGGTCGTGACGGCGAGCTCGGACGCCTCGGCGTGCAGCAGCCGGGAGAACGCCGTCCGGGCTGCGTCGGCGCGCTCCACCCAGACGCCCCATTCGGCCCCGTTCTCGTCCCAGCCCGCGAGGTACTCCTCGTAGGCCGCCCGCACCCGGTGCGAGAGCGCACCCTGCGAGCAGGAGTTCAGGTACGTCGTGTGCGCGAAGATCGGGAACTCGTCCGCGGATCGCCGCGCCGAGTCTTCCTGCTGCCACCGCCATCGACGAAGCGTAGAGCAGTGACGGGCTCGAGCTCGCTACTGCAGTGGTTTCGTCCGAACGCTCTCCGCGAGCAGGCGCCCAGAGCCGTGCCACGTCCGGAGAAGCGGCGAGGACAGCCGCTCGGCTGCGTGCGACGATCCGGCGATGCAGGTGCGCCCGTCGACGGATGCCGACCGGCTGCCGCTGGCGCGGCTCTTCGCCACGGTCGCTGAGGAGCGGGACGGCATCGCGACCGAACCGCCCGTCGACGTCGAAGAACGAGCGCGCGAGTGGCGCCTGGAGGGCGACTTCGTCGCGGTCGCCGACGGCGCGATCGTCGGGAACATCCACGTCGACCGCAACCGCCACGGGTTCGGCGAGATCGGCATGGCGGTCGCGAAGGAACGGCGCGGCCATGGCATCGGGTCGGCGCTGCTGGCGCACGCAATCGACTGGGCACGGGGGGAGGGCATGCACAAGCTCTGTCTCCAGGTCTTCCCGCACAACGAGGCGGCGATCGCTCTCTACCGGAGGTTCGGCTTCGTGGAGGAAGGGCGCCTGGTCGAGCAGTACCGACGCTCGAGCGGAGAGCTCTGGGACGCGATCCAGATGGGACTGCTGCTCGACGACCAGCGGGGGCATCGCCAGTCGTAGGCACTGGCCCGTGGAACCGACGCGCTCCCTGCGGGCGTATCCTCCCTTCCCCCGACTCGAAGGAGGCCGCGATGCTGTTCCATGTCAGCTGGAAGTTCATCGACACGACCGAGGAGGGCCAGAAGCGGTCGCTATCGGTCTTCTCGCAATGGCAGCCGCCTGAAGGAGCCGACTTCAGCAAGGGCTTCTACGGCTTCAGCGACGGCAGCGGCGGCGTCGCGATCGTCGAGGTCGACAGCGCTGCGACGCTCGCGCGCACCATCGACCCCTGGACGCCCTGGCTTCGGTTCGAGGTGACCCCGATCCTGCCGATCGAGGAGTCCTCGCAGCTCGCGGGCGAGGCGGTCGCGTTCCGGGACTCCGTCTCGAGCTGAGCGGTCACCGACGCGGGAACAGGCCTAGGCCTGTTCCCGCGGGCTGCCTCGCCCGGCGCGGCGTCGCTCGGAGAACCGTCTTCTGAGGCGCTGCCCGGGACCGAGTGCCGCTATGAAGCCGAGATACATGCCTCCGATCATCAAGACGGCCAGGATGATCCCCCCGGTCTTGCCGAGGTCGGAGTCGGCGTTGTCGCCGTACCAGCCGGCCAGGACGAACCAGCCGATCGCAAGCCCGAACGCGGGGACCGCAAGCCAGCGCCGCCGCACCGGTATCAGGAATCCGGCCAGTGCCCCGATCGGCCATCCGATCACGAATCCGAATCCGAGGAGGGGGAGGAGCTCCATCCGACCTGATATCGGCAACCGGAGCCTCCTCTCGTAGCGCCCGTCGCCGCAGCCGACCAGTGCGGCTGCGGCCCGCTGCGGCCGTAGGACTCCCGCTCGAAGTCGTCATGCGCGCGAAGCGCGCGGACTTCGAGCGGTCTATCGGCCGAGGTACGCCTTCCGCAGCCCCTCGTCTTCGAGGAGATCCGCAGCCTTGCCCTCCAGCACCAGACGCCCCGTCGAGAGCACGTACCCGCGGTCGGCGATCGACAGCGACACGTTCGCGTTCTGCTCGACGACGAGGACGGCCACGCCGGCCTCGTGCACCTGCTGGATGATCTCGAAGCTCCGCTCGACCAGGATCGGCGCGAGCCCCATCGACGGCTCGTCCATCAGCATCAGCTTCGGCCTGGACATCAGCGCCCGCGCCATCGCGACCATCTGCTGCTCGCCGCCGGAGAGCGTCCCGGCCAGCTGCGAGCGCCGCTCGTGCAGGAGCGGGAACAGGGAGTAGACGCGCTCGTAGTCCTCCGGCTCGCCGCCGCCGGTCAGGTAGGCCCCCATCTGGAGGTTCTCGAGCACGGTCATCGGCCCGAACAGCCGCCGGTTTTCGGGCACGATCGCCATCCCCTTGCCGATCCGGTAGCTGGTCGGGCGATCGGTCACGTCCTCGCCGGCGAAGCGAACTCGCCCGGAGCGCGGCTTGACGATCCCGAGCACGGTCTTCAGCGTGGTCGACTTCCCGGAGGCGTTGCCGCCGAGCAGGCACACGAGCTCGCCCGGGCGCACGGCCAGGGAGAGTCCCTGGAGGATGTGGATCGGCCCGTAGTAGGTGTCGACCCCGTCGAGCTCGAGCAGAGGGCCGCCGTTCTGGCTCATCCTGCCTCCGCCCTCGCCGCCGGGCGGCCGAGGTACGCCTCGACCACCTGCGGGTTGGTCGCCACCTGGTCGAACGTCCCCTCGGCGATCTTGATCCCGTGGTCGAGGGCGATCACGCGGTCGGAGATGCCTTCGACGACGTGCATGTCGTGCTCGATCACGAGCACCGTGTAGCTGCCCTCGGCCCGGAGCTTCCCGATCAGCTCGGTGATCTCGTGGGTCTCGACCGGGTTCATGCCCGCCGCCGGCTCGTCCAGCAGGAGCAGCCGCGGATTCGTCGCGGTCGCCCGGGCGATCTCCAGCCGCCGGCGGTTCGCGTACGAGAGGGAGTAGGCGGGCTGGTCCCACCGGTAGCCCATGAGCCGCTGTCCGAAGAAGGAGAGCCGCTGCTCCGCGAGTGCCGCGATCTCGCGCTCCTCCCGCCGCATGCCCGGCGTACGCAAGATCGAGCGAACGACGCCGGCGCGCGTGTGCCCGTATGCGGCCGCCATCACGTTCTCCTTCACGGTCATGTTCAGGAACAGGCGCAGGTTCTGGAACGTGCGGGCGATGCCGCGCTGGTTGATGCGGTACGGGGCCAGGCCGACCAGCGACTCGCCCGCGAAGCGGATGTCGCCCTCGTCGGGCCGGTAGACGCCGGTGATCAGGTTGAACAGCGTCGTCTTGCCGGCGCCGTTGGGGCCGATGACGCTGACCACCTCGTTCTCCTCGACGTGCAGCTCCAGGCTCGAGATCACCTGCAACCCGCCGAAGGCCTTCGAGACGCCCTCGAGCTCCAGCAAGCGGCTCATGCGCCGCCCTCCGCGGTTGGGTGAGAGGTGTTCGTCGCCGCGACCGACCTGGCGGGCGCGGCACTGCTCCGTCCGCGGTGCAAGGAATCGCGAACGCCGCTGGCGAAGCCGGCGGCGGAGCTCGGAAGGGGGCTCGCGGGGCGCCGAAGGCGCCCCGGTTGGGGGGCTCTGCTTGCCGGCACGCTTCGCGTGCGGGGCCGTTCCCCCCGCGTGAGCGCGGCGAGCGACATCAGATGATCTCCACCTTCGCGGTCCCGAACAGCCCCTGGGGGCGGATGGTCATGATCGCGATCAGCAGCACGCCGAACAGCACCGAACGGGTGACGGCCGGCTGCTGGATCATCAGGTTCTCCCAGACGAACGCGGTCAGCACGAGGGTCGGGACGAGCACGACGATCCGCCACCAGCCCTTCAGCTGAACGAGCACGACGATGCAGACGATCATCAGCAGATAGCCCCACACGGCCAGCTTGTGCGGGTCGGCGGGGATCAGTACCCAGTGGTGAATCACCCAGTTCAGGAAGCCGCCGGACGTCACCTGTCCCTTGGTGCCGTCCGACCAGACGGCGCCGACGACCTCGCGCAGGACCAGCCCGAACACCACCGTTCCGGCCAGGGCGGCGATGCGCTTCGGCCAGGTCTTCAGCGTCAGCAGCACGGCCGCGATCAGCACGACGTAGAAGATCACGCGGGCGTTGTTCGGCGGCGAGGTCGAGTCGAGCACCTGGTTGGACGCGATGATCACGATCGAGCCGACGATCATCCCGGCGAGGCTGCCTGTGCCGCCGAGGATGACGACGGTGTAGATGAGGATCAACACGGCGGTGCCGAAGTTCTGGGGGAAGGCGCCGGTCTGGACGGCGGCGAAGATGCTCCCGGCGAGCCCCGCGATTCCGGCGCCGAAGCTGAACGCCATGATCTTCAGCCGATTGACCGGCATGCCCATCAGCTCCGAGGCGAGCGGATCCTCGCGCGAGGCCTTCCATGCCCTGCCCGTTCGCGACTCGCCGATGAAGTGGAGCACGATCAGGATCAGCACGATGACGCCGAGCAGGAACCAGTAGTAGCCGCGGGTGGTGTCGATCACGATGTGCCCGCCGAAGAACCTGAGCGGGTCGACGTTGGCGAGGCCGTTCGAGCCGTTGGTGACCCCGTACGGGTCGGTGGCGTTCGTGAACACCACGAACGCCTGGCCGAAGAACAGGGTGACGATCGCGAGGTAGTCGCCGAGCAGCCGCCGCGAAGAGGAGCCCAGGAACAGCCCGAGCAGCGCGCACATCGCGACGCAGAGCGGGATCGAGTACTGCGCGTCCCAGTGGTGGGTGAACGTGTGGCCCTTCTCGCTGTGCGTGCCCGAGAGGAAGGCGTAGATGTACGCGCCGAAGCCGAAGAAGGCCACGTAGCCGAGGTCGAGCAGCCCGGCGAACCCGACCACCACGTTCAGCCCCAGCGCGAGCAGCGCGTAGATCAGGATGAAGATGCCGTAGTTGAAGAGGTTCCCGCTCGAGATCGGGAGGAACGGCACCAGGATCGCCGGCGAGATCAGCGCCAGCTTCCCGGCGGGCGGGAGGATCCGCCAGAGGTGGACGATCCTGCCGCGCAGCCCCGGCAGCTGCTCCCGGCGCTGGTCGGCCTGCGCAACCCACTGGTCGACGCCGATCTGGCCCTCTTCGGCGGGTGCGCCGGGCGGTGTCGAGGGTCGCTCCGTCATCGCACCTACACCTTCTGGAGCGCCGGCGTGCCGAGCAGGCCGCTCGGCCGCACGAGCATGATCGCGATCAGGATCCCGAAAACGACGAGGTCGGAGACGTTCCCGTTCAGGTAACCCTTCGCCCACGACTCGACGAGGCCGACCAGCAGCCCGCCCAGCATCGCTCCCGGGATGCTGCCGATCCCCCCGACGACCGCGGCGGTGAAGCCCTTCAGGCCGGCGAGGAACCCCATCAGGTGGTAGATCTGGCTGTAGAGCAGGCCGAACATCACCCCGGCTGCGCCGGCGAGGGCGGAGCCGATGAAGAACGTCCCGGCGATCACGCGGTCGGGGTCGATGCCCATCATCGCCGCCGCCTCCCGGTCGAACGAGACCGCGCGCATCGCCCTCCCGAGCTGCGTCCAGCGGACGAGCGCGATGAGCGCGATCATCAGCGCGACCGCACTGACGATCACCATCAACCCGAGGTACTGGACGAAGACCCCGTTGTCGCCGCCGATGTGGATGCCGTTGTACGAGACGAGGTCGAAGCCGTCGTACGTCCTGAATTTCGACCCGAAAAGGAGCAACATCGAGTTCTCGAGGAAGAACGCGACGCCGAGCGCGGTGATCAGCGGCGCGATCCGCGGCGCGTTCCGCAGCGGCCGGTAGGCGAAGCGCTCGATCGCGACCCCGAGGAACCCGGAGCCGGTCATCGCGGCAGCGAACATGCAGAGCACGATCAGCGCGCCTCCGGCTCCGGCCGGGATCGCCGGGCTGAACGCGCCTCCGATCAGGTTCAGGATTCCGAGCGCGATGAAGGCACCGACCATGAACACGTCGCCGTGGGCGAAGTTGAGCAGCTTCAGGATGCCGTAGACCATCGTGTAGCCGAGCGCGATCAGCGCGTAGACGCTGCCGAGGATGATCCCGTTGACGGTGAGCTGGAAGTAGAAGGTCCAGCCCTGGGTGGGTGAGAGGTAGACCGCGTAGAGCGTCCAGCAGAGCAGGATGATCCCCAGCCCGCCGAGATTGACGAGTTGTTGTCGGAGGTTCTGGCTCATTCCCACGGGCACGACCCTCTCATAGACGGCGTGCGGCCCACCATTCGATGGGCCGCACGCCGTTGACTTCGAGTTGGAGTGTTAGCCGACGCGCTTGTACGTGCCGTCGGACTGGATCTGGAAGATGCCGAACCCGCCGTAGCGGAGCTCGCCGTTCTTCTGGTACACGACCCTGAATCCGAGCACCGACAGAGCCGCCGGGATGTTCGTCCTGGCGATCTGGCTGCGCACCTCCGCGCGGGTCGCCTTGCCGTCCTTGCATGCCCGGGTGATTGCGCCGACGACCACCTGGGTCGCCGCGTAGGTCGGAGCGCCGAAGTACTCGCCGTCTCCGCCGTGCGCGGCCGCGTACGCCTTCACGACCGGGTTGTTCGTGTCGACGGGGAAGAAGGAGTCGTACGACCCCGTGATCTTCCAGGTCGCCGGGTCGAAGAGACCGTCGGAGCCGAACAGCGTGATGTTCTTCCCTGCTCCCTTGAGCTGCTGCCCGAACGCCTGAGCGCGCGGCGAGAGCTGCCACGGGATGTAGATCACGTCCGTGCTGCCCGAGATCTTCGCGATCAGCGACGAGAAGTCGGTCGTGTCCTGGCTGACCGACTCGCGGGTGACGTTGATGCCCTTGGCCTTGAGATTCGCCTGGACCGTGTCGGACAGGCCCTGGGAGTAGGCCTCCTGGTCGTCGATGATCACGACGCGCTGGGCCTTGAGCTTCAGACGGATGTAGTTCGCAACCGTCGGGCCCTGGACGTTGTCGTTCGGCACCGTCCGGAAGAAGAAGCCCTGCCGGTTGACGCCGTCCGTATGACCGTCGGTCAGCGAGACACGCGTCGCCGAGCCGCTCACGAAGCCGAGCCCCGCACCCCGGAGCGCGGACGTCGATGCGACGACCTCCTGGCTCCCGGCGGGCCCGACGACGCCGAGCACCTTCGAGTTGGACGCGAACGACTGCGCGACCTTCACGGCGAACGCCGTGTCGACGCCCAGCTGCGTGTCGCCCTGGACGATCGCGATCTTCTGCTTCGCGTTCGCCTTCACCGCGTTCCAGCGCTTGACGTAGTACTGCGCCCAGCGCAGCTGCTGCTGGCCGATCGATGCAGCCGGACCGGTGATCGGCGCGGCCACTCCGATCGTACGCGTCGGCCCGCAGGCGATCGCCGCCGAGCCGCGGGCGGCCTTGGCGGCCTTCCCGTCGGAGCCGGCGAAAGCCGCGGCGACGACGACGAGCGCTAGGGCCGCCACCGCCACGAACGTGATCCTCAACTTCATACCCTCAACCTCCTGTCGATCTGTTGCGGTTCTCCGCGCTTCACGCTCGATTACTCAGAGGCCCGTGAAGCGGGATCTCCCTGTGGATGGAAGACGCCCAATACGCGCATCGGGTTAGCGCCGGTGTTCTCGAGACAGTGCTCGACGAGCGGCGGTAGGTGGATGCACGTCCCTCGTGCGATCGGCGTCTCATCGCCGCCGATGTGCAGCACGCCCTCCCCCTCGATCACGTAGACGACCTCGTCGTAGACGTGGCTGTGCATTCCGGCGCGACCCGGTGGGATCATCCCGACGAACTGGGTCACATCGGGGCAGCCGATGTCCTGGTTCACGAGGTAGCGGAACTCGCGGTTCGGGCTCGCCGGCAGCACCGGCTGGTCGGCGTACCGCACCGTGACGCCGTGATCGCCCTCCGCGGGGCCCTCCTGCGGCGCGGTCACCGAGATCGCCAGCAGCTCCTCGGGGCCGTCGTTCTCGATCGAGTAGCGGTCGCCCGGAGTCAGGTACACGCCCATCTCCGGTTCGAGCGCGTGCTCGTCGCCGTTGACGCGCAGCGTCCCGTTGCCCTCGGCGACGTAGAGCACCTCCTGCCTGCCTTCGAGGATCCGCTCCTGCGAGCGGCCGGGCCGGAACCGGATCACCTGCTGCTCGAGCCGCTCGCAGCCGCAAGAGGCGTCGATGGCGACGCGGGTCGAGGCGGTGTCGCCCTCGGTCGCTCGCGCCGAAACGGCGTCCTCGTCGATTACGTAGCCGGCCATACGGGGAAGACGCGGGATTGTCTCAGCCAGCGGCGGGTTCGTCCACCGGGAGCGGCGGTTTGGCGTCCCCGGCTTCGTCTGTGACGCCCTCGGCGTCACGACATCGCCTCGCACCAAGGCCGACAGCTGCGCTGTCGCCTTCGTGCTCGGCTTCGTCTCTCAGCTCTCGACGGCGGAGAGCACTTCCTCCGGATGCGCAGCCGCGTCCTCCACGTCCCAGACCTGCTGCACGACCCCGTCCGCGTCCAGCAGGTACGTGACACGACGCGCGAAGGTGCCGTACTCCCCGTACGCCTTCATCAGGTCGAGCTCCGTGGTCAGCGAGGCGTCCTCGTCCGAGACGAGCGGGAAGTCGAGCCCGCACTCCGACCGGAACTCGTCGTTCTTCGCCGTCTGGTCGATGCTGACGCCGATCACCTCGTACCCGGCGTCGCGGAACCGCTGGTAGCGGTCGTTGAAGCCCTTCGCCTCCATCGTGCAGCCCGGAGTCAGCGCGGCCGGGTAGAAGAAGACAATCGCGGGGCCGCCCGGCGGCGTGGACAGCTTGTCGACGGGGAACCGGTCGCCGATCTGGAGCACGACCGGATCCTACCGCGGCGTCTCGCCCGCCAGGATTCGGGCCAGGACGGAGGCGTCGATGTTCCCTCCGGAGACGATGCAGGCGATCCTCCCCCCGCCGGCCCGGCCCGAGCGGGCGATCGCGAGCGCGAGCGCTCCGGCGCCCTCGGCGATCACGCGCACCCGCTCTGCGAGCAGCCGCACGGCGTCGGCGGTCTCGTCGAGCGAGGCGACGTACGCTCCGTCCAGCGCGGTGCTCAGGTACGGCCACATCGACTCGAGCACCCTGCGGCTGCCGGAGCCGTCGACGAACGAGGCGACATGCTCCACCTCGACGGCCCGCTTGTCGGCGAAGGCCCGGCTGAGGGCGGGCCCGGTCTCGGGGTCGACGCCGTAGACCCGCACCGACGGACGAAGCGCCTTGACCGCGCTTGCGATCCCGGTCGACAGGCCGCCGCCGCCGAAGGGGACGAGCACGGTGTCGACATCGGGGAGGTCCTCGATCAGCTCCAGCCCGATCGTGCCGTTGCCGGCCATCACCAGCTCGTCCTCGACCGGGTGGACGAACCTGCCCTGGACGCCCTCGAATCGCGACTCGAGGATCGTCTGCCACCAGAGCTCGAACGGCACCTTGATCACGTGTCCACCCAGCCGCTCGATCGCGTCCAGCTTCGTCTGCGGCGCGTGGTCGGGGACGACGATCGTCGCCGGCACGCCCGCCTCGCGGGCCGCCCAGGCGACGCCCTGTGCCATGTTGCCCGCGCTCGCCGTGACCACGCCGTCCGACAGTTCCTCCGGCGACGCGGCCCGGATCGCGTTGGTTGCGCCGCGGATCTTGAAGGAGCCGACCGGCTGGAGGTTTTCCAGCTTCAGCCAGATGTCGGTGTCGGGGAGGCGGACGAGCGGCGTCCGGACCGCCGCGCCCTCGATCCGCTCGCGGGCGCGCTCGATCTCGGCGAGCGCGATCAAAACTCGACGGTCGTGCCGACGCCGTTCTCGTGCGCCCGGCGCTCGATGTACTCGGCGGCGGCGAGGTCCTCGACCGCCAGGCCGAGCGACTCGAAGACCGTGATCTCGTCCTCGGAGGTGCGTCCCGGCCTGCCGCCGGCGAGCACTTCGCCGAGCTCGGCCGTGATGTGGCCCGCCTCGATCGCGCCTTCTTCGACGGCGAGGAGGTAGTCGCCCGCCTCGTTCTCGCACGACTCGCGGCGATCGACGAAGAGGGTGGCCCGCCCCATCGCCGTGCCGTCGAGCTCACGCATCGTCGGGAGGCAGGCTCCGACCGCATTCACGTGAGCGCCGGGCTTCAGCCACTCGCCCCGCACCACCGGCTCGGGCGCGGACGTCACGGTGCAGACGACGTCGGCGTCGCGGAGTGCCTCCTCGACGGATTCGACGGCGACGGCCAACGGCCACTCGGAGGCGAGTCGCTCGGCGCTCTCGGCGCTCCGCGCGGCGATCTTGATCTGCTCGAACTGGCGGGCCTCCAGCATCGCAGCAATGTGCGGATGCGCCTGATGCCCGGCGCCGACCATCGCCAGGACGCCCGAGTCCTCGCGCGACAGGGCACGCGTGGCGACGCCGGAGACCGCGGCCGTTCGGATCGCGGTGATCGGGGTTGCGTTCATCACCGCGAGCACGTGGCCGTCCACGCCGTCGTACAGCGTGACCGTCCCCTGGTGCGGGTCGAGGCCGCGGGCGGCGTTCTCCGGGACGACGGCGATCGTCTTCAGGCTGTAGAGCGGCCGCTCGCCGCCGCGGAAGGTCGGCATCATGCCGAGGAAGTGCTTTTCGCCGGGCGGCTTGACGACCGGCCGGAGCGGCAGGTGGAACTCGCCGCGCGCCAGTCCGACGAGCGCCTCCCCCATCGCCTCCATGCACCCCGGCATGTCGAGGAGCCGCTCGACCTCCTGGGCGTTGAGGATCAGCATTCGAAGAACGAGCCTACTTCCTCGCGCTCGGCGGGTGAGAGCGACAGCGACGACGCCTCCTGGACGTCCTCGAGATGCTCCGGGCGGCGCGGTCCGACCACGACCGAGCCGGCCCGGCCGAGCGCCCAGGCCAACGCCAGCGCCGCGGTGCCGACCCCGCGCGCGGCGGCGGCGTCCGCGAGCCGCTCGAGCCCGGCGTGCACCGGCTCGCTGTCGAGGTGGCGGTACGGCTCCGGCCGCATCGTCATCCGCGAGCCCGGCGGCGGCTCTGAGCCCCGCCGGTACTTCCCGGTCAGCCAGCCGCCGGCGAGCGGGCTGAACGCCTGGTACTCGATGCCGTGCTGCTCGCACAGCGGAATCACCTCCTGCTCGTCGCCGCGCTCCAGCAGCGAGTACGAGTTCTGCACGAGCGAGGGAGTCCCGAGCGCAAGCCACTGGCGCAGGTCGTCCCCGGTGACGTTGCTCAGGCCCCACGCGGCGACCAGGCCACGCTCGGCGAGGGCCGTGAAGGTGGCGAACGTCTCCTCGACCGGCGTGTCCGGATCCGGCTCGTGGGTCAGGTAGAGGTCGATGCTCTCGATCCGGAGCCGTGCCAGGCTGGTCTGGACCTGGCGCAGCACCCGCTCGCGTGCGAGCCCGAAATCGGCCCCGTCCTCCATCGCGTTGAAGGTCTTCGAGGTGATCCGGGGACGGTTCCCGGTGGCGGCGATCCAGTCGCCGATCCAGGCCTCGCTCCGGCCGCCCCCGTAGGCGTCCGCCGTGTCGAAGCGGTCGAGGCCGAGCGCCCACGCGGCGTCCATCAGGTCGAACGCCTGCTCGTGGGTTTCGCCCTGTCCGAAGAAGGCCGGCGCGGAACCGATCCCCCCGAAGTTGCCGCAGCCGAGAACGACGCGCATCGCGACCATCCTACGTTTGCGAGAATCGGTCCCGAGCCCTACGACAAGGAGAGATCAGATGCCGTTCGAGCTGCCCGCACTGCCGTACGACCACGCCGCGCTGGAGCCGCACATCGACGCGCGGACGATGGAGATCCACCACGGCAAGCACCATCAGGCGTACGTCGACAACGCCAACAAGGCGCTCGACGGTACCGAGTGGGCCGACCGCACCGTGGAGGCCGTCCTGACCGAGCTCGAGGTGATGCCGGAGGCGATCCGCACCGCCGTCCGCAACAACGCCGGCGGTCACGCGAACCACTCGCTGTTCTGGCAGATCATGGGGCCGGACGGCGGCGGGGAGCCCGAAGGGGCGCTCGCGGACGCGATCGCCGACACGTTCGGCAGCGTCGACCAGCTGAAGGAGCAGGTCGTCGACGGTGGGGTGAAGCGCTTCGGCAGCGGCTGGACGTGGCTCGTCTGGGACGGCACCGGCCTCGCCGTGTACTCGACCCCGAACCAGGACAGCCCGATCATGACCGGCGACACGCCGCTGCTCGGCATCGACGTGTGGGAGCACGCCTACTACCTCAACTACCAGAACCGCCGGCCCGACTACCTGGCCGCGTGGTGGAACGTGGTCAACTGGGCCGAGGTCGCACGGCGCTTCGACGAAGCGCGCTGACCGCCACGCAGTAGCAGCGCTTGCGGCCGAGACGCTTCCAGGCCGGCTGTGTCAATCCCTCGACAGGGGGATGTAGGAAGAACCCCTCGCTCGTACGGTCTTGTAGGAGAGAGGGAGAGCGAAAGTGCACGAGCTGGTCGGAGCCCGCGGCGCGGGCTGCAAGTCGACGTGAGGGGAACGTGAGGGCGACAGGTGTCAACTCGCCGAGCGGCGCGGCTGTTCGCACCCATGCCCGCCCGTCCACCAACGCGGAGCTGAGCCCGCCCGCTGCCGCCTACCTGGTGGCCGTGATCGGAACGGCGGCGCTCCTGCTCGCCCCGCACCACTTCGCGAGCGCGACCCACAGCGACTGGCTGCTCTTTGCCGTCCTGACGGCCTGCGCGGCACCGATCCAGCTGCTCTCGGTCGAGTCGCCTGCGCACCAGTGGTACTCGCCCGCGCTCGTCTTCTTCGTCGCCGGCGCCCTCCTGCTCCCGCCGCAGCTGGTCGCGCTGATGATCGTCCTCGCCCATGTCCCGGACCTGGTGCGCGGGCGCTCGCCCTGGCACGTCCAGGCCTTCAACATCGCCAGCTGGATCTGCGCCGCGCTGATCGCGTCACTCGTCTGCGGCCTGTTCGTCGACCGCGGCGACCCCGGGCAGGACATCTCGCGGCTCGCCCTGGGCGGCGCGATCGCCGCGGCAACCTGCGTGCTCGTCGACGACGTGCTGCTCGCCCAGATGCTCAGGATCGCCCGCGGCACGACCTACCGCGAGAGCGGTCTCTTCGCGTTCGGCAACCTCTCGACCGAGCTCGGCCTCGCCGCGCTCGGGGTCGGCCTCGCCGCGGTCTGGGAGCTGGCTCCGGCGATCGTGCCGTTCCTGCTCGCGCCCCTGGTGGTCGCCTACCGTGCGCTCAGGCTGCCGAGCATGGAGCTGGCCGCCCGGCTCGACCCGAAGACGGATCTCTTCAACGCGCGGTACTTCGCGACGGCCCTCGAGGCCGAGATCGAACGCGCGCGACGCTTCGGGCGACCGCTGTCGATCCTGCTGGCCGACCTCGACCTGCTGCGGATCGTGAACAACACGTACGGGCATCTCGCCGGCGACGCGGTGCTGCGCGGCGTCGCGGCCGTGCTTCGGTCGCAGCTGCGCCCCTTCGACATTCCCTGCCGGTTCGGCGGCGAGGAGTTCGCGGTCGTCCTGCCCGAGGCCGGGCACGAGGACGCCCTCGCGATCGCCGAGCGCATTCGCGGCGCGGTCGCGGCGACGCCGTTCGGGAACCCGACCGGCGACGGCGAGATCCAGGCCACCGTGTCGGTCGGCGTCGCCACCTATCCGGAGTTCGAGACCGCCGACGACCTCGTCCAGCAGGCCGATCTCGCGCTGTACCGCGCCAAGGCGCACGGCCGCAACCGGGTTTCGGGGCAGGTCGAGATCGCAGCCGCGGAGACGAGCGCCGCGGTCGCCGCGTCGACGCCGGGGGAGTCCGATCCGCCGGCACGCAGCTTGCAGCCCTGGATCGACGTGCTCGCGTTCGCCGTGCTGGTCGCCGCGCTCGCCGTCAGCCTCGCCGTGGTGCTCGCCCGGGGCACGCTTACGCAGGTAGTCGCGATCCTCAACGGCCACGCCTGGCAAGTTGCCCTCGCGTTCGCGCTGCTCGCACCGTTGGTCGGTCTCTGGATGAGCCGGTCGATCGCCCGCACCCGGGCGGCGGAGGAAGAGGCACGTGCGCAGAAGGAGGAGCTCGAGCGCAGGAAGCAGCTCGCCCAGCGCACCTACCTGGAGACGCTCGCGGCACTCTCCCGCTCGATGCAGCGCGGCAACGGCAATGGCCGCCCCGAGTGGGTCCGCAACCTTTCGGTCGAGCTCGCCCGGACGCTCGGCTACCGGCAGGAGGACCTCGAGGCGATCGAGATCGGCGCGCTGCTGCACGACATCAGCAAGTCCCGCGTGCCCGAGCGGATCCTGAACAAGCCCGGTCCGCTCACCGCCGCCGAGTGGGAGGAGATGAGGAGACAACCGGTCGCCTGCGACTCCATGCTCTCGGAGCTCGAGCTCCACCCGTTCGTCCGGCAGATCGCCCGGTCGACACACGAGCGCATCGACGGGAAGGGTTATCCCGACGGGCTCACGGGCGACGAGATCCCGCTGCCCGCCCGGATCGTGCTGGTTGCCGACGCGTTCGACGCGCTCGCGCGCGACCGGCCGCACCGGCCGGCCCGCCCGGTTGCCGAGGCGCTCGAGGAGCTGCGCGCGAACGCAGGGACCCAGTTCTGCCCGACCGTTCTCGCCGCGCTCGAGGCGCTTCTCGGTGAGCAGCCGGGGCGGCTACCGGCCGCCGCCGAGCTCCCCGAGCCCGCCCAGTCGGCGTAGGCGGAACTCTCCCGGTGCCGTAGCATCGGCGTCGTGAACGGTTCGCGCGGTGTCGGTCCGCAAACCGGTGTCGGCCTCGCGCGGCAGACCGAGGTCTACCTCGCGGGCGTGCGCGGGCGCCGGCCGGCGATCCCGTTCGACCACCAGAGGCTCGAGCGGCAGGCGAGGTCGAGGCTGAGCGCCGAGGCGTATGCCTACATCGCCGGCGGCGCAGGTGCAGAGCGCACGATCGCGGCGAATCGGGCCGCCTTCGACCGGTGGCGCATCGTCCCGCGCGTGCTCCGTGACGTCTCCGACCGCGACCTCTCGGTGGAGCTGCTCGGGCGCCGTTGTCCCACCCCGTTCCTGCTCGCGCCGGTCGGCGTGCTCGAGCTCGCGCACCGCGATGCGGACGTCGCGGTGGCGAAGGCCGCCGCGGCCGAGGGCGTCCCGCTGATCTTCTCGAACCAGGCTTCCCGGCCGATGGAGGAGTGCGCCGCCGCGATGGGCGACGCTCCACGCTGGTTCCAGCTCTACTGGAGCACGTCGGACGACCTGGTCGCGAGCTTCGTCGCCCGCGCCGAGGCCTGCGGGTGCGAGGCGATCGTCGTCACCCTCGACACGAAGATGCTCGGCTGGCGGTCACGGGACCTCGACTTCGCCCACCTGCCGTTCGCGACCGGCAGGGGGATCGCGCAGTACACGAGCGACCCGGTCTTCCGCAGTCTCGTCGATCCGTCGACGGCGCAGCGGTCGGGTCCGCCGACGCCGGCCGCCATACAGGCCCTGGTGCGGGCGACGCGCTCGTACCCGGGGAGCTTCCGCCAGAACCTGCGCTCCGGTGCCGGTGTCGCGGCCGTGCGCAAGGTGATGGAGATCTACTCGCGCCCGTCGCTCACGTGGACCGACTTCGCCTGGCTGCGCGAGCGGACGACGCTGCCGATCGTGCTGAAGGGGATCCTCCACCCCGACGACGCGCGCCTGGCCGTCGAGCACGGCCTGGACGCGATCGTCGTCTCCAATCACGGTGGCCGCCAGGTCGACGGCGCGATCGCCTCGCTCGAGGCACTGCCGGGGGTCGCAGAGGCGATCGGGGGCAGGATCCCGGTCCTGTTCGACAGCGGGATCCGCGGTGGCGCAGACGCCTTCAAGGCGCTTGCGCTCGGCGCGACCGCGGTGCTGCTCGGGCGACCGTACGTCTACGGCCTCGCGCTGCGCGGCGAGACGGGCGTGCGCGACGTGATCCGCAACCTCATCGCCGACTTCGACCTGACCATGGCGCTCTCCGGCTGCCGCACCGTGGGCGACATCCGCCCGGAGTGCCTAGATGGTTGATCGACAATTCCACGCAGCCGCGGCTGGGGGCCTGCACACGGCGCATCGCGGCCGCCTCGCCCGGCGCCAAGGCTCACCGGCCTTGCTCCCCGCGACCAGGTGAATCATCAATCAACCATCTAGAGTTGGCGCCGTGACCGTCGAGATCTTCTTCTGCCCCGTCTGAAGCGGCTACGACGAGCGGGCCGCGAGTCTCGTGGCCGAGCTGAAGGCAGCAGGGTACGAGGCGATCGACACCCCGGGCGAAAAGAGCCAGTTCGACGTCCTCGTCGACGGACACCTCGTCTTCTCGAAGCAGCAGGTCGGCCGGCACGCCGAGCCGGGCGAGGTCCTGGCCGCCGTCCGTGCGGTCAGCTGACCGGAGGCTCTTCGCTCCACGGGAACTCGATCCAGAGCTCCGTTCGCCGCCAGACGTAGTCGCAGGTGACGATCGAGCGAGGCTTCTCGTACAGCACGGCGGTGCGCACTTCGCCGACCTGCCCGGCGCAGAAGTCCTTGACCAGGGCGAGCGTCTGGCCGGTGTCGGCCACGTCGTCGGCAATCAGCATCCGCGCGTCCTGCAGGTCGACGAGCGCGGGCACCGGCGGGAGAATCATCGGCACGGGCAGCCGCTCGTCGACGCCGGTGTAGAACTCGACGTTCATCGTGAAGGTGTTCTTCACCCCGATCGCGTAGGAGAGCGCACCGGCGACGAGGAGCCCTCCGCGGGCGATGCCCAGGATCAGGTCGGGCACGTAGCCGTCGTCGACGATCGCCCCGGCCAGCTCACGGGACGCCTCGCCGAGCTGCGCCCAGCTCATCCGCTCGCGTGGCGGTGCCTGGGTCGGCGTTCCGGCGTGTTCGTCTCCCATCGACCGATTCTAGGAGGGCTTGGCGGAACATTGCTCGGCGACCGGGCGGCACGCTCATGGTTCGCCAAGCCCTCCTCGGCAGGTAGCGTGCGAACGACGTGGACGTCGAGGCGTTCTGGACGGATCGTGTCGGCGAGCTCGAGGAGTACGCCAGGCTCGCGCTTCGGGTCGGGGTCAACCTGGAGGAGGGGCAGGACGTCGGCATCTTCGCGTACGTCGAGCACGCGGCGCTCGTGCGCGCGATCGCGCGGGTCGCATACGGGGAGGGCGCCCGTTGGGTGGACGCGCACTACCTCGACTCGTATCTGAGACGCGCGAAGGCCGAGCTCGCGCCGGACGAGGCGGTCGGCTGGGCGCCGAACTGGATGCTCCAGCGGGTCGAGGAGGAGGCGGAGCGCCGCACGGCCATGATCTACCTCGTGGGCGAGCCCGATCCGAACCTGTTTGCCGGTCTCGACTCGAAGCGCGTGGCCGAGTCGATCGTCCCCCAGCTGCGCCGCGCCTACTGGACGGCCTTCGACCGTGGCGCCATGCCGTGGACGATCGTCGCGTTTCCCACCCCGGGTTGGGCGGAGCAGGTTTTCGGCGAGCCCGACCTGGCGCGCCTCTGGGATGCGATCCGCGCAACGGTACGGCTCGACGAGGCCGACTCGGTAGCAGCCTGGAACGACCACGTCGAGCTCCTGCGCCGCCGGGCCGGCGACCTGAACGAACGGGGGTTCGACGCGGTCCGCTTCCGCGGCCCGGGCACCGACCTGACGGTCGGGTTGCTGCCCCAGTCGCGCTGGATCGCCGCCGCGGTCGAGACGGCCTGGGGGCGCGTCTACGTCCCCAACCTGCCGACCGAAGAGGTGTTCACCACCCCGGACCGGCGGCGGACCGAAGGCCGTGTGCGTTCGACCCAGCCGCTCGTCCTCGTCGGCGGGACGGTCGTGCGCGATCTGGAGATGACGTTCTCCGGCGGCAGGATCGTCGAGGTGAAGGCATCGTCCGGCGCCGACGAGGTGCGTGCCGAGACAGCCCTCGACGACGGCGCCTCCTACCTCGGCGAGGTCGCGCTCGTCGACGAACGGTCGCGGGTCGGGAGCAGCGGCATCACCTTCTGGAACACGCTGTTCGACGAGAACGCCGCGTCGCACATCGCGTTCGGGACGGCCGTGATGGCCGCCGTCGACCTCGACGGGGGATCACCGGACGCCGAGGGGCTCGAGGAGATGGGGATCAACCGGTCGCAGGCGCATACGGATTTCATGATCGGCGGCCCCGAGGTCGAGGTCGACGGGATCGAGCAGGGCGGCGCGGCGGTGCCGATCATCCGCGACGACGCCTGGCAGCTGGCCTAGGACCCGCGCCCGGCTCGCGCTCGGCCTCGTCGAGCCGGCGCTCGTGCATGTCGAGGAGGGCGCGCCCGTAGGCGTCAACGAGGCGGAGTGCGTGAGGCGGGCGTGCCGGCACCGGAGCAGGCGCTTCCGCCGGAGGGGCGTGTGCACGAGCCCGCCCGGCTCGTGGAGATCGCGGCGCGCCACGGCATCGAGCTGCTCGGGCCTCCCGGGACGCTGCCGTAGCGTGTCTCCCCTACCCTGCGCCGGGTGGTGCGGCGGCGGGTCACCGTGCACGGCCGGGTCCAGGGTGTGGGATTCCGGTACACGGTCGCGCGCGCGGCCGGGACCCGGGGTGTCGCCGGCTGGGTGAGCAACCGCGCGGACGGGACGGTCGAGGCCGTCTTCGAGGGCGACGCGGAGGCGGTGGCATCGCTGGTCCGGCTCTGCCGGGAGGGACCGCGGGGCGCCGAAATCGACCGGGCCGAGGTGCTCGAGGAAGTGCCCGAGGGCCTTGCGGGGTTCGAGATCCGCTAGGTCCGGCGCCGGGCCCGGCGGAGCGCGTCGAGGCGACGGCGATCCCGCTTGGTCGGCCGCGCCGTCAGGTCGGCGCCCAGCGGCCGGGCGAGGCGCCGTTCGTCGCGCCGCCGCTGCCGCTCTTCCATGGACTCGGGCGTCTCGTCGTAGAGGGTTGCCGCGACGCTCGCGGGCCCGCGGCGGTCGGCGAGGCCGGTGACCACCACCGTCCAGCGCTCGTGCGTGCGGGTGATCTCCATCCGGTCGCCGACGGCGACCTCGCGCGCCGGCTTCACGCGGGCCCCGTTGACCTGCACGTGCCCGCCGAGCACGGCCCCGGTGGCGGCGCCGCGCGTCTTGAAGAAGCGCGCCGCCCAGAGCCACTTGTCCACCCTCACGCCGTGCGAGCTCACGCCCGCAGGTTCGCAGAAGGCGAGGGTCGGGGCTTCAGCCCGACCGTGCTCGATCGGCTACGGTCACGTCGCCCGGGAGAGGCCGACGGCGGGAGGGCCGCACCGTGAAGATCACGACCATCGGCAAGGGAAACATCGGCGGCGGGCTGGCACGGCTGTGGCAGCGGGCAGGCCACGAGGTGTCGACGCTCGGGCGCGAGGGCGGCGACGCGTCGGAGGCCGACGTCGTCCTGGTCGCCGTCCCCTCCGGCTCGATCTCGGAGGCGCTCGCGAAGGTGACGGGGCTCGAGGGCAAGACGGCGATCGACAGCGCAAACGCCTTCGCCGGGCGGGACGAGCAGTACGACTCGTTCGCCCACGAGGTGAAAGCGCATACGAACGGCCCCACGGCGAAGGCGTTCAACGCGAACTTCGCCACGCTGTACGACCGGGTTGCGGAGCAGCGGATGCGGCCGAGCTGCTTGTACGCCGCGGACGAGGAGGCACAGGCGGTGACGGAGCAGCTGATCCGCGACGCCGGCTACGAGCCGGTCGGCGTCGGCGGGCTGGAGAGCGCCAGGGCGCTCGAGGACTTCGTACCCGGCGTGCTCGCGAAGATCGGCCAGGTTTTCTACCGCTTCGTGCCGCCGGGCGAGCTGTAGCCGGACGGCCCGGCTCCCGGCCGATCGACTAGGGTCCGGCGCCATGGGTGCTCTCCTCGGACTCGCCGTCTTCATCGGGTGTCTGGTCGCGGGTGGGATCCTGCTCGGCCTCGGCCACGGGGTGATCGGCTTCGTCGTGCTGCTCTGCAGCCTGCCGGGCGCGATCGTCGCCTGGGTCAAGTGGAACGACCGCTCCTACGGCTGACGAGGGGCCGCTGCTCGCGGCCCCTCGAGTGACGTCGACGAAAGTCGGCCGATCTCTACGAGCAGCCGGTGTTGGTCCCGCAGTCGCGGCACGTGTAGCACGAGCCGGTGCGCACCATCCGCCCGCCGCACTTCGCACACTCGACCGCGTCCTCCCACGAGTTGAAGAGCGCGGTCTGGCCCGGAGGAGGTGCGTCGTGCACGATCGCTCCCGGGTCTGAAGGCGACGCTCCCGGGTCTGAAGCCGACGCTCCCGGGTCTGAAGCCGACAGAGCGCCGCCGTTCGCATACCGCTCGGCCAGGCGTGCCTTCACCTCGGGCGAGAGGATGCCCGCCTCCTCCTGCTGCTCCGGCGTGAGGAACTTCTTGCCGAACCAGCGGAAGATGTAGTCGACGATCGACTTCGCGTTGCGGATGTCCGTGTCGTTCGTCAGGCCGGACGGCTCGAAGCGCATGTGCGAGAGCTTCGAGACGTAGACCTCCGGCGGAACGCCGTACTGGAGGCCCATCGAGACAGCGATCATCAGCGAGTTCATCAGGCCGGCCATCGTCGTGCCGTCCTTGGCGATGTCGACGAAGATGTCGCCGGGGCTCCCGTCCTCGTACAGCCCGACGTGGATGTAGCCCTCGTAGTCGCCGACGCGGAACTTGCGGCCGATCTCGGTGCGGTCCTCCGGGAGCCGGCGGCGCTGGGTCAGCGGTGTCGGCGGCGTCGCCGGCACCTGGTCCTCCGACTTGCCGGACAGCGGCTGCGCGACCTTGCAGTTGTCACGGTAGATCGCGATCGCCTTCACGCCGAGGCGCCATGCCTCGGCGATCAGCCGGGCGACCTCGTCGACCGTGACCTGCTCGGGCAGGTTGACCGTCTTCGAGATCGCGCCGGAGATGAACGGCTGGACGCCGCCCATCATCTTCACGTGGCCGGAGTGGTGGATCGCCCGGTCGCCGATCGCGCAATCGAACACCGGGTAGTGCTCCGACTTGACGTACGGCGCCCCGACGATCGAGTTCCGCTCGTCGATGAAGGCGACGATCTCGTCGATCTCGGCCGGTGCGTAGCCGAGCTTGTCCAGGGCCATCGGCACCGTCTTGTTCACGATCGTGATCTCGCCGCCGCCCACGAGCTTCTTCGACTTGACCAGCGAGAAGTCCGGCTCGACTCCGGTGGTGTCGCAATCCATCATGAAGCTGATCGTCCCGGTGGGGGCGAGCACGGTCGCCTGGGCGTTCCGGAAGCCGTGCACCTCGCCGAGGTTCAGGGCGTCGTCCCACGACTGACGCGCGGCGGAGAGCAGGTCGTCCGGCACGGACTCGGCGTGCTGGATGTTGCCGACCGCGGCACGGTGCTTCGCGATCACGCCGAGCATCGCCGCCGTGTTCGGCCGGTAGCCGGCGTGCGGGCCCATCCGGGCAGCGATCTCCGCCGACTTGCGGTACGCCCGACCGGTCATCAGCGCGGTGATCGCCGCCGCGTACGCTCGGCCCTCGTCCGAGTCGTACGGCAGGCCGCGTGCCATCAGCAGCGCGCCGAGGTTCGCGTAGCCGAGGCCCAGCTCGCGGTACGCCTTCGCGTTCGCCTCGATCTCCGGCGTGGGATACGACGAGTAGCCGACGACGATCTCCTGGGCGAGGAAGACCACGTCGACGGCGTGCTGGAACGCGTCGAGGTCGAGCTCGCCCTCCTTGCCGCGGAACTTCATCAGGTTGAGCGACGCGAGGTTGCAGGCCGAGTTGTCGAGGTGCATGTACTCGGAGCACGGATTCGACGCGTTGATCCGGCCCGAGTTCGGGCTGGTGTGCCACGCGTTGATCGTCGTGTCGTACTGCACGCCGGGATCGGCGCAGCGCCAGGCCGCCTCGGCGATCTGCCGCAGGAGGTCGCGCGCGTCGACCGTGTCGACCACGCTGCCGTCGGTGCGCGCCGTCAGGTTCCACTCGGCGCCGGCCTCGGCCGCCTCCATGAAGGCGTCGGTGACCCGGACCGAGTTGTTGGCGTTCTGGTACTGGATCGACGCCCAGTGCTCGGAGTCGAGGGCCATGTCGTAGCCGGCCTGCTCGAGGACGCGCGCCTTCTCCTCCTCGTGCGCCTTGCACCAGATGAAGTGCTCGACGTCCGGGTGGTCGACGTCGAGGACGACCATCTTCGCGGCACGACGGGTCTTGCCGCCCGACTTGATCGTGCCGGCCGAGGCGTCGGCGCCGCGCATGAACGAGACCGGCCCGGATGCGTAGCCGCCCTTCGAGAGCTGCTCCTTGGAGGAGCGGAGGCGCGAGAGGTTGACGCCGGAGCCCGAGCCGCCGCGGAAGATGATCCCCTCGCGGCGGATCCAGTCGAGGATCGACTCCATCGAGTCGTCCACGGACAGGATGAAACAGGCCGAGCACTGCGGCGTCTCCTCGAAGCCGACGTTGAACCAGACGGGGGAGTTGAAGGAGGCGTACTGGTTGACGAGGATCGCCTTCAGCTCGGCCTCGAACGTGTCGGCCTCCTCGTCGTCGACGAAGTAGCCGCCCGCGCGCCCCCAGCCGCCGATCGTGTCGACGACCCGGTTGATCATCTGCTTCACACTCGTCTCGCGCTCCGGGGAGCCCATCTTTCCGCGGAAGTACTTCTGCGCCACGATGTTCGTCGCGGTCTGCGACCAGAACTTCGGGAACTCGACCTCCTTCTGGTCGAAGACGGCCTTGTCCTTGCCCGGGATGAAGGCGTCGCGGAGCTCCCACTCGACCTCCTCGAACGGGTCGCGGCCGGTGATCGTGAAGAAGCGCTCGACTCCGACGTCGGCTGCCTCTTCGACAACCGTGTTCACGACCTCGTCGGTGGGGTGCTCGAAACCTGTGGATGCCTTCGTGGACGCCATCTCTTCCTCCCAAGGATAGCTGCGGGCTCCCTCTCCTCCGGAGAGGGACCAAGGAGCGTAGAGCGTCCTTCGGACGGAACGATTTTCGTCCGATTTGCAGGCGATTTCGTTCGGCTAGGACTGCTCGGTGGGCTCCGGATCGGGCCCGTGCGGCACGGACGCGGCGGAGGCGAGCTGCGCCCGCCGCAGGCGCGTCCTGCGCGTCAGGAAACCCGCTCCGCCGGCCGCCATCAGGACGACCGCGACGCCGCCCAGGACGAGCAGCGGGACCGGAAGCGAGTCGGCCTTGGCCGGCTTCGTGGCGTCGAACGCCGACCCGATCGGGCCGCTGGCCGACCCCGATCCGCTGCCGGAGTTCCCCGAGCCCGAGCTGCCGCCGCCCGACGCTCCCCCGCCGGAGGTGCCGCCGCCGCCTGCGCCGCCGTTCGTCCCACCGCCGGCGCCGTTGCCGCCACTGTGGCCCTGCGTGATCCGCTTCTGCAGGGCCTGCCTGATGTCGTCCCTGGCGCTCGAGTACGTGTCCACGTCGGCCGGAAGATGCTGCAACGCGTCCCGGTAGCAGTGGATCTCGTAGATCCCGTCGATGCGGCCGTCGTACCAGTCGTTGATCAGCACCTTCCAGCAGGGCGGCTTGCTCTTGGCCGCGGTCCCGGCCGCGGCGGCCGTGCCGGAAGCGAACGCGGCGGTGGGTACGCCCACGATCAGGAGTGCTACGAGGGTGTGGCGAAGCGAACGGATCACGCGAAACCGAAGACCGTGCCCACCCGAGCGCCGGTCGGTGTCTCTCTCGTTCAATGCACTGTACGTCATGCCCCGGGCGGAGGGGCTTGGGAACCAAGTCTTCCCGGGCGCCGTTTGATGCCCGTGAGGCCCCCGTAAAGGGTCTGTTAAGCCTAGCCTCGATCCTCGGGCATTGTCGGGGAGACCCTCTGCTAGCGTCGGGCCGCGATGCAGGCCCCCATGCTCGCCGGCAGGGCAGCGCTCCTTGCCGCGGCCGCTCTGCTCTTCACCGCGCTCTTCTTCGGCGACGGGACCTCGAACGGGCGGCTGTTCTGGATCGGCTCGCTGGCGGCGATCGCAGCCGCCGTTCTCGCCCTGGGGGGCGGGCTGCCCGCACCGCGCGGAGCCGGTGCGGTCGGCTTCGGCCTGCTCGCCGCACTGACCGCCTGGGTCGGCCTGACGATGTGGTGGTCGATCGCGCCCGACCTCTCCTGGGCGGCGTTCGACCGGCTGCTCGCCTACGGAGCGATTGCCCTGCTCGGCCTGGTCGCCACGCGGGCCCCCCGGCCGGCGCGGACCGCCGCCGCCGGGCTGGCGCTGCTGCTCGGCCTCGTTCTCGCGTGGGCGCTGCTCGGCAAGGTCATCCCCTCGCTCTTCCCCGACGGCGCCCGCGTCGCTCGTCTGCGCAACCCGGTCGGCTACTGGAACTCGCTCGCGCTCGTCGCCGCGACAGCGGTGCCGTTCGGCCTGTGGGCGACCTGCTCGCGGCGGTTCCACCCCGTTGTGCGCGCCTCCGGAGCACTCCTCGTCTACCTCGCCGAGCTCGTGGTCGTCCTGACCTACTCGCGCGCCGGGATCGCCGTTGCCGGCGTGGCTGCGCTCGCCTGGCTGGCGATCGACCGCGACCGCCTCGAGACGCTCGGAACGCTGGTTCTCGTCACGCCGGTCGCCGGGCTCGTGGCGCTCTGGGCGTTCTCGCGACCCGCGCTCACCGACGATCTGCAGCCGTACGCCGACCGCGTGAACGACGGCGCCTGGTTCGGCGTCCTGCTCTGCCTCGGCGCGGCGGTCGTCTGCCTGCTCGCGTACTTCGCGGCCAGAGCCGAGCTGGCTCCGGAACGTCGGCGGTCGCTGACGCGCGCGTTCGCCGTCGTCGTCGCCGTGGTCGTGGTCGTCGCCGTCGCGGCGGTCGTCGCGCGCAAGGGAGGGGCGATCCTCGACGAGTTCCGCGGCGTGAAAGCGGCGGAGGTGACGCAGACGCCGAACCGCCTCGCCGACCTCAGCTCTAGCAATCGCTGGCGGTGGTGGCAGGAGGCGTGGCAGCTCTTCGAGGACGCGCCTGCGGGGGGACACGGTGCGGCGACGTTCGAGGTCGCCCGGCGGGCGATCAGAAACGGGTCGATCGTCACCATCGAGCCGCACGACCTCCCGCTCCAGTTCCTGGCCGAGACCGGCGTGGTCGGGTTTCTCCTGCTGCTCGGGCTGGTCGGGGCGGGTGCCACGGCGGCGGTGACGGCCGTCCGCCGGGTCGAGCCGGCCGAGCGCGCGGCGGCGACGGCCCTCGCCCTGGGTGCCGGGGTGTTCGTGCTCCACTCGCTGGTCGACATCCACTGGGAGTTCGTCGCGGTCGGCGCGCCGGCGTTCTTCTCGTTCGGCGTGCTCGTCGGGCTCGGGGCCTCGCCGCCCGGCGGCCGTCCGCGGCCGGCCCGGGCGGCCGCGGTCGTGTTGGTCACGATCGCCGTCCTCTATTCGCTGACCGCGCCGTACGCGTCGGGCCGGCTCGTCGACTCGGCCTACGAGGCGATCGCGGCCGGTCGGACCGGCGCCGCGCTGTCGGACGGCCGTTCAGCCCGCCGGCTCGACCCGCTGGCGACCGACCCGCTGCTCGCTCTCGGCGACGCCGAATCGGCTAAGCCCGACGACCGGGCCGCGCTTCGGTACTACCGGGATGCCGTGAAGCTCCAGCCGAAGAACTCGAGCACCTGGTACGCGCTCGGCTCGTTCGAGTTCTTCACCGGCCGCTACCGCGCAGCGCTCCATGACCTCGACCGGGCGTACGGCCTCGACCCCTACGGACCGGCCGGCCGCCCGGGCGGGCTGCTCGACCAGGCGCGCGCCAAGGTCGAAGGGCGTTAGCGGGTGGTGCCGAGGATGAGGACGAGCTTTGCGCCGTGCAGCTGCTTCGGCGTCATCCCGTCGAGCGGTCCGACGCGCGTCCGGGGCAGGTCGATGTCACGCGCGAAGCGGATCGCCTCGGCTGCGTAGCCCGGCGCCGTCATCAGGCGCCAGGTCGGATACCCGGTGCGCGGAGCGTTCTTCGTGCCCGCGACCCGGTACCCGCGGGCCCGGACGATCCCCGCCGCCTCGGCGGCCGCGCCGTTGATCCCGTTGCCGTTCAGGACGAGGACGCCCGTTTTCGAGCGCGGCAGGATCCGGGCCGCATGGGCCGGCCCGGCCGGCTTCGGCTTGGCCTCGTGCTTCGCCGGCGCCGCGGCATGTTTCGTCTCGCGCGCAGCCTGCGCGGCTGCGGCGTGGACGTGCGGCGCGAGCGAGCGTCCGAGCAGCACCACCCCCAGGATCACCAGTGCGATCAGCTCGACCGCCGCAACCCCGGAGGCGACGAGCGTGGCCGTGCGCCAGGGGCGGACGAGCTCGATCTGCGGGGCGGGTGAATCCACGGGGGCGTGATTCGTGCCGCCGGCCCCCGCTCCTTCCCGCCGCTCGTCGAGGGTCGCTCACCTGTTCTAATCCCGGGCGTGTTCGTGAGCATCGAAGGAGTCGACGGCTCGGGGAAGTCGACCCAGGCGCGGCTGCTCGAGCAGCACCTGCTCGCGCTCGGGCGCGACGTGGTCGCGACCCGCGAGCCGGGCGGGACCGAGCTCGGCGAGGCGGTTCGGCAACTCGTCCTGAACGGCCCGCAGATGGCGGGTTGGGCAGAGGCGGCGCTCTTCGCCGCCTCCCGCGCCGAGCATGCCGCCGAGGTGATCAGACCGGCGCTCCAGCGCGGCGCCGACGTCGTCTGCGACCGGTTCGTGGACTCCTCGCTCGCCTACCAGGGAATCGCGCGCGGCCTCGGCCTCGATGCCGTGCTCCAGCTCAATCTCACCGTGCTGGAAGGGCTGCTCCCCGACCGGACGTTCGTGCTCGCGCTCGACGCCGGGACCGCCGGTGCGCGCCGGCAGGGCGACCCCGACCGGATCGAGCGCGAAGGCGATGCTTTCCAGGCCCAGGTCGGCGGCGCCTACGCGGAGCTCGCGCGCCGGTTCTCCGCGCGCATCGAGCTGCTGGACGGTTCCCTCCCCGCGGAGGAGATCGCTGCGAACATTCGCGGCCGCGTGCAGGAGCTGCTCTGAGAGACGAAGCCGAGCAGAAAGGCGACAGCGGAGCTGTCGACCTTGGTGCGAGACGATGTCGTGACGCCGCAGGCGTCATGTTCGAGGCGCTGATCGAGCAGGAGCAGGCGAAGCAGCTGCTCGGCGCGGCGTTGCGGGAGGGGCCTGCGCATGCGTATCTCTTCCACGGTCCGGCGGGCGTGGGAAAGCGGCGGGCGGCGATCGCGTTCGCCGCCGAGCTGCTCCGGGACGGCGACCGCGTCGCGCGGCTGGCCCATCCCGACCTGTACGTGCTGGAGCCGCACGGCGACCAGATCAGGATCGACGACGTCCGTGAGCTGCGGCGCGATCTCCACATGCGCCCGTTCGAGGGCGACCGGCGCGTGTACCTGATCTTCGACGCCCATCTGCTGAACCCCGAGGCCGCCGACTCGCTGCTGAAGGACCTCGAGGAGCCGCCCCCGTATGCCGTGGTCGTGCTCGCCGCCGACGAGCTCGGCCCGATTCCGGAGACGATCCGCTCGCGCTGCCAGCTCGTCCCGTTCCAGCGGCTGTCCGAGCGGGCCGTCCGGGCCGAGGCCGAGCGGCTCGCACCGGGCCTGACGCCGGAGGAGCTGACCGCCGTTGCCCGGGTTGCTGCCGGCCGGCTCGACCGGGTCGCGCGTCTCCTCGACCCCGACGCCGTCCGCCGGCGGGCCGAGCTGCTGGTACTCGCACGCGCCGCATACGCGGACCCGGCGTTCGATCCCGCCGCTGCCGCCCAGACGGTGACGGCGCTCGCAGCAGAGCGCGGCGCCGAGGAGCGGGCCGCCGCCGAGGAGGCGATCGCCGGGCGGGAGCTGCCGGACCGGGAGGCCGAGCAGCACGTCCGTCGCGCCGCACGCGGAGCGGAGCGTGAGGAGATTTTGGTCGCGCTCGACGAGCTGGCCGCGTGGTACCGCGATCTCGTGGTCGTCGCAGCAGGGGCCGAGCGCGCCGTCGTCCACTACGACCGCATCGCCGAACTGGTCGAGGACGCGACCTCCGAGCGCATGCCCGCGGCGGAGCAGGCGGCAGAGGTCGTCCGCGGCGTGTGGCGCACGTTCGAGGAGTTCAACGTCACCCCGGCGCTCGCGCTGGAAGCGATGTTCGTCCGCGTGCGGCGCAGCTTCGCCGGCGTCGCCGCCCCCGTCTGAGCGCGCGCGCGGCGCCGGGACAGGGCGACGCGCGCGCAGATTCTTTCGCCCGCCCGGCTCTCATCGGCGGCCATGGCTAGCGGCCGAGCGCGCGCACCTCGGTGATGTGTGCCTCCCCGGTCGCGGTCGGCACGGCCGTCACCCAGACCAGCACGTAGCGTCCGGACGCCCCGCGCTTGAGCGGGAACGCGGTCGTCCCGGGCTGGAGCGCCTTGGCGGCGGACACCGCCCGGTACGGCCCGGTCGGCTGGTCGCCGAGCTGGATCTCGGCTCGTGAGCCGACGTCGTCCGTTCCGACCAGGACGCGGGCGATCGGCCGCTTCTTCCCGGCGTCGAGGACGATGCCCACCCCCGGCTTGAAGAATCCGTGCGTGTAGTGCTCGGTGCTCCAGAAGGTCGACGCGTTCCCGTCGACGGCGTTCGCGACCTCCGCGTCGTTCTCGGTGCCGTCGCCGGGCGGGGGATCGTACGGGCCGACCGCGACCAGCTTGATGCGGGTGGGTTTCGGCGCGGGCTTCGGCGGCTGTGGCCGACTCGCCGGCTTCGTGGTCGCGGCCGTCGTCGTCGCCCGCGTCTCGCGGCTCTTCGAGCCCACGCTGGAAAGCGCGATCACAGCCATCGCGGCGATGAAGATGGCCAGAGCCCCCCCGGCGAGCAGGCGATTCACCGATTCATAGTTTGCTGATCGCAGCGGGCGAGTACGATGCGACGACGGCCTCGCCAAGCAAACAGCAGTGGGCGCTCGGAGCCGCGGCGGTTGCGATCGCGACCGCGGTCGGGGCGGGCCTCGCCGTCTGGGCGGGCGGGCGCCACGACGAGGCGGCGCAGCCGGCCGGGGATCCCGTCGTCTTCCTCCGCGGGATCGTCAGCCACATCGCCGACAACGACTACGACGGCGTCTGGCCGTCGCTCCATCCCGCGCAGCAGCGCGTCGCGACCCGGACCGTCTACGTGAACTGCGAGGCCCGGACCCCGATCCCCGGGCATCTCGACTGGATCAGGCTCGTCCGCTCGAAGGACGAGCAGATCAACGTCCCCGGCGACCGGGGGATCGTGCCCAGCAAGGCGGTCACCTTCAGGCTGAAGCTCAGCGAGCCCGTGCTCGACGAGTCGGTGATCGTCACGCAGACCGTGCACGCCGTCGCGGTCGACGGCCGGTGGCGCTGGATCCTCTCGCCGACGCGCTTCGGGATCTACCGCTCGCGGTCGTGTCCGAGCGCCGAGACCGGCGAGACTGGCGCCTGACGCGCCGGGTCAGGCGGCCGCGGCCGCCGTCGGCTCGAGCCCGAGGTCCCGGCAGACGGAACGGACGAGCTCGAGGAACGCCTCGTGCCGGGGCGGAAACTCGCGGTCCCGCCGCCAGGCGAGTGCGATCCGCCTCGGCGGGAGCGGCTCCTCGATCTCCAGGGTGGCGACGCTGCCCTTGGCGCCGTCCGCGACCAGCTGCGTGCCGACGGCCGCGCCGACCCCGCCGGCGATCAGCCCGTACAGCGTCCCGTTGTCGTCCGTGCGGAGCACGACGTCCGGTTCGTAGCCCCGCTCGTGCATCCGCGTCTCGAACCCGTTCAGATAGCGGCCGTCGTGCGAGGTGATCAGGGGCAGTCCGGCCAGCTCCTCCAGGCCGACCGGCTCGCGACGGCGGGCGAGCGGTGAGCTCGTCGAGACCATCAGCACGATCGGGTCGGCGAACAGCTCGACCGCCTCGAACGGGCCCTGCGGGAGCGGCAGGATCGCGAAGGTGACATCGAGCCTGCCCTCTTCGAGCAGGGCGAAGAGCTCCGTGTCGGCCGTCGTCTGCACGAGGTCGACCGACAGGCCCGGCTGGGCGTCCGGGAGGCGGCGGATCAGCTCCGGGACGAGCTCGGCACTGACGCTCTGGAACGCGCCGACCCTGAGCACACCCGCTGTGCCGCGCGTGAGCATGCCCACGTCCGCCTGCGCTGCGGTGATCTCGTGGAAGATCGCCTCGGCGTGGCGGAGGACGATCTCGCCTGCATCGGTCAGCCCCACGGGCCTCGAGCCGCCGGGCCGCTCGATCAGCCGCTCGCCGACGATGCGCTCGAGCGCGGCTACCTGCTGGCTGATCCCCGACTGGGTGTAGTTCAGGCAGCGGGCAGCCTTCCGGAAGGAGCGATGTCTTGCCACGGCCTCGAGCGTGATCAGATGACGCAACTCGAGTCCGGCCCACTGGCTCGATGCAATCACGGAAGCTCTCTCCAGGGTGAGACGAGCGAGCGAGGCCCCGGTTGGCGCGCGCTGTCTGGTTCGGCCGACTCGGCCATCGTGGATCCGATGCTTCACGAACGGGTCCGGGCTGTGCAAACGGAAATCCGCCCGTCTCGATCCGACACTCGAATCAACAAATGCGTCGGGCTGATCAAGCGGGGCCGACGCAGTCGAGGTTGATGTTGGGGTTCTCGTCTACACCGGCTTGTCCGTACGGCTTCGCCTGGCCCTATGGGGACGAGGTAGATGTACGCCGCATCGGCCACGGCGCTGTACCTGACGCGGATCGCCATGGCGCGATCCTATGGCCGACCCGATCCGGAAGTGCCACTCCCCTGAACCATCGGAGTCCCGCGCGTGGGTGGTACTGGACGGTACACACGGCAGTCCGCTCCTTTTAGCCGCAGCGGGGGACGCCGAGTCGGATGAGGGCCCGACGAGGGACGCGCTCGCCATCCACCCAGACGAGAAGTGGAACGCATCGCGGTGACCGAGCGAGGACGCTCCCCGACCAGAACGTGACCGGCTGTCCGTCGGCGCTACTCGATGAGTGCTGTTTCCGCTTGCACGCGACGAAGGTCACGACTCGATAGGTATCGCGCAAGTAGGTCTCCCCCTGCGGCAGAGGGCCGTAGGCAAATCCGGCGCCACCGTGGATCTTCGGGGACAGCTCCAGCTTCACCCGGTGGCCCTCTCTGACGAGCAGGGGGAACGTCTGAAAGCCCTCCGTCCCGCGAGAGTTCCAGACGAAGGCAGGTGACCCACCGGCTCCAATCAGCGACAGCGGGCCAACCACGAGGTTGCGACGACTCGTGAAGGCGTGGGGGAACTCCGCGCCGGACTGAGTCGCGCAGCTCTCGACCGCAGTGCCCGAATGCTTCGGTGGCAGCGCAATATCCGCCAAGACAGGCGCGCCCGCGACCGCCGCGGCTGCAGTCGCTACGGCAGCGGTCGCCAGTACCACACGAGCCTTCATCTCTGCACGGAAGTACACCGGCCCGCGTGCCCTGGTTCCACGCCCCCTCACAAGCTCGTCCACACCACGCTCTGCACACGTCACACTGGCCTCTGGTGATCTGACCCGGGTCGCTCCGGTCACCGGGGCACCACCTCCCCCCTGAAAGTTGGGACTCCGCCGTGTGACTCAGACCGGCGGGGCCTTGCCTTCTTGGGGCGCTGGATCCGTCCGGCCGTGGCATTTGCTGGAGGCCCTACTTGCCGCTCAGGGGGTCACGCCACAGTAGTCATGTACCCGACGCCGTCCTTCCACGACACGTAGATGAAGCCCGCCTGGTTCCGCGTCGCCGCCCCGATTTCTGCTCGACAGCGACTGCTCGCCACATCTGCTCGCCACACGCCCTCTCGACACCAAAGGCGCGCCCGCGAACCGGCTACAGTAGGCGTTTCGCCGACGTAGCTCAGCTGGTAGAGCACTTCACTCGTAATGAGGAAACGGCTCCGCTCAACGGAGCCGTTTCTGTTTGTTCAAGCCGTTTTCACCTGGTCAGCGATGGTCACGGATGGTCACGTTCAGCACCGTCGTGCGTCATCGGTGCGTCACCGCAAAGGCGGCGCCCAGAGTCGAGCCTGTCCAGCCTGCGGTTGCCAGACCTGACAAAGGCGCTCGACGCCGGCTTCAGGCAGCTGGGCATCCCCGGAGCTCGTCTGCGCTGGGAGCAGTTCGCGGCGCGCGCTGAGGCGACTCGGCAGGCGCTCGGGCAGCATTGGCGCCAGGAGAGTCGCCCGCCTGCGGGATACTCCGAGTGTGAGCGAGGAACCAAGCTCGCAGCCGCACGACCACCAAGTGGAGGCTCCCGAGGCAGCAACTGATCGAGGACGGCTGACTCCGGTTGGGGGCGTTGAGTCGCGTGACCGTACCCGATGATGCCGATCGGCCGGTGATGCGGCCTCGAGGAATTCTCTCGCGGGCGGTCGTCGCAGGTGCAGCGACCGGATTGCGGTCGACGGCGGCAATGGCCGCGTTGATCGACGGACGCGCCCAAGGCTTGCCCCCGGCGCTGATGCGTCCGCAGGCTCGTACTGCTGCGCGTGTCGCTGTCGCAGCCGAATTGGTTATCGACAAGCTGCCGAGGACGCCTTCACGCCTCGAAACCGGTGGTCTCTCCGCACGTGTGGCGCTCGCGGGTGCGGCCGCCGTCGTCCTGGCACGCGGCAACAACAGACCTGTCCTGCCGAATGTGCTCGCTTCCGGCACGATGGCACTCGTAGCCGCACGGGTTGGTCACGACCTGCGCGTCATGGCCGGAACGCATCTCCCGCCGCTGGCCGTGGCCGTCGCCGAGGACGCAGTTGCCCTCGGGCTCGCAGCGGCAACGCGCGGCTGATTGATCACGACTTCGCGTCGCTACAGGGCTCACGCTGCTCTGAGTCTAGGTTGGCCCCGGCTCGGGCTCATCTTGCCGACCGGGCCGGAGCCGGAAGGCGGCGGCGAGCCCGACCAGGACGAACGCGGCGGCGATGAAGGCGGCTCGTCGTGCGCTCGCGACGAACGCCTCCTCGACCGGTGCGACCGCAGGCTGGAGTTGTGGCGAGCGGCGGAAGGCGGGCAGCACCGCGCCGCCGCTTCGCTCGACGGCGGCCGTGATCGCCGCGCGCTGCGGAGGCGGGATCGAGGGACTGCCTCGAGGCGCTGGCGGGTGCCGGAGGCGAGCCCGGTCGTGAGCGCGGTGCCGAGGATCGCGATCCCGAGCGCGGAGCCGACCTGCCTCGAGGTGCTCTGGATCCCCGATCCCTCTCCGGACTGGGCGCGGGGCACGTCGGCGAGGATGAGGCTCGTCAGCTGCGCGGTCGCGAAGCCGACGCCGATCCCGTAGACGAAGAGCTGCGGGCAGAACTGCCAGGCGGGGCGGTCGGCGGAGAATGTGAGGCCGACGGCGACGATGCCGACGACCTCGATCGCGAGACCGAGCTGCACGACCCGGTGCGGCCCGATTCGGCGGGTGAGAGGCGCCGCCAGCCCGCCGGCGAGGAATGCTCCTGCGGCGAGGGCGGTCAGCACGAGCCCGGTGTCGAAGGCCGACAGCCCGAGCACCGACTGCAGGAAGAGCGGGATCACGAAGACGAGCCCGAGCTCGCCGAGCCCGACGATCAGGACTGCGACGTTGCCGTAGCGGAAGGTCGGGATCCGGAAGAGCGAGAAGTCGACGAGAACCGGACGTCCCGCGAGCGCGCGCCGCCGCTCGACGAGGACGAAGCCTGCGAGCGAGAGCACGCCGAGCGCGAACGCGAACGGGATCACGGACAGCCCGCCGGGTGAGAGGCCGAGGAAGTCCCGCTGGGCGGTCCACCAGCCGTAGGTCTGCCCCTCGATCAGCCCGAAGACGACGCCGAGGAAGCCGATGGTCGACAGCACGACACCGGGTGGATCGAATCCCGGCCGTGCGTCCGGATCGCGGCTCTCGCCGACGAAGAGCAGGGCGCCGGCGAGCGCGAGCGCTCCGATCGGCAGATTGACGTAGAAGGCCCAGCGCCAGCTCAGGTTGGTGACGAACCAGCCGCCGGCGAGCGGGCCGAGCGCCGCCATCCCGCCGATCACCGACCCCCAGATCCCGAAAGCGATCGCCCGCTCGCGCCCGCGGAACGTCGCGTTCACTATCGAGAGCGTCGACGGGAGAATCAGCGCGCCGCCGACCCCCTGGAGGAAGCGGCCGGCGAGGAGGACGGTTCCCGAGGGCGCGAGCGCGGTGATCAGGCTCGCGCCGAGGAAGACCAGGAGGCCCGAGATGAACACGCGACGACGCCCGGTCACGTCGCCGATGCGGCCGACGCTGATCAGGAGTGCAGCGAAGACCAGCGAGTAGATCGAGTTCGCCCATTCGGCCTGGGTGATCCCGATGTGGAGGTCGCGGATGATCGACGGAATCGCGACATTGACGATCGTCGCGTCGACGATGATCATCGCCACGCCGATCGTCAGCGCGACAAGGGCGAGCCAACGGTTGCGGCCGGTCGTCGCCGGGGTCAGGCGCTCATCCCGTGCCCTCCGCTCGCTCGCCGGCGCGCAATGTCCGTGCGGCGGGGTCATTCGGCCACGACTCGCCGTCGCTCTATCTGCTGTGAGTCGGGGCGCCTGACCTCGGTCGCGAGGCGGAGCTTCTCCATGCCACGGATCACGAGCGCCGAGATGTCGAGCTGGCCGGGCTCGAGGCCGTGCACTGCCGAGGCCGGGAAGGCGTGGTGCCCGTTGTGCCACGACTCGCCGAACGACGGGATCGCCAGCAGCCAGACGTTGCGGCTCTCGTCGCGGGTGCGGAACGGCTGCTCGCCGAAGAAGTGGCAGATCGAGTTGATCGAGAAGGTCACGTGCTGGAAGAGGAAGATCCGAACGAGGCCGGCCCAGACCATCGCCTCGAGGCCCCGCTGCCAGCTTCCGCCGACGAGGTATCCGGCGAGGAACGGAAGTCCGAGCGTCAGCGCGACCCAGAGCAGGTAGAGACGGTCGATCGCTCCGCACGAGCCGGTCCTCGTACAGGTCGCGGCCGTACTCGACGCCGCGCTCGAGGCCCTTGGTCGAGAAGAGCCAGCCGACATGCGAGTGCCACAGGCCGAGGATGTGCTCGGCGAGGGAGTCGCCGTGCCCGGCGTGCGGTGAGTGCGGGTCGCCCGGCCGGTCGGAGAGCGCGTGGTGCTTGCGGTGGTCGGTGACCCACTGGGTGACCGGCCCCTGCATCGCCATGCTCCCGAGAATCGCCCACAAGGCACGGAGCGGCGCGCTCGTCTCGAAGCTCTTGTGCGTGAAGAGCCGGTGGAAGCCGACGGTGATCCCCAGCCCGCAGGCGACGTAGAACCCCGCGAGCAGCACGAGGTCGACCGGGCGCACTCCGCGGTCCCAGAGCAGCCAGACGGCGGCGACGAGCCCGAGCGGCGGCACGACGACGGCCACGATCCCGGCGAGCTGGCTCGGGACGCTCGTCCGCTCTCGGACGGTCTTGATCCTCGTCATGCGGGTTCCTCGAACGGTCGGCCGAGGACGAGCTGCATGTCGCGGATCGCGCGCGTCCTGAACAGCGCCTCACAGGAGGCGAGGTAGAAGTCCCAGATCCGGACGAAGCGGTCGTCGAAGCCGAGCGCGCGCACCTCGGGGAGGCTCGCGAAGAACCGCTCGCGCCACGCCTTCAGCGTGTCCGCGTAGTGCGGCCCGATCTCCTCGAGCCCGACCACCATCAGGCCCGAGGCGCGGCTCATCGCCGTCTGCAGCGCCTCGAGCGACGGCAGCAGCGAGCCGGGGAAGATGTAGCGCTGGATCCAGTCCTCCTTGCGCCGGTAGCGCTCGAAGCGCTGGTCGGGCATCCCGATCACCTGGATCGCAGCCAGGCCGCCGGGAGCGAGCAGCCGGTCGCACGCCGCGAAGAAGGTCGGGTACTGCGCGTAGCCGATCGCCTCGAGCATCTCGATCGAGGCGATCTTCGAGAACTGTCCCTCGAGCGTGCGGTAGTCCTGGAGGCGGATCTCGACGCGGTCGGCGATGCCGGCTGCCGCGACGCGCTCGCGGGCGAGCTCGAGCTGCTGCTGGGAGAGCGTGACGCCGGTGACCCGCGCCCCGTACTCGCCGGCTGCCATCAGCGCGAAGCTGCCCCAGCCGCAGCCGATCTCGAGCACGTGGTCGCGGGGGCTCAGGCGGAGCTTGTCGCAGATCGCCCGCAGCTTCCGCTCCTGAGCCTGCTCGAGCGTGTCGCCCTCCTCCCATAGCGCGCAGGAGTAGGTCATCGACTCGTCGAGGAAGAGTCGGTAGAGGTCGTTGCCGAGGTCGTAGTGGTACTGGATGTTCGCCCGGGCCTTGCGCAGGCCCTGCCGCGGGGAGACGTGGGGACGGTGGCGGTCGAGCCGCGCGAGGCGCGAGCCGGCGCGCCACGTCTCGAGGTTGCGAACGACGAGCGCGATCAGGCCGGGCAGGTCGTCGGTGTGCCAGTCGCCGGCGGCGTACGACTCGCCGAAGCCGAGGCCGGGAGAGCGCGCGAGCCGGCGGAAGACGTCGTTCGAGGTGACGGTGACGACGATCGGGTCGCCCGTCCCGGCCCGGTACACGCGTCCGCCCGGGAGCCGCAGCTCGAGCGCGCCGTGCTCGATCCGGCCGAGCGCGCGGATCGCGGCGCTCTCGGCGAGGCGGGCCCCGATCCGGCGGCCGGCGGGGAGCTCGCGCAGCACCTCGGTCACCTCTTCACCGATCCCTCGCCGGGTACGAACGGCGGCTTGTGGAAGAACGGCACGCGCTTCAGCCAGAGCCTCGCGGCCTGGAGGTGGATCAGGACCGTCACCTGCAGCGGCATCAGCGGGTAGCGGAGCAGCGCGCGGGAGAGGGTCGCATCGGTCAGCGGCCGCCGACGCCCGGTGAGCGTGGCGAAGAACGGCCGCGCCCTGCCCTCGCTGAGGTCGATCCGCACGTCGAGCTGCTCGCCGGGCTCCGAGAACCACCACTGGTAGCTCTGGTCGAGGCCGAAGAACGGCGAGACGTGCAGCTTCTTGTCGTGACGGTACGAGAGCCGGCGCTCGCTCGTGCTCCTGGTTCGCGGGCGAGAGGAGGTAGGGGAGCCGCTCGCCGAAGGTGTTGCTGACCTCGGCGACGATGCAGGCGAGCTCGCCGCCCTGGTAGCAGTAGAAGAAGCTGACCGGGTTGAACACGTAGCCGAGCACGCGCAGGTTCGTCAGGAGCAGGATCCGATCGGACTCGATCCCGTGCTCGGCCAGGTAGGCGCGCACGTCCATGTGATCCCGGTCGTGGAGGCTGACCACGCCTCGTCTATTCCAGCCGAACAGGCGTACGCGCCGGTCGAGTTCGGGTAGCTCGTCGAGGTCGAGCAGGTAGAAGCAGACGCGGTAGCGGAAGACGTTCTCCTTCGGCGTCTTCCGCGCGTGCATCACGGTGCCGGTGTAGAGCGCGGACCTCACCAGCTCGCTCCGAAGGCGGCTGCAGCGGCGAGGCCGGAGCGCAGCCCGTCCTCGTGGAAGCAGTAGCCCTGCCAGGCGCCGGCGAAGGCGGTACGCCGCGGGCCGTTGAGGCGCGGCAGTTCGGGCTGGGCGCGCATCGACTCGAGCGTCACGAGCGGGTGGCGGTAGGAGAAGCGGCGGATGATCCGCGCCGGGTCGATCTCGGCCGTGCGATTGAGCGTGACGCAGTAGTGCTCGTCCTCGTCGAGGCGCTGGAGCTTGTTCAGGTAGTAGGTCATCGTCGGGCGGCCGTCGTCGCAGCCGCAGTCGCGGAGCTGGTAGTTCCATGAGCCGCGGGTCGAGACGCGGCGGGGCAGGAAGCGCTCGTCGGTGTGGAGGACGGTGTCGTTCTCGGTCGTCCCGAAGACGCCGAGCAGGCGGCGCTCGTCCTCGCTCGGATCCTCGAGCAGGCGCAGAGCCTGGTCGGCGTGGGTCGCGACGACGACGCCGTCGAAGCGCCGCAGCTCGTCGCCCGCGAGCCGCAGCTCGACGCCGCCGTCGAGGCGGCGGATCGAGCGGACCTCGGTCGAGAGGTTGATGCGCAGCCGCTCCTCCAGGGCACGCACGTAGGTCCGGCTGCCGCCGGTGACCGTCTTCCAGCGGAGGCGCCGGAAGCCGAGGATGCCGTGGTTTGCGAAGAAGCGGACGGCGTAGACGAGCGGGAAGTCGAGCGTCTGGCTGGGAGCAGTCGACCAGAGCGCGGCGCAGAGCGGGACGAGGAAGTGGTCCCGGAACCGCGGCGAGTAGCCCTCCTCGGCGACGTAACGGGAGAGGCTCCACTCCGCGCAGCGCGGGTCGTCGAGAGCCCGGCTCCCGAGGCGCAGGAAGCGGGCGATCTCGAGCGTCAGCCGCGTGAACGGCGGGCGGCTGCCCGAGTACTCGAGGCCGTGCCGGTCGCAGGCGACCGAGAAGCTCATCTCCGACGGCTGCGTGCGCACGCCGAGCTCGCGGAAGAGGCGGACCAGGTTCGGGTAGGTGTCCTCGTTGTGGACGATGAAGCCGGTGTCGAGCGCGGAGCGTCCGGCCGGCGACCATGTGCTCGACCGTGTTCGAGTGGCCGCCGGCGCGGTCGTCGCGCTCGAACAGCTCGACCTCGTGGCCCTTCGAGAGCGCGTACGCCGCTCCCAGGCCCGAGATGCCCGTGCCGATCACTGCGATCTTCATCTTCATACCTTAGACAATACCTGAACAGACCTTTGCTATGCTTCGGACACATGGCCCGCTACGTCACGACGATCGAGTCGGCGCTTCCGCAGGCCGAAGCGTTCGCCTACATGGCCGACTTCGCCAATGCCCGCCTCTGGGACCCGAGCGTGAGCGAG
>CAVZJU010000011.1:0-410012 GCA_963775695.1 uncultured Actinomycetes bacterium | reverse complement strand
CGTGACAGGCCGGCGTTCTAACCAACTGAACTACGCCCCCGAGGGCACGACAGTGTAGCCGGACGCGACCGGCTCGACTGCTCCGTCAGAGGCGTGGCCGCGTGGCCAGCCGCAGACTGATGGCTACCTGGACGAGCACGGCGACGGCCGCGGCGATCCCGACTCCGCCGAGCAGGAGTCCGGCCAGGCTCGCCGCGATCACGATTGTCCACCTCATCAGAGAACCAATCGGCTTGTGCCTGATGGTTCTTGAATGGCCGGACGGCGCCGCGGCGCGCGAAGGGCGCTAATATGCTCGCGGGGAGAAGTCGACTAGGGGGTGTGGGGCTCTGCGGCGGCATTGGCGGGAACTCGGTTACTGGCACTGGCTCTGGCGCCAACGGACGCCTGCCGTGGCGAAGTTCGCAATCGCCGGTCTTTTGCTAGTGGCTCTCCTCGTCGGGGGCTGGTTCGCTGCCGACAGGCTGACCTCCGCGCAGGCGAGTACCAGCGACGCCGTCGTCCTCGAGACGACGGTGCAGAAGGTCGTCACCGTCCGCGAGAAGGGTGCGCTTGTCACCAAGACCGTCCCTGTCGTCAAACGGGTCGTCCGCATCCGGGCGAAGACGCAGACGCAGACTCAGACGCAGATCAACCGCGAGACTGCTCTCCGCTACGCGACGCAAGTCGTGACCGCGCCGGGCAAGACGCGGACCGTGCGCCGCGTGGTGACGACCCGGGTGCCGGTCGTGACCACCAAGGTCGTCAAGGAGAAGGGGAAGACCCGAACCGTGGCCGTGACCAACTACGTCCCCACGACCAGGACCGAAACCCAGGTTCAGACCCAGACCCAGACCCAGCGCCAGACCGTCACGAACACTCAGACCCTGCCGCCTGGGACGATCACGTCGGTCTCGAACCACACGACCACCCAGACGTCGACCCAGACGCAAACCGAGACTCAGGTGCAGACGACGACGGTCGTTCAGACGACGACCGTCAACAACACGCAGACGGTGGTCTCGACGACGACGCAGACCGTCACGGTTACGGAGCCGGGCACCACCATCACCACCACCCTGCCGCTTCCGTAGCGACTCGAAGGCCGGGCTAGGGCCCGCCGCGAACGTAGATCACCTGACCGCTGACGTAGCTTGCGTCCTCCGAGCAGAGGAACGCGATCACGCCGGCTATGTCCCCAGGCTCTCCGATCCGCTTGAGCGGCGTCTGCTCCGCCGCGTGCTTCTGGAAGTCTTCGAACTCGACGCCGATCCGTTCGGCCGTCTGCCGGGTCATCGCGGTGGTGACGAACCCAGGCGCGACGCAGTTGACGTTGATGTCGAAGCGCCCGAGCTCGATCGCCAGCGTCTTCGTCATCCCCTGGATGCCGGCCTTCGCCGCCGAGTAGTTGAGCTGGCCGCGATTGCCCTGGGCGGAGCTCGAGGAGATCAGCACCATCTTCCCGCCGCCGTGCTGGGTCATGTGCGCCTGCGCCGCCTGGGTCGCGAGGAAGGTACCGCGCAGATGCGTGGCGATGACGGCGTCCCAGTCGTCGTCGGTCATCCGGTAGACGAGATTGTCGCGGATGATCCCGGCGCAGGTGACCAGGATGTCGAGCCCGCCGTGCTCCTCGACCGTGCGTGCGACCGCCGCCTCGACCGCGGCGCGGTCGGTCACGTTGGTCTCGAGCTGCAGCCGCGGCGCGTCGTCGTCGAAGGCGAGGTCGGCCACGGCGACCTGGGCTCCCTCGGACGCGAGCCTCGCCGCCGTCGCCTTGCCGATCCCGCGGCCGCCGCCGGTGACGAGCGCGACCTTGCCCTCGAAGCGATTCACGCCGCGTAGCCTATTCGGCGTGCACGAGAAGCGCATCGAGATCCGCTGGCGCGATCTCGACGCCTATCAACACGTCAACCAGGCCGTCTATCTCACGTATCTGGAAGAAACGCTCGACGACTGGATCCGCGCGGTGCTCGGCCTCGGCGAGGGCGAGGTGTGGCACTACGTGGCCGCGCACGTCTCCATCGACTATCGCAACGAGCTGCGGCTCGAGGACCGGCGGGCGATCGGCAGCGTGCGGCTCGAGCGGGTCGGGACGAAGAGCGTGACTGTACGGGCGGAGCTGCGCGCGCCCGACGGCCGGGTGGCCGCGGAGGCAGAGCTCGTGATCGTTTCGCGCGATCCGGAGACGGGCAGGTCGCAGCCCCTGAGCGACTCGGAGAGGGCGGCGTTCGAGGTCGCCCGGGACGAATGAGAATCGTCCTCGTTCTCACCGTCGCGCTCGCGATCGCAGGCTCCGGTGCCGCTGCTCCACGGCCGGCGCTGACCGGCTCGCATCCCTGCGACGGTCTCGCCGGCTACACGTGCTCTACCCTGAGCGTCCCGCTCGACCGGAGCGGTCGGGTCCCGGGGTCGCTGCGCCTGAACGTCGCCGCAGCGGACAACGCGAAGGCCCCACGCGGCGTGCTGCTCTTCCTCACCGGCGGTCCGGGCCAACCGGGCGTGCCGTCGGTCGCGCGGGTCGCGGCGAAGCTCGCGCCCTTGCTCTCGTCCTACAGGCTCGTGCTGGTCGACCAGCGCGGCACGGGAGGAACGGCGATCCGGTGCCCGCAGCTCCAGGCCGAGGTCGGCACGTCCGACATTGCCGTACCGAGCGCGCGGGCAGTGCGGGCGTGCGCCGCGAAGCTGGGACGGACGCGCGGCCTCTACGCGACCGAGGCGACCGTCGCCGACCTGGACGAGCTCAGGCAGGCTCTCGGCGTCGGCACCTGGACGATCGACGGCGTCTCCTACGGCACCTTCGTCGCGGAGCGCTACGCGATCGCCCACCCGAAGGCCGTGAGGGCGCTCGTGCTCGACTCCGTGCTGCCCCACGTCGACCCTCAGGCCGACGACGCGCTGTACCTGACGGGCCTGAAGGCGACCGGCCGCGTGCTTCGCGCCGCCTGCGCCGACCTCGGCTGTGGCTTCGATCCCGCCGACGAGCTCGCCTGGGTCGTCCGGCACGGCATCGCCCCCGTGGCGCTGTGGGATGCGATCGTCACCTACGAGTTCGTCGACCCCCAGTACCAGCGGATGATCGATGCCATCCATCAGGCGAGGCACGGTGCGCCCGCGGCGCTGCGGGCGCTGGTCGCGCAGATCCATCAGGCCGGCGGGGCTCCGCCCGAGCTGTTCAGCTCGGGGCTGCACGCTGCAACGCTCTGCGCAGACATGCGTTTCCCCTGGTCCTCGACGACCCCGGTCGCGCGACGCCCGGCGCTCCTCGCCCGGCGCATGAAGACCGTGCCGGAGAGCGCCGTCTGGCCGTTCACGCGGGCGACCGCCGCGCACAACGGCTTCGTGGAAACGTGCAAGATCTGGCCGGTGACGCCGGCCGTGTCGCCGCCTCGGCGATCGAAGCTGCCACCGGTGCCGGTCCTGCTCGTCAACGGCGACCACGACCTCTCCACGCCGCTCGCATGGGCTCGCGAGGAGGCGCGGCTCGCTCCGAGAGGCAGGCTCGTGGTCGTGCACGGTGCGTCGCACTCGGTGCAGACGCGCGAGCAGGGCGATGTCGGCAGGACGGCGGTCCGCGGGTTCCTGCTCGGCCCGGCGACGGCGTGAGAGACGAGGGCGTCAGCCTCCGCGGACACCTGGACGCGATGATGCGCGGCGACGTCCCGCCGCCGCCGGTCGCGGAGCTGCTCGGTATCCGGCTGGTGTCGGTCGGAGACGGCGAGGTCGTCTTCGAGATGGACGCGAGGCCGGAGCACGCCAACCCGATGGGGACGATTCAGGGCGGCGTGATCTGCGCGCTGGCAGACGCGGCGATGGGCATGGCGTACGCCTCGCGGCTCGAGGAGGGCGAGTCCTTCACGACCCTGGAGCTGAAGACGAACTACCTGCGCCGGGTGACCGAGGGCAGGCTGGTCGCGACCGGGCGGGTCGTGCACCACGGCCGGACGATCGGTCTGACCTCCTGCGACGTCGTCGACGGCGACGGACGGAAGGTCGCGCACGCGACCAGCACCTGCATGACGCTGCGTAACCCACGTTAGGCTCGTGGCATGCAGCTGCGGGATTCTCCGGAAGAGGCCGCCTTCAGAGAGGAAGTCCGCGCCTGGCTCGCGGACAACCTGACGGATGACCTGCGCGGCCGGCGCGGCGGCGCGGCGCGGTTCGAGGAGTGGGGGCGCGAGTGGAGCCGAAGGCTCGGCGAGGCCGGCTACGCAGCGCTGACCTGGCCGAAGGAGTACGGAGGCGGCGGCGCGCCGTACTCGCACCAGGCGATCCTGCTCGAGGAGCTGGCGCGCTCGCAGGCGCCCGGCCACATCGGCGTGATCGGCCTCGGGATGGCCGGGCCGACGATCATCGTCCACGGGACCGACGAGCAGAAGGCGCGCTACCTGCCGAAGATCCTGTCGGCCGAGGAGATCTGGTGCCAGGGCTTCTCCGAGCCGGGGGCGGGCTCCGACCTCGCGTCGGTGCGGACGCGGGCCGACCTGCGCGACGGGCGCTACGTCGTCAACGGCCAGAAGGTCTGGTCGTCGTACGCGCACCTCGCCGACTGGTGCATCCTCGTCACGCTCAGCGACCCGGACGCACCGCGCTACCAGGGGCTGACGTACCTCCTCGTCGACATGCACTCGCCGGGCGTCGAGGTGCGGCCGCTGACCCAGATCACCGGCGAGGCCGAGTTCAACGAGATCTTCTTCGCCGACGTCGAGGTGCCGTCCGAGAACGTGATCGGCGAGCCCGGACAGGGCTGGCAGGTGGCGATGACGACGCTGATGCACGAGCGGGCGGCGCTCGGCTTCGCGCTGTCCGGGGCGTTCGAGGTCGCGGTCGGAAAGCTGCTCGAGCTGGCCCGCGGCCGCGAGCTCGACGACCGGCTCCGCGACCGTATCGCGGAGACCTGGATCGAGCTCCAGGCGCTGAAGTGGACGAACTACCGGGCGCTGACGCGGCTGATGGAGACGGGCGCTCCGGGGCCGGAGGCCTCGGTGCCGAAGCTGCACTGGTCGGAAGCGAACCAGCGGCTCGGCAAGCTCGCGCTGGAGCTGCTGGGACCGGAGGCGCAGGTGATGGACGACGACGGCTACTGGCAGTGGCTCCAGCTGCGCAGCCGGGGCAACACGATCGAGGCCGGCACCTCGGAGATCCTCCGGAACATCGTCGCCGAGCGCGTGCTCGGGCTGCCGAAAGGTCGCTGATGCACTTCGCGTTCACCACCGAGCAGGAGGCGCTGCGCTCGGAGGCGCGGCGCTGGCTCGAGGAGCGCTATCCCCCGGAGCGGGTCGCCGAGCTCGCCGACTCGGAGGTGGGCTGGGATCCGGCGTCCTGGGCGGAGCTCGCCGAGCTGGGTTGGCTCGGCGTTTCGGTCGCCGAGGACGAGGGAGGCGCCGGGCTCGGCTTCCTCGAGGAGGCGGTGCTGTTCGAGGAGCTCGGACGGGCGCTGTACCCGGGCCCGTACTTCTCGACGGTTGCACTCGCGCTGCCGCGGCTCGACCCGGAGGCACGCGCCGCCGTCGCCGCCGGCGAGGCCCGCTGGTCGGCCCAGGTGGATGCGCTCGTGCCCGACCTCGCGCTCGTCGAGCGTGTCGTCACGGCCGACGGGCCGGTCGCAGCCGAGGGCACGACCGTCGAGACGATGGACCGCAGCCGTCGGCTCGGCCGGCTCGCGGCGCCGGCCGGGGATGCGGCCGTCGACCGGCCGCGCCTGCGGGCGGCGCTCGCGCTCGAGGCGGTCGGAATCGCCCAGCGCGCCCTCGACTGGGGCGTCGAGCACGCCAAGGACCGACAGCAGTTCGGGAAGGCGATCGGCGTGTACCAGGCGGTGTCGCACTCGCTCGTCGACGCGTTCATGGCGACCGAGCTCGCTCGCTCGCTCGCCTACTGGGCGGCGTGGTGCGTCGCCGAGGACGACCACCAGGCGGCGGCGGCTGCGGCGGCGGCGAAGGCCTACGCGGCTGAAGCGGCGGTATCGGCCTGCGAGCGCTCGATCCAGGTGCACGGCGGAATCGGCTTCACCTGGGAGCATCCCCTCCACCGCTACTACAAGCGGGCGCAGTGGATCCAGGCGTTCGACGGCTTCCCCGCGCGCCAGCGGGCGGAGGTCGCGGCTGAGCTCCTCGCCTGAGTCCCGACGGACCGTCCTGATCACGGGCGCCTCGTCCGGCATCGGCGCCGCGTGCGCGAAGCGCCTCGCCGCCCGAGGGTGGCAGGTCTACGCGGGCGTGCGGACGCCCGGCGACGCTCCGGAGGAGACCACCGAGCTGATCATCGACGTCACCGACCCGCCGCCGCTCTCGTTCGATCGGCTGGACGGGCTCGTCGACAACGCGGGGATCGGCATCTCCGCGCCGCTCGAGAATCTGCCTGCCGACGAGCTTCGCCGCCAGTTCGAGGTCAACGTCGTCGGCCAACTCGCCGTCACGCAGGCGGTGCTCCCGGCGCTGCGGGCGGCAAGGGGGCGCATCGTCATCATGGGCTCGATCGGGGGCCGCAGCGCCCTGCCGTTTCTCGGGGGATACGCGATGACGAAGCATGCGCTCGAGGCGATGGCCGACTCGTTCCGGGTCGAGCTGGCGCCCGACGGCATCGAGGTCTCGATCATCGAGCCCGGGACGATCGCGACAGCGATCTGGACGAAGCCCCAGCCTCTGGCCGACGGCGTCTCGGACCGCTACCGAGCGCGGATCGACCGCTTCCGCCGGTTCGCCACAGCCCGCTCGAGCAAGGCCGCACCCGTCGACCTCGTCGCTAACGCGGTCGAGCACGCACTCACCGCGCAGCGCCCGAGGACCCGCTACGTCGTCGGCCGCGACGCCAGGATCCGCGCGACGATCGAGCGGTTGCCGGACCGACTGCGAGACCGCGTCTACCGGAGGGCGTTGCTCGGTGAGTGAGACCGGCTTACGATCCGGGTGCATGCGCGGCCAGATGATGGACTTCCAGCTGACGCTGCCCCACCTGCTCCGGCGCGCCGAGACGTACTTCGGCGACAAGGAGATCGTCACCCGCCTCCCCGACAAGAGCTTCCACCGGTACGGGTACCGCGACCTGGCCCGGCGCTCCAAGCAGCTCGCGGTCGCACTTCACGCGCTCGGCCTCGAGCGCGGCGACCGCGTCGCGACACTCTGCTGGAACCACCACCAGCACATGGAGTGCTACCTCGGGATCCCGTGCGGGGGCTTCACCCTGCACACGCTCAACCTCCGCCTCCATCCGAACGACCTCGCGTACATCGCCGACCACGCGGGCGACAGGGCGGTGATCGTCGACCGGACCCTCGTGCCGCTCCTCGACCAGTTCCGGGCCGAAACCCGGATCGAGCACGTCTTCGTGGTCGAGGACTCGTACGAGGAGCTGCTCGCCGGCGCGTCGTCCGACGACTGGCGCGATCCGGAGCTCGACGAGAACGAGGCGGCTGCCATGTGCTACACGAGCGGCACGACCGGCCGGCCGAAGGGCGTCGTCTACTCGCACCGCTCGACGTTCCTGCACTCCCTCGGCCTCGGCGCGTCCAACCCGCTCGGGATCGGCATCGGCGAGGCCGACGTGGTCCTGCCGGTCGTGCCGATGTTCCACGCGAACGCCTGGGGATACCCGTACCTGGCGACGATGTTCGGGGCGAAGATCGTCTACCCCGGCCCGCACCTCGACCCCGAGTCGCTGCTGGACGACTTCGTCCAGGAGGGCGTGACGTGGGCGGCCGGTGTGCCGACGATCTGGATGGGGATCCTCGCCACGCTCGACGCCAATCCGGGCCGCTGGGATCTCTCCCGCATGAAGGGCATGCTCGTCGGCGGCTCCGCGGTGCCACGCGCGATGATCGAGGCCTTCGACGAGCGCCACGGGCTGGCGATCGTGCACGGCTGGGGCATGACCGAGACCTCGCCGGTCGCCTCCACCGCCGCACTGCCGGGCGACCTCGCAGAGGCCGATCCGCAGACCCGGTACGACTACATCGCGCTCCAGGGGCTGCCGCTGCCGCTGGTCGAGTTGCGGGCGCGCGACGCCGAGGGCAACGAGATCCCCTGGGACGACGAGACCATGGGCGAGCTCGAGGTCCGCGGACCCTGGGTCGCGGCCTCGTACTACGAGACGCCTGAACAGGCCGAGCGCTGGACCGAGGACGGCTGGTTCAGGACCGGCGACATCGTCTCGCTGCACCCGCGCGGGTTCATCCGCATCCAGGACCGCTCCAAGGACGTGATCAAGTCGGGCGGCGAGTGGATCTCGTCCGTCGCGCTCGAGAACGCGCTGATGGGGCACCCGGCGATCGCCGAGGCGGCCGTGATCGCGGTGCCGAGCGAGCGCTGGGACGAGCGGCCGCTCGCCGTCTGCGTCCTGCGCGAGGGGCAGAGCGCGACGCCGGACGAGCTGCGCGAGTTCCTGGCGGCGGACTTCGTGAAGTGGTGGCTCCCGGACGCGTTCGAGTTCGTCGACGAGCTCCCGAAGACGGCGGTCGGGAAGTTCCGGAAGACGGCGCTGCGGGAGATGTTTCCGGCCGTGCCTGCCGAGGCGCCCGAGCCGAAGCCCTCGGCCGAGCCGGCGGCGTCCTGAAAGCCGTCCTGCTCCGCGAGCTCGGCGGGCCCGAACGGCTCGAGCTCGCCGACGTTCCCGAGCCGTCCGGCCCGTCGGTGGTGCGTGTGCGGGCGGCGGGCGTGAACTTCATGGACGTTCTGATTCGGCGGGGCGACTACCCGCAGCCGCCCGACCTTCCGGCCGTGCTCGGCGGCGAGGTCGCGGGAGAGCTGGACGGCCGGCGGGTGATGGCCCTGCCGCGGACGGGCGGCTATGCGGAAGCGGTCCCGGCGGAGTGGGTCGTGCCCCTCCCGGACGGTGCGTCGTTCTCGGAGGGAGCGGCGTTCCTGATGACCTTTCTGACCGCGTGGATTCCGATGCGCCGGCAGGCCCGGGTCGGCCCCGGGTCGACCGTGCTCGTCCACGCCGGCGCGGGCGGAGTCGGCTCGGCGGCTATCCAGCTCGCGCGCCACCTCGGCGCGCGGGTCGTGGCGACGGCCGGCTCGGAGGAGAAGCGGGCATTCACCCTGGAGCACGGTGCCGAGGCTGCGTACTCGTACGAGGAGTTCGCGGACGCGGTCCGCGCCGACGTGGTGGTCGATCCGGTCGGAGGCGAGGTCTTCGCCGCCTCGCTGAAGGCGCTGACGCCGCTCGGGACGTTGATCGCGATCGGCTACGCGGGCGGCATGTGGGCGGACGTCAACCCGGCACTGGTTGTCGGGCGGAACGCGAGCGTCGCCGGCTTCTACCTCGGGAGGCTGATGCAGCTCGCCCCGTACGTCGTCCGCGAAGCGGCGGAGGAGCTGGTCGGCCTGTGGGAGCAGGGCGCGATCCGTCCGGTGGTGGGCGCCGAGCTTCCGCTCGCCGAGGCCGCCGCGGCGCACGCGCTGATCGAGGAGCGCCGTCATGTCGGCAAGGTCGTCCTTGTTCCGTAGTGCGCTCGTCACCGGAGCCGCCTCCGGGATCGGGGCGGCGGCCGTCTCGTTGCTCGAGGCGGAAGGGTGCGAGGTGCGGTCGCTCGACCTCGCCACCGGGTTCGACGTCGCCGATCCGCTGGCGTGGGAGGAGGTCGGGCCTGCGGACTTCGCATTCCTGAACGCCGGTGTCGCTACGGGCTCGAACGACATCGCCGCGCTCGGCGACGCGGAGTATCGGCGCGCGGTCGGCGCGAACGTCGACGGTGTCGTCTTCGGGACGCGGCGCATGGCGCAGGTGATGGAACCGGGGTCGGCGATCGTCGCGACGGCTTCGCTCGCCGGCCTCATGGCGATGCCGCTCGACCCGGTCTACACCCTGACGAAGCACGCGGTGGTCGGCTTCGTCCGCGCGGTCGCGCCTCAGCTCACCGAGCGCGGGGTCACGATCAACGCGCTCTGCCCCGGGTTCGCAGACACCCCGATCGTGGATCACGGGCTGCGCGAGTGGATCGACGGTCAGGGGATCCCGCTGATCCCGGCCGAGACGGTCGCCGTCGCTGCTCTGACGGCCGCGCGCTCGGGCGGTACCGGCCGGGCGTGGGTCGTCCAGCCGGGACGCGAGCCGCTCCTCTACGACTTCCGTGGAGTGCCGGGGCCGCGATGACGGCGGCCTTCCGCACGCCGGACGAACGGTTCGAAGGGCTGCCCGACTTCCCGTTCGCTCCCCGCTACCTCGAGCAGGACGGCCTGCGCATGCACTACCTCGACGAGGGCCAGGGGGATCCGGTGCTGTGCCTCCACGGCGAGCCGACCTGGTCGTTCCTGTACCGGAAGATGATCCCGGCGCTCGCCGCCGTCACCCGGGTGGTCGCGCCGGACTACTTCGGGTTCGGCCGGTCGGACAAGCCGACGGAAGCGTCGTGGTACACGTTCGACCGGCACTGCGCGTCGATCCGGCGGCTGGTCGAGGAGCTGGATCTGCGCGGGCTGACCCTGGTCGTCCAGGACTGGGGCGGACCGATCGGACTGCGGCTCGCGGTCGAGCAGCCCGACCGGGTCGCCCGGCTGGTGATCCTGAACACGGGCGTCGGCGGCGGCCGACCGCCGAGCGAGGCGTGGGTTCGGTTCCGAGAGGTCGTGCGCGCGGCCGGAGGGGACTTCCAGCCCGGTCGGCTGATCCGGACCGCTGCCGTGCGTGGGCTTGCAGACGACGTGGTCGCGGCGTACGACGCACCGTTCGCGACGCCGGAGTCGAAGGCGGGCGTGCTCGCGTTCCCCGAGCTGGTGCCGACCGAGCCGGAGCATCCGAACACCGCGCCGCTGATGGCGATCCGGGACGCGCTGGGGTCATGGGAGAAGCCGGCGCTCGTCCTGTTCGGCGAGTCCGACCCGATCTTCCGGCCCGAGGCCGCCGCGGCGATCGCGCGGTGGATTCCCGGTGCGTTGCCCGCGGAGCTCGTCGAGCAGGCGGGCCACTTCGTCCAGGAGGACGCCGGCGAGGAGGTCGCAGCGCGAATCGTGGAGTTCCTGCGGTGATCGCCGAGCTCCGGCACGAGTTCGGCGAGTCGGTGCTCGACGGGCTGCCTGCCGAGTACCTCACCGACTTCACACGGGCGCCCGGGCGGGCCGATGCGGTCGTGCTTCCGCGAACGGCCGAGGAGGTCGCCGCGGTGCTCGCGTGGTGCTACGAGCGGGAGGTGCCGATCGTCCCGCGCGGCGGCGGGACGGGCGCGGCGGCGGGCGCCGTCCCCGACGGCGGGGTCGTGCTGGCACTGGACCGGCTCGATCGCGTCCGGTCGTTCGACCCCGAGCTCTGGCGGATCCACGTCGAGGCCGGCGTGCCGACCGGCCGGCTCAAGCAGCTCGTGCGGGAGGGCGGCCTCATGTTCGCCCCCGACCCGGGCGCGCCCGAGCAGTCGCAGATCGGCGGAAACATCGCCACGAACGCCGGCGGGCCCCACGCCTTCAAGTACGGCGTCGTCGGCGACTGGGTGACGGGGCTCGAGGCGGCGCTGCCCCCGGGCGAGCTCGTGTCTATCGGCGGCCCGATCCGCAAGGACGTCGCGGGCTACGACCTGAAGCGGCTGCTCGTCGGCTCGGAAGGGACGCTCGGGATCGTCACCGCGGCCTGGTTGAAGCTCTTGCCGGCGCCGGAGAGCGTGCTGCCGATGGCCGTGTTCCACGCGGGGACCACCGAAGGGTGCGCGGCGCTGCTGCGGGTTGTCGGCAGCGGCGTCGTGGCGGCCGCCCTCGACGTGCTCGACGCCGAGACGCTGGCCTGCGGGGCCGCGTCGTTCCCGGGCGGCGTGCCCGCCGGTGCCGGGTTCGTGCTGCTCGCGGAGGCCGACGGCTCGCGGGCCGAGGCGGAGCGTGTCCGTGCCGAGCTCGTCGAGGCGGCGGGCGAGGGTGCTGTCGGCATCCACGCGCCGGACGATCGCGAGGGCGTGGACGCCTTCTGGCGCTGGCGGTCGGGCCTGGCGTTCGCCGTGCTCGCGCGGCGCGGGGGGGTCGTCGCCGAGGACATCGTCGTCCCGCTCGACCGGGTCGAGGAGGCGATGGAAGAGACGCTCGCGATCGGCCGGCGCCACGACCTCGTCGGCCTCTCCTTCGGCCACGCCGGCGACGGCAACCTCCACTCGGCCTTCCTCGTCGCCCCTGATGACCCGGACGAGCATCGCCGCGCCGCGCTCGCAGTGGAGGACCTCTTCGATGTCGCCGTCCGCCTCGGCGGCTCGGTCTCGGGCGAGCACGGCCTGGGCCTCCTGAAGCGCGGCCAGCTGGCACGGCAGTGGTCCCCGCGTGCCCTCGACCTGCACGGGGAGATCAAGAGCCTCTTCGACCCGAAGAACCTGCTCAACCCCGGCAAGAAGCTCGCCCGGCCGCTCCCCGGCGACGAGCACCTCCCGCTCGGTACGCGGAGCTGACCGCCGAAGGATCTACGCGAGCGGCCGTCCGGCCGCATCGCAGGGGATCACGACCTTCACTCCCAGCGTCTTCGAAGCGGCGGCGACCTGCCCGAGGACGCGCGTCATGTCGGTTGGCTTCAGGCCGCCGACGCCCTTGGAGTACGGGTGGCCGAGGAAGCGGATGACGAGCAGGCTGGTCACGAGCATCGCGACGAGGGTGCCTGCGATGACCGCCTGCGGCAATCGGCCCTCCGAGCGGTCGGCGAAGAGGAACGAGAAGACGAAGACGAGCACCGCCGTGACGAAAAGCAGCACCCACAGAGGCACCGGGATCACGTGGCTCCCTGCCTGGACGCGGTCGAGCCGCGCCTCCTCGCGGTCCGACGTCAGATCGAGCCATTTCGGATAGGAGCCGTTCTGCTGACCGGCCGTCTTCGGCTCGACGGTGCGGAGCGCGGCGAAGAGCGGGATACCCCATGGATTGAACGGTGGCTTCTTGCCCTCTTCGAGCAGGGGCCATTCGACGCCGACGACCGCACGTCCGTAGCAGACCAGCAGACCTGAAAGCTTTGCTCCCGCCGGCTGCGGCAGGAGCTGGGCGATCTCGAACTGCTGGATCACGTCGGTTGCCTCCTGCCGGGCGCCACTCCGCGCAGTGTCGTAGCTGAGAAAGGCGAGGTAGATGACGAAGCCGAGCAAGATCGCGAAGCCGGTCGCCAGAACGCCGAAGACGCCTGCCGCCCGGTCCCCGTCGGTGAAGAACCCGTCCTCCGGGGCGAACCGCCGGAGCCAGAGGAACACGGCGACCCAGAGCGCGGTCGCGCCGACCACGATCAGGGCAGTCAGCCAGAGGTTCACGGGGCCGATTCTCTCCTACTGGCGCGAGCGGCGCATCTACGAGAAGCGCCAGGTTCCGCCGCCGGCGAACTCCTTCAGGATGCGCCGGCTGACGACCATGCGGTGCAACGCGGCCAGCTGGCGAGATATTGCTTCCCGCGTGCGCTCGACCTGCATTCCGAGATCGAGCGCCTGTTCGACCCGAAGCCTCTCCACTCCGGGAAGAAGCGCACGCGACCACCGGCGGCGAGCATCACCTGCCGGTCGCGACCCGGAGCTGATGCGGCTCGATTACGCGGCCGATCGCGCGCCGGTCTGTCGGGACACGCCTTTCGATGCGAGGCTCAACGGATCCAGCTCGACACTCTTCTCCAGGAGGAAATCGCCCATGACCAGCGCGTCGATGCCGCTCGCATAGAAGGTGCGAAGCGCGTCCGTGGGCGAGCACATGATCGGCTCGCTGTCGACGTTGAAGCTCGTGTTGAGGACGGCCGGCACGCCGGTCAGCGATTCGAAGGCCTCGATCAACCTGCGAAACGGCGCGTTCGTCTCGTGATCGACCGTCTGCGGGCGGCCGCTGCCGTCGACGTGCAGCGTTGCCGGGATCGTTCGGCGGGCAAGATCCGTACCGGAGGGTTCGGGCTCAAGCCCACGCGCTCAGCGGCCTCGCCGATCCGGACGGCGCGTTCCTCGTGTTGATCCTCGATTGGGCGGCGTGAGCGACTCATCTTGAGTCAGATACTGCCTGTCCGTGTGGCCGCGAGTGGCGCGTCGCGGCTACTCGAGGAGACCGCGCGCGCGGAGCCGGCTGCGGACCCTCGCCCTTTCGCGTACGGCCGGCAACGTCTTCCTCGCTCTGTACCTGACAACATCGATTGCGGCCACCACCGCCTGCCGATCGCCAAAGGGGACGCTCGCGGGCGTCGGCTCGTAGACGTCGTTGAAGCCGACGCTGCGCAGGTAGGCGTAGCCGTTCCGAACGAAGTACCTGCGGATCTCCGGCGGCCTTGCAGTCGCGCTCTCGATCATCACCAGCCCCGGGCGCCACCGGGCGATGTCGAATCCCTGCAATACGTCCAGCTCGGCGCCCTCGACGTCGATCGAGACGAAATCGATCGCCGGCGCCGCCGCCTCCTCCAGGATCGAGTCGAGCGTCCGGGCGGGCACGAGGACGGTGCGGCTGGAGAGGCCGAACTCGCGGAGGCGCTCGAGGTTGAACTCGCTCGGGACGAGCGTCGAGTAGACCTCGCCGCCGAGCACGTCGAGGAGCTCGACCTCGGCCGGGCCGCCCGGTGCGACGGCCGCGCACTCGACGACCTGGCTCTCCGGCCGGTTCGCGCGGCAGAGGCGGGCCTTTGCCGGGTTCGGCTCGACGAGGATCCCTCGCCAGCCGGCCTGCCCGAAGAAATACGTATTGCTGAGGACGATCCCGTCGTAGGCGCCGACCTCGACGAAGAACCCGTGCTGCTTGCCGCGGAAGTATCGCTCGAGCCAGACATCCTCTCCGTCCTGGGCCTGGTACGGCCCCGCCTTCGGGGTGGTGAAGCTGTGATTGCCCATCTGCCAGCTGATGCCCCGGATGAGGTGAACCGCCTCGCGTGTCGTTTTCGATCGAGACGAAGTCGATCGCCGGTGGCGATGCCTCCTCTAGGATCGAATCGAGCGTTCGGGCGGGGCACGCGGATCGTCCGGCTCGAGGGGCGAACCCGTCCAGGCGGCGGAGATTCGACTCGCTGGGGAGCGTCGAATAGACCTCTCCGTCGGGCACGTCGAGGAGTTCGACCTCGGCTGCGCTCTCCGGGCCGACGGCGGCACACTGGAAGACCTGACTCCCTGGCCGGTTCTCGAGGCACAGGCGGGCCTTCTCGGGGTGCGGCTCGACCAGGATCCCTCGCCAACCAGACTGCTCGAACGAGTACGTGTTGCTGAGGACGATTCCGTCGTAGGCGTCCACTTCGACGAAGAAGCCCTGCCCGCGACCCTTCTTGTCGAAGTAGCTCTCGAGCCACAGGTCCTCCCCGTGCTGCGCCTGGTACGGACCCGTCCTTGGAGTGACGAAGCTGTGATCACCCATCGTTGCCTACGAGAACTGCCAGGTTCCGCCGCCGGCGAACTCCTTCAGGATGCGCCGGCTGACGACCATCCGGTGGACCTCGTCCGGGCCGTCGTAGATCCGGCCGCCGCGGGCGACGGCGAGCATCGCCGCGAGCGGCGTGCGGTCGGTGAGGCCGAGGGCGCCGTGCACCTGCACCGCACGGTCGATCACGTCGTTCAGCACCCGGGCGGCGTAGAACTTGATCAACGAGATCTCGACCCGCGCCTCGTCTCCCGCGTCGATCTTCCGGGCGGCATCGAGGGTCATGAACCGGCATGCCTGGATCTCGGCCGCCGAGTCGGCGATCCAGTTCTGGACCGTCTGCTTGTCGGCGAGCGGCCCGCCGAAGACCTCCCGCTGGAGCGCGTACCGGCACATCAGCTCGAAGGCCCGTTGCATCTGGCCGAGCCAGCGCATGACGTGGTGGATGCGGCCGGGGCCGAGCCGCTTCTGCGCGATGCGGAAACCGTCGCCTCGTTCGCCGAGCAGGTTCGAGGCGGGCACCCGCACCCCCGAGTACCAGACCTCGCAGTGCGTCGACCAGCCGCGGCCGCGATGCCCCGAGACCGGGACCGGCTCGATCCGCAGCCCGGGCGCATCGGCGGGCACGAGGATCTGCGAGGTCCGCCGGTGCGGCTCCGCGTCCGGATCGGTGACTGCCATCACGATCCCGAACCCGGCGCCCTCGGCCCCCGACGAGAACCACTTGTGGCCGTCGATCACCCACTCGTCGCCGTCGAGCACGGCCGTAGTGCGCAGCCCGGTCGGGTCGGCGCCCGACACCTCCGGCTCGGTCATCGAGAAGAACGAGCGCGTCTCGCCCTCGACCAGCGGTCGCAGGAACGTCGACTTCTGCTCGTCGGTGCCGAACATGTGCAGGATCTCGCCGTTGCCGGCGTCGGGCGCCTGGCAGTTGAAGACGAGCTGGGCCCAGATCGACCGGCCGATCTCCTCGTTCAGGTCGGCGTACGCCAGGAACCCGCCTCCGGTGCCTCCCGCCTCGGGCGGCAAATGCGGCGCCCAGAGCCCTTCCGCCTTCGCCCGTGTGCGCAGGCCGCGCATCAGCTCGTCGGCTGCGTCGTCTTCCCGGGCCAGGTCCGGCTCGGCAGGGTAGACGTGCTCCTCCATGAACGCCCGGTACGTCTCTCGCATTCCGCGTTTAGCATCGCAGGTATGAAGCTCGGCTACGCGATGGGCTACGCACCGCCGGGGACGAACCCGGTGGAGCTGATCGAGCTGGCGCGCGAGGCCGAGCGGCTCGGCTACGACTCGGCCTGGGCGGCGGAGGCTTGGGGCACGGACGTCGTCTCGGTGCTCGCCTGGCTCGGCGCGACGACGACGACCCTGAAGCTCGGCGCCGGGATCATGCAGATGCCGGCCCGCACACCGGCGATGGCGGCGATGACCGCGGCCACGCTCGACCTGATGTCGGGCGGCCGCGTCCTGCTCGGCCTTGGGACGTCAGGCCCCCAGGTGGTGGAGGGCTGGCACGGGGAGCCGTTCGGCAAGCCGCTCGGCCGCACGCGCGAGTACGTCGAGATCGTCCGCGCCGCCCTCCGCCGCGAGCTCGTCGAGCACCAGGGCGCCCACTACGAGATCCCCTACCGCGGCGACGATGCCACCGGCCTCGGCGTACCGCTGAAGCTGATGCTGCGGCCGCTGCGCCCCGAGATCCCCGTCTACCTCGCCGCGATCGGGCCTCGCAACGTCGCGCTCGCCGCGGAGATCGCCGACGGCTGGCTGCCGGTCTGGGCCTCGCCGGAGAAGCTGGCCGGCGTCTTCGGCGAGCCGCTCGCCTCGGCCAAGCCAGGCTTCGACGTCGCCGCCTTCGCGGTCCCGGTGGCGATCTCCGACGACCTCCAGGCCGCCCGCGATTTCGTCAAGCCGCACCTGGCGCTGTACGTCGGCGGCATGGGCGCGAAGGGCCAGAACTACTACACGACGCTGGTTGCCCGGTACGGCTACGAGCGCGAGGCGAACGAGATCCAGGAGCTCTACCTCGGCGGCAAGAAGATGGAGGCGATCGCCGCCGTTCCCGACGCGCTGGTGGACGAGGTGGCGCTGGTCGGAGGGCGGGACCGGATCGCCGACCGCCTCGAAGCGTGGAAGGCGTCGCCGGTGACCACCCTCCTGATCCAGGCCCACGACCCTGCGACGCTGCGGACGATGGCAGAGTTGCTGTTATGAGCCCGCTTCGCGATGAAGCACGGGCCACCTGGCCGCGCTGGGCGGCACGATGCGGCGTCCTCAGTCGCACCGATAGCGCTCTATCGGTGCTCCCTGCGTCCATGCCTCGCACCCGCCCATCACGCCCAGGTGGCGCGTGATCATCCCGAAGAGGGCTCTGTTATGAAGCCGGCGGAGCTCTTCGACCTCTCGGGCCGCACCGCGATCGTCACCGGCGGCGGCAGCGGGATCGGCCGCCAGATGGCGACCGGGCTCGCCGAGGCGGGCGCCGACGTCGTCCTCTGCGCGCGCAAGCCGGAGCGCTGCGAGGAGGTCGCCGCCGAGCTCCAGCGCGAGCTCGGGGTGCGCGCACTGGGCCTGCGCTGCGACGTCCGCGACCCGGCCGAGGTCCAGGCGGTCGTCGACCGCACGAAGTCAGAGTTCGGCAGCGTCGACGTCCTCGTCAACAACGCCGGCACCTCCTGGGGCGCCGCGCCCGAGGACCACCCGCTCGAGGGCTGGCAGAAGGTGATCGACGTCAACCTGACCGGCGTCTTCCTCTTCGCCCAGGCCGCCGGCCGCCTGATGATCGAGCAGGGCGGCGGCAAGATCGTGAACATCGCCTCGGTTGCGGCCCTCGGCGGCGCGCCGCCCGACCTGATGAACGCCGTCGCCTACAACGCGTCGAAGGGCGGCGTGGTCTCGTTCACGCGCGACCTCGCGACCAAGTGGGCCCAGCACGGGATCAACGTGAACGCGATCGCGCCCGGCTGGTTCCCGTCCGACATGAACAAGGTGCTGCTCGACGCGCGGCCCGACGCGTACCTGGAGCACATCCCGCTTCGCCGTTTCGGCGGCCCCGACGACCTGAAGGGCGCGGTCGTCTTTCTCGCCTCGCGCGCCTCGGCCTTCGTCACCGGCCAGGTGGTCGTTGTCGACGGCGGCCAATCTGCCTGGTAATGCGTAGGAGAACCCATGGTTCTCCCACGGGCCCTCTCCTTCCTTCGCTCGCTGCGCTCACATTGCCGGCTGCCGGCACGCGGCGGTGAGCCGCGCCCGCCATGTCGGTCGCGGCGGCGGATACGCGTGGTTCGATGAGTAGCAATAGCGCCTCCGGAATCGTTGCGCGGCGCGCTGACGCAGCTCGGCTGGATCGACCGCCTCTGCTGATCATCGAGCCCCTCGAGGCCTTCCTCGACGAGCACGGACTCGGCGTCGGTCCGGTGCGGGCCTCCCGCATCGGCGAAGGCGGCGGGTCGAACTTCTCCTTCCTGCTCGAGCGCGGCGGCGACCGCTTCGTCCTCCGCCGCCCGCCCCGGCCGCCGCTGCCGCCCTCGGCACACGACATGGTCAGGGAGGCGCGCCTCCAGCTCGCGCTCGCGCCGCACGGGATCCGGCTGCCGACCATCCGTGCCGTCTGCGAGGACGAGCGCGTGATCGGCGTCCCCTTCTACGTGATGGACTTCCTCCAGGGGCCGATCGTCACCGGCGGGCTCCCGCCCGGACTGGAGAGCGAGGCGGGTCGGCACGCGCTCGGGCTCGACCTGGTCGACACGCTGGTCGAGATCCACGACGTCGACATCCGGTCGCCGGGCGTTGCCGACTTCGTCCGCGAGGGCAGCTACCTCGAGCGCCAGGTGCGTCGGTTCACTCAGCTCTGGGAGGTCAACCGGACCCGCGAGCTGCCGGACGTGGTCGAGGTGGGCGGCTGGCTGGCGGCGAACCTGCCTGAACCCGCGTCCCTCGCCGTCGTCCACGGCGACTACCGGCTCGGCAACATGATCCTCGACGCCGACCGCCCGACCCGGATCCGGGCCGTGCTGGACTGGGAGATGGGCGCGGTCGGCGATCCTCGCGCCGACGTCGGCTACCTGCTGGCCACCTACAGCGAGCCCGGCGGCGAGACGAACCCGCTCGGCACCTCGCCCGTCACCGCGACCCCGGGCTTTCCGACCAGGCAGGAGCTGGTCGAACGCTACGTTGCGGGGAGCGGCCGCGACGTCGAGCCGCTCGCGTGGTTCCAGGCGCTCGCGCTCTGGAAGGCGGCGGTCTTCTGCGAGGCGATCTACGGGCGGTTCATCCGCGGCGAGCTGTCCGCGGAGGACACCGGCGCCGCGCGCTTCGAGCAGGGCGTGCCGCTCCTCGCCGAGACCGCGCTGGCGTTGATCGAGTAGCTACGCCAGCGGTTTACAGGCCCGCGTGAACAGGGTGGCGTCCGTGTTCACCTTCTGGGCGGCGACGACGCCGTTCTGCACCTGACCCTCGACGGTGGCGACGCTCGACGAGGTCTGCTTGACCGCCCGGCTGATCCCGACGACCACCGACCGCCAGAAGTACAGCGCGGTCTGGTAGGTCGAGAGCGACTTGGCGCAGTTGCCCCGGACCTTGCCCTGGAACCCGTGCAAGGTGTTGAACAGCACGTTCGTCGCCGCAGCTTCCGCGTCGGGCGTGGTGCCGAGGCAGGCGGCGAACGCCTTCAGATAGCTCGTGTACGCCGTGCCCTGGCGGCACTTACGGAATCTGGCGACAGTCTTCGTCGTCTGCGCGAGATAGGGCGTATGTGCCTTCACGTATGCCGACCACTGGGCCTTGCTCAGCCGCGGCGTCGCCGCCGATGCGGTCGAGGCTGCGCCGAGGCACAGGGCGAGCACCACGACCGTCAAAGGCAGGAGCGAGCGAACCTTCATCGACCGAGACTGTAGCGCCGCCGCGGTCGGCTCGCACCGGCCGATCGGGATGACTAGCGCAGAACCGCCTGGGTCTGCGTCACGCGCGCGACGCGGCAGCCCTGGTCGTCGAACAGGTCGGTATCGACCACGATCGTCGTCCGGCCGGCGTGGAGCGGTACCGACAGGGCTTCGACCCAACCCTCGCGCACCGGCGCGAAGAAGTTCGTCTTCGACTCGATCGTCGCCGTGCCGGTCGCGTCCTCCGGCAGGTTGAGGAATGCGCAGAAACCGCCGGTCGAGTCGGCGAGCGCCATCAGGGCGCCGCCGTGCATGAGACCGCCGGCCGTGCAGAGCTCCTCCGCCCAGGCGAGCCGTGCGCGAACCTCCTCCGCCGAGGCCGCGACCACCTCGAGGCCGAGGAACGCCCCGAACGGCATCGCTGCGTTCAGCTGCTCGGTCAGATCCACGAAAGCGCGAGGGACAGGCCTCGGCCTGTCCCTCGCTCGGTTCCCTTCGTCTAGCCCTTCGGCCTGGTGTCCGTGAGCTGGCCCATGGGTGCCCACGTGCCGTTGTTGAACCTGATCAGCTGCTGCTGGGAGATCGGGAAGAAGTCCTTCTCGCCCGTCTTGGTGACCACACCCGGGAGCAGGAACGGGTTCGACTTGTCGTTCATGTTCAGCACGGCCTTCATCAGGCCCGCGCGGGTCGGGTTCGGCCCGGCCGCCTTCAGCGCCTGGACGAACGTGTACGCCTTGGCCATGCCGTAGATGTAGAGCCCGTCGGTGACCTTGGCGTTCGACGGCGCGTACTTGGCCATGATCGACTTGTACAGCTTCATGCCCGCGTCGTTCGCCCAGGAGGGGTTCGCCGGGTCCTTGGTGTAGTAGGTGCTGATCGAGCCGTTCACCTCGGCGGCGCCGGCGCGCGCGACCGCGATCCCCATGAACGTGTCGGTGGCCGAGACCGAGTTGAGGAAGATGTTCTGCGGCTTCCAGCCGATCGCCGCCATGGTCGCGTAGATGCGGATGGTCGGCGTGGGCGTGCCGAAGATCATCAGGGTGTCGATCCCGGCGCGTCGAAGGGCGATCACCTGGTTCGTCACCGAGGTGTCGGTGACCTCGAAGCCCTGCTGGCTGGCGATCTGGCTCTTGTGCGAGCCCAGCCCGGCCTGGAGACCGTTGATGTAGTCGCGGCCGTAGCTGTCGTTCTGGTAGATGATCCCGATCTTCGCGTTCGGGAGATTCTTGCCGATGTACCGCCCGTAGATCGCAGCCTCGGCCTGGTAGTCGGGCTGCCAGCCGATCGTCCACGGATGGCCCGTGTGCTTGTCACGCGCGCCCCACTCGGTTGCGCCGGTGGAGACGTAGATCTGCGGCACCTTCTGCTGGTTGGCGTAGGCGGTGACCGCCTCCTGTGGCTCCGTGCCCAGGCCGCCGACGAGCGCGAAGACGTGATCCTGCTCGACCAGCTGCTTGGTCTTCTGCACGGTCAGGGCCGGGTTGTAGCCGTCGTCGACCGCGTTGAACTTGATCTGGCGGCCGAAGACGCCGCGCTTGCCGTTGGTCCTCTTCGCGTTCACGTAGCTGAAGTACGCCTGCATCCCGACCGGGATCGGCGCGTAGCTCGACGCCGGACCGCTGAACGGGAAGGTTCCCCCGATCGAGACGATCTTGGCCGTCACGCCCGGTGTCGCCGCGCTCCCGCCCATGGCCCCCGGGAGTAGGACTGCCGCTCCGATCGCGACGACGCCGAGGGCGAACACCACTCTTCTCATCTCCGCTCCTTCTCGCTCGAAGTCACGCTGTCGCGCGTGAGTCGGCGCGACTGTATAGCCATACCCTTAGACGTTTCAAGGCGCTGCCAAGTTGGTGCAGGAGCGTCGCCGCGCCGCCGGGCATCAGGAAGAGGACGGCGAGCAGGATCAGTCCGTAGAAGACCGTCGACTGCACGGTCGCCTCGTTGTAGTGCAGGTGCTTCGACAGATGGTCGGCCCAACCGGGGGCGAACTGGATGAACACCGCGCCGAAGAGCATGCCCTCCAGCGAGCCGAGCCCGCCGACCACCGCGCCGGTGAGCAGGAGGATCGAGAGCGACACCGGGAACGTGTCGGGGTTGACGAAGGCGATCGCGATCGCGAGCAGCGCCCCGGCGACCCCGGCGTAGGCGGCGGCGATCCCGAAGGCGAGCGTCTTGTAGCGCGCGAGGCTGACGCCGGCCGAGACCGCCGCGATCGGGGCGTCGCGAACGGCGCGGAAGGCGCGGCCGAGCGAGCCGCGGAGCAGGAACCAGGCGAGGCCGAACATCAGCCCCGCGATCGCCCAGGTCAGGTACGACAGCCACTCGTTGGTGGAGAGGCCGCCGATCGGCGAGGAGGGGAGCGCGATCGTCTTTCCCTGGCCGCCGCCGGTGAAGCCCTCGAACCTCTTGGCGACGAGCGGGATCGACGTCGCCAGGCTGAAGGTCGCGAGGGCGAGGTAGACGCCGGACAGCCGGAGCGCCGGGAACCCGAACAGGAAGCCGAAGGCGCCGGTCAGGATCCCCGCGATCGGGATCGTCCAGTACACGCCGACGCCGTAGTTGACGTTCAGGATCGCCGTCGTGTACGCGCCGATTGCCATGAACGCCCCGTGTCCGAGCGAGATCTGGCCGTTGTAGCCGGTGAGGACGTTGAGCCCGACGATCGCGATGAAGTAGATCCCGACGAAGGCGAGCCGGTAGTTGAAGTAGTCGTTGAAGGCCTTCGGCAGCAAGACGACGAGCAGCGGCACGGCCGCCAGCAGGAGCACGCGCCAGAGGATCCGCCCGGCGCCGAACGGGTTCACACGCGCCTCACGACGACCCGGCCGAAGAGTCCGGCCGGCCGCACGATCAGGACGAGCATGAGCACTGCGAGCGCCAGCGGCAGCTGGAGCTCCGTCCCCAGGAACGACGATGCGTAGCCGCTGAGCAGGCTGATCCCGATGCCGATGATGAACGCGCCCACGACCGAGCCGATCGGGCTGTCGATCCCGCCCAGCACGGCCGCGGCGAAGGCGTACGTGAGCACGATCAGCATGAAGTTCGGATCGAGCTCGAGTCGGCTCGCGGCCATCATCCCCGAGACCGCGCTCAGCACTGCCGCCAGCCCCCAGCCGATGCTGAGCATCACTGCGACCCGGATGCCGAGGAGCCGGCTCGTCGCCGGCCCGACCGCCGACGCCCGCATCTGCAGCCCCAACCGCGTGAAGCGGAAGAAGACGAACACGATCGCGACGCAGATCAGCGAGATCCCGATCACGCCCAGGTCCTGCTTGTTGACGATCACGCCGCCGACGTCGAAGTAGTCGCCGGGTGCAAAGACGGGACTCCGCAGGAACTTCACCTCCGGCGACCAGATCCAGCCGGCCAGCCCGTTGAGGATGATCAGCAGCGCGATCGTCGCCATCACCACCGTCACCTCGCCGCTCCGCGACAGCGGCTGGATCACGACCTTGTAGGTGGCGGCGCCGCCGAAGAACGCGATCAGGAGCGTCAGGAAGAACGCGCCCCAGTAGGGGAGGCCGTGGTGGGTGATCAGCGACCAGGCGATGAAGGTGCAGAACATCCCCATCTCCCCCTGGGCGAAGTTGACGATTCCCGTCGCGCGGTGGATGAGGACGAGGGCGAGGGCGAGGGTCGCGTACACGCCGCCGTTCGCGAGCCCGACGACGATGTACTGGAAGAACTGCGTCAAGGTCGCCCTCTCAGTAACCCAGGTAGGAGGCGCGGACGCCTTCGTGTCGGGAGAGCTCGTCGCTCGGGCCGTTCATCGCCACGCGTCCGACCTCGAGCACGTACGCGTGCTGGGTGGAGGCGAGCGCGATCCGCGCGTTCTGCTCGACGACCAGCACCGTCAGGCCCTCCTCCTGGTTCAGGTGCCGGACGACCCGGTAGAACTCCTGCACCGCGGTCGGCGCGAGCCCGAGCGAAGGCTCGTCCAGCATCAGCAGGCGCGGGCGCGCGACCAGGGCCCGTGCGAGCGCGAGCATCTGCTGCTCGCCGCCGGAGAGCGTTCCCGCCTGCTGCCTGCGGCGGCTGGCGATGCGCGGGAAGTACGCGAGCGCCGCTTCGGCGTCGCGCTTGACCGCGCGCCGCTCACGCCGGATCGAGCCACCGAGGAGGACGTTCTCCCAGACGGTCAGCTCGGCGTAGATCCCGCGGCCCTCGGGGACGTGCGCGATCCCGAGCCTGGCGATCGACTCCGGCGCGCGTCCCGTGATCCGCTTCGACGCGAACGCGATCTCGCCGGTCGCGCGGACCGTCCCGGAGATCGACCTGAGCGTCGTCGTCTTCCCCGCCCCGTTCGCGCCGAGCAGCGACACCGCCTGCCCCTCCTCGACGGACAGCGAGACCCCGTGCAGCGCCCGGATCGGTCCGTACCGGGCCTCGACGTTTGCAAGCTCGAGCAGCGCCATCGGGGAGGCGATCATAAGCCGGTCCGCATGAGGACCGACCCCGGAGGGGTCCGTCCCGGGCGCAGGAGACACGAGGGTGACCGTCTAACCTCGGAGGAGTGACCAGGCTGGATTGGATCCTGCTCGCCGTCGTCGCGGTCGCGGGCATCGTCGGGCTCCGCCGGGGGCTCGTCGCCGGCCTGCTGGCGATCGCGGGCATCCTCCTCGGCGCGGTGATGGGCGCGCACGTCGCCAAGGTCGTCCTCCCTGGCGGCTCGCACTCGCCGTACGCCCCGCTGGTCGGCCTGGCCGGCGCGGTCGTCGGCGCGATGGTGCTGGAGACAGTCGGCTCCATGGTCGGCTCGCTGTTCCGCTCGGGCCTGCGCTTCCCGCCGCTGCGCGCGCTCGACAGCGCGGGCGGGCTCGTGCTCGGGGCCGCCGCCGGGCTCGCACTGGTGTGGGTCTTCGGCGCGACCGCTCTCCTGCTCCCCGGGCAGCCGACGCTGAGACGCGACGTCCAGCGCTCGGCCTTGCTCCGGCAGCTGAACTCGATCGTCCCCTCCGACCGGCTGCTGCACGCGCTCGCCCGTGTCGACCCGTTCCCCTCGATCGCGGGGCCGGAGATCCCGGCCGGCCCGCTCGACGGCCCGATCGCCGGCGACCGGGCCGTGCGGGCTGCGACGCACAGCGTCGTGCGCGTTCTCGGCTCCGCGTGCGGGCTGGGCATCTCCGGCAGCGGCTGGGTCGCCGCACCGGGCGTCGTCGTCACCGCCGCGCACGTCGTCGCCGGCGAGCGCTCGACCTCGGTCGTCCCGCCGACCACCGAGCAGCGGCTGCCGGCCGACGTGATCGGGTTCGATCCGAAGAACGACGTCGCCGTCCTCCGGGTGCCGGGGCTCAAGGCGGCGCCGCTCGCGCTGGCCGAGCCGGAGGAGAAGCGCCCGGTGGGGATCGTCGGCTACCCGCTGAACGGGCCGCTCGACGTCGAGCCGGGCCGTGTCGGCCGGACCGAGAAGGTGCTGACCGACGACGCCTACGGCCATGGGCCGGTCGAGCGGTCGATCACCAGCCTCGCCGGGGTGGTGCGCCACGGGAACTCCGGCGGGCCTGCGATCGACAGCGACGGCCACGTCCAGATGACCGTCTTCGCGTCCCGGGTCGGCAGCAGCGGCGGCTACGGGATCCCCGCGTCGGTCGTCCGGAAGGTGCTCGACCGCGCGTTCGCTCCCGTGTCGACCGGCGCCTGCGCCCCCTGAGCCCACTGGTCGCGCACACGTCGACCGCAGTGACAGGCTTGAGCCTGTCACTGCATTACGTCAGAAGCTCCAGGACGGACAGAGGCTTCTTGTACGGCGCCACCACGTAGACGCCCGCGGCACGGTCCCGCGCGGCGGCGAGGAGCTCGCGGGCATGGGCGAAGCCGATCTCGGCCTCGCGCGAGCCGGCGGCGCGCAGCTGCTCCTGGAGTTCGTCGGGGACGACGATCCCGGGCACCTCGTTGTGAAGCCTCAGGGCGAGCCGGTAGCTGGTCAGCGGGAAGACGCCGAGGATGACGGGGATCGGCGAGGGGCCGCCGAGCCGGTCGAAGAAGCGGTCGAGCTGGTCGACGTCGTAGACGATCTGGGTCATCGCGAACCGGGCGCCGGCGTCGACCTTCCGCCGGAAGCGGTCGAGCTCGAGGTCGGGGTCGTCGGCGTTCGGGTTCAGCGCGACCCCGGCGAAGAACGACGTCGGCGCGTCGATCGCCTTCCCGTTGAAGTTCTCGCCGCGGTTCAGGTGCGAGATCAGGTGGGTCAGCCCGATCGAGTCGATCTCGTAGACGCCGCCCGAGCCCGGGTAGTCGCCGAGCTCGGGCGGGTCGCCGGTGACGGCGAGGACGTTGCGTATCCCCTCGGCGTGCGCGCCGAGCAGGACGGCCTCCAGTCCCATCACCGTCGTGTCTCGAGGCGTGAGGTGCGGGATCGTCTCGATCCCGACCACCCGTTCGATTGCTGCGGAGACGATCAGCGGGTTCATCCCCACCCGGGCGGTGGCATTGTCGTTGACGTCGATGTAGGCGCCGATCCCCGACTCGTGGATCGCCGCCGCGACCTCGAGCAGGCCGGCGTAGTTGGCACCGAGCGGCGGATCGACCTGGACCGAGGTGACGAATCGACCCTCGCGAAGGTCGGCGGCGAGCCGGGTCTCCACCTCCTCGCGCTCGACGGCTGCGGCCAGCTCGCGCTCGGCGACCTCGAGCGGAGCCCGGGGCGCGCGGTCGTCGTCGAGCGCTCCCCGGATGGCGCCGATCTCGGTCGGCGTCGTGCCGCAACAGCCGCCGATCACCTTCGCGCCGAGCTCCCGCGCGTGGGCGGCGAACTCGGCGAAGTACTCGGGCGCGGCGTGCGGGTAGATCACGCGTCCGCCGGACATGCTGGCGAGGCCGATGTTCGGGAGCGCCGCGAGCGGCCGCCCGCCGGCACCCATCGCCTGGAGCGCGGTCAGCGCCGATGCCGGCCCGGCGCCGTGATTCGCGCCGATCGCCGCGAGGTCCAGTCCGGCCAGGCGGTCGGCCGCCTCGGCCGCGGCGACGCCGCCGATCGTCTCCGCGTCCTCGCCGAAGGTCAGCAGCGCGACGATCGGCAGCTCGGAGACGGACCGGACCGCCTCGATCGCGGTCACGAGCTCGTCCAGGTCGAAGAAGGTCTCGACCATGAACAGGTCGACGCCGCGTCCCGCGAGCAACCGGGCCTGCTCGGCGAAGGAGGGGCCACGATCCTCGGGCCACGCCTCCTCGTTCTCCCCGAGCGGCCCGATCGAGCCCGCGATGAACACCTCACGCCCCGACACCTGCCGAGCGTCGCGCGCGAGCTTGACCCCCGCCTCGTTGATCGCGGCCAAGTCGTCCTCGAGATAGCGGGCGGCGAGCTTCGGCCGGTTCGCGCCGAAGGTGTTCGTCTCGATCAGCTCCGCGCCGGCGTTGATGAAGCTCAGGTGCAGCGAGACGACCGTGTCCGGCGCGCGCAGATTCGCCTCCTCCGGGCAGCGGAGCCGAGGCGCGGCCGCCGAGACGAGCGGGCCCATCCCCCCGTCGGCAACAATCGGCGGCCCGTTCCGGAGCCGTTCCAGGACGTTCGCCATCGCGGCTCACTGTAGAGACGGTTGCCGCTCATGTCCGATGCCCAGGGCGCCGACGAAGAGGAAGACTCGCCTCTGCCGAGGGACTGACGGCAATCTTTCCTGTGGCACAGGGAGTTGAGGTCGCGGGGGATGCCTCGGCGTTCCCCGCGACCTACCCTGGTCTGCGCCACCGGCCACCCGGCGCCGCACCCGGGCCAACCTCTCGTCGAGATCCCGGATTTGCCTCCTGGGCGATACCGCGATTAAATCCCGCTTACGGGTTCGTTTTCGGCATGTCGGGGAACGCCGATCGAACCGGGGGGACCAGGGGATTTCCGTGGGGAGGCTGCGGTAGGTGCATCGGCACAGACTTTTTCGGCCCATCGTCGATATCGCGTCGCCAAGCGTGGCCGATGGCGAGAAACAGGCCGATGCCGTGACCAGCCGGCTCCTTGACGTCGTAGATCCGCGCACTCGCGAGCTGCTCGAGCGGCGACGCGGTGTAAACAAGGGCCGTGGGTGGCTGTTGCGCCGGCTGCTGCTCGCAGCCGACGTTCTCGCGCTCACGCTTGCCTTCCTGCTCGCGGTCGCCCTCACCCAGGGAGTCGAGGTCGAGACCTGGCTCAGGGTGGGAATCTTCCTCGCGACACTGCCGGTCTGGGTTGTCGCGGCGAAGGTCATCGGGCTCTACGACGGTGACGAGGGGGGACTGGACTACTCGACCATTGACGACATGCTGCGGGTCGTCCTGCTGGTCAGCCTCGGCGCGCTCGTACTCGACATCGCGACCGGATACATCCACCCGAACGTGACCGAGGTCCTGCTCTTCTGGGTGTTCGGAGTGACGTTCGTCCTGCTTGGCCGTGCGGTTGCGCGCGCCGTCTCGCGCCGCACGACCTCGTACGTCCAGAACACGATCATCGTCGGCGCCGGCGACACGGGACAGCTGATCGCCCGCAAGCTGAAGCAGCATCCCGAGTACGGGCTCAATCTCGTCGGCTTCGTCGATGCCGAGCCCAAGGAACCCAGCGACGATCTCACGGACTTCGTCGTCCTCGGCAGGCCCGACGAGCTTCCCGAGATCATCCGCGTCCTTGGGGTGGACAGGGTGATCATCGCGTTCTTCCGCGACGATCTCGCGAGCACGCTCGATCTGATGCGCAGGCTCAAGAAGCGTGGCGTCCACGTTGACATCGTCCCCAGGCTCTTCGAGGTCGTCGGTCCGAACGCCGACATCCACACGCTCGAGAGCCTGCCGCTCCTGAGTCTCCCGAGCCCCAGCCTCGGGCCGTCCTCGCGCATGATCAAGCGCGCGATGGACCTCGTCGGCGCGACCGTGGCACTCGTCCTGACCGCTCCGCTCTTCGCGTACATCGCCTGGCGGATCAAGCGTGGGTCACCGGGCCCCGTGTTCTTCCGGCAGCGGCGGCTCGGCCTGCACCAGCGTGAGTTCACGGTCCTGAAGTTCAGGACGATGCGGGTCGATGCCGGCGACGACGCGCATCGCGAGTACGTCAAGGCGATGCTCAACGGCCAGGTCAAGCCGGCGTCGAACGGCCTGTACAAGCTCGACAGGTCCGACGCTGTGACGGAGGTTGGGCAGTGGTTGCGGAAGACCAGCCTCGATGAGCTGCCGCAGCTCATCAACGTCCTTCGCGGCGACATGTCACTGGTCGGCCCCCGCCCGTGCATGCCCTACGAGATCGAGCACTACCAGCCGCATCACTTCGAGCGGTTTCTGGTGCCGGCGGGAATGACCGGCCTCTGGCAGGTGACCGCGCGCGCACGTGCCGATCTCGTCGACGCGCTCGACATCGACGTGCTCTACGCCCGCAGCTGGTCGCCCGGGCTCGACCTCAACCTTCTTCTGCGTACGCCGGTGCAGCTGTTCCGACCGGCCGGAACGGTCTAGGTCGCTCCGGGGGGAACGTGGCAATGTCGACCGACAAGCCAACACGCGTCGCCGTTGTCGGGCTTGGCTACTGGGGCCCGAACCTGGTTCGAAACGTCCACGAGCTTCCCGGAATGGACGTTGCCTGGGTCTGTGACCTCCGTCAGTCGGCCCTCGCCTCGATGGAGCGGCGGTACCCGGCGATCCCGCGGACGTCGAAGGTGTCCAAGGTGCTCGAGGATCCGACCGTCGATGCGGTGCTGATCGCCACTCCGGTCTCGACTCACTACGACCTTGCGCTCGCGGCCCTCGAGGCCGGGAAGCACGTGCTGGTCGAGAAGCCGCTCGCCGGCTCGTCGGAGGAAGCCTCGCACCTCCTCGACGTCGCCCGCGACCGGGACCTCGTCTTGATGCCCGGCCACACCTTCCTCTACAGCCCTCCGGTGACGCTGATTCACGACCTGATCCGGTCGGGCGACCTCGGCGAGATCTACTTCATCTCGACGAGTCGCGTGAATCTCGGCATCCACCAGCCCGACGTCAGCGTGGTCTGGGATCTCGGCCCGCACGACTTCTCGATCCTGCGCTTCTGGCTCGGCGAGCTCCCTTCGACGGTCGCCGGCCTCGCCCGGGGATGCATCACGCCGACCGTCCCGGACGTCGCCTTCATCGACCTCACGTACGAGTCCGGGACGATCGCCCACGTCGAGCTGGCCTGGCTGGCGCCGAGCAAGCTGCGGCGGACGACGATCGTCGGCTCCAAGCGGATGGTCGTCTACGACGACATCAGCAGGGAACCGGTGCGAATCTTCGATTCCGGCGCCGACCTCGCCGAGCCGCAGACGTTCGGCGAGTACCGGCTGAGCTACCGAACCGGCGACATCGTCTCGCCGAAGGTCGCGGTGACCGAGCCGGTCGCCTTGCAGCTCGAGGACTTTCGCAAGTCGATTCGCGACGGTTCGACCCCGCGGTCGTCGGCCGAGCTCGGGCTCGACGTCGTGGGCATGATCGAGGCCGTCGACCAATCGCTTGCCAGCGAGGGGCGTCCCGTGGAGCTCAGCCAGCCCGTCGGCTAATCAGGGCAAGACAGCGTCAGAAGCAGCTCTCGGCCGCCGCCATGCTCGTCGCCTGGCAGAAGTTGTCTTGCCAGACCGAAAGCGGGAAACCTGCCTTGCCGCGGTAGGCGCCGATCTTGTCGACCGTGAGATCCGAACCCACGGGCGTGTACGTCGAGGTGCGTTGGAGAGTCGGGTAGCCGCTGAGCATTGCTGTTCGGGTCCACGTCGTCTCCCCACGCAGACGGTGGAAGCCTTCGAGAACTCCGTCGTTGCCGTTCGTCCACTTGACGTGGATCAGTAGCTGGTGCCACGTGCCGGTTGAAAAATCCGATGGCAGGATGATGTGCTGGCTCGGAGGGTTGCCTGAATCTCCGCTGCTGAACTGGCACCCGGGGTTGCCCGAGTTGTACTCCTTGCACAGACCGGACTGGAGCACGAGATCGACGGAGCTGGCATGGGCAACGACGGTCACCGGAGATCCCCAGATGTTTTCGAAGTTGAGCTGGGCAATCGCCATACCCCAGCCGGCCTCGGAAGGCTCCTGCCAATCCGCCGGGAACCGGATCTCCATCGAGTACCACTCGTCGTCCATCCCGATCGTTCGGCCGCGCAGCAGTTCGCAGGCATTCCTCGTCGGGCTCGCCGGTAGGTCGAACCGACCGCTGTACGTCCCTTCCGCGACCGTGTCGGTGACGACGTAGAGATTGCCGCGCGCGATGTCCGGGTTGCTCGCCACCCCGTAATTGAGGCACTGCGCTCCGCCCCAGTGCGTCGATTGCCACTGGCTGATTTCGCCGGTCTCGAAGTCTCCCGTGAACGCGACAGATCCGAACGGTGAGGACGGCGGAGGCGGGGGTGGTGGCGGAGGCGGAGGCGGAGGACTGTTACAGCTCGCCGTCGTGCCCGAGACGGTGGCGATCCGCCCTCCCGTGTCGCCGGTCGATCGCTCGGGTTGGACGCTCAGGGTGTAGGTGGTCCCGCAGGTGAGGCCGATCCAGGCGTTGGTCGTTTGATTGATGTCGGCGAGGGCCATGCCGTTACGTCCGATGCGATAGCCGACCGCACCGATGACGGCCGTCCAGGCCGCGGTGAGGGTTGTCTGATGGGACGAGTCGGTAACGCGTAGGTCGACCGGGGCATTCGGATAGGTCTGTTGTCCCGAGGGCGGAGGCGGAGGCGGGGCAGCCGACGAGCTGCAGGTGGCCGTGCTGGCAGCAACGACGGCGACCCGCCCTCTCGTGTCGCCCATCGCTCGTTCGGGCTGGACGCTGAGCGTGTACCTGGCGCCGCAGGTCAACCCCGTCCATGTGTAGGTCGTCCGGCTCGTGTCGGACAGGGCCATGCCGTTGCGTCCGACGCGGTAGGCGATCGCACCGCGGACGGCGCTCCAGGCGGCCGTCAGGCTGGTCTGCTGGGACGAATCGGTGACCGTCAGATCGTTCGGGGCATCCGGATACGTCTGCTGGCTTTTGCTCGGGCCGACCTGATTGGCGACCCGGATCGAGAAGCGGTCGGTCGCAGTGCGCCCGTCGTCAGCGCGAGCGACCACGGCGAGAGCGTGAACGCCGTCGTCCAGCGCCGCCGTGTCCAGGACACCCTTCGGATCGCCCTTGAACCGGTAGGGCGGGACGGCTTCGGTCCAGCGCGAGACGCCGTCGACGAAGAACTCCACCTTGTCCACCGGCGCTCCTCGCGGGGAGGCGGTCCAGGTCAGGTCGCCGTCCACCTTCGCGCCATCCGCGACGTTGGACGTCACGGTGAACGGCGTCAGTCGCACGCGGTTCGAGACCTTCACCCGGCCCTTCGCGACGGCTGTGAGCCCGCTGGTCGAATAGGCGACGACGGCAAGCCTGTGGCTTCCGTTGCTCAAGGTCGAGGTATCGAGAGCGCCGGTCGGATCGCCGCGGAACCGGTACGGCGCGGAGCTCTCGGTCCAGCGTTGCTCGTCGTCGATCAGGAAAGCAACCTTGGAGACCTGAGTCCCTGCGGCCGAGGCCGTCCAGATCACGGATCCCGTCAGCACGGGGCTCTTCTTCAGGTCGACGCCGCCGATCGTCGACGACACAAAGGGCCCGCCTCTGGCGCTTGCCGCCCCCGACAGGCTGCCCAGGCCCGCGATCGCGAGTGCCAGCGAAACCAGCACGATCATGCCGCGCGGCCTCGCGAATCCCCGTTCGCGTCTCGCTCGCGTCATCGCCGCTGTTATCGGGCGACTGCTGCTTTCCCCCGGCGCGGAGTCCCTCGTTCGAGGGATCCCTTACCCCTCATCTGAGGGAGCGCTAGGCCCCTTCTGCTCGAGCGAGGAAACTGGAGATTTCGTCTAGCTCAAGCGCCCGACGCTTTCACAGCCAGGGCCACCCGCTCGATCTCGGCGTCGTCGAGCTCGGGAAACATCGGCAGCGAGAGCAGCTCGTCCGCCCAGGCTTCCGTGACCGGGAAGTCTCCGCGCGCGTGGCCCAGATGAGCGAGCGCCGGCTGGAGATGGAGCGGCAGCCGGTAGTGCAGGCCGGTACCGATCCCCTGCGCCTCCAGCGCTGCCTGCAGGTCGTCGCGTTGTGCTGAACGAACGACGTAGAGGTGCCAGACGTGCTCGGCCCACGGCGCCGTTGCCGGCGTGCGAACGTTCGCTCCGGCCAGCAGCTCCCGGTACTTCGCGGCATGTGCGTTGCGAAGCTCGTTCCAGCGGTCGAGGTGCCGGAGCTTGACCCGGAGCACGGCAGCCTGGATCGTGTCGAGGCGCTCGTTGGCGCCGGCGGCGACGTGCCGGTACTTGTCCGCCTGCCCGACGTTGCGGAGGACGCGGATGCGCTGGGCGAGCTCCTCGTCGTCGGTGGTGACGGCTCCGCCGTCGCCGTACGCGCCGAGGTTCTTCGACGGGTAGAAGCTGAAGGCGGCGATCTTCCCGAGGCTGCCGCCGCGCCGCCCCTTGTACCGGGCGCCGTGCGCCTGGCACGCGTCCTCGACGAGCGCGACTCCGCCGGCCTCGCAGGCTTCCCGCAACGGGTCGACGTCTGCAGGCTGGCCGTAGAGGTGCACTGCGATCACCGCCTTCGTCCGCGGCCCGATCGCGGCGGCGACCCCGTCGGGATCGATCGTCGCCGTGCCCTCGTCGCAGTCGACCAGGACCGGCGTTGCTCCGAGCCGGAGCACGGGAATCACCGTTCCGAAGAAGGTGTTCGCCGGCGCGACCACCTCGTCGCCCGCGGACACGCCCAGCGCCTCCAGCGCGAGCTCGATCGCGGCTGCGCCGGATCCCACGCCGACGCAGTGAGCGGCCTCGCAGTACGAGGCGAACTCCGCCTCGAAGCGGGTCACCTCCTCGCCGAGGATGTACTGGGTCGACGCGATCGCGTCCAGCACGGTGGCGTCGATCTCTTCCCGGATCGACAGGTACTGACGCTCGAGGTCGACGAAGCGGATTGCAGAATAGTCTGCCAAGGCCGGTCCCGGGCTCAGCCTCGCTCGGCGGCGAGTGCCCTCGCCGGTATGCCTGCGACGATCTGCCCGGGCTCGACATCCCGGGTGACGACCGCGCCGGCACCGACGGTCGCTGCACGCCCGATCCGCACGCCGCCGAGGACGATCGCGCCCGACCCGATCGACGCGCCCTGCTCCACGGTGATCGGGAGCAGCTCCCAGTCGTCTTCGGTCTGGAGCCGTCCGTGCGCGGTTGCCCGCGGAAACTTGTCGTTGACGAAGATCACACCGTGGCCGACGAACACCTCGTCCTCGATCGTCACCCCCGAGCAGATGAAGGAGTGGCTCTGGATCTTGCAGTTCGCGCCGACGACCGCCTGGCGCTGGATCTCGACGAAGGGGCCGATTCTCGTCCCGTCACCGATCGTGCAGCCGTACAGGTTCGTGAAGGGCGCGACCGTCACGTCGGCGCCGAAGGCGACCTCGTCGATCAGACGGTGAGGCGCCTCGTTGCTCGGACTCCCTGGCATCGTCGCACCGTACCGCGCGCGTGGGCGCCTGGCCTCTCCTCGGCCCGCCCGATCGTAGAATGCCGGAGGGACTGAGGCGCGGTCGTTCCCGGGTGAAACGCTCGGCGCGAGCGCACAAGGGCTCTCCGGCATGGAACGCGTAGCGCGATATCCGATCGTCGACCGTTCGGCTCGGGCGAGCAGGCTGCTCGCCGGCCTGGTCGTTCTCGTGCTGGTCGGACTGTACGCCGGCTGGCTCGCCAGCCAGGGCTCCCTGGGGAAGGAAGTCCTCGGCCTGCTACTGCTCGGAGTCGGGGTCGTCGGCCTCTGGGTGTCTCCGAACGTCCTCCTCGGGTTGTCGTTGTTCGTGATCGGCGCCGATTCACTGTCCGCGGCACACCCGCTCGCGCTCGGGGGCACGACGGTGTACTCGCTGGACGTCTTGCTCGGGATCGTCCTTCTGCGCGCTGTGCTTCCGCGAGACCGGGTGAGAGCGCCGGCGCCGCTCGGGGAGATGACGCGTCTTCTGTTCGCGATCCTCGCGCTCGTTCTGGTCGTCGCGGCGGTCAGGCCGGTTCTCGCCGGCTACAGCTTCGTCTCCGTCGTCCGGTTGGCGACGCCGCTCTTCTACAGCTTCGGCTTCTATTTCGGCTTTGGGCGGGTCGTCCGCGAGCGCGGTTTCGAGCTCGATCGCAGCGTGCGTTACCTGCTCGCGGTTGCGCTCGGGCTCGTCGCGTATATGGCGATCGCGCGGATTGCGAACACCCCGTTCGAGGACGAGACGAATCCGAATATCGGCCACCTGGGAACCGTGAACACGACAACCGGGGCGCTCAGGCGGGACTTCGGGCTCTCGAGCGCGTTCGTCCTCTACCCGGTCCTCGCGCTGGCAGCGGCCGCCTACCTGCTGCACGGCTCGCGGCGCACAGCGGTCGCCGCAGCCGCGCTCTGCATCGGAGTGATCGCGACGCTCCTGACTCTGATCCGAAGCGAGATCTTCGGTCTCGTCATCGGGCTGGCAGTGATCGTCCTCATGCGAACACCGGTTGGAGTCAGGCGTGCCAGTCGCCCCGCGGCGGTCGCCTCGGCAGTCGTCGCGCTAACGATCGGAGGTCTCGTTCTCTGGGTGGTCAGCCCGCCGACGGCGCAGGGTGTGGCGGAGCGTTCGCTTCCGGGAATCATCCGACAGGCTGAGTCCGCATATGCGACAGCGCAGTACCGCGAGAACGCAGTCTGGGCGGGCCTGCATGCCGCGAGCCGCCACGCGGCGGGGGTCGGGTTCGTCCCCGAGCGATTCCAGGCAATGAAGAGCGGTGTCGACCTCGGATTCGTCGCCCACTCCGGACTGACGGCGATGGCCGTCTACGCGGGCTGGGCCGGTTTGATCGCCGCGGCGCTCGCCCTGCTCAGCCTCCTGGGCGAATCCTTCGTGCAACCACGGCCCGTCGCCTGGCTGCACCCCTTCTTCGTCGGTTCGCTCCTCATGCTCGTCTTCTACACGGTCTTCGGGGCGGCCGGCCTCGTCGGCCAGGGGTGGATCACGGCACTTGCGGCGATGATCGCGGCGTTGCGCTTCAACGTGAGCGGCTCGCAGACGTGAGATTCCTGCAGGCGGCGCCGACCGCCGTCGTGATCCCCGTCCACGGCGGGCTCCAGCTGACCGTGCAGTGCCTCGACAGCCTCCGCGCGTGCGATCCCCTGCCGGTGATGGTCGTGGTCGTCGACGACGGCTCGCCCGACGATACCGCCTCGCATCTCGCCGCCCACTATCCGGACGTCCACATCGTCAGCGGCGAGGGCGACCTGTGGTGGTCGGGTGCGATCAATGCCGGGTGCACCTATGCCATGACGAAAGGCGCAAGCACGTTGATCCTCCTCAACAACGACAACGTCGCGCTGTCGCGCAACCTGCTGACGGAGCTCGTCCGGCTCGTCGACGAGCGCGGGGGCTGTGTCGGAGGCACGTTGCTGATGCATGGCGCGGGTGGGGAGCCCGTCATCTTCGGGTGCGGCGGAGTGCTGAACTGGCGCAGGGGCGGCACCGAACTCCGCCTGTCGGGCTCGCCGTTCCAGGAGTCCGACGCGGTGACGGAATGCGATTGGCTGCCCGGGATGGCGCTGGCATTCTCGGCCGAGACGTTCGCCGCGCAGGGAGGAATCGACGCGAAGTCGTTTCCCCAGTCGCGGGGCGATGCGGACTTCACGCTCCGCGCCCGCGCCGCCGGGCAGCCGAGCTGGGTCTCGTCCGCCTGCTGGATCGTCAACGACCGCACCCAGGTGCCGTTCGGCTTCTACCGGCGGTTGACCGTCGCCGACCTCTTCCGTGGGTTGACCATCCGCAACTCGAACTACCAGCTCCGCAGCACGCTCTTCTTCTTCATCCGCCACTGCCCGAGGCGGTGGCTCGTCCCGAGCATCGCCAGCTTCTACGCCCACTACCTCTACGCCTGGCTCAAGACCCGCAGGCGGACACCCGCCGGGCCGGGGGAGGTCACGCCGCCGTGACGGTGGCCTCGCCAGCTGCCGGTCTACGCCTGGTCTTCGTGCTCTGGGACGGCGGTCTCGGGGGCGCCGAGACCTACGTGGCCGCGCTTGCTCGCGTGCTCAGGGCGTCAAACGTCGACGCTCGCGTCCTGCTCGTGGGTGAGGCCGAGCCGCTGGCGGAACGGCTGGGGCAGGCCGAGGTCCCGTTCACGGCGCTGGGGTTCGGGCGGGGGCGGGCAGCGCTCTGGCATCCCAGGCGGTTTGCCGAGGCGGCCCGCAGTGCCGGGCCGGACGGTGCCGTCCTGCCCGGGACTGGGTTTCTCGCAGCCGCGCTCAGGCTGGGCGGCTACGGCGGGCGGATCGTGGCGGTCGAGCACGGTTCGGTGCTCCAGACCGACCCCGCGCATCGGCGCTCGGGATTGGTCGAGCGGCTGGACGAGGCGATCGGCGCTCGGTTCATCGACGCGTACGTAGCCGTGTCCGACTACCTGCGGCGGCGAATGAAGAGGGGCCCGGCCGTGACGATTCCGAACGGAGTCGACCTCGACGTCTACCGGCCGTCCGCAGGGTCGGCGGCGAGGGATGCATTCGTGATCGGGTGCGTATCCCGCCTGATCCCCGGGAAGGGGGTCGAGGACGTGCTCGTCGCCGCACGGCCGTCGATCTCCCGAGGTGCGCGGCTGAGGATCGCTCGGAGACGGTCCCGAGCGGCCGAAGCTCGAGCAGCTCGCGGGTCGGCTGGGCATCCGAGACGCGGTCTCGTTCGAAGGCTGGCTCGCGGGCGCCGGTGAAATCGCTGGAGTTCTGGGGTCGGTGCGACGTCGCGATCGCAGCGCCCAACGACTGGGTCGAGTCGTTCGGTCTCGGCGCGGTGGAGGCGATGGCCTGCGGACGGCCGGTCGTCGCGACCCGCGTCGGCGGGCTGGCCGACGCAGTCGTCGACGGCCGCACCGGCGTTCTTGTCGAGCCACGCGACACCGAGTCGCTCGCGAGCGGCGTTGCTCGCGTACCATGGACGACGCTCGCTGCTCGCCGCACACGGAGCGGCCGCACGAGCATGGTGCGAGGAGCGGTTCGACATCCGGCGCTGCGCCGCCGAGTACGCGCGACTCTTCGTTCGCGAGGCGAGCCTCCGGTTGAGGGTCCTCTGCTTCACGAACATGTATCCGACCGAGAGCGAGCCGTGGACGGGATCGTTCGTGCGTGAATTCGTCGAAGGCGTGCGCAGAGCTCGGCGTCGAGGTCGAGGTGCTCGCCTTCGACGGCCGCCGGCGCAAGTCGAAACTACGGACACGCGGCTCGACGCTGCGCCGCGTCCGTTCGCGAGCGAGACGCTTCGACCTCGTACATGCCCACTACGGGCTGACGGGAATGGTGGCCCTGGCGCAGCGGCAGGTGCCGACGGTCGTCACCTTCCACGGCAGCGATACGGGCAACCCCGCGTCAGGTGGCAGGCCTGGGTTTCGTGGGTCGTCGCACGTCAGGCGACGCCGGTGTTCGTTAGCCGCGACGGCGCGCAGACGGCTTGGCTTGCCGGACGCCGCGATCATCCCAGCCGGGGTCGACATCGACCTCTTCCAGCCCCGAGCTGCGGACGAGGCGCGCAGAGCGCTGGGCTGGCCCGTGCCGGGACGCTATGTTCTGCTGCCCGGCGCACGAGCCAATCCGGACAAGGGGGCGGGCTGTTCGATGCGGTCGTCGAGGAGCTCGCCATGACGTTGCTCGACCTGAAACGCTGTCAGCCTCGAAGGCTTCACGCGGGACCCAGGTGGTCGACGTCATGAACGCGGTCGACGTCACGCTGATGACATCTGAGCTGCGAAGGCTCGCCGGTCTCCGCCAAGGAGTCCCTCGCCTGCATGACGCCGGTCGTCTCCGTCCCGGTGGGCGACATGCGGGAGCTGCTCGCCGGGCTGCCCGGCTGTGCCGTTGTGCCGCGTGACCGCGGCTCGCGCTCGCCGAGCGCTGTCTTGGCCGCCCTCGCCCATGGCCCCGACATCGCGCTTGCGGCGGCGCGCCGAGCAGTTCTCGAACGCAAGGATGGCCGAGCAAACGGTCGATCTGTACCGGCGTGTCCTTGCAGGAGACGCCGCGTGAGTCGCATACGCCGGCTGTGCATGGTCGTGCACGGGCCCTATCCGGTCGGGGAGGGCAGGGTTGCGCGTGAGGCACTTGCGGCCATCGACGCCGGCTGGGAAGTGGACGTCGTCGCCATGCGCAAAGCCTGGCGAGCCTGCCACGGAGGTCGATCGACGGCGTCCGTATCTTCCGCCTGCCGATGTCGCGCACTCGCGGAGCGGGCGCGCTCGCGACCGTTCGCGAGTACTTCGGCTTCACCGTGCTCGCTACCGCCAAGCTAGTCGCCCTCATGCGCAAGCGGCGATACGCGATAGTCCATGTGCACAACCCGCCGGATTTCCTCGTGGCCGCCGCGGCGATTCCGAAGGCGCTGGGCGCGCGGGTCATCCTCGACATCCATGATTTCGCCGCAGAGCTCTTCGCTATGCGTTTCGGCGACAGGCGCGGCAGCAAGCAGGTCGAACGCGCTCTGCAGCTCATCGAGCGGGCGGCCACTCGATTTGCGGACGCCGTTATCACCGTCCACGATCCGTACCGACGTGCGCTCGAAGCGCGTGGTGTTCCGGCGGAGAAGATCACCGTCGTGCTGAACAGCCTCGACGAGCGACTCCTTCCGATCTGAGTCGCTCCGGCCTGAGCCCGAGGGCTTCCGCGTCGTCTACCACGGAACGGTGACGCCGCACTACGGGCTCGAGCTACTCGTCGAAGCGGCGGCGCAGGTCGCAAGGACGAGCCGACCCTGCGGGTGGAGATCTACGGCGACGGCGACGCGCTCGAGCAGGTCCGCTCGAGGGCAGCGAGGTGGGCGTCGCCGATCGTTTCTACACGAGCGGACGCTTCCTACCCCACGGCGAGGTGCTCCGGCTCGTCCGTGGAGCGCGCGCCGGGGTGATCTGCAACCTCCCGACCGAGTGGGCCGCGACGGCGATGCCGACGAAGCTGTTCGAGTACGCAGTCCTCGGCGTTCCGATCGTGGCCGCCGATCTGCCCGTGATCCGCGAGTACTTCTCGCCGGACGAAGTGCTCTTCTTCGCTCCTGGCAGTGCAGACGCTCTGGCCGAGGCACTCGACGAGGTCGCCGCCGATCCGGGTGCCGCCGAGGCTCGAGCAGAAGCCGCGCGGCTGCGGTACGACGAGTATCGATGGGGCCGGAGCGCCGACCGCTACGTCGCCTTGCTGGAGCACCTCGCGCCCAGCTAGATCCTTGGCTGGCCCCTTGCGATGAAGACCGCTTATGTCACGACCTACGACTCGACCGACATTCGGTCCTGGTCTGGGCTCGGGTTATCACATCTCGCGGTGCCTCGAAGCTGGCGGGTTCGGCGCTGGAGCGGATCGGACCCCTCGAACGGCGGCCGTCAGTCTCGGCTCGTCTGCGACAGCTCGAAGGTAAGTTGCAGCGTCGGGGGTATCCACTCGATCGCGATCCGGACGTCGCCGAGGCGTACGCGGCTCAGGTACGCCGGCGGCTCGAATCGACGGCATGCGATCTCGTATTCAGTCCGGGAACGATTCCGATCGCTCACCTTGATTCCGGTCCGACCCGTCGCCTTCTGGGCCGACGCGACGTTCGCGGCGATGCTGCGCCCTCTATCCGGACTTTCGGTCGCTCAGCAAACGGGCGATCCGACAGGGAATGGAGCTCGACAACCGCGGTCTGTCTCGGGCGGCGGTCGCCTTCTATGCGTCCGAGTGGGCGGCCCGGAGCGCGGTCGAGGACCATGGGGCCGACCCGGCGAAGGTCGAGGTGATGCCCTTCGGCGCCAACATGCCGATCACACACGACCGGGCGACCGTCCTCCAACTGATCCGCAGCCGGCCAACGGACAGCTGCCGCCTCCTGTGGGTCGGTGTCGACTGGAACCGCAAGGGCGGTGATCGCGCCGTCGAGGTCGCGCGAACCCTCAACCGGCGAGGGCTTGCCGACGGAGCTTCACGTCGTCGGCTGCATTCCGACGACGCGATCTTCCCGACTGGGTGCGCGTGCACGGATTCGTCGACACAGCGACCGAGCCCGGTCTCGCCCGGCTCCGGAGCCTGTACGAGACGGCCCATGTCCTCGTCCACCCGGCCGACGCGCGGAGTGCTTCGGCGTCGTCTTCTGCGAGGCGGCCGCGCACGGGGTGCTCTCGGCCGCATCGCGCGTCGGGGGCATCCCCTCGGCCGTCCGGGAGGGAATCACGGGAGCGCTCTTCGACCCCGATGCCCCTGCCGAGGAGTACGCCGACCACATCTGGGATCTGCTGGACGATCGTGATGGCTACGAGGCCCGGGCGGTCCGAGCGTTCGAGGAGTACGAGAACGGACTGAGCTGGGCCGTGCAGGCGAAGAAGCTGGGGTCACGCCTTGCCGGCCTCGCCTGAGTCGGGCCGGCCACCCGGCCCAGCCCTCGTCGAGAGGCGGAGATCGCCGGCGGCGAACGCGCTCCAGGAGCTGGTCCTCTTCGTTTATCCGGTCGCGCTGACGATCGTTCTCACACCGGTGATCCTGCATTACATCGGCCCGGAGCAGTACGGGATCTTCGCTCTCGCCAATGTGCTCATCGGCTTCGTCGGGCTCCTCGACATCGGCATGGGGCCGGCGATCGTGCGCTTCCTCTCGGTCAGCCTGGCGACATCCGACTTCTCCCAGGGTCGGGCAGTCCTCGGAGTCGGCCTCACGTTCTACACCGCCGTCGGCGTGATCGGCTTCGTCGTTGCGCTGATCGGCGGCCAGCTTCTGCCGGACATTCTCTCCCTTTCCCCCGACCTGTCTGGGACGGCGACGTTTGCGATCTCGGTCGCCGGTGTCGGGTTCTTCTTCACCGTCATCCGGTCGCCCTACGCGTCGATTCCGGGTGCGCTCCAGCGCTTCGACACTGCGACCGTCGTGAACCTGATCTCGATAACGGCGGGTGCGGTGGGGACAGTGGCCGTGCTGAGCGCGGGTTGGGGCTTGCGCGGGCTGATGATCGTCACCGCGCTGCAGCCCGTGCTGCCCCTTGCCCTATACGTTCGAAGCACCAAACGGCTGGTGCCCGAGCTCAGAGTGCGACCGGCCTACGACGGACCGCTGATGAGGAGAATGGTGTCGTTCAGTGCCTACTCGTTCGTCTCGAACATGGCGGGAACCGTCCTCTTCCAGATCGACAAGATTGTGCTCGGTTCTCTTGCCAACGTCTCGCTCGTGACCTACTACGTCGTCCCGGGGAACATCGCGCAGCGTCTGCACACCGGGGTGGCACAGCTCGCCGGGGTGATCCTGCCGGTTTCTGCCGACCTGCACGCGCGAGAGGAACGCGCGGCGCTTCAGGTCATCTACGCGCGGGCGACCCGTGCCCTTGCGCTCGTGATCGTCTCGCTCAGCGTGCCGGTGTTCGTGTTTGCGCGGCAGCTGCTCTTCGAGTGGGTCGGAGAGTCCTTCGCGACGGCGAGTTTTGGTGTGCTGCGCGTGCTCATCATCACGTACGCCCTGCTGGCGCTGACGGTCCTGCCGTACTACATCTCCCTCGGCGTCGGCCGCCCGCGGATCCTGGCTGTCTTCAACGTGATCACGGCGACGATCAACGTCGTCCTGATCTTCATCCTCATCCCGTCGTACGGTCTGATCGGCGCGGCAGTCGCCTATCTCGCGTCGACCGTGACCGTTCCGTTCCTCATCTTCTACCTGGAGCGGCGCGTCCTCGCGCTCGAGCGCTCGCCGTGGCCCTCGCTGATCTTGCGGCTCGGATTGGTCGCTCTTGGTCAGGCGGTCTGCTGCCTGCTACTTCGGCCGCTCGCAACGGGCCTTGCGCAGGTGATCACCGCTGCTCTTCCTGGGCGTCGCGATCGGACCTGCACTCGCGTTGCTGACGGGCTACCTGCGGCCGGAAGACCGAGCGACCCTCTCCCGGTTGCTGCGTATCCGCCGGGACTCGGCTCGGCGGCGAACTGCGGACTCAACGGTCGACTGAGGCAGGTCCATGAAGGCGGCCGTTCATCGCATGCTGCACAGGATCGGCCTCGACCTGGTGCGATACGACGGACGCCGGTTTGTAGCCCGTCGGCGCATCGAGGTGATCGAGACCTCGCGTGTGAACGTGGTCCTGGACGTGGGTGCGGGCATCGGTCAGTTCGGCGGCTGGTTGCGCGACGCGGGGTATAGGGGCCGCATTCTCTCGTTCGAGCCCGTGCGAGACGCGTTCACGGGTCTGGTCGAACGCTCGGACTCGGATCCCGCGTGGGCAGCGGAGAACCTGGCGCTCTCCGATCGTGACGGCGAGTCGGTCGTGAACGTGGCGGGCAACCTTTGGAGCAGCTCTTTGCTTCCGATGAGGGAGCGGCATCTGAAAGCCGCGCCCGAGTCGCGGTATGTAGGGCAGGAGGCAGTACGGCTCGCGCGGCTCGACTCGCTCGGCGCAATCGGACCCGACGACCGCGCATATCTCAAGATCGACGTGCAAGGTGCCGAGCAGGCGGTGCTGGACGGCGCGGCAGGCGTTCTCGACCGGATCGTCGCAGCCGAGCTCGAACTCTCACTCGTCGAACTGTACGAAGGCCAGGAGCTCCTGCCGACGCTGCACGAGCGAATGCGTGGCGAGGGGTTCTCCCTCGTCTGGCTTGGCGACGCAGTGTTCCGAGATCCCGCGTCGGACGAGATTCTCGCCCTCGACGGGATCTTCATGCGTGCGCAATAGCCCTTCTTTGCAGGTCTTTACAAAGCTTGCCTCGTTGCACGACGATGAGACCGGGAGGGAGGAACTGCGGCAGTCGATTGCCACGTCCCCGTTCGGGGCCCTTACGAGGCGAGGGCACGCTTGACGCTGGCCGGCACCGTCGATTCGCAGACGCAAGACCGGTGTGCCGGGACGGCGCCTTGTCATCCTGTCGCCCCACCTCGACGACGCGGCGCTCTCGCTCGGTGCGACGATCGCGTACGCCTCGGAGGTGGGCTTGGCGGTGACCGTTCTCACGGTGCTCGCGGGTGATCCCGACAGCGAGGAACCGGCGGGGACGTGGGACACGATCTGCGGATTCGCAACAGCAGGAGAGGCGGCCCGCGTGCGCCGGGCAGAGGACGCGAACGCCTGCGAGATCCTGGGGGCCGAACCGATGTGGTTGCCGTTCGCCTATGGGGATGGCGGCGGTTGCTAATGACGACGACGAGATCTGGAGGCTTCTGGAGCCGCGACTCGCCGACGCCGCAGTCGTTCTCGTGCCCGGCCATCCACTCCTGCATCGCGATCACGCCTGGCTCGCGCGACTCGTCTCGGAACGTGCCTCGACGTCCATACACCTCGGCTTCTATGTGGAGCAGCCGTATGCCAACTGGGCCGCGATCGCTCGTGGCGACAAGTCGAGGTCGCTTCGTGCTGCGGCTGCGATCGCCCTACGGACGCGGGCCGGACGCGCGCTTCAAAGACCGACTCACGCCGACGCGGTCTCGGCAGCCCTCGGCGCGCCGCTCGAATGGTATGCGGCACGCGCGCACAGGCGTCACCGACGCGCGAAGGTCGACGCGATTCGCGCGTATGTGTCTCAGTTCAGGAAGCTCGACCGGCGGTTGATACCGCGTATCCGCCTCTACGAACGGGGTTGGGGCGGCGAAGGGATCGGTTTTCCGTCGAACCAAGTAGCATCCTCCCCTCAAGGGCGCGGTGTGCCCGTCTGGGACGCGCGGACGCTCCTGCGTGGGGGGCCGACACCCGACCTCGATGTCCCTCGAGCGCGCGTGAGCTACGGGAGCGCGGCGGCCGCTGCGGCGAATGAGGTGGTGCGGACGAAGCCGTCCAGCCAGACGCTGAGCGGGAAATCAGCGTTGCCGCGGTAGGCCCCGATCTTGTCGACGGTGGTGTTGAAGCTGAGGATCGACAGCCTGTCCGGGGTCCACTGCGACCGTCGGGTACCCATGGAGGGACACGGTCTGCCTCCAGCGCGCCTGTGCCCTTCAGTCGATGCCAGACCTCGAATTCGCCCGAGGCATTGAGTTGTGTGATCGGACATGCACCGATCAAGCTCATGCCAGACACCGAGGGCCAGCGGCGCTCGGGATAGCGCACCATGCGCCTGACGTTGCCGTCGGGACCGCTGGAGTATGCGCACCCTGCCGACCCGCAGAGCCCGGTCTGGATGACGAACTCCGACATGATCGGCCGTGAGCGGTGAGTCCGACCGGTGGACCGCTGGATGCCTTGAAAGCCCAACTGGGCGATCAAGACACCCCAGCCAGCGGGTGACGGTTCTCGCCAGTTCCTGGGGAAGAAGACCATTAAGCCGTAGTAGTCGTCGGTTCCAAGCCCGATCGGGCGCGTGGCGAGCAACTCGCAGGCGTTGTTGGTCGGCGGCTGCAGGCAGGTTGAACCGCGCTGCGTACTTCCCCTGACCTACGAGCCGAACAGAGAGATTGACGGTCCCTCTGGCGATCCGCGCTGATCCGAGGCTAAGCCGGTGTTGGCACACTGGGCACCCCATGGCGAGAGCTTTCCAGTCTCGAGATCGCCGACGAACACCGTGCCACCCTGTGTCGGCTGTGCCATTGCCGACAGTCGGCGAACGCGAGGACGGAACGAAAGTGCTGGCAACAAGCCGCAACGCGACTCGTCGCTGTCCGCCGCTTGTCTTCATTCGGTGATCATCAACCGACGGCCGCCCCCTAACGCCTCTCAACAACAGTCTATCGCCGTTCACCGCCCAAGTGCAACGAATGCTCCCTTGTGGATCACGGCGGCTATCCGATGCGACGGGGCGTCGTAGGGACTGCCAACGTGCAGCCGTCTCTACGAACTCAGGCCACCCCAACAGCTCGTGGAGCATAGCAAGCTGTGTGATGTGGATTCGCTGATAGAACGGTTTGGGCCTGCTGGCGGAGAAAGACCTCGACAACGACATGCTGCGGGATGTTGTTCGCGGGAAACTGGTGAGCCCGGAGCGGCGACGCAGAGCGGTCAAGCATCTGCAGGGTCGTTTCCGGGTCTCAGAGCGAAGAGCCTGCCGGTTGACGAGCCAGACATCGCTCCTCGCAGCGTTACTGTCGACGGCGCGTCAGCGACGAGGCAGTCCTTCGCGAGCGGTTACGGCTGCTGGCCAGGCGCCACCCCCGCTACGGCTCCAGGCGGATCCACGCGCTGTTGCGCCGTGAGGGCTGGGCCTGTAATCGCAAGCGGGTGCAGCGGCTCTGGCGCGATGAGCGGCTGAGCCTGCCGCCCAAGACGCGCCGGCGCAGACGGAGCCGGCGCATGCCGGGGCACGTCGCCGCGGCCCGTCCGGATTCAGGTCTGGGCGATCGACTTTCTCGTCGATCAGACCGCCGACGGCAGGCCGCTCAAGATCCTGACCGTCAGCGACAGCACACCCGCGAAGCGATCCACCCCCTGCGCGACCGATCGGCGCCGACGAGCCGTGCGAGCGCTCGCAGGTTGCCGTCATCGCGGCCGAGCTCCCGACTACATCCGCTGCGACAACGGCCCCGAGCTATCGCCGAAGCACTCAAGGACTGGTGCCGCTCAACCAGGTCACAACCCGCTACATCGAGCCCGGAGCACCCTGGCAGAATCCCTACGCCGAATCCTTCAACGGCCACCTGCGACAAGAGCTGCTCGACATGGAAAGCTTCAACACCCTCTACGAAGCCCAGCTCCTACTCGAGGACTGGCGGCTCGAGTACAACCACTACCGACCCCACCAATCCTTGCTCTACCAAACCCCTGTCGAATACGCCCGCCGTTGGATGACCGAGAGGACGGAAAAGCATACCAGAACTCTCATAACAACTTGTCCGAAGGGGGTCCGGTCAGTGCTCGACCGCAAGCCCGGAATAGCAGTCGGTCGAAACCGAGGTCTGGCGACCCGCTCCGGGTCGAATGTACCGGGCTCGCTGTAACCGACGATCAAGCGCCTGCCCGGCTTCAAGACGGCGTGGCAGGCGTCGACGACGGCGGCAGTCACCTGATCGGAATCGGTCGAAGCCGAAGAGACCGTTTGCGATGACGAGGTCATATGCGCCATCGGTGTTGCGGTTCGTTGGCCAGCGTCTCGAGCCGGGCCACTCTGTGCCGGCCCCTCGCGCCCCAGCGCGCCATCTGCGGATCGGAGTCGACGGTCGTGAAGGTCAGGCGAGGACGCGTGCGAAACAGCGCCGGTACCAACTTGTGTACGGCCCGACGCCGACAAAGAGAATGGTCGGGACGGCCGGCGGGTAGATCGGCGGGAAGATGTCCCTCTCGAGAACGCGCCGCGCGTCGCTTGGCAATCGCCTGGAGGTGAGGCTGCAGGCGACCGTATACGGAGCAGGCGCGCCACATTCCGCGGTACACCGCCGATGTCAATACCGTGCCGGCCGGTTCGGCGTAAGCTTCCCGTTTTCCGGAAACCTACCGCGTCAACGATCGCGTTCTCCCGAACGCGCGAGTCGTCGCATGAACACGAAGCCTCTCATCGGGGTCGTCACGCCCGTCTACAACGGCGAGCGCTACCTGCGGGAGTGCATCGAGAGCGTTCTCTCCCAGACCTACGACCACTGGCAGTACACGATCCTCGACAACTGCAGCACCGACGGGACGTCCGAGATCGCCGACGAGTACGCGGCTCGCGAGCCGCGTATCCGCTGTCCATCGGAACCCGCAGGTGCTGCCGATCATGGAGAACTGGAACGCCGCTCTGGGTCTCATGCCAGCCGAGGCGAAATACTGCAAGGTCGTCCACGCCGACGACACGCTGTTCCCGGACTGCCTCGGACGCATGACCGACCTGGCCGAACGGCACCCGACCGTTGCCGTCGTCACCTCCTACGCACTGTGGGGGAACGAGGTTCGCCATCTCGGGGTCCCCTACCCCGTGGAGGTGGTCGACGGCCGCGACATCTGCCGGGACACCCTCCTCGGGAAGTGCTACGTCTTCGGATCGCCGTCGTCGCTCCTGCTTCGGGCAGCCGACGTGCGTTCACGTCAGCGGTTCTACAACGAGCAGAACCGGCATGCCGACACGGAGGCGTGCTTCGACCTGCTCGCCGACGCCGACCTCGGGTTCGTGCACCAGATCCTCACGCGCACGCGCGTACACCCGGAGGCGGAGACGTCGGCGTCGGTGCAGATCAACACGTTCCACGACGCCTGGCTCACGATGCATCTGCGCTATGGCCCGCGGTACCTCGACGCACGGGACTATTACGCGCTCCTGTTCAAGCGCCTGCGCCGCTACGGCGTTTTCCTCGCGAAGGCGGCCGTGAAGGCGAAATACCGCGATCCCCGGTTCCGGGAGCACCACCGGGAGGCGGTCGGCCGCGTGCTCCGGGCCTTGACCAACGGCGGCCTGGCCGTGCCCCGTCGGTCCAGCGCATGAGCGACGAAGTCCGCTTCTTCACGCAGGCGAACTCACGCTTCTTCCTCGCAGCGGTGGCGATGCTCGAGTCGCTGCGAATCTCGGGCAACACGGCACCGGCATTCGTCCTCGACGACGGGCTGCGGCCGGACGAGCGCGAGCGGCTCGCGGCTGGCGGCGGAGGTGCTCGAACCGCCCGCCGGGCGTGGGCGAGCTCCACCCACGGCAGATGAAGGCGACCGCCGATCTCTTCTGGTCGTCCGGCGTCGTCGTGCTGCTCGACGCCGACATGATCCTCACCGCGCCGCTCGACGATCTGATCGAGCAGGCGAGAGCCGGGAAGATCGCCGTCCACCCGGATCACGAGCGCAACACCCACCGGCAGTTTCAGGAGTGGGTGGAAGGCTTCGACCTCCACGCCCCGCTGCGGCCGCAGCGCTACGTCAATTGCACGCCGCTCGCGATCTCGCTCGACCGATGGCCGGACTTCTTCGCGCGCTGGCGCCAGGCCTGCCTGAGCCTCCCTCGCCGACTGGCCGAACCAGGGCTTCGACGGCCCCTTCGGCCTTCCGGCACAAGATGCCATGAACGCATTGCTGATGAGTGAGATCCCGATCCGATTCGATCTGGATCGGGGCATACGAGCGAACGGTGCACGCCGACGGCCTGCGCGATGTCGAGATCGTGGACGCTCAGTTCGCTCGACCTGCCGCTATCGGGGCGTCACGCCGATCGTGCTCCATTTCGGACTCGATCCGAAGGCGTGGGAGTGGTCGCGGCTGGCGGCGTATTCGCCCCGATGACGCGTACGTTCGCCTGCTGCGATATCTCCTGTTCGACCGGGATGCACGAATACCGGTTCGGGCGCGATGAGGTCCCGCTCTGGCTCAGGCCCGCGGAGAGTGGGTTCGATCGCAGAGCTGGTGCTCGGTGTCGTGAACTTCGTCCGCGTCGATCTCCGGCATCAGGCCCAGTCCTTGCGTGACCGCCTGTTCCGGCGCCGGGCTCGGACACAGCACGCCTCTCCGCCGTCGCATTCGAGCGCCGTTGACTTTCGGCACAACCCGCATGTTCGTCCGCGTGGGTGCCCGAAGCAGGGCTTGCATGACTGGGGATGTCTCTTACGGGGCGAGCCTCACGCGCAGCGCGGGTTTGCACGGGCTTGACGTGAAAGTCCCTGCCGGGAAACATGTAGATTGGATCCGAGGCGCCGGATGCATGGGGGTACGTGCACCGGGTCGAGGGGAAGCGGCCAGTTGAGGAACTACTCAGCAGCCATCCACTCTTCGCGAATACCTGCGGCTGCTTCGCCGGCAGTGCTGGATCATCCTGGCTGTAACGCTCATCGCCGTCGTCGCGGCCGGGTTCTTCTCGGCACGACAGGACAAGCTCTACAAGGCGTCGGCCACTGTCCTCGTGTCCGGGTTCGACGCCGCCCAGTCGCCGGACATGTTCCTCCAGACGCAGGCGGACGTCGCGACCTCTTCACCAGAGCTGTCGCGTCGCGTTCAGACTGCGCTCCACCTGCGCAATCGGCCGCCGATCGACGTTACCCCGGAGAGCAATTCGGCCTGCTCACGTTCTCCAGCACGACGTCGAACCCTGCAGCTCTCCGCGCGGATTGCGACTGAGTACGCGAACCAGTTCAAGACGTTCCAACGCGAACTCGCGGCCGCGAAGGTCAGGACTGCCGGCGCCTTCCTCGTCAAGCCGGCAACGCCCGGCAGCAGGTGCAGCCCAAGACCACCGGAATCTGATCCTTGGCCTGCTGTTCGGGCTGATCCTCGGGTGTGGTCTGGCGTTCCTGCGCGACGCTTTCGACACGCGGGTTCGAACGACGGAGGAGATCACCGAGTTGCTGGACCTCCCGCTGCTCGCGCGGTTGCCGAAGCCGCCCGCGGAGCTCCTCGCGTAACGACCGGCTCGTAACCGTACGGGAGCCCGACGGGCTTCCTGCGGAAGGCTTCAAGATCATGCGTGCCAGTGTCGACTTCGCCAGGATGGAGGCAGAGGCGACGACGTTGCTGGTGACGAGCGCGCACGAGGGCGATGGGAAGTCGACAACCGTCGCGAATCTGGCCGTCGTGCTCGCGCGGTCTGGCCAGCACGTCGTCCTTGTCGATCTCGATCTCCGGCGCCCCTGTGTCCATCGGTTCTTCGACCTCGAAGGGCCGGGGGTGGCGCAGGTCGCAATCGGCGCCGCAACGCTCGAAGAGGCGCTTGGCGCAGATTCCGCTGGTCTGGCCAGGCGAGTCGTCCTGGAACGGCGACGAAGCGAGACAATCTTTGGGCTCCGGCGGCATGCTCGAGGTTCTGCCTGCCGGCCAGATGCCCGTCCGCCTCGACGACGTACTTGCGAAGAACATTCTTGCCGGCATGCTCGACGCGCTTCGTGAACGGGCCGACGTCGTATTGATCGACGGCACCCCGCTCCTCGCGGGTGACGCGATGGCGACGTCCGCCTCAGTGGATGCGATCATCGTCGTGGTCAACCTGAACAACGTCCGACGTCCGGTGCTCCGCGAACTGCGTCGCGTGCTCGAACTCCATCCCGACCCGGAAGATCGGCGTTGCCGTTGCCGGCGCAGTCGCTCGATTCGGGATATTCCGACAACCTGATGAACTACGCCCGGCCGCGTCCACCGCGCAAGGGCGCTCGTGTCGCCTAAGACAGGGCGACACCGCCCGCCTCAATTTGCCCTGGCGGGAACGGTGTGCATACTTTCACTACCGTCGACTCGAGGGGGATTCGGACGAGCCGCTCGCCTGAAGAGATCCGCCATCTTTCGTTCGCTCGCCGTGGACGCGGATACGACCGTGAGGAAGTCGACAGCGTCATGGCCGAAATCGCGGACAGCTACGAGTCGGTCTGGCATGGACGCACACGTCTCTACGAGGAGGTCCTGCAGCTGCGGGAACAGCTGCGTGAACGTGAAGAGACAATTGCGCTGCTGCGCGAGCAGCTCCGACTTCGGCAAACCCAGCCCGATCCCGCAGCTGCCCCCGAGGAGGCAGCCCATGGCGGCGCGGAGGAACGGCAGAAGCTCATCGACTTCCTGCTCGACGCGCTGAAGCAGGTCGAGCGAGTTCCCACCAACGGATCCGGAGCTGTCGCCGAGCCGAGCGATTCCGGCGACGCCCGCGATCGAGCCGGCGACAGGAGTCGGCACGCTGTCCGCTCCCACCGGTGACGGCGGGCCCGAAGTGCCCCCGGTCGGCTAGGCATGCAGAGAAGAGCCTGGGCGGGGATTGCATCCGAGCTCCCGCCTACCTAGGATCAAGACTCGGTATGAAGGCAGGGGAGTTGGGACGAGATCCATCTGAAGCGCCTGCAAAGGGCCTCCCTCTACGCAGGCGAGGGTACGACACCGCAACCACCGATGCGCTCATCGGTCGGTTGGCCGGAGAGAAGGACGAACTGGAACGCGAGTGCGCCGCTCTTCGCCAGCGCATGGCCCTTCTGGAGGCAGATGTCGCCCGAGGCCGTGAGCGGGAGCAGCAAGTTAGCAAGGCGCTGGCAGTGGCCACCAGACAGGCCTTCGAAATCAAGGAAAACGCTGAACGGGAGGCAGAGCAATATTGCGCGCCACTCGTACCGAGTCGGAGAAATGGAGTGAGGAGGCGGAGCGCATCGCCCGGGAACACGGAGGAGGCCGAGCGGGAGCTCCAACGCCTACGGCGAATCCAGCATGCGGTGCAGACCGGTCTGGCCGGCTTCTTGACGGAGGCGGTGGAGAAGCTTCGTGCCGAGCAGGCGGACGAGATGCTCGAACTGCCGGCAGAGGTCGGTGGAAATGCTCTCGTTGACGAACATCGCGTCGCCCCCGAGGCTTCGACCCCGGGCTAGCGCTCACGGCTTCCGCAGGCGAATGGCGTACAGGTCCTCGTTCGACGACCTCGCCCGCTCGCGCGACCAGGTCAGCGACGTCGTCGAGCGGGTGCAGAAAGCGTCCTGCAAGCACATCCGCCCGCCCTGAGGCGAGGAAGACGGCACGACTTGGCCGGCGCGCTCCGGCGGGAGAAACGTTCGGGTCGCGGGTCGGGCCAGTCGACGGGCCAGTCCCCTCGCGGCGGCCTTCCGCGGCGAGGTTGTCGATCATCTGGGTGTGCACCGTTCCGGGCGTCATTGCGAAGACGACCACGCCCCGCCCGGCGAGTTCGGCTGCAAGTGAGTCCGTGAAACGGAGCACGGCGAGCTTGGCGCTCGCGTAGGCCGATCGGTAGGGGTCCGGCCGGATCGTCCCGTAGGTCGAGAAGTTGATGATCCTGCCGGCCCGCCGTTCGAGCATGCCCGGCAGGACGGCTCGCGAGCAGATGAACGTTCCGCGAAGATTGACCTCGACGTCTCGCCACCAGAGGTCCGGGTCGACCTCCCAGACCGGGCCGATGGCATCGCAGGCTGCCCGCGTTGTTGACGAGCAAGTCGATCGGCCCGAGGTCGCGCTCGATCTGGTTCATCGCCGCGGCGACCTGGTCCTCGCGGGTCACGTCGGCCGCAAGCGCGAGCGAGCGGCCGTTCGCCCGCTCGATCTCCGCCGCCGTTTCCTTCAGGTCGCGATCCGTGCGTCCGAGCGACGGCGACCGCTGCTCCGGCGGCGGCCAGCGCCCGTGCGACACTCGGCCGATGCCTCTCCCGCCGCCCGTGACGACGGCGACCTGCCCCTCGAGCTCGCTCACGCGCGACTCAGCTCCTCGAGCAGGTCGTGCTCGCGGAGAGCGTCGGCAGCCTCCCGGACCGCGGCGTAGGCGCAGCCCCGAGCGGTCCGAGATGTCGAGCAGGCTGTGCTCGCCGTCGGACTGGTTGAGCACCCAGAGGAGCGCCTTCTCCGCTGCTCGACGCCGCCGCGCGACACTGCGGTAGAGGCCGCGCTTGCCGAGCTGCGGCTCGCCTTTCGGGTTCAGGTTCCGGTAGCGCGCGTTCGTCTCGAGGATGTCGATGATCTCGAGGCAGCGGTCGGAAGGAGTCGGCGAGGAACTCGGGACGCGACGAAGTCGAGGTCGTCGGCGGAGCTGTGGTAGCCCGGGAACCGGTCCGCGCGGGCTTCGCGTCAGCGCGCCGACGGGGAGGTCGAAGCCGGGGGAGCAGAACTGGCGCTCGTCGCCGCCCCACGGCTCGAACGGCAACACCTCGCCGTCCGGCTGCCCTGGCCACGTTCGCGGCGGCCTGGTCGATCTCGGCATTCTCCCGCCGGCTGCGCTTGTAGGTGAGCGAGCCGGGATCGCCCGAGGCACGAGAGGACGAGGCCGTGCTTGATCCTGTCGAGGTTCGCCTCGTTGTTCGCACAGCCAGCAGAGCGGGCCGATCGTGCCGGGGCCGAACAGGAACCGGTAGGAGTGGCGGAGCGCCATCGGCCGGAGGTACTTGGCGAGCGCTGCCGTCAGGACGATGCCGGAGAGGTTGTCGTTGCAGAGGGACGGGTGGCAGACGTACGTCGTGAGGAGCACCTCGTCCGCAAGCTCTCCCCGGGAGGGCCAGCTCTGCGTACGTCACGTGTCCCTCGGTGAGCGAGGAGTCGATCACGGCCTCGTACTCGCCGTCGGGCAGCTCCTCGAGCCGGCGCCGGCTCAGGCAGAAGCCCCAGTTCTCGGCGTAGTACGAGGTTCGGAACGGGATCCAGTCGGGGTTCTCGGGGTGGGTGAACAGGTGCTCGCGCAGGTCCGAGAGCGGCATCCGCGCGTGGACCGGGGTGCTGTAGTCCGAGGACGTGCAAATTCGAGTCGCGGAACTCGACGACTCGGGTGCCGTCGGGCGCCTCGATCCAGGCGTCTCTGATGTTCCATTCCCGGGGGAGCGTCCAGTCGAAGACCTGTGTCCCGGAGGGCACCTCGACCCTCTCCAGCGGAAGCTCCCGTTCGAGGATCGAGAACGTGGCCCGCACTCCGTCGCCGGTGAGGCTTCGGCAGATCGGATAGAGCTCGGCCATCAGGGTGTGCATCTCCGCGCCGACCTGTTCGGCCGCAGGCACCGTCTCCCAGGCGACTCCCGGCATCGACGGCGACCCCTACCCGACGATCGTCGCCGCGGGAATCGGGAGGACGAACCGGCAACCGAAGTCGCGAACGTGACTCATCTGCTCGATGACCTCCTCCTGGAGGTTCCACGGCAGGATCAGGAGGTAGTCCGGCCTCGTCTCCGCAGACCCGCGCCGGATCGTGGATCGGGATGTGCGTGCCGGGCAGGAACCGCCCCTGCTTGAGCGGACTCCGGTCGACCGACGTAGTCGATGAAGTCGGTTCGGATTCCGCAGTAGTTCAGGAGCGTGTTGCCCTTGGCCGGTGCGCCGTACCCGACGACCGCTTCCCCGCGGCTCTTCGCCGTGATCAGGAACCCGAGCAGGCTCCGCTTGGCGGCCTCGACCCGGTCGGCGAATGCGGCGTACGTCTCGAGCTGCGTCGAGGCCGGCCTCGCGCTCGCGCCGCGAGCAGCGCGTCCACGGCGGGCTCTCGAGCGCGCGGCCCGTCCGACGCGGCAGGCGTAGATCCGCAGCGATCCGCCGTGGGTGGAGAGCTCCTCGACGTCGAAGACCTCAGCCCGTTCCGGCGAACACCCGCTCGACTGCGACGAGCGAGAGATAGCTGAAGTGCTCGTGGTAGATCGTGTCGAACTCCGATCCCCTCCATCAGCCTGAGCAGGTGGGGGAACTCGAGGGTGGCGACGCCCGTCGGCCGCGAGCAGCGCCCGGATACCCTCGACGAAGTCGTTCAGGGCCGGCACGTGCGCGAGCACGTTGTTGCCGATCAGCAGGTCGGCGCTCTCGCCGGCCTCGGCGAGCGCGTTGCGCCGTGGCCGATCCGAAGAACTCGACCAGCGTGCGAATGCCCTTCGTCTCGGCGACCTCGGCGGCGTTTCTCGCCGGCTCGATCCCCAGGACGGGGATTCCGCGTTCGCTTGAAGTGCTGGAGGAGGTAGCCGTCGTTGCTGGCGATCTCGACGACCTTGCTGGTCGAGCCGAGCCCGAACCGTCCGCTGACGAGCTCGACGTACTCGGCGGCATGGCGCACCCAGCTGTCGGAGAACGACGAAAGGTAGGCGTAGTCGCTGAAGAGTTCCTCCGGCGTCACGACCGACGGCAGCTGCACCAGAAAGCACCGGTCACAGACGTAGACGCGGAGCGGATAGAAGATCTCGGCCCGCTCGAGGTCGGCCGCGCTCGGGTACGAGTTCGCAAGCGGCGAGCTGCCGAGGTCGACGAAGACGCGGGTCAGCGGCGTGCCGCACGAGCGACACGAGACCTCGCCCCGAGCCGGGTTGTGCCCTCCTTCAGTGTGGGCGGTGATCGCTGTTTCCACTCGAGACCCACTCAAGCTTGTCGGTGACCATGCCTTGCTCTCGCAGTTCGCTGAGCACCTTCAGCCGAATGAAGCGGGACGAGCGGAAGTTCCTGTCGGCGAAACCCATCGTCTGCAGGCCGTCGCGGAGATCCTCCACCGCTTCACGCAGATCGACCTGCGGCTGATGGTGAGGAGCTAGCTGCTCGAAGAGGTCGAAATCCACGCGGTAGGAGCGGGCATCGGGCGCGGCCGCCGGATCGAGCGAGACCCGTACGCCCGGGATGATCGCCGCAACGGCTTCCGCTAGCTCGCGGATTCTGTAGTTCCACTGCTCCGAGCCCACGTTCAGAGCGAGGAACGGGCCGGCGTCGGCCGCGTTGCGGCCGACGCCCCACTCCATCGCCCGTGCCATGTCGCGGACGTGGATCAAGGGTCGCCAGGGCGTGCCGTCGCTGAGGATCGTGATCTCGCCGGCAGTAACCGCAGACGCAACGAAGTCGTTCAGCACGACGTCGAGTCTGAGGCGATCGGTCATCCCGCATGCGGTTCCGAACCGAAGACTCGTGATCGTGAACGCGTCGTCGGCGAGAGGCTCCAGGTCGCGTTCTGCCAGCCATTTCGAGCGGGCGTACTGGGTGAGCGGGTTCGGAGGCGATGCCTCGGAGACCGTGCCGTCCTCGCTCTGTCCGTAGATGCTGCAGCTCGACGCGAACACGAACGAGCGCGCGCCTTCCTCCTTCGCCCGCCGTGCGAGCGAGACGGTCGCCCGGTGATTGACCTCCAGGGTGACTTCCTCGTATTCGCTTCCGATAGGGTCGTTCGAGATCGCCGCCAGGTGGACGACGCCGTCGACGCCGTTGAGCAGTCCCTCGGGGGGTGTGCGGACGTCTCCGAAATAGAGACACTCGAGGCTCCGCTCAGGCAGGGCGGCTGCGTTGCTCAGGCAGTGAGCGAAGTACCCGGCGTCGAACCCGACCAGGTTCGTGGTCGGATAGGCCTCCCGCAGGTGCCGGACGAGGGTCGAGCCGATGTAGCCCATGTTCCCCGTGACGAGGATCCGTCTCGGCGCGAAGCCGGTGTGGCTCACCAGACCTTCCAGGGAGGGTTCCCGGACTCCCAGTCGCGCTCGAGCACCATCTTGTCGCGCAGCGTATCCATGCTCTGCCAGTAGTCGCGGTGTTTGTACGCGGCGAGTTGTCCCGCTTCGGCCAGCCGCTCGAGTGGCCCGTGCTCCCAGACGGTTGCGTCGTCGTCGATGTACTCGATCGCCTTCGGCTCGAGCACGAAGAAGCCTCCGTTCACCCACCCTCCGTCGCCGCTCGGCTTCTCGGTGAAGCGTGTGATCCTCGTCTGCTCGCGACCCAGGACGAGCGCGCCGAACCGACCGGGAGGCTGAACAGCGGTGAGTGTGGCGAGCACGCGCTGTTCCCGGTGGAAACGAACGAGCTCGTCGATGTTGACCGCCGCGACGCAGTCGCCGTAGGTGAAGCAGAACGTCTCGCTCCCCACATGTTCGGCGACTCGCTTGAGGCGCCCGCCGGTCATCGTGTTCTCGCCTGTGTCTATGAGGGTCACATTCCACGGTTCGACACCGATGTCGCGAAGTCGTGCCACCGCGCCGGTCCGAAGATCGAACCTCACGTCGGACATGTGCAGGTGAGTAGTTGGCGAAGAACTCCTTGATCACCTCGCCCTTGTGGCCGCAGCACACGACGAAGTCGTCGATGCCGTATGCCGAGTAGATCTTCATGATGTGCCAGAGGATCGGCCGTCCGCCGATCTCGACCATCGGTTTGGGACGGACCGCGCTCTCCTCCGTCAGGCGGGTTCCGTAGCCCCCGGCAAGAATCACCGCCCTCACGCGACCATCGTATCCGGGGCGTCCGAGGAGCGCCGTTCCGGCGCTCAGTGGTGTCTCGTCGACCAGTCGTACGGAATGTCGTTGTCGAACGGGTCGACCCGAGTTGTTCTCGCCGGATCGTGAGGGTGGGTACAACAGTTGGCGACGATCGCGTACGGATCGGTCATCCCCTTGAACCCACTCCAGACCCCGGGAGGAATGACCACGAGGGCGTAGTTGTCGGCCCCCAGGAATATCTCTTGCAGCGATCCCTGCGACGGGGAGCCCGTTCGATCGTCGTAGAGGACGAGCTTGATGCGGCCGTGCACACAGGCGTAGTTCAACGTCATCTCTCGATGCTTGTGCCAGCCCTTGACCACGTCCCGGTAGATGCTCGTGAAGTAGATCTCGCCGAATCGATCGAAGTGCTCGTCGGTGCAGCGCAACATGTGAAAGATCGTGCCGCGCTCGTCCGGAATCCTCCGCAGAGGGATTACGAGCGCGTCCTGGATCTCCACCACGTTCACCTCCCCGACTCACGCCTAGCAGCCGCGTTCGTGCGACGCTGATTCTGTCACGGAACATCTTCCGTCACGGAGGACCTTGCATCGGCATGTGTCCTCGATCAGAATCGATCACATGGAAGGCGAGGCGAGGACTACGGACGAGTTCCTGGGGCTCCTGCGGGACCGGTCGCTGCCGATCGCGATGAGGGGGTATGAGCGTGAGGCGACCGATCGTCTATTGGCGGATATCGAGCAACGTCTCGAAGCGACGCTTCGGTCGCAGGCGTCGGCGCTTGCCCGCGTCGCCGAGTCTCGAGCGCAGGATCTCCGAGGGTCAGGAGCGGGAGGAGGCGGTAACCGAGGCGCTGGTTGTGGCCACTCAGATCAAAACTGACAGCGAGCGGGAAGGGCAGGGGATCAAGGACACGTACCGCCGCGAGGGCGAGGCGATGACGGAAGAAGCGCGGCAGAAGGCCGGCGAGATCGTGCGGGAGGCAGAGGCCCAGGCGGAGTCGATGCTCCAGGGCGCGCGGTTGAAGATGCACGGTTTCCAGCAGGAGATCCGCGATACCGAGCAGTTGGCTGTGGAGGCACGCGGGCGTCTCCGGGGGTTCCTCGAGTCGCTGCTCGCTGAGATCGAGCCGCGGGGCTCGGCTCTCGAGTCGGCGGTCGACGACCTGCTCGCCCGTGCCGGTCAGCTCACGGCGGATCACGAAGAGAGTGATCGTCCCGACACGCTTGTCGATGGCTATGGGTTCACGGGGCCCCGCGACTTCGGAGACGACTCGTAGGCTCGAAGCTGACCCGCCGCCGCGCGACTTGGGCTCGCGGCGTTTGTCACTTGTAAACCGGGCCTTCCCAAACCGCGGCGGTCGTACTAATCTCCCGCCGGTATAGGTGGGCCGGGGCAGCGGCGAAGACTCCGGCTCTTTTTTTGCGTTTTTGGTTGGTCAACCGACAAACCCGCCAGTTGCGCGAGAAAGCCGAGGTTCAGTGCTCACCGTCGAGATCGCTCTGCCGGAGGTCGAGGAACTCCAGAAGCTCGTCCAGACTGGGGTCGAGCGCGGCTTCCTGACGTACGACGAGATCGTCAACGGGCTCGAGGACGTCGAGCTCACGAAGGAGCAGGTCGAGGACTTCTACACGTATCTGATCGACCACGGCGTGGAGCTGATGGAGGGCGAGCAGCACAAGCATCCGCCCCACGAGGAGCCGGCCCTCGCCGAGGAGGAGAAGGGGCCGAAGCTCGATCTGACCGTGGAGCCGTCGCTCGACTCGTTGCGGCTCTATCTGCGGGAGATCGGCAAGGTGCCGCTCCTGACCGCCGACCAGGAGGTCTACCTCGCCAAGCGCATCGAGCGCGGCGATCTGATGGCGAAGACCCAGATGATCGAGGCGAATCTCCGCCTCGTCGTCTCGATCGCGAAGAGCTACCTCGGCCGCGGCCTGTCGTTCCTGGACCTGATCCAGGAGGGCTCGCTCGGCCTGATCCGGGCGGTCGAGAAGTTCGACTACCGCAAGGGCTACAAGTTCTCCACCTACGCGACCTGGTGGATCCGGCAGGCGGTCACCCGGGCGATCGCCGACAAGGCGCGGACGATCCGGATCCCGGTGCACATGGTCGAGAAGCTGAACAAGGTCGTCCACATCGAGCGCCAGCTCGTCCAGCGGCTGGGCCGTGAGCCCCGGCCGGACGAGATCGCCGAGGAGCTCGAGATGACCACCGACGAGGTACGCGAGATCCTGCGCATGGCGCAGCACCCGGTCTCGCTGGAGAAGCCGATCGGCGAGGAGGAGGAGTCCGAGCTCGGCGACTTCGTGCAGGACGAGGCGGCCGAGTCGCCGGACGAGGAGGCGTCGCTCTCGCTCCGCCGCGAGGACATCGAGCGCGCGCTCGACTCGCTGCCGGAGCGCGAGCGCAGGGTGATCGAGCTGCGGTTCGGCCTCAAGGGCAGCCAGCCGTGCACGCTGGAGGAGGTCGGCCGCGCCTTCGGCGTCACCCGCGAGCGGATCCGCCAGATCGAGAACAACACGCTGAAGAAGCTCGAGTCCCTTCCCGAAGCTCAGGGCCTCAAAGATTGTGTCTGACGCTCGCTCCGCTCGCTTCACGGGGGGAACGGCCGGTTCCCCCCGTGAGCCCCCCTCCCTAACCCGCCCGCTCCTCTGAAGCGGCACGTGCCGCGCCCGCACAGGTCGGGCGCGGCGGCGCAATACACTCGGCGGCGTGCTGACCGAGCTCGGCTTGTACAAGCTCCTCGGGGAGAATCCCGAGCGGACGTGGCCCGTGGCGCGAGGGGTGGTGCTCCCGATCGCCCGCCTGATCGTGCCCAGCTGGGGGTACGGGCACGAGCGCGTGCCGGTCGAGGGGGCGGCGGTGGTCGCCTCCAACCACTTCTCCGAGGTCGACCCGATCGTCGTGGGGCTGCACTGTCCCCGGACGCTCTACTACATGGCGAAGATCGAGCTGCTGTCGATCCCGATCGCCGGCGAGATCCTCCGCTGGACGGGTGCATACGCCGTGCGCCGCGGCGAGAGCGACCGCGACGCGCTGCGGGTCGCCCGCTGGTCGGTCCAGCAGGGCCACGTCGCAGGCATCTTCGCCGAGGGCACGCGGCAGCTGCTCGGCTACCCCGGGCCGATGCACCCGGGCGCGGCGATGCTCGCCATCCAGGAGGGCGTGCCGCTCGTCCCGTGCGGCATCGACACCTTCGGCTGGAACCTGAAGAACCGGCGCAGGTGCTGTCTCGTCTGGGGCGAGCCGGTCGAGCTCGACCTGCCCCGCACCGGCAAGGGCTACAAGGAAGGAGCCGCGATCGTCGAGCGCGAGATCACGCAGCTCTGGCGCCGGGCGGCGCAGGCCGTCGCCGACGGCTTCCCGAAGACACTGCCCGACGGCCTCACGCGCGCCGGCTACCTGAACCCGTGGAACACGCTCTGGTACCCGGAGCTCGCCACCTGGCCCGACGACGAGTGGGCAGCCGGCCCGCTCGGACCCGTGTACCCGAAGCGCCGCTGACCATACACGGCCCTGACACGGACTTTACGTCCCCATTGCACGACGCTCCCAGACTCCCCGTGAGGAGGCAGCGGACAAAGGGGGCGCGATGAAGCGGAACGGCGTCGTAGTGGTCAGCACGCTCGTGGGGGTGGCCGCGATCGCCGCGGCCGGAGCAGCCTCGGCCGGGTTCGGCTCGCAGAGCAGCGTCCGTTCGTTCGCGCATCTCGCGAAGCGGATGGGGCCGAGCACCACGGGCACGACGGCGGCCAGGCCGGCGCAGCTGCGCGGGGTCAACTTCGTCAGCGGCTGCCGTTTCAGCCACCGGAACACGGACGACCCGATCGTCTACCCGGGCCAGCCCGGCAAGTCGCACGACCACACGTTCATCGGCAACGACACGACCAACGCCTTCTCGACGCTGGCGTCGCTGCAGGGCCAGTCGTCGTCGTGCCGCCGGGCGGGGGATACCGCGGCCTACTGGGTCCCGACCCTGATCTCGTCGTCCGGTCAGATGATCCTGCCGCGTGCGGCGACGGTCTACTACCGGCGCCACACCCTCGCGCCGGTGCAGGCGTTCCCGCCCGGGTTCCGGGTGGTCGCGGGCAACTCGAAGGCCACGAGCCCGCAGGGCCTGAAGGTCACGTACTGGAACTGCGGCCCGCTCGCCGGCGTGCGGCCCCAGGCGACGGTCCCGACCTGCCCGAACGCCGGTCGCATGGGCCTCGCGCTGCACGTGGCGTTCCCGGACTGCTGGGACGGAGTGAACCTCGACTCGGCCGACCACGTCGGCCACCTGGCCTACTCGACGCGCGGCCGGTGCCCGGCCGACCACCCGGTCGCCGTGCCGGCGGTCCAGGTCAACATCCGGTACCCGAGCGCAGGCGGCTCCGGCCTGGTGCTCGCGTCGGGAGGCCAGTACTCCGGCCATGCCGACTTCTTCAACGCCTGGAACCAGGCCACGCTCCAGAGCCTGGTCACGGGCTGCCTGAACGCCCTCCGGCACTGTCAGCAGGGCGTCTGAGAGGTTGACGGGGACGACCGACGTGGAGGGCCGGCGCGGCCGGCCCTCCACGGGTCGAGCAGGCTACGGCGTGTGCGTCGCGACCTGCACGAGCCGGGTACCGGAGATCCCTGCGAGCGTCGGGTCGCCGGAGCGGTACGCCTTGACGAAGAACTGGACGCTGTGGCCGTTCCTGATCGGGAAGTCCGAACGCGGCTGGATGCTGTACGACACGGTCCCGTCGTTCCCGGTCGGGGCATCGGTCGGGGTCGAGCTGACGATCGGCGTTGAGCGGATGAAGACCAGCGCTCCCTGGACCAGACGGCCCTTCGTGTCCTTGACCGTGATCGTGACCCGGATCGGCACGCTCCGGGTCGTGACCGGGTTCGGGTTGAAGACGACCCTGTCGACCGTCAGGCGCTCGCCGGCCGGGGCGACATCCTTCACGTTGACGGTGTTGCCCCCGCCGCCCCCGCCGCCGCCGCCGCTGGCGACGACCGCGGTCGCGTCGGAAAGCCCCGACGAGTTCCCGGCGCTGTTCTTGGCGGTCACCCGCACACGGAGGCGCTTGCCGACGTCGGACGCTGCGACCGTGTAGGTCTGGTCGGTCTTTCCGGTTCCCGAGCACGAGGTCACGGCCGCGTTGCAGGTCTGCCAGGCGTAGCTGTAGCTGATCGGCTGCGTTCCCTGCCAGGTTCCGTTGTCTGCGGTCAGCCTCTGCCCGACGACCGCGCTGCCGGACACCGTCGGAGGCGTGATCTCCGCCGGGGCGTTGGCCTTCTCCGGAACGGTGCCGGTCGCGTTCGACACCGCTGTCTCGCTTCCGTCGGAGTTCTTCGCCGTCACCTGGAAGCGGAGCGTGTGGCCGCGGTCCGCGTTGACGATCGTGTAGGTGGTGGCGTTCGCGTTGGCGATGTTCTTGCAGCTGGCCGCGTTGTCGTTGCACCGCAGCCACTGGTACGAGTAGGTGACCGGCGGTGTCCCGTCCCAGCTGCCCCGGCTCGCGGTGAGCGTCGCGCCGACGACGACCGCGTTCTTGGACGTGATGGACGGCTCCTGCTGGTTCGAAGGCTTCGCGGAGCTCCGGCCCGTCGCGCTGGAGGCCAGGAGGAGCGCGGCGAGCACGGCCGCGCCGGCGAGGACGACGCCGAATCTGGGGATGCGCTGCATCTGGTCGATCCTCCTTCGTATCGAGGTGTGCGCGGGATGATGACGTACCGGGCACCCGGGTCCCGTCGCGGGGCCGGCAACCGCTGCGGAGGACCCACGCGGCGGACGGCGTACCTCAACCCGACAAAGTCGATCCGGAGGTGCAACTCATGGCAGCGCTCGCTCCGACGCTTCTCGGCGCGGACTACCCGTTTCTCGACGTGATGTGGACGATGTTCATCTTCTTCGCGTGGGTGATCTTCATCTACCTGCTCATCCTCGTCCTCGCCGACAACTTCCGCCGGCACGATCATTCCGGCTGGGCGAAAGCGGGGTGGACCCTCTTCGTCATCTTCGTGCCGCTGATCGGCGTGTTGACCTACATGATCGCCAGGCCGCGCGAAGATCTGCTGGAGGCGTAGCCGCAGGGTCGCGACGCGGGGCCGGCTCGAGGGCGGGCCCCGCTACGACCCCGTCAGCTTCTCGCAGGCAGGGGCGTCGGCGAAGGCCTGCTTCAGGCCGCCCTGCTCGTTCAGCTGCTTGACCTGGCTGAACGCGTTGCCGATCTGCGTGCCGGCGGTGGCCAGGGTGCTCGCGACTGAGGAGACCGCCTGGAGGACCTCGGTCACGCCGGAGACGTTCGCCGTGGCGCTCTGGATCGAATCGGCGTCCTTCTGCAGCTCGCTCCGGAGATTCTTGAAGATGTCCGAGGCCTGCGAGTCGGCAACAGGCGGGGCGCCCAGCGATTTCAGGGAGTCGGCGAACGCCTGCGTCGAGGCCTTGGCGTCGCTGACGACGGCGTCCAGCGTCTGCTTGCTGAGCCCTCCGCTCTTCAGGGTCGTGCCCATGGACTGGAGCGACGCCGTGTACGTGTTGGTTGCGGCGCACAGGCCGTTCGCCCACTGCTGGGAGGCTTCCGCCGCGGTCGTGGTGGTCGAGCCGTTCCCGGACCCTCCGCATCCCGCGAGGGCCGTCGCCGTTACGACGACGAGCAGGGCAGCGATCGGCCACCGGCGTCTCACGCCGACATGCTTGCACGCGAGGGAGCGTCCTGCGCTGCGTCCTATGATCCTCGCGGGCAGATGACAGCCGAATCCCGTCCGTACCCGACGCACCCGCTGCTCCGTCGAGTCGTTGAGCATCGTGCGGGGCGGAGCTTCGGCACGGTGCTCGTCCTGATCGTCGCCTCGTTCGCGTTCGCGGCGACGGCACCGGGCGACGCGTGGACGACGGCCGTGCTCGTCCTGCTTCAGGCACTGACGCTGATCGCGGCGATCTGGACGTCGGGGCTCGCCCGCACGCGCTCATGGCTCCTCTTCGGGCTCACCATGCTGGCGATCGCGATCGCTCTGGCGGTGATCGCGCCGGTCCTGAGCGGCGCGGATCTCCTGGGGGCGGTGGGGCTCGTCTCGGGGCTGCTGATCATCTGCGTCGTGGTCGTGATCGTCCGGAGCATCGCCCTGAGCCCCGAGGTGAGCGCCGAGACCATCCTCGGCGCGATCTGCGTCTACCTCAGCATCGGGATGATCTTCCTCTTCGTCTACGGGGCGGTTGCCGCGATCGGCTCGTCCCCCTTCTTCGCACAGGCCGGCGACGGCACGAGGGCGCTGCGCCTGTACTTCAGCTACGTCACGCTCGCGACGCTCGGCTACGGCGACTACACCCCGGCGACGAACCTCGGGCACATGCTCGCCGTGGTCGAGGCGCTGCTGGGGCAGATCTATCTCGTCACCGTCGTTGCCCTTCTGGTCGCCCGCCTCAGGGTCCGTCCCCGGGAGTCGCAATGAGCGACGAGCGCCCGGAGCAGGAAGGCATCACCGCGCGGCTCGGCCGCATGGCGCTGGGTCCGGCGCGCGCCGCCGCCCGCTCCGGCCGCTCGGCGCTCTCCACCGAGGCCGAGCGGGCAATCGACTCCGTGCTGGCCGGCCCCCTGCCGGAGACGGTCGCGCAGTCGATCGTCGAGCACCACGTCGTCGAGCGGGTGCTCGCCGAGTGGCTCGAGGCGATGGCCGCCGCGCCGGGCGGGAGCAGCCCCGAGCGCCTGCGGCTCGAGCAGGCACTGGAGCGGGCGCTGGCCAGCCCCGAACTCGAGCAGCGGCTGTCGGACGCGATCTCCAGCCGGCTGACCGAGACGCTGGCCGATCGGGTGGTGCAGAGCGAGGCGTTCCGCAAGGCACTGGCGGGGACGCTGGAGAGCCCGGAAGTGCGGGCCGCGCTGGCTCGGCAGACAGCGGGGTTCGGGGCAGACCTCGCCGCGTCGCTGCGCGGACGGGCCCGCGCGGCCGACGACGGAGCGGAGCGGAGGATCAGGCGTGCGGTCGGCCGACGGCCCCGCGCCGCGTCCGCCTCCGCGTACGGCGGTCTGGCCGGCCGTGGGATCGCGATCGTCGTCGACGCCGTGCTCGCCCACCTCGCCTTTCTCGTCGTCGCGGCCTCGATCGCGCTGGTCGAGTCGCTGGTCGGCGCGTTCCACTCGGGCTGGCTGACCGGTTCGCTGCTCGGGGCCGGGTGGGCGATCGTCGTGGTCCTCTACTTCGTGCTGTTCTGGAGCACCACCGGCCAGACGCCCGGCATGCGCCTGATGGGCATGAGGGTGCTCACCGGTTCGGGAGACCCGCCCTCGGTGTGGCGGGCGCTCGTCCGGTTCGTGGCTCTGATCGTCGCGATCATCCCGTTCTTCGCCGGCTTCGTGCCCGTTCTGTTCGACGATCGGCGGCGCGCGCTCCAGGACTACGTGGCGGGCACGAGCGTGGTCGCCGAGCGCGGGTCCCCGGCGGCGTGATGCATAAACGCGGAATCGGGTACAGCCAGGCACGTGATTGCGCGCGGCCCAGGCCGATGACCCACTCGCCTTCGCACCTGCTCCTGACCATGGTGCTGAGCACCGGGGCAGGCGCGCTGATGCTGCGGATCGGCGTCCAGTCGAAGCTGATCGAGTGGCGGAGCCGTCGGCGCCGCTGCCCGTCGTGCGGTCGCCTGCGCACGGGCGTCTGCCGGCACTGCGCCCGCTGAGCGGGCCACGTCGTCCTCGTCGGGTGACATGAGGGCTGCCAAGCCCGCCTGCCGGTGATCGGCGTGCTCTTCTACGTCGTCACCCGGCCGCACATGCTTGCCAGGGATCCGGCATCGCGCCGAGCGGACAGCCGGTGCTCGGTAGGCTCGCCTCGTGATCCTGCTCATCGCGATCCTGCTCGTCGTCTTCCTGGTCCCGACGCCCTGGAACATCGTCGTCCTGGTAGTCGCCTGCGTGCTCGAGGCCGGCGAGATCGCCGTGCTCCGGCGCTGGTCGAAGCGCATCGGCCGGCGGACGAAAGCGACGACGGGAGCCGAGGCGCTGGTGGGCAAGGTGGCCGAGGTCACGGCGGACTGCCGCCCGACCGGGATGCTCCGGCTCGACGGCGAGCTGTGGGAGGCCCGCTGCGAGGCGGGTGCCTCGCGGGGGGACTCGGTCGTCGTCGAACGGCTCGACGGCCTGACGCTCGTCGTCTCGCCGAAGACCGATTCGGTCTAGCGCTTCTTGCTCGGCAGCTTGCCGAACTCGGCCTTGGTCAGGGCCAGGCCGATCGCGTTGGTCTCGAGGGTCGCGACCGATTCGATCGGTACCGACACTGCGCGGTGCCACCAGAGGTGGCCGTGCTCGACGACGACGTGCGTGATCCGAGCTTCCTCGACCACAATCGCGTTCACGGCGCCGAGTTCGTGGTCGTCGGACGACGCGACGACGCTCGAGCGGCGGATCTCGACCTCGCCCTTGGGCACTCGGTCGTAGGTGACGCCGACGTTGGGGTCGATCTCGGCCGTGTAGACGCCCAGGTCGGCTCCCTGGTAGCTCGGCATCATCACGACGTCCTCGACGCCCACGTCCCACTCCGAATCGGGGGCCGGCCGCTCGTCGACCGGCAGGTACGCGTACCCCTGGATCGACTCCAGCTGTCCGAACTGATCGGCCGTGCACGTCAGGGAGAGGGCGGAACCGGGGTCGGCGCCGCCCCCGACGAGCTGAAGCGGCACGAGCCGGGCCGCCGGCTCCGGGTCGCCGGCCCGCACGACCACGTGGGTCACCGCCCGCTTGACCGGGTCGAGGACGACGTCGGCAAGCGTGCCGGAAAGACCGTCGGTCGTCTGCACGTGCGCGTCCAGCCGGAGGTACATCGCCCCGATCCTAGGGCACAGTGAGGACAAGCGCATTGCCGGACGGGTCGCGCACGAGCGGGTCGCCGCCGTGGTCCTCGACCGGCCGGCCCGCCGCCTCGACGCGCGCGACCACACCGGTCCGCGCGCCGTCGTTCGGGAGGAGGATCGTTGCGTGCCGAAGGGCCGCGGTGCCGGACGGCGGCGGCGAGGCGCCGGCGCTCTCCCACGTGTTTGCGCCCACGTGATGGTGGTAGCCCCCTGCGGAGAGGAACGCAGCCTGATCGCCGAGCTGCGCCATCAGGCCGAAGCCGAGGACGTCCCGGTAGAAGTCGATCGCCTCGGAGATGTCCGCCACCTTGAGGTGCACGTGGCCCATCACGGTGCCTGCCGGCAGGCCGCCGAACGGCTCCGTCGCGGGATCGTCGAGCACGCCGAGGAGGTCGTCGACGTCGAGCGGCATCGTCGTAAGCGTCGTGCCGACCTTGCCTTCCCAGATCTCGCGCGGGCGGTCCCAGTAGAGCTCGATCCCGTGGCCGTCGGGATCGGAGAGGTAGAGCGCCTCGCTGACGAAGTGGTCCGAGAGGCCGACCAGCGGCACCCGGTCGCGCGCCGCGTGGGCGAGCCAGGCGGCCAGCTCGGCGCGCTCGGGCACCAGGAGGGCGAAGTGGTAGAGGCCGGTATGGCCGGCGGCGGGGCGGGCTCCGCGCTCCTCGACCAGCACGAGCAGCTCACGGCCGTCCGCACCGAGCGACGCCTGCCCTGCGCCCTCCTCGAGCACGGCGAGGCCGACGGCGCCTCGGTAGTAGTCGAGCGAGCGCGTGAGGTCGGAGACGGTGAGGTGCACGGCTCCGGGGGTGGTCTGCGGCGCGATCGCGTCCATCGCAGCACGAGCCTAGCTTTGCGCGGTGGCTCCCAGCGTTCGAGGAAGAAGAACACGCTCAGCCCGGAGAGCTCATGCCGGCGGCGTACCTGCCGGGTCGGGCCGGGCGAGCGTCATCGTGCTCGGCACCTCGCCCAGCAGGGCGGCGACCGTGTCGAACAGTGGGTAGGGCAGGAGGAACGGGCTCCAGGAGACGATCACCCAGACCGCGCCCAGCCACCAGCCGACGAGGACGAACCAGACGACCCGGACCGGCGTCGACACCGGAGCGCTCCGGCGCTCGAGCCAGCCGGGAGGCGAGTACGGACGGACGCGCTCGAAGAACGGCTTCTTCGTGGAGCCCGCCATCTTCGCGTCGACCTTCTCCTTTCCGGGCGGATCCTGGCCGAGTGTGGACGTCCAGATCCCGAGGCGGTAGATCCTCCGCGCAAGCGGGGCGCCGACGAAGGTCAGGTGGACGACGTAGCCGCCCAGGAAGATGAACAGCGGCAGCACCGTCCCGAACGACATGAACCAGCCGTAGCCGACCCAGTGGCCGCCGGAACGGACGGCGCTGCGGGCCATGGCTCTCTTCGAACGCGGCGATTCCGGGGGCGCATCCACGACGTACGCAAACCTCAGCAGCAGGCCCGGACATCGTCGTCAGGGACGAACGCACAGAGGCGGCACCCGAGGTTTCCGTGCTGAAACCATGGGAATCAGCAACGTCATGGCGGACGCCTCCGACATCCTCGTGCTTCTGGTCACCAGGCGGACCTCGGGAGTGGGGCGGCGGATGGAGTCGGTGCTCGCCCGGCTCCAGGTCCGCGAGCGCGAGCGGGTGCGGGTCGAGCGTCTCGACGCGGACGACCGGCCCGATCTCGTCCAGCGGCTCGGAGTGCAGGAGATCCCCTCCATCGTCATGTTCCAGGACCGCAAGCGCTTCGCCTGCCTGCGCGGCCGCGCGACGCTCGGCGACGTCGAGCGGACGCTCTCTCAGCAGGCCGGTCGAGAAGAATCGCGCGCCGGCGCGGGCTGAACCGCCGACTTCGGACGTTTGCCCGGGCGGTGCCTGTGGTATCTCTCCCGCCGTGGACGAGCCGTCGAGCAGGAACGCGGTGTCGGTTGCCCTGCCCGTCGAGGGCTTCGTCAACGTCGCCCGGCTGGTGACGGCGGGTTTCGGGTCGCAGCTTGGGCTCGGCTTCGAGGCGATCGACGACCTTCAGCTGGCGATCGAGCTCGCGCTGCGCTCGGTGCCCGCGCGTGACGGCAATGCGACCGTCGCCATTTCCAGCGACGAAAGCGGTCTCACGGTGATGGTGACCGGGTCGGAGGGAGAGCCGCTCGACCGGCGGTTCCCCGACAGCGACGACGGCCTCGACCTGCTGAGCTGCCTCGGCCGGCTGGTCGACCACGTCGACTTCGTCGACGAGGGGACGCCGGCGGTAGTCCTGCGCAAGAACAGGCAGGCCGCCGAGGTGGTGCCCGGAGGTTGACGAGTCCAAGCTCCGTTTCGGAGACGGATCGCCGCGCGCTCCTGCGCGCCTACCGGGAAACGGGCGACGTCGCGGCCCGCGACCGCCTGATCGAGAGCTTCATCCCGGTGGTGCGTAGCATCGCCTACCGCTACTCGGGCCGCGGGGAGCAGCTCGACGACCTCGAGCAGGTCGCCTCGGTCGGGCTGATCAAGGCGATCGAGCGGTTCGATCTCGACCGGGACGTCGAATTGATGACGTATGTCTTCCCGACGGTGGTCGGTGAGCTGAAGCGTCACTTCCGCGATCGGGGCTGGTCGGTGACCGTCCCGCGGCGGCTGAAGGAGCTGCACTACCGGCTCTCGCGCCTGATCGAGGAGCTGACAGCGACGCTCGGCCGGTCGCCGACGATCGCGGAGCTCGCCGAGGAGGCCGGTGTCGACGAGGAAGAGGTGGTCGAGGCGCTCGAGGTGGGGCGGGCATACGCGTCCCGGTCGCTCACCCGCGCGCTCGACTCCGACGAGGGTGGTGCGGGCGCGGAGCTGATCGACCTGATCGACGACGAGGAGCGCGGCTACGAGGCGGCCGAGAACCGCGAGCTGCTGGCGTCGGGACTGAAGGCGCTCGACGACCGCGAGCGGCGCATCGTCCAGCTGCGATTCGTGGAAGGCTTGACGCAGTCGCAGATCGCGGTCGAGATCGGGATCTCGCAGATGCACGTTTCCCGTTTGATCCGGCGGGCACTCGAGAAGTTGAGCGAGGAGATCGAAGAGCCATGAACGACGTCACGAGCCCACCCGGCCAGAAAGTCGAGCTGACGCTCGACGCCAGGCCGCAGAATCTCGCTCTGATCCGGCTGGCGCTCGCCGGTGTCGCCGGCAACGCAGGCGCCTCCCGAGAGATCGTCTCCGACCTCAAGCTGGCGGTGACGGAGGCCTGTACGAACGTGATCCAGCATGCCTACGACGGCGATGCCGAGGCGGGTGAGATCGTCGTCCGCTACACGGTCGAGCGCGGGATGGTGGCGGTCGAGGTCGAGGACACGGGTTCGGGCTTCGAGCTCGACGACCCTCCGGCCGCCACGGACCGGAACGGCGGCGGCAACGGCCTGATGATCATCCGCGTGCTGACGGACGAGCTGAGCGTCTCCAGCGCCGGTACCGGCACGCGCGTCGCCTTCGTGAAGCGGTTCAGCCCCGAGGACTGAGGTCGGAGGCGGACGCGGCGCCGACCTCCTGCAGGTGCTCGACCCCGGCGCCGGGCGTGTCGAAGATCTCGAACACGCGGTCCAGCAACGTGATCTCGAAGATCTTGCGGATGTTGGGGTCGTGGCAGGCGATCGCCAGCTCGCCGCCTGCCGGCCGAAGGCGCTTCACCGCGCCCATCAGGACGCCCAGCGTGGTCGAGTCGATGAAGGTGGCGTTGGAGAGGTCGACCAGAACGCCCCTCGCGCCGTCGTTGATCACCTCGGCCAGCGCCTCCTTCAGCTCCGGTGCCGTGGCGAGATCCACCTCGCCCGCGACGCTGACGGTGGACACGCCGTTCCCGAGATCCGCAGTGGCGAGGTTGAATTCCAACCGGCTCAACCTACCCAAACGGCTCGAGGTCCCAAACGCCCCTGCGGTCAGGCGGGGTGGGCGACCGACAGGCGGACGGTGATCGTCGTGCCCGGCGGGCCCGTGTCGATCGACCAGCCATCGGCGAGCGCGTCGACGATGTCGAGCCCTCGGCCTCCCTCACGACGGCGTCTGCGAAGCATCCTCAGCGTGAGTCGCCCGCCGCCGTTGTGCACGCGGAGTTCCGCTGCGTCGCGGAAGAGCTTCGCGTCCATCCGGATCTGGTGGCGTGGGGAGCCGTGGAGGAAAGCGTTCTTCACCAGCTCGCTCGCGACCAGGCGCAGATAGAAGGCAAACCGTGGGTTGTCGAGCTCGCCCAGCAGGTCGTCGATCGCCTGCCTGGCCTGGAGCGGTGCGTGCGCGGAGGGCTGAAGGCGAACCGAAGCGGTGCGCACCGGGCTCGGGATCACCGCCAGGTCGTGAGCGGCGCTCGCACGCGCCCCCCGACGCACCTGGGCGAGAACGCGCCGGAGCGTCGCCACCTGCTCCTGGTCGTAGAGGCGCTGTCCCCTTCGACCTCGTCGAGGAACGACGACGCCGTACCGGCGCTCCCAGGTGCGGAGCGTGCTCGGCGCGACGCCGAGCTCGCGCGCGACCGCGCCGATCTCCAGGAGCCCGCCCGGCTCGGGCTCGCTCTCGGCACGCCGCACCGGCTGGGTCCTAGCCGTCGCGAGGATTCTCGACCTCCGCCACGAGGGCAGCCTCGCCCAGCTTTTCGACGATCTCGTACCCGTCGCTGGCGTCCACGACGCGCTCGACCGAAGCGTCCGAGTGCCCGGCGACGACGACGAACTTCGTCGGCTCCGATCGAACGGCCTCGTAGGCGGCGACCAGGATCGGGATCCGGACGGTGCACTCTTCGCGGGCACATTCGCAGACGATCTCGAAGGTCGCCTCCGGGCCTCTTTCGACCGCCCGTTTCTCGAGCCGCTCGTTGAGGAGCCGGAACAGGCTCTCGTTCATCCCTCTGCGCAGCTCCGAGGTCATCACGCTGGTCTATCCGGTTTGAACAAGGCTTGAACATCGTTACTCGCCCTTGCCGGCCACGTGAAGTACCCTCACCGTGCCATGGGGGAGGGGGGAGGCGAGTGACGAGCTGGTTTCGCCGAAACCGGGCGGATTTCTCCGGCGAGAGCGGCCCGATCGACGTCCTGCAACGCGACTCGGTTGCCCTGCGCCGGTGGATCATCGTCGGCGGCTGCGTGGCCGTGCTCCTGCTCGCCGGCCTCTCGATCGTCCTCGCCTGGCAGCAGTACGACGACGCGAAGGCGCAGGCCGAGGACGATCTCCGTGCCCGCGTCGTCGCCGTCGCGGCGCTCGTCGACACCTCGTTCACCGGCCAGATCCAGACGCTCTCGTCGATCGCCAGGGCGCAGTCCGTGGTCGCGCGGCAGCTGCCGGGGATGGGGCCGTACTTGCGCCGGGTCAGCCGGCCCGGCGCCGCTCCGTTCACCGGGGGGATCGGCTGGATCGACCGCGACGGCTTCGTCCGGGCGACGAACCGGCCCGGGCCGGGACTCTCCGGAAGCCTCGCGAACCGCGACTATTTCCGAGCGGTCGTCGCTACTCACAGGCCGTACGTGAGCGCCGGCCTGGTCGGCACGGCCGTCCACCAGCCGGTCATCGTCGTGGCGGTCCCGACGTTCGGTCCCGGAGGCATGTTGACTGGCGTCCTGGCCGGAAGCACGCTCCTGCGGACGGTGGGCGAGAGCAGGCAGGCGCTCGAGCTCGGCTACGGCAGCCTCCAGCTGGTCGACCGCAACGGCCGGCTCCTCCTCGGGGGGCTCGCGCCGGTGAGGAACACGGCCTTGCTCGAGCGCATCAAAAGCATGCGTACAGGCGTCGTCTCGGGCCGGGGCTTCGACGGGAACGGCGACGACGTGGTCGCCTTCGCCACGGCGTCGATCCCCGGCTGGGTCACGGCGATCGACCGGTCGCGCTCGTCGGTGTTCGCGTCGGCCCGGCGGGCGCTCTTCCTGGAGCTCGCGTCGGTGCTTGCCGCCGTGCTGCTCGTGCTGGCGACGCTCGCGTTCGTGACGCGCCGGGCTCGCCGGGAGGCGGAGCTCCACAACGAGCGTGCGCGCTCGTGGAGCAGCCTCAGCCGGGCGCTCGCATCCGCCAGCACCCCGACGCAGGTCGGGGATGCCCTGCTCGCGTCGTTGAGCGGTTCGTTCCCGAATGCGGTGGCGATCGTCGGGATCGAGAGCCACGGCCGGTTACAGGTCCGGGCGGCGTCGCGCCTGGTGCGGGCGCGCCGGATCACCGAGAGTGGCCGCATTCTCGAGCTGGTCGCGCCGCTCGGGAGGGAAGGGGCGAGGACGGTGTCGCTCGAGGGCGAGCCGGAGCTTCGCGACCTGTACACGAAGACCGGCAGAGGCATGCGGGCCGTCCACGGCCTCCCGATCGCCGGGTCCGGAGACGAGCCCGTCGGGACGATCAGCCTGCTGAGCACCGCCGCCCACCTCGAGTCACGCGACTGGGCCGTGCTCCGCTCCTTCGCCGACCAGGCGGCGCGTGCGCTCGAACGCGCCTGGCGCTTCGTCCAGGAGCACGAGCTCGCGGTCCGGCTTCAGCGGAGCCTGCTTCCCGAACGCCTGCCGAGCGGCGACGGCCTCGAGCTCGCGGGGCACTATCTGGCGGGCGCCGACGCGGTCGAGGTCGGGGGCGACTGGTACGACGCCGTGCGGCGGCCCGACGGGACCGTCCATCTGTGCGTCGGCGACGTCAGCGGCAAGGGCATCGGGGCGGCGACGGTGATGAGCCGCCAGCGTCACACGTTCGAGGTCTACGCCCACGACCTTGCCTCGCCGGCCGAGATCATCCGACGGATGCTCCGGCACGCGGACGGCGAGGAGATGATCACGGTCGCCGTCGTCACCATCGATCCCTACGCGGGCGAGCTCACGTACTCCTGCGTCGGCCATCCACCGCCGCTGCTGCTCGACCGTGACTCGGGCGAGCTGACGAGACTCGACGGTGCGAGCGCGCCTCCGGTGGGCGTGGCCGTGCCGGTCGACATCGTGGAGGCGAAGCTGCCCCTGCCCGACCACGGCGCGCTCCTCATGTACACGGACGGGCTGATCGAGCGGCGCGGGCGGAACATCGAGGACGCGATCGCCTACCTCGCCGAGGTGCTCGGGTCGGAGCGGGTCCTGACCCCGGACGCGATCCTGGCGAGGATCGAGGACGCGATCGGCTCGCCGGACGACGACGTCGCGCTGCTCCTCCTCTCGCTCGACCTGCAACAGCTGCCGTTCGAGCTGGAGCTCCCTGCCGACCCCTCCGCGCTGCGGGGCATGCGTCGCCGGCTGCGCGCCTGGCTCGCCAAGCGCGGGATCGACCACGAGCAGGCCGCCAACGTCGTCCTCGCGGTCAGTGAAGCCTGCAACAATGCGATCGAACACGGCTACCGCGACAGCGGCGGCGGCCCGGTCAAGGTCGCCCTGGCAGAGGCCGAGGGTGGGGTGCTCCGCATCGTGGTCGAGGACTACGGAACGTGGCGGGACGATCCTCCCTCCGACGAGCGTGGCCGCGGCATCGGGCTGATGGAGCACCTGATGCACTCGACGGACATCCAGACGGGCCTGCACGGCACGCGGGTGATGCTGGAGTGTCGGGTGCGGTCCCACCCCCCGGTCGAAGCCGAGTACGCGCCCGCGGCCCCCTGACGATCCGTGGTAGCGTCGGTGCCGCAATTCCGAATCAGCGGGCCCCAACCGTGAGCGACACCCCCTTCGAGCTCAGGTCGTCCAGGGTCGGGGACGCTGTCGTCGTCGCCATCGTCGGCGAGATCGACATGGCCACCGCTCCCGAGGTCGCGCGGGCGATCGACGGGGGGCACGCCGGCGCCCAGCGCGTCGTCGTCGATCTCACGGACGTGACGTTCCTCGACTCGTCGGCGCTGAACGCGCTCGTGCACTCCCAGCGCAACCTGGCCGAGCACGACATCGCCTTCCGGATCGTCAGTCCGTCCGACCATGCCGTGCGAAACGTGTTCGACATCACGCACCTGACCGGGCCCCTGAGCGTCGTCGAATCCCTCGACGACGCGCTGGCGAACTAGAGGCTTGATGTGAAATTCAGCCGGTGCCGGATGCCGGCCCAGACCGGCGCCGGAGCGGCACGCTCGCCCTCGACACGTAACGCTGTTAGGCGCCGAGGACGATCGCGGGCTCCGGCTTGGTCTGGAACTGCCCCGACGCGAGCCGACTTTCACATCAAGCCTCTAGCCGGAAAGAAACGGGAGCGCCGTGGCGCTCCCGCTGTCGCTCAACGGCTCGCCTTCCTCCGGTCGACGGCCCGCTTCAGCTGGGCCTTGTCCATGTTCGACCGGCCGGGGACGTCGAGGTGCCGCGCCTCCTCGTACAGCTGCCTGTAGGTGCGGCCCTTCGGCCGCTTCGTGCCGGAACGCAGACCTCCCCGGCGTCCCGACGAGAGGTCCGTGCGCGACAGTCGCGAGCTGCTTCGCGCCTCGCCCGAACGGGCGCGCTCCTTGTTCACGGTGCGGGCTGCGATCTCCTCGGCGCGCGGTTCAGAGACACCGCTCCGCAGCTCGCTCTCCTTGACGTGCTGGTACTGACGCGCCCGTTTCGTTCCCTTCTCGACCCCACGCGGCGGCATCGCTACCACCACGCTCCGCGAGAGCGCCCGCCGATTCCGCCGGCGAGCATGGAGATCAGCCAGATCACCGCAAGGACGAGCGCGACGATGAACAGCCAGTGCACCGTGAAGCCGACTCCGAACGCGATGATGGCGAGAAGCGCAAGCAAGACCAGTAGAAGCATCAGCTATTTCACCTCCTCGAATTGCTCTCCGGATTTACCCGCGGTTTCGGCACAGAAACATCGTTGCGAATTGCTGCTCGATGGAGCAACTCGCCGATGTGCACTGCCCGGCGCCCCGGGCCGAGCTGGGCGACCTGGCTGCGACACGAGAACCCGCCGGCGACGATCGGTGTCTGTGGCGCCGCATCGCGGACGGCCGGTAGGAGCACCCGCTCGGCGCATGCGCGCGACACGTCGAAGTGGGCGCGCTCGTAGCCCCAGGCGCCGGCCATGCCGCAGCAACCGGTGTCGGGCGCGTCGACTGTCGCGCCCGCCTCCTCCAGGATCCGCTGCTCGTGCTCGAAGGCTCCGGTCGCACGGCCGTGGCAGTGTCCGTGCAGGAGCACCCGACCGGTGAGGGACGGGGGCCGGTACCCGTCGGCGTGCTCGCGCAGGAACTCGGCCAGGTGGAATGTCTGCTTCGCCAGCCGCTTGGCGTCCTCGTCGTTCGGCATCAGCTTCGTCAGTTCGTCGCGGAAGACCGCGACACAGCTGGGCTCGAGCCCGACTACCGGCGTTCCGCGGCGGATGTCCTCGCGCAGCGCGCCGAGCACACGCTCGAGGTAGCGGCGGGCCAGGCCGAGGAAGCCGTAGTCGTAGAGCGGCCGGCCGCAGCAGAGGCGCTTCTGCGGAATGGTGACGGCGAACCCGGCGCCGCTCAGCAGGCGGATCGCCGCCACGCCGACCTGCGGCTCGAAATGGTTCGTGAACGTGTCGGCCCACAGGATCACGCGCGTTCCCTCCCGGCATTCGGGTTGCCGCGCGAACCACGACCGCAGCGTCGTAGGCGCGAAGCGGGGCAGTTCCCGCTGCTGCGAGACGCCGCCCGCCGCCTTCACCGCTGCCGCCAGGCCGGGGGTCTGCGTGAACAGGTTGGCGACGGCGGGTCCGTACGAGGCGAGCTGGGCCCAGCGGTCGATGAGGCCGAAGGCGTAGGCGTGGCGCGGCCGCAACCGGCGACGGTAGTGGTGGGCCAGGAACTCCGCCTTCAGCGTCGGCATGTCCACGTTCACGGGGCACTCGTTCGTGCAGCCCTTGCAGGACAGGCACAGGTCGAGCGCATCCAGCACCTCCTTCGAGCGCCAGAGCTCGAGCTCGCCGGTCATCATCTCCCAGAGCAGGTGCGCCCGGCCCCGCGTGGAGTGCTTCTCCTCGCGGGTGACCATGTAGCTCGGGCACATCACGCCGCCCTTCGTCCGGCGGCACTCGCCGATCCCGACGCAGCGAACGGTGGCGTGGGCGAAGCTGCCGCCGTCGTCGGGGTAGGAGAAGTGCGTGGCGACCACCTTCGGCCGGTAGCTCGCGCCGAAGCGGAGGTTCGAGGTGATCGGGTACGGGTCGACCACCTTCTTCGGGTTCATGCGCCCGTCGGGATCCCAGATCGCCTTGAACTCGCGGAACCCGCGAACCAGCTCGTCGCCGAACATCTTCGGCAGCAACTCGGCCCGCGACTGGCCGTCGCCGTGCTCGCCCGAGAGCGAGCCGCCGAGCGAGAGGACGAGGTCGGCGGCCTCGTCCATGAACCGGCGCCAGGTGGCGATTCCCTCGGCGCTCTCGAGGTCGAAGTTGAACCGCGCGTGGACGCAGCCCTGGCCGTAGTGGCCGTAGAGCGCGCTCTCGTAGCCGTACCGACCCGTCAGCTCCCCCAGCCTTCGCAGGTACTCGCCCAGCCGCTCCGGCGGGACGGCCGAGTCCTCCCAGCCCTCGTGAGTGTCGGGCTTGGCCGGCAGGAACGCGGTCGCGCCGAGCCCCGCCTCGCGCACCTTCCAGATGTGCTCCTCAGCGGGCGGGTCGTCGTAGAGCTTCGTGCCGCGGAGGCCGCCGCCCGCCTTCTCCAGGTCGGCGACGATCGCCCGGCCCTTCTCGTCGGCTTCCTCCTTCGTCTCGCCGCCGACCTCGATCACGAGCCAGCCGCGGCCCTCGGGAAGCAGCGACAGGTCGTGCCGGTGCATCCCGAGCATGGTCATGTCCTCGATCAGCTTCTCGTCGACGCCCTCGAGGCCGGTCGGCTCGTGCTCGAGCACGTCGGGGACGTGGTCGGCCGCGGTGGCGGCGTCCTCGTAGCCCGCGACGACGAGCGTGCGGCACGGCGGGCTCTCGATCAGGTGGACGGTGGCGGACAGGAGCGTCACGCAAGTGCCCTCGGTGCCGGAAAGGGCACGGGCGACGTGGAAGCCGTGCTCGGGAAGGAGGTCGTCGAGGTTGTAGCCCGAGACGCGCCGCGGGATCTTCGGGTAGCGCTCGCGCACCAGATTTCCGTAGCGGTCGGCGAGGCCGCGCAGCCGCTCGGCGAGCTCGGGCGGTACGCCTGCTCCGTCCGCGCCGACCGTCAGCCGCTCGCCGCGGTAGGTGAGCACCTCCAGCTCGGCGACGTTGTCCGACGTGCGTGGCCCGGGCCCGTAGAACTGCGACATCACCGAGTGCACACCGCAGGAGTTGTTGCCGATCATCCCGCCGAGCGTGCAGTGGTCGTGGGTCGAGGGGTCCGGTCCGAAGGTCAGCCCGAAGCGGTCCTGCGCCTCCTCCCGCAGATGGTCGAGGACGACGCCCGGCTCGACCCGGGCGAGGCGGCGCTCGGCGTCGATCTCGAGGACGCGGTTCAGGTACTTCGAGAAGTCGAGGACGACCGCGACGTTCACGGACTGACCGGCCAGGCTGGTGCCGCCGCCGCGGGGCAGGATCGGGGCGCCGTTGTCGCGCGCCACTGCGACGGCGGCGACGACGTCGTCGACCGTGCGCGGGACGACCACGCCGATCGGGAGCTGGCGATAGTTCGAGCCGGTGTTCGCGTACAGCGCCCTGTCGCCGGCCGAGAAGCGCACCTCGCCCTCGATCACGTCATGCAGGTCGCGTTCCAGCTTCTTCGTGTCCGTCATGCCGCGTATCGCTCCGCGTCGGCCCGGCGCAGCTCGACGCCGAGCCCCGGCCGGTCGGGGTCCGGGCGGACCGTCCCGCCCTCGGGCTCGACGAAGCCGTCGAAGAGCATCCGCTCGATACGCACGTGGTCGTGGAACCACTCGAGGTGGCGGAGCTTCGGCACCGCTGCGAGCGCATGGGTGTGGATGGTGGGCGCGCAGTGGCCGGAGAGGTCGAGCTCGTGGGCCTCCGCGACGGCGGCTGCCGCGTGCAGGCCGGTGATGCCGCCGCAGCGGGTTGCGTCGGCCTGCAGGCAGTCGACGGCACCGACGAGACCACGGAAGTCGGCCGGCACCGCTGCGTATTCGCCGGCGGTGACGTCCATGCCGGCGGGTGCGCGGTCGCGCAGCAGGCGGAGCCCGTCGAGGTTCTGCGAGCTGACCGGCTCCTCGAACCAGGTCGCGCCGAGCTCTGCGTACCGCTCGGCGAAGCGCAGCGCCTGCTTCACGGTCAAGGCGCCGTTCGCGTCGACGTACAGCTCGGTTTCGTCGCCGATCGCCTCGCGGGCGGCGCGGACCCGCTCCAGGTCGTCGCCCGGCTCGCGGCCGACCTTCATCTTCACCCGCGGGATGCCCTCGTCGACCCAGCCCTCGAGCTGCTCGCGGAGCTCGCCCAGCGTGTACGAGCAGAAGCCGCCGCTCCCGTAGACCGGCAACTCGTCGTGCACGGGCCCGAGAAGCGACGCGACCGAGACGCCGAGGAGCTTCGCCTTCAGGTCCCAGAGGGCGACGTCGACGGCCGAGAGCGCCATCCCGCCGGCGCCCTGTTCGCCCGTGTTGCGGAGGGCGCCGCGCATGGCCCGGTGCGCGGCACCGGTCTCGAACGCGCTCCTCTCCTCGATCGCGGGTACGAGCAGATCGGTGACCAGGCCCGCGACGGCTGCTGGGCCGTATGTCCAGCCGACGCCGGTCTCGCCGCTCGCTGCCACTTCGACGACCACCATCGTGGTCGAGTCCCAGGCGAAAGTTCCGTCCGACTCGGGCCGGTCGGTGGGGATCGTGTAGGCAGCGGCCGTGACCCGCTCGACCGGCGGGCCGGTCACGGACGTGGCTTCGGCCTGGATGACGCCTTCAGCGTCACGACATCGCCTCGCACCAAGGCCGACAGCTCCGCTGTCGCCTTTGTACTCGCCTTCGTCTCTCACCGTCCGGGTGTGATCGCGTCGAGCATCTGGCGGAACGAGTTGCGGATCATCGCGCGCCGGTCGGCATCGCCGCGGACCACAGCCTGCGCGAAATGCGTCGCCTGCTCGAACGTGATGTGCGGCGGCAGCGGCGGGATCTCCGGGTCGACGACTGCCTCCAGCACGGCTGGCCGGTCGGCGCCGAGCGCCTCGTCCCACGCCTCGCCGACGCGGTCGGCCTCGTCGACACGGACGCCGCGCAGGCCGATCAGCTCGGCGTAGCGCGCGTACGGGAAGTCGGGGATCGACTGGCTGACCTCGTACTTCGGATCGCCCTCCATGGCGCGCTGCTCCCAGGTCACCTGGTTCAGGTCCCGGTTGTTGAGCACCAGCACGACCAGGAGCGGGTCGCTCCATTTCCGCCAGTACTTCGCGATCGTGATCAGCTCGGCGAGGCCGTTCATCTGCATCGCCCCGTCGCCGACGAGCGCGACCACCGGCCTCTCCGGGTAAGCGAACTTGGCCGCGATCGCGTACGGCACGCCCGGCCCCATCGTCGCCAGGTTCCCGGAGAGCGAGGCCATCATCCCGCTCCGCAGCCGGAGGTCGCGCGCGAACCAGTTGGCGGCCGATCCCGAGTCGGAGCTGAGGATGCAGCCGTCGGGCAGGCGCCCGGAGAGCTCCCAGAAAACGAGCTGTGGGTTGATCGGGTCGGCGTCGTCGTGCGCCCGCTTGTCCATCAGCTCCCACCAGTCCTCGACCTGCTCGACGATCGACTCCTGCCAGCTGCGCTCGTTCTTCCGCTCGAGGTGCGGGAGCAGCGCACGCAGCGTCTCGCGCGCGTCGCCGACGAGGTTGACCTCCATCGGGTAGCGGATGCCGATCAGCCGGGCGTCGATGTCGATCTGGACGCCGCGCGCCTTCCCTTCCTCGGGCAGGAACTCGGAGTAGGGGAAGCTGGAACCGACCATGAGCAGTGTGTCGCAGCCGGTCATCAGCTCGTAGCTCGGCTTCGTGCCGAGCAGGCCGATCGAGCCCGTCACATAGGGCACGTCGTCCGGGACGATCGCCCGGCCGAGCAGCGCCTTGGCGATGCCGGCGCCGAGCGTGTCCGCCGCCTCGAGCAGCTCTGCCTCGGCGCCGAGCGCGCCGCGGCCGGCGAGGATCGCAACCCGCTCGCCCTCGTTCAGGAGTTCGGCGGCCCGCTTCAGGCTGTCGTCGCTCGGGACGATGCGCGGGCGGGTGTACCCGACCGAGGAATGGACGGTGCCGTGCTCGTGCGGCGGCTGCGCCGCCTCCATCGATGCGAGGTCGTTGGGGACGATCAGGCAGGTGACGGTGCGCTGCGAGAGTGCGATCCGGACCGCCCGGTCGACCAGGTGGCGGATCTGCTCGGGCACGGTCGCCATCTGCACGAACTCGTGCGCGACGTCCTTGAACAGCGTGACCAGGTCGACCTCCTGCTGGTAGTCGCCGCCGAGCGCCGCGCGGGCCTGCTGGCCGACGATCGCCACCACCGGGGCGTGGTCGAGCTTCGCGTCGTACAGACCGTTGAGCAGGTGGATCGCGCCAGGGCCCGACGTCGCCAGGCAGACACCGACCTCCCCAGTGAACTTGGCATGGCCGCAGGCCATGAAGGCGGCCATCTCCTCGTGGCGCACCTGGATCAGCTCGGGATCGTCCCCGGCGCGGTCGAGCGCGCCGATGATCGCGTTGATCCCGTCGCCCGGGTAGCCGTAGATGCGGTGGACGCCCCAGTCGCGGAGTCGTTCGAGGATGTAGTCGGCGACGAGCTGGCTCACTTCTTCCCTCCTGTGGCTGCGGTTATCGCTGCGGTGGTCAATGCGGCCGCGGCGCCGGCGGCGCCGAGGACGCGGCGATGCCTGGTCGCCCATAGCTGGACCGAGAACTGCTTCGCACGGTCGTCGAACGGCCCGTGCGCGCCGCGGTCTCCGTCGACCGGCTCGAACAGGTTCCCGGGGCGCTCGTGCTCGAGCGGGGCGTCGGTCTGCTGGGCCTGGTAGCCGCTGTGGGCGAGGTAGCGGTCGGCGATCCCCGGCGCGACCGCGTTGCCGAGGATCGCCTTGACGGTCGGCCACCCGACCATCACCTCGCGCCGCGGATGGTCGGCCGCGAACACGATCGCCTCGGCCGCGACCTCGGGCTGGAAGATCGGCGGCACCGGCTGCGGCTGATGCGGCATCTTCACGCGGCTCCAGGTGAACTGCGGCGTGTTGACGGCCGGCAGCTGCACCATCGTCAGGTGCACGTTCGAGCCGTCGTGCATCAGCTCCGTACGCACCGATTCGAGGAACCCCTGGAGCGCGTGCTTTGCCCCGCAGTAGGCGGCCTGGAGCGGAATGCCGCGGTAGGCGAGCGCCGAGCCGACCTGGACGATCACGCCCCGATCGCGCGGCTTCATCCGCCGCAGCGCGGCCATCGTCCCCCAGACCGAGCCCAGGTAGGTGACCTCCGTCGCCCGCCGGAACTCATCGGGCTCGGTCCGCTCGAGCGGAGCGAAGACCGTGACCATGGCGTTGTTGACCCAGACGTCGATCGGGCCGAGGGCGCTCTCGATCCGGCCGGCGGCGTCCTCGACCGCCTCCGCGTCAGCGACGTCGACGGCCACCGTCTCGGCCCGGCCGCCCGCCTGTTCGATCTCGCAGCGCGTGGCCTCGAGCCGCTCCTCGCCGCGGGCCAATGCGCCGACCGACGCGCCCCGTCGTGCAAACGCAAGCGCGGTCGCCCGGCCGACGCCTGCCGATGCGCCGGTGACGACCACCACCCGATTGCTCATGTCACGTGCTGGAGCTCCGACATGATCTCGCGCTCGTAGAAGTCGAAGAACGGCTCCTGGTCGCGGCCGACCTGGTGGACGTAGACTCGGGAGAAGCCGGCGTGCTCGAATTCAGCGATTGCTGTGCGATGCTCGTCCGGATCCGGCCCGCACACGACCTTCTCGGCGACCTGGTCGGGGGTCAACACGTCGCATGCGGCCTCGTAGTGACTCGGCATGGCCAGCTCCTGACCGAGCTCGCCGCCCAGTCCGGCGTTGGGCCATTGCTGGAAGGCGGTCTCCACGGCCTCGTCGCGGTCCTCGCCGTAGCAGACGGTCAGCTGCCCGTAGCACGGCTTGCCCTCGCCGCCTGCGTCACGGAAAGCCTGGACGAGCTCCTCGTCGGGCGCGGTCGAGACGAACGCGTCGCCGATCCGGCCCGCGAGCTCCGCCGCCTCGGGGCCTGCCGCCGCGACCGCGACCGGCGGCAGCTCCTCGGGCACCGTGTAGAGCCGTGCGCGGTCGACCGTGTAGTGCGGCCCACGATGAGTGACGAGCGCTCCCTGCCACAGCTCGCGCATCACCGCGACCGCCTCCTCGAGCATCTCCAGGCGCTGCTCGTGGTTCGGCCAGCGGTCCCCGAGCACGTGCTCGTTCAGGTTCTCGCCGGTGCCGACGCCGAGGAAGAAGCGTCCCGGCATCAGCGCCGCGGAGGTGGCGGCGGCGTGGGCGACGATCGCCGGATGCGTCCGCATCAACGGGCAGGTGACTCCGGTGCCGAGCGTCAGCGACTCGGTCGCCTGGGCGATCGCGCCGATCGCGCTCCAGACGAACGGGCTCTCGCCCTGGACGTCGAGCCACGGGTGGAAGTGGTCCGAGATCAACGCGAATCCGAAGCCGGCCTGCTCGGCCCGCCTTGCGTTCTCGACGAGCTCGAGCGGCCCGAGCTCTTCGGAGGAGAGCGCATATCCGAGCTCGACCACGGCCCCGTCGTTCCCGTTTGGACTGCCCGGAAACCTCGGTGCGGATCTGGCTTCGCTCCGGCGTAGTTGACCTTCAGGTTTTTTCGTCGCCATTTCGGGCAATGAGCGGTCTGTGCCTTGGACCGGCATGAGGGCAGGCCGGTACTCGCTCGCCGCGGCCACGGTGCTGGTGGTCGGCGGTTGCGGCAACACGCAGAACTCGCTGGCGCCGAAGAGCCATCAGGCCCGGGACATCGCGGCCCTCTTCTGGTGGATGATGGGCGGCGCCTGGATCGGTCTCGCCGTCGTCGTGGGCCTGCTCGTGGTGGCGTGGCGGCGACGCGGCCGCGGAGGGATGGAGGGCCACGCCGGCGAGAAGACGGCCGAGCGCCGCGGCTGGTTCGTGGTCATCGGGGCCGGCATGGCCCTGCCGATCGCAGTGATCGCCGCCCTGTTCGTGGTCTCGGACGTCTTCGTCATCCGCACGACGCAGGCGCCGGCGGCCGCCGCCACCCGCCGCACCGTGGTCGTGATCGGCCACCAGTGGTGGTGGGAGATCCGCTACCCGGGGACGAGGGCGGTGACCGCCAACGAGCTGCACATCCCCGTGCGGACGCCGATCCGGGTCGAGGTCCGCACCGCCGACGTGATCCACAGCTTCTGGGTGCCGGAGCTGAACCGGAAGATCGACACGATCCCGGGCAGGACGAACGCGATCGAGCTCGACGCCGATGCGGTCGGGAGCTACCGCGGACAGTGCGCCGAGTTCTGCGGCGTGCAGCACGCACACATGGGACTCGAGGTGGTCGCCGAGCCGGCGGCCCGCTTCCGACGCTGGCTCGCGGACCAGGCTGGGTCGTCGGCTTCGCCGGCGACAGCGGCCGCCCGCCGCGGCCGGGAGGTCTTCGGGTCCTCCGGCTGCCAGAGCTGCCACACGATCCGGGGCACGTCGGCGAGCAGCGACGTCGGCCCGGATCTAACCCACCTGGCGAGCCGCCGGACCCTGGGGGCGCTCGCGATCCCGAACACGCGCGAGTACCTGCGCAGCTGGATTCTCGGCTCGCAGGAGGTGAAGCCGGGCAACCAGATGCCGGACCTCGACCTGGCGCCCGGGCGGCTCGACGACCTCGTCGCCTACCTCGAGAGCCTGCGGTAAGTGCCCCGTCCAGCAATGATCAGAGCGCTTCTGGCGGCGCCCGGAACCGCCATGCGGCGTCCTCAGTCGCGCCGATATCTCATATCGATATCGGCGCTCCCTGCGTCCTTTCCTGGCGGCCCCGGTCACTCGCCAGAAACACGAGATCATCACTGGACGGGGCACTGATGGCGGTCGTCGCCCCCCCGAGCCCGCAGGCGGCCGAGCGGGTCGTCCGGCTCGAGCGGGTGTGGGCGAGCCGGCCGGGCCTGCTCGGCTGGTTGACCACCACCGACCACAAGCGGATCGGACTCCTCTACTTCTGGACGACCCTCGTCTTCTTCGCGGCCGGCGGCGCCGAGGCGCTGATCATGCGCACCCAGCTGGAGCGCCCGAACAACGACGTCGTGTCGCCGAGCACCTACGACCAGCTGTTCTCGATGCACGGGATCACGATGATCTTCTTCTTCATCATCCCGATGACGACGGGGGCGTTCGGGAACTACCTGCTCCCCCTGATGATCGGCGCGCGCGACATGGCGTTCCCCCGCATGAACGCGCTCAGCTACTGGATCTTTCTCGCCTCGGGGATCTTCGTCTACACGAGCCTGTTCATGGGCTCCGCGCCGGACGCGGGCTGGTTCAACTACGTGCCGCTCGCGAACGGCACCTACAACCCAGGTCCGGCTATCGACTTCTACTGCCTCGGGATCATCTTCAACAGCATCGCCTCGACCCTGACCGCCGGGCAGTTCATCGTCACCATCCTCACCTGCCGGGCGCCGGGGATGTCGCTGAACCGGATGCCGCTCTTCTGCTTCGCCTTTCTCGCCGCCTCTTTCGGCCTCTTGTTCGCGCTGCCGGTGCTCTCGGCGGACACCATCTTCCTCTTCCTCGACCGCAACGTCGGCACCCACTTCTTCGACGTCGCGCACGGCGGGTCGGCGCTGCTCTGGCAGCACCTCTTCTGGTTCTTCGGGCACCCCGAGGTCTACATCCTGATCGTCCCCGCCTTCGGGATCGCCACGGAGATCATCCCCGCCTTCACCCAGCGGCGGATGCAGGCGTTCCCGCTGGTCGCGATCGCCGAGCTGCTCGTCGTCTTCATCGGCTTCGGCGTCTGGGCACACCACATGTTCGCCACCGGGATCGCGACGGTGACGATGATCTTCTTCGCCGCGGCCTCGGCGATGGTGGTGATCCCGTCGACGATCCAGGTGTTCGCCTGGTGCTGGACGATGGTGATGGGAGGCGGGCGGTTCCGGACACCGCTGCTCTTCATCGTCGGCTTCATCTTCATGTTCGTGACCGGCGGCCTGACCGGGATCATGTTCGTGGCGATCCCGTTCAACCAGCAGGTGACGGACACCTACTTCGTCGTCGCCCACTTCCACTACATCATCTTCGGGGCCGCCGTCTTCCCGATCTTCGGCGGCATGTACTACTGGTTCCCGAAGGTCACCGGGAAGCTCTACTTCGAGCGGCCCGGCCAGATCAGCTTCTGGATCCTCTTCCTCGGGACGAACCTCCTCTTCTTCCCGATGCACGTCGTCGGCCTCCTCGGCATGCCGCGGCGGGTCTACACCTACCCGGACGGCCTGGGCTGGGCGGCCTACAACCTGGCGGAGACGATCGGCGGGTTCCTGACGGCAGCCGGCATCGTGCTCCTGCTCGGCAACCTGCTGGTCAGCTGGTTCCGGGGCGCGCAGGCTGGGCCCGATCCCTGGCACGGTCCGACCCTCGAGTGGTCGACGAGTTCGCCGCCGCCGGAGTACAACTTCGCCGTCGTCCCCAAGGTCTCGAGCGCGTACGCGAACTGGGACCAGGCCGACCGCGAGGAGGATCGGCGCAGGCTGGAGAGCGGCGTGCTCGTCCTGGACGAGGGACATCGGCAGTCTGCCGTCACGCCGGTCGACGGCGAGCTCTCCGAGGTGGTCGAGATGCCACACGAGTCGCCGTGGCCGGTCGTGCTCGCGCTCGCGCTCTCACTGGTGTTCGCGATGCTCGTCTTGCAGAAGTACGGAGCCGCCACGATCGGCGGGATCCTCTGCGCCGCGGCGCTTGCCGGCTGGCACTGGCGCGAGCCCCAGGAGGCCACGTGAGCGGGTACGTCGACGTACGCCGCACCCTGGCGAGCCGCCGTGGGCCGCCGTCCGCGCTGCTCGGGATGGCGATCCTGATCGCGAGCGAGGCGACGCTCTTCGTCGCCTTCATCGGCACGTACTACTACCTCCGCTTCGAGACTCCCGTCTGGCCCCCGCGCGGAGTGCCCGGGCCGGAGGCGGTCGTCCCGACGATCCTGGTCGCGGTGCTCGCGCTCACGAGCATCCCGGTGCACCTGGCGTGGCGCTCGGTGCGTGCCGGCCGCGTCGCGTCGGCGCGTTTCCTCCTGCTCGGCGCCTTCGTCGTCCAGGTCGGGTACTTCGCCTGGGCGGTGCATGACTTCGCCGACCAGATCCGCCGCGTGCCGATCACCGCGAACGCGTACACCTCGATCTACTACACGCTGCTCGGCGCGGACCACGCGCACGTCTTCGTCGGCCTGATGTTCAGCGCCTGGCTCCTGCTCAAGCTCGCGCGCGGGCTGACCCTCTACCGGGCGAACGCCACGCAGGCGATCACCTGGTACTGGCACTTCGTCAACCTGCTCACGATCGTCGTGCTCGCGACGCTCCTCTCGGCCCGCGCATGACGCTCCGGAGGCTCGGCATCCTCCAGTGGGTCGGGCTCCTGCTCGGCGCGGGGGTCTGGGCGGCCCAGCACGTCGTCGGATCCGGACTCACCCAGGCGGGCTGCGGCGCGGCCGGAGCGGGATGGGGGATCTCGAACGACCTCTGGCAGGCGACGCTGACGGCCTGCGCCGCCGGGCTGGTTGTCCTGGCCGGCGGCGCGGCGATCACCGTGTTCTCCCGCACGCGCGGCGCCGGCTTCGGCGACGAGCCCGCCGAAGAGGCCGGTGACCTCCGCCGCGCGCGCCTGCACTTCTTCGCAGCCGCTTCGATCGCGGCGAACTCGATCTTCCTCATGATCATCCTGCTCGACGGCGTCGCCTCTCTCTACCAGCCGGGCTGCCGGCAGTCATGAGCCGGCGCGCGCCGATTCCCGCTCTTGCGGCCGCGGCCGCGGCGTTGATGCTGCCGTTCGCCGCCGCAGCAGCGGGGCCGTCGGAGGTCGAGGAGGGCAGTCATCTGTACGGCCGCTACTGCCTCGCCTGTCACGGCCCCAACGGTTCCGGCGTCGCTCCGCCCGGCAGCGAGATCGGGGCGGGCCCGCTGCGGAACCAGCGGCAGCAGCGGGCGGCGGCTCCTTCGCTGCGCGGAGTCGGCGCGCTGGCCGCCGACTTCTACCTGCGCACCGGCTACATGCCTCTACGCCGGGTCGGGGCCCAGCCGCGACGCTCTCGCGTCCTCTTCGACGAGGATCAGATCCAGGCGATCACGGCGTATGTCGCCTCCCTCGGGCGCGGGCCGGCGATCCCGACGCCGAGCCCGTCCCGCGGGAGCGTGAGCCGAGGGCTGCATCTCTTCACCGAGCACTGCGCCGGCTGTCACCAGATCGTCGCCGCGGGCGGCTACGTGACGGGCGCCGTTGCGCCGCCGCTCGACCGCGCCACACACGTCCAGATCGCGGAGGCGGTCCGGATCGGCCCGTACCTGATGCCGCGCTTCTCGAAGCAGCAGATCTCCGACCGCGAGCTCGACTCGATCATCGCCTATGTCCGGTACGCCAAGCATCCCGACGACTCCGGCGGCTGGTCGCTGGGCCACATCGGCCCCGTGCCGGAAGGGCTCGTCACGTGGTTCATCGCCGCCGTTGCGACCATCGGCTTCTGCGTCGTGATCGGCACGAGGCTGCGCAGCCGATGAGAGATCGCCTCCGGACGCTGCTCGTGCTGGCCGTGCTGTACGTCCTCCGGCGGCGACTGCCGTGGCGTGGTCGCCCGGCGAACGAGGCGGAGCCGGAGGGGCCGCGCGAGCGGATCGTCCCCGCCGGCACGCCGCAGCCGCGCGCGGAGCTGCTCGCGATCGGGCTGCTCCTCTTCGGCGCGCTCTGCGCCGCCGCCTTCGTCGCCGTCTACGTCCTCGACCGGCTGGCGCGGCAGACGCAGCTGCTCGGTCTCTCGCTCGGCCTGGCGCTCCTCAGCATCGCCGCCGCGCTGATCGTCACCGGCAAGCGGCTGGTCGTGACGGAGGAGCTGGAGCACGAGTATCCGCCGGAGGAGCACCCGGAGGAGCAGGAGGCGATCGCGCAGACGGTGGCCGAGAGCGGCAGCCGGCTGACGCGGCGGCGGCTCTTCGCGCTCGGCCTCGGGACGGCGGGAGGCGCGCTCGCGGCCGCAATGCTCGCGCCGCTCGCGTCGCTCGGCCCCGGCATCGACCTCGACTCGTTCGTCCGGACGCCGTGGCGGCGAGGGCGGCGCCTCGTCGACGAGGACGGCAGGCCCTACCGCGCGGACGACATCGACCAGGACACCTTCTACACCGCCTTCCCCGAGGGCGCCGACCGCGAGCAGCTCGCGTCGCCGCTCGTCGTCGTCCGGCTGCCTCCGCGCGACCTCGACCTGCCGCGCGAGAACGCCGGCTACGCGGCCGCGGGGATCGTCGCCTTCTCGAAGATCTGCACGCACGCCGGCTGCGCGATCGCGCTCTACCGGACGCCGCTCTTTCCGGAGGCGGAGCCGAAGCCGGCGCTCGTCTGCCCGTGCCACTACTCGACCTTCGACCCGGCCACGGGGGGGACGGTGATCTTCGGCCCCGCCGGACGGAAGCTGCCGATGCTCCCGCTGCGGATCGACGGGCGAGGCTACCTACGGGCGGCGGGCAACTTCGACGGGCCGGTCGGGCCCTCCTGGTGGGAGGTCCGCGCACGGAGGCCGATCACGTGATCCGGAAGGTGGTCCGCTTCCTCGACCAGCGCACCGCGACCGCTCCGTTCGTGCAGAAGACGCTGCGCTATCTGTTCCCCGACCACTGGTCGTTCCTGCTCGGCGAGGTCGCGCTCTACTGCTTCGTCGTCCTCGTCGCCACCGGGACGTACCTGGCGCTCTTCTACTCCGACAGCACCGCCGACGTCGTCTACCACGGGCCGTACGTGCCGCTCCAGGGGCAGCACATGACCGACGCGTACCGCTCCGTCCTCGACATCTCGACGTCGGTCAAGGCCGGGCTCCTGATCCGGCAGACCCACCACTGGGCGGCGAACGTGTTCGTCGCCTCGATCGTGCTGCATCTCCTGCGCATCTTCTTCACGGGCGCCTACCGCAAGCCGCGCGAGGTGACGTACTGGCTCGGTCTGACCATCCTGACGGTCGCGTTGCTCGAGGGCTACATCGGCTACTCGCTGGTCGACGACCTGCTCTCCGGGATGGGCCTCGCGATCGGAAACGGCGTCGCCCTCTCGATTCCGTTCGTCGGCGCGAGCCTCGGTGCCTTCATCTGGGGCGGGCCGTTTCCCGGCTCGAGCGCCTTCTTCCCGCGGATGTACATCGCTCACGTGTTCCTGATCCCGGCGCTGATCGCGGTGCTGCTCGCCGCCCATCTGGCGCTGGTCGCGCTGCGCCACCACACGCAGTTCCGGCAGGGCCGCGAGACCGAGCGGAGGATCGTCGGCGTCCCGACGTTCCCCGGGCAGACGCCGCGCTCGCTCGGGCTGCTGCTGGCGGTCGCGGGCCTGCTCGTCCTGCTGGGCGGACTCGTCCAGATCAACCCGATCTGGCTGTGGGGACCGTTCCACACCTACTCGTCGACGAACGGTGCGCAGCCCGACTGGTACCTCGGCTGGTTGATCGGCGCGTTGCGGCTGATGCCGAGCTGGGATCTGACGATCGGCAGCTACACGCTCGTCCCCAACCCGTTCTGGGGCGGCGTTCTCTTCCCGCTCGTCGTCTTCGGCTTCCTCTATCTGTGGCCCTGGCTGGAGCGGCACTTCACGGGCGATCGGGCGTTCCACAACCTGCTCGACCGACCGCGCGACGCGCCCGGCCGCACCGCGATCGGCTTCGGAGTGCTGACCTGGGTGCTGCTGATCTTCCTCGCCGGGGCCTCCGACCGCGTCTTCGTCTTCTTCGGGCTCAGCTACAGCACCCAGATCTGGTTCTTCCGGATCGCCTCGATCGTCCTCCCGTTCGTCGCCGCGTTCGTCGCGCACCGCGTTTGCCTCGAACTCCAGGCAGGCGAGCAGGTCGAGAGGGGACGGCGCGTGGCGATCGGGGAAGCACGGGCGGAGGCCCGCCGGCCCCTCTAGGACAGCCCTGCGGCGAAGCCGCCGACTATCGCCCCGTAGGCGAGGTGCAGCACCGTTGTCAGCACGACTGTGCCCGCGCCGTAATTGGTGAGCATCAGGCCCGGCGGCTCGAGCAGCGGCGTCTCGCGCGCGTCCGACCAGGGCCGGCCCATCCGCGGGTGGACGGCCGGGAGGATCAGGTTGGGCAGCGGCCCGCCGGCGAATGCAGCGTGGACGGCGCCGAGCGCAAGGCCGAACAGCCAGCCGGCGTGCCCGACGGCGGCGAAGATCCCCGCGTAGACGAGCGAGAAGAGCAGCCCGAGCACGAAGTGGATGCCCCACCCGATTGCCCGGGCCCTGTTCCGGTCCTCGGCGAAAGCGGTGCCCCAGCAGCAGCGGCAGGTCCATCCTCGACCAGCCGACGGCCTGGCCGAAGGCGAGGCCGACGGAGATCACCATCGTCCCGACCAGACCGCCTGTGAGGGCACCCCAGCCGCTCATGTCGCCTCTTTGGCCAGCGTGCAGGCAGCGCTGATCAGCGCAAGATGTGTCAGTCCCTGCGGGAAGTTGCCGAGGAACTCCCCGCTGGCCGGATCCACCTCCTCCGAGTAGAGCCCGACATCGTTGGCAGCGGCGACCAGGCGGTCCATCAGTTCGGCCGCCTCGTCGCGACGGCCGAGTCGGCCGAGGACGTCCACCAGCCAGACGAGCAAGCGAGAAAGGCGCCGTCGCGGTCGGAGTCGAGGTTGCGGGCGAGGAACGGCCCGCTGGCCAGCTGCTCGCGGACAGCGGCGACCGTTCCCTCCAGCCGCTCGCCCCCGACCGGCGTGCAGCCGAGAATGGCGAGCGCGAGCACGCTCGCGTCCAGCTCGTCGCTGCCGGCCGCGCGGAGGAACGTGCCCCGCGACCGGTCGAAGCCGCGCTCCGCGAGAAAGCGCTGTACCTCGTCCGCTTCCCGCAGCCACCGTGCGCGGTGCCTCCCCGGAACGACGCCGCGCTCCGCGAGCTCGGCCGCCCGGGTGAGCGCGACCCAGCACATGCCCTTCGAGTGCGTGTGCTGGCGTAGGGCGTCGCGCGATTCCCAGATGCCGGAGTCGGGGCGCCGCCAGTTGTCCGCGACGAAGTCGGCCATCTGCGCGACCTGTCTCGCCGCTGTCCGGTCGAGCGTGCCGACCTCTGTCGCGTAGAGGGCCATCGCCCCGACGAGGTCGCCGTAGACGTCGAGCTGGAGCTGGTCGGCCGCGTCGTTCCCGGTGCGCACGGGCCGGGCGCCGCGATAGCCCTCGAGCTCGAGCTCCTGCTCGCGGACGTGTGGGCTGCCGTTCACCCGGTAGAGGTTGCGCAGGCGCCGGCTGAGCCTGGAGGCGCTCATCAGCCACCAGAAGAAGGCGTGCGGCTCGTCGTGGTAGCCGAGCCCGGCCAGAGCTTCGAGGCTGAAGCTCGCGTCTCGGATCCAGGCGAAGCGGTGGTCCCAGTTCGCCTCGCCCCGGGGCTCCTCCGGGAGCGAGGTCGTCGGCGCCGCGACGATCGCTCCCGAAGGGGCGTGCGCGAGCAGTTTGAGCACGAGCGCGCTTCGCACGACGGCGTCGCGCCACGGCCCCTCGTACTGCGCTCGGCCGCTCCACTCCGGCCAGAAGCGGCGGGTCAGCTCCAGTCGCTCTTCCACCAGATCGCGCGGCGAGAGCACCGCCGGCTCTTGGTGCGCGGCCCCGAGCGCGAGCAGGGCGGACGAGCCCGTCTCCGCGACGAATTCGCCTGTGACTCGCCATCACCGGCCTGGGGCCGGCCCGCGCCCCACGCCTGCAGCGCGAGGGCGTCGTGGACGCCCAGCGCGAAGAGGCAGCCGCCGCGGTCGACGATGCGCGCCCCCACTCGGCCGTACCGGAAGCGTGGCTCGAATCGCCAGGCCATTGGCGCGCGTCCCGCCACGCCGTCGACGCGCCGCACGACCTCGCGCAACGGCGCGAGCCCCGATCCGGTCGGGGTCATCGCGTCGGTGACCGTGACCGCGCCGTCCGCGGCCCGGAAGGTGGTGGTCAGGACGTTCGAGTCGCGCTCGTAGCACCGCTCGACTTCGAACGGCACGGTCGGCCGGAGCTCGAAGCAGCCGCCCCGACGGTCGAGGAGCCGGCCGAAGACCGACGGCGAATCGACGTTCGGCAGCCGCAGGGTGCTGTTTCGAAGCCGGCCAGCGGGGAAACCGATGGTCCCGTGCTCGTTCTCGCAATCGTCCTCGCCGCCCTACTGATCCTCGGGATCCTGCTGGCGCCGCTCGGCGCAGGCATCGTCGTCGTCGCCGCGCTGATCGTGATCGGGATCGTCGGTCTCGCGGTCTGGGGGGTATTTTTTGCGCGCTCTCGGCGCAGTACCGGTCGCGTCGTCGAAGGAGGCAACGGACTGGAGAGCCCCGAGCTCCTCGGGCCCGGCGGCCCCGACGATCCCGACCGCTACTCGCCTGCTGGCCCTGACGCGGAGCAGCAGCGCGTGGACGTCGGCACGCGCCGCTGAGTAGGGTGCGTGTGCTGATGGAGAGCAACAAGCCCCCCAGGAGCTCGCTCCTCGTCAAGACGCTCACCGACAAGGACCTGCGCAAGCAGGCGATGCAGCTGGCGGCGGACGCGATCGTCCTCGCGCGGATGACGGAGCGCGCCTATACCCGCGCCGAAAAGAAGGGCTCGGGGAAACGCAAGGCGATCGTCGCGGTCGGCACCGTCGTGGTCGTGATCGGGCTGGCAAAGGCCACGAAATCGCTGCTCAGCCGAGACTGACCTGTTTGGCGGCCACCGCGACGGGGTACCCAGAGTGCCATGGGTATCACCGTTTCACTGCTGCTTGCCGCAGCCGGCGCAATCCTCATCTGGGCAGTCGACGCCACCACGTCCGGGTTCAACATCCACACGGCGGGCGTCATCCTGCTGGTGATCGGGATCGTCAGCTTCGTCGTTTCCCTCGTCTTCTGGTCGAGCTGGGGCGGCTTCGGTGGCCCTCGCCGGACCGAAGGACGCGACACCACGACGATTGTCCACTGACTCGACAGTGACGTACGGCACGGACGAGCCGCGCGAGGTCGACTTTGACCTGGTCACCCAGGAGGTCGGCGACGGCACGTTCGTCGTCGCGCTCACCGGCGAGGTCGACCTCTACACCGCGCCCGAGCTGAAGGCTGCCCTGCTACGACTGGTCGCCGAGGGCCCGACCCGGATCGTCGTCGACCTGAGCGGCGCCACCTTCGTCGACTCGACCACCCTCGGCGTCCTGCTCGGCGCCGTCAAGCGGCTCCGTTTGATCGGCGGGGAGCTCGTCCTCGTCTGCGCGGATCTCAATATCCGCCGGATCCTCTCGATCACGCTGCTCGACCGCGCCTTCACGATCTACGACACGTTGCAGGAAGCGCTGGCCGAGCCGCCGCCCGCTCCGCTTGCCTCCCCGCAGAGCTAGACGATCGGCCTAGACGGGGCTGGTGCTACGCTCGGCCAGGCACTGCCGAGCCCAGCGCTCCGCCCGGTCGACGAGCCAGCCCTCCAGCTCGTCCGGCGCGACGGTGTCGCTCGGTGGCACCTCGATCCGCACCTGATGGACGGCCGCCTCCGAGTGCCGGTCGATCTCGTGTCGAACCTCGGAGACGATCGTCACATGAGAGACGCGATCCAGCAGCTGGGCGGCGAGCCGGTCGATCTCGGCGAGCGTCGCCTCGCGACCCGTGAAGACTCCGAAGTTGACATGGACTGCGATCTGCGCCTCGGGCTCGTCGCTCGAGACGAATGCGATCTGCGATGCAGGCACGTTCTCCATGCTTCGGCGGTGCCCGCAGGGTCGATTCGGGAAACCGACCACGAGGCCGCTCTCAGTGGAGCAACAGCTTGAGGCCGACGAGCGCCAGCCCGATGACCGTGCCGAGCGCGATCTGGAGCCAGAAGTCGCGCGGCCCCTGCCGTGCGCGCCACCCGGCCGCCGCCTCGAGCACCACGATCGCCCCGGCCGCGGTCCACAACGCAACGGTGGCGCCGCTCGAAACCGCGAGACCGGCCGCCCAGGCGACGAGGAGCACGACCACGGGGACGAGGGCGCCTTCGAGGATCGGCAGCTCGTGGAGGCAGCTGTGCCACAGGAGCTTCAGGTTCAGGGACTCGCGCCGCTGCAGGCGAGTGCCGAGCGCGTGCGCGTAGAGATTCGTGAGCCAGTAGACCGCCAGCACGATCGCGGCGGCCTCGATCGTCGCCGGGTACCCCTCGTGGCGGGCATCCTCGGCGGCGAGCAGGACGGCGATCATCACCGCGCCGTAGACCGCGCCGCCGGCGTTCGCCGTCGTCACGTCGAGGAGCCATGCTCCGAATCGCGGCAGTCGAGCCTGTCGCGTCTCGGACGCCGGCAGCGCCATCGGCGCATTATCGTCCTGCGGCCCGACCTTCCCCGACGACGTGATCGGTGCCGCGCCGGCCGGCGGCGGCCGCTGCGGGAGGGGCGCCCGGGACCGCGGCGCCGGTCTGGCCGGCTTCGGTGCGCTCCACGATCAGGCGGGCCCCGCGCCCGCGGGTGACGAAGCTGATCGTCCAGCGCAGGACGACGAGCAGCCTGTTCTGGAAGCCGACCAGGTACACGATGTGGACGAGCAGCCAGAGGGCCCAGGCGACGAACCCGGCCACGTGCAGGCCTTTCAGGTCGGCCACGGCCTTCGAGCGGCCGATCGTGGCCAGGTTCCCCTTGTCCACGTAGCGGAACGCCCCGGGTGCCTCGCCTTCGAGCCGCATGCGGATCGCGCGCGCCGCGTAGCGGCCCTGTTGCATTGCGACCGGAGCCAGGCCGGGCAGCGGGACGACCGTCCCGTTCGGCGCCTGCACCCGCACCATGTCGCCGAGTGCGAGCACCTCCGGGTGCCCTGCCAGGGTCAGATCGGGGCCGACCGTGACCCGCCCCGCGCGGTCGATGTCGGCGTCGGCCGCGCCGGCAAGCTGGCCCGCCAGCGGCGATGCGTTGACCCCCGCGGCCCAGATCGCGGTGCGCGCGGCGACGTGCTCGATCTCGCCGCCCGGCCCCTGGATCGCGACCGACCCCTCCTCGACGCCGACCACGGTGTGGCCGGAGAGCGGCGTGACGCCCAGTTCCTCGAGCGCGTGCGTCGCCTTGCGCGAAAGGGACGGCGGGAAGGCGGCGAGGACGCGGTCGCCCGCCTCGACGAGCAGTACCCGCGCCGTCGTCGTGTCGATCTCGCGGAAGTCGCCGCGCAGCGCGTCGCGTGCGACCTCGGCGATCTGCCCCGCCATCTCGACCCCGGTCGGTCCGCCGCCGACGACGACGAAGGTCAGCCAGCTGCGCCGGCGGTCGGGGTCGGGCTCGAGCTCGGCGGCCTCGAAGGCGGCGAGGATCCGATTGCGGATGTCCAGTGCGCCGGCCAGCGACTTCAGCTCCGGCGCGTGCTCCTCCCAGTCCTCGTGACCGAAGTACGAGTAGCGCGACCCGGCGGCGACCACGAGCGTCTCGTAGCCGAGGCGCGCCGGCCCGGCGCCGTTCGGCAGGCCGTCGAGGATGACCTCCCGCTGCTCGAGGTCGAAGCCGGTTACCTCGGCCAGCACGACCCGGGTGTTCCGCTGCCGCCTGACGATCCGGCGCAGCGGCATCGCGATCTCCGCCGGGGACAGGGCGCCGGTCGCGACCTGGTAGACGAGCGGCTGGAAGAGCGTGTAGTTCTGGCGGTCGACGAGTGTCACCTCGACCGGCGCGTCCCGCAGGCCGCGGACGGCCTGGACACCGGCGAAGCCGCCGCCGACGACCACCACCCGATGGGTCGCTGATCCGCTCATGCCGCCACCGCCAGCTCGAGCTCCTCCTCCTCGCCCTCGTCGAGCGTCACGAAGTCGCGCTCCCGGATCAGGACGAAGGAGGCAACGGCGGCGGCGAAGGCGACCACGGCGCTGATCAGCATGATCGTGTTCAGTCCCTGTACGAGGGCAGACCGGGCGGTGAACGCCATCAGCCCGCGGAGCGGCGGAGGCGTCGAGGCGATCGCGCCGGCGCCGCCGCCGGTCGAGACCGCGTGCGCGATCGCCGGCGCGTGTCCCGCGAGCGGCGTGCCGCGCAGGCCGGCCAGCACCGATGAGTGCACGTGCGAGACGAGGATCGTGCCGAGCGTCGCCACCCCGGTCGCTATACCCACCTGGCGCAGGGTCGAGTTGATCCCGGAGGCCATTCCGGCCCGCGCCGGCTCGACGACGCCGACGGCGGTCGAGATCAACGGCGTGCTGACGAGCCCGCCGCCGATCCCGCAGACGATCATCCCGGCGAGCAGGTGCGTCCAGCCGGAGCTCGGCGTCAGGCCGCGCATGAGCAGGAGTCCCGCGCCGATCAGCAGGAAGCCCGGCGCGATCAACAGCCGTCGGGGGACCCGCGAGGTGAGCCGTCCGGCGACGCCGGCGGCGACGAAGATCGCCACCGTCAGCGGCAGGAAGCGCACTCCGGTCGCGACCGCCGAGAGGCCGAGGCTGTTCTGCAGGTAGACGGTCAGGTACGTGAACATCGCGAAGAGCGCGGCCGAGATCGCCCAAGCCGCCGCGAGGCCTCCGCCGAAGGTGGGCACGCGCAGCAAGCCGAGGTCGAGCATCGGCTCGGTCTGGATGCGCTCGAGGACGAGGAAGGCCGCGAGCAGGGCGGCGCTCGCCCCGAGCGACCCGGCCACCGTCGCCGAGCCCCAGCCGACGCGCTGGCTCTCGATCAGGCCGTACACGAGCCCCGTGAGCGCGGCGCTGAAGGTGACGAAACCCGCCCAGTCGGGCCGCCTGGCGTCCGGGTTCCGCGACTCGTCGACGCGCAGCAGCGTGATCGCGAGGGCGGCGATCCCGATCGGCACGTTCACGTAGAAGATCCAGCGCCAGGAGAGGCCGGTGACGATCGCGCCGCCGAGCACCGGGCCGATCGCCACCGCGATACCGGTGATCGCGCCGAAGAGCCCGAGCGCGACTCCACGGTCCCGGCCCTGGAAGGCCTGGGCGAGCAGCGCCAGCGACGTCGCGAACATGATCGCGCCGCCGATGCCCTGGCCGCCGCGGGCCACCGCGAGGAACGTCGTGCCGGTGGCCACGCCGCAGAAGAGGGAGCCGACGGTGAAGATCACGATCCCGCTCGCGAAGAGCAGTCGCCTGCCGTACAGATCGGCGAGCGAGCCGGCGGTGAGCAGGAACGCGGCCAGCGTCAGGGCGTACGCGCTGATCACCCACTGCAGGTCGGACAGGGACGCGTCGAAGGTGTTCTCGATGTCAGGCAGCGCGACGTTCACGATCGTGATGTCGAGCAGGAGCATGAACACGCCGGTGCACACGGCGGTGAGCGTCCACCACCTGCGGTTCCGCGCGGCCCCGGCGCTCCCGATCCGGCTCGGAGAGTTGTCGTCGAAAGTTTGCATCGGTCTCCTCCTCTCGAAACGTCGTCTCCACTAACGACGAAGAACGGCGCAGGCCCGTGACATGGCCGGCGCCTGTCACAGACGAGCCGCGGGGATCGTCTTGGGAGCGACAGCCAGGAAAGGAGCTTCCATGCGGGTCTTCGTTGCGGGTGCGGGCGGGGTGATCGGTCGTCGGTTGGTGCCGCAACTGGTCGAGCGGGGCCATCAGGTCGTGGCGACCACGCGGGACGCGGCCAGGAACGACGACCTACGCGCGCTCGGGGCGACGCCGGCGGTGATGGACGGTCTCGACCCGGCCTCGGTTGGCGAGGCGGTGGCGCGCGCCGAGCCGGAGGTGGTCGTCCACCAGATGACCGCGCTCGCCGGGTTCGGTGACCTCAAGAACTTCGACCGCGGGTTCGCCACGACGAACGAGTTGCGCACGCGGGGGACGGACAACCTGCTCGCCGCTTCCGACGCGGTCGGCGTCCGTCGATTCGTCGCCCAGAGCTTCACGGGCTGGCCGAACGGGCGGAGCGGCGCTCCGGTGAAGTCGGAGGACGACCCGCTCGAGCCGAACCCGCCCGCTCACCAGCGCGAGTCGCTCGAGGCGATCCGCTACCTGGAGCGGGCCGTGCTTGCTGCGGCACCGGTGGGGCTGGTGCTCCGGTACGGCAGCCTCTACGGCCCCGGCACCTCGATGGCGAACGAGTACGCGCAGCTGATCCGCGAGCGCAAGCTGCCGCTGGTCGGCGACGGCGCCGGCATCTGGTCGTTCGTCCACGCCGACGACGCAGCCTCCGCGACGGTCCTCGCCGTCGAGGGAGGCGACCGCGGCGTCTACAACGTGGTCGACGACCAACCCGTCGCGGTCGCGGAGTGGCTGCCGTACCTGGCCGAGGTCCTCGGCGCCCGGCCGCCTCGCCACGTCCCGGCCTGGCTCGCGCGGTTCGCGATCGGCGACGTCGGGGTGGAGATGATGACCCGGATCCGCGGCTCGTCGAACGCGAAGGCGAAGCGCGAGCTCGGCTTCGGCCCCGTGTGGCCGAGCTGGCGTCAGGGCTTCCGGGACGGGTTCGTCGACCGGTCCCTGCGATCGGCCGCCTAGGTGTCATGGATGACTCTTCGGGAACGATGAACACGAAGGTGTCGAGCCCTGGGATCGACATAACCGAGACCTTCGAGGATCTGCGCCCGCTGCTGTTCTCGATCGCCTACCGGATGCTGGGAAGCGTCGCGGAGGCGGAGGACGTCGTCCAGGACTCGTTCCTCCGCTATCAGCGCGCGCTGGTCGAGCAGGACGCGGAGATCGAGTCGCCGAAGGCCTATCTCTCAGCGGTGGCGACGCGGCTGTCGATCGACCACCTCCGTTCGGCGCGCATCCGCAAGGAGAGCTACATCGGCGAGTGGCTGCCCGAGCCCCTCCTCACCGATACGAACGCGCCCGATGCGGTCAAGCACGCGGAGGACGCCGACTCGCTCTCGATGGCGTTCCTGCTCCTGCTCGAGCGGCTCTCACCGGTCGAGCGAGCGGTCTTCCTGCTGCACGACGTCTTCGACTACGACTTTCGCGAGGTCGCGGCCATCGTCGACAAGAGCGAGGACAACTGCCGCCAGGTCGCCGTGCGCGCACGGCGGCACGTCGAGGAGCACAAGCCCCGGTTCGAGGCGTCGCGGCGCGAGCGCGAGCGGCTCGCGTCCCGGTTCTTCGACGCCGTCGAGGACGGCGACCTGGACGGCCTGATCGACCTGCTCTCCGCAGACGTGGTCGTGCACGGCGACGGCGGCGGGACCAGCCCGTCGTGGCGGAACCCGATCTTCGGCCGCGAAAAGGTTGCACGGCTGATGGTCGGCCTCGGCCGCCACTCGCGCGAGCGCAGCGGCACGATCCGGCGCACGGAGATCAACGGCCAGCCGGGCGTCATGTTCCTGGACGCCGGCGGCCGGCTGATCCATGTGATGACGATCGACATCGCCGACGGCGTCGTCCAGGACGTGCGCAGCATCATCAACCCGGCCAAGCTTCGCCATCTCGGTCCGCTCGCCGACATCCGCGCGGCGATGCGCGCGAGCCACCGCCGGCGGCGCGAACCTTGAAGGGACAGGCTTCAGGCTGGCCCTACGCGTCGGACAGGGCGGTGCGCAGGGCTTGCGCCATGCTACTCGGCAGGTTCGTGACGAGGGCGTTTCTCTGCGCAGGCGTCAGCCCGCTCGAGAGCGCCCGGCCGAGCACCGCAGGCGCGCAGCCGTCGCTGCGGAAGCGGGCGAGGTCGTCGCGGACGATCACGTAATTGAGATCCGCAGGGTAGGCCGCTGCAGGCCCGAAGTGGTGGAGGAAGCCGCGCGCGTCGCGGACGAGCGTCCCGGCGTCCGTCCGGCAGACGGCGGCGGACGCGGTCGTCGTGGTGGCGGTCCTCGCCGGGACGACGCCGTAGGCCGGGATGGAGATCCGGTTCGTGCTCTCGGCCTGCCCCGCCGACCCGCCGCAGCCGGCGACGGTGACCACCGCGACGACCACGAAGACCGCGACCAGGAGTTTCCCCCGCACGCAGACATTGTTCCCGCGCCCGCGAGGCGACGGAGGAGTTCCGGCCCGCGATTCGAAAGAAGCGTCATGCCGCACCGCACCACGGACACCGACTTCTACGCGCGAGACCTCCGGCTCCTGCACGACCTCGCGGTCTTCCACCATGCGATGGCGCGTGACCGCGTGCCCGCCCAGGAGCGCCTGGAGCGCGAGCTGGGCGTCGATTTCGCCCGCGCCGTCTGCTCGTCGCTGACCGACTCGGCCGCGAAAGCCGCGTAGCGCTCCGGTTTCACCGCTCCCCCCGGTCGCCGAAGGCCCGGGGCCGAGTCACCTGCTTGCCGGCCGGTAGTGTCCGGGCATGAGCGCCGCGCTTGAGGGTGGCTGCGCCTGCGGAGCCGTTCGCTACCGGTTGGCCTCGGACCCGCTCTTCACGCACTGCTGCCATTGCCTCAACTGCCAGCGCCAGACGGGGAGCGCCTTCGTGATCAACCTGCTGATCGAGGCGGACCGGGTCGAGCTGGTCGCCGGGGAACCGCAGCCCGTCGATGTGCCGCGTGACGACGGCAGCGTCCAGAAGGTCTACCGCTGTCCGGAGTGTCAGGTGGCCGTCTACAGCGACTATGGCCGTCCCGAGGTGCTGTTCGTTCGCGGCGGCACGCTCGACGAGCCGAGAGAGATCGAACCCGACGTCCACATCTTCACGAAGTCGAAGGTGGGCTGGGTCGCGATCCCGGAGTCTCAGACGGCGGTCGAGATCTACTACGACCGGCATCAGCTGTGGCCGGCCGAGAGCCTCGAGCGGCTCGATGCCGTCCTGCCGCCGAGGTAACCGCCCTCAGGGCACCTCGTCTGCTGCCCGGCGCAGCGCCAGGAACTCGTCGACGTGACTGACGTCCGGCGCCCTCGCGCGTTTCAGGCCGGTGCCGTGCTGATCGTCGGCCCGCCGGCCGGACGTGCGCGCCGTGCCTGGAAGGCAACGAGGAGGGCGATCGCCGCAACGACGCTGCCGAAGATCTCGAAGGTGGTCTCGAGGCCGACGTGGCCGACGGCGACACCGGCGAGGACGGCCGGGACCGACAGCGAGGCGTACGCGGCGATGTAGAAGGCCGACATGACCGAGGCGCGATGGGTGGGCGGGATCGCGGTGACCAGGGCCCGGAGGCCGCCGAGGAAGGCGGCGCCGAAGCCTGCTCCGCCGAGAAGCGAGCCGGCCAGATAGGCGGTGCCGGAGCCGGCGGCGGCGGCGAGGACGATGAGCCCCATCCCGGCCGCCAGGGCGATCGAGCCGGCACCGGCCGCGATCCAGGCGGGGGTGCGGACCGTCAGCACCTGTGCGACCCCGGCCGCCGCCGTGAGCAGGACGATGCCGCTTCCGTCCGCGATCACGTTGTTGGTCCCGAACAGCTCGGCCGACAGTTGCGGCCCGAGTGAGAAGAAGAGGGCACCGATCGACCATGACGAGAGCACGGCCAGCGCGGCGAGCAGGAACGGGCGGCGGACTGCTGTCGGCACGCTCGGACGCTCGATCGTCAGGCGGAGCGGCCTGCGCTCGGACACCGGCTCCCGCATCAGGAAGGCCCCGGTCGCGGCCAGCGAGAACATGACGAGCAGGACGACGTAGGGCAGTACCCGGGGCGCCGATCCGAGCTGCACGAGCGACGACGAGACCAGGATGCCCAGTCCAAGGCCGGTCACGGACGCGGTTGCGTTCGTGAGGCCGACGCCGGCCGGGTCGCGGCGCGGGTGTAGGTCGAGCAGCGCCGCGCTTGCCGCGCTGAGCGCCGCGCCGGTCGCGAGACCCTGCACGCCGCGTGCGGCGAAGAGCCATGCCGCCGAATCGGCGAACACGTACAGGACGCTGGAGGCCATCAGGATCGCCAGCGACGCCAGGAGGACGGGCCGGCGCCCGACGTCGTCCGAGATGCGGCCGGCGACCAGCAAGGAGGCGAGCACACCCAGCGCGTAGGTCGCGTAGATCAGGGTCAGGGTCAGCGGCGAGAAGTGCCAGAGCACGCTGTAGGTGTGGTAGAGCGGCGACGGCGTCACCGACGCGAAGAGTCCGAGACCGATCACCGACGCGGCCACACCGTAGGCGGCACGGTCGGGCAGCGTCCACCGTCGCGAGCGTCCGGTCACCAGTGCTGTTAGTTGCATCACGCTACTCATTTCAAAAGAGTATGGCACAGAAAGTTGTTTGACGCAACTCATACTGCTATCGTGGCCGCATGCTCGGCCGCCGCTACGAGGACCAGGACTGCTCGATCGCGCGGGCGCTCGAGATCGTCGGCGAGCGCTGGACGCTCCTGATCATCCGCGACGCGTTTCTCGGCCTCACCCGTTTCGACGAGTTCCAGCAGAGCCTCGGGATCGCGCGCAACGTCCTCGCCGACCGGCTCAACCGGCTCGTCGACGAGGGCATCCTCGAGCGCCGGCGCTACAGCGACCGGCCGCCGCGCGACGAGTACCACCTCACCGAGAAGGGACGAGAGCTCAGGCTTTCGCTCACCGGCCTCCGCCAGTGGGGCGACGCGTACCTGAGCGAGCAACCGCCCCGGCTCCTCCGCCGCAAGTCCGACCGGAAACCCGTCGTCGTCGCGTTCGTGCCCGAAGGGGCAGGGAACATCCTCGACGAAGACCAGGTCGAGAGCGTCCCGGGGCCCGGCGCTGCCGCTGCGGCGACGAAGTAGACGGATCCAGGGTCGACCTGCCGGACTCGTCTGACATCTCTCCGAGCGCCTGTCCCGCTCCGGTGAGCGTGCAGGGGTAGTCCAGCCATGTCGTCCAGTAGCCTCGCCCGGATGGCCGCAGACACTGAGATCCACCTGTTCGCGGTGGGGTAGCGCCGGAGAATATGGGGCAGGCGCTCGGAACCATCCTGCCGCTGGCGGTCGCGATCGCGATTTTTCCGGTACCGATTATCGCCGTCGTGCTCCTCATCGGGTCGGATCGAGGCCGGGCGAAAGGCCTGGCCTACGTTCTCGCCTGGTGTGCCGGGCTGGCCGTGGTCGGCGCGATCGTGCTCTTGCTCGGCGGCGTCTTCGACGGGAGCGACTCGGGAGAGCCCGCCGCATGGGTGAACGTGTTGCTCCTCGCCCTCGGCCTGCTGCTCCTGGCGGCCGCGGTCAAGCAGTGGCGGGGCCGTCCGAGCGCGGGCGAAGAGACGCCGATGCCCGCATGGATGCGCACGATGGGCGAGTTCACGATCGCGAAGGCCGCCGCGGCCGGGTTCGCTCTCTCCGCGCTCAACCCGAAGAACGTCCTGCTTGTAGCGGCGGCGGCCGCCGAGATCGCGGAGGTGGGGCTCCCGGCGAGTCAGCAGGTCGCAGTCCTGGTCGTCTTCGTTCTCATAGCCTCCGCCGGGGTGCTGACTCCACTCGCACTTTCCGTCGCGCTCGGGGACCGGTCCGGCGAGCTGCTGGATGCGCTCACGGGCTGGCTGGCCCGCCACAACGCGGTGATCATGGCCGTGCTCTTCCTCCTCATCGGTGCGAAGCTGATCGGCGACGCCGTCTCCGGCTTCTCCGCGTGACCGTCTCGGCGCCCGGTCGCCTGGTCGGGATCAGAGATCGAGGACCACGCCGTCCCGTGGCTGCGAGCAGCAGATGAGCGCGCTTCCGTCGGCCGGAGGCTCGACCGGCTCGGGGTCGTAGTCGACGTTGCCGGCGATCAGCGTGGTCTCGCAGTTGTGGCAGACGCCGGTACGGCAGGACCAGCGGACGGGCACGTCGCAGGCCTCGGCGAGCTCGAGCAGGCTGGCGTACTCGCTGCTCCACGGAACGGCGAGGTCGCTGCGCGCGAACTCGATCGTCGGGCCGTTCCCGGGTTTGCCGGCCGGTGCGTGGGGCGTGCGTGTCGGCGTTGCTGCGATGCCGGGCGTCAGCCCTGATGCCGGCCCGAACGGCTCGGTGTGGATGTGCGAGCCACCGAGGCCGAGCGCCGCGAGCCCGGCGCTGATGTCCTCCATGAACGGTGTCGGGCCGCAGACGTACGCCTCGGCGTCCGGCGGCGGCTCGAGCTCGGCGAGCACCGCTGCGGTGAGGCGACCGGCGCCGTCGAAGTCGCGGCCTTCGACGTCGGTCGGATCGGGGCGGCTGTAGAAGACGCGGGTTTGGACGTTCGGCAGCGAAGCGAGGAGGCCCCGGGCCTCCGCGGCGAAGGCGTGGTCGCGGCTGCTGCGCGCGCCGTGGAGCCACCAGACGTCTCGTTCGGCGTGCTCGTGTGCCAGCGCGTGGAGCATGGCGAGGACCGGGGTGGCGCCGATGCCGGCGCTGATCAGCAGGACCGGTGCGTCGGATCGGTCGAGGATGAAGGTGCCACGCGGCGCGGCGATGTCCAGCTGATCACCGACGGCAAGCCGCGTGTGCAGATAGCCGCTGGCGGTCCCGTCGGGCTCGCGCTTGACGGTGATCCGGTAGTAGCCGGCATCCGGTGGCCCTGAGAGGGAGTAGTTGCGGAGCACCGACGTCTCCTGGCCCTCGAGATGGATCCGCAGCGTCAGGTACTGCCCGGGGCGTGCGGGAGGGAGCGGTGCGCCCTCGGGATCGTGGAGACGGATCGAGATCACCGAGTCGCTCTCTCGGTCGATTCCGGTGACGGTCAACACGCGGAAACCGGGCCAGGCAGGAGGCGCGCTGGCTGCTATCAGGCCGGCGTTGCCGCTGCCGGGGTCTCCTTCCACCAGCGCGCGAAACGACGCTTGCCAGCCGGGGCTGAGAGCGGGAATGCGCAACGCTCGGAGCAGGCCTCGGCGCGGATGCCCGGGCAGATACAGGAGCCCGTCGACCTCCGCGACCGTCATCTGCTCCGGGCCGGAGGCGAGCTTGACGATCTCGTCTCCGGCCTGCACCTCGCCCTCTTCGAGCACGCGGAAGTAGAAGCCGGGACGGTGGTGGGACACGAGCAAGGCGGGGATGCGCGGGTCGTTCATGCGGATCCCGACGCGGTAGCAGGTGACGCGGGGTTGCGTCACTTCGAAGTGGGCGGTGCCGATCCGGTAGCGGTCGCCGATGCAGACCTCGTGGTCGCCGAGCCCCTGGACCGTGAAGTTCTCGCCGAACTGTCCGAAGACGAAGTCGGTCCGTCCGAGCTCGCGTTCCCAGTGGCGGTACGAGTCGATCTGGTAGACGAAGACGGCCCGCTCCTCGCCGCCGTGGCCCGCGAGATCGCCCTGGCCGTCGCCCTCGACGTTCAGCCTGTGCACGCTGCGAGGACCGGTGACCGGGTCCTTGAACACGCCGGTGAAGACGGTCTTCCCCTGCCAGGGCACGTTCTTCGGCATGCCCACGTTGACGGACAGCAAGGTTCCGACCCGGTCGGCCCGCGGCATTGCCGAGCTCATGCCCACGCCTCGCCCGAGGCGGCTGCGCCGAGGTTCACCGAATCTTCCGGGGTGGCTCCACCCGGAGGTGATCCCACATCGCGTCCCTTCCCGACCATTTGCCATCCCAGCCGACCGAGATGGCGTAGCCGATCGCATCGGCGTTCCGGGCGCAACGGGAGTCCAATCGGTCTCGTCTCGGCCGTCGTCGCCGCCTCCTCATCCCCGGGCCGCCGGAGCTCGGTCACCATCACGACGACGTCGTCGGCCGTGTCCTTCCCCGGTTGGTTCGCCACCCGCAACCGGGCGTACGCTGCATCGGACCCGCCCTCGGTCCCGATGACGACCTGATCGTTTCCGGCGCGGTCGAAGCGAAGATCCAGCCTCGGACGACGGCGCGCAGTGACGAAATAGTCCCGAAACAGCGCGTAGACGACCGTTCCGATCATGCCGATCGCCACGGCGACCGTCGCCCACGTGTCGACGGCTGAACCAAGGACGGGGTCGAGCTGAGTCGGACGGAGCACGACGGTGCGAAGCATTCCATGCGGCCTGGGCAGGGCGGCGTTCTCGGCCGCCGAGTCGATGATCTACGCGGACTGGCACAGTCTGAACTGGCATGGCGAAGCTGATCTACTCGGCCCTCACCTCGCTCGACGGCTTCGTCGAGGACGCGGAGGGGAAGTTCGGCTGGGCTGCGCCCGACGATGAGGTGCACGCTTTCGTGAACGACCTCGAACGGTCGGTCGGGACGTACCTCTACGGGCGCCGGATGTACGAGACGATGGTCTTCTGGGACAGCCCACCGGATCTCGCCGAGCAGTCACCGGTCGTGCAGGAGTATGCAGAGATCTGGCAGGCGGCCGACAAGGTCGTCTACTCGAGAACGCTGCCGACGGTCGCCAGCGCGAGGACCCGGATCGAGGGTGAGTTCGATGCAGAGGCGGTCGGTCAGCTGAAGGCGACCGCAGGTCACGACCTCAGCGTCGGCGGCGCCGAGCTGGCCGCCCAGGCGATCGAGGCCGGCCTGGTAGATGAGCTCCAGCTGTTCCTCGTTCCCATTCTCGTCGGAGCCGGCAAACGCTCCCTTCCAGGCGAGGGGATCCGCCGGGAGCTGGAGCTGCTGGACGAACGGCGGTTCCGCAGCGGCACCGTGTATCTGCGCTACCGAACGCTGACGAGCACCGCATAGATCGTGGATCAGGCAGAAGTGCCGTACGCGTCGTGGTAGTTCCACCACTGGTAGGGCGCCGTCTGCGGATAGCCCTCCGGCGAGTCCTCCCACTCCTCCTGGCGACCCAGGGCAGTGATGTCGAGATAGCTCCAGGTGCTCCCCATCGCCTCGTCGCCGCGGCTGTTGACGAGGTAGGTGCGGAAGACCCGATCGCCATCGCGGATGAAGGCATTGGTGCCATGCCATTCGTCGACGCCGAAGTCGGCATCGAAGTCGTCCGTGAGCGTGTACCAGGGGATGTCCCAGCCCATGCGCTGCTTCAAACTTTCGATGTCGGCCTGGGGAGCGCGTGAGACGAAGGCGAGCGTGGTATCGCGCGCGTTCAGGTGTGCGGGGTGCGCGACCTGGTCGGCGACGAAGGAGCAGCCCACGCAGGCCCTCTCCGGGTATGAGCCGCCCTCCGCGTAGGTCGTGACCTCCGGCCCGTAGAAGAAGCGGTAGACGATGAGCTGCCGGCGGCCCGCGAAAAGATCGAGCAGGCTCGCCGGGCCGTTCGGTCCCTCGAAGCGATACGTCTTCTCCACTGCCATCCAGGGCATGCGGCGCCGCTGCGCAGCAAGTGCGTCGCGCGCCCGCGTCAGCTGCTTCTCTGCGGCCAGCAGTTCCTCGCGGGCTTCCTCCCATTCCTGCGGCGACACGATCGAAGGTGTGTTCATGGCGGACTCACCTCTCTGGTCGTTGTCTGGCGTAGTCATACAAGAGGGGTCGAATCTACTCGGCTTCGTGTTCGTCAGGTCGAAGTCGGTCTGCCGGCTCTTGCCATCCTCGGCGCCCGTGAAGCGCCGCCAGAAGGCCTGGCCGCGATCGTGCTGGCGGTCTTCACCGGCTGGTCGATCGCCTGGATCTTCACCTGGATCGGCACGATTGCCCGCAGCCCCCCACACGGACGCGGACGTCTTGGCTCAGCCTCCAGCAGCTGGCGACTCTGCGTCGTCTCCCGCGAGGGCTCGGCTGAGGGTGATGAGGGTTTCGTCGAGCGTGGAGGGCACTGCGGTGAGTCGGGTTGAGAGCCTGGCGCCTTCGAGTACCTGTTCGACTTCGGCGACGGATGCGTCGGTGACGCGGACGCTGCGTCCGGCGAGGAGGACTTGCATTCGTGCATCCGTGAGGGTGGTGAACGCTTGCTCCCAGGAGTCGGTGTCGACTTGCACGGCGGTGCGGTCGCCGATGATGTCGTGGACGCTCCCAGTGGCTGCGACGCGGCCGGCGACCATGATCACGAGTCGGTCGCACTGGTCGGCTTCCTGCATGTAGTGGGTTGTGACGAGGATGCCGATGCCGTTGTCGGCTTGCTCGTGGATGGTGTCCCAGAGTCGTGAGCGTGCGAGCGGGTCGACGCCGGAGGTCGGTTCGTCCAGGACGAGGAGCTCCGGGTTGTGGGCGAGTGCGGCGATGAACGAGAGTTGCCGTTGGAGGCCGAGCCCGATGTCGCCGACGAGTCGGTCCTGGACGTCGGAGAGCTCGTCCGGGAGGGATGCCGGTGGGCGCGTTCCGAAGGCGTGTGCGGTGAATCGGAGGTTCTCGGTGACGGTGAGATCGGAGTAGAGGCCGAGGCTCTGGGGGACGTATCCGAGCCGTTGCCGTGTCTTGCGTGAAGGCAGCTGTCCGAAGAGGGCGACGCGCCCGGCGCTCGCCGGCAGGAGGCCGAGGAGCATGCGGATGAGCGTGGTCTTGCCGGCGCCGTTGGCTCCGATCAGGCCGACGATCTCGCCCTCGGCGACGCTCATCGAGACGTCGCTGACGGCGGTGAAGGTTCCGAAGCGGCGGGTGACATCCGCGGTCTCGGCCAGTAGGCGACCTGGTGACCTTGCGTCGGTCATTCGGAGACGGAGGCGTGCTGTTCGCGGCGCTGCAACATCTCGGCGATGACGACGTCTTCGAGGTCGGCAGCTTGGTCGACTTGGTCGGTGGTGGGCTCGCCGTCCGGATGCCATTCGTGGTAGACCCGTCCCCGTCTCCAGGCTCGTCGTGGATCGTTCGGCTGCTCGACGACGCTGATCGTGCCGGGGAGGGAGCGGAGGACGTCGTCGGCGGTGCCGCTTGCGAGCGCGTGCCCTGCGTCGAGGACGAGCACGCTCGAGGCGCGCTCTGCCTCGTCGAGGTACGTCGTGGCCATCGCGACCGCGCCGCCGCCGGCGGCGGCTTCGCTGATCAGCCGCCAGAGCTCGAGGCGGCTCACCGGGTCGACGCCGGTGGTCGGCTCGTCGAGGACGAGCAGTGTCGGCTCGTGCAGGATCGCGAGCAGGAAACCGAGCTTCTGCCGCATGCCTCCCGAGAGCCGACCTGCGAGCCGGTCGCGGGCATGGTCGAGGCCGGTCTTCTCGAGCAGTTCCGTCCGCTTCGGCCGCAACTCGGTGGCGGCGATGCCGTAGGCCTTCGCGACGAAGTCGATGTTCTCGTCGACCGTCAGGTCACGCCACGTTCCCGATGTCGAGGGCATGACACCAACCAGGCGCTTCTCGGGCCGCTCGACGCGTCCGCTCGTGGGATGGACCGCTCCGGTGAGGCAGCCGAGGAGCGTCGTCTTGCCGGCCCCGTCCCCGCCGACGACCGTCGAGACGACCCCGGCCGGTGCGGTGAACGAGATGTTGTCCAGCGCGATCGTCGAGCCGAAGCGCACACTGACGTCGCTGAGCCCGAAGCTCATGCCGGCGCGGCCGCCTTGGCCGGAGCGTCCTCCACCGGCCGCTCCTTCACGTTCGGTGCGAGATCCTGCCGCAGCCGTAGCACCGCGGCGCTGAACACGACGACCGCGTAGACCGCGAGCACCAGGAATGAGAGCCAGAGCGCAGGGAACGGCGCTCCGCGCAGCATCACGCCCTGCGCGATGTTGATGAAGTAGGTGAGTGGCAGCACGTAGCCGATCCAGCGGATCGTCCAGGGCATCGCGGCGAGCGGGAAGATCATTCCCGAGAACATGATCGACGGCAGCATCACGAACAACGACAGCTGAATCGCCTGGCCCGCGTTCTGCGAGAACGACGAGATCAGGCCGCCCAGGCCAAGCAGCACGAGGAGGAAAAGGATCGCCCCGAGCGCGAAGACCGCAATCGAGCCGTTGAACGGGACGTCGAACAGGACGACACCGAGCACGGTGACGAGGACCATGTCGAGCGCCGCGAACAGGAAATACGGGGCGATCTTTCCGGTGATGACATCCGAGGGGCGAAACGGCATCACCGCCAACTGCTCGAGCGTGCCCTCCTGACGCTCGCGGACCAGTCCGAGGCTGGTCACGATGACCCCGATGAACGTGAGAATCAGGCCGGCCAGGGCGGGAACCATCACCCACGAGGTCTTCAGCTCAGGGTTGTAGAGCACATCGGCCTGAACCTGACCGCCAAGCCGGTTGAACGCCGATACCGCCGACTGGGCAGCGAACAGCGACGAACCGTCGATCAAGGCGACCGGCGTCCCGGAGGACTGGGTAACCATCGCCACGTCCGCCTTGTTGTCGCGAACCGCCGTCTCGGCGTCATGACGGTTCCCGCTCGAGTCGACTGTTCGAACGTGGAACGGGTCCTTCAGTTCGCCCGCGACCTGCTGCGCCTGCGGGCCGTACACGTCGGTCGGGATCGAGGAGACGTTGAAGTTGGCCGCGTACCCGAACACCACCAGCAGAAGCAGCGGCAACACAATCAGCATCGCCATCGTCCGGCGGTCCCGGCGCAACTCCTGGAACTCCTTCATCACCATCGCCCACATGGCTGGCCTATCTCTCGCCGGAATGCAAGCCTGACCCGGCAGGGAGCATAGGAGAACCCGCTTCGAACCGGACCGTCACCAAACGTGACCGACTGACCGCGGGGTCCGGCCGGTACGGCTCCGAGACGTCCGGCTTCGAGCCTCGGAGGCGTCGCGGGCCAATCCGGCTCAGGAAGCCGCCTCGGCGAGCCCGCGTCAAGGTCTCGACGGGTTCGGTTCCTGTCGCCGCCGATTTCCGCCTTGCCGGCCAGCCCCACCCCTGGGCGATGAGCCCTTCCTGCTGCCAGGAGTGCCGGAGCAGTACCACCGCCCTGCACGGATGAGCCCCTCTGCGCGTCCGGAGGTGCGTGGCCCCCCAGACAGCGAAATCTGAGACCAGATCCTGTTGCGGGACAGCCTGCGCTCGCCAATCGCGGTTGCCAGACCTGTGCTTTGTGGAAGGCCGGCCTACAGAGCGCTGCAAATTCGCCGCGACGGCCCTTGGGCAGCGTGGAGCCCGATCGCCGGTTCGCAAACGTCATTCCACTCGCGGACGATCACGGCTTGCTGAGAAAGCCGGCGACGGCGACGATCAGGTTGCGGGGAAGTGCCCGAGCGAATTGGTCAAGTACTCCACGTGCGCGCTCGATCGTGAAGGAGGCGACCTCGGGGATGGCCCGTGCCCGGTCTTCTGCCTCCTCCGCGACGCGCTCTACCAAGGTGGCTCCGCCAGGGCTGGCGAGGACCGGCCCGATCGCTCCCCAGGCTTCTTCGAGCACGCCTTGCGCCGCGAGCGACCGGAAGATGCTCGGCAGATGCTGCGTCCCGTAAACGGCGCAGATCTCGGCGAACAACGGGTGCTCGCCACGGTCGGAGAACTCCGGCTCCGGTACGGCCGCCGGTTCGGGCAAGTCGAGTGGGGGTGCGGGCTGCAGGCTGAACTCGCCGTCGAGTGTGAGCCGGAGCGATGTGACGATCAGCAACATCGACGGCAGCTGGGCGACGAACGGTGCCACGGTGTCAGACACCTGACGGCTCGGCCGGTAGCCGAGTTCGGTGTGCGCGCTCTGACGAATCGCTCGTCTTGCTGTAGGTGTCCGCGGATCGTCGTAGATCGCTCGGGCCTGCAACCAGGCGCCGAGGAGAGCGTCCGGGTCGTGCGCGAGTGCCTTGAACAGCGCCGGCACGAACGGCATGCGGCGGCGCACGTCGAGAAACACCGACGCCACGACACCCTCGGCGTCCTCCTCATGACGGAGCGGCAGCCCGGCTTGCATGAGCGACTTACGAACTGTACGTACGGCCGGCCGCCAAACTGCTGAGCGCCATTGCCCGCTGTACCCACCGCGCTCGGCAGGTCGGCGCCCCGCCGGGGCCGCCGAGCGTCTCTGAAGCTGATCGCCGTCCTTCCGTACAGCCTCGGCGTGCGCGCCGATCGTCGGACCTCAGCCAGGTTCTTCCCACGCCCCAAGTCGAGACCGCGTTCGTCAAGAAAGGCTCACGCGATTGCCACGTGCCGCTCACATGCGAACGTCAGACTCGGGGTACTTGCGACGGAGAGGGCCTCGGGGTACTTGCGAGAAAGAGGGCCGACGATCGATGGATCCATCGTCGCTGAGTGTTGACGGGATCGGACGGAGGCCTGGGTCAGTCCCCGCTTCGACAAGGCGGTGCACGGAGACCAGCCGAGCGGGCCTGACCGAGGCACGTGTCCCCTCGCACGCGCCCCGTCAGCCCCGCGGTACCACCCCTCTACGCCACCTTCTCCATCATCTGCTGGAGCGCGCGCACGGCGTTCTCCAGCGTCGCCACAGCGGCGAGCGGCTGGACTTCGATCGCGACGAGCACGAACGCCGGAGCGCTGGCGTCGCGTGTGGTTACCGCGTGCGAGCGTGCTGCGTCTCGGCGTCAGGCAGCCTTCGTCCTTCACCGCGCTAGCCTGGACCATCTCCTGGCCGGTCGCCCGCACGAGCCCCCGCGGGTAGCCCGTGCGGGCACTCCAAGTCGGCGTACCTCTTTGTCAGTTTCGCGGTGCGCCGTAGTGGTTGACCTGGCATCCGATCACGGCTAAACGCGGGCTATGCGGGATGGACGGCAAGCGACACCAACCGTCGCGTGGAGATGCCGCCGAGGAGACTGCCTCCCGGCTTGCGGGCGCGGGCGAAGATGGTGAGCCGGGCTCCGTTCTTCAGCGGCAGGGCACGCATCGGAACATAGGCAACCGTCGCCCATCCGGTCTGATCGGTCTTCGCCTCGGGCGGAACCGCAACCCGATTCGCCGGCACTCCGATTGCGTAGACAAGCGCGTCCCGGACGACAAATCCTTTCGAGTCGACGACCCTGAACCGGGCGACTACCTGCGTGTCGCGCGATCCGATCGTGCGGGGCGTGAAGGTGACCTGGTCGATCACCAGGCGATCGGGCAACGAAACGCTCGTGACAGGGATCGACGTCGTCCCGTTCGGAAGCTTGACTGCTCCCGCGGGGGCCGCCGCTGCGACCTGAGCTGTCGCGTCGGACGTCGAGGTGCTCGAGCCATACGCGTTCTTCGCCGTGACGCCGATGCGGAGGCGGTGCCCTACATCTGCCGAGGTCGCCCGGTACGTTGCGCCCGTGGCGCCGGCGATGTTCTGGCAGTTCTTGCCGCTGCCGTCGCAGCGTTGCCACTGGTACGCGAAGGTGATCGGCGCGCTGCCGGTCCACGTGCCCGGGGCGGCGGCCAGCGTCTGGCTGTCCTGAGCGGTGCCCGTGATCTTGGGAGCGGCGGTGCTCTTTGGTCCCGCGCCGGCGGCGGCCACGATGCTCGTGGCATCGGAGACGGCCGAGCTCGAGCCGATGCTGTTCGCGGCCGTTACGGCAACGCGCAGGCGGTGCCCGATGTCATGTGAGGTGACCTTGAAAACCTGGCCCTTGGACGTGTCCTTGCAGTCGTTGCCGTTCGCGTCGCAGCGCCGCCATCGGTACGCATACGTGATCGGTGTCGAGCCGACCCAGGTGCCCGGTGATGCTGTCAGCGCCTGGTTGTCCTGGGCTACACCGGAGATCGTCGGCGGCGAGGTGTTGTTGGGCGAGTTGCCGGACGCGACGATGACGGCGGAGGTTCCCGAGTACGAGGGCGAGGACGTTCCATCTGCGTTCGTCGCGGCTACGCCGACCCGGATCCTGTTGCCGACGTCGGCGGAGCCGAGCGGGTACTCATTGCTTTCTGCTCCGGAGATGTCAGAGCATCCGGAGCCGCCCGAGTTGCAACGCTGCCACTGGTATTCGTAGCCGTCAGGGTTGTTCGTCCAGTCGCCATGATCCGCTGTCAATTTGTGCCCCTGTTGCTCGGTCCCCGAGATGGACGGAGGCAGTGTGTTTTCGGGTTTGTCCGAGGCCGCCGCCGAACCCCGTCCGGCAAAGGCGAGAAGTCCGACCGCCGTCAGGGCGGCGCCTGCCAGAAGCGCGTCGCGCGTGTGTCGTCTCCAGCCCTTGGTCGTCATCCTTCCTCCTTGTCGTCGAGCGCCTGTCAACGGCTGCGGCTCGGCGCATGGTCGACGCGTCCGAGCGAGTCAGCTCGGCGCGGGTCAGGTGCCAATCGTCGACCGTAGCCGCGCGGCTTGAGCATCGTGTGAGATCGGCGTGAAGATGCGCTCAGACTGCGCGCCGATCGGGTCCTCGCGGTGATACTTCGGGGGCAATGCGGCGAATCAGCGTCAGCATGCGCTGGTGGCTCGCGCTTGCGTTCGCGGCCATCGCCGCGGTGACGGCGTTCGCTGTCGCCGAGGTGCTGACGCAGCGCGCACAGCAGGTTCTCTCCGACCGCGCCGAGGAGATCGCCACCGGTAGCAGCGTGGCCGCGGCGCGGGAGCTCACCGCTGCTCTCGCCCACGGCGACCTTTCACGCAGCATCGAGGTGCTCGCGGCGGGGCGCCGCCTGTCGTTGTTCGTCTTCAACCGGGACGGTCGGCCGATCACGGAGGAGGGTTCTCGAGGCGTCCGCTTTGGCGCGGATCCACTCGACCGTCAGGCGCTCGCGAGAGCCCTCGCGGGACGTCGGTTCGTCGAGCACGACGCTTCTGGCAATCGGATCGTGGTTGGTCTCCACCTGCGCTCACCGCGTGCATCGGCGCTCGTCGCCATCTCCTTCCGCAAGGACCTGGTCTCGGAGGCTGGGATCCTGCACACCGAGATCCTGCGCGCGGCGGCGCTGGCCGTGCTTGTCGGCGCTGTGGTCGGTCTGCTCGTCGCCATCCTGATCGCATCGAGATTGCGCCGGATCGCCTCGGCGGCCGCGGCGATCGAGGCGGGGAGATTCGACACCGAGGTCCGCGTCGGTTTCCTCCGCGACGAGGTCGGTGGTCTCGCGGCGACCATCGATCGGATGCGGGGTCGCCTGCGGGAGTCGTTTGCCGCTCTGGAGTCCGAGCGCGATCGACTGCGCACGCTGTTCGAGCAGTTGCAGGAGGGCGTGATCGCTGTCGACTCCAGGCTCGACGTCGCGCTCGCGAACAGGGCGGCGCGCCGGATTTTCGCCCCCGCGCCGCTGGCCGAAGGAACGCCTCTTCCCGAGCCCTGGCGGGGGGTCGAGCTCAGAGACCTGGCCCGGGGTCTCTTCGATCATGGCGTCGGGATCTCCCAGGCTCGGTTCACTCCCGACCCGGAACACACCTACGGCTTCGCGGGCATCCCGGCGGGGTACGGCACGCCCCTCGCTCTCCTGGTCTTCTCCGACGTCACGGCCAGAGAGCGAAGGGAGCGGGCGGAGCGGGAGTTCGTCACCAACGCCGCTCACGAGCTCCGGACCCCCCTCGCGGCGATCGCCAACGCCGTGGAGGCGCTTCAGCTCGGCGCGAAGGAGGATCCACCCGATCGTGACCGCTTCCTGGCGATGATTGACCGGCAGACGACTCGTCTCGGCCGCCTGGTTCGAGCACTGCTCGCGCTCGCGCGCACTCAGACGCGTCAGGAGGCGCTTCGGCTCGGGCCCGTTCCGCTCAAGCCGGTCCTCGAAGAAGCGGTCGAGGGGATCGACCCGGCCGAGGGAGTGGCGGTCGATGTTTCCTGCCCGGACGGACTTCAGGCGCTCGGGCAACGGGCCTTGCTCGAGCAGGTGGTCGCGAACCTGGCGGCGAACGCCGCGAAGCAGACCGAGCGCGGAAGGATCGTGCTCGCCGCGCACGCCGTCAGCCCCGATTCGGTGCAGATCGAGGTCCGAGACACCGGCCCCGGCATCTCCGTGTCGGACCGCGACCGGGTCTTCGACCGCTTCTACCAGAGCGGCAATGGGCGCGGTGAGGGTTTTGGCCTCGGCCTCGCCATCGTGCGTGAAGCTGTGTACGCGCTCGGAGGGGTCGTGGAGATCGACTCCGCTCCGGCGCGGGGTACCGTCGTTCGTGTGACGCTGCCGGCTGCGACGGAGAGAGCATGAGCGCGCGTATCCTGCTTGCGGACGACGAGCCGGATCTCGCCGAGAGCGTGAGCTACGCGCTTCGCCGCGAGGGGTTCGAGGTCGAATCCGTCGAAGACGGAGAAAAGGCCCTGGCTGCCGCTCGGGGGAGCAGGTTTGACGTCGCGGTCCTGGACGTGATGATGCCGAAGCTCTCGGGCCTCGAGGTGTGCAGGGCGCTGCGGGCTGAGAGCGACCTTCCGATCATCATGCTCACCGCGCGCGACGCCGAGGTCGACCGGGTGCTCGGGCTCGAGCTCGGGGCTGACGATTACCTGACCAAGCCGTTCTCGCTGGCCGAGCTGGTCAGCCGTGTCCGTGCCCTCTTGCGCCGGCGCGAACTCGATCGGACTGTCGCCACGGTCCAGGCAACACGTGTTGTCGGCGGGCTCGAGCTCGATCTCGTACGCCACCGTGTACTCGTCGACGGCCGGCAAGTGCAGCTGACGCCCTCCGAGTTCAAGCTTCTCTCACTGCTCGCCGAGCACCCCGAGCATGTCTTCTCGCGCCGGAAGATCATGGAGCACCTTTGGGAGACGCCGTACGTCGGAGATCAGCGCGCATGCGACGTCCATGTCTCGAATCTGCGTCGCAAGATCGAGCGCGACCCCGCCCACCCCGAGCGAATCCTCACCGTGCGCGAGATTGGATACAAGCTCACGCCAGCGTAGGGCCGCTTTCCACGTAAGCACATCTTCACCGAGCGCTCACCGAAGACAGAGACCGCGGTGAGCGCGCCTCACGATCGCCGCCTAACGTCGACGCTATGCGCGAAAGTCGGACCAGGACAGGGGTCGTCCATCAGGTTGTCCTTCTGGCGACCATCGACGGCGCATCGGTCGGAGAGCTCGACGCAATTCGCCGAGGCTGGGGCAGGTTCCCAGTCGTCGATGACAGCGAGGCGACCGTCGTCGAGGATCAGCCGCTTCCCCTCCTGGCCCGGCTCGCGCAGAGGCTCGAGAACGGCGGCGGCAAGCACTCGGTGACCGCCCGCGAAAAGGGCCCATGGGACGCGCGCGTGACGAGAACGCCATCGACGGGCGATCCGACGTGCGTACTGGGTGTCCAAGCGGTCCTCGATCAAGCGATCGTGCGCCGGCTGACGGTTGAAGCCGGAGGGGAGGCTGTGCGATGAGCGGCTCTTTGCCGCCTCGCACTACACCCGATCAGTCGGCGCGCGACGGCATCGGCCTCGGCCCGTCGCCTGCCTGGGCGGAGGCCGTCTGGGAGGTCGCCGAGGGCTGCCGCCGCGCGTTCTCGCATCCAGCTTCCTTCACTGTCGGCCTCGAGGAAGAGCTGATCCTGCTCGACCCAACCACGCTCCTGCCGGCGAACGAGATCGAAGAGGCTCTGGTCCGGCTGGAGGACGACCGCTTCACCTGCGAGCTGCGGAGTGCCCAGCTCGAGGCACGGACACAGGCGTGCGCCACAGTCTCGGACGCCACCCGCGAGTTGCAGGGGGCCCGCATGCTTGCCGCCGACCGGCTTGCGGGCTTCACGCGCATCGCTGCGGCAGGGGTGCATCCGGTCTCGACGCTTCCGATCGAGATCACCGAACGCGAGCGCTACCGCGAGATCGCCGCCGGCTGCCCCTGGGCGGTGCGCGAGGGGCTGCCCTGCGGGCTGCACATCCACGTCGCGATCGAAGGTGCAACTCGCGCACTGGCGATATACAACGCGGCCCGGGCGTTCTTGCCCGAGCTCGCCGCGCTGACGGCGAACTCGCCCTTCCTCGCGGGCCGCGATACCGGCCTGGCATCGTCGCGGCTGAAGCTGAACGAGGCGTTCCCCCGGTCCGGCATCCCGCCAGCATTCCGCTCCTGGACCGAATATGCCGAGTTCGTCGCCTGGGGCATCTCCGGCGGCCTTTTCCCCGATCAGAGCTACCTGTGGTGGGATCTTCGGTTGCACCCCGTACACGGAACGCTCGAGTTTCGAGTCGCGGATGCGCAGACCCGCATCGAGGAGGCCGGAGCCGTGGCGGCAGTCTGCCAGGCGCTCGTCGCCTCCCTTGCTGCTCGGTACGACGCGGGCGACGAACTTCCCGTCCACTCGACAGATCGCATCGCCGAGAACCGCTGGGGTGCCGTTCGCGACGGGCTCGAGGGGGCACTCGCTGATCTGGATACCGGCATTCCCGTGGCCGCGAGAACCAGGATCGGCGCAGTCCTCGCCGCCCTCGAGCCCGTCGCGGAGCTACTCGGCTCCCGCAACGAGCTGCTCGCGGCATGGGCACTGCTCGAGGAGAACGGCGCCGCGCGGCAGCGGCGGATCGCCTCTCGGGACGGTCTCGCCGCGACCGTCCGCGATCGTTGCCGACGAGACCGAGCGAGGGAACGCAGCGCCTCTAATGAATCCTGACGAGAGCCGTGAGAAGGGGCTCATGCTCGACCGAGCCGTGCCTGCCGACTCCTCTACGGATGGGGGCATCGATTTGACGGTCATGCCTCGGAACCCCGGTGAAAGCGAGATGTCGCCGCTCGTCAGCGACACGCGATGCTTCGTGCTCCGCACGAGGCAATCCGAAGGCCGGACGATCGTCGAGCTACAAGGCCGGATCGACGTGTCGACGGCCAATGAGCTCGCGCAGGCGTTGTCGCGGCTGGTTGCGACCGGGGAAGTCGTGCTCGTGGATCTGAGCATGGTAGAGCTGGCCGATTCCGCCGCCCTCGCAGCCCTCGTACTGGCGCAGAAAGGCGCCCGGCGGCGCCATGGCGATCTGGTTCTCGCCGGCGCCGCAGGCAAGACGCTGCGGTTGCTCGAGCTGACGGGACTCGATCGGGCCTTTCACGTCGTCCAGACCGTCAACCCGAAGTGAGTTGAATGAAATGAGTGGCAAGGTTCTCACTCGGGCTCAAAGGACGGGGCTGTGCGCCATTCTCGCTCTTGGAATCGTCGTCGGCGTCGTGACGGCATCGAGCACCGCGGCGGATCAGGCCGTTCCGCAGAACCAGTCACCCCCGGCCGTTCGCGGCAATACATCCGAGGGAAGCACGCTGACAGCGGATCGCGGCCTGTGGAAGAGCCGCTCGACCGTTGCGTACTCGTACCAGTGGCTCCGCTGCCTCGCAGACGGAACCGGCTGCGTCGACGTTCCCAGGGCAACGGATCAGATCTACACCGCGCGCAGCACCGACGTCGCCCACTCACTGCGCGTCATCGTGACGGCCCGCAACAAGGACGGCGCAGCCTCAGGCGTCTCGGCGCCGACTGCTGTTTTCGCACCGCTTCCCGCTCAGGCGCCCCACAACATGGTGCTGCCTGTGATCACTGGCGCGACAGCGCCGGGCCAGATCCTCACGGCCGGCCCAGGGACGTGGACAGGAGCGACTCCGATCGCCGTCTCGTACCGCTGGCGCCGCTGCGACGCCGGCGGCGGCGCCTGCATCGAGACGTCGGTCCGGATGCAGACCTACAAGCTGTCCACGGGCGACGCGAATCACGCCTTCCGCGTGCTCGTGACGGCGACGAACGCAGCCGGTCCCAGCGCCTCCCTCTCAGACTCGTCCTCGGTGGTCACACGCCCCAGCAAGCCGGCGAACACGTCCCCGCCGACGATCTCCGGAACTGCCCAGGAAGCGAAGACGCTGACCGGAAGCCGAGGAACCTGGAGCAACAGCCCGAGCGGCTACGGCTACAGCTGGCAGCGGTGCAACAAGAAGGGCAACCACTGCGGCGGCATCGGCAGCGCGCGCGGAACCACGTACACGCTGACACGCTCCGACATTGGGCGCACGATCCGCCTCAGCGTCGCCGCGACGAACGCTGGGGGGACGGCGACCGCGCTCTCGGCGCCGACTGCTGTTGTCACCGCCGCCGCGAAGCCCGTCCCGGAGCGACCGCAGAACACCACTCTCCCGACCATCTCGGGCAGCTCGCAGCAGGGGCTGACGCTCAAAGCCGACTCGGGAGACTGGACGAATAACCCCACCCGCTATGAGTACTCGTGGACTCGTTGCGACGCGTCGGGCGCCCACTGCAACGGCATCGGTGGTGCCAACGGAACGACCTACTCGCTCGCGTCGACCGACGTCGGGCACCGGCTTCGCTTCAAGGTCACGGCGAAGAACTCCGGCGGCAGCACGACCGTCCTCTCGGCCCCCACTGCGGTCGTCGCCGGCCCGGCGCCGAAGGCGTCGCAGCCAGCGAACACCTCTCCGCCGATGATTGCCGGAACTGCTCAGGACGGGAAGGCGCTTACGGGCAATGCGGGAACCTGGAGCAACAGCCCGACTGGTTACGACTACACCTGGCGGCGCTGCAACAAGAAGGGCGATGACTGCGACGGAATCAGCGGCGTTCACTCGACTACGTACACGCTGAAGGAGGCTGACGTCGGCCGCACGATCCGCTTACGGGTCAACGCGAAGAACTCAGCCGGGTCGACGACTGCCACCTCGGCCCCAACCGGAGTCGTGAGGGCCGCCGCGAGGCCCGAAAACACTTCTCCGTCGACGGTCTCGGGTATTCCCCAGGAAGGAAAGACGCTGACGGGTAACCGCGGCAACTGGACGCACAGCCCGACCGACTTCGACTCCGCCTGGCTTCGCTGCGATCGCAACGGCGGCAGCTGTGCCGCGATCGGCGGCGCCCACAGCACGAGCTACACGCTCACCTCCACAGATGTCGGGAATACCGTCCGTTTCCGGGTGACCGCGAGCAACTCGGAGGGGAGCACGACCGCAACCTCGGTTCCCAGCGCCGCGATCCAGAAGGCAGGCACGCCGCCGCCGCCGCCCCTGACCGGCTGCCCGCCCCGGCCAAGCGTGAACCAGGTTGCCAACGTCGCGACCATGACCGCTCCTGCGCGGCTGCTCGTCGACACGCTCCAGAGCGCCCCGCGGGTCGTCGCCAGCGGGACATCCACCCTGGTCGTGCGCTTCCACATCACCTCGACGTGCGGCGGGCCTGTGCAGGGCGCGCTCGTCTACGCGACCGCCACTCCGTACAACCAGTTCGCGATTCCACCGGAGGCCACCACCGGTGCGGACGGCTGGGCGACGCTCGTCTTCCGGCGGCTGCGAGGTTTTCCGGTCGGCCGCCGCCAGCAGCTGATCGCGATCTTCGTACGGGCGCGAAAGCCGGGCGACAACGTGCTGGGCGGGATCTCGACCCGTCGGCTCGTGTCTGTACCGGTCAGGCTCGGCTGACCCGAGGGCTCCGTGCCCACTACTTCAGACCGAGCACGCGCAGGTCGTGAACGACCTCCCCCGCCTTTACCGTGGAGGTGTAAATGACCTCGGGTTTGCCGTTCGGATTGGAGCAGCAGCTCGTAGGCGCTGTGATCGATCTGAACGTCCGACAGTGGTGTTGCAGCGACGTGGTAGTCGTGCCAGATCTGAGCAAGCTGGGTCCGGCTTCCTGTTAGGTAGCGGAATTCGGGCAGCAGATGATGCGCTCGGATGAAACGCCGGACGGCCGCAGGCGTGTCACCTTTCGGGTCGACGCTGACGGCCAGCACGCGTACTCGGGAGCGGGCACCTTCGAGTCGCGAGAGCGCTTGGTTCAGTTGCGCGGCGATCAGCGGACAGACGTCTCGGCAGTGGGTGTAGAGAAACGTCAGCAAGACGAACCGACCCCGCTCGGCCAATAGGCTCACCTTTCGGCCGTCCTGGTCGCGAAGGACAAAGTCCAGGGCTTTACACCTGCTGCCGAGGTACCCGCGAACTGCGATGCATCCGGGCCGGCTGTTCTATCGGTGCCGCCGCCGCATCCGGCGAGCACGAGAGCAGCGCAGGCTGGTCCCAGGCACAGCCGAACTCGTTTCCTGGAGCAGGTTTGCACGGGGCACCAGCTCAGCGGTCGGCCGACTCGAGACGCCGCTTCAGTTCGACGAGCGCCACGGCAAGTCTGTCGCGATCGTCTCGAAGTGCGTCTACCGCCCTCATGAGCCGTCGCTCGCCCTCGGCCGTCAACCTCAGCAGGGACGCTCGACGGTCGTGGGGTGAGGCTCGCCGCTTCACGAGCTTTGCTTGCTCCGCTCGCTTGACCAACTCGGTCACGGCCGGCTGTTGCATGTGGAGAAGGCCGCAGAGGTCGGTTAGCCGGACACCTTCGTCCGCGCCCGTCCAGCTGATCATCAGCAGCAAGTCGTAGCGTTGCGGGGTCAGACCAGCCTCGTCTGTGACGTCCTCGGTTCTCTGCAGAAAGCCGCGAAGTTCCGAACGGAACGCCGCCACGCGGGCGAGGTCTCGCTCCGCGACTTCCGCGGGCCGACCGTAGGGGTCGGCAGTCACCGATCGCTCGACGGTCGCATCAGCGCCGTCTGGTCGCGCCGGATCGCCTCCGCGACGTCATCCCCGAGCGCGCGGATCAGCGCCGGCCGTCTGAGCACGGCCCGCAACACCCCGTGGCGGCCGCGACACCGTACGTAAGCATCGGCCAGAACCGCTCCGATGGGGCGCCCGCGCCGATGCTCCCGCCGAAGGTATGCGGCCACCTCAGCCTCACGATCCAAGCATGAGTCGAGGAAATAGAACGGTGTCTTTGCCAGCGGGCCTGATGACATTCCCGTACCCCCTCTCGCCCGCCTGACGTAACAACATCATATCATGATGTAGATCCCAGTATCCTTGGCGGGAGTTCGGACGACTTCGGAAGCCAGGGCCAAGGATGTAAGAATTACATCATGACATGATTTAAACACCATGGGGCGGGCAGCAACACCCGGAGGAGTGGAGAGGTTGCCACTACCCAGAAAGGGGTGTTGTACGAATGCAGTACTACAGGAGAAGGACACGACGAGCGTTCTTCCGTAGGCGCAAGGTGCTGGGTGCGTTGGGTCTGACGGCGCTACTGGCTCTGCTCGTCGTCTTTGTCGGGACAGGATCAGCCGCGGGCACGACGGCCCCAGCGAATACCTATCCGCCGACGATCTCCGGCACAGCGCAAGAAAAGAAGATGCTCACCGGGGACCGCGGCAACTGGTCGAACAATCCGACGAGCTATGACTACGCCTGGCTGCGATGCGACCGAAACGGAGGCAGCTGCTCAACGATCGGTGGCGCCGACTCCAGGAAGTACACCTTGAAGTCGGTCGACGTGGGCAACACGCTGCGCTTCCAGGTCAAGGCCAAGAACGCAGACAGCACGACGACGGCGACCTCGATTCCGACAGGCGTGGTCGTGGCGGCGACGTCCGATCTGCCGGTGAATACCAAGCCGCCGACGATCTCCGGAACGGCCCAGCAGGGCAAAGTGCTTTCCGCGGATAGAGGGTCATGGACTCATGACCCGAGCAGCTGGGCCTATGCCTGGCTTCGGTGCGACAAGATCGGCGGCAGCTGTTCGGCAATCGGCGGCGCGAACTCGACGAAGTACATCCTCGCTTCAGTCGACGCCGGCAATACACTGCGCTTCCGAGTAATTGCGACCAACAGCGGCGGCTCGACAACCGCAACCTCGGTTCCCACCGGCGTCGTCGCGGCAGCCGCGCCACCTCCGAAGCCATCCGGGGGCGGCAACGGCTGTCCTCCCAGCGACGGGGCTGACCAGGCCGGCTCGATCTCACCGCCGGCCAGACTGCTGGTTGACACGCTCCAGTCGAGCCCGCAGGTGACAACCGCCGGAACCCGGACGCTGATCGTCCGCTTCCACGTCACATCGACCTGCGGCGGGCCGGTTCAGGGCGCACTCGTCTACGCCACGGCGACGCCCTACAACCAGTTCGCGATCCCCAGCGAGCAGCGCACCGGTGCTGACGGCTGGGCGGAACTTCGCTTCCAGCGCCTCTCCGGCTTTCCGGTCAGCGGGAAGCAGCAGTTGATCGCGATGTTCGTCCGTGCGCGTAAATCAGGCGAGAGCCTGCTCGGCGGAATCTCCACCCGCCGCCTCGTCTCGATCAGGGTCTCCCTCCACTCGTAGAGGGTAAGCAGGGGTGGGGGCCAGACCGGCCCTCACCCGTCCCCCGACTGTCCCCCGCCGGCCTGGCCTGGAACTAACCCCCGAAGAGGTTGTCGGCAGCGGCCGACCCCCGACGCCTCCTGGCCCGAGAAGAGGCTCATCGGTCGGGGGATTCCACGCTGGCAGCCGGTGGCTATCGAGGTGGCCGCTCTCAGCAGGTCGGTGCGGCGCCGGGCCCGGAGCGCGTCAGGGCCGGCGCGCCGTTCAGGTAGACGTCCACGCGGACACGGGTCGGTTTGCAGGTGCGGGTCAGCGGGACGCTGATGTTCCTCGAGCCGCTCCCGGCGACCGTCGCGAAGAGGGCGAGACCGGGCGGCTGTGCCCAGGCGCCGCCGCGGAGCGGTCGCTCGTAGCCGATCGCGCTCAGCGTCGTGCCGGCTGGTAGGGCGGCCCAGCGCAGACGCAGCATCAGTCTGCCCGCGGCGTACCTGAGCCCCTCGACCGAGACCCGGCCACGGGAAGGCGGCGCGGGAGGCAGGGTGCGCCCGAGCGTGAAGCTCGTCTCCCTGGCGACGACGCGGTTCGCGAGCTCCCGGGCGGCCGTTGCGTGCGCGGGATCGTGACGTTCGATCCAGGAGAGGTAGCTCAGGTAGGTGGCGGCGAGCAGCCGGGTGGCCTGCGAGGGACCGGCGCCGCGGATCAGACGGACCGCCTCGTCGAGTGCGGCGGCGGCGGCGGCCCGGTCGCCCCGCCCCAGCTCGAGCGCACTCTTCAGCAGCCACAGGTCGGGCACCTTCCCGTTCAGCGCGATCGCGGCGTCGACGGCGTCGCTGCCCGCCTCGTACTTGCCGGCGACGAAGCTCGAGATCGCGAGCAGGTAGGCGCTGAGGATGTCGCGCCTGTCGAGTTTGGAGGCTCGCAGGGCGTCCTCCCGGGCCTGGTTCATTGCCCCGCCGCTCGGCTCGGTGACCGCCCGCGTCTCGCGGTAGTCGGGGTTCGCGCCGAGCATGCGTGCGCGGGCACGCCCGGAGTACGCGGTCGCGAACGAGCCGTCTGCCCGGAGCGCTTCGCCGTACCGTGCGATCGCGTCGGAGTAGTCGCCGGCGTCGGTCGAGACGGCAGCGCGGGCGCTGGCGTCGATCGCGGTCTCCGGCGTTGACGGGATCGGCAGGTGGTAGACCCAGACGCCCCACACGACGGCGAAGATCGCGACTCCGACTCCAAGCGCGTAGGCGGCGCCGCGGATCGGTCCCTGGGCGACCAGCCCGAAGCCGACGAGGAAGAGCGCGATCGCGAGCACGGCAATCACGGTCGTGTACTGGGTCGAGCGGTCGTTCCAGGTGATGCGCGTGGTGGCGAGCGCCCGCTGCTTCAGCGTGAGTCGCTGACCGTCGGTCTGCAGGCGCCGGAGGACGGAGCCGACCTCGAGGTCGGAGACCGACTGCCGAGCGACGTGGAGACTGTCCGCGACGGTCCCCGGCGGAGAGGCCAGGCCCGCTGCGGAGGCGAGGCTGGGCGCGCCGGTGGTGAGCGGCCGGCGGAAGGGCAGGAAGTCGCGCTCCGACTCGAGCTCGGGGTCGAGCCCGGCGACCGTGTCGGCGAGGACGTTCGCCCGCAACGCCTGGACCGCGGTGCGCGTCGTCTCGCGGGCGTTGTTCGACTCGTAGGAGCTCGCGTCCACCTGGAGGATCGCGAGCCCGCCGCCGAGCACGATGATCACGGCAAGGGTGATCGCGATCTTCCGCGTCAGCGCGTCGCCGTCCTTCTCCGTCTCGGCCGCAGGCGGCTCGGTCACAGCCTTCGTCTGCTCGTCGTCGGGCCGGCTCACGAGAAGAACACCGTCGAGAGGGCGATGATCATCCCGGTCAGGTATACGGCGAGCCCGCAGCCCAGGAACACGAAGGCAAACCGGCGCCGCCGGCTGACCTCGGCCGCGGTGTAGAGCAGTATCGCGAGCAGCATCAGGAAGGCGAGGCGTCCGAGCGATTTGATCCGCCTGCGGATGTGGCTGGCGGCGCTCGCCCAGCTGCCCGGGTCGAGATGGGCGGGTGAGGTCAGCTCGGCCGACTGTTGCGCCGCGAGCGCGCGCGCCTGCGCCCGGTAGTCGAAGGAACGTGGCTTCGCCGTCGGCCGGAGGAGATCGCTGCCGATCGTGAACTGACCGAACACTCCCGCTTGAGCGGCACGGCGGGTCGCCCCCTCCCGCAGCGCAGCCGCCTCTCCGCGCGACACCGCGGCCAGGCGGGCGGCGCCGCCCGCGGCGAGCCTGGCAGCCTCCCGGTCGAGAGCCGCCGCGACCGCGTAGTCTGCCCGGTAGCGAACGTACTCGCGGGCATCCGCGGCCACAGCGACGGCGCGCGAGACCGCCGCCTGCTCCACGCTGACCGTCTCGCCGATCGCCTGCCGATCATCGTACGCGGCGGTGCTGCCGATCTGGGCGGCGCGCCAACTCAGACCGGCCGCGGTCACGGTTGCGATCCCGATCAGGAACGCGATCGTCCAGCGAATCCGGGTACTGATGACCAAACGATCTCCTCGCCTCGCATCTACGGGACGAAGAGCCTACTCGCGGGCCTCGTGGGTCAGGGGCACAGCGTCTGCGAACGGCGCCGAGCGACGTTCTGTTGGACCGGCGACATCCAGTCGGCATCGCGCATGGGACCCAAACGGAACGCTCTTTCCCTGGATGACCATCGAGACGGGTTCGGGGGCTGCGGATGATGAGGCGGGCGGTGCTCTCTTTCGTTGATCGAGGGGCGGCCGGCCTCGCTTCTTACCGTATGTGGCTCTACTGGAGAACGGTGATCTGTCTGGCCGATGTTGCTTTGATCTGGGACTCCGCCGTATGTTTCGACAAGGCCTCGGCCACAGATCGTGTGCCTCTGTTAGCGCCGCACCAAGCGTGGCGTTTCGTTCGGGTACATGTCATCGGGGTCGGCCGGTCGCGAGACTGAGAGCACGATTGCGGCAGCCTCGAGGCGATTGCCGCGACCCCGGATCGAGGTTCCGAATCACCTCGCGGATGAACCTCGGCGGAACAGTGACCGTTCGCGCGCGGGTGAAGCGCCCGCTTAGGTAGGCGTCGCGGGGGCGGCCGGGGTGGGTCGTCTCCGCGACCGCCAGCGCGATAACCAGGAAGTCGCCGCCTTGACGAGTCTGTCCAAAAAGAAGGCTGCTGTCGTAGACAACAGCCTTAGCACGCGTGGCGAGTTCGTGGTGACCAGTTCCCGGGAAGCGAAAACGCCCGGTGATCCTGGGCAAGCGCGAGGGCCAGCGGCTGGGTCAGATTCTGGGTCAGATCACACTGCCCGACTCTGATCTACGGTGCCCAACCCAATGAGACGAGATGGTGTAACCGTGCGGTCTGAACGGGTCGGAGGATTCGCACGTCCCGCCGTGTTTTGCGCATGATTATGCGGTTTGGCCGGCCTGTCTTTGCCTGCGCTCCAGACGCCCTGAGCCACCCCGAGATGCCTTGAACCTGTCCCCAAGACCTGTCCCCAAACCGTTGCCGAGGCTGGCGACGATGTCGGGCTGTGAGGAGGGTTGCGAGGTCATCACTCTGCCGCCACCCATTGAATCGCCTCGTCCTGCTGGTTGAGGGAGAACGTCTTGGTCTCGCCGGGTGTCATCCAGCCGAAGAGGTCGGTGAGGTGGCTCATCCACTCGATGTCGGTGACGAGCGCGATCCGTTTCCATGAACGGAGATGTTCGATGCCCATCTTCAGGTCTTGCCAGATTGCACCCCCGGAGATGCCGTCGAAGTCGCGCATCACGATGATGAAGCGAACGTCCCCTGCCTTGGCGGCCTGCTCGAGCGCGGGCACGACGACGTCGCGGTAGTCCTCGGCAGCGATCTTTCCACTCGCCTCGAACCCGATCACACCTTCCGGTAGTTCGGTGAGCGCGCTGATCATCGACGGTCGCCAACAACACTAGCGGTGCGAGTTACTGTGAGTCAGCCTGGCGGGCGGGTGAGCGCATCGACTGCGGCCTGGACGTGGGGTAGATCGGGAGTCGTTGTTCGGGGGTCTCGGCTCGTTCGAGCAGGTCCCTGACCTGGCCGATGTCGCGCTCCGCGCCGCTTTGGGCAACGAAAAAGCCCATTTGCTGGCCTTTTCTAGAGCCCTCTGACGGACTCGAACCGTCGACCCCCTCCCTACCATGAACGTGAGGAGGGGGCCGACTCATGCGGGATCCCGCGTAATGGAGCGGGATCGAGTTGCCGGAAGGCGCCGCGCATCGTCGCGTTTTGCATGGCCGTGCGACCCTCGTGCGACCTGTTCACGTTCCTGTTCAGGTCCGTCAGGGAGAGGTTGCCGGACGAGAGGAGTCGGTAGTGCTCAGCATCCGAGAATGCTTCCTGAGGGCGTGTACCACTGGACCGCGGCGCACCCCAAGTGGGAAGGGCCGGTGTCGGCGTACGCAATCGACGACGGCGTGCGGCTGATCCTTATCGACCCGATCGCCGTTCCGGACGATGTGCGCGCGCTGTTCGGATCGCGCGAGGTGGTTACGGTACTCACCTCCACGTGGCACGAGCGCGACGCGGCGGCGCTTGGTTTTCCCGTGTGGGCCCGGGCGCCTGATCGTCCCGAGGACCAGCTCGTCCCGGCGACCCGCTATGCGATCGGCGACTCGCTGTTCGGAATGGAGGCGTACCCCGGCCGTGAAGGCCAGCTCGACCTCGTGCTGTGGAGCGAGCGGATTCGGGCGGTGATCGCCGGCGATACGCTGATCGACCTCGGCACGGGGCTCGAGATCCCCGCGAACTGGCTACCGGAAGGCGTCACGGTCGAGCAGGTCGCGAGCGGGCTGAGGCCGCTGCTCGACAAGCCCGTCGAGTTCGTGCTGCCGACGCACGGCGAGCCCGCCGACCGCGCGGCCCTCGAACGCGCCCTCGCCTGATCCGACGCCGGGACGAACATGGCCTGCACGTAGGCGGTCAGGGTGATGTCCTTGCGACCGCTGTCGCAGCCGACGGACCTCTCGCGCAGACGAATAGGTCGACGTGCCGGATCAGTTCCCGACCGCCGGGTCGGGCATGAACTCCCGGACTTCTTGCGCGCAGCGGCAGGCGTCGGCGGTCTTGGCAGCCCACTTCAGCGCCTCCTCGCGTGAGGGCACGTCGACGACACAGAACCCGCCGATGGCCTCCGGGTACGAGCCGTCGGTGACCGTCCCGTCGGTGGCCACGACGCTCGCCTCCTGGTTTTCCAGTCCGCCGCCGAAAACCCACACGCCGGCGTCCATGGCCTCCTGAACCACCTCGTGTGAGGCCTTGGCCACGGCGGGCATGTCCTCGTCGGGGATGTGGTCCATCGCGTGGGCGTCGAACGAGATCAGGTATCGCGTCATCTGATGGCTCCTTGTCCCGGCGGCCTGCTCCGGCCGCATCGCGGTAGAGACTGGCGTATGAACGAGGACTCATCGGCTGCGGTCAGATCCAGCCTCACTTCTTCGGGGTCATTCCGGAACATTGGCCCAGACCGGCTTCCTTGGGCACAGGACGTGTGAGAATCCGGCTCGTGACTGAAGCACGGCTTGAGGACTCCGGTTCCGGGCTTGCCCCCGCGACGGAGGGCTGGTTCGTCGTCAACGTGCGGGACGCGGAGTGGTGGTCGTCGGAAACGAGGGGCGCGGCATGCTGGTTCGCGAACGAGTACGGCGAGCCGCCGGTCGAGTTCGAGCAACTCGGGTTCAACGTGACGGTCCTCGAGCCGGGTCAGAGCGGCGTCTATCACGCCGAGGCCAATCAGGAGGCGTTCCTCGTTCTGGCCGGCGAGTGCAGACTGCTCGTCGAGGGCGAGGAGCGACGCCTTCGGCCCTGGGACTTCTTCCACTGTCCTCCCTGGACTGAGCATGCGTTCGTGGGGGCCGGTGACGGACCGTGCGCGATCCTGATGGTCGGTGCACACTCGGGCCTGGACGTGCGGTACCCGGTGTCGGAACTCGCGGCACGCTACGGCGCGAGCGTGGAGGAGGAGACCTCTGACCCGGGGCAGGTCTATGCGACGGCCGAGCGGTTCCGGCGAGAGCGGCCGCCGTACTGGGGTCATCTGCCCTGGGCGTAACTGATCAGGCGTCATAGGCGAACACTCGCGCACCCAGACTTTCTGAGCGTCGATTACCGATGAGTGGCGGCGACTCGTACAGTCGAACCGGCTGAACAACTCGATCAAGGAGGCCGCCGTGAAGTTCATGCTCTTTACGTATCGTGACCCCAGCGTGCAGCTCGACGCGGAGCAGCGGGCGACTGTCCCGGCCGCCGTAGCCGCGTGGTGTGACGAGATGGACGCCCGCGGCGTGCGCCTCGCAGGGCACGTCCTCGCCCCGATCTCCGAGGTGCAGACGCTGCGCGTTCGACAAGGCTAGCTGGCCGTCGACGACGGACCGGTGACCGAGCAGACCCTTCAGATCGCGGGCTTCAACATTCTCGAATGCCGAACCGTGACGAGGCCGTTGAAGTTGCGTCGAAGAACCCTGGAGCATCCTTCGGCGTCCTGGAGCTGCGAGCGATCGAAGAGTAGTGCCTGTCAAGGACGACTCTCATCTGGCGTCAGTCCGGAACGCTGGCGCAGGGTGAGGGTTCGCTTTCCCAGCTCCCCTGAACCGACCTCTACGATCGGTCGCGTGGCCGAGTTCGTCCCGCCCGACTTCGACGTCCCGCTCAGTCTCGAGGCTTCCGAGTTCGTCCTCGAGCCGCTCGGGCCTGAGCACAACGAGCAGGACTACGACGCCTGGACGTCGTCGATGAAACACATCGCGGCGACGCCCGGGTATCCCGACGGCTCCTGGCCGCGAGAGATGACGCGCGATGAGAACCGCGCGGACCTGCAGCGCCACGCGGACGACTTCCGCAACCGAAAGGGGTTCACGTACACGGTGCTCGATCCGGCCAGCCGCGAGGTGATCGGGTGCGTCTACATCTACCCGGTGTCCGGCAGTGACTACGACGCCTGCGCGCTCTCCTGGGTACGGGAGAGCCGCGCGCACCTGGACACCCCGCTTTGGCGCGCCGTGAGTGAGTGGCTCGAGTCGGACTGGCCATTCGCTCGCGTGGAGTACGCGCCGCGTCGAAGCGACGGGACTAGAGGGGCCGCGTGACGCTCCTACGGATGGACAACGTCGGCATCGTGGTGGAATCCCTTGATGCCGCTATCGCTTTCTTCGCCGAGCTCGGCCTGGAGCTCGAGGGGAGAGCCACGGTCGAAGGAGAGTGGGCGGGGCGCGTCACCGGGCTGGGCGACCAGCGCGTTCGAGATCGCGATGATGCGAACGCCGGACGGCCACAGCCGGCTCGAGCTCTCGCGGTTGTGACGCCAGCCGCGGTCGCCGATCACCGGAACGCCCCGCTACGCACTCGTGTCGTAGCTCGCAAAGATCGGCCCCGCGCGGAGAGGTGCTCGCGGCGGCGTGCGACCTTCGGTGCGACCTTCGAGGCGATAACGCCCCTAAACGCCGAGCGCCGGCGTTCGATCGCCTCGTCGCTCATCGGCAGATACGTCTTGGGCCCATGCCGATTCCAGCCTTCGGCGGTTGCTGGTGCGTAGCCAGTGTTGCCGGTGCGTGCGCTCTCCCAGCGAAGCGCATACACGTCGTCGCGGCCGCGGAACAAGCGCCGCACGAGCGCGACCTTCTCGTCCGCCGAGGCCGGGGAGCTGGCACCCAGGGGGCGGCGGTTCCGGCTTGCTCGGATCGAGGATCGTCTTCGTCTGCTGAGCGAGCGCGAGCAGCGTCCGCAGCCGCTCGTTCTCGGCGCGCAGCCGCTCAACCTCGCGCAGGGCTCCGTCGAGCCGGTGTCGAAGGTCGCTTCCGGTCATGGCCGCGATGGCCGGGGACTGTAACGAGCGGGCCTGTCGGAACCCGCGCGAGGCGCCGTCCGCTGTTGCTCGTAGCGTTCCGGGTTGTGGCGAAGACCGCTCGGAACGCGCTGTGTCCGTGCGGCAGCGGCCGCAAGTACAAGCAGTGCTGTCTCTGGGAGGAGGAGCGGCTGGCGAAGCACGCACGCGAGGACAGCCGGGTGGGTCAGTTGATCTCCGACTGGTCGGTCGAGCGGTTCGGCGACGAGCTCGCGCAGGCGTTTGAGGAGTTCCATCCCGAGAGTGACCGGATTGGAGAGCGTGACTTCGCGCTCCTGCTCACCTGGTTCAACTCGGACCGTGCGTTGTCCGGCGGCCGAACACCGATCGCCTGCTACCTCGCCCGTCCCGATCTGGCGCCGGGCGAGCGCGAGGTTGCGGAGCGGATCGCCGCCGCGCGGCTCGGCCTCCATCGTGTGAAGGCCGTTGTTCCGGGCCGTTCGCTGGAGCTCGAGGACGTCCTCACCGGTGCCTCGGTCCCGGTCGCCAGTCAGACCGTCTCGCGCGAGGTGGTTCGGTGGGATGTCGTGCTCTGCCGCCTGATGCCGAGCGGCCCGCCCGCGACGCTGTGGGGGCCTGTGCTCGTCTACGCGCCAGACGAGGAGGCCGAGCTTCGTGCCGAGCTCGCGCGTCTCGCGGACGCCCATGGCCTGGCGCACGACCCGGCCGGACTCTCCGAGGCCTTTCGCGTCGCAAGCCGGGAGCTGCTCCGCTTCGTCCCGTCGAGCCGGCTCACCGAGCCGAGCTACTTCACGGCCGAGGGTGATCCGATCGTCTCTGCGCGCGCCACGTGGTCGCTGCTCGATCCCGACGATGCGTTCATGGCTCTCGACACGCCGCCGGAGCTGCTCTGGGTCGGCGAGAGCGAGGACGGCAACGGCGAGTGCTTCCAGCTCACCGCCGACCGGAAGGAGATTCTCGCTCGGCGGCCGGCGCTGCCGCCGCACGCGCTCTTCTTCGAGAGCTCCTACGCCGGGTTCCCGGACCGGATCGGGATCGGCACGTTCGTGCTCGCCGGCTACGAGCTCCGCTTCGACGCGATCTCCGAGCAGCGACTCGAGCACGCGCTCGAGCTCGTCTCGAGTCGCCTCAGCGGCAACGCCGAGCTACGCAAGCGTGAGATCGTACCCCTCGACCTCGACCGGCCCGAGCGAAGACAAGCGCTTCATCCTGCCCAGGAGGACGTTCTTACCAGCGACTACCTCGAGCAGTACCTGCGACGCTGGCTGGACGAGCCGCTCGAACGACTCGAAGGAGCGACGCCGCGAACGGCCGCCCGTATCCCGAGGCTTCGTGACGACCTCGAGCTCCTCCTCCGCGCGATCGAGAACCGCGCCGAACACGCCCGCCGCGCTGGTGCCCCTTGGCCTGACGTCGGTTGGCTTTGGGACGAGCTCGACCTCACCACGCAACTCGCTGCGTAGCTGGCAGCAGGTCTGTTCGTATCGCGAACGAAGAATGCAACTGGGCTGGCCCACGTCGGCACGGCCTCCGTCTCCGCTCCCGCTCGGAGACGATCACCCCCGATCTTGCCCGTTCGATCGTGGGAGGTGATCCGTGATGCAGCAGGGGCAAGTGTTCAGGTTGAGAGCGACGGCCGCGAACGGGGACGCGCTGTGGGCGACCGGTGTCGCACTGGCGGCCGTGGCGCGCGACGTGTGCTAGACGATCGAGAAGCTGCGCTGGCTACTCGCGAAGGCGGTCCGGGTGTTCGGCGATCATCGTCTTTTCGGATCTTCGCTCGCAGGAGATCGCGGCCTGGCGGATGACAGTTCCGCCCGGTCACCGCTTCGAGGCAACTCAGGCGCTTCGGCAGGTACTGGCCCGGGCGGTTGCCTGGGGGATGATCGACGTCAACCCGGCCAAGCAAGGCGTCGACAACCCGCAGCGACGGCGGACCGAGAAGCGGCCGTTCGAGTCCTGGACGCAACTTAGCGAGCTGGTCACCAGGCTCGATCCTCGCGATCGACCGCTGGTGGTCTTCGCGGCTGCGACCGGTCTGAGGCCGGGCGAGTGGATCGCCCTCGAGCACCGAGACATCGACCTCGACGCGCGCGTCGTCTATGTGCGGCGGGCGTTCAGAAACGGGCGGGTCAAGTGCACGAAGACCGAGGGAGGTGTCCGGGCGGTGCCGCTCCAAGCGGTCGCACTCCAAGCGCTCGAGCAACTCCCGGACGGTGCCGAGACGGATCTTCTGTTTTCCGCTGTGCGCGGCGGTTACTTCGACCTGCACAACTTCCGCGCGCGTTACTGGAAGGCCGCCCAGCTCGCGGCCGGGATCAGGCCGCTGCGGAGGGTTTACGATCTCCGGCACACCCTTGCGACCTTCGCTCTCCGTGCCGGCATCTCCACCTTCGACCTCTCCCGCTACATGGGCGCCAGCCTGACCATGATCGATCGCCACTACGGCCACCTCGCCCGCGACGGACACGACCACGCGATCAAACTCCTCGACTCCTGCACACACTCAGAAGGGGCCGACGTCCACGCGGTGGACGTCGCGTGGACGCTGCACCGGCAAGTCGTCGCCCAGGCGGAAAACAGCAACATCCGCTGAGCAGCTAGAAACCGGAAGCCCTCTTCCGGACTCGAACCGGAGACCCCCTCCTTACCATTTTTGCGTTCTCGTCCCTGTGCACCCTCGGAGACCGAGCTTCCGAGGTGCCGATGCGCGTGTGGCCCGCCACGTCAGTTTGGCCGCGGAAAAGGATTAGGAGTCAGGCTGGAGAGACTGCAGCAATTGCGAGAAGTACAGGCCTCCGCCGGTCGCCGAGCGCAAACATCGGGTGAAAGAAGGTAACTGGGCCACAGGCACTTGGCTAATTCATAGGAGGTCGGTTCAGAATTCCCTGATCCCCTCTTGACAAAGATCCGATCTTTACGCTTAAACTCCCGCCTTACCGTGGTCGAGCAGTCGCAGAGGATCCTCCCAGAGAACACGTCGGTGGCGGTGGTTTCGAGGTGCGAGCCGTGACCGGAGGAACCACGATCGTCGCTCTCGAGGCGCGAGACATCCGCTTCCCGACGTCCCGCTGGCTGGATGGATCCGATGCGATGCACACCGACCCGGACTACTCGGCGGCGTACGTCGTTCTGCGGACGGGCGCCGACGATGGGCTCGAGGGTCATGGTCTCACGTTCACGAGCGGGCGGGGGACCGAGGTCTGTGTGGCCGCCGCCCGCGCCCTCGAGCCACTCGTCGTCGGCCGCACGCTCGAGGCGATCGTCGCCGACATGCGCGGGTTCTGGCGCAGCCTGGTGTCCGACACCCAGCTCCGCTGGCTCGGCCCGGAGAAGGGCGTCATCCATCTCGCGACCGCCGCGGTGGTCAACGCCGTCTGGGACCTCTGGGCCAAGCGCGAGGGGAAGCCCCTCTGGAAGCTGCTGGTGGATCTCTCACCGGAGGAGCTCGTCGGCTGCGTCGACTTCCGCTACATCGCCGACGTACTCGCGCCCGAGGAGGCGCTGGAGATCCTACGCGACGTACGCCGCGGCTCGGCGGAGCGGGAGGCGGAGATCGTTGCCTCGGGGTATCCGGCCTACACGACGTCCGCCGGCTGGCTCGGATACGAGGACGAGAAGGTCGAGTTGCTTGTCGGCGAGGCCGTCGCCTCCGGATTCACGCACGTGAAGATGAAGGTCGGCGGCGATCTGGAGTCCGACGACCGCCGTGCGGACCTGATCCGCAGCGCCCTCGGCCCCGACGGCATCCTGATGATGGACGCGAATCAGGTCTGGGGCGTCGACGAGGCGATCGCCGCCATGCGACGGCTCGCGGCCCATGACCCGTGGTGGATCGAGGAGCCCACGAGCCCCGACGACGTCCTCGGACACGCCAGGATCCGGCGCGAGGTCGCTCCGATCCGGGTGGCGACGGGCGAGCACGTCCAGAACCGGATCATCTTCAAGCAGCTCTTCCAGGCCGAGGCGATCGACATCTGCCAGCTCGACGCCTGCCGGATCGGCGGCGTGAACGAGGCGATCGCGGTGCTCCTGCTCGCGGCGAAGTACGGGATCCCGGTCTGTCCGCACGCGGGCGGCGTCGGCCTCTGCGAGTACGTCCAGCACCTGGCGTTCTTCGACTACATCGCGGTGAGCGGGTCGCTCGAGCAGAGGGTCGTCGAGTGGGTCGACCATCTGCACGAGCACTTCCGTGACCCGGCCGTGGTCAACGACGGCCGGTACCTCGCGCCGCAGGCGGCCGGCTACAGCATCGAGATGCTGCCCGAGTCACTCGACGAGTTCGAGTTCCCGGACGGGCCTGCCTGGGCGGACGCCGAGATTGCCGTGGGCGGCCAATGACGGTGACGACGGCAGAGTCTGATCGGCCGAAGCTGGGCGTACGCGGACTCCTCCGGCTCGATCGCTACCGCCTCCTCCAGGTGGCGCTCCTCTCGCTTCGGCTGGGGCCGGCGCTGATCCTGTTCCTGTTGATCGTGGCGGTCGGCCTGACGACGCCCGTGTTCCTGACCAGCCGGAACATCGGGAACGTGTTCTCGCAGACCTCCGTGATCGCCGTTCTCGCGCTCGGCCAGCTTCTGGTGATCGTGTCGAGGGGTATCGACCTCTCGGTCGGCTCGACCATCGCGCTCTCGGGCGTGGTCGGCGCGATCGTCTGGGGCGACACCCAGTCGAGCGTGCTCACCATCGCGGCGATCATCGGAACCGGGCTCGCGGTCGGGGCGGCGAACGGGCTCATCTTCGTCTACGGCCGCGTTCCTCACCCGTTCATCGTCACGCTGGCCACGCTCAGCGTCGTGCGGGGCCTCGCGCTCTGGGCCGCGCACGGGACGCTCATCTCGGGGATGCCTCCGATCGTGCAGACGATCGGAGGCGGGTCGATCGGCTGGCTGCCCTACTCGATCTTCGTCGTGATCGGCCTCGCGCTCCTCTGTCTGCTCCTGACGACACGCCTCGTGTGGGGCCGCTGGCTCTACGCCGTCGGCGGCAGCCCGGAAGCCGCGCGGCGGGCGAGCATCCCGACGCGCCGGGTGCTGGTCACGGTGTACGTGCTCAGCGGCTTCGCCGCCGGCGTCGCCGGCCTGCTCGTCGCCGGCCTGATCGACGCCGGCTCGCCGACGGCGGGTGATCTCGCCGAGCTCGATTCGATCGCCGCGGTGATCATCGGCGGCGCCGCGTTCGCGGGCGGCCGCGGCAACGTCGGGAACGCACTCGTCGGGGCGTTCACGATCGGCGTGATCCGCAACGCCCTCAACCTCCATAACGTCGACGCCTTCTACCAGCTGATGGCGATCGGAGTCGTCCTCCTCGCAGCCGTCGAGGCCGACGTGCTCCGGGGGTACATCGAGGGCCGCGTGCGGGTCATGCAGGCCGCGAGGCACGCATGACCACGATGGAGGCGGCAACGGCCGGCCGGCCGGCGGAGACGGCGCCGGCGCTCTCGGTGCGCGGAGCGAGCAAGCGATTCGGCGCGGTCACGGCGCTCGAGGATCTCGACCTCGACGTGCGGCGCGGTGAGGTGCTCGCCCTGCTGGGCGACAACGGGGCGGGCAAGTCGACCCTGATCAAGTGCCTGAACGGCGTTCACCGGTTCGACAGCGGCACCATCCAGATGGACGGGGAGCCGGTCGCCATCCACGCGCCGGCCGATGCGCGCGCGCTCGGCATCGAGACCGTCTACCAGGATCTTGCGCTGTTCGACAACCTGCGGCCGACCGACAACTTCTACGCGGGGCGCGAGCTCGCCGGGCCGTCGTGGCTGCCCCGGTCGTTGCGTGTGATCAAGCGCCGGCAGATGACCGAGGCCACGCGCGAGGTGCTGGAGCGGCTCCAGGTGACGCTGCCCGACTTCAAGGCGACCCTCGGGTTGATGTCCGGCGGCCAGCGGCAGGCGGTCGCGGTCAGCCGGGCCGCGGCGTTCGCGTCGAGGGTCGTGATCCTCGACGAGCCGACCGCGGCTCTTGGGGTTCGCGAGTCGCGCAAGGTACTGGATCTGATTCTGCGGCTCCGGGGCGAGAACAGGGCGGTGCTCGTGGTTTCGCACGCGATGGACCACGTCATGGAGATCGCCGACCGCGCCGTCGTCCTGCGGCGCGGCCGCAAGGTCGGCGAGGTGTTCCCGTCCGCGGAGACCCACCAGGAGATCGTCTCGATGATCGTGGGAGGTGGCGAGTGAGCAGACCGTAGAAGGGAGTTCGGGCGGACCCAACGCTCCGTTGTGTCAAGAACGTTCGTCTAGAGAGGGAGGATGCAAGATGTCGAACAAGCGACTGTTGAGCGTGGCAGTGTTGATCGCCGTGCTCGCTACGGTGGCGTCGGTGCTCGCCGTCACCGCGAGCGCGAAGCCGCAGCGGCAGGACAAGGTCGTCAAGCTCGGCTTCATCACGAAGTTCCCCGTGGACTTCTTCTTCACCCTGCAGAAGGCCGCGAAGAAGTGGGATGCGGCGACACCCGGTGCCAAGGTGATCTTCGCGCAGGGGAAGAGCGCAACCGACGACGCGGGTGAGATCGCCGCGATCCAGAACATGGTCGCCCAGGGCGTGAAGGGGATCGCGATCACGCCGACGAGCCCCGCCGTGTCCAAGGCGCTCGACAAGGCGATCAAGCAAGGAGTCAAGGTCGTCCTGATGGACAACGACATCCCCACGTGGAAGAACAAGACGTCCGTCGTCGCGACGGACAACTACAAGGGCGGACTCCTCGCCGGCAAGTTCCTCGCGACGAAGCTGAAGGCGGGCGACACGCTCGGAATCCTCGAGGGCGTTCCCGGCGTGCCTGCGCTCGATGCCCGCGTGACGGGCATGCTTGCGGGGCTCGGCGCCCTGAAGAGCCAGATCAAGGTCGTCTCGAAGCTCGAGACCGACTGCGACCAGACGAAGGGTGCGACCGCAGCGCAGACCATGTTGACCGCGAATCAGAATCTGACCGCGATCTACTCGGCCTGTGGCCCGCCCGTCCTCGGCGCCATCCAGTCGATCAAGAACGCCGGCATCAAGCCCGGCGCGATCATCCTCGTCGGGTTCGACGCACTCCCGGACGAGGTGGCCCAGATCAAGGCGGGGAACGAGACGGGCAGCGTCGCCCAGTTCCCGGCCAAGATCGGCTCGCTCGGCGTCGCCACGCTGTACCGGGCGGTGCTCGGAAAGAAGGTGCTCAAGAAAGTGGACACCGGCACGGCTTTCGTGACCAAGGCCAACGCCGCGCAGTTCGGCTAGACGCGGCCGACGCCATCCTTCCTCCTGATGGCATGGGGGCCTCCGGCGTGAAGCGGCACGCCGGAGGCCTCGGCCTCATCTCGTGAACGTCGACGCACACCACCACTTCTGGAACCCGGTGCGGGAGCCGCAGCCGTGGATGACGGACGAGCACGCTGCGATCAACCGCGCGTTCGAACCGTCCGACCTGGAACCCCTCCTCGCGGCCTGCGGCGTGCAGCGGACGGTGCTCGTACAGGCGGCCGCCACCGACCTCGACACGAACGCGATGTTCGAGCATGCCGTGCGCCACGACTGGATCGGCGGCGTTGTCGCCTGGGTACCGCTCGACACGCCCGCGCGTGCGCGCGAGCGCCTGGACGAGCTCTCCTCGGAGCCGAAGCTCCGGGGCATCCGGCATCTCATCCACCAGGAGGACGATCCACACTGGATCCTCCGGCCCGCGATGCTCGAGGGCATCGCGCACCTGGAGGAGCGCGAACTCGTGCTCGAACTTCCCTGCGTCTTCCCCGACCATCTGCGCGACGTGCCCGAGCTGGCGCGGAGCTTCCCCCGGCTCACCATCGTCGTCGACCACCTCGGCAAGCCGCCGCTCGGGACACCGGAGATGGGCCGCTGGGCGGCCCAGCTGCGGGCTGCGGCCGCCGCGGCCAACGTCGCCGCGAAGGTCTCCGGCCTCAACACCGTGCTCCCTCCCGGCCCTTGGGACGCGGGCGATCTGCAGCCGGCGGTCGAGATCGCCTACGAGTGCTTCGGGCCCGACCGCCTGCTCTGCGGCAGCGACTGGCCGGTGGCGCTCCTGAACGGCAGCTACGAGCAGGTCTGGGTCGAGACGGCACGCGTCGTCGAGGCCGTCGCCGGGGACACTGCCCCACTGGTGCTGGGCGGGACGGCCGCTCGGCTCTATCGGCTTACGATGTGATGATCTCGGCAACCTCGACCGACTTCGGAGTATCCGATGGCCGCTCTCACTGACCAGGCGATCGTGAAGATCAAGGACCTGATCATGTCCGGCGAGTTCGTCGCGGGCGAGAAGCTGCCCAAGGAGCAGCTCCTCGCGCAGCAGCTCGGCCTGTCGAGGAACTCGCTGCGCGAGGCCGTACGTGCGCTGACCCTGATCGGCGTTCTCGAGCCGCGTGTGGGCGACGGCACGTATGTCACCAGCCTCGAGCCGGAGCTGCTGCTAACGGGCATGGGCTTCATCAGCGACCTGCTCACCGGCCCGACGCTGCTCGAGCTCCACCAGGTGCGGCGGGTCCTCGAGCCCGTCGCCACCGGCATGGCGGCCGGCCGGCTGACCCCTGACGACTTCGCCCAGCTCGAGGACTGTCTGGCCCGGATGGACGCCTCCGAGACCCTGCAGGCGTTCATCGCGAGCGACGAGGAGTTCCACCGCATCATCGTCGACGCCTCCGGCAACACGACGCTCGCCTCCCTGATCCAGAATCTCTCGGGCGGGACGCTGAGGGCGCGGCTGTGGCGATCGGTGAGGGAGCAGGACGCGACGGCCCTGACGAGGCGGCGGCACTGGGACATCTACGAGGCGCTCCGTGCCGGCGACGCGGAGCGGGCCAGCGCTGCCGACCTGATCCACCTCTCCGAGGGAGAGCAGTGGCTCAGGGAGCTGATCGAGGACGAGGAGGCGATCGCCGTCCTCGCTCCGACCGTCACCGACCCCGAGACCGCCTAGGAGCCTCGCGTGCAGGCAGCGTGCTACATGGGCCCGAGGACGCTGTCCGTTCTCGAGCGCGAGCCGCAGCCCCCCGCGGCCGGTGAGGTCGAGATCGCCGTTGCCTACACCGGCATCTGCGGCACCGACCTCCACATCTTCCACGGGGCGATGGATGCTCGCGTCACCGTCCCGGCGGTGCTCGGGCACGAGATGTCCGGCACGGTTTCGGCGGTCGGGGAGGGCGTGACCGGCTGGTCTCCCGGCGACCGGGTGACGGTGATGCCCCTCGACTGGTGCGGCGAGTGCCCGGCGTGCCTGGCGGGCCACTCTCACGTCTGCCAGCGGCTGAACTTCCTCGGCATCGACTCGCCCGGCTCCTTGCAGGGGCGCTGGACCGTCCCGGCGCGCGCACTCGTCGCGCTGCCCGACGGACTCGCGCTGCGTACCGCGGCGCTCGCCGAGCCGGCGGCGGTCGCGGTGCACGACGTTCGCCGCGCGGGTCTCGTGGCTGGTGAGCAGACGCTCGTCGTCGGCGGCGGCCCGATCGGCCTGCTGATCGCGTCGGTGGCCCGTGCCGCAGGCGCGGACGTGCTCGTGCTGGAGCTCAGCGCCGAGCGGCGTGCGCTCGCCGGCGAGCTGGGACTGCGCTCGTTCGACCCCGCCTCGGGTGACGTCGGCACATACGTCGAGGACTGGACGAACGGAGTCGGCGCGGCGGTCGGCTTCGAGGTCTCGGGCGCCGTCGCCGGGCTCGACACGGCGATCTCGTCGATGGCCGTCCGCGGCCGCCTCGTGGTCGTCGCGATCCACGCGACCCCGCCGCCGGTGAATCTGTTCCGGGTGTTCTGGCGTGAGCTGACGCTCGTCGGCGCGCGGGTCTACGAGCGGAGCGATTTCGAGCAGGCGGTCGGCCTCCTCGCGAGCGGCGAGGTGCCCGTCGAGCCGCTGATCACCGCCGTCGAGCCGCTGACGGGCGTCGCGGACGCCTTCGAGACCCTGGAGGCGGGGCGCGCGATGAAGGTGCTCATCGACTGCGGCGCCGGAGCTGCGGAATGAGCCTCTCGCCGGCGGTGGCAGGCCTGTTCGACCTGACCGGCAAGCTGGCGCTCGTCACGGGCTGCCGCCGCGGGATCGGGCTGGCGATGGCCGAGGTGCTGGCCCAGGCCGGCGCCGACGTGATCGGGGCGAGCGCGCAGCTCGAGCCGGCCGGCAGCGAGGTGCAGCGCCGCGTCGAGGCTGCGGGCGGCTCGTTCACGGCGTTTCGCGTCGACTTCGGCAGCCGGAACCAGGTTCGGGAGTTCGCCGCCGCTGTGGCGGCGGCGGACCGCCCCGTCGACATCCTCGTCAACAACGCGGGCACGATCTCGCGCGCACCGGCGGCCGAGCATGACGACGAGCGCTGGGACACGGTTCTCGAGGTCAATCTGACCGCGCCGTTCGTGCTCACACGTGAGATAGGCAGGGGAATGCTCGAGCGCGGACGCGGCAAGGTGATCTTCACCGCGTCGCTGCTCAGCATGCAGGGAGGCATCCTCGTCCCCGGCTATGCCGCCTCGAAGTCTGCGCTCGCCGGTCTCGTCCGGGCGCTCTCCAACGAGTGGGCCGGGCGCGGCGTGAACGTGAACGGCATCGTTCCCGGCTACATCGCCACCGACAACACGGAGGCGCTGCGTGACGATCCCGAGCGCAGCCGGGCGATCCTCGAGCGGATCCCCGCCGGCCGGTGGGGCGAGGCGCGCGATCTGGCCGGCGCGACGCTCTTCCTGGCGTCGGCGGCGTCCGACTACGTCTGCGGCGCCCTCCTGCCCGTCGACGGCGGCTGGCTCGCGCGGTGACCGCCGCAGGCGTGCTCGACGCAGTCTGCGCGCGCCGGATCGTGCCGGTGGTCGTCCTCCGCGATCTCGAGTCGGCGCTTCCGCTCGCCCAGGCGCTGGCCGAGGGCGGTCTTCCGATCGCCGAGGTCACGTTCCGCACGGAGGCCGCGGCCGGTGCGATCCGGCGCATCTCGGCCGAGACCGATCTGCTCGTCGGCGCGGGCACCGTCGTGGAGGCGGACCAGGTCGACCAGGCCGTCGACGCGGGCGCCCGGTTCGTCGTCACGCCCGGCTTCAGCCCGCGTGTCGCCGCCCGCTGCAGCGATCTGGGGGTCACGCTGATCCCGGGCGTCGCGACCGCGACCGACGTGATGGCCGCTCTCGAGCACGGTCTGACCCTCCTCAAGTTCTTCCCTGCCGAGCCCAGCGGTGGCGTCGCGGCGCTCAAGGCCCTGCACGGGCCGTTTCCTGACGTCCGGTTCGTTCCGACGGGCGGGATTGCGGCCGCCAACGCCGGAAGCTACCTCGCGCTTCCGTACGTGGCCGCCGTCGGAGGCAGTTGGCTGGTTGCTCCGGAGCTGGTCGCTGCGGGCGATTTCGCGCAGGTGGCGCGGCTCACCGCGGCCGCCGTCGCGCTCGGAGCGGAGGCTTCAGGATGAGTCCGCTCGAAATCCGGCCGGCGGAGGAGTGCCGGTACGACCTGGTCGCGCTCGGCGAGATCATGCTGCGGCTCGACCCAGGCGAGGGCCGTATCCGCACCGCGCGCTCCTTCCAGGTGTGGGAGGGAGGCGGGGAGTACAACGTGGCGCGCGGACTGCGCCGCTGCTTCGGCCTCCGCACCGCGGTCGTGACCGCCTTCGCCGACAACGAGGTCGGCCGGCTGCTCGAGGACTTCGTGCTCCAGGGCGGCGTCGACGCGTCGCTCGTTCGCTGGGTCCCGGGCGGTGGCAGCGGCAGGTCGGTTCGCAACGGCCTCAACTTCACCGAGCGCGGGTTCGGCGTCCGCGGTGCGCTCGGCGTCTCCGATCGCGGCAATACGGCGGCATCCCAGCTCCGGCGCGGCGATGTCGATTGGGAGCATCTGTTCGGCACGCTCGGCGTGCGCTGGTTCCACACGGGCGGCATCTTCGCGGCGCTCTCCGAGACGACGCCCGACGTTGTCGCGGAGGCGGTCGAGGCCGCGTCGCGGCACGGCGCCGTCGTCTCCTACGACCTGAACTACCGGCCGAGCCTGTGGAAAGAGATTGGCGGCGTGGAGCGCGCCCGCGAGGTGAACCGCCGGCTGGCGGCGCACGTCGATGTCATGCTCGGCAACGAGGAGGACTTCACCGCCTGCCTCGGACTCGAGGTCGACGGCGTCGACGAGCACCTTGCCGAGCTCGATGGGTCCTCGTTTCGCGCGATGATCGAGCGCGCGTCGGCGGAGTTCCCGAACTTTGCAGTCGTCGCGACCACGTTGCGAACGGTCCGCAGCGCGACGGTCAACGACTGGTCGGCGATCGCCTGGTCGCGTACGGGAGGGTTCGTCGAGGCGACTGCGCGGCCCGGACTCGAGATCCTCGACCGCGTCGGCGGAGGCGACAGCTTCGCCTCCGGCCTCATCTACGGACTGCTCGAGTACGGCGACCTGCACCTTGCAACCGAATACGGCTGCGCGCACGGAGCGCTGGTGATGACGACGCCAGGCGACACCTCCCAGGCGCGCCTCGAAGAGGTGGAGGCCCTCGTCAAGGGCGCCAGCGCCCGCGTACAGCGGTGACGGTTCAATCTCGCGCGAACGGTTTGTCGCCTTGTGGGGAGCTCTTCGGGGGTCGAGACCGGGAGGCTCGTCGCTTCAGCCTTGACCGAAACAGGGCGAGATCGAGCAGAGTAATCAGACATTTCTACCGTCGAGGGACTGCCAGAGCGTGGCCGGTGGAGCGGTTGTGGTGACTTCGGCGGCGAAGACGGCTCCGGCCCACGGCTGCCGCGCGAGTTGCTCGTCAGACAATCCGTGCCGCGCGCTCGTGATGTAGAGCACGCCGCCGGGGCCGATGCAGCAGCTCGTTGGTCGATCGACAGGCACTTTGACCACCGAGTCCAGCACGCCCGCGGACGTGTAGCGGTTGACGCGGCCACCGTCCCAGATCGCCACCCAGATGCAGCCGTGGTCGTCGACGCACAGCCCGTCGAGGTAGCCCTCGTCGGAGGGGAACGTCACGAGCGTGCGCTCATTCCGGATTGTTGCCTTGCGCTCGTCGTAGTCGAACGCCCGCAGCGCCATGGCGAGCGAGTCGACGTAATAGAACGTGCGACGGTCGGGGCTCCATCCGAGGCCGTTGGACACGCCGACTCCGTCGATCATCGGCGTCGCGGCCGGTCCGGGATCCAGACGGTAGAGACACCCCTCCCTCGGCCGCTCCGCGTAGGCCATCGTGCCGGCCCAGGCGCGTCCCGCCGGATCAACTTTGCCATCGTTGAAGCGGAGATCCTCCCGGCGGCCGTGGTGAACCGAGAGCAATGGTCGGACATCGCCGTCCTCGGACATCGTTGCGAAGCCGTCCTGAACGGCGAGGAGCCAGCCACTCCCGACCGCTGGAAGCGCGGCGCCGACGTGGGTGTGGACATCGAACGTCGTGGGGGAGCCGGACGGGGGACAGAGGTGAACCTCCCCGCTGAGGATGTCGACCCAGACGAGCGCGTCGTGGTTGCAATCCCAGGCTGGCCCTTCTCCCAGGAGCGAGAGTTGCTCGACAGCGACCTCGACCTCGTATGTGTGGGTCACGCAGGCACCGGTGCGCCCGCTCGGAGGAGTCCCGTCGCCTTCAATTCCGACCAGAGGTCGGCGGGGATCGGCTCGCCGTAGAGGGCGACGTTCCTCTGCACCTGCTTTGCCGACCGGGCGCCCAGGCAGACGCTGACTACCGCGGGGTGGGCGAGCGGGAACGCGATCGCGGCTGCGGGCAAGGTCGTCCCATGACGATCGCAGATGGCGGCGATCGTCCGAGCTCGGTCGAGGAGCTCCGCTGGAGCAGTCGCGTAGTTGAACTTCGCGTCGCTCGGAGGCTGCGGGTGGGCAAGAAGGCCGCTGTTGAAGACGCCGGCTGCGACCACTCCGACGCCTCGTTTCGCGCAGAGGGGGAGGAGCTCGTCGAGGCTGTCCTGCTCGAGAAGTGTGTAGCGCCCCGCGAGCATCACCATGTCGACGTCCGTCTCGCGTATGAGGTCGGCGAGCATCGACGCTTGGTTCATTCCTGCGCCGATTGCCTTCACGACCCCCTGGTCGCGCAGTTCGGCGAGCGTCGGGTAGCCGGTCTCGATCACCTCCGCCCAGTGTTTGTCCGGGTCGTGCAGGTAGATGATGTCGACCCGGTCGAGGCCGAGCCGCTCGAGGCTCTCCGTGAGGGAGCGGCGTATCCCGTCGCGGCCGAAGTCCCACACCCGACGGTGCGTGGCGGGCACGACGTAGCCGTCGTCGTCGAGTCCCACGGGATTCCTGTTTGGCTCGAGCAGTCGCCCCACCTTCGACGAAATCACGTATGAGTCTCGGGGACGGGACGCTAGAGCGGTGCCGAGGCGCCGTTCCGACAGGCCGAGCCCGTAGTGCGGGGCTGTATCGAAGTGGCGAACGCCGAGCTCCCAGGCGGCATCGACCGTCGCCTGCGCATCGGCGTCACTGACCTCGCGGTACAGGTTGCCGAGCTGTGCGCAGCCGAGAGAGAGCTCGCTCAGTGCGGGGCTTCCGTCCGTGACTCGGCGTTGGGGGATGACGCTCACGACCAGAACATATGATGTTTGCCATGGACAGTGTCAGCACTCCATCCGGCGTCTCACTCGTTCTGGACGGGCCACGGTCGCGGCGGCCTGCTCGCCTCGGGGCAGTGGTGCTCGAGGAGCTTGCGCACCAGATCATCGGCGGCGCGTTGCCGGAGGCAAGCGTGCTCCCGACGGAGCCGGCGCTGTGCGAGCAGTTCGGCTTCAGCCGCACCGTGATCCGCGAGGGGTTGAAGCTGCTCGAGGAGCGCGGCCTGGTGCGAGTCGAGCAGGGCCGGGGGACGACCGTCCAGCCGCGCACGGTCTGGAACATGCTCGACCCGCTCGTCATCCGCATCGCTCTCGCGTACGACAGCGACAGGTCGCTGCTCGACAACCTGGTCACCGTTCGGCGGGTGCTCGAGCAGGAAATGGCGCGGGCCGCCGCCGCGAGGTTGACCGAGGGCGAGCTCGCCTCGCTCGCCGACAACCTGGAGCAGATGGAGACCGCCTACGACGACTACGACCGCTTCCGCGCCTTCGACCTGGCGTTCCACGCGATCGTGATGGGGGCCTCCGGTAACGAGGTGGGGCTCACCATCGTTCGCACCATCCATGCGCATGGAGGGATTACGCCACTCCTCTCCTCCGGCTCGTCACGCGCTGCGCTCAAACGAACGACCGCTGACCACCGGGCGATCTTTGAGGCGCTTCTTGCACGCGACGGCGATCTTGCCGGCGAACGCATCTCCACGCACATCGCCTCCGCGTGGGCCGAGAGAAAGAGAAGACGACACATCGAGGCTTGACAACAGCTGATCATTCGTATGATGATCATCCGCAGTGCGGATCGCGGCTGTCGATGTCGAGTTGATCTCCCTCCCCGCGGTGTCCCCGCCGTTCTCGTGGCGGCGGGGTCTCCGCGGTTCCGCTCAGGCACGAGAGACCGCCGTTCTGCGGATCACCACCGAGGAGGGCGCGGTCGGCGAGGCGTACCACGAGTGGAGCGGCCCGATGCTCGACGACATCGTCGACCGTGTGCTCCGGCAGGAATTCGTCGGCGAACGGGCCGACCGGCGCGAATGGCTCTGGCACCGGCTGTGGGAGCTCGACCGAACGGAGGAGTTCCCGATCTGGCTCTTCGGCGTCGTCGACGTCGCCCTGTGGGATCTCGAGGGGCGGGTACTCGACGTCCCGGTGCACCGCCTACTCGGGACATACCGCGAGTCGATTCCCGCTTACGCATCAACGGTGACGTTCTCCACCGCGGAGGAGTACCTCGACGTCATCGACCAGTGCCTCGAGCTCGGCTTCCCGGCGATCAAGCTGCACGCCTGGGGCGACGCAAAGGCCGACGCCGACCTCTGCCAGCGGGTTCGAGCCCACGTTGGCTCCGACATCGACCTGATGTACGACGGCTCGGCGGCGTTCGACCTGCCGGACGCCGTCTACTTGGGCCACGCCCTCACCGAGGCCGGCTACCTCTGGTACGAGGAGCCGATGCGCGAGTTCAGCGTGACGGCGTACCGCTGGCTAGCCGAGCGTGTCGACATCCCGCTGCTCGTCGGCGAGACGTCCGACGGGAGCCATCTGAACACTGCCGACTTCATCGCGTCGGGTTGCGCGACCTACGTCCGGACGAGCGCAAACCACCGCGGTGGAATCACGGGCGCGATGCGGATCGCGCACCTCGCCGACTCCTTCCGGCTCCGTGCCGAGGTGCACGGACCGACCGAGTCGGCGGTGCACCTCTGCATGGCGATCCCGAACTGCACCTACTACGAGTCACTCGTGACGTCCAACCCGGTGGAGCGGGAGCCGCGCGTCGGGCCGGACGGTCTCGTCCACGCCCCGACAACCCCCGGCATCGTGCTTCCGGACATCGTGCACGAGGCGCGCGCCGGGGCGCACGCCTGAGAGATGAGTAACCCTATGAAAGGAGTGGGCATGAAGGTCAAGCGCGGGTGGCTCGTGCTGGCATCGCTCGTCGCGGTCGCCGCGACGACGGCCGCGCTAGTCGCTGTCTCAACCGGCGGAGCGAGCTCCGGGAAGGCCTCCGGCTCGATCACCGTCTGGGTCGACGCGGTTCGTCTGCCGGTGGCGAAGCTCTACGTCAAGACGCATCCGAACGTGAAGGTGAACCTCGTCACCTACGACGGTGACGGCAACGGCGCGACCACGATGCAGACGAAGATCCAGCTGTGGAACCGCACGGGCAAAGGCTGGCCGGACGTCGTCTTCACCGAGCAGGCGAACGACCCGGTGTGGATGTCACAGCCACCGTTCGACTTCGCCCAGAACCTGAAGGGCGTCTTTCCCGCGTCGCTCCTCAAGGGTTGGCCCGCGCCGTCACTGGCGCAGTGCACGGTCACCGGTCGCCTCGTCTGTCTGCAGGACAACCTGGCCCAGGAAGTGCTCTACGTCAACAAGAAGCTGATGACCCAGTTCGGCTACACGGTCCCGACGACGTGGCAGCAGTGGGCGGCGCTCGGAGCGAAGGTCGCCAAGGACCATCCCGGCTACATCATCGGCAACATGGGCGAATCGTTCAGCCACTGGCTCTACCTCTGGCCCGACCGCTGCCCGATCTCGCAGGTCGTCGCGCCGAAGACCGTTCGGATCAACTCGGCGAACGGTCAGTGCACCCGCATGGCGAGGCTGCTCGATCCGCTGATCAAGAGCGGGGTGGTCCCGCCCGAGAGTATCTTCACGCCGGCGTTCGCCCAGAAGTATGGCGGCGCCAGCGACAAGATCTTGCTCATGCCCGGACCGACCTGGTACGCGAAGGACATCTTCGACGGGACGCTGAAGGTCCCGGCCGGCGAGCTCACGACCGCGATGCCCCTGCGCTGGAACAACGAGGCGCCCACGACCGGGCAGGTCGGCGGTGGGCCGTGGGTCGTGTCGAAGCACACGAAGAACCTGGCGGCCTCGATCGACTTCGTGAAGTTCGTGACCACGACGAACGCGGCGAAGGCGATTGCGCCGGGGTATCCATCGTACGGCCCCGCCGCAAACTTCTGGCTGGCGAAGCTGAACAAGGACCCCTACTTCGCGGCTCCGCCCGGCAAGGCGATGAAGGCGGCCGCGGGACTCGTCTGGAAGGGGTGGAGCATGGTCGCCTACCAGGACCAGCCCGTCTGGTCGACAGCTGTCGTCACGCATCTCGTAGCGGGTGAGTCGCTGAGCTCCCGGCTGCCGGCACTCGGCGAGGGGCTCTCGAACAACGCGAAGGCGGCCGGGTACAAGGTCGTGAACAAGTAGCGACTTGAGCTCGTCTGCCGCGATTTCGGAGCACGTGGAGGCCACGCGAAAGCGTGGCCTCCACGTCCCGCGCGGCCTTCCCTTCGTCCTGCCGTACCTGCCGTTCCTGATCGTCTTCGGCATCGCGCCGACGATCTACGCGCTCGAGCTCGCCTTCACCAACGCGGGCGGCGGTTGGGTCGGCTTCCACAACTTCGTGCGGACGTACAACGACTTCCGCTTCATCCCAGCGTTCAAGCACATCCTCGTGTACACGATCGTTTGGCTCGGCGCGCTGATGGTGTTCGTCGTCGGCCTCGCGCTGCTCCTCCACGGGCGCGCGAACCGGGTGTCGGCGACATACCGCTTCCTCTTCTACATCCCGGGCGCTCTGGCCGGCGCAGCGGCAGTCGTGATCTGGCTCTTCATGCTCGACCCGACTGTCAGCCCAGGCGCCTTCCTGCTGCGCGACCTACTCGGGGCGCGCATCTTCGCCCAGTCGATCGCCCCCGGGAATCTGCCCTACATCTTCGCGATGATCGCGTTCTGGACCGGCGCCGGCGGCTGGATTGTCGTCATGTACGGGGCGCTGAACACGATCCCGCCCGACCTCGAGGAGGCGGCTCGGATCGACGGCGCCGGATCCTTCACAATCGCGTTCCGACTGAAACTGCCGCTGATCCGCAAGTGGATCGCCTACATGCTGATCCTCTCGTTTGCAACTGGCACGCAGCTCTTCGTCGAGCCCGAGATCGTCCAACATGCCAGTTTCGGTCTCGTTTCCGACACGTGGTCGGCGAACCAGCTCGCCTACCAGCTTGCCTTCCGGTACGCGGACTTCAACGCCGCCGCCGCAATCGCCGTCGACCTGCTCGTGATCGGGCTCATTGGCGCAGTGGTGATCGTCACCCGCAGCGGCCTCTTCAGGGCGGAGGACTGATGGGCATCCGACTGCTCGGTCTGGGTGCCCGAATGGCGATCCTCGTGGTGTTCGCGATCTTCTTCATCGCACCGGTCCTGTGGCTCGTCCTCGCGCCGACGAAGAGCGACCACGCGCTCATCACGAGCAGCCCGTTCTCGTTCGGCAGCTTCCACAACGTGGCGCAGGCATGGAAGCACCTGGACGCGTACAGCGATCACCTGTACCGGCGCTGGATCGCCAACACGCTGATCTACTCCCTGAGCGCAACCGCGATCACCCTCGCGGTCTCGATCCCTGCGGGCTACGGTCTCGCGCTCGGCAAGTTCCCGGGTCGGAAGCTGATCTTGACCCTGACGCTCGTCGTGATGATCATGCCGGCGGCGGCGCTCGTCCTGCCGATCTTCCTCGAGCTCAACGCCCTACACCTGATCGGCAGTGTCTTCTCGGTGATCCTCCCCTTCTCGTTCTTCCCCTTCGGCATCTACCTCGCCTACATCTATTACGCGACCTCGATCCCGTCCGAGCTCCTCGACGCGGCCCGCGTCGACGGCTGCGGCGAGTGGCTGACGTTCCGCCGAGTCGCGCTGCCGCTCGCGAAGCCCGTGGTAGCACTCGTCTTCTTCTTCAGCTTCGTCGCCAACTGGAACAACTTCTTCCTGCCGTATGTCGTGCTGGCGGACTCGAATCAGTACCCGATCACGGTCGGCCTCTCGAACTTGCTCGCCTCGACGCCGTCGTTCAACCCGGCGGTCGGCGGCGGCGGCCAGTCGGTCAACATCTTCAAGCCGGAACTCGCGCTCGCGACCCTCCTCGCGGTCATCCCGGTCGCGATCGTCTTCCTGCTATCCCAACGCGCGCTCGTGCGCGGGACACTCGGTGGGGCGGTGAAGCAGTAGCGATGGCGAGAGTGGCTTTCGAGGCAGCCTCGAAGGTTTACGGCGATGGGACGCGCGCGCTCGATAAGCTCGATCTCGCGATCGAGGACGGCGAGTTCATGGTGCTGGTCGGCCCGTCCGGGTGCGGCAAGACGACTGCGCTGCGCATGGTCGCGGGGCTCGAGGAGATCAGCGGCGGCGTGATCCGGATCGGCGAGCGGGTCGTGAACGGTCTCTCGCCGAAGAGTCGCGATATCGCAATGGTCTTCCAGAGCTACGCCCTCTACCCGCACCTGACGGCTTACGACAACATCGCGTTCGCGCTGAAGATCAAGAAGGTCCCGAGGGACGAGATTCGTCGACGGGTCGAAGAGGCGGCCCGCATTCTCGACCTCGAGGCGCTGCTGAAGAAGAAGCCGCGTGCACTCTCGGGTGGCCAGCGGCAGCGCGTCGCGATGGGCCGTGCGATCGTTCGCCAGCCGCAGGCGTTCCTGATGGACGAGCCGTTGTCCAACCTTGACGCGAAGCTGCGGGTCCAGATGCGCGCCGACATCAAGAAGATCCAGTCCAATCTCGGAGTCACGACGCTGTACGTCACGCACGACCAGGTCGAGGCGATGACGATGGGTCACCGCGTCGCGGTCATGCGCAAGGGCGAGCTGCAACAGGTCGCCGCGCCCGAGAATCTCTATCACCGGCCGCTGAACATGTTCGTTGGGGGCTTCATCGGAAGTCCGGCGATGAACATGCTCGAGGCAGGCGTTGAGCGCCGCAACGGCTCCTTTGAGGTTGTGGTCGGTGAGTCACGGATCGTGCTTGCCGAGGCGACTCTCGCCGCACATCCGGAGCTCGCCGCCTACGAGAACCGCTTGATTGTTCTCGGCATCCGGCCTGAGAGCCTGGAGGACGCGGCCCTCGTCGACGGCGACCGGCATCCGCGTCTGCGCGGAGAGGCAGAGCTTCGTGAGGCGCTCGGGTCGGAGATGCTCGTGCACTTCTCTATCGCAGCGCGCCCGGCCGTGACCGACGAGGTCCGTGAGCTGGCGGAGGACGTCGGCGACGATCGCGTGCTCGGGCAACTCGCGGAGGGCGTCCCGGCGCGTGCGGCCCTGGTCGGGCGCTTCAGCCCGGATACCCGCGTTCGCGAGGGCGATTCGATCGAGGTTGCCGTCTACGAGCGCGCGCTCCACTTCTTCGATCCCGAGTCGGGCCTCGCGATCTAACGATGACGCCGTGGTGACGCGCAGACTCGGACGCTCCGGGCCCGAGATCAGCGTGCTCGGACTCGGCACCTGGGCGCTGGCAGGTCGCTACCGCTTTGGCTGGGGAGCGGCCGATGACGAGGAGTCGGTCGCCGCGATCCGGCGCGCAATCGAGGCCGGCGTCACGTGGATCGACACCGCCCCGACGTACGGCGACGGCCACTCCGAGCTGGTGGTCGGCCGCGCACTCGAGCCCTTTCGCGTCGGCGAGGAGGTGTACGTGTTCACCAAGTGCGGCCGACCGTGGCGCGGCAGCGAGGTCTACTTCGACCTGCGGCCAGAGTCGATCCGGGCCGAATGCGAGGCGAGTCTGCGGCGCCTGCGGACCGAGCGGATCGACCTCTACCAGTTCCACTGGCCGGACTACGGCACCGGCACACCGGTGGAGGAGTCGTGGGGGACGATGGTCGAGCTCGTCGACGAGGGAAAGGTGCGCTGGCTCGGCGTCTGCAACTTCGACATCCCGACGCTCGAGGCGTGCGAGGCGATCCGGCACGTCGACTCGCTCCAGCCGCCGCTCTCGCTCCTCAACCGCCACGCTCGCCTGGAGCTCGTTCCATGGCGCGCAGCCACGGGACCGGACTGATCGCGTATTCGCCGATGGCCTCCGGGCTGCTCACCGGCTCCTTCAACCGCGAGGGAACCGACCGGCTGGCCGACGACGATTGGCGGCGGAAGGCTGCGCCCTTCCAGGAGCCCGCGCTGTCGAGGAACCTCGCGCTGGTGGATTCCCTTGAACCGATCGCCGAGCGGCTTGATGCCACCGTCTCCGCGTTGGCGATCGCATGGGTACTCGCAGTGGGGGGCGTGACTGCAGCGATCGTCGGCGGACGGCGCCCATCCCAGCTCGACGACTGGCTCCACGCGGACGCCATCGACCTGGATGCTCAGACTCTGGCCGAGATCGACGCTCTGCTCGAGTCGACCGAGGCCGGCACCGACGAGGCACCGGCGCCGCCGCCGGTCGCGCTTCCTCCCGGCCGCGGCAATCTCTGACTCGTGCGCATCCGCACGCGAGGGGATTGGGCCTCTCCATAGGGCGGCCGGTGCGGGTGAGCTGTCGCGGGATGATTCGACGGACAGCACGAGAAAGGCCTCCTGCCGTGACTCGGAGTCGTAGAGGCCGTTCGGCTCGCCCGCATGTACCGGATCTTGCTCAGTGGGCCTGGGTCAGGACCTGGTGATCGGAGACGGCCGGGGAGCACCGGAAGCTCGCGGCGTGCGGCGCCGGCAGCTTCCGGACCGCGCGGCGGCAGCCCTGCGTCCGCTCGTGCTTCTCGTCTTCACGGCCTTCTTCGCGGGCCCCATCGTGTGGCTGTTACTCGCGCCGACCAAGACCGGCTACGAACTCGCGACGCGATCGCCGTTCGCGTTTGGGAGCTTCGACACGGTCGCCGCGACGTGGCACGAGCTCGACTCGTTCAACGACCACGTCTACCGACGCTGGCTGGAGAACTCGCTGATCTACTCGTTCGGCGCCACAGCGCTCACCCTCGCGACCGTGCTCCCGGCGGGCTACGGCCTGGCGATCGGACGGTTCCGCGGCCGGAAGGTCGTCCTCACCGCCACGATGATCGCGATGCTCATGCCGGCGACGGCGCTCGCACTCCCGACCTTCCTCGAGCTGAATGCCCTGCACCTGCTCGGGAACATGCTCTCTGTCGTGCTGCCCTTCGCGTTTTTCCCTTTCGGGGTCTACCTCGCATACCTCTACTACTCGACGGCGATGCCGGCCGGGCTGCTCGACGCCGCACGGACCGACGGCTGCGGAGAGTGGCAAATCTTCCGCCGCATCGCCCTCCCGCTCGGGAAGCCCGTCTTGGCGCTCGTCTTCTTCTTCGCCTTTGTGGCCGACTGGACGAACTTCTTCCTGCCGTACATCGTGCTCGGCGATTCGCGGCAGTTCCCTGTGCAGGTGGGGCTCAACGACATGCTTCTCGGCGCACCCCGGCCGATGCTCGCCCTCGCCGCGCTGATCGCGGCGGTTCCGGTCGCCGTGGTGTTCGTGTTGGTGCAGCGAGCGCTCGCGCGCGGGCTGCTCGCCGGCTCAATAGTCGACTGAGCACAGAAGAGGAGCCGACGCCCAGACTCGAACCTGGGAGTGCGGAGGGTGATCTCGTTTCCTCTCGGACGAAATGCTTCTCCGAGAGCATGCGCCCACTATCTGATGATGCGTTTGAAGCGGCTGGAGCATCGAAGGCGAGTGGCCACCTCCGGCGTGGTGAGCCAAGGACTGGCACTGGCATCGAGCACCTCCTATTGAATCGTTGCAAAGGGCTGCGCGCACCTCCCATCGGCGATCTGAACACCTCCCTGGTAGAGAGGGGGTCAGCCGGCTGCCTATGCGTGGCGCCGCTCGCGGAGTCCGGCGTGCACCCCCGTGTACCCTCGGAGTCATCGATCGTTGCCTGGGAGTACAACAAACATCTCGATTTACAGGGGTAATCTGGAACCCCTCTGACGGACTCGAACCGTCGACCCCCTTCTTACCATTTTGGGGTCAGGGCAACTGGTGGCAACCCACGGCAACGGTTTTGGCTTGTCTAGGGCGTTTTCCGGGCTTTTCCATTTGCCACCGGTTGCCACTGGTTGCGACCGCTAGGCTCCGTAAAACGCTCCATACCCGTAGGCCGGAATCCCTGAGTTAAGCCGGATTCCATGGCCCTCGCGGTCTCGATTTGAGCGCCGACCCTGTTCTGTAGAGAAGGGGTCGAACCTACGTGTTCGACTGCCGCGTCGGGCGCGAGGTGCGTGTCTGCTCTGCTGAGCAGGACCGGGTCTCGCGGGGCCCCTCACGAGCGCTTCTTGCGTGCCGGCCCCGGTGAGGGTCAGCGTTCCGGCAAGGGTGAAAGGGGGTCGGCAGAACGCGAGGGGAGCGCCCTGCCGACCGGTGTGGTGTCGACCTGTGTGGTCAGGCGACGGCTGTCGTTTCGCGGAGGGCCGACCGCGCGGCCTGCGTGATCAGGCCGGCGACGACCGCGGGGTTGGAGACGTAGACGGCGTGACTGCCGGGGGTCTCGGTGACCGTGGCGCCGATCCGTTCCAGGACTTGGCGCTTCTTGCGGAGCCAGAGAGGCGACCCCCTCCTGTTCTTAGGGAGGTGTGCCCGAGAACCGGGGGCCGCGCGCCTTCGTGCACCCACCGTCGGGTTGCGGTCGGCCGTGCGCTCGGGAAGGCTACGTCCGACCCCGAGTAACATGGAGGCGCGTTGGCTCAGACTTCGTGGTGCCGGTCATGACTCCGACCGGTGCTCTGCTCCTCGGCCGAGAGGACGAGCTCGAGCTCGTCGACGGCGTGCTCGATGCCGCCTGCGACGGCAATCCCGGGTTTGTGTTCGTCTCCGGTGAAGCGGGGATCGGGAAGACGAGGCTGCTCCAGGAGCTGGCGGAGATCGCGGTCGGGCGTCGCTGCTTGACGCTCGAAGGCAGAGCCGCCGAGTTTGAGCGCGAGCTTCCGTTCGGGGTGCTCACCCACGCTCTCGACGCGTACCTGACGTCGCTCGATGCGCGGGCGCTCGATCGCCTGGCGATGGATCAGCTGGGCGAGCTCGCCGCCGTCTTCCCGTCGTTGCGCGAGCTGGGCGAAGCGGTCGAATATCCCGTCTCGGCGCTGGAGCGCTTCCGCGTCTACCAGGCGGTTCGCGAGCTGGTCGAACGCCTCGCCGCACGGTCGCCGCTGGTGTTGATCCTCGACGATCTGCAATGGGCTGACGGTGCCTCGCTCGAGTTGATCTCCTATCTCCTCCGTCGGCCTCCTCAGGCCTCCGTCATGGTCGCGATGGCTCTCCGCACCGGTCAGGGCGATCCCGAGGTCGTGAAGGCGATCGCCGATATCCAGCGCTCAAGCATCGTGCATACGATCGAGCTCGGCCCGCTCACGAAGGAGGGCATCAGCCAGCTCGTCGGCGACACAGAGGGTCTCGACGTCGAACGGCTTCACCATGAAAGCGGGGGAAACCCGTTCTTCGCGCTGCAGCTTGCACGCGCCGGCTCGGACGAGGCCGAAAGGCCATCGGACGGTGGCCTAGGAGTTCCGCCGACCGTCGCACGGGCAATCGCGGCAGAGCTCGACGAGCTGTCCCCAGCCGCCCGGACGCTTGCCGAGGCAGCCGCCGTCGTCGGTGATCCGTTCGAGCTCGATCTGGCGGTCGCAACCCTGGACGCGCCCGAGAACGAGGTGTGGCAGCGAATCGACGAGCTCGTGTCGAGGGATCTCGTCCGAGGGACGGAGGTGCCTCGGACGTTCCAGTTCCGGCACCCTCTGGTGCGGCGCGCGGTCTACGGTTCGTGCTCGCCGAGCGTGCGCATGTCTTGTCACCGACGTGCCGTCGACGCTCTGGCGGAGAGGGCGGCGCCTGCCGCCGTGTTGGCGGGTCACGTGGAGCAGTCCGCGCGCCACGGTGACGTCTTCGCGATCGAGACCCTACGGCGAGCGGGCGAGGACGCGTCCAGGCAGGCCCCGGCGAGCGCGGCCTCTTGGTTCGCAGCCGCCCTTCGCCTCCTGCCCGCGAATGCGCCCGTGGAGGAGCGGGTCGGCCTGTTCATGTCGCTGGCCGAGGTGGAGGCGGCGATGGGTCGTTTCTCGGAGGCTCATGACGCGCTCGGCGAGTGCATTGTCTCGACTCCCCCGGCGAACGTCGAGCGCAGAGTGGGGTTGGTCGTCGGTACGGCGGAGATCGAGCAGCTGCTCGGTCGCCACAACGAGGCGCGAAGGCGCCTGCAGCGCGCTTACGACGAGCTTGCGGATCCGGACTCGCCCGCACGGGTGTGGCTGCTGATCGCACTCTCGGCCAACAGCCTCTTCCTCGCCGACCATGCGGGAATGCTCGAATGGGGGCGCCTCGCCGTCGAGGCCGCAGAGGTGGTCGGGGACGACACGCTCGCGGCTGCTGCGCTAGCCGCGTACACGATGGGCGCGACGTTCGCCGGTCGGGTCGACCTCGCCCGCGAGCTGCATCGCCGTGCGGCCTCCCTGGTCGACTCCCTCGACGACGACGAGCTCATCTCGCGGCTTGATGCACTCAGCAATCTGGCCACCGCCGAGCTCTATCTGGATCTCCACTCCTCGACGTGTCGTCACGGCGAGCGCGGTCTTTCCCTCGCCCGCTCGACGGGGCGGACCCAGCTCGTGCCGATCCTGATCCCGATCCTGGGCTGCTCTCTCTGGATGACGGGCGAGATGAAGCGATCGGCAGAGGTGCTCGACGAGGCGGTCGAAGGCGCGCGTCTCGTCGACAACGCGCAGGGACTCTCACTCGCCTTGTTCAACCGCGCGCTGTCGGCGGTGATGGCGGGCGACCTGGAAACCGCACTCGAAATGGGCGCGGAGAGCGTCGAGCTGGCGCAGCGGGTCGACGACGGCGTGATCACGGCCTTCGCAGGTGCCATCCACGCGCAGGCACTCTGCGAGGCGGGCGAGCCCGAGCAAGCGGTCGAGCTGTTGCTCGAGAGCGTCGGCGGCGAGGACATCCCGCTCCTCGCCGGCAGCTGGCGGGCGACCTACTTCGAGCTGCTGATCCGCTGTCGGATCGAGCTGGGCCAGTTCGACAAGGCGCGGGCGGCAGCGGTGAAGGTCCGGGAGCAAGCCGACGAGCAGGGATTGCAGCTCTCCGGGCTGATGGCCGACCGCGCCGGCGCCGCAGTCGCGCTGGCCGAGGACAGACCGGAGGACGCGGCCGACCTCGCTCGGTCGGCCATCGCACGGTCAGAGGCGATCGGCGCGCGCGTCCACACGGCCACGTCGCGCGCCTTCGCCGGCCGCGCGCTGGCCGCCGCGGGCCGAGCGGACGAGGCGATCGCTCAACTCGTTCGAGCCGCCGACGAATTCGACGCCCTCGGGGCCCTGCGGTATCGCGACCAGGCCGAGGCGCAGCTTCGCAACCTCGGACACGCGGTCCATCGCCGAACGCCGCGTGGCACGCCCGGAGGTTTCGGTGTGGAGTTGCTGACCGGGCGCGAGGTCGAGGTCGCCGAGCTCGTTCGCGATCGCCGGACCAACCGCGAGATCGCGGAGGAGCTCTTTCTGAGTCTGAAGACCGTCGAGGCCCACATGCGGAACATCTTCCAGAAGCTCGACGTCTCTTCTCGTGCCGAGGTCGCTCAGCTGATCGGGAGCACTCGAACGGCCGACGGTCACACGTAGTCCAGGCCGCGCCTGCGGAGCGGCCGCCGTTCGTTCGCGGTGCGCTTTGGCCCTAAGGGTCGCCCGTCTGCCGGACCAGGGTCGAAATCAGGGTCGCTCACCGATGTCCGTAGACCCGGTCCTGGCGAATGCTCGATGCATGCCGTTGTTCCGGCTCCAGCATCGCCACACGGCGGACGAGTGCGCGGCGATCTACGCGGCCTGGAAAGGGTTCGACAGCCCCTTGCGGAGGAGTTCCGCCCTAGCCTCCTGTCGCGAGGGCGACCACGCGATCTGGTGGGACGTCGAGGCCCCGGACGGTCGCCGGGCACTCGAGCTGCTGCCGCCGTACGTCGCCAGCCGCACGAACGTGGTCGGCGTGAGTGAGGTCGAGATTCCGTGACCCGTCGGTCCCGCAATTCCGAAGGCGGAACCGTGAGAGTGACGCATGACATCTGGACCGAGCTCGCGGATCGCGAGAGCGACGGGCGCGAGGTCACGCTCCTGTGGGACGAAGCAACCGGCCGCGTGAAGATAGCGGTCTCCGATTCGAGGCTCGACGAGAGCTTCGAGCTCCATGTCGCCAGCGCGGACGCGCTCGCGGCGTTCCGTCACCCGTCCGCGTACGCGTCCTCCGGTGGGGCTTGCCCCGGCCGGGACTCACGCATGGCCACCGACCTCCCGCTGCGGAGCTGAAAGGAGAACGAGATGTCCTCCGTTTCGACCCGGTCAACACTGTCCGAGCAGGACAGCACGGGCGCTCTCGTCGCGGCCCGCGACGTCACCCGTCAATACGGCGTCGAAGGCGACGTCTGCGTGCGGGCGCTTCGCGGCGTCTCGCTCGACGTCGAGGCCGGAAAGCTCACCGCCGTCATGGGGCCCTCCGGGTCGGGGAAGTCCACGCTCATGCACATCCTCGCCGGGCTCGACCGCCCGAACGAGGGGCAGGTCACGATCGCGGGCACGGACATCACGGAGCTCGGCGATACCGACCTGACGAAGCTCCGCCGTGCCCACATCGGGTTCATCTTCCAGTTATTCAACCTGCTGCCGATGCTGACGGCGGAGGAGAACGTCGTCCTCCCGCTCAAGCTCGCCGGCGAGAAGCCGGATCGGGCGTGGGTGGCCGAGCTGACGACCACGGTCGGGCTCGCCGAGCGGCTGAAGCATCGCCCCGCCGAGCTCTCGGGCGGTCAGCAGCAGCGCGTCGCGATCGCCCGCGCGCTCGTGGGCAAGCCCACGGTCATGTTCGCGGACGAGCCCACCGGCAACCTCGACTCGACGACCGGCGGCGAGATCCTCGAGCTGCTCCGTGACTCCGTCACGAGCCTCGGCCAGACGACCGTCATGGTCACCCACGACGCGCACGCCGCGGCGATCGCGGACCGCGTCCTCTTCCTCGCCGACGGCCTGATCGTCAAGGACCTCGGTCCCTCGACCTCGCACGAGATCATCGAGGCGATGGAGGAGGTGACGGCCCGATGATCGGCGTCACGCTCAGAGGACTCGCCAGTCGCAAGATCCGGAGCCTTCTGACCGCACTCGCCATTGTCATCGGCGTCGCGATGGTCAGCGGGACGTACGTCCTGACGGACACGTTCCAGAAGGCGTTCGACAGCATCTTCCAGGAGTCGTACGCGGACACCGACGCCGTCATCAGCGGCAGGCAGCTCGTCGACTTCTCTTCGAGTGGAAAAGCCACCGTGCCCGCCGGCCTGCTCTCAGAGGTCCGAGCTCTTCCCGAGGTCGAGTCGGCGGCCGGGGGTATCTTCGCTCTCGGGTCCAACTCCAACCCTGCGCAGCTCGTCGACGACGAGGGCCGCAAGATCGGCGGCGACGGGAGCGGCGTGGGGCTCGATGCGAGCCAACTCCGGTTCACGCCGCTCCGCCTCGTGGAGGGTTCGTGGCCCGCGGGCGGGGAGCAGGTCGTCATCGACGCGAACACCGCGGACGCGGAGGGCTTCGCCGTGGGCGAGACGGTAGGGATCGCTGCGCTGGGACCTGTCAGGCGCTACGAGATCACCGGCATCGCCAAGTTCGGATCCGTCGACTCGATCGGAAACGCGACGTTGGCGGTCTTCGATCTTCCGACCGCCCAGACGATCTTCCAGAAGGAGGGGCAGTTCGACTCGATCTTCGTCGCGGCTCGGGAGGGGACGTCGCCCGAGGAGCTCGTCCGGGCGCTCAAGCCTCTCGTCCCGGCCACGGCCGAGGTGCAGACCGGGGCGGCCGAGGCTGCCGCCGACGCGGCCGACACGAACGAGGCTCTCTCGATCATCACCTACGTCCTGCTCGGCTTCGGTGGCATCGCCCTCTTCGTCGGCGCGTTCGTCATCTTCAACACGCTGTCGATCACGGTCGCCCAACGCACGCGTGAGTTCGCCACGCTGCGGACGCTCGGAGGATCTCGGAAGCAGGTGCTCGCGTCGGTCGTCGCCGAGGGCTTCGTGCTCGGCCTCCTCGCATCGATCATCGGCCTCTTCCTGGGGCTCGGAGTCGGCAAGGGCATGAATGCGCTCTTCGTCTCGTTCGGGCTCGACCTCCCGCAGGCCGGAACCGTCTTCGCAACCCGCACCGTCGTCGTCAGCCTGATCCTCGGTACGTCGGTGACGGTGCTCGCGAGCATCTTCCCGGCACTCCGCGCAACGCGCGTTCCGCCGATCACGGCCGTCCGCGAGGGATCGACTCCGCCACCGTCGCGGATCGCGCGCTACTCCCCCTACATCGCCTTCGTGACACTGGCGCTCGCGGCGGTGTCGCTCGGCGTTGGGCTCTTCGTCAGCGGGCTCGGGACGGGAGGCGTCCTGCTCCTCGTCGGGCTCGGAATGATTGCGCTCTTCGTCGGCGTCGCGGTCGTCGCTCCTCGCCTTGTGCGACCGCTCGCCGCCATCGTCGGCTGGCCCGCGGAGAGGGTCGGCGGGATGGCCGGCGAGCTGGCCCGCCAGAACGCGATTCGCAATCCTGCCCGGACCGCGTCGACGGCGGCTGCGCTGATGATCGGGCTCGCGCTCGTGACGGTCGTCGCGGTGCTCGGCGGTGCGCTTCGCGATTCGACGCGCGGAGCCGTTCGCGAGCAGATCTCGGCCGACTACGTCGTCACCTCGCAGAACGGGTACGACCCGATTCCCGCGGCCGTCGGAGCCGCGGTCGGAGACACGTCCGGTGTCGCGGCGAGCTCGAGCGTGCGCTTCGACCAGGCGCTCGCAGGCGGATCCGAGGCAGGCGTCACCGGCGTCGACCCGGGGACGATCGCGCGCTTCTACACCTTCGCGTGGACGGAGGGCTCCGACGCGACGCTCGCAGCGCTCGGGAGTGATGGTGCCGTCGTCACGAAGTCGTTCGCCGACGATCACGACCTCGCGGTCGGCAGCCGGCTCCGGATCCAGAGCGGGAACGGGCGGGAGCTCGACGCCGTTGTGCGCGGGATCTACGACCCGTCCGACCTCGCGCCGATGCTCGACCAGGTCACCGTCAGCCGTGATGCTTTCGACGGCACGTTCCCCCGCCCACGCGACCTGTTCACCTTCGTCGCGGCCGAGTCGGCCGAGTCCATCACGCGGACGATCTCCCGCTTCCCGGACGCGAGGCTCCACGACGAAGCCGGGTTCGTGACGAGCCGGACGGCGGAGTTCACATCGATCCTGAACCTCGTCTACGTCCTTCTGGGCTTCTCCGTCCTCGTGAGCCTCTTCGGAATGGTCAACACGCTGGTCCTCTCGGTCTTCGAGCGGACCCGCGAGCTGGGGATGCTCCGTGCGGTCGGCATGACGCGGCCGCAGGTGCGGCGGATGATCCGCCACGAGAGCGTCATCACGTCGCTCATCGGGGCGGCGCTCGGGCTCTCCCTCGGGATCCTCCTCTCCGCACTCCTCGCCGAGGCGCTCTCGCAGTACGAGGTGCGCTTCTCGGTGCCGGTCGCGCCGCTCGTGGTGTTCGCACTCGTTGCGGTGGTCGCAGGTGTGCTCGCCGCTGTCCTGCCGGCACGGCGCGCCTCGCGCCTCGACGTCCTCGATGCGCTCCAGTACGAGTGACCATGACCGCAGTCACTGTCCGCTCCTCGCGCTCGGCCACGAGGCCGCGCCCGAGGAGCGGCGGACGGGCGCTCGGGAATACCGGATTTTCCTCGTCGCGATCGCCGTGGTCGGGATCCACCTCGTCGACGACAACTACCTCCAACCAGAGCCGGGCACCTCGGCCGGCGACCACCTCCCAAGCGGACTCGTCCCGCTCGCCGCGCTCGGCATCGTGGCCGCCCTGTACTCGAGGCTTCGGCCGAGGGCAGGTGCGTACGTGTCGATGACACTCACGAGCTGAACCGCGGAGCGGACCAGCGAGGAGCCGCAGAGCCCAATTCTCCGTGCCGGATCGGCCGTGGCCCGGCAGACGCCGCAAGAGCTCGCCGTGCGTCGCGCTTACCGCAGACATGTCCGGAATGTGTCCGCGCGTTCCGCTGGTCAGCAACAACAAAATGCTGATTTGCAGGTACTTTAGGTAAGCTCTCTGACGGACTCGAACCTTCGACCCCCTCCTTACCATGCGCTCCGATCGGCAACCGGTCGGAACCCGCGGCAACGGTTTTGGCTTGTCTAGGCCGTTTTCCGGGCGTTCCCATTTGCCACCGGTTGCCACTGGTTGCGACCGCTAGGCTCCATAAACGCTCCATCGAAAGGACGCTTTTCCCGCGGAGCCGTTCTGTTCATGCGCCCTCCGGGTCGCCGAGCGAGGGTTTCTCTTTGCCTCGTAGCTGACGATCGAACTAGCGGCGGCCGGCGGCGTCTTGGCTGCCAACGCCAATCTCGACTTCTTCGTCGTCGAAGACGGCCGAGACTCTCAGCGTCCCGCCGAGCGCGGCGACGTAGTGAGCCAGGGTCGAGAGGTAGAGGTCGCGTTGCCGTTCGATGCGGGAGACGTTTGCCTGCGAGGTCGAGAGCACCCGGGCGATGTCGGTCTGGGTGAGTTCTCGCTGCTCGCGGATCTCGGCCAGCGCCAACGCGTCCTCCATCGCCTGGCGCTGGGCGGTGACACGGGCTGCGCGGGTGGGGTCGCTGCGGACCTTGTCGCGAAGCTGCTTATAGGCCTTGGCCATTGCTCATTCCCTCCTCTCTGTTTTCTCGCCCAGCTCGGCGAGGTGGTCGTCGTAGAGCGTGTCCGCAACGGGAACCACTTCGTCGTACCAGCGATTCCAGGCTCCACGCTTGTCCCCGCCGATGAGCAGGATCGCGACTCTCCGTGGGTCGAAGGCAAACAGGACACGGATCGTCTGCGCAGGTCGCAGTTCCTTCATGTTCGGATGCCGAGACTGATGCACGTTGTCTGCGAGCGGTCGTCCAAGAGCGGGTCCTCGTTCCTCCAGCAGTTCGACCGCCGCGTCGATCGCTTCTTGGTCCTCCTGATCGAGGGTTTCCCACCATGCTTCGAACTCGTTCGTGTACTCGACTTCCCATGACACAATGTAGACCTTATACAACTATTCCATTATGTCAACCGTCCTGATGATGACCCCCGCAATCCGTGCGGACGCACACGGTCGTCTCGATCGCATGCGCCGCGCCGCGCCGCGCCGCGGACGCCGCCGCGCTGACTCAGGCGGCCGCCGTGAGGGTCTGCTGCTCGCGTGTGAAGCCGAGCGTCTTGTACGTGGTCAGGCGCCGTGCGTGCATGGCCCGCAGTACCGGCACTCTGACGTCGGCGTAGTCGTAGACGCGGATGGTCGCTTTCCCCTCGTGGGCTCGCATAAGGCGACCGGTGTACTGGACGAGGCGGCCCTTGAAGGAGATGGGGAAGGCGAGGAAGAGGGTGTCGAGTTGCGGGCAGTCGAAGCCCTCGCCAAGGTACTGGCCGGTGGCGATGAGGACGAGCGGCTCGTCAGCTGGCGTGTTCTCGATTTGGGCGAGCAGGGCAGCGCGTCCGCGTTTTCCCAGACGGCCCTCAAGTATGAGCGGCGAGATGTCTCTGCTCTGCAGCCGTTCGGCGAGCGCGTGGCAGTGCTGTTTCCATTGGCTGAGCACGAGGCAGCGTCTGCCTTCGGCGAGCGCGGCGAGCACGTCGTCGCAGACGAGCGTTGTGCGCTGTTCGTCTTCGACGAGCAGACGGAAGACTTCGTGGATCGGCTGTTCAGCGGCATCGGCGAATGCGAGTCCGGTCTCGCGCACGATCAGCTCGAGGCCGATCTCGCCGGCGGGGCTCTCCCTGCTTGCGATCCGATGGCGGATCGGCCCGCACTGCATCGTGACAATCTCCTGCAGCCCGTCGCGGCGGTACGGGGTGGCCGTGAGGCCGAGGAAGTGGCGGGCGGGAGCGTGCCGAACGGCAGCCTCGAAGGAGAAGGCGGGCAGGTGGTGGCACTCGTCGATCACGATCAGGCCGTAGTGGCTGAAGAACGCATCGAGATCATCGATCGCTTTGAGGCTTTGGATCATCGCGAGATCGACGATCCCGGTCAGCTTCCGTCTGCCGCCGCCTTTCTGACCGATCTGCTTCGGCGAGAGGTCGAGAAGCGTCGCGAGCTGCGTGCGCCACTGCTCAAGCAATGGTTTGCTGTGGGCGAGGACCAGCGTTGGCAGTTTCCGTTCCGCGATCAGCGCGCAGGCGATCACCGTCTTCCCCGTTCCGGGCGGCGCGACGAGAACGCCGTCGTGCGTAAGCATTGCGACGGCTGCGTTCGCTTGGAGCGGCGTCAGCTCGCCGCGAAACTCGAGCGGCAGCCGAGTGTGGGTTGGTCGGCGATCGTCGGTCACGAGCGCGCTACCCGCGGTCGCGACCGCATCCTCGACCTGATGGAGCAGGCCGCGCGGGAGATGGAGGTGGGTTAGGTTCTCGTCGTAGCAGCGGATCAGCCGCGGTGTCTGGTGGGTTGAGAGTCGCAGCCTTTGCCGCTCGTAGAAGAGGGGGTTGTGCAGCGAGGCCAGGTGTTTGAGCTCGGCGAGCAGCGACGGCGGCAGGTCGGCTCTGGCGATCGCGAGGTCGGCGCCGATCGTGCAGCGAATCTCCGCCGGCAGCCGCTCGTTTCGCTGCAGCGTCCGTTGCGGCGAAAGCGCTGCCGCGCCGACCGCGATCTCCTCGCGCTTGGTGAGCAGACGCTCCACCCGCTCGGGCTCGACTCGTTCAAGCGAGTTCAGGAACGCCCACTGGTCGGGCCACGGCTCGAGCGTCGCCGGATCGAGAAAGACGCTTGTGCCGGCGGCGCGGCAGCGACCCTGCAGCGGCAGTGCGATCAGGTTGCCGAACCCTTTCGCGGGCAGGAAGTCCTGGTTGGGGAAGAGCCGGTCGTAGCTTGCGAGATCGAGCTCCCCGCGCTGGTTCATCGCCGCGCGCAGCAGCAGCGCGCCGAGCCGGCGGGCAACCGAGGCCGCGACCGGAGCCGTGAAGAAGACCCAGACGTGGCCGCCGGTTCCGGAGCGGCTTCGCTCCAGCGCCGAGGGCACTCCGTACTCATCGCACGCCTCGAGCAGCGCGAGGGCATCGAGCTGCCACGTCGCACCGTCCAGGTCGCAGGCGAGGAACCAGCACGTGTCGTCCTTGAGCAGCGGATAGACGCCGATCGACTCCCGTCCGCGCAGATGGCGCTCGATCGCCTCGTCGCTCATCGGCAGATAGGTCTTCGGGCCATGCCGATTCCACCCTTCCGCTGTCGCTGGGGCATAGCCGCTCTTGCCTGTGCGTGTGCTTTCCCAGCGAAGCGCGTACACGTTGTCGCGCCCGCGGAACAGACGTCGCACGAGCGCGACCTTCTCGTCCGCCGAGGCCGGAGAGGAGCGGGCGCGTAGGGCTCGTTCCGGTTGGCTTAGATCGAGGATCGTCTTCGTGCGCTGAGCGAGCGTGAGCAGCGTTCGCAGCCGCTCGTCCTCGACGCGCAGCCGGTCGAGCTCGCGCATGCCTCCGTCGAGCCGGTGTTGAAGGTCGTTTCCGGACATGGCTGCGATGGCCGAGCACTGTAACGAGCGGACCTGCCGGCGCCCGGGCGAGGCACCATCCACTCCGGCTCGTACCGTTACCGGCGGTGGCAAAGACTGCCCGGAACGCAGCGTGTCCGTGCGGCAGCGGCCGCAAGTACAAACAGTGCTGCCTGCTCGAGGAGGAGCGGCTGGCGAAGCAGGCTCGTGACGACAGCCGTGTGGGCCGGTCGATTTCGGATTGGTCGGTCGAGCAGTTCGGCGACGAGCTCGCGGAGGCGTTCGAGGAGTTCCATCCCGAGAGTCACCGGATTGGAGAGCGCGACTTCGCGCTGCTTCTTACCTGGTTCAACTCCGATCGCGAGCTGACGGACGGTGGGGCGCCGGTCGCCCGCTACCTTGCCCGTCCCGATCTCGACCCGGGCGAGCGCGAGGTCGCCGAGCGGATCGCCGCCGCCCGGCTCGGCCTCTATCGTGTGCGCGCTGTCGTCCCGGGCCATTCGCTGGAGCTCGAGAACCTCCTCACCGGTGCCTTGGTCGCTGTCGCCAGTCAGGCGGTCTCGTGCGAGGTGGTGCGGTGGGACGTCGTGCTCTGCCGCGTGATGCCGGGCGAGCCGGTCGCGACGCTGTGGGGGCCAGTACTCGTGTACGCGCCCGACGAGGAGGCGGAACTTCTGGCCGAGCTCGAGCGGCTCGCAGCCGCGTACGGTTTGTCCCGCGACCCAGCCGGGCTGTCCGAGGTCTTTCGCCTTGCAAGCAGGGAGCTGCTTCGCTTCGTGCCGCCGAGTCGATCCGTCGAGCCGAGCCTCTTCACGGCCGAGGGCGATCCGGTTGTCGCTGCGCGTGCCACGTGGTCGCTGGTCGATCCCGACGATGCCTTCATGGTCCTGGACGCGCGGCCGGAGCTGCTCTGGGTCGGCGAGAGCGAGGATGGGACCGGCGAGTGTTTCCAGCTCACCGGCGACCGGGCGGAGCTGCTCGCCCGTCGGCCGCCGCTGCCGCCGAACGCGCTCTTCTTCGAGAGCTCCTACGCGGGGTTCCCCGATCGGATCGGGACCGGCACCTTCGTCCTCGCCGGCGACGAGCTTCGCTTTGACGCGATCTCCGAAGAGAGGCTCGAGTGCGCGCTCGAGCTCGTCGCCAGCCGCCTTGAAGGCAACGCCCAGCTGCTCGACCGTGAGACAGCGCCGTTCGACCTCGACCGGACAGAGCCAAAACACGCACTCGGCGCTGCCGAGGAAGACGCGCAGGCCGCCGGCTACCTCGACCAGTATCTGCGCCGTTGGCTGGACGAGCCGCTCGAACGACTCGACGGAGCCACGCCGCGGGCAGCCGCCGCCATCCCGAAGCTCCGCAACGAGCTCGAACTCCTCCTCCGTGCGATCGAGAACCGCGCCGAACACGCCCGCCGCGCCGGCGCCGCCTGGCCCGACACCGCCTGGCTCTGGGGCGAACTCGACCTCACCACGCAGCTCGCTGCGTAGCTGGAACAGGGCAGGGCAGTTCGGCTCGCGCACCTCTCATTGAGAGGGGTGGTCTGTGATTCCTCGATCCGGTAGTTCGATCGAGGAGGCGCGAAGATGATCCAGCAGGGTCAGGTGTTCAAGCTGAAGGCGAAGAGCGCCGATGGGCAGCCGCTATGGGCGTACCGGTACCGGCTTGAAGGTCGCGGGTCGGCGAGGCCGCAAGTCGGCGGGTTCGCGACCCGCGCCGAGGCCGTGCGGGCGCTCGCGAAAGTGCTTGAGCGGCTCGGCCCCGGGGGTCGGGCGGCGACGATGACGCTGGGCGACCTGGTCGATGAGTACTTGGAGATGCATGAGGCCGAGCCCGTGACGATCGCCAAGCTGCGCTGGCTTCTGGGGAAAGCCACCGCAGCCCTCGGCGAGACACGGCTGGCCGATCTGTCGGCGAAAGATGTGTATGCGTGGCGGTTGACGATTCCGGAGGGGCATCGCTTCGAATCGACACAGGCGCTCCGACAAGTGCTGAACCGTGCGGTGGTCTGGGGACTGCTCGACGACAACCCCGCCAAGAAAGGCGTGCCGAACCCGCAGCGGCGCGCGAAGGAGAAGCAACCCTTCGAATCGTGGCAGCAGATCGAGGCTGTCGCCGGTCAGCTCGGCTCTGTCTACGGGCCGATGGTGGTGTTCGCGGCCGCGACCGGACTTCGACCATCCGAGCTGTTTGCGCTCGAGCGCCGCGACATCGACCGTGTCCTCGCTGTCGTTTACGTGCGGCGGGCGTACGCGAACGGCCGGCTGAAGCACACCAAGACGCGGCTCAGCACGCGTGCGGTTCCGCTGCAGGCCAAAGCGCTTGAGGCGCTCGAGCGTCTGCCGCCCTCTCGGAGTTCGCTGCTCTTCCCGAACTCGCGCGGCGGCTACGTCGACTTCCGCAGCTTCGGCCGCCGCCACTGGAAGCCGGCCCAGACGAACGCCAGAATCGAGCCGCTACGTCATCTCTACGACCTGCGCCACACCTACGCCACCTTCGCGCTGCGGGCCGGCGTCTCGGTGTTCGCGGTCTCACGCTTCATGGGCTCGAGCATCGCCATGATCGACCGCCACTACGGACACCTCGCTCGGGACAGCCGCGAACACGCGGTCTCGCTTCTGGACGCGCTTGCGGTCGAACGGGCCGTGGACGCTGGGTGGACGTCTCGGTCCAACGCCGCTAAGGCGCTCACCATCAGCAATCCCAGACCGCGCCGCAAGCGGTCCCGGCGAGCCGTGGACGCTCGGTGGACGCCGCGCCTCGTTCTTGTCGCCCCACTCGACAACGAAAGGAGCTGATCAGCAGGGACTTCCTGAAGCCCTCTGACGGACTCGAACCGTCGACCCCCTCCTTACCATGGAGGTGCTCTACCAACTGAGCTAAGAGGGCGAGGCGCCTAGTTTAGCCGGGTTGGGGATCAAGCTGGCACAGCCGCCGGGCGTGTTTCAAGCGGATGTTTCAAGTTGACGCCTACGACGCCCCAACCGGCCTCTGCGACATCGGGTCGACGCTAGTGAAGATGCCAATCCCTCGACCAGTGACTTGGTGGTCAGCGCCTTCTCGCGGTTCTCGATCACGGTCTCGAACCGAGGCAACGGACCCGCGGGCGCGTCGGTCCTGACCATCACCTACGTCGGGACGTTCACCGTCCCCGGCCTGCCGCCGGGCGGATCGGCGTCGTTTTCCTGGTCGACCTGCCGGCTCGCGACGTATGTCGCCGTGGTGGACCCAACGCAGGTCGTCCGCGAATCGGACGAGTCGAACAACACCGCCAGCCTCAAGAACGCCTGCAGATAACGGGCCGGCTCCGGCTCAGCCTACGACGCAGGCGGGTCGTTCCCCGGGGCGCCCGGGTCCCTGAGCGCCTCGGCGGTGTCCTTGCCCTTGTCGGTCAGGCTCTCGTCCTTGCCGGCGATGTCCTTGACTTCCTTCGCATCCTCCTTCGCGGCGTCCATGCCGCCGCGCTTGTCGAACATCTTCTTCGCCTTGTCTGTCCACTCGCTGATGAGGCTCATCTGTCCCCCTTCCGATCGACGTTGTCGTGGGCGGTCCGCTCAAGCGTCCACCTCCGGTGCCCTGCTGTCAACCTCGCCGGGGGCACGCCTGGATCTTTACAGGAACTTCAAACGCTCCGGCGTACTCGAACCGGTGAGCCTCGTTACCGTGGAGACGGTCTGCCGGCTCGGCTGACGAGGCAGGCGTTTTACTCGTAGCCGTTCGAGTCGAGGATCTCCATGCGGATGGGAAGACGAACAGCTGTCGGTGTCGCAGCATTGCTGGCCCTGGTCGCCGCCGGCCCGGGACACGCGGCCGTGCGGCCGACCCCGGTCGTCCCCTCGCTCGAGCCGGCCGCGACCGCGAAGCTCTGGAAGCAGCTCGTGGAGCGCCCACGTCGCCTCCACGCCACCAGGCAGGCAGCCTGCCGGCCCCTGCGCGGAATCTTCTACGCCCAGACCGACTGGCTGCGGCTCGCGACCAGGCTCGCAGCCCAGGCGTCTCCCTGCGCGCAGTACTACATCTCGGTGCCGCCGCTCGCGGCCAGCAAGACGACGCTGCGGGCAGGCGAAGCGGCGAAGATCCGCGCGCTGGGGTCGAACTTCCACGCGCTCGCGGAGATCAACTGGGCCGGCTGGCAGACGTGGGTCGCGCAGAACAACTCGACCTGGTTCGAGGCGGGAGTGGAGGCGCGGCGCCGGATGGCGGTGGCCGGCTACGACCTCTCGAAAGGAGACACCTGGGCGGTGAACGAGTTCCCGTCCTCCGTCCGCACGGGCGTGGGAAGGGACAGGCAGAACGCCCGGGATCTCGTCCGCGGGCTCTTCAGCGGCGACGGAGGGCCGGGGACGAAGGGCACCGTCTTCGTCGTCGGCGCCGGCCAGTCCGTGCTGGACACCACGCGCTACCAGACGAACCTCCAGAACTGGTTCGGCGACTCCGGCTTCTGGACCGACATGACCGCCTACGTGGCGGACTGGTCGCAGGAGGTCTACGGCGACTACCGCCGGGTCGCCGTGCCGGGGACCTCGATCCAGCAGCGGCGCGACCAGTTGAACGACTACCTCCAGCACCAGATCTTCCTCGCCCGGGTAGCCCCGCCCGCGATCGAGCCCGGCCGGACCTTCGTCCAGACGACGTCGAGCCCGCTGGCCAACGGCGCCTGGTCGTGGGCGAGCAGCTACGGCTGGACGGCAATCCCGTTCGACCAGATGGAATCCTTCGTGTCCGAGCAGGTCTACGCGCTGCGGTCCTTCAGCGCCGTCAGCGGCCAGCCGCAGGATCACTGGGGCTTCGCCTGGGCGCCTCGGAACCCCGGCCTCGCGAACGCGGACTACGTCAACCAGAGCCGCGCGATCCTCGACCGGCTGGCGGCGGCCATCCGCGACTCCGGCCAGGAGATCAATCCGGCCGACCCGGGCATCGAGGCGTGCGCCGGGTCCTGCACGGGCGACCTGCCCGGCGCGACCTTCACGCAGGTGTGGAAGTCGTTCCAGACGTGGTCGCAGCCGGTGCTCGCCTTCACGAGCCCGCCGCAGACGGTCGCGGCCGGCGCGCCGTCGGGACCGATCTCCCTCACGCTCCTGAACGCGACGGGCGCGGTCCAGCCCGCGCAGTCCGCGATCACGATCACGCTGCGCTCGAACTCGCCGCGCGGTCAGTTCTCGCTCGCGCCGACCGGCCCCTGGACGCCGACGCTCGTCCTCTCGATCCCTGCGGGCGGAAGCGCGGCCGGGCCGTTCTACTACCTCGACACCAGGGCGGGCAGTGCGACGGTCGCCGCCTCGGCGTCGGGCGTGACGAGCGGAACCCAGTCGGAGACGATTCTCCCTGGCGCACCGGTGTCGATGAGGGTGGCGACGGGGGTGCGCACCGTCGCAGCAGGCGCCTCGACGCCCCTGTCGGCGATCGGTACCGACCAGTACGGGAACGTGCTTCCCGTGACCGCGTCCTGGACGGTCGCTCCGGCAGGCCTCGGGACGATTCGACCGCTCGCCGGACCGACCGTGAACTTCACCGCCGGGCCCAGAGGCGGACTCGGGACGGTGACGGCGACCGGCGGCGGCTTCACGGCCTCCGCGCCGATCGTCGTCGCGCCCGGCCCGCTCCGTGTCGCCGGCATCCGCTACGGGATCGGCGCCGGCAAGACGCTCCTCGTGACTGTCTCGCTCGTCGATGTCCGCGGCCGGCCGGTTCCGAACGCATACGTGTCGGTGCTCGTACGGCGGCGCGGCTACCCGTTCGCCACCGGCCGCGGCACCACCCTCGGCAACGGCCGCAAGACGGTCCGCGTACGCCACAAGCCCGGCTGCTACCGGACGACCGTCGTGCGCGCGAACGCAAACGGCTACCGCTGGGACGGCAAGACACCGGTCAATCGGTTCTGCAAATAGCGTGTTCGTCGTTGAAGCGCCGCTACAATCCCCGCTCCCCTTGGGGGTGTTCCCGAGCGGCCAAAGGGGACGGGCTGTAAACCCGTTGGCTCTGCCTTCGGAGGTTCGAATCCTCCCGCCCCCATTCCCTCGCACCGCTCCGCTTTGCTGCTCGGGGCGAGCGGCCTTCGGCCGCGCCTCTGAGGCGACGTCGAAGTGGGCCGCGGCCGCCATGTCGGCCGCGGCGCTGACCTTCGGTCAAAGATCCGCTTGGAGTGCGCGGACGACCCGGGTATCGGGGACGACCCAGATGACCGCGACCGTCACGAACAGGGCCACCGAGACCCAAGGGACGATCCACGCGAAGACCAGCGCGACGGAGTAGAAGACGAGCGAGAGCTTGCCCTTGCGGTCGCGGCCGATCGCCTGTGCCAGCTGGGACTCGGACTCGTGGAGGGCGAGCAACGGAGAGCACCAGCAGCGGGTATGCGAGCGCGCAGCCGAGCAGGACGATCGCGTACGCCGCAACCGGGCCGGGCTCGACACCGGACTGGCCGAGCCACCCCGTGGCGACGGGCGTCAGTGACAGCCAGAAGAGGAGATGGATGTTCGCCCAGAGCGTGCGCCCGTCGATGCGACTGACGACCTGCATCAGGTGGTGGTGATTGACCCAGTAGATCGCGACGAACACGAAGCTGAGCACGTAGGCGAGCAGGTGCCCCTTATCGTCGAGGATGTCGCTCAGGTGATCTCCCTCGGGCGGCCGCAGCTCGAGGACGAGGATCGTGATCAGGATCGCAATGACGCCGTCGGTGAAGGCGTTCATCCGCTCCGGGCGCACGGCGCCAGCTATCCGGCCCGGCTCCGGCGTCCGACTACGATTGGGCGCGTGGAGCGCTACGACGTTGCGGTGATCGGCGCCGGTCCGGCGGGCTCGGTGACCGCTATCCACCTCGCCCGCGGCGGCGCGCGCGTGCTGCTCGTCGACAAGGCGACGTTCCCCCGGGACAAGCCGTGCGGCGGCGGTCTGACCCTGCGGGCGGTGCGCCAGCTCCCGGTCGACCCGTCGCCGGTGGTCGAGCACGAGGTCGACCGGATGGCCTTCCGTGTGGGCTGGCGGGCGCACTTCGAGCGCCGGGGCCGGCGCGGGCCGTTCGTGCTGATGACGCAGCGGCGGCGGCTCGACCAGTACCTGGCCGAGCAGGCCGTCGCGGCCGGAACCGACTTCCACGACGGGGTGAGGGTTTCGGTGGGATCGGACCCCGACGCGGGTCTGACGCTGCAGTTCGACGGCAGAGAGATTCGGCCGGAGGTGATCGTCGGCGCCGACGGCGCCAACGGAACCACCGTCCGGGCGCTCGGGCTCGGCGGGCCGGTGACGCACGGGGTCGCCTTCGAAGGCAACGCGGCTTTCGACGAGCGTTACCGCGGCCTGGCAGTGATCGAGCTGGGGACGATTCCCGGCGGCTACGGATGGGTCTTCCCGAAAGGCGACCACGTCAACGTCGGCGTGGGGGGCTGGGAGGCCGAGGGGCCGCGGCTGCGAGAGCATCTCGCCGAGCTCTGCCGCCGGCACGGGATCGACGGCGACGCGCTCGAGAGCGTTCGCGGTCACCGCCTGCCGCTGCGCCGTTCGGGCTTCGTCGCGGCGCGCGGGCGGGCGATCCTCGTCGGCGACGCCGCCGGGCTCGTCGACCCGCTCACCGGGGACGGGATGTACGAGGCGTTCGTCAGCGCGCGGCTCGCCTCCGCGGCGGCCCTCGACGTCCTGGCCGGCCGCGCCGAAACGGTAGACGCCTACAACGTCCGCCTCACCGCTGCGGTCGGCCCCCTCGCCCATGCCTCCTGGGGCGCGAAGATCGCCCTCGACCGCTACCCGCGGGCGACGTTCGCGCTCGCGCGCGCGCCGCTCGTCTGGCCGGTGGTGGAGCGGCTCGTCCGAGGCGACATCAGCGCGCCGTCGGAGGCACGGGGGCTGGCCCGGCCGCCGCTGAAGGCGATCGCCGCGCTTGCTCGCGTGGCGACCATCCGCTCGCGCGCGCCTTCTTAGAGGAGCCGATCGCCGGTGACGCGCCGGGCCTCTTCGAGTGAGGTGACGCCGGTCGCGCAGAGCCTGAGGCCGCTCTCGCGGAGCGTCGACATCCCCTGCTCGACCGCCGCCGCGAAGATCTCCTCGGTCGGGCCGTCGATCACCCGGCGGATCTTCCCTTCCACCGACATCGCCTCGTAGAGCGCCACCCGGCCGTCGTACCCGGTCTGCAGGCAGGCCTCGCACCCCTTCGGGCGGTAGAGGCGGTGCGCGTCGCGGTACTCCTCGCCGAGCTCACGCCGCGCCTCCTCGCCCGGCTCGTATGCCTCGCGGCACTCGAGGCACAGCCGGCGGGCGAGGCGCTGGGCGATGATGCAGTTGAGCGACGGGGCGAGCAGGCCGGGGTCGACGCCCATGTCCTTGAGCCGGACGATCGAGCTCGAGGCGCTTTGGGCGTGCAGCGTGCTGAGGACGAGGTGGCCGGTGGTGGCCGCCTGCATCGCGATCCGAGCTGTTTCCTCGTCCCGGATCTCGCCGACGAGGATGACGTCGGGGTCGCTGCGCAGGATCGTGCGCAGCCCGCGCGCAAAGGTGAGGCCGGCGGACGGGTCGATCTCGATCTGGCCGACGCCGGGCATCTGGTACTCGACCGGGTCCTCGATCGTGACGAGGACGCTTTCCGGCTCGTTCAGCAGGTCGAGCGCGGCATAGAGCGTCGTGGTCTTGCCGCTGCCGGTCGGGCCGACGGTGATGATCGCGCCGTAGGGGCGCGCGATCGCTCGCCGGACGATCGTCTCGGTCGCGGGATCCATACCCAGCTCACCGATCGAGAGCGCGCCCTTGACGCCGCCCTGGAGGATCCTCAGCACGGCCTGCTCACCGAAGGTGGTCGGCAGCACCGCCACCCGGAGGTCCATCGGCTGGCCGCCGACCTTGATCCCGATACGCCCGTCCTGCGGCATCCGCCGCTGGGCGATGTCGAGGCCGCCCATGACCTTCAGGCGGGCGAGCACCGCCGCCTGCATCGACGTCGGTGCCTCGCTCAGCTCACGCGTCACCCCGTCGATGCGGACCCGCACGACGAGCCGGTCGGCCTGGGGAACGAAGTGGATGTCCGAGGCGCGATGGCCGAGCGCCCGGCTGATCATGTCGTTGACGAACCTGATCGCGGGCGCCTGGTCGTCCAGGACGACGACCTCGTCCTCGTTGTCGTTCGCCTTCCAGGCGGCGCTCGAGAACGTCTCCACGGCTCCCACCTTCGCGTGGTAGGCACGGCTGATCGTCCCTTCGATCTGGTCGCTGTCGGCGACGACGAAACGGGTGTCGGTCCCGAGCGCCAGGCGCAGGTCGTCGTGTGCGATCACGTTCGTGGGGTCGGCGACCGCGACCACCGCCGTTCCGCTCTCGATCCGCACCGGCAGCGCCTGGTAGCGCTCGGCCAGGCTTTCGGGCAACAGCGCCACAGCCGCGGCGTCGAGCGTCGTCGCGCCGAGGTCGATGAAGTCGAGCCCGTGCTGCTCTGCCAGCGCCTCCGCGAGGTGACGAGTGGTGATCAGGCCGAGGCCGATCAGCACCTGGCCGAGCGGTAGCCGACTGCGCTCCTGCTCTGCCAGCGCCTGCTCCAGTCCCTCGGCGGTCAGCTGGCCCTTGCGAATCAGGAATCCCCCGAGGAGGGGGCGTCCCTGGGTCCGCGGGTCGGCGCCCTGCTCGGGCAGAGGCTGGACTGCCATGGCTCATCTATCGGCGCCCGCGCGCTCGCGCATTAGGAGGATGGGTCGGCTAAAGGGGCGTCCGGAGGCTGCCGATCAGGTTCGGGTGGATCTGGACTCCCTGCTCCGGCACGCGGTCGACGGCGGCGCCAGCGACGTCCACCTGAAGGTCGGTCAACCGCCGATCCTCCGGCACGACGGCTCGCTGCACGTGACCGAAGGCTGGCTGCCGCTCACCGATCGTCAGCTCGAAGAGGTGCTGGCCACCGTCACGGCACACGACCCCGCGCGGCGCGCGACCTTCGACCAGACCGGCGACCTCGACCTCGCCTACACGCCTCCCGGCCTTCCGCGCCTGCGCGTCAACGGCTTCCGCCAGCGCGGCTCGATCTCGTTCGCGTTCCGCGTCATCCCGAGCAAGGTGCCCGGGTTCGCCGACCTCGGCTTGCCTGAGGGGATCGAGCTGCTGGCCGACGAGCCGCGCGGTCTCGTCCTCTGTACCGGCGCGACCGGCTCGGGGAAGACGACCACGCTCGCGGCGATGATCGGGCACATCAACGCCACCCGCCCGTGCCATATCGTCACGATCGAGGACCCCATCGAGATCCTCCACGGCGACCGGCTCGGGATCGTCAACCAGCGCGAGATCGGCCTGGACACCCCCTCGTTCAACGAGGCGCTCCGCCGTGCGCTGCGCCAGGACCCCGACGTGATCCTGATCGGCGAGATGCGCGACGCAGAGACGGCGCAGACCGCGATGCAGGCGGCCGAGTCGGGTCACCTCGTCCTCTCGACCCTGCACACGACGGACGCGGCCGAGTCGATCGGCCGGATCGTCGAGTTCTTCCCTCCCCAGAAGCACCAGCAGGTCCGGTCGCTCCTGGCCGGCGTGCTGCGCGGCGCGATCAGCCAGCGGCTGCTGCCGCGCCTCGACCGCGGCCGTGTCGCCGCCGTCGAGGTGATGGTCGTGAACGCCCGGATCGCAGACCTGATCCGCGAGAACCGGTCGGCCGAGATCGAGGACGCGATCGCCGACGGCTCGTTCTTCAAGATGCAGACCTTCACGCAGGCGCTGATCGCGCTCGTTCTCGACGGGCACGTCGACCGCGAGGTCGCGGCCAATGCTGCCGGCAACAAGCACGACTTCCTCGTCGCGCTCGACCGCGCCGTCAAGGAGCGCGCCGAGGATGAGCGCAAGGCGGCGGAGGAAGAGGCTGCCGGCCACCCGGCCGGGCTGCGCATGGTGCAGCGGGCAGACCTGTGAAGCGACTCGTCCTTCCGCTGGTCATCGGCCTGCTCGTGACCGCCGGGGTCGCGACGCGCGGCGACGGCTCGACCTTCTCCGTCGTCACGGGATTGTCGGACCTCCCGAGCGCGACGGTGCCGAACGGGAGCGACCTGTCGCTCGCGCCGGCATGGACCGCACGTCCGGTCCAGCCCGTCCAGCTCTCGTACGACCAGCTGCTGCGGCTCTGGCAGAACGCCGGCCACTCGTACGGCGTCCCGTGGAACGTGCTCGCGGCGATCAACAAGATCGAGTCGAACTTCGGCCGGAACATGGGCCCGAGCTCGGCGGGCGCGATCGGCTGGATGCAGTTCATGCCCTCGACCTGGGAGCGCTGGGGGACCGACGCAGACGCGAACGGGTTCGCCGACCCCTGGAGCCCGGTGGACGCGGTCTACTCCGCGGCCCGGTACCTCGCCGCCTCGGGCGGCGCAACCGACATCCGGCGCGCGGTCTTCTCCTACAACCACGCCGACTGGTACGTGAACCAGGTCTTGCAGCTCGCGCAGCTCTACGGCACCTCGGACACCGCTCCGGCCGACGCCTACCAGAACGCTCCCGCGGTGCAGGGCTCCGGCTCCGTCTTCGCGCCCGACCCGCTGCAGGCCGAGCTGGACGCGGCGCGCGCGGCCGTGACGGAGGCCGACGCGGCGTACCAAGCGGCGCTCGCGCAGGCAGAGACGCTCGCCCACCACGGGCAGGAGCTGAGCGACCGGGCGGACGGGACTCGGCTTCTCTCCAACCGGCTGGAGGCCCAGAAGCGGGCCGGGCAGTTCGGTGTCCAGGTCGCCGAAGCGCAGGCCGAGGCGGACCGGCTGAGTCAGAAGCTCGACGACGCGCGGGCAGCACTGACCAAGCTCGAGCAGAAGAGCCAGGGCGCCACGTCCAACGGGTCCGGCGTCCCGGCGACAGACGCGGGCAACTACGTCTTCCCGGTCGGCGGTGGTCCGGCGGCCGTCTCCGTCTCGCACTACCACCACGACTATCCCGCCGCCGACATCGCGGCGCCCGAGGGCTCGCCGCTGTACGCCCTGTCCGACGGGACCGTCCTCCACGCCTGGAGCTATGACGACCGCTGCGGCACCGGCTTCACGATGCAGACCACCGACGGCCAGACGTGGACCTACTGCCACCTGTCCTACCTCGAGCCCGCGGTGACGCAGGGCGCCGAGCTCGCCGCCGGCGACCAGGTCGGCCTCGTCGGCCAGACCGGCCACGCGACGGGGCCGCATCTCCATCTCCAGCTGCAGCCCGCCGCCACCTATCCGCAGGACCAGGGCTGGTTCCAGAGCTTCGCCGGCACCGCGTTCCACTGGTCGGATCCCGGCCCGGAGCAGGCGGGCGCGGGCAAGCCGCTCGTCTTCCACATCATCCGTTCCCTTGACTGACGCAAAGCTCAAGTTTCGGCCGGATTCGGCCGATGAAAGCCACGAATGATCCGGTTTGCAGCACTTCTGATCCGCGGCGTCGCCGCCACCTTCGTCGGCCTGTTGATCGCCGGCGGGACGCTGACGCTCGCCGCCGACCGGGTCGCCCCGCAGCGGCCCACACTCGTGCCGGTGTCGGCGGGGCCGAAGTCGCTGGTCGTGCCGCAGGTGACCGGACAGGCCTACGTGTTCGCCAAGGGAATCCTCCAGGACGGCGGGTTCGCCTGGCGCGTGAGCGGATCCGTCAAGGGGTATGCCGGCAATACGGTGGTCACCCAGGAGCCGGTCGCCGGCTCGGTCATCCAGGACACCGGCGCGCCCACGATCACCCTGACGCTGTCCCGGAACGCGAATTACCCGGAGCGGGGTGAGCCCGACAACCGCTCGCCCTATGCCGGCACGACGGTCCTGCTGCCGGGCAACCAGCCCGCGTCGAGGATCGTCCCGAGGGTCACGCCCGTCGTTCGCCCCGGGTAGATGGCCGTCGCCCTCGGAGCGTTCGCGGTGCTGCCCGGGCTCGCGATCGGGAGCTTCCTGAACGTCGTCGCCGCCCGGCTGCCGGAACGGCGCTCGCTCGTCCATCCGCGCTCCGCCTGCGGCGCGTGCTCGGCGCCGATCGCCTGGTACGACAACGTTCCGCTGCTCAGCTACACGGTCCTCCGCGGGCGTTGCCGGTCGTGCCGGACCCGGATCAGCCCGCTCTACCCCGCCGTCGAGCTGGCGACCGCGGTTCTGCTCGCCGGTTGCCTGATCGCCTTCGGGCTGTCGCTGCACGCCGCTGCCGCGGCCGTCTTCTGCGCGGCGCTGGTCGTGATCACCGCGACCGATCTCACACACCGCATCGTCCCGAACCGGGTCGTGCTCCCGGCGGCGGCGGTCGTTCTCGTCCTGATGACGGCCGCAGAGCCAAGCCCCGAGTGGGCGGCGGCCGGGCTGGGCGCGTCGGCGTTCCTGCTGCTCGTCGCACTTGCCTATCCCGGCGGGATGGGGATGGGCGACGTCAAGTTGGCGCTGCTGATGGGCGTCGCGCTCGGGCGTGCGGTCGCGGTTGCGCTCCCGCTGGGGATGCTCGTCGCGATCGTGCCCGCGATCTTCCTCTTCGCCCGTCACGGCTCCGGGGCGCGGAAGATGGCGATTCCCTTCGCCCCGTTCCTCGCGGTCGGATCGGTCGTCGCGCTGTTCGCGGGCGACGCGCTGATCCACGCCTACACCAGCTTCCTCTGAGGCGCGGGGTGTGGGGGACATGCCGCATGAGCCGCCTGACATCCGCCCCCTGAGGGCGGTCGAGGAGCGAGAGGACACCGCGGCCGCGCCGGTCCAGGGGGCCGGGATTCACAACGAGCCGGCCGAGCTGGTCGCCGATCTGATCGAGGCAACCGCGCTCGTCCCGCTCGACCGCCTCGCGCTCGTGCGCGGTACGGCGCGCCGGGGCGGCACCATTGCCGAGGCGCTCGTCTCGGAGGGGCTCGCCTCGAGCGACGGCGTCGCGCGCATGCTCGCCGCCCGCCACCGTCTGCCGCTCGTCGACCTGCGGCTGACCGGCGTGTCGGTCGACGCGAGCACGCACATGCCCGTGCGCGTCCTCCGCCGCGCCGTCGCGCTGCCGTACCGCCTCGAGGGCGAGACCCTTCACGTGGCGCTCGCCGATCCGCAGAACGTCCAGGCGGTCGACGAGCTCCGGCTCGCGACCCGCTACCAGCTCTCGCTCGGCGTCGCCGCGCGCGAAGACATCACCGCCGAGCTCGACCGCCTCGACCGCGTTTCCGACGCGGTGATCGAGACGCTCGACGAGGAGGAGGAGGCAGCAGCGGACGATGCCGTCGCCGACCTCGAGGAGGACGACGGCGTCTCGGATGGGCCGATCGTCCGGATCGTCAACTCGATCATGCTGGAGGCGGCCGAGGACGGGGCGAGCGACGTCCACTTCGAGGCCCAGGAGGACGGCCTGCTCGTCCGGTTCCGGATCGACGGCGTTCTTCACGAGATGCAGCGGATCCCCAAGCAGCACATGGCCGGCGTCACCACCCGCCTGAAGGTGCTTGCGAAGATGGACATCGCCGAGCGCCGCAAGCCGCAGGACGGCCGGATCTCCCTGCGCGCGGCATCCGCGGGACGCCTGCTCGACATCCGCATGGCGACGCTGCCGACTGTGGCCGGCGAGACCGTCGTCCTGCGCCTGCTCGACAAGTCGAAGCAGGCGCCCTCGCTCGAGGTGCTGGGGATGTCGGACGACATGCGGGCGACGTTCAGCTCGCTGATCGCGCGGCCGACGGGGGCGATCTTCGTCACCGGGCCGACCGGCTCGGGCAAGTCCACGTCGCTGTACGCGGCGCTGACCCAGATCGCCCGCCCCGAAATCAACGTGATCACGGTCGAGGACCCCGTCGAGTACCGGCTCGCGGGCGTGAACCAGATGCAGATCAACGTGCGCGCGGGACTGACGTTCGCGACTGCGCTGCGCTCGATCCTCCGCTCGGACCCCGACGTGGTCATGGTCGGCGAAGTGCGCGACGGCGAGACCGCGAAGATGGCGATCGAGGCGTCTCTCACCGGCCACCTCGTGCTCTCGACGCTGCACACGAACGACGCACCAGGCACGCTGACCCGGCTGAACGAGATGGGCGTCGAGCCGTTCCTGACCGCGTCGGCGGTCTCGGCCGTGCTGGCCCAGCGACTCGCCCGCAAGCTCTGCACCCACTGCTGCGAGATGTACACGCCGAGCGTCGAGGAGCTGATCGAGGCCCGCGTCGCACCCGACGTCGCCGCTTCGTCGGACGGGACGGTGCTCTACCGCAAGCGAGGCTGCCCGCGCTGCAACCAGACCGGCTACAAGGGCCGGATCGGGATCTTCCAGCTGATGCTGATGAACGAGGGGCTCGCTGATCTGGCGGTGCGGAGGGCCGGTCGCGACGAGGTCGAGCGCGAAGCGATGTCGTCCGGCATGAAGACCCTCTGGGACGACGGCATGGCCAAGGTCTCCTCGGGCCTGACGTCGATCGAAGAGCTGGCGCGCGTCACCGTTTGAACGCTCGCTCCGCTCGCTTCGTGGGGGAACCCCTGGTTCCCCCACGGACCCCCTCCCTGTATGCGCAGGTGCAGGACAAATGCTTGTGGAGCCGGCGGCTGGTTGAGAAGGGCTGACGTGCGCGGACCCCATGGCCGCCTGTATGCCGCGGCCGCCATGTCGGTCGCGGCGACGGTCCTGTCAATAGTCTCGAGTAGATGAAGCGAGTCGAAGCTGCCCGGAGGTACGACCTCCGCGTCGAGCGTGGATTCGCGTTCGTCACCGACCCGGCCAACTGGTCGAAGTTCTGGCCGGGATTCATCCGCCTCGAGGAGGCGTCGCGCTGGGCCGCGACAGGTGACACCGCAAGACTGATCACTCGGCTGCTGGGGCGGGAGCGTGAGCTGACCATGACCCTCACCGCGTTTGAGCCGAACAGGCTGGTGGCCTATGTCAGCGCGCAGCCCGGCCTCCCCGACGCCTCGCACGAGCGTCACTTCGAGCCCGAAGGCGGCGGTTTCGTCTACCGCCTCGTCGTCGAATACGAACCACGCGGTGGGATCGCCGGCCTGTTCGATCGCATCCTGCTGCCGCGCGCGATTCTGCGGGTCTTCAGGCGCACGTTCGACGCGCTGGCGGGCGAGTTCGGCCGTTTGCAGTGATAGCCGTTCGTCTCGGCCGCGGCGCTTGACGTTCCGGTTGGCACGTGTGGCTCACTCGACCAATTAGACCGGCGGACGGCCGGAGAGGCATCGCCGCCGCGGCCGACCCGGCGGCCGCGGCTTACACACGCCGAGGGTGCGCCCACGTCCGAGTCGCGAGCGCAGTTGCCGGCTCCGGAAGCAAGCGTCGTGCCCGGTCGCCCGTAAGGAGCGGGTCCGTGGAGAACCAGGGGTTGCCCCACGAAGCGAGCGGAGCGAGCGTCAGTGAGCCTGGATGTCGCAGCCGAGGTACATGAGCGCCGCGACGGCTTCGGTCACGAAGGCGCTCGCCTGGCCGGCGTCCGCAAAGGTGTACGGGCCCGGGCGCACCAGCTGTGTCGTGCCGTGCGGGCAGACCTCCGCCTCGACCACGCAAGTCGACCCGTGGTCGACCGCGCGGAGCATCGCCACCAGCTTTCCGTCCTTGCGCGCGTGCCGGACGAACAGCTCGCGGCCCTCCGAGGGCTCGGCGGTCGGCGCGACGGGCTCCGGCGAGACTGCCCAGAGGTCGTTCCAGGCGGGCTCCTCGGCCGGCGCCGTGTGCCGGCCGAATCGAATCACGAGGCGGCGTTGTCGGCCGCCTGGGCGACCGTATCTCGGTCGGCGAAGCCGTCGATCCGGACGACGAGCGAATCGGGCGGGCGGAGGACGAGCACGGCCGGATCCTGGACGGCGCCGTACTTCGCGTTCAGCGAGTCGACTCCGCGGCCACGCACGTCGATGGGCACGAAGGAGCTGCCCGCGAGCTTCGCGCCGGCCCTGGCCTCGGCGAGGGCGGTGCCGTCGATCTTCGCCCGCGGGTCGTACAGGGCGACGACGACGACCTGGTCAGCGGCCAGCGCGCGCCGGATGGCGGCCGGGAGCTGGTTCGGGGAGGCCGCCGGTTTCGGCTTGGGCACGGGATGCACCGGCGCCTTCGCGACCGCCCGGTGCTTCGTGGGGGCGGCGTGCGGCCTGGCGGAGCTGATCGCCGCGTGTGGCTTCGCGACCGGCGAAGCCGGCGCATGCGTCACCGGCGCGGGCGCGACGGTCGGCTGCGAGTCGCTCGAGCCGTGCAGGCGGGTGACCGCCATGAACCCCGCGACACCTGCCGCGAGGACGAGCAGCAGGACGAGCAGGAGCAGGCGGGCGCGGGCGTCGAGAGTGCGGGTCACGTTCCTGTTATCGGCATCTGCCGTGCCGGGCTTGACACCCGACGGCGCTCACGTCCCGAACGCGGACGACTCGCGGGCCATGATCGCCCCGGTCGAGCCGTCCCGGACGACGACGGTCACGCGCTTGAGGTTGAGGCCCGATGTAGGCGTCCGGACGGAGAGCGTCGCGTCGTTGTTGACGTAGTTCACGTACGTGTCGATGCGGTACGTGTGGCCGTCGGGCCCGGTCACGTCTTGCAGAGGCAGGCAGGCCGGTGGCTCGTTCGTGGTCGGGCAGGTGTCGTCGCCGTTCTGGCCGGCCGCCGCTTGATTGGTCGAGGCTGGAATCGTCGAGTCCGTCGTGTTCGCCGTTACGTACGTCCCCGACGTCGGGATGAGCGTTCCGTCGATCCGGATCGACGTGAAGCCGCGTGTGCGGTAGCGCTCCATCTGGGTGTCTGCGAGCGTCAACGCGGTGCCCTTCTGACCGGCCCGGCGCAGCGAGACGGCGCTGGCGGCGAACGTCGTGATGAGTGCGCCGACCGCGACCGTGAGCATGGTCATTGCGATCAGCAGCTCGACCATGCCGAAGCCGTTCTCGTTCGCGACCCGCTTCCCCAACCGAGTGGCGAACGACCGAGACAGGCCGACGACGTCTACTTGAGCTGCTGCCATGACCCAGGCACTCCGGCGAAGCCCGCCTGATCGACGCCGACCGTGGTGGTCGTCGTCGACGACGCCCCGGGGGCACCCGGCGGCGGATTCACCGTCGTCCGGAGCTTCGCGTTGCCCGACAACGTCGCCGTATCGGCGATCACCGGGCCGTTCACGTCAGAGCCGTTGCCGGAGTTGAACTTCCCGACCACGTACGAGATGCCCTCGTACTTGGCTGCGCCCGAGAGGTCATACCCGGGACTGGCGTTGCCCGCGTTGACGGCGACGATCTCGAGCAGGTTGCTGCCCGGGTCGTAGTTGCCGGCGCAGGGACTGCCGGAGATCGCCTTCGCGCAGATCTTTGTCCCGTTCCCGAACGTCACCGTTCCGTTCACGTAGATTGTTCCGCGCCCCTGGTACACGGCATAGTCGCAGCTGTCGAACACCAGGTTGCCGTCGACGAAGACGGTGCCGTTGATCGTCAGGTCGGCGACGCCGTTCGTTGGCCCGCTGCCGCAGCCGCCGTTCGGGTAGTCCCACTTCAGCTCGCCGATCAGGTTGCCGCTCGAGTCGTACGACATGCAGTCGAAGCTGTTGTGGGCGACCCCGCCGGCCCCCGACGAGCGGTCGACCAGCTCGAGCAGGTGGACGTCGCCGACGCTGGTGTTGCGGGTCGAGTCGTTGTCGAGGACGCGGTTCTTGAAGGTCGTGGCAGTCCAGGGCGTCGACGGGCTCGGGAACGTCGAGCCGGTGCCGCAGGTATGCCCGGGGCCGGGCGCGGCGTTCGTGTACCAGGCCAGGTCGATCGGCGGCTTGGGAATGTCGTTCTGCGTCGAGCTGTAGGTGGTCGCATAGACCCCCGAACCGTAGTTCGCATTGTTCGGGTTGTTCAGCGGGCTCCCCTGCTTGCTGCACAAGACGGTCTGGTAGTTCGGCGAGGAGCCATGGTTGGCGTCGACGCAGCCCTGAACGATCGTCGCCAGGTGGATCTTCGCACTGGATGTGCCGATCGGCGAGGCGTTGCTCTTGCTTTTGAACTTGTTGCCGATGTAGACGGTCAGGGTGTCCGACGTCCCGGTCGGCTGAAGGATGAACGGGCTCGAATTGCCGGAAACGCACAGCGAGCCCTTGATGTAGACGTCGACGGTGACGCCGGAACTCCCCCCGAGGACGTTGCCGGTGCTTCCGCCCGGGGTGCAGTCGGACGTCGCGTCGCCGAGGAAGATCCCCCAGTTGTAAGCAGGCGAGGCGGGGGTCGTGACGGTCTGGCTCTGCGACGTGGACGTGATCGCTTCGCTCACCTTGGTGCTGACGATCCTCGTGACGTTCCCGTCGGGCGAGACTCCGGTCGACGTGACCGTCCAGTAGTACAGATTGGGATCGGACGCATCCTGCGTGCGCGAGGCCGTGTACGTCCACGAGCCCTGGTCGACCGTCCCGCTCCCGTTCGGAAGCGACGTCGCCGTCGCCGGCAGCGCCTTCACCGCGGCGACCCCGGCACTCAGGCCGGCCTCGGCGACGTTCAGCGCTCGGTTTACCTGCCGGTCGCGTCCGAAGTGGTGCTCGTTCGAGTTGACCTCCGTGATCACCGCGGCGGTGGCGATGGTGAGGACACCCATCACGATCAGGGTCAGCACCAATGCGATGCCCTCCTGTCCGACCAGCCTCGCCCGGATCAACGCGCGCAGATGCGCGCCGCGAGTCGGCTCGGTGGTCGGATCCGCGTCTCGCCCTCGACCCATGCTCTAAGCAATCGTCGGAAAGCGCGTCCGGCGCAATCACTCTACGGGGGTAATGAGATCCCTCCAATTCGGGATCGTGCATGCCGATGATCGGGGTGATGATCCGGATTGTGGATGTTGCACGTGCGACAACTCGGCTTCGACGCAGGCTCGCGAAGCAGGGCGGTTTCACGCTGGTCGAGCTCGTCACGGTCATGGCGGTCCTCCTGATCATCCTGGCGCCGCTTACCACATCGTTCGCGTCGGCCATGATCGCTCAGGTCGACCAGACGAATCGCTTCGACGCGCAGGAGAACGCGCGGCAGGCCCTTGACCGGATGCGCAAGGACATCCATTGCGCCCACGGCGTCACCGACCCCTACACGAATACCTCGGGCGGCCAGACGCTCGTTCTCACCGAGACCAACGTCGGCGGTACCGCCGAGTGCCCCGGGCTCGTCCAGACGAATGCGTCGGCGGTTCAGTGGTGCACCATCCCGGTCGCCGGCGCAACCGACCGCTACCAGCTCTATCGCGAGAACGACCCCGACGCGACGTGTGACGGGAGCATCTCGACCTTCATGGTCGACTACCTGACCCGGGCCGACATCTGGGCGAGCCCGACCTGCATCAGCGGGCAATATCCAACGGTCGAGGTGACGTTGCCGGTCGACGTCGACCCCTCGAAGCGTCCTGGTGCGTATCAGCTCAGCGATCAGATCGCACTGCGAAACGGCGACATCTGCACCTAGGCGTGGAGAATCGGCGGTGCGCTAGCCGCGCGCGCACGCCGCACGGCTCGGCGTGAACACCGGAGCCGTCGCCCTGACGGTCACCGCACGGACTCCGATGAGCGTGAGCTTCTTCGAGCGATAGGTCACGCGGGCGTCCTTGGCCGCGCAGAGGGGGAAGCGCACGTTCTGCGGTTGACCGGGCCTCACACGCACGGTTGCCCGCGCATGTTCGGCGAACTGGAAGGTGATGGTTGCCCCGCCCACGATGCGTGAGGCGGTCAGGCGCAGCGAGACCCACCCGGAAACGCGCTGGCCGGAAACGCTCGGCCACACGTAGATCACCCCGGACTTGGCCAGCCAGCCGTCGGAGTAGCGCCCGATCGCATACAGCCGCAGGCGAGGGCGGCCGGATCGGTCCGGCAGCCACAGGGTGGCGGTCTTGCTCGTGCCAATGACGCGTGCATCCTGGAGCCGGACGGTCGAGCCGTAGATGTCGGCGAGCAGCGGCCCGGCGAGCGGGCGCCCGTTCACGCTCAGTGAGCCGTCGTCGCCCACCCGGACGCGCTCGGTGCGAAACGAGTCGAAGGGGGTAGCGCCCGGCAGCATGGCGACCCGGGTGATCGACCGGTTCCAGAAGAGCTCCTGAAGGGTGTTTCCACGGCCGCCGCTGAACGACTGGAGCATCGTCACGTCGCCGAGTTGCGTCCGGTCGACCCAGGAGGGGTCAATGGGCAAGAAGGCTCTCCTGACCGCGGCCGTGTTCTGGACGTCGAAGATCACGGCCCCGGCCGAGGCGGCGCCGGTCGCGAACAAGGCCAGACCGAGGACCACGGGCGTACCGAGCCGTGGGCGTCTCGAGCCGAGCACGGCAACGAGCGTCATCAGCAGGACCGCCGCGGCGACCACCGCGGAGGCATCGCCCGGCGAGCCCAGCCTGCCGGTCAACCAGTAGACGCCGAAGAGAATCGGCGAGCCGTTGAAGGTCGACAGGACCGCGTAACCGCTCAGCGGCAGGCGCACCGACATCAGCACGAGGCCCGCGGCGAGCACGAGATGCGGAAGGCGGAGCGGCCAGCTCCGACCGGCGTAGACGGCAAAGGAGAGCGCCAGCAAGGGGGCGGCGTAGAAGACGTAGCGCTCCTGGATCTCGCGCCCGGCCGCGAGGCTCGCCTGGAGGAGGCCCGCTTCGAAGAAGAGCGCAGCCCCGAGCAGCACGGTGACTGCGCCGAAGGCGAGTTCTTCGGTGGTGCGCGGCCGGGCGAGCGCCAGCCAGAGGCCGAGCAGTGCGCCCGGGACGATGATCCAGCCCGCCGCGTAGGCGAGTGTCATCGCGTCGAGCGATGCCCAGTGGAGGATGCCGAGCGGGCCCGCATGGAAGCCGAGGAGGTAGCGGTAGATGCCGACGCTGCGCGACGGACCGGCGGCGATCAGCGCGACGGCTGCGAGCGCGAAGAGCGCGAACGGGAGCATCTGCTCTCGCAAGGCGTCCTTCAGGCGCCGCTCCCGGGCTCCCACCACGACCGCCGCCAGGAGAAACACGATCGGAAGGGCGGCGAACTGCACGCGGGCAAGCGTCGTCAGGCCGGCGGTGCAGACGAACAGGAGCTGCGCGCGTCGTGACGGCTGGGCGAGGGCGCGTACGGCCGCGTACACGGAGACGAGCACCAGTGGGTACGCAAGCGCTTCGGCCGAGATGAACGAGGCGTAGAGCAGGTCGGGCACGAGCACCGCGAAGACCCCGAGCGCAAGCGAGACCCACGAGCTCAGGCCGAGCCGTTTGGCGATGAGGAACACCGGGACGGCGGCCAGGGACATCGCGAGCGCGCCGATCGCCTGGACGACCCGGAACCCGGTGTCGACGTCGCCGATCAGCCACGCCGGCGCGGTCACGATCGGCTGGAGGAGCGCCGGGAAGTTCGCGGAGCCGCCGCGGATCAGCGGCCGGCCGGACTCGGCAATCGAGCGGCCGATCGACGAGTAGATGTACTCGTCGGGAAACAGCGCCGGCACCGAGCGCAGCCAGGCCAGTGCCGTCCGTATGACGAAGCTCGCGGCGACAACGGCGGCGAGTGCGTAGGCGACGCGGTGCTTCACACGCCATCGTTCGGCACGAGCGGGCCCGGCCTTTAGGAAAAGGAGCCTACGGGCAGGCGCCGGGCTGGATCGCAGCCAGGGGCCCGTCCTTGAAGGCCTGCTTCGTGGCATCGCCCGGCGCGGTGGCCTCGATGCAATAGCTCGTGCCCGCGGCGGACTTGACCAGGATGATGCTCGGGTTGACGCCCAGGTCGTACGAGGCCTGCAGCGCGGCGGCGGTCATGCCGTCGTATGCGCCGCGGTTGTCGGCGGCGTACGCCTCGACGGAGGGGAGTGCGGCCCGCAGATCGGCTGCGGCAGCGCCCTTGTTCGCGCGGTCCCGGAAGCTGAGGTAGGAGGGGATCGCGATCGCGGTCAGGATCGCGAGGATGATCATCACGACGAGGAGCTCGATCAGGGTGAAGCCCTTCTCACTCTTCAAGCGCTTGCGCAACGTGTCCACGATGTCGTACTCCTTGGTTGGGGCCCTGGCATGAGCCGCTTCCTGACTCATATGTCGGACGCACCGCGGCGGGGGCGTAGCCCTGGATCGGGTGACGTTGCCTTTCAAGACGACGAGAGGGCGCGGTTTCCCGCGCCCTCTCGGTGGAACGGTGGAGCGCGTGCCGTTTACGGACAGGCGCCCTGTGTGATCTGGGCCGAGGGACCGTTCTCGAAGGCCTGCTTCGTGGCATCGCCCGGCGCGGTGGCCTGGACGCAGTAGCTCGTGCCCGCTGCGGTCTTCACGAGGATGATGCTGGGGTCGATCGACTGGTCGTAGGAGGCCTGCAGCGTGGCGGCGGTCATGCCGTCGTACTTGCCGTTGTCGGCGAACCAGGCCTCGACCGACGGGATCGCCGCACGCAGATCGGCGGCAGCCGCGCTCTGGTTCGCGCGGTCCCGGAAGCTGAGGTAGGAGGGGATCGCGATCGCGGTCAGGATCGCGAGGATGATCATCACGACGAGGAGCTCGATCAGGGTGAAGCCCTTCTGGCTCCTCAGGCGCGCGCAACGTGTCAAGCATCTCATGCTCCTTGGTTGTGCCCTGGCGTGAGTCGCTTGCTGACGGTGATGTCGGACGCGCCGCTGTGAGACCGTAGCTCTGAATCGGGTGACGTTGTCCCTCTAGACGACGAGAGGGCGCGGTCTCCCGCGCCCTCCCGATCGCACATAAAGCGCGTCCGCCTACGGACAGAGGCCCTTGGTGATCTGAGCCGAAGGCCCGTTCTTGTTGGCGGTCTTCGTGGCATCGCCCGGAGCAGTCGCCTCGACGCAGTACGCGGTGCCCGAAGCCGTCTTGACGTTGATGATGGCCGGGTCGATCGACTGGTCGTAGGACACCTGCAGGGCCGTAGCCGTCATGCCATCGTACTTGCCGTTGTCGGCGAACCAGGCCTCGACGGACGGGATCGCTGCCCGCAGGTCGGCGCTGGCCGCGCTCTGGTTCGCGCGGTCCCGGAAGCTGAGGTAGGAGGGGATCGCGATCGCGGTCAGGATCGCGAGGATGATCATCACGACGAGGAGCTCGATCAGGGTGAAACCCTTCTCGCTCCTCAGACGCTTCCGCAACTTGTCGAGCATGGTGCTCCTTCCTTGGGGGTTTGCGGTGGCCCCCGACGTATCGGCGCCGCGCCGTTGCACTCCCCAGCCCTAGAACGGGGGAAATCCCTGCTCAGACGGGGTAGGCCGAGTGGCCCGTTAAGGATCGGCCGCGCGCTGCCGATAGCCGTCCGGGATGACCGCCGTCCACTCGATCGACCAGCTGCTCGAGAGCATGGAAGCGCTTCGCGCTTCCGACCTGCACATTTCCGCGGGCTCGCCCCCGGTCGCGCGCGTGCGCGGCGAGATGAACGTCCTGGAGGACATGCCCGAGCTGACACCCGACGACACGCAGCAGCTGCTCTACCGCATCCTCTCGACCGAGCAGCAGAAGCGGCTCGAGGTCGACAGGCAGATCGACCTCTCGTACGCGATCTCGGGCGTCGCCCGCTTCCGCGTCAACATCTTCTTCCAACGGAGCGCGGTCGCCGCCGTGTTCCGTTTGATCCCGTACAAGATCCTCACCCTCGAGGAGCTCGGCCTGCCGGTCGGACTGCACGAGTTCGCCGACAAGCCGCGGGGTCTCGTCCTCGTCACCGGTCCGACCGGTTCGGGCAAGTCGACGACGCTCGCTGCGCTGATCGACGAGATCAACCGCAACCGCGCGGGTCACATCCTGACGATCGAGGATCCGATCGAGTTCCTTCACAGCCACCGCCGCTGCCTCGTCAACCAGCGCGAGGTCGGGACCGACGCGCACGGGTTCGCCGAGGCGCTCCGGGCCGGCCTCCGCCAGGACCCCGATGTGATCCTCCTCGGCGAGATGCGCGACCTCGAGACGATCTCGACCGCGCTGACCGCCGCCGAGACCGGCCACCTCGTCTTCGCGACGCTGCACACCCGCGGTGCGGCCGGGACGATCGACCGCATCATCGACGTCTTCCCCGCCGAGCAGCAGGGCCAGATCCGCGCCCAGCTCTCGGCCAGCCTCGAGGGAGTCGTTACCCAGACGCTGCTGCCGACCGCGGACGGTCAGGGACGTGTCGCGGCGCTCGAGATCCTGCTCCCTGACTACGCCGTCCGGAACCTGATCCGCCAGCGGAAGCTCGAACAGATCTACTCGGTGATGCAGACCGGGACCACGCGCGGCATGCAGACGATGGAGCAGGCGCTCTGCGACCTCGTCCTGCGCGGAACGGTCTCGAGAGACGTTGCACTCGAGAGCTCGAGCTATCCCGACCAGCTGGTGGGCCTGCTCGAGCGCTCCGGCGCCGGCTCGTCGGGCGGAACGCCCCTCGCATCCACCGCGTCCGGCTCAGGCCTGCGACTGGCGGGGAGCTGACATGGGCAAGCGCGACGAGACCTCGGTCTGGAAGAAGGAGATCAGCTTCCGCCGGAAGCCGAAGCCGGCGCCGAAGGCGGAGCCCGTCTGGTCGCAGGAGGCCGCGCAGGCTGCATCCGCAAAGGCGGAGGCGAAGACCTCGGTCTGGAAGAAGGAGATCGGCTTCCGCCGGAAGCCGAAGCCGGCGCCGAAGGCGGAGCCCGTCTGGTCGCAGGAGGCCGCGCAGGCTGCATCCGCAAAGGCGGAGGCGAAGACCTCGGTCTGGAAGAAGGAGATCGGCTTCGGCCGCAAGGGAAAGCCAAAGCCCGTGTCGCTGCCGCTGGTCGAAGCGCCCCCGGCGCGCGTGACGCCCGTCTCTGAGCCGGAGGCGAAGACCTCGGTCTGGAAGAAGGAGATCAGCTTCGGCCGGAAGGGCAAGTCGAAGGCCGAGGCGACGTCTGCAGTCGTGGAGGCGGTGCCTCATGCAGAGGCACTGTCCGTCGTCCCGGTGATGCCGGAGGCCGAAGCCGCCCCGGTTGCTCCGCCGCCGGTTTCGCCTTCGGTCGAGCCGGTCGGTGAGTCCGCCCCGGTTGCTCCGCCGCCTGTCTCGACTCAGGTCGAGTCGGTTGCCTTCGACCTGGTGTCGCCCGACTCGAGCGAGGCTGTCCCGCCGCCCGCAACCGAGCCGGTCCTGCCGCCCGTAACTGAGACCTCGGCGCCGCTGCCGCCCGTCACCCCGCCCGCGACCGAGCCGTATACCCCGCCGAGCGTGCCGGCAGAGCCCGCGGCAACCCCGGGCGAGACAGCCGTGCCCCCGGCTGCCGCCGTGGTCGTGGCCACCGCCGAGACCGCCCAGCCGGACACCGAGCTCGGCGCGCCGGAGCCGGCCGCCGAGCCGGAGCCCGTCGCCGAGCTCGGGGCCGACTCCGCTCCCGAGCCGGCGCCGAAGCAGTCCCGGCGCGAGCGTCGGGAGGCGAAGCGCGGCAGCGACAAGGCCTCGAAGGAGCACAGCCAGCTCGTCGGCCTCAAGCTCGGCGCCTCCCAGATCGCCGCCGCCCAGGTGGTCAACAAGGGCGGCCCGAAGGTCGTCCGTATGGCACGCATGCCGCTCGAGCGGGGTGTGGTCGTGGGCGGCGAGCTGCGGGAGCCCGAGCAGCTGGCCGCGGCCCTGAAGACCTTTTTCCGTAAGAACAAGCTGCCTCGCAACTGTGTCCGGCTCGGCATCTCGAACAACCGAATCGGCGTCCGCACCTTCGAGATCTCCGGGATCTCCGACCCGAAGCAGCTCGCCAACGCGGTTCGCTTCCGCGCGCAGGAGACGCTGCCGATCCCGCTCGACGAGGCGGTGCTCGACTACCGGATCCTCGATGACCGCCTCGGGGAGGACGGAGACCGGATCTGCCGTGTGCTGCTCGTGGTCGCCCACAAGGAGCTCGTGGAGCGCTACGTCTCCGCTTGTCGCAAGGCGGGGTTGAAGCTGGTCGGCATCGACCTCGAGGCCTTCGCGCTGCTCCGGGCGCTCAGCGATCCGACGCAGCAGCCCGGGGAGGACGCGGCGGTCGTCTGCGTCTCGATCGGCCACGACCGGTCGACCCTTGCCGTGTCGGACGGCCGTATCTGCGAATTCACCCGCGTGCTCGCCTGGGGCGGGTCGGCACTCGACGTCGCGCTTGCCCGCGTGCTCGACATCACCCCGTCCGCGGCAGCGCCGATCAAGCAAGCGCTCTCGCTCGGCGAGGAGGGCGAAGCGGCCGGCCTCGACGCCCGTCACGCCGACGAGGCGCGCCGGGCGATGGTCGCCGAGCTTCAGTCGTTCGCGCGCGAGCTTGTTGCCTCGCTGCGCTTCTACCAGGAACAGCCGAAGTCGCTGGGGATCGTCGAGATCCTCATCACCGGCGGAGCCGCGGCGTCCGGCGGGCTCGCCCCCGAGCTCGAGCGGCTCATCGGCATCCCCGTGCGCGTTGCCGACCCGCTCGCGCGAGTCAAGGCGTCGCGCACGCTCGAAGGCAGCGACGCAGCCTCCAACGCGTCGATGGCCATCGCAGTCGGCCTCGGGATCGAGGACTGATGCGCGCCGTCAACCTCCTCCCCCGCCAGACGAAGCAGCCGCGCGCGCGTCTGGGCCTCGTCGGCCAGTTGGCGCTGGTGGCGCCGTTCGTCGTCGCCGGCCTGCTTGCGGCCGGCTACCTGCTCGCCAGCTCGAACGTGAACAGCAAGAGCTCCACCCTCCAGGCGCTTCAGGACGAGCTCGCGTCGCTCCCGGCACCCGAAGCGCCCAAGGTGCAGCAGAGTCCGGCCCTTGCCTCCGAGCGTCAGCTGCGGATCGCCGCGGTCGGCGCCGCCCTCCAGAGCCGCCTCGTCTGGGACCGCGTCTTGCGTCAGATCTCCGCGGTTCTGCCCGCCGACGTCTGGCTGACGACGATGTCCGCCAAGTCGCCGGAGGCGCCGACCACCGTGCCGACCTCGACGACCCCCGCGCCGACGTCGTCGTCCACCACCACGACCGGCTCGACCACGACGACCACCCCCGCGGCCACGACGACCGCGGCCGCGCCTGCTCCGGCGCCGACTCCGCAGCCCATGACCTTCGCCGGTTACACGTACTCGCAGGAAGGCGTAGCTCGCTTGCTCAGTCGCCTCGCCGTCGTTCCGGCTCTTCAGAACGTGAAGCTTGTCCAGAGCTCGCAGGCGAGCGTGGGCGGCCAGACGGTCGTCTCCTTCTCGATCCAGGCCGACGTCCGGCCGCAGGAAACGGGATGAGCAAGCTTCGCACTGAAGCCAAGGTCGCGCTCGTCGTGGGTGGTGTTCTCCTCGGGCTCGTCGCCGGCTGGTTCCTCATGGTCGCTCCCAAGCGCCACGAGGCGGCGACCCTGAAGCAGCAGATCGCCGACACGCGCGACCAGATCTCGGTCGCCCAGGGGATCCGGACGCCCACGGCGCCGCCGCCGATCCGCGTGGCCGACCTGTTCAAGCTGTCGCGCGCGATGCCGAACACGGCCGACGTCCCGGGTGTGATCCTCCAGCTCAGCAGCGTCGCGGCCGAGACCGGCGTCAAGTTCGAGTCGATCACCCCGCACGATCCCGTCTCGTACGGCGCGTACCAGCAGGTCGCGGTCGACCTGTCCTTCGAGGGCCGTTTCTACGACCTGTCGGACTTCCTCTACCGCCTCCGCAACCTCGTCGGCGTGCACAACGGCGTGCTGAGCGCGACCGGAAGGCTCTTCACGGTCGACTCGATCACCTTCAACCAGGGCACGGACAGCTTCCCCCAGGTCAAGGCCACGCTGACCGTCTCCGCCTACGTGTTCGGCGACGGCACGGCGCCGCCCATCCCGGGCGGGCTGGCTCCGGGCGGCACGGCTCCGACCTCGCCCGCGATCGAGAACACACAGCCCGTTCCGGCCGCCCCTGCCGGCGCCACGGCGGTGGGAGCATGAGCCGCGAGTCCGTCAAGTCGCTGGCCGAGAAGCGCGTCCGGCGCCAGAAGATCTTCATCGCGGTTGGCTCCGTGGCCCTGCTCGCGATCCTCGGCTTCGAGCTGCCGAAGGTGATGGGCGGCAAGGGAGGCAGCGAGGCGGCCGCACCGACGACGGTGGCCGCGGTCGTGCCCGGCGCTGCGCCGGTCGTGCCGGCGGGCAAGCTGCCGAACACGGACCAGGTCGTCGTCGTGCGCGACTCCAACCAGCTGATCTCGTTCGGCCTCTTCAAGAGCAAGGATCCGTTCGTCCAGCAGCTGTCGACGACCCCCGCGGGCGCTTCCGCCGCTCCCACGCCGATCCCTGCGCCGGCCGGTCCGACCGCCACGCCGTCGGGAGCTTCTGGCGGCGCATCCTCGCCCGCAACGCCCGCCCTCGTCCCGCCCGGAGTCGTCGTCACCCCGACGCAGATTCCCGCGACGGGCGGCTCGGGATCCACCGGCACGCCGCCGGCGACGACCACGCCTGCCGCCGCGGTTCCCGCGCCGACCGAGGCCCTGATCGCGACCAACGGCGTCTGCGAGCGCATCTCCGTCGACGGCACCTTCCCGACCGACGAGAACATCTTCCGCCTCGTCGCGATCGCCAAGAACGGCAAGTCGGTCGAGGTCGGCATCGTCGGCGGCTCGTTCGACAACGGGCACCCGACGGCGACGCTGAAGCTGGGCGAGAAGATCACCCTCGTCAACACGGCCGACGGCACGCGCTACGAGATCGTGCTCAAGACGAGCTGCAATCTGGCGACGCCCGCCGGGGGCTCTACGACCACGCAGTCCACCGCGACCACCCCCGTTGCGCCGGCGCCGACGACCACCGCCCCCGCCGACACCGCCCCGGCCACGACCACGACCACGACTACGGCAACGACGCCGATCGTGACCGACTCGCTCGACACGACGACCCCCACGGGGTAGCGCGACATGGCCTCGTACGCGTACACGGCGATCAACGCCGCGGGCCTCGAGCTGAGGGGCGAGGTGCAGGCGACGACCGCCGCCGCCGCCCGCGAGCAGCTCCGCGTCCAGGGTCTACTCGCCGAGTACCTCGAGGAGGTGGGCTCCGGGGGCGGAGGCGGGAGCGCCGAGAGCGCCGCCTCGCCCGCGCGTGGCGGCGCGAAGACACGCGAGCGGAAGGTCAAGCCGCGCGCGCTCCAGATCTTCTCGCGGCAGTTCGCGACCATGATCGACGCCGGCCTGAACGTCGTCACCGCGCTCAGCATCCTCGAGGAGCAGACCGACGACACGCATCTCGCCGGCGTGATCGGCGACGTGCGGAACGACGTCGAGGGCGGTGCGCTGCTCTCGGAGGCGCTCGCGAAGCACCCGAAGATCTTCTCGCGGATCTACGTCTCGATGGTCGAGGCCGGTGAGGCCGCGGGCATTCTCGACAACGTCCTGGACCGCCTCGCCACGCAGATCGAGAAAGAGGCGAACCTCAAGCGCCGGGTCAAGGGCGCCATGGTCTACCCGACGATGGTCATCTCCTTCGCCTTTCTGGTGCTGGTGGCGATGCTCCTCTTCATCGTCCCGATCTTCCAGAAGCTCTACAAGCAGTTCAACGGCAGCCTGCCGAAGCTGACCGCGTTCATGATCAGCGCATCGGAGCTGCTCCGCAGCCGCTGGTACATCATCTTCCCGGCGATCGCCCTGACCATCTTCCTGTTCTTCCGCTGGAAGGGGAGCGAGGGCGGCAGGAAGCAGTGGGACCGCTTCAAGCTGAAGGTGCCGATGAAGATCGGCGACGTCGTCCTCAAGGTGACGATGGCTCGCTTCGCGCGAACGCTCTCGACGCTGGTTGCGGCGGGCGTGGACATCATCAAGGCGCTGGAGATCACGGGCACCACCTCCGGCAACTGGGTGGTCGAGGATGCGCTGCGCGACATGCGCGAACAGGTGCATGCCGGCGTGCCGATCGCGCAGCCGCTGATCGAGCACCCGGTCTTCCCGCCGATGGTCGGGCAGATGGTGAAGATCGGCGAGGAGACGGGCGAGCTGGACGCGATGCTCGGGAAGGTCGCGGACTTCTACGAGGAGGAGGTCGACGCCACCATCTCGGCGCTGACGTCCATCATCGAGCCGATCATGATCATCCTGGTCGGCTGCATGGTCGCCACGATCATCCTCTCGATGTACCTGCCGATGTTCAAGCTGCTGACGCTGATCAAGTAGTCGCCGCGGCCGCGGACAGTCGGTAGTGCAGGAACAGGTGGTCGCCGCTCCGGCGGACGCCGGCGAGGTCGCCCTCGACACGCACGCCTGGTAGGAGCTCCCGCTCTGCGACGAAGCCGAGGCGGGCCTCTGACCCTTCCTTGCGACCGGCGACGAGCGGCGAGACCGTCAGGAACAGCTCGTCGACCAGCCGCTCGCCCAGCATCGAGCCGACGACATGCGGGCCTGCCTCGAGCACGATCAGCTCGTGGCCGCGCTCGCGTAGGTCGTCCACCGCCAGGCGGACGTCGACGAGCGGGCCGTCGCCGAGCGCGACGACCTCCGATGCTCCGGGCAGAAGGCCCGAGAGCGTCTGTGCGGCGGCGTCGGTGGTCAGCACGAGCGCGCCGCGTTCGAACGCCGGGTGGCTCGGGTCGACGCCGCCGGTGCCGGTGACCACCGCGAGCGCGGGCGCCGCCGGGCGCCCGCGCCGCCGGCGAAGCTCCGCCCAGTCGCCGGCCGCGGCCGGGTACGTGCTCGCCGGCGTCCACAGGCCGTTCGGCGAGGCCTGCTGCGTCCCCGAGCCGATCAGGACGACGTCGGCGGCCGCCCGCAGCAGGCCCATGACGAAGCGGTCGTCGTCGTTCTCGTCCGCGATCAGCCGGTTCGCGCGCGCGAGGCCCGGGATGGCGACGACGCCGTCCAGCGTCGAGACGAAGTTGGCGACGACGCGCGGGCCGTCGAACCCGAAGCGGCCCGGATACCGCTCGGCCAACGCGTCGGGTAGCTCGTAGGCGGGGCCGTCCGACGCCTCGTGGAGGAGTTCTAGGCCCGTGCCCCGACCTCCTGGAGGAACTCCGCCCGCAGAGCCGGGTCCTCGAACGCCCCGCGAGGAGCGCTCGGGCGTCTCGCTCGGGAACACGGTCAGCAGCTTCCCGTCGCCGTCGTAGCCCGAGGTGGCCTCGTGCAGCGCGCGCAGGAAGCGCGCCGGCGTCTCTCGCGTGCCCGGCGTGTCCAGATCCATCCCGAACGCCGTGAAGATCTCGCCGATGTGCCGCTCGAAGCGGCTCCACTCCACGGGCGAGACGCTGCGGGGCGAGGCATAGCGATCCGTTTCGAGCGCCTGCCTCAGGTCGACGACTGCTTCCAGGTCCACCTCTACCTCCCGTTCTCCCGTTTGACGTCACGGCGGAGCAGGAGCTCCCGCCGCAATGCGAGTGGCACGAGCGCGACGGCGCAGCCGATCGCCACCCATGCGTAAGTGGCCGGCGCGCCGGCCGCGAGGCAGACGCCGAGCGCCGCCAGCTGCGTGCTCAGGCCGAAGTTGGCGAGCACCGTGATGGTGCGCGGTCGTGGTAGGTCAGCCGCGCGTCCGAGCCACGTCCGCGGAGACGCCGCTCCGCGAAGCGCTCGACCAGCCGGTCCTGCGGCGCATACACCAGAGCGTAGAAACGGGCGAGGACGCCGGCCAGGCCGGACGCCGCGGGCATCGCCTCGGCCCGCTCGCCGTGCTCGCGCCGGTAGAGCCGTTCGGCGTTGTAGTTGACCCCGAGAACGAGCGTCAGGCACGCGAACCCGGCCGCGGCGAGCACCCACCTGCCGGTCGCCCAGCCGATCCCGGCGAAGAGCGCTGCGTCGACGAGGAGATCCGACTCCGAGTCGAGGTACCGCCCCAGCGCCGTCACCTGCCCGGTCGCCCGGGCGAGCTGCCCGTCGGCGTTGTCGAGCACGGTCTTCAACTGGAGGAGCAGCGCGGCCGCGGCGAGCGACCCGCTGCCGATCCCGTAGGCGCGACCAGACCGGTTGCCCCGGCGGCGAGCACCAACGCAGGGGGCGGGACTCGCAGCGGCGCAAGCGCCACCACGACGAGGTGCGCGGCCGGCCGGAAGACGTACTCGCAGAGCAGCTCGGTGCCGTGCCGCGGCTTCCTCGACCAGCGCAGGCGGTCCGCCATACTCCGGGCCGTGGCCTGGGCGGAAGCGGACGGAGCGCTGGAGCGGGAGCTGGAGTTCGCGTCGTTCCCGGAGGCGATCGCATTCGTCGGCCGTCTCGCCGAGGTGGCCGAGGGGGAGAACCACCACCCGACATCGACATCCGGTATCGGCGGGTGCGCGTCCGCTGGACGACCCACTCCGCCGGCGGCATCACCGATCGCGACCGCGAGCTCGCAGCCCGCACCGACGAGCTCCTCTGATCAGACGAGGTCGCCAAGCGCTGCCTCGTCGACGGGCTCACCGGCCCGGATCAGGTCGCGCGCAGCGTCCACCTTGCCCCAGACGTCCCAGAGCAGGAATCCACGTGGGCGATTCCCGTCGTCAACGTAGGCAATAACGCCCTTGCGGTTCGGCTCCTTCCACGACGTGATCGCGCGCAGGCGCGAGTCGAGGTCGCCGACCGCCTCGTAGCCCAGATCGAGCAGGTCCGAGTAGAAGAACGGCAGGTGGTCGTACGGCTGCGCGGCGCCGGCCATGTTCGCGCCGACCGTCCGGCCGTGCGTGTTGGCGTGGTCCTCGTGCTCGACCCGCCCCGCATGGCCGAGCGCGGCGAGCGGGAACCGCGCGACGTCGCCCGCTGCGAACACGTCGCCCCGCCCGCCGGCCCGGCCGAGCTCGTCGACGACGATGCCGTCTTCGACGGGCAGCCCGATCGCGGCCGCGAGGTCGGTCGCCGGCTCGATGCCGAGGCCGGCGATCACGCCGTCGGCTTCGAGCTCGGTGCCGTCGCCCGTCCGCACGGTGCCGTTCTCGGCGCTCTCGACTGTCTCGCCCGCGAGCACCTCCACGCCTTTCTCTCTGTAGTGGTCGGTGACGAAGACGGACAGCTCGCCGGGGAAGAGACGCGCGCAGATTCCGGGGTCTGGGAAGACCATGGTCACCCGGCAGCCGTTCGAGGCCAGCGCGGCGGCGATCTCCGAGCCGATGAATCCGCCGCCGACGACGACGAAGCGGGCGACCGTCCCGCGCGAGGCCGCGGACGTACCGGTAGTCGTCGAGCGTGCGGTAGTAGACGACCCCGTCGGCGCCTCCGGGCAGATGCCGCGGCCGGCCGCCCGTTGCGAGCAGCAGCTTCTCGTAGCGGTACGTGTCGCCCGCGTCGTCCGTTGCGACGCGCGCGTCCGCGTCGACCGAGACGACTGTCCGCCCGAGGCGCAGGTCGACGTCGAGGTGGTCGGTGCCTCGCCAGACTTCTCCTCGTCGCCGCCCGACCAGAGACCCTTCGTCAGCGGCGGGCGCTTGTACGGCGGATGCGCCTCGGCGCCGACCAGCGTGATCGAGCCTTCGGCATCGTGCTCCCGGATCCCCTTGCACGCGGCGTCGCCGGTCATGCCTCCCCCAAGATCAGGTACCGGAACTCGGTCTCGCTCACGGCAGTCTCCCTTCAGTTCGAAGGCTCGGACGCCAGCAGCGCCCGCAGGCTGTCGTGCTCCTCGCGGCAGGCTGGGCAGCCGCGCAGGTGGGCGCGCATGCCGGGGACGATGCGGCCGGCGTCCTCGCCGGCCAGCTCGAGCTCGACGTAGCGGTCGAGCTCGTCGAAGCAGGCGTCACAGCCCAGCTCGGCCTCGCCCGGGCCGAGCAGGCGCACGAGCTCGGAGCTCAGTTCGGGAGTCATTCCGTTCCCTCCTCGAAGGCGTCGAGGTCGAAGCCCGCCCTCGTCAGATGCGTTCGAAGCTTGCGCCGGGCGTCGTGCACGGCCTTGTAGAGCGCGCCGCGGATGGTGCCCAGACGCTCGGCCAGGACGTCGATCGGTACGCCGTTGAGCGCGAGCGCGACCAGCACCGTCCGCTGCCGCGGCGTCAGCGCCGTCTCGATCCCGTCCTGGATCGCCGCCAGCAGCGCTCGCTGCTCGGCCGTCTCGGCAGGCCCGGGCTCGTGGCTGGGGACGAGCGTCCAGCTCTCGGGGTCGAGCGGCAGCTCGCGACCCTGCCAGGCACGGCGCCGGAGCTTCACGGCTGCCTCGAGCAGCGGGAACTTGTACGCCCAGGTGGTGAAGCGGCTGGCGCCGCGGAAGTCGTCGAGGCGCGCCAGCACCGAGACGGCCGCGTCGTCGGCTGCCTCCTCGGCGATCTCGGCCGGCTCGCCGCCGCGCAGGAGGGGGAGAGCCGGCCGGCGGCGGGCGATCTCGAAGCGCGCAGCGCGGACGAGCAGCTCGCGCAGGCGTGCGACCGCGGTGCCGCGTCGTTGGTGCTCGCCGCGTAGGTCGTCGAGCCACGCCTGCGACTCGGAGTCGAGCAGGGCCGGCGAACGCGGCGGCGTCATCGTTCCCATCATCGACATTCGTGTCGGGCCGGGCGCGGTCCTTACCTCGGCCGCGTGACGAGGGTCAGAACCGCGAGGTTGCGGGTGCGCTGAACGGGCTCGTGTCGATCGTGTTGCCGGCGATGTCCTCGAGTGACGAGTCGGGCGTGTAGGTCGGCGTGCCGGCGGCGACGCCCGTGAGCACCGAGCCGCTGGCCGTGCCGAGCCTGATCTGCAGCCTGCGTTGGGTCGGGCGCCACTGGATTCGGGACGTGGTCGAACTGAACGTCCTGGTGGCCGCGACGTAGTTCCCACCGAGTGCGATCGAGCCGAGGTGGAAGTTCCCCGTGCCACCGCAGTTCGCCCCGACAGCCGAGATGGTCAGCGTGTCGTTGGCGCCGGTGTCGGCGATCTGGACGACCACCGAGGTGCCCGTGATCGCCTGGTTCCCGCTGTTCGTCCAGGTCGAGCAGAACGTGGTGGCGTCGAGCAGCTCCGAGTATGTGAACGTCAGCGTGTCGCGGTTGTCGGCGGTGCCCGCGGTTCCGTTGCCGTTCGCAAGCGCGACGTTCGTCGGCGCCGGCGCAGTCTTGTCGATGCAGATCACCGTCGCGGCGGTCCGAACCGCCTCCGGGTTGCCGACGTTGTCGACGGTGAAGTACTTGATCGTGTAGGTGCCGTCCGTCGCCAGTGAGATCGAGGTGCCCTGGCTCGAGCTGGTGGTAGGCGTCGATCCGTCCGTCGTGTAGTAGGTCGCCGCGGCGCCCGAACCGGCGTCTGTCGGCGCGAGCGTCACGGTCTGGGTCGTGTTCTGGCACGTGGTCCCGATCGACGCCGTATTGTCGGTCGTCGCGGGCGTGGTCGAGTCGTTCGTGAACGTCAGCGTCGACGCGGCAGTGGTGTTCCCGGCGGCGTCGGCTCCCGTCGCGATCTCGGTCGGCGAGCTGGTCGTGCCGGCGCTCCAGCTGAAGAGGTTCGAGACGTAGGGGCCGCCGGAGGGCGTCGTCTTCACGTCCGGCGCGGTGTGCGTCCAGCCCGTTGTCGTTCCGCCCAACGCGGGGGAGCTGCTCGAGGCCGCGCCGGAGGTGGCGTCCGCGACGGTGTTCTGGATCGAGAAGGCCCCGGCGGCTACACCGCGGTAGTAGACGGTGTTCCCGTTCAGGAACGAGCCGCCGGTCTTGTTGGTCAGTGCGAGCGAGTTGGTCGGCGCGACGTTGTCGAGCTTGACGTGCGTTGTGTTCGTGCTCTCGGTGTTGCCGGCGTTGTCGACCGACCAGTAGGTGACGGTGTGGTCGCCCTGGGTGGAGATGGTGACGGTGCCGGAGTAGGTCTGCTGGCCGCCGCCGTCGATCGTGTAGAAGCGGTTCGCCACGCCCGAGGTGGCATCGGTCGCAGCCAGGGTGAAGGTCACGCTCGCCCGCTTGAACCAGTTGTTCGTGCCGTCGGGGGCGGCCGGAGTGGTCGTGATCGTCGTGGTGGGGGCGACGTTGTCGAGCTTGACGTGGGTGGTGTTGGCGGTCTCGGTGTTGCCGGCGTTGTCGACCGACCAGTAGGTGACGGTGTGGTCGCCCTGTGTGGAGATGGTGACGGTGCCGGAGTAGGTCTGCTGGCCGCCGCCGTCGATCGTGTACAGCGTCGTGGCGGCGCCTGAGGTCGCGTCGTTCGCAGCCAGGGTGAAGGTCACGCTCGTCCGCTTGAACCAGTTGTTCGTCCCATCCGGGCCGGCCGGGCTCGTGGTCAGTGTCGTCATCGGCGTGACGTTGTCCAGCTTGATGTGGATGGCGGCGGCGGCCTCGGTGTTGCCGGCGGTGTCGACCGACCAGTAGGTGACGGTGTGGTCGCCCTGTGTGGAGACGGTGACGGTGCCGCCATAGGTCTGCTGGGCGCCGCCGTCGACCGTGTAGAAGCTGTTCGCGACGCCCGAGGTCGCGTCGGTCGCGGCCAGGGTGAAGGTGGCGCTCGAGCGCTGGAACCAGTTGTTCGTGCCGTCCGGCGCAGCGGGCGAGGTGGTCAGCGTCGTCGACGGCTTCACCAGGTCGACCTTGATCGCGGGGGTCGTGGTCGGGCTCTCCGTGTTGCCGGCGGTGTCGACGGACCAGTAGCTGACCGTGTGCGAGCCCTGCGGGATCGAGACCGCGCTTCCCGAGTACGTCTGGGTTGCGCCGCTGTCGATCTTGTAGAAGGTGGACGCCACCCCGGAGGTGGCATCCGAGCCGCTGAGGGTGAACGAGGTCGCCGAGATCCGCCAGCCGTTCGTTCCGTCCGGCGAGCCAGGGTTGATCGTGATCGAGGTCGACGGCTTGACCGTGTCCACCTTGATCGTCCCTGTCGTGGTCGCGCTCTCCGTGTTGCCGGCAGAATCGACCGACCAGTAGCTGACCGTGTGCTGACCGTCGGGGATCGAGACCGCCCCGGAATAGGTCTGAGCGGCTCCGCTGTCGATCTTGTAGAGCGTCGAGGCCACGCCCGAGGTGGCGTCGGATGCGCTCAGCGTGAACGACGGCGTCGTCACGTACCAGCCGCCCGAGCCGTTCGGGCTTGCAGGGGTTATCGCGATCGAGGTCGACGGCTTGACGTTGTCGAGCTTGATCTGGGCCGACTTCGCCGCCTCGGTGTTCCCGGCGCCGTCGACCGACCAGTAGGTGACTGCGTGCGTGCCCTGCCCCGAGACCGTCACCGCGCCCGTGTAGGTCTGGGTCGCGCCGCCGTCGAGCGTGTAGAAGCTCTGCGTCACGCCCGCGAGGGCGTCGGCGCCGGCGAGGGCGAACTGCACGCTCGCCTGCTGGAACCAGCCGTTCGTCCCGTCCGGGCTCGGCGGCGTCGTCGCGATCGAGGTCGAGGGCTTCGTCGCGTCGATCTTCACCGTCGCCGTCTGCGCCGGCGCCTCGACGTTCCCGGCGTCGTCGGTGGCGTAGAAGGCGATCGTGTGCGTTCCGTCGTTCGATCCGTCGGCAGGGGCCGGGATGGTGACGTTCCCGCTCGTTCCCGTGATCGTCTGGGATGGTCCTCCGTCCACCTGGTACGTGATCGTGTCGACCCCGGAGCCGCCCACGCCGTCCGTGGCGGAGAGGCCGACGACCACGTCGCCCGCGTGCCAGGCGGAGTCGATGCCGCTCGCCGAGCTGGTCGGAGCGATCGTGTCGACGAGGATCGCAGCGCTCGCCTGCGAGGGGTAGGGAGCGGCGTCGCCGACCGCGAAGATCGAGTGCGGGCCGTCGGCCGGCCGCGGAAGCGTGATCGAGACGCTCGCGTTTCCGCTCCCGTCGGCCGTCGTCGGCGACCCGGTCAGCGTCGTACCGGAGGTCGAGTCGTCGAGCCGGTACGTGAACCCCTCGCTCGAGGCAAATCCGCTCAGGGATCCGGTGAGCGTCGCCGGGCTCGAGCCGGTCCCGAACGCCGCCAGCCCGAGCGTGGACTGGGCCAGGGTCAGGCTCCCCGCGCCGATCGTCACCGTCCCGCTCTTCGTGCTCTCCGTGCCGCGCCAGTTCGCGCCGATCACGGGAGTGATCGTGTATTGCCAGCTCCCGAACGGCACCGCGGTCTCCGTGCAGCTGAGGGCGGCCACGACACCGCCGCAGCCGGCGAGCGTGATCTGGGGAGCGTATGGCGGGTTCGCGTCGTAGCGGGTGACCAGATAGCCGTCCACGGGATGGCCGTTCGCGAGCGCTGTCGTCGCCCACGAGATCGTCACCGCGCGGCCCGGCTGGCTGCTCACGCTCGTGGGCGGCGCGCCCGGAGCCACAGATGTCGCGGCTCCTCCGCCTGCGCTGCCGGCCGTGGCGCCGCCGCTGAAGTACGCGAACAGGCCGCTCGCCAGCCCGCCGGCAACGAGGACGACAACCGAGACGACGAGCAGCCGGCGCCGGCGTCCGAGCGATCGACGAAGAGCGCGCGTCATCCCGTCGCCGTCCCCGCGTAGGAGAGATTGACCGAGGCGTTCCGGCAGGCGTCCTGGTCTCCGGCGTCGAGCATCCGGAGCTGCGGCCAGTAGGACTGGTCGACCCCGACCTCCTGGAGGGACACGGTCGCCCTGGCCGGCACCGTCGGCGTCGCGAGCAGTTGCTGCGACACGCTGAAGTTGGCCGCGCCGCAGCCGCCGGCGGAGGTGCCCGTCACCGACACCGTCACGCTCTGGACCGTGATCGGCGCCGGATGCGGGTTGGTCAAGACGAGGTTCAGGGGCACCGCCGCGGCGCCCGGAGAGAGCAGCGCGCCGGCCGGCGGGTTGCCCGAGATCGAGAAGGTCACGGAGGCAGGGGTGACGACCCAGGTCACGCACGCCCCGCCGCTCGCGTTCCCGGCCCTGTCCAGCGCCCGCGTGCAGAACGCGTGCACGCCCAGCGTCAGCGCATGGTACTTCTTGCCGTGCCCGCATTTCGCGTACGCGCCGCCGTCGAGCTCGCACTGGAACTTCGTCTTGCGCTCGGCGTCGCTCCACCGGAGAACGGCCTTCGTGTCAGTCGTGGAGTCGAGCGGCCGTCTCGTGATCACGGGCGGCGGCGGCGCCTGCGTGTCGATCGTCCACTTCGCATCTGCCGGCTTCCCGATCGCCGCTCCGAGCTGCGCCTCGACCTGGAAGGTGTGGGGGCCGTCGGAGAGCGGGCCGGGGTAGGAGATCGACCCGGTCGCCCCGCTGCCGCACGCGGCAAACGCTCCGCCGTCGAGCGAGCAGAGGAAGTCGACCGGCGTCTTGCTCGTGAAGGCGAAGGCGACGTGAGCCTGGTTCGACAGCTTGGGCTGCTTGGTCGTGATCTTGGGCTTTGCCGGGCCGGACGCCTTCGCGCTGCTGAGCGCGGCGTAGGCGGCGCCGGTCGCGAGCGCGAGCAGCCCGACCAGCAGCACCGCGAGCGACGTCCTGCGACCGAGACGCAGTGCGCTCACGGCCCCGTCGCCAGGGAGATCGTGAAGGTTGCCCCCTGGCACGCGTTCGCGGCGGACGTGTCCATGCTGATCGAGCCGGTGAGTTGGAGGTCGAGGCTCCCGTTGGTCGTCCCGACGCGCGCCGGGAGGTCCCAGCCGGCGCCGCCGTTCGACTGGCTGGTGAAGTGGAGGGAGGAGGTGTCGCAGCCGGAGTGCGCCGAGTCGACGCCGATGCCGCCGCTACCGAGGACGAGCGAGTTGATCCGAAGCGGGAAAGGGTTCGGATTCGAGACGATCGCGTCGACCTCGCCCGATCCGCCCGGGTAGAGCAGGTTCGTGGCCGGCGTCTGCGCGGCGATCGACAGCGGGTCGGGAGACGCCACCGAAGCCGTGCTGCTCCCGTGCCCCGCGGACGAGTAGTAGGCGACCGCGCCGCCCGACAGCGCCAGCGCCGTCGCAGCCGCAGCCACGACCGCCAGCAGCGTCTTCGTGTTCCTGAACCTCCGCCTCATGATTCCTGCTCAGCTGGTCGGCACCGGCACGACGGAGGGCTCCGAACGGGCGAGCCCTCCGGCGCGGGTGGTCGCTAGTTGCTCGACCAGTTGACGGTCATCGACTGGCCCTGGCAGGCGTCCTGGCTCACGTTCTGGTTGAGCATCCGGACCTGCGTCTGCACGGTCGCGCTCGCTCCGCCAGCCAGGGTGCTGGCGTAGTCGAAGCCGTCGACCTGGAACCAGCTGCCGAGGCAGGCGCCGTTGTCGGCAACGCTGCCCGAGACGTGATTCACGTACTCGGAACCGCTCCCCGGATTGTGGATCGTCACGTCGACCGGTACGTCGACGCCGCCCGGGTACAGGGGACCGACCGACGGGCTGGTCAGTTGCACCGCCGACGACGAACCGACCGTCGCCGTTCCCGTGCCGCTACCGGTGCTCGTGAAGTACGCGAACGCGCTCGTCCCGAGCCCGATCGCGAGAGCGGCGACGGCGACCACGATCACGCGCTTCTTGGACACGTATTTAGACATGTGCAAGTTCCTCCTTTTCAAGGCCCACGCCCGCCCGTTGGCGAGCAGATACGCGAGTTGCCGCCGAGCCGAGGCGCCGGGGCGAGTCACGAGGCAGTTCCGCCGTCGAGATCGCAGTGCAATTGCCCGATCGGCTCGATTTTTCCTGGCTGATACAGAGGATCGGCTCGTCTCGAAGCCTGGTCATCCCCCGGGCGGGTGAACTGTTCGCGGTACCTCGTTCGATGGAATTCGCGCCTCCGGCGCGGGGGACACTCGGTGTGTGAGGATGGGGCCGTGAAGCTCGGCGCTCTCGTCTGGCCCCAGTACACCGACTGGCAGTCGCTCCGCGAGACGGGCGAGCTGGTCGACCGGGCCGGCTACGACTCGCTCTGGACGTGGGACCACCTCTACCCGATCGTCGGCGACCCGGAGGGCCCGATGTTCGAGGGGTACCTGACGCTGGCGGGCTGGGCGGAGCACACCGAGAACGTGCGGCTCGGGCTGATGGTGGGCGCGAACACGTTCCGGAACCCCGCGCTGGTGGTGAAGATGATCACGACGCTCGACCACATGAGCGGCGGCCGGATGAACCTCGGGATCGGCGGCGCGTGGTTCGAGACGGAGCACACCGCCTTCGGGATCGAGTTCGGCTCGGGCTTCGGCGAGCGGCTCGACTGGTTCGACGAAGCGGTGGAGCTGATGCGCGCGTTGCTACCGGGAGGGCCGGCGTCCGCGCGCGGCCGCTTCTACCAGGCCAGGGACGTGCTGAACAACCCGCCGCCCGTCCAGTCGCGCCTGCCGATCATGATCGGCGGCAGCGGCGAGCGGAAGACGCTGCACACGGTGGCCAAGTACGCCGACGGCTGGAACACCGGCGGCGACCTCGAACGGGTCAGGCACAAGGACTCGGTGCTCCGTCGCTGGTGCGATGAGGTCGGCCGCGACGAGTCGGAGATCGAGCGGACGATCCAGGGCGGGACGCCGATCATCCGTGACACGGTCGAAGAGGCACAGAAGGTCGCCTCGGCCTGGGCCGAGCGCAACCGGCTCCCGGATTGGCGGAACTCGACCGACCTGCAAGGCCCCGCCGAGCTGGTCGCCGAGCGCTGGGCGCCGTACCTCGACCTCGGCTTCGAGCACGTCTATGTCGACTGCCCGGCGCCCTTCGACCACGAGACGCTCGAGCGTCTGGCCACGGAGGTCAGGCCGATGCTCGAGTCGCGCTAGCGGGCGAGCCGGGCGCGTACCTCGTCGGAGAGGGGCACGCTCTGCCCGAGGTCGTAGTCGTAGCCGACGAGGACGCTCTTCGCCTCGGCGGCGAGCCGCCCGCCGGCGTGGATCTCGTGCTGCAGCTCGAAGCTCTTCGTCCCGACACGCGAGCAGCGCGTGCGCACCTCGATCTCCTCGCCGACCCGGAGCTCGGAGCGGAAGTCGATCTCGACCCGAGCGAGGATGAAGTCGGCGAGCCCGCCGAGCAGGTCGATCCGCGACTCCTCCAGGAACGTCGAGTAGACCGCGTTGTTGACGTGCCCCATCGCGTCACAGTCGCGGAACCGCACCCGCTCGATGCGAACGTGCGGAAAGGACGCCATGCGTCCTTGTAACACAGTGTTACTTGCCTGGAGACGGGAGTGATCGCGGTCGTAGGCGGGCTCGGGGCGGCCCTCGCCTGGGCGGTGACGACGCTGAGCGCGTCGCGGGCGAGCCCGCTGATCGGCCCGTGGGCGACGCTCGGCTGGGTGATGCTCATCGGTCTGGTCCTGGTCGGGCCGGTAGCGCTCGCCGAGGGGAAGCCCGACGCGCTCGACGGCGGCGCCGTCGTCGTGGCTCGCCATCGCAGGCCTCGGGAACGTCGGCGGCCTGCTCCTCGTCTACGGCGGCCTCCGCATCGGGAAGGTGGGTGTGGTCGCTCCGATCTCGTCCTCGGAAGGGGCGGTCGCGGCGTTGATCGCGGTCGTCGCCGGTGAGCACCTCGGCGCCTGGACGGCGGTCGCGCTGCTCGTGATCGCCGCCGGCATCGTCCTCGCGGCGAGACCACCTGCCGAACGCGAGGAGGCGGGGCGCGACGACCCGCGTGCGGCGCTCCTCGCGCTCGGCGCGGCGCTTGCGTTCGGAGCCAGCCTGTACGCGACCGGACGCGCGAGCCTCGACCTGCCGATCGCGTGGGCGGTGCTGCCGCCGCGGCTGCTCGGTGTCGTGCTGGTCACCATCCCGTTCGCGGTCGCGGGCCGGCTGCGGCTCACCCGCGAGGCCGCGCCCTACGTGGCCGCCTCTGGCGTCGCCGAGGTGGCCGGCTTCGTCTCGTACGCAGTCGGCGCCAGGCACGGGATTGCGGTCGCCGCCGTGTTGGCCTCGCAGTTCGCGGCGATCGCCGCGGTCGGAGCCGCGGTGCTCTTCAAAGAGCGCCTCACGCGCGTGGGCGTCGCCGGCGTGGTCGTGATCGCAGTCGGCGTCGCGGTGGTCAGCGCCCTCCAAGCCTAGACCGCCTCAGCAGAGTGCCGCAGGGGCACACCCTTCCGTGTCGTTGCCGCAGCCCGAAGGCCGTGCAGGAGGTGACGCTGACGACGACGATCACGGCCAACGCCGGCAGGCTCGAAGCGGGCGGGTCGAAGTCGAGCAGCAGCCAACCCATCAGGATGCCCCAGGCCGAGACCACCACGCCGCTCGCGATCACCGGCACCGCGCGTCCCATGAACATGGCGAAACGGTTCGCCGGTGTTGCCAGCAGTGGGGCCAGCGTCTGGTACTGGCGCTCGTTCGCGATCGTCATCGTGCCGGCGAAGACCGCCGACATGGCCGAGGCCTGGATCGCGTTCCCGACGACGAAGAAGGCGTCGTCCTCCACCTTGCTGTACCTGCCGAGGTAGGCGAAGAACAGGATCTGGAAGGCCGGCCCGATGAGCATCGTCGGGATGTACATCGCCGGCCGGATCCAGTTGAACAGCCCCCGGTAGGCGATCACACCGCCGACGAAGAAGACGCGGACGAAGGCGCGCATCAGGTCAACGAGAGCGTCGCGTGCCGCCGGGCCGCGACCTCGAAGTGGCGGAGGCAGCACCGCATTCCGGTACAGGACGAAGGTCGACGCGAACACGAAGCCGAGCAGCCCGAGCCCGAGGATCGTCGCCGGCACCGCGACCACGAACGCCGAGCCAGTGCACGACGGTGAAGGGGATCCCGAAGACGAGCCGTCCCCAGATCAGCGTGGATGCGAGCGAGTAGATCCCGATCACGGAGGTCGCCAGCGTCAGCGGGGCGATGACGAGCACGAAGGGGGTCGGCGCCGAGACGAGCACCTCGAGTGTCCCCTGCCAGCGCTGCCACTGGATCGCCCCACCGGAGCCGAACAGGGTCGACGACCAGATCCCGTAGACGGCGGCGCCGAGCGACACGTACAGCAGGCTCCCCGGCTGGTTGCCCGCCTTGTACATGTAGTACGCGACCGTGGCCACGAGCAGCGGCATGAAGACCGAGGTGAGCAAGAAGAAGACCGAGTGGGTGAGTGCCTTGACGTGGAAGCGCAGCCCGATCAGGAACACGCGCTGGCTGCTCACGCCCGTTCCAGGGTCGCGTGAATGCGGCTCTGCCACTCGAGCGTGCGAATGATCGAGTAGCCGATCAGCGCCCAGACGGCGCCGACGAGCATCTCCGCGGCGACGAGCCCGCCGACGTTCGCGAACGAGGCGCCGTCGGCCAGCCTCCGCGCCGCCTCGATCCCATGCGTCAGCGGCAGCCCCTGGGCGATGGTCGACATCCACCCGGGGAGGTCGTCGAGCGCGACGTTCGCGCCGGTGTCATCGCGAAGACGCAGGGGATCGCCGCATACTGGAGAGCGTTCCCGATCACGTAGAACTCGTCCGACTGTGTCTGCGCCGCCCGGCCGATGTAGACGAAGAGCAGGATCTGGAAGATCGGCGCGATCACGTAGGTCGGGATCAGGACCCACGGCGACAGCCAGCCGAACAGCGCTCGGAAGCTGAGCAGCCCACCGACGAAGAACAGGCGGAGAGAGCTCACGGGGCTCGGGCCTCTCTGTGAGCTCGGGGGAGCGAGCCAAAGGCGAGCGACGAGCTCATGTCAGCGACAGCACCGCGCGCGCCCGGGCTGCGCTGAGAAACCGGTCGACTACCAGCACTCCGATGGCCGTGTAGAGCAGGCCCAGGCCGACACAGACGAGCAGGTCCGGAAGCGGTGTACCGCCCTGCGCCGACTCGCGGATCGCCTGCATGCCCCAGGTCGGCGCCAGCACCCACGAGATCGGCCTCACCCAGCCGGGGAAGAGCGTCAGCGGCACGAGGAAGCCGCAGATCAGCCAGACCGGATACTCGAGCAGGTTCCCCAGAGCCCAGGCTGTCCGGTAGCGGACGAACGAGACCGCGACCAGGAAGCCGAGCATGCCGATCGCGATCACCGTTGCCGGTACGGACAGGCAGAAGAGCAGCCAGTGCTCGACGTGCACATGGATCCCGAACAGGACTCGCCCCCAGATCAGGGTCGAGGCCATCGAGTAGAGACCGATCGTCGCCATCGCGATCGTCACCGGCAGGAGCACGAGCGCGAAGTGCGCAGGGGCGGCGACCAGCAGTTCGAGCGTCCCGTGCCAGCGCTCGCGCTGGAGCGCAGCGCCGGCCGCCGTGCTGGTCGCCGCCCAGACGCCCATCACAGATGCGCCGAGGGACGCATAGAACAAGGCATCCCTGTTCCCCGCGCGGTACATGAAGAACGCGACGGTGGCGAAGAAGAGCGGGTAGACGATTCCGAGCACGCCGTTGAACGACGAGCGGGTGAGCATCTTGACGTGAAAGAGCCACCCCATCCCGAGCAGGCGGGCCTCCCGCTTGATCATGCGTCTCGGCCGACGAGGGCCACGTACGCGTCTTCGAGCGTCGGCTCGCGCACCGCGACACGTCCGATCCGGGTCGTGCCGAGCAACCCCAGCAGAGGCTGGGTCAGCTCGGTCCCCGCGGGCGACTGCACATGCAGCACCTGGGCCTGATCGCGCTCCTCGATCGAGACCGAGGTGACGCCGTCCGCCTGCCGCACCCGCTCGACCGCGTCCTCGTCGACGCCGAACGTCTCGATCTCGATCAACGTGCGGTCGGCGACGATCGCTTTCAGGTCGCGCGGGGTACCCTCGGCGACGATCTCGCCCTTCGCGATCACGGCCATCCGGTCGCAGAGGTCGTCGGCCTCGAACATGTAGTGCGTAGTCAGCAGGACTGTCTTGCCGGCCTCGGTCAGCCCGGCGATCGTCCGCCGCAGCTCGCGGGCGCCGACCGGGTCGACGCCGATCGTCGGCTCGTCCAGGAACACGACCGGCGGGTCGTGCAGCAGCCCGCGCGCGATGTGCAGGCGCTGGCGCATGCCGCGCGAGTAGCCCTCGACACGCTCCTTCTCGCGCCCGGCGAGCCCGACGAGGTCGAGCAGCTCGGCGATCCGGCGCTTCTGCTCGGCCGGCGGGACGGCGTAGAGCTCGGCGAAGTAGCGGAGGTTGTCGAGTGCGGAGAGCCGCTCGTACAGCCCGCGGTCCCCGCCGAAGACGTAGCCGATCCGCTTGCGCACCTCACGCGCGTCCTTGACCACGTCGTAGCCCAGCACGCTTGCCGATCCCGAGGTGGGGATCAGCAGCGTGATCAGCATCTTGATCGTCGTCGTCTTGCCCGCGCCGTTGGGCCCGAGCAGCCCGAAGAGCTCCCCGTCGGCGACCTCGAACGAGACGCCCCGAACCGCCTGAACCTCGACTCCACGCCTGCGGAAGATCCCCGTCGACGTCTTGTACGTCCTGACGAGGTCGCGCGCCTGAATCGCGCCCATCAGTGTCGAGCCCGCTCGAAGTCCTCGAACGTGATCATCATGCGGCGAAGGAGCGCGTTCAGATCCTTCTTCTCGCGTGCGCTGAGCGCCGAAGCGACCAGGACCTCCTTCTCCGCCTGGGCGGTCGTGGTCTGCTCGTACGCCGCTCGCCCGGCGGGTGTCAGCTCGACCTGGACGCCCCGGCGGTCGTCCGGGTCACGCAGGCGCTCGATCAGCCCGGCCTCCTCGAGCCGGTCGAGCCGGTTGGTCATCGCCCCGCTCGACAGCTCGAGGTGCTCGGCGAGCTGGCCCGGCGAGGCGCGGCGCGTCGGGCCGGACTTACGGTGGAGGTACCCCAGGACCTTCCACTCGCCCCACGTCAGGCCGTGCTCCGCGCACGTCTCCTCCATCATCCGCTTGATCCTGCGGCTCAGGCCCATGATCCGGTCGACGATCCCCTCGACCTCGAAGTCGAGGTCCGGCAGCTCGTCCCGGATCGATTCCAGGAAGTCGTCGACGTGGTCGCGTTCGAGGGACTTGGCCATCGCGAGATTATTCCACGACGAGTCTCTTGACGTCAAGAGATATGGTTGTTAGTCTCTCGATCTCGAAATACTCCAAGTCGAGAAATCGGAGGTGGAGAGATGTACTTCGACGCCGACTCACGAAAGATCCAGGTCGACGACCGCATCGCGGCGCTGGAGCGCGACTACAACGCGGGATCCTCAGCGCTTGGACGCATCGGCGGGCGGCTGACAGCTGCCCTGCGGCTCCCCTTCGCAGCAGCCGAGCTTGAACCGGCACCGAGGACACTGCCACGTCCCGTGACGCCACTCCATCGCTGCTCCACACCGCCAGCACGCCTCGGTCGCCACGCCCGCGGAATCTAGGGATCCTCCCGGACGCGGCTGCTACACTCGTCCGGCGCGGCGGCGTAGCTCAGCTGGTTAGAGCAGCGGAATCATAATCCGCGTGTCGGAGGTTCGAGTCCTCCCGCCGCTACCTCCCTCGCACCATCCACCGGACGAAGAAAGAAGAACGTGGCAAAGACAGGCGTCAGAGAGAAGATCACGCTCGCCTGCACGGAGTGCAAGCGGCGAAACTACGAGTCGATGAAGTCGAAGCGGAACACGCCCGACCGCGTCGAGCTACGGAAGTACTGCCGCTGGTGCGCGCGGCACACCACTCATCGCGAAACCAGATGAGATTTTACCGGGAGACTCGGTAGTGGCCCGCCAGACGAGAGCGGAACGGCGCGCGCGGCGCGAGGCTCGCGAGCGCTCGATGGCAGGCACCAGCTCGAGCGCCAGGGCTGCCGACGGTCAGGCCGCAGTCGCGCCCGCGCTCCCGGCCGCGCCGAGCGCTGCCCCAAGTCGCTCGGACGGCACCCGGGCGGGCAACTTCGTCCGCGAGTCGATCGGCGAGCTCCGCAAGGTCGAGTGGCCGACCCAGAACCACCTGATCCAGGGCACCGTCGTCGTGATCGTGGCCTGCGTGGTCATGGGCACGTACCTCTACTTCGCAGACCTGATCTTCAACAAGCTCGTCAGCAAGCTTCTCCTCGGACAGTAAAGGCCCCGACATGTTTCAGTGGTACGTGATCAACACCTATTCCGGGCACGAGAACAAGGTGAAGACCAACCTCGAGCACCGGATCGACTCGATGAACCAGCAAACGCGCTTCCGCCGAGTCGTCGTCCCCACCGAGCAGGTGATCGAGACCAAGGACGGCCAGAAGGTGCAGGCCGAGAAGCGCGTCCTGCCGGGCTACGTGCTGGTCAACATGGATCTGAACGACGATGCCTGGATGGTGGTCAAGAACACGCCCGGCGTGACGGGCTTCGTCGGAGCCGGCTCCAAGCCCGTGCCGCTCTCGCAGGGCGAGGTCGACCGGATCCTGCACACCGGAGCTGCCACCGGCGAGCGTCTGCGCACGCAGGTCGAGTTCACGCTCGGCGAGTCGGTGAAGGTAACCTCCGGCCCGCTCTCCGACTTCGACGGCGAGATCGTCGAGGTCAATCCCGAGGGCCAGAAGCTGAAGGTGCTCGTCGACATCTTCGAGCGCCAGGTCCCGGTCGAGCTCGGCTTCGACCAGGTCAAGAAGATCGACTGAGGCACATCGATGGCAAAGAAAGTTCTCACCCTGATCAAGCTCCAGATCCCCGGTGGCCAGGCCAATCCGGCGCCGCCGGTCGGCCCCGCGCTCGGCCAGCACGGGGTGAACATCATGGAGTTCTGCAAGGCCTTCAACGCGCAGACGCAGCAGGAGAACGGCCGCATCATCCCCGTCGAGATCACGGTCTACGAGGACCGCTCGTTCACCTTCATCACCAAGACGCCGCCCGCCGCGGTGCTGATCAAGGAAGCGCTGAACCTCGAGAAGGGCTCGTCGGAGCCGAACCGTGACAAGGTCGGCCGGCTCCGCAAGGACCAGGTGCGCCAGATCGCCGAGACGAAGATGCCCGACCTGAACGCGCGCGACGTCGAGGCCGCGATGCTCGTCATCGCCGGAACCGCACGTTCGATGGGCGTGGAGGTGGAGCCGTAAGATGAAGGTGTTCAGCCCAGCGGAGGTGCCGGCTCTGCCGGCTCCGGAGCGAGAGAGATGAGCCACGGGAAGAAGTACCGCAACGCGCGCGCCGCGATCGACCGCGAGCAGGCGTACTCGCCGCTCGAGGCGATCGAGATGCTCAAGGGCTGGGACGGCCCGAGGTTCGACGAGACAGTCGAGGCGCACGTCCGGCTCGGACTGAACGTCCGCCACGCCGACCAGCAGCTCCGCGGCACCCTGATGTTGCCGCACGGCACCGGCAAGGAGTTGCGCGTCGCCGTCTTCGCCGAGGGCGAGAGGGCGAAGGAGGCCGAGGCGGCCGGCGCGGACGTGGTCGGAGCCGCCGACCTGGCTGCGAAGATCGAGGAAGGGTTCGACGACTTCGACGTCGCGATCGCCACCCCCGACCTGATGGGCACGGTCGGCAAGCTGGGCCGCATCCTCGGCCCGCGCGGGAAGATGCCGAATCCGAAGACCGGCACGGTGACGATGGACGTCGCCAAGGCCGTGCAGGAGTCGAAGGCGGGCAAGCTCGAGTACCGCACCGACCGCGGCGCGAACGTCCACCTGCCGATCGGCAAGAAGAGCTTCGACCCGCGACAGCTCCTGGAGAACTACGCGACCGTGATCGAGGAGATCGTCCGTGCGAAGCCGTCGGCCGCGAAGGGCCGCTACATCCGGACGATCACGCTGACGACGACGATGGGCCCGGGCGTCCACGTCGACACCACGCGGACCCGCGGGATCACGGAAGAGCTAGCGGAATCGGCTGAGGCCGATTCCGCTAGGGAGGCAGCTACAGTTACCAGCTGAGCAACAGGCTAGGCCGCCCAAGACCGCTGGCAGTCACTGACGGAAGTCCAGCGCAGGTGTCCGCTACGAGAGTACGAGTCTCGATCGGGCGCCGCGTGGCGCCCTAGCCATTTCCGGAGGAAATGGCATGCTGAAAGCTGACAAGGAACGGATCGTCGAGGAGCTGACCGAGCGTCTGAAGACGACGCCGACGCTCTTCGTCGCCGACTACCGCGGTCTCTCGGTCACCGAGATCGACGAGCTGCGCACCAAGGTGATCGAGCACGGCGCGCGCTTCACCGTCGTGAAGAACACGCTGACCAAGCGCGCGGCCGAGGCCGCCGGCGCGGACGCGCTGCTCGCCATGCTCGAGGGCCCGACGGCGATCGCCTTCATCGAGGCCGACGGCGACATGGTCGGCGTGGCGAAGGCGCTCTCCGACACGGCGAAGACGACGCGGATCCTGTCGATCCGCGGCGGCATCCTCGACGGCAACCCGATCGGCGAAGCCGACGTGCAGAACCTCGCGACCCTGCCGCCGGTCGAGGTGCTGCGCGGCCAGGTGCTCGGTGCGATCACCGCGCCGCTGATGACGGTCGTCGGCCTGATCAGCGCGCCGGTGCGCGACCTGATCGGCCTGATCGACGCCCGCATCGAGCAGCTGAAGGAGCAAGGCGACAGCAGTGAGCCGCAGGCCTCAGTCGAGGTAGCGGCAGAGCCTGTCGCCGCGGACGCACCTGAGGAAGATGCAGTAGCGGAGGCCGCGCCTCCCGCGGAACCGGCGACCGACGAGGCTGCGACCGAGCAGCCGAGTCAAGCGGAAACAGAGCCCGTCGCCGCCGAGCCCGAAACAGAAGAGCCAGTCGCCGAGGCCACGCACGCTGCGGAACCGACGACAGACGAGGCTGCGACCGAGCAGCCGAGTCCCGAAGAAGATGTGCAGCCGAGTGAGGAGGAAGGAGCTTAGTAATGGCAGCTACCGGAGTAGACAAGGTGTTCGACGATCTCGGGAAGATGACCGTCCTCGAGCTCGTCGAGCTGAAGAAGAAGATCGAGGACGAGTGGGGGATCACCGCCGCCGCGCCGGTTGCGGTTGCCGCTCCGGGCGCGGCCCCGGCGGCGGGCGACGGTGCCGCGGGCGGCGAGGAGCAGACTTCGTTCGACGTCGTGCTCTCGAGCGCCGGAGACAAGAAGATCCAGGTGATCAAGGTCGTCCGCGCGATCACCGGCCTCGGCCTGAAGGAGGCGAAGGATCTCGTCGACGGCGCGCCCGGCCCGGTCAAGGAGGGCGTCAACCGCGAGGAGGCCGACTCGATCAAGGCGCAGCTCGAAGAGGCCGGCGCCGGCGTCGAGGTCAAGTAGCACCTAGCCGAAGCGCAGCTCGAAGCGAAGGGACAGGCTGAAGCCTGTCCCTTCTGCATTCGGTTTGCGGACGGCCGCAGAAGCGGCAGGTGGATGCCGAGTCGGCCCGGCCGCCGCCGCTCGAATTGGCGCTACAATCACGGGAATACGTCGGCTCGCGCCGGCGTTCTACCTATAGCGGGGCCGAATACCCTTGCCCGGGGGCAGGAGGATTCGGTATCCTGCAGGGTTCGCGTCCTATCAGTTTGCCCCGACCGCCGCAGCAGTAGACATCTCTAAGGGAGGAAGTTCCATTTGACCAGCAGGGTTGCTGCGCCTAATGCGCGCAAAACGTTCTCGCGCCTGAAGCACGTTCTCGACCTCCCCAACCTGATCGACATCCAGAAGGCCTCTTTCGCCTGGTTCTTGGAGGAAGGTCTGCGGGAGACGATCGACGACATCTCTCCGATCGAGGACTACACCGGCACGCTCGCCGTGGAGTTCGCGGAGTACGAGTTCGGGGAGCCGCCGGTCTCGATCAAGGAATGCCGGGAGAAGGACCTGACCTACCAGGTCCCGCTGTCCATGACCGTTCGCTTCGTCAACAAGGAGACGGGCGAGATCCGCGAGCAGCGGGTCTTCATGGGCGACTTCCCGATGATGACCGACCAGGGGACGTTCATCATCAACGGCACCGAGCGCGTGATCGTCACGCAGCTCGTCCGGTCGCCCGGCGCCTACCTGATGGAGCCGAAGGACGCGACGAAGCAGGTCTTCACCGCCAACCTGATGCCGAGCCGCGGCTCGTGGCTCGAGCTCGAGATCGACAAGAAGGGCGTCGTCTACGCCCGCATCGACCGCAAGCGCAAGCTGCCGATCACGACGCTTCTGCGCGCACTGCCTGCCGAGGATCCCTCGACCGGGTTCCAGATGGACACGAGCTCGAACGAGGCGATCCTGAAGCTGTTCGACGACTCGATCTTCATCGCGCTGACGCTCGAGAAGGACGCCACCACCCGCGAGGAGGAGGCGCTGATCGAGGTCTTCAAGAAGCAGCGCCCCGGCGAGCCGCCGACGCTCGACAACGCCCGCAACCTGCTCCGCTCGCTGTTCTTCGATCCCAAGCGCTACGACCTGACCAAGGTCGGCCGCTACAAGCTGAACCAGCGGCTCGGCGTGAACGTGCCGGACGACGTCCGCGTGCTGACGACCGAGGACATCCTCGCGCTCGTCCGGAGGCTCGTCTCCCTGCCCACCCAGCTCGGTGTGGACGAGGAGTCGAAGGACTTCGCTGCGGACGCGATCACGATGCCCCGAGCGCCGATCGCGCACGAGCTCGACGAGTACGAGGACTTCGGCAACCGCCGCCTCCGCACCGTCGGCGAGCTGATCCAGGAGGCGTTCCGAGTCGGCCTCTACCGGATGGAGCGCGTCGTCCGCGAGCGGATGACCACCGAGGATGTCGACACGATCACGCCGCAGACGATCATCAACATCCGGCCCGTGGTTGCGGCGCTGAAGGAGTTCTTCGGCTCCTCGCAGCTCTCGCAGTTCATGGACCAGACGAACTCGCTGGCCGGCCTCACGCATCGCCGCCGGCTTTCTGCCCTCGGTGCAGGTGGCTTGACCCGCGAGCGCGCGCCAATCGAGGTGCGCGACGTGCACCCGACCCATTACGGGCGCATGTGCCCGATCGAGACGCCGGAGGGCCCGAACATTGGCCTGATCGGCTCGCTCGCATCGTTCGCCACGGTCTCCGAGTTCGGCTTCATCCAGACGCCGTACCGGAAGGTGGCCGGCGGCAAGGTGACGGACGAGATCGTCTACCTGGACGCCGCCGAGGAGGCGCAGTACACGATCGCTCAGGCCTCGGAGCCGATCGACGACAAGTCCGGCAAGTTCCTGCACGACCAGGTGCTGTGCCGCTCACGCGAGGGCGAGGCGGTCACCGCCGAGCCGAAGGACATCGAGTTCATGGACGTCGCGCCGGCGCAGATCGTCTCCGTCGCCACCGCGCTGATCCCGTTCCTCGAGCACAACGACGCGAACCGCGCACTGATGGGCGCGAACATGCAGCGGCAGGCGGTTCCGCTGATGATCACCGACCCGCCGCTGGTCGGCACCGGGCTCGAGTACCGGGCCGCGGTCGACACCGGCGACGTCGTGCTGGCGGACAAGACCGGCACGGTGGTCGACGTCGACGCCGAGAAGATCGTCGTCGAGTCGAAGGACGGGAAGGACGAGTACCACCTGACGAAGTTCATGCGCTCGAACCAGGGCACCCTGATCCATCAGAAGCCGATCGTCGGGCTCGGCGACCGGGTGCGCTCCGAGCAGGTGCTCGCGGACGGCAGCTCGACCAAGGACGGCGAGCTCGCGCTCGGCAAGAACCTGCTGGTCGCGTTCATGCCGTTCGAGGGTTTCAACTTCGAGGACGCGATCGTCCTCTCCGAGCGGCTGGTCAAGGACGACGTCCTCTCGTCGATCCACATCCACGAGTACGAGATCGACGCTCGCTCGACCAAGCTCGGCGACGAGGAGATCACCCGCGACATCCCGAACCGGTCCGAGGACTCGCTCAAGGATCTCGACGAGCGCGGCATCGTCCGCATTGGCGCAGAGGTCGGCTCGGGTGACCTGCTGGTCGGCAAGGTGACGCCGAAGGGCGAGACCGAGCTGACCGCCGAGGAGAAGCTGATCCGCGCGATCTTCAAGGAGAAGGCGCGCGAGGTCCGCGACACCAGCCTCAAGGTGCCCCACGGCGAGGGCGGCAAGGTGATCGACGTCAAGACGTTCTCGCGCGACGCCGGCGACGACCTGCCGCCGGGCGTGAACGAGCTCGTCCGCGTCTACGTCGCCAAGAAGCGCAAGATCGCAGAGGGCGACAAGCTCGCCGGGCGCCACGGCAACAAGGGCGTGATCTCACGGATCGTCCCCGAGGAGGACATGCCATTCCTCGAGGACGGCACGCCGGTCGACGTCGTCCTCAACCCGCTCGGCGTGCCGAGCCGGATGAACATCGGTCAGATCCTCGAGACCCACCTCGGGTGGGCGGCGGCGCACGGCGTCTTCGCCAACGGCGAGTCGCCGGCCGACGGCTCGCGGCCGACCTGGACGCCGATCGCGACGCCGGTCTTCGACGGCGCCAGCGAGGAAGACGTCGACGACGCCCTCGTCGAGTGGACGCGCCAGAACCCCGACTCGCCGATCAAGATGAACGTCGACCCGAAGCGGCCCGAGGGCCGGCGCTGCTCCGGGAAGGTGCGGCTGTTCAACGGCAAGACGGGCGAGCCCTTCCAGGAGAAGGTCACCGTCGGCTACATGTACATCCTCAAGCTGCTCCACCTGGTCGACGACAAGATCCACGCTCGCTCGACCGGGCCGTACTCGCTCGTTACCCAGCAGCCGCTGGGCGGTAAGGCGCAGTTCGGCGGACAGCGGTTCGGCGAGATGGAGGTGTGGGCTCTCGAGGCGTACGGCGCTGCCTACACGCTCCAGGAGATGCTCACGATCAAGTCCGACGACACGGTCGGGCGGGTGAAGGCCTACGAGGCGATCGTCAAGGGCGAGAACATCGCCGAGCCGTCGATCCCCGAGTCCTTCAAGGTGCTGCTCAAGGAGATGCAGTCCCTGGCGCTGGACGTGCATGTGATCTCCGAGGAGGGCACCGAGGTCCAGGTGCGGGAGGAGGACGACGAGCTGCTCCGCGCCGCGGAGGAGCTTGGCATCGACCTCTCTCCAGGCTCTCTGAGGGCGGCGGCACGCGAGCCGACCGCCGAGGAGGTCGAGGAAGGCCAGGAGCGCGTCGACCAGGACGGTGAGCTGGCGCTGCCGGCGGACGAGGCGCTCGGCGACCTCGTCGAGCCGGTCGCGGAGGGACCACCGCTCGACGCTGACCTCGCTGACGCCGAAGTCGACGAATGAGCTGCGCTCATTCGTCGAGTGGGGCACAGAGAATCATTGAAGCGCAGAGGAAAGGAACTGAATTGGCAGCTCGGACGAGCTCATGGATCATCGAAGACGGGAGTCTTCGATGATTGACATCAATGACTTCGACGCGATCCGCATCGGGCTCGCGTCGCCGAAGCAGATCCGCGACTGGTCGTCGGGCGAGGTCACCAAGCCGGAGACGATCAACTACCGCACGCTCAAGCCCGAGCGCGACGGCCTGTTCTGCGAGCGCATCTTCGGTCCGACCAAGGACTGGGAGTGCTACTGCGGCAAGTACAAGCGCGTCCGCTACAAGGGCATCATCTGCGAGCGCTGCGGCGTCGAGGTGACGCGCCAGAAGGTGCGCCGCGAGCGGATGGGCCACATCGACCTGGCCGCGCCGGTCAGCCACATCTGGTTCTTCAAGGGCGTCCCGAGCCGCATCGGCTACCTGCTCGACATCGCCCCGCGCGAGCTGGAGAAGGTGCTCTACTTCGCCGCTTCGATCGTGACCGCGGTCGACGTCGAAGCGCGCGCGAAGGACGTGAACGACCTCGAGGACAAGGTCAAGGCCGAGGCCGAGCGGATCGACGTCGACCGAGACGAGCAGCTCGCCGCTCTCGAGCAGCGACTCCAGCGGCGCCGCGACTACTTCACCAAGGGCAAGGAGAAGGACTTCGACGAGGACGACGACTTCTGGGTCCGCGGACTGAACAACTGGGCCGAGGAGCAGCTGATCCCCGGCCTCGAGGACGCCCGCGGCCTGGCCGGCGGCCTGTTCGTCGAGATCGCCCCGGAGCTCAGCACGGAGGACTCGAAGAAGATCCGGGAGCGGGTGCACAGCACTGCGATCCGCGACGACCGCAAGCTGGCGACGCGCGAGTTCGAGTCGGTGGCCACGGCCGCCACGCAGATCCGCGAGGCGCTGGCTCCGCTCTACAAGGAGTTGGCCAAGGCAACCGGCTCGAAGAAGGGCGCCGTCACGAAGCACATCAACCGGGTCGTCGACGGCCTGCTCGATCCCAAGGCGGAGCTGAGCGAGGAGGACGCGGCACTGGTCGCGTCGGTCGACGTCAAGAACCTCGAGAAGGCCCGCGAGCTCGGGAACGGGCTGCTCAAAGAGACGCTCGAGACCGCGCCGCCCGAGGCGAACGCGGAGGAGATCCGCGACGTCGCCAGCGACCTCTGCCTGCGCACCGACGGGAAGATCGCCAAGGAGGAGTACGACGCGATCGTCCAGTGGCTGATGAAGGTGCGCGAGATGTACCAGGACATCGAGTCGCGGCGGAACGACGCCCGCGAGGCGGCGGTCGAAGCCGTCCGCCGGCTCGAGACCACCTGGCAGCTGTTCAAGGACCTCGAGCCGAAGATGGTCGTCAACGACGAGCAGATCTTCCGCGAGCTCAAGGACCGGTTCGGGTCGTCCTACGGCTTCGGCGTCTACTTCCAAGGCGGGATGGGTGCCGAGTCGATCCGCGAGCTGCTCAAGGGCCTCGACCTGAACGCCGAGGCCGCCTCGCTCCGCGAGACGATCCGAACCTCGAAGGGTCAGAAGCAGGCCCGCGCGATCAAGCGGCTGAAGGTCGTGAATGCGTTCATCAAGTCGGAGAACAAGCCGGAGTGGATGGTCCTCGACGCCGTGCCGGTGATCCCGCCGGAGCTGCGCCCGATGGTGCAGCTGGACGGCGGCCGGTTCGCGACCAGCGACCTGAACGACCTCTACCGGCGCGTAATCAACCGGAACAACCGCCTCAAGCGGCTGCTCGACCTCGGCGCTCCCGAGATCATCGTCAACAACGAGAAGCGCATGCTCCAGGAGGCGGTCGACGCGCTGTTCGACAACGGCCGCCGTGGACGCGCGGTCACCGGCCCGGGCAACCGGCCGCTCAAGTCGTTGTCCGACATGCTCAAGGGCAAGCAGGGCCGGTTCCGCCAGAACCTGCTCGGCAAGCGCGTCGACTACTCGGGCCGCTCTGTGATCGTCGCCGGGCCGTACCTGAAGCTGCACCAGTGCGGTCTGCCCAAGCTGATGGCGCTCGAGCTCTTCAAGCCGTTCATCATGAGCCGGCTCGTCGAGCGGAAGTCCGTCCAGAACATCAAGGCGGCGAAGAAGTACGTCGACTCGATGACGCCGGAGGTCTGGGATGTGCTCGAGGAGGTCATCGCCGAGCACCCGGTGCTGCTGAACCGGGCGCCGACGCTGCACCGCCTCGGCATCCAGGCCTTCGAGCCGGTGCTGGTCGAGGGCAAGGCCATCCAGGTCCACCCGCTCGTTTGCCACGCGTTCAACGCCGACTTCGACGGCGACCAGATGGCCGTCCATCTGCCGCTGTCTGCGGAGGCGCAGGCCGAGGCGCGGATCCTGATGCTGTCCTCGAACAACATCCTCTCGCCCGCGCACGGCCGGCCGCTGGCGACGCCGACGCAGGACATGATCCTCGGCGGCTACTTCCTCACGTACGCCGAGCAGGTCGACGGCAAGGACGTCTCGCAGCTGGACGTCTCGAAGCTGAAGGCCGATGACCGGCCGAAGCGGTTCGGCAGCGAGAACGAGGTCGTGCTCGCGATCGAGTCGAAGCAGGTGGAGCTCCAGCAGCCGATCGAGTACCGGCACAACGGCGAGCTGGTCGTGACCACGCCCGGGCGGGTCGTGTTCAACGCGGCCGTCGAGCGTGCCCTGGCCGAGGCGTTCCGGGGCGACGGCACGCCGGTCGATCACCAGTTCATCAACCGGACGCTGCCGAAGAAGGAGATGGACCAGCTGATCTCCGACCTGTCTGACCGCCACGGCGCGCACACGCTCGCCGCGGTGCTGGACGCGATCAAGACGCTCGGCTTCCGCTTCGCAACGGAGGCGGGCGTGACGATCTCGAAGAACGACATCGTCATCCCCCGGGAGAAGGAGCAGATCCTCAGCGACTACGAGAAGCGCGTCGCCGAGGTCGAGGCCCAGTACGAGCGCGGCCTGATCACGGAGGAGGAGCGGCACGAGAGCATCGTCAACATCTGGACGGAGGGGACGGACACCGTCGCCGACGCGATGGAGAAGACGCTCTTCGAGCTGAACCCGATCTTCATGATGGCCAACTCGGGAGCGCGCGGGTCGTTCAAGCAGATCCGCCAGCTCGCCGGCATGCGCGGCCTGATGGCGAACCCGAAGGGCGAGATCATCGAGCGGCCAATCAAGGCCAACTTCATGGAGGGCCTGTCGGTGCTCGAGTACTTCATCTCGACCCACGGTGCCCGCAAGGGTCTCGCCGACACCGCCCTGCGCACGGCCGACTCGGGGTACCTCACGCGGCGCCTGGTCGACGTGTCACAGGACGTGATCATCCGCGACCACGACTGCAAGTCGAACGAGCACGTCGACCTGCCGATCCACCTGCCGGAGGGGCTGAACCGCAGCCTGCTCGGCCGGGTGATCGCCGAGGACGTCTACAAGCCGCTTGCGACCGGGAAGCCGGGCAAGACGAAGCTGCTCGAGAAGGGGAAGGTGCTCGACAATCCGATGCTCCAGGCCTTCGTCGCCGAGCTCGAGGACGGTGAGATCGAGACGGTGCCTGTCCGCTCGGTGCTCAAGTGCAAGAGCGAGTACGGCGTGTGCCAGGCCTGCTACGGCATCTTCCTCGCCACGGGCGGGATGTGCGAGGTCGGCGACGCGGTGGGAATCATCGCCGCCCAGTCGATCGGCGAGCCCGGGACTCAGCTGACCATGCGGACGTTCCATACCGGCGGCGTCGCCGGCGCGGACATCACGCACGGTCTCCCGCGCGTCGTCGAGATCTTCGAGGCCCGCAACCCGAAGGGTGCCGCGCGCCTCGCCGAGATCGGTGGCAAGGTCACCGTCGAGGAGACCGAGCGCGGGCCGAAGGTGATCATCGACCCGATGTCGACGAAGGAGGACGAGGAGCCAAAGGAGTACCAGCTGCCCCGGCGGACGCGCCTGCTCGTGAAGACGGGCGACGACATCGAGCCCGGCGATCCCCTCCACGAAGGCTCCCTCAACCCGACCGAGCTGCTCGAGCTCCACTTCAGGGGTAACCGCGGGTCGACGCTGACCGAGCTGTACCTCGTCCGCGAGGTGCAGAAGGTCTACAAGTCGCAGGGCGTCGACATCCACGACAAGCACATCGAGCTGATCGTCCGGCAGATGCTGAAGAAGGTCAGGATCGAGAACTCCGGCTCGACCGACTTCCTGCCCGGCCAGATGGTCGACAAGGTCGTGCTCGAGCGCGAGAACAAGCGGGTGAAGAAGGAGAAGGGGGAGCTGGCGACGTTCGAGCCGCTGATCCTGGGGATCACGAAGGCGTCGCTGGCGACCGAGTCCTTCCTGTCCGCGGCCTCCTTCCAGGAGACGACCAAGGTGCTCACCGACGCCTCGATCGAGGGGAAGGTCGACCGCCTGCTCGGCCTGAAGGAGAATGTGATCATCGGCAAGCTGATCCCGGCCGCGACCGGCCTGAAGCGCTATCGCACGATCGAGATCGGCCCGTCCGAGAAGGTGCCGAAGGAGGCGTACGAGCGCGAGACGCTGCTCGCCGCGCTCCAGGAGATCGGTTCCGACGGCGGCGGGATCGACCTCACCTCGCTCGGGCTCGGCTTCGGCGGCCAGCCCGACCTCAACGACGAGGCGAAGCCGCACGAGGCTGGCGAGGCCGAAGAGGTGCCCGAAGTCGATTCGCCGCTCGACGACTGACGCTCGCCGCGGCCTGCGGCCGCGGGCTCGCTCTCGTGGGGGGAACGGCCGGTTCCCCCCACGAACCCCCCTCCCCGACCATCTCGTACCCCAGTGACGGGGTCGGCTGCGACCGCCATGTCGGTCGCAGCCGCGGGAGCTCCGATCGACGTTTCCACTTGACCGCCGTCTCGTCCTGGGTACGGTTTGACTTGCAGGCGCCGTTTCGGCCTGTAGGGAGAGAGGACAGCATGCGGCCCGCGCGTTTCGCGAATACGTCCGACCATGGCCTGAGGAGATCGGCGCGCTAACGCGCGCCCGGGTCTTGCGCGAAACGGAACGGGCAGGGCCAGAACCGGCATGACGGCATTGATCATCGCTCTCGCCGCCGCAGTGGTCGGCGTGCTCATCGTCGTCGCGGTCGGCCAGCGGCGCCGCGTGCTCAACAGCCCCCGGCGCGCGGACGGCGCCGACGAGCTCAGGCGGGCACAGCTCGAGCTTCGCTGGGCGCGGCAGCTCTCCGCGCTCTCGGAGACGCTCGACCTGGACGAGTTGCTTTCCCGCGTACTCCAGGGTGCCTCGCAGCTCGCCAACGGCGACGCCGCCGCCGTCGCGCTCTGGGGGAAGGGCGAGCCCCCGATCGTGAAGGCGATGAACCTGACCTCCGAAGAGGCGCTGCCGCTGCTCGGGAGCTGGCCGGCCGAGAGCCGTTCGCGTGCGCTCACCGTTCGATACCGGTTCCCGGGCGAAACGATCGCCGCCAACGCCGTCCAGTTCGGCGTGCTTCTCCCGCTCTCGGCCGAGCCGGGCTCCCCGACCGGGACGCTGGGGATCTTCTGGCGGCGGGCGGCGGAAGAGCCCGGCGACGAGACCCTCGGGACGCTCGAGGAGCTCGCCCTGGCCGCGGGCAGGGCGATCGAGAATGCCCGCCAGTTCCGCGAGCTTCACGAGCTGGCGGTTCGCGACCCGTTGACCGGGCTGCACAACCGCCGCTACTTCCACGAGACCCTCGCGCACGAGGTGAAGCGGGCACATCGCTACGACCGCCGTCTCGCGATGCTCTTCTTCGACCTGGACGATTTCAAGGCGATCAACGAGGAGATCGGCCATCTCGGAGGGGACTCGGTTCTCGCCGAGGTTGCGCAACGCTTGCGCCTCGTGGTGCGCGGAGCAGACATCCCCTGCCGCGTCGGCGGCGACGAGTTCGCCGTGATCCTCCCGGAGTCGTCGCTCGAGGACACCGATCTCTTCTTCCGGCGGCTCCAGCTCGCGATTCAGGGGCAGCCGATCGGCCGGATCCACAGTCTGCAGATCTCGGCCGGGATGGCCGAGCTTCAACGTGATGACGACTCGACCTCGCTCTTCCGGCGGGTCGACCAGGCCCTCTACCGTGCGAAGCGCGCGGGCAAGGGACGCGTCATGACCGCCGCCGACGAGCCGGACGAGTCGTCCGGTACGCCCTAGCCGCCCGCGAACGGCTCAGTGGCCCTTGCCGTGGCCGCCGCCGCCGTGATCCCCGTGGTCGCCGTGATCGCCATGATCACCGCCGCCGCCGTGATCCCCGTGATCCCCGTGGTCGCCATGATCACCGCCGCCGCCGTGATCCCCGTGGTCGTCGCCGCCGTGGTTCCCGTTGCCGTCATGGTCGCCATGGCTGCCGTGATCTCCGTGGTCGCCTGACTGGCCTGGAGGGCCGGAGTGCTCGTGGTTGTCGTCGCCCCAGCCGTTTCCCGGCTGGCTGCCGTCGTGGTCGCAAGGATCGTTGCCGCCGCCGCCGCCGCTGCCGCCGCCGCTGCTGCTGCTGCTGCCGCCGCCGCCGCCGCTGCCGCCGCCGCCGCCGCCGCCGCCGCTGCTGCCGCTGCTGCTGCTGCTGCTGCTGCTGCCGCCACCTCCGCCGCCTCCCTGTGGCGGCGGTGTGCCTGTCGGCTGCGTTACCGGAGGCGGCTTCGGCTTCGGCTTGTGCTTCGGCGGCGTCGTGGTGACCGAGGCGAGCTGGCGCGTCTCAGCGCTGGCCTCGGGGTCCGTGGGCTTGGAGGCCGGACCTGTCGCAGCGGCGGGCTGCGTAGGCACGGTCACCGTCGGCCTGGGCTTCGGCTTCCGGACGGGTTTGGGCTTCGGCTTGGGCGCGGGCGACGAGGACGGGACCGGGGCGGATGTCGGCTTGGGCTCGGCGACCGGAGTGGGCGCCGAGATCGGCGCGGGGCGCGTGACCGGAACGGGCCGGGAGATCAACTGCGTGCTGCCGCTCGTCGAGACCGACGACGAGTGCGTGGACGGCCTGGTGGAGACGAAATTCTGGGCCTTTGCGTGTTTCGCAGCGTGCCCGACCACCAGTGCACGCGCGGCCGCATCCGGTGGCCGCCGGATCGTGAGCCTGAGCGGGGCCCGGGCGGCGGGCTTCTGGGTCGCACTCGGCCGCTGCGAGAACGGGAGAGCCGGGGCCGGTGCTGCGGCGGTCACGGAGATCGAATGCGCGGGTTGCGTCGGCGGCCGCGTGGTGAGGTAGATCGACGCCGCCGTCCCGGCCGCCGCCAGGCCGACACCACCTGCGAGCGCAGCCTGGCTCGGCACCAGCAGGATCGCGGCGAGCGCCGCCATCCCTTTCCGCGGAGTCGACCCAACCGGCGCGACCGTGGTCTCGAACGGTGCGGTTTCGACTGTCGGCAGGACGATGGGAGTGAGCGCTCCCGCGTCCAGGCCGCGGAGCATCGCCGCCTGGCGCGCGCACTCGATCGAATCGAAAGCCTCGTTCGAGGGCGGGACCATGACCTTGAAGCGGCCGTCGAACTGCCGCCGGCAAACGGAGCATTCGAGCATGGCGGCCCAGGTATAACGGGGCGGTCGGACGGCCCGGGCCGGGGTGGGTCTCTGCGTTTGACGCACCGCGTCGAACTTCGCTACCATTCGGCCCCGGGTTGGCGGTGGCGTTGCCCCGCCGGCCTTTGTTGTGTGCAAGCCCGTAAGCCCTCTGGAGGAGTTCCCATACCGACTGTCAACCAACTCGTGCGGAAAGGTCGTACCTCGCCGAAGGCGAAGGTGAAGACGCCTGCGCTGCGCGGCGCGCCTCAGAAGCGGGGCGTCTGCACGCGCGTGTACACGACCACGCCGAAGAAGCCGAACTCGGCGCTGCGGAAGGTCGCGCGTGTCCGGCTGACCAACTCGATGGAGGTCGGCGCGTACATCCCCGGCGAGGGCCACAATCTCCAGGAGCACTCGGTCGTGCTGATCCGCGGCGGCCGCGTCAAGGACCTCCCGGGCTTCCGGTACAAGGTGATCCGGGCCGCGCTCGACTCGTCGGGCGTCGCCGACCGCAAGCAGGGCCGTTCCAAGTACGGCGCAAAGCGGGGGTCGTAGCGTGCCCCGCCGTGCCGAGATCCAGGTCCGTCCGCTGGACCCCGACCCCGTGTACAGCTCGCGCCTGGTCACCCAGTTGATCAACCGTGTGATGACGGCCGGCAAGCGCTCGACCGCCGAGCGCATCGTCTACGGCGCGCTCGACAAGATCGGCGACCGCACCGGCAAGCCGCCGCTGGAGGTGCTCGAGCAGGCGGTGAAGACGGTCACGCCCGTCCTCGAGACCCGCAGCCGCCGTGTCGGTGGCGCGAACTACCAGGTTCCGGTCGAGGTGCCGCAGCGCCGCGCGCGCACCCTGGCGATCCGCTACCTGGTCACCTTCTCGCGCGAGCGGCGCGAGAAGAGCATGGACGAGAAGCTCGCCGGCGAGATCCTGGACGCGCTCCAGAACCAGGGCGGCGCGTGGAAGCGCAAGGACGACATGTACCGGATGGCCCAGGCAAACAAGGCGTTCGCGCACTACCGGTGGTAGCGATGGCGACGGTCGAGAAGAACACGAGGGCCGGCCTCGAGCGCGTCCGCAACATCGGGATCATGGCCCACATCGACGCGGGCAAGACGACCACGACCGAGCGGATCCTCTACTACACCGGTCGCACCCACAAGATGGGGGAGGTGCACGAGGGCGCCGCGACGATGGACTGGATGGCGCAGGAGCAGGAACGCGGCATCACGATCACGTCGGCTGCGACGACGGCGTTCTGGCGCGACTTCCGGATCAACATCATCGATACGCCCGGGCACGTGGACTTTACGGTCGAGGTGGAGCGCAGCCTGCGCGTCCTCGACGGGGCGATCGCCGTCTTCGACTCGGTCGCGGGCGTCGAGCCCCAGTCCGAGACGGTCTGGCGGCAAGCGGACAAGTACGAGGTGCCGCGGATCGCGTTCATCAACAAGATGGACCGCACGGGCGCGGACTTCTTCGCCTCGGTGCAGTCGATGGTCGACCGGCTCGGGGCGCGTCCGGTCCCGGTGCAGCTGCCGATCGGCCAGGAGGAGCACTTCCGCGGGGTCGTCGACCTCGTCGAGATGAAGGCGGTCGTCTGGACGGATGACCTCGGCATGAGCATGGAGGTCGAGGAGATCCCGGTCGAGCTCGTCGAGCAGGCGCACGAGTATCACCACCAGTTGATCGACGCGGTCGCCGATCACGACGACGAGCTGTTGGAGACCTACCTCGAGAACGAGGAGAAGGTCACGCCGGAGATGCTCACGCGCGCATTGCGCAAGGCGACCCTCGACATCACCGTCACGCCGGTCCTGTGCGGGACTGCCTTCAAGAACAAGGGCATCCAGCCGCTGCTCGACGCGGTGATCGAGTACTTGCCGAGCCCGCTCGACGTCCCGCCGATCCACGGGGTCGACCCCCGCACCGACAACGAGTTGTCTCGGCGCCCCGAGCTCGACGAGCCCTTCGCCGCGCTGGCCTTCAAGGTCATGTCCGATCCGTACGTCGGGAAGCTGACGTACATCCGCGTCTACTCAGGACAGGTGAAGCAGGGCGACCGGCTGCTGAACACGACCACCGGGAAGACCGAGCGCGTCGGCCGCATCCTCCAGATGCACGCCAACCACCGCGAGGAGCGCGACGAGATCGGCGCCGGTGAGATCGCCGCCGTCGTCGGCCTGAAGGCGACCACGACCGGCGACACCCTCGCCGTCGACACCGCGCCGATCAGGCTCGAGTCGATGACGTTCCCCGACCCGGTGATCTCGGTCGCGATCGAGCCGAAGACGAAGGGCGACCAGGACAAGCTGGGCGCGGGCCTGCAGCGCTTGTCGGAGGAGGATCCGACCTTCCAGGTGCGCACCGACGAGGAGACCGGCCAGACGCTGATCTCCGGCATGGGCGAACTCCACCTCGAGATCATCGTCGACCGCCTGATGCGCGAGTTCAACGTCGACGCGAACGTCGGCCGGCCACAGGTCGCCTATCGCGAGACGGTCGGCCAGGCGGTGCAGAAGATCGAGGGCAAGTTCGTCCGCCAGACCGGCGGCCGTGGCCAGTACGGCCACGCGGTGATCGATCTGGCGCCCGCCGACCCGGGCGAGGGCTACGAGTTCGTCGACAAGATCGTCGGCGGCAAAATCCCCCGCGAGTACATCTCTTCCGTCGACCTGGGCATCCAGGAGGCGATGGAGTCGGGTGTCCTCGCCGGGTATCCCGTCGTCGACATCCACGTCACGCTCGTCGACGGCTCGTTCCACGACGTCGATTCGAGCGAAATGGCGTTCAAGATCGCGGGTTCGATGGCGTTCAAGAACGCGATGCAGCGGGCGAAGCCCAAGCTGCTCGAGCCCGTCATGGCGGTCGAGGTGGTGACGCCGGAGGACTACCTCGGCGACGTGATGGGGGACCTGAACTCGCGCCGCGGCCGGGTCGAGGGCCTCGAGCCGAGGGGGAACGCCCAGGCGATCAGGGCCAAGGTCCCGCTTGCCACGATGTTCGGCTACGCCACCGACCTGCGCTCGACGACGCAGGGCCGGGCCACGTTCACCATGCAGTTCGATCGGTACGAGGAAGTCCCTCAGTCGATCGCGGGCGAGATCGTCGCCGCCCAGACCTAAAGGAGACCGGAGGAAGGAATGTCCAAGCAGAAGTTCGAGCGCACCAAGCCGCACCTCAACGTCGGCACGATCGGTCACATCGACCACGGGAAGACGACCCTGACCGCAGCGATCACCAAGGTGCTGTCGGAGCAGGGGACGGGCACCGCCGCCCGCGACTTCGACTCGATCGACAACGCTCCGGAGGAGCGCCAGCGCGGCATCACGATCAACACCGCGCACGTCGAGTACGAGACCGCGAACCGGCACTACGCCCACGTCGACTGCCCGGGCCACGCCGACTACATCAAGAACATGATCACGGGCGCCGCCCAGATGGACGGCGCAATCCTCGTCGTGTCCGCGGCCGACGGCCCGATGCCCCAGACGCGCGAGCACATCCTGCTCGCCCGCCAGGTCGAGGTGCCGTACATCGTGGTCGCGCTGAACAAGGCCGATATGGTCGACGATCCCGAGCTGATCGAGCTCGTCGAGATGGAGGTCCGGGAGCTGCTCTCCAAGTACGAGTTCCCCGGCGACGACATTCCGATCGTCCACGTCTCCGCGCTGAAGGCCCTCGAGGGCGACGCGGAGTGGACGCCGAAGATCCTCGAGCTGATGGAGGCGGTGGACAGCTACATCCCCGAGCCGCAGCGCGACGTCGACAAGTCGTTCCTGATGCCGATCGAGGACGTCTTCACGATCACCGGCCGCGGCACTGTCGTCACCGGGCGCATCGAGCAGGGCCAGATCAAGTCGGGCGACGAGGTCGAGATCGTCGGCATCCACGAGAAGGTGGAGAAGACGGTCGTCACCGGCCTCGAGATGTTCAACAAGCTGCTCGACTTCGCCCAGGCGGGCGACAACGCGGGCGCACTGCTCCGCGGCGTCAAGCGCGAGGAGGTCGAGCGCGGCCAGGTGCTCGCGAAGCCCGGCTCGATCACCCCGCACACGCACTTCAACGCCGAGGTGTACGTCCTGTCGAAGGACGAGGGCGGGCGGCATACGCCGTTCTTCAACGGCTACCGGCCGCAGTTCTACTTCCGCACGACGGACGTGACCGGCTCGATCAAGCTCCCGGAGGGCCAGGAGATGGTCATGCCGGGCGACAACACCAACATGGAGATCGAGCTGATCCAGCCGATCGCCATGGACCAGGGACTTCGGTTCGCGATCCGCGAGGGCGGCCGCACGGTCGGCGCCGGCGTCGTGACCGAAGTCATCAAGTAGGAACGAGACGAGGGAGTAGGGGCACGTGGCTCAGCACAAGATCCGCATCCGGCTCAAGGGCTACGACCACAAGCAGGTCGACAAGTCCGCGCGCGACATCGTCGAGACGGCGGAGCGCTCCGGGGCGACGATCACCGGGCCCGTGCCCCTGCCCACCGAGAAGAACGTGTACTGCGTGATCCGCAGCCCGTTCAAGGACAAGGACTCGCGCGAGCACTTCGAGGTGCGCACACACAAGCGGCTCATCGACATCCACTCGCCGACGCCGAAGACGGTCGACTCGCTGATGCGGCTCGATCTCCCCGCCGGCGTCGACATTGAAATCAAGCTCTAGAGCTTGATTTCAACAGCAACATGATCGAAAGCGTTGGAAGAGAGAAGTGAAAGGGATCATCGGAAGAAAACTCGGCATGACGCAGCTCTTCGACGACGAGAGCGGTGTCGTGACGCCTGTGACCGTGATCGAGGCTGGCCCGTGTCCGGTGGTCCAGGTGAAGACGATCGAGTCGGACGGCTACGAGGCCGTGCAGCTCGCCTTCGACCCGGTCGCCGAGCGCAAGCTTTCAAAGGCAGAGGTCGGGCATCTGAAGAAGGCCTCCGTCGAGCCGCATCGCCATCTCGTCGAGTTCCGCGGGGCGTCCGAGCTCCTGCTCGGCGAGTCGGTCACGGTCGAGGCTTTCGAGCCGGGCGATTCGATCAAGGTCGCCGGGATCGGGATCGGCAAGGGCTTCGCCGGCACGATCAAGCGGCACCGTTTCCACCGCGGGCCGAAGTCTCACGGCTCGCACAACGTCCGCAAGCCCGGCTCGATTGGTGCCTCGGCGACGCCCTCGCGCGTCTTCAAGGGGATCAAGATGGCCGGCCGCCTGGGCGGAAAGCGCGTCACCCAGGTCGGGCTGAGGGTGCACGAGGTCGACGCCGAGAACAACCTCCTGCTCGTCAAGGGTGCGGTCCCCGGCCCGAAGAACGGCATCGTCGAGATCAGGGAGGAGAAGGCGCATTCCGGCCGCGTCCACCACTAAGGCACCCCTGCTCGACGCAGCAGGCAAGTCGACGAAGCAGGTCACGCTCGACGGCGACGTTTTCGGGGCCGAGGTCAAGCCGCATCTCGTCCACGAGACCGTGCGCGCCGAGCTGAACGCTCTTCGCGCCGGCACCCGCGGCGCGAAGAGTCGTGGCCTCGTCTCCGGGGGCCGAGCCAAGCCGTGGCGCCAGAAGGGCACCGGCCGCGCTCGTGCGGGCACGACCCGCGCGCCGCACTGGACCGGTGGCGGCGTCGCGTTCCCGCCCACGATGCGGTCGTTCGAGGTGAAGGTCAACCGCAAGGCGAGGCGCGCCGCGTTTCGTGGCGCGCTGGCTGCCCACGCACGAGCAGGCTCGCTCGCCCTTGTCGACGGCTCCGCCTGGACGGAACCGTCGACGAAGTCCGCGGCTGCGCTCGTCGCTGCGTGGGCGAAGGAGCGGCCGCTGGTGGTCGTCGTCTCCGACGGCGACGTCAACCTCGGGCTGTCGTTCAGGAACCTCGAAAAGGTCGCGGTCGTCGCGCCGTCCGAGCTCGACGTCGCCGCCGTGGTCTGGGCGCGTTCGCTGCTGGTCTCGGAGGCGGCGCTGGCCGGACTTCTGGCCCGCGCAGGCGCCGGTTCGGCTGCGGCGCCCGCGGAGGAGGGATCCGAGTGAGCCTGACCGCCCGCCAGATCCTGATCGCGCCGGTGGTCTCGGAGAAGAGCTACGGCCTGATCGACCAGAAGAAGTACGCCTTCCGCGTCCACCCCGACGCGCACAAGACGCAGATCCGCCAGGCGGTCGAGGAGCTCTTCGAGGTACGCGTGATCGGCGTGAACGTCTCCAAGGTGCAGCCGAAGCCGAAGCGCCGCGGCCTGCACAAGGGGACGAGGCAGGGCTGGAAGAAGGCGATCGTCCAGATCCATCGGGACGACGAGATCCAGATCTTCGCCGGAGCCCAAGTGTAATGCCGGAAATGCTGCCCATTTCCGGCATGAAAAGGTTCAGAGACAGGTGATCGATGGCTCTTAAGAAATACAAGCCGACGAGTCCTGGTAGGCGCTTCATGTCGGTCTCCTCGTTCGAGGAGATCACGAAGACCGAGCCGGAGCGCTCGCTGACCGCGCCGATCAAGAAGACCGGCGGCCGGAACGTGAACGGGCGCATCACGACCCGCCACCAGGGCGGCGGGCACAAGCGCCGCTACCGGATCATCGACTTCAAGAGGCGGAAGGACGGCGTCCCAGCGAAGGTGGCCTCGATCGAGTACGACCCGAACCGGTCGGCCCGGATCGCGCTGCTGCACTACGCCGACGGCGAGAAGGCCTACATCCTGGCGCCCGCACGACTCGAGGTCGGATCGACCGTGGAGTCGGGCGCCGGCGCGGACATTCGCCCGGGCAACGCCCTGCCGCTCGAGAACATCCCGACCGGCACGATGGTGCACAACGTCGAGTTGAAGCCGGGTCGCGGCGGCCAACTGGCCCGCAGCGCGGGCTCGGGCATCCAGCTGGTCGCGAAGGACGACGGCTACGGCGTCCTGCGCCTGCCCTCGGGCGAGATGCGCCGGGTATCGCTATCCTGCCGGGCCACCGTCGGCCAGGTCGGAAACGTCGACCACGAGAACCAGTCCGGGGGCAAGGCCGGCCGGAGCCGCTGGCGCGGGAAGCGTCCGTCTGTGCGCGGCTCGGCGATGAACCCCGTCGACCACCCGCATGGCGGCGGCGAGGGCAAGTCGAAGGGCGGTCGTCACCCGGTCACGCCCTGGGGCGTGCCGACGCTCGGCAAGCGCACGCGCTCGAAGCACAAGGAGTCCGACAAGCTGATCGTCCGCCCGAGGCGGCGCGGGAAAGAGAAGAGGTAGCGAGTGAGCAGATCGTCCAAGAAGGGGCCTTTCGTCGAGGAGCGCCTGATGAAGCGGATCGAGGAGATGAACGTCTCCGGCAGCAAGCGCATGATCCGTACCTGGTCGCGCACCTCGACGATCTTCCCGGAGATGGTGGGCCACACGATCGCCGTCCACGACGGCCGGAAGCACGTGCCCGTGTTCGTCTCCGAGCAGATGGTCGGGCACAAGCTCGGCGAGTTCGCGCCCACGCGGATGTTCCGCGGACACGCGGGTGACCGTCAGACGCAGGTGAAGAGGGGTTGATGTCCTTCCAGGCGACACCCTTCGGCTTGTGCGCCGCCAGCACGCGGCGCGCTGCCGCGTCCTCAGTCGCGCCCGGGCTGGTTAGCCCGGGCGCTCCCTGCGTCCTTGCATCGCTTGGTGCTGACGACGCACAAGCTCAAAGGCGTCACCAGGAAGGACATTGATGGCCACGACCGAGACGCAGACCGTGCGTGCCCAGGCGAAGTGGGTGCGGATGTCCGCACGCAAGGGGCGGATCGTCGCGGAGCACATCCGCGGCCGCAGCGTGCCCGAGGCCCGCGCCGTGCTCGCGTTCACGCAGCGGGCGGCCGCGCGCGAGCTCGAGAAGGTGCTCGCCTCAGCGGTCGCGAACGCCGAGGCGAACCACGGGCTCGTCGGCGACGAGCTCATCGTCCACGCTGCGGTCGTCGACGAGGGGCCGACGCTGAAGCGCTGGCGCGCCCGCGCCCGCGGCCGCGTCGCCCGGATCAAGAAGCACACCTGCCACATCACGGTCACGCTCGTCCCCGGCGAGGCGCTCATTCCCTCGCCCCCGAAGCCCAAGAAGACCGAGGAATCGGCCGCCGAGCCTCGGGCAGAGACGGCAGCCGGTAAGACGTCGCGGGCGAAGGCTCCCGAGCTCGAGTCGGAGGCCGCCACCGAGGAGAAGCCAAAGCGCACGAGGAAGACCAGCACCTCTTCCTCGAAGCCGAAGGCTTCGAGGAAGGAAAGCTAATGGGCCAGAAGATCCATCCCGGCGGCCTGCGGGTCGGCGTGATCCACGACTGGAAGTCGAACTGGTACACGTCGGCCAAAGAGTTCAAGGGAGCCCTGCTCGAGGACATCAAGATCCGCGAGCACATCAACCGCAAGCTCGGCCATGCCGGACTCTCCGACATCCTGATCCGCAAGGACAAGCAGCGGATCACGATCGACATCTACACCGCCCGCCCGGGGATCGTGATCGGCAAGTCGGGCGTCGAGGTCGACGCGCTGCGCCGCGACGTGCACGCGATGACGCACAAGAACGTGCACATCAACATCAACGAGATCAAGCGGCCCGAGCTCGACGCGAAGCTCGTCGCCCAATCCATCGCCGAGCAGCTCCAGAACCGTGTCAGCTTCCGGCGCGCGATGAAGCGCTCGCTCGCCTCGGCGATGCGCTCCGGCGCGCACGGCGTGAAGATCAAATGCGGGGGCCGTCTCGGCGGCGGCGAGATGAGCCGCGTCGAGAGTTACTCGGAGGGCCGCGTTCCGCTGCATACCATCCGCGCGGACATCGACTACGGCGCCTGCGAGGCGAAGACAACGTACGGCCGGATCGGCGTCAAGGTCTGGATCAACAAGGGCGAGATCATGCCCGAGGGCTACGAGGGCTTCTCACAGAAGGACTCCCGTCTCGGCGACCAGGATCAGGCACGGCGGCGAGGCGGCGCCTCCGAGGGGCTCTCCGCCTCCCGTGAGAGCGGCCGCGGCCGCCAGGCCGACCGCGAGGGCCTCGGCCCGGTGCGGCGCAGGCGGGGTCCCGGAGGCGGGCCGGGTGGCCCCCGTGGCGGGCGCGGCCGGAGAGGCGGCGGAGGCGGTGCCCCGCGCGGTGCTGCTCCCCCGCCCACCGAGGAGACGACGACGCCCGTCGAGCCGCAGGTGACGGAGCCGCAGGTCGAGCAGGCGGAGACGCCGCCTGCTGCCGAGGCGCCTGAGACCACGAGCGCTCCGACGGAGGAGACGACCGACTGATGCTGCTCCCCAAGAAGACGAAGTACCGCAAGCAGCAGCGCGGCCGCCGGGCCGGCACCTCGAAGGGGCAGACCCAGGTCGCCTTCGGCGACTACGGGCTCAAGTCTCTCGACGCCGGCTGGCTGACGAACCGCCAGATCGAGGCGGCCCGGATCGCGATGACGCGCAAGATCAAGCGCGGCGGCAAGGTGTGGATCAACATCTTCCCGGACAAGCCGGTGACCCAGAAGCCGGCCGAGACCCGCATGGGCTCGGGCAAGGGCTCGCCCGAGCACTGGGTGGCGGTCGTCAAGCCGGGCCGGGTCATGTTCGAGCTGGCCGGCGTCCCGGAGCCGCTCGCCCGGGAGGCGCTGCGCCTCGCCGGCACGAAGCTCTCCGTGCGGACGAAGGTGGTAAAGCGGGAGGGGAGTCTCTTTGACTAGGGGTGGTGGATCATGAGAGCCCGGCAGCTGCGCGACCTGACCGATGCCGAGCTGACGCGGCACCTGGAGGAGACCCGCCAGGAGCTCTTCAACCTGCGCTTCCAGTCGGCGACGGGCGCGCTGGAGAATTCCGCGCGCCTCCGGCTTGCGAAGCGTGAGATCGCGCGCATCCTGACCATCCGTTACGAGCGCGAGGCAGAACTGGAGAGGACGACGTAGGCATGGCTGACGAGAAGAAGACGAAGAAGTCCGACGAGACGACAGAAGAGACGCCGGCGGCCGAAGAGAAGCCGAAGCGGACCCGCGCCAAGAAGGCGGAGCCGGAGGCGGCTGCGCCCGAGGCTGCCGAGAGGCCGAAGCGCTCACGCAAGAAGGCCGAGGAGACCGCGGCCGAACGGGCCGAGGCGCCGGTGGTCGCGGAGGAAGTCGAGGCGGAGGCCGAACAGGTCGAAGCCGACCCCGAGCCGACCCCGGAGCCGGTTGCCGAAGACGCGCCTGCTGAGGAGTCGATCCCGGCGGAGAGCAGTGACAGGCTTAAGCCTGTCACTGCAGAAGCGCCCGCCGAGGGGCAGAGCCCGGAGCCGACAGTCCAGGTCGAGCCTGAGGGAAGCGCCGACGAGCAGATCCCCGCCGAGGAGACGGTGGCCGAGGCCGAGCCTGCACCCGACGTCGAGGCGGAAGCGGCTGCGGCCGACGTGCCCGTCGCCGCAGAGTCGTCGACAGAAGAGCCAGTCGCTGAGACCGCGGACGCCGCAGAACCGGCGACCGACGAGGCTGCGACCGAGCAGTCGAGTCCAGAGAGAATGCGAGGCCCCAAGCCGAAGCGCAAGAGGCTTCCTCGCAGCCAGCGCCACAAGCATGTCAAGCCCAAGCGAGAGTCGCCGGGCGAGCGCAAGCCGATCACGCGTCTGCCCAAGCCGGAGTCCGAGCGTGGCCGAGACCAGCAACGGCGCGGGGTTGTCGTCTCGGCGGCGATGGACAAGACGATCGTCGTCCGGGTCGACTCGGTGAAGGCGCACCCGAAGTACAAGAAGGTGATCCGGCGCTCGAAGAAGTTCCACGCCCACGACGAGCAGAACCAGGCGAAGGCCGGCGACGTCGTGCGCATCGTCGAGACGCACCCGCTCTCGAAGACGAAGCGCTGGCGGCTCGCCGAGGTCCTGGAAGTGGCCAAGTGATCCCCACGGCAACAACTAGGGCGTCTCTGGCGCGCGATCGGCGGCGCATTGCGGCGTCCTCAGTCGCAGTCGGGCAATCTTGCCCGCCCGCTCCCTGCGTCCTTCCACTGCTTGCGGCTCACGCGCCAGAGACGCGAAATCGTCACCGGAGGAATCACCCGTGATCCAGCAGGAGACACGAGTCCGCGTGGCCGACAACACCGGTGCCCGTGAGTTGCTCTGCATCCGCGTCAAGGGCGGGTCGCACCGCCGCTACGCGCGGGTCGGCGACATCATCGTCGGCACCGTCAAGACTGCGACTCCCCAGGGCGCGATCAAGAAGGGCGAGGTCGTGCAGGCTGTCGTCGTCCGGACGAAGAAGCCGTTCGGACGCGACGACGGCACCCAGATCGCCTTCGACGAGAACGCGGCCGTGATCATCGACGCGCAGCGCAACCCGCGCGGCACTCGCATCTTCGGTCCGGTGGCCCGCGAACTGCGCGAGAAGAACTTCATGAAGATCGTGAGCCTCGCACCGGAGGTGCTCTAGCCATGGCAACCACAATGAAGGTCCGGAAGGGCGACCTCGTGCAGATCCTGTCCGGCAAGGACCGCGGCAAGCAGGGCCGCGTCATCGACGCGCGCCCGGCCGAGCGCCGCGTGATCGTCGAGAACCTGAACGTCGTCAAGCGGCACACGAAGCCGCGCCCGATGCGCGACGCCAACCGCATGGGCGGGACGACGATGATGCCCGGCGGCGTGATCGACAAGCCGGCACCACTTGCGGTGTCGAAGGTGATGGTCGTCTGCCCGTCGTGCAACCTGCCGACCCGCGTCGGCCACGTGTTCCGCGAGGTCAAGGGAAAGAAGGTCAAGATCCGCGTCTGTCGCCGGGACGGCTGCGGCGGGGAGCTGGACAAGTGAGCGCGACCGCGACCGACACGTACACGCCCCGCCTGAAGGAACTCTACGAGAGCGAGCTCCGGGCACGCCTGAAGGACGAGCTGGGGCTCTCCTCGGTGATGCAGGTGCCGCGCGTGACGAAGATCACCCTGAACATGGGCGTCGGCGAGGCCAAGACCGAGGCGAAGGCGCTCGACGCGGCCTTGGACGAGCTCTCGACGATCGCCGGCCAGCGCGCACAGATGCGGCGCGCCCGCAAGTCGATCGCCGCGTTCAAGCTTCGCGAGGGGATGCCGATCGGCGCGCGGATCACGCTGCGCGGCGCCCGGATGTACGAGTTCCTCGACCGCCTGGTTTCGATCGCGCTGCCTCGGATCCGCGACTTCCGTGGCCTCGATCCGGGCTCGTTCGACGGACGCGGCAACTACTCGCTCGGCATCCGTGAGCAGATCATCTTCCCGGAGATCAACTACGACGACGTCGCCGCTGTGCGTGGGCTGGACATCGCAATCACGACGTCGGCGGCAGACGACGAGGGCGCGCGGGCGCTGCTCCGCGGCCTCGGTCTGCCGTTCGCCGACGACAGGAGGGAACAGGAGTAATGGCCAAGAAGTCGATGATCGCCAAGGCCGCCCGCCCGCAGCGCTACAAGGTACGCGCCTACTCGCGCTGCAACCGCTGCGGCCGGCCCCGCGCGGTCTTCAAGAAGTTCGGGCTCTGCCGCATCTGCCTGCGGGAGCTCGCCCACGCGGGCGTGATCCCCGGCATGACCAAGAGCAGCTGGTAGGAGGAATCGCAGTGTTGACCGATCCGATCGCAGACATGCTCACCCGCATCCGCAACGCCAACAAGGCGCTGCAGGAGACCGCCTCGATGCCCACCTCGCGGATGAAGGAGAACATCGCGAGGCTGCTCGAGGAGGAGGGATACATCCGCGGCTTCCGTGTCGAGAAGGGCGACGCGTTCGACACGCTCGTCGTCGAGCTGAAGTACGGCCGGAGCCGCGAGCGTGTGATCACGAACCTGAAGCGGATCTCCAAGCCGGGCCGCCGCATCTACGCGCGCAAGGATCGCATGCCGCGCGTCCTCGGCGGCATGGGCACGGCTATCCTGTCGACCTCGAGTGGCGTGATGACGAGCCGCACCGCGCAGGAGCGTGGCATCGGCGGCGAGGTCATCTGTTTCGTCTGGTGAGGTAGATGAGCCGAATCGGAAGATCACCGATCGAATTGCCCGCGGGCGTCTCCGTATCGGTTTCCCCTGGGCGCGTGATGGTGAACGGTCCCCTGGGCGAGCTCGCGCAGGATGTCCCGCAGCGCATGGTGATCGAGCAGAGCGACGGCACGATCACCGTGACGCGGCCGACCGACCGCGGCGAGGACCGTGCGCTGCACGGGCTGACCCGCACGCTGGTCGCAAACATGGTCGAAGGCGTGACCAAGGGCTTCGAGAAGCGGCTCGAGATCCAGGGCGTCGGCTACCGCGCGTCGCTGCGCGGCACCGCGCTCGAGCTGAACGTCGGGTTCTCGCACGCTGTGGTGAAGGACGCGCCGGCCGGGATCACCTACGAGGTGCCCTTGCAGACCGAGGTGGTCGTGAAGGGCATCGACAAGCAGCAGGTCGGCCAGATCGCTGCCGAAATCCGCAAGGTGCGTCCGCCCGAGCCCTACAAGGGCAAGGGCATCCGCTACCAGGGCGAGTACGTGCGCCGGAAGGTCGGTAAGAGGGCATGACGGCCGCGAAAATTGCTTCGCAATTTCGGCGGGAGAGGTTCCAGGAGGGCCGTCCATGCCGGCTCTGACCGCCCGTGAGTTGCGCATTCGCAGACATCGCCGCGTGCGCGGCAAAATCGCCGGCACGGCCGACCGCCCGCGTCTGGCCGTCTTCCGGTCGAACCTCGGCATCAGCGCGCAGCTGATCGACGACCAGGCCGGCAAGACGCTCGCCGCAGCGGGCTGGCAGGGCCTGACCAAGTTCAAGGGGTCGAAGACCGAGCAGGCCAAGGAGGTCGGCACGCTCCTCGCCGCCAACGCGAAGAGCGCCGGCATCGGGTCCTGCGTCTTCGACCGCGGCGGGTACCTCTACCACGGACGCGTGAAGGCGCTCGCTGAGGGCGCCCGCGAGGGAGGATTGACGTTTTGACGAGTGTCGAGCGTGAGGTGTTCGCGCGCGAGGAGACGCGCGAGTTGAAGGAGCGCGTGGTCGAGATCAACCGCGTCGCCAAGGTGGTCAAGGGCGGCCGGCGGTTCTCGTTCACGGCGCTCGTGGTGATCGGCGACGAGGTCGACCGTGTCGGGGTCGGCTACGGGAAGGCACGCGAGGTGCCGCTGGCGATCTCGAAGGCGGTCGATGACGCGAAGAAGAACCTCTTCACCGTCCCGAAGCACGGGACGACGATCACGCACGAGATCCTCGGGCGCTCGGACGCGGCCCGCGTGCTGCTCCGGCCCGCCAGCGAAGGGACCGGCGTGATCGCCGGCGGTGGCGTGCGCGCCGTTCTCGAGCTCGCGGGCATCCGCGACATCCTCGCGAAGAGCCTGGGGACGACCAACCCGATCAACATGCTGAAGGCGACCGTCAACGGACTGAAGAGCCTCCGCCGCCCCGAGGATGTGGCGAGGATCCGCGGTCTCGCCATCAGCCAGGTCCTTCCGGTTTCCGTCGCCGCCGCGCCGGAGACCGAACAGCCAGTCGCCGAGGCTCCGGCCGACGCGGAACCGGCGACAGGCGAGGCTGCGACCGAGCAGCCGAGTGAGGAGAAATGAGCAAGGTCCTCGTCACCCAGGTGAAGAGCCAGATCGGCCAGACCCAGCGACATCGCGGCACGCTGCGCGCGCTCGGCCTCGGCAAGATCGGCCGCAGCGCCGAGCACGAGGAAGGCCCGGTGCTCGCCGGTATGCTCAGGAAGGTCAACCACTTGGTGAAGGTGGAGAAGCCCTAGATGGCCGGTGACCTCAACCTCTCGAACCTGAAGCCCGCGCAGCCGCGCAAGGCGCGCAAGCGGGTCGGCCGCGGTATGGGCTCGGGGAAGGGCCGCTACTCCGGCCGCGGGATCAAGGGCCAGAAGTCACGGTCGGGCTCGCACGCCATGCGCGCCGGTTTCGAGGGTGGCCAGATGCCGGCCTACATGCGCATGGGCAAGCAGCGCGGCTCGACCTCGAAGGACGCGATGCCGATCGGCCCGTTCCGGACGAGCGTCTGGTCGCTGAACGTCCGCGACCTCGCTCGGTTCGACGCGGGCACCGACGTCACGCCTGAGCTGCTGAAGGAGGCCGGCCTCGTCCGCAACCTCAACCGCGACGTGAAGGTGCTCGGTCACGGTGACCTCGGCGTGAAGCTGTCGGTCTCCGCGCACGCCTTCTCGAAGAGCGCGGTCGAGAAGATCGAGGCGGCCGGCGGAAGCGTCACCTGGCTCAAGCCCCCGCACGAGCCGAAGAAGCGCCGTCACAAGAAGGCCGCGCCCGGCGCTGAGCCCGCTGCCGCCGCGGAGCCCGCCGAGAGCGAGGAGGCGGCCGCCGAGGCCGAGCCCGTCGCGGACGAATCCACCGGGGAGACCGAAGAGAGCTCGTAGATGCTCTCGTGGATCGCCAACGCCTGGCGGGTGCCCGAGCTCCGCCGCCGGCTCCTCTTCACCGCCTTCGTCCTCGCCCTGTACCGCCTCGGGAGCTTCATTCCCGCGCCGGGGGTCGACTCGGCTCAGATCAAGACCTACTTCGGCAACCAGGGCGGCACGGTGCTCGGCCTGCTCAACCTGTTCTCGGGGAACGCGCTCTCGCGCTTCTCGATCTTCGCGCTCGGGATCATGCCCTACATCACGGCGTCGATCATCCTCCAGCTCGGCGCGGTGGTCGTCCCGACACTCGCGCAGCTCCAGAAGGAAGGCGAGGCCGGCTACGCCAAGATCAACCAGTACACCCGTTACCTGACGGTATGTCTGGCCGCCGCGCAGGCGGTCGGCTACTCGTACCTCTTCCGCCGGCAGCACATCCTGACGGCGAACACCGGCCGCCTCGTCCTGATCATCGTCACCCTCACCGCCGGGACGACGCTGCTGATGTGGTTCGGCGAGCAGATCACGAAGCGGGGCGTCGGAAACGGCATCTCGCTGCTGATCTTCGCCTCGATCATCGATCGTGCCCCGCTCGCCGTCCGCGCCTGGATCGACGGCGGGCCGACCACCAAGCTGTTCTTCCCGTTGCTGGCGCTCGCTGTGATCGTCGCCGTCGTCTTCATGCAGGAGGGTCAGCGGCGCATCCCCATCCAGTACGCAAAGCGCCAGGTCGGGCGACGCATGACCGCGGGCGGGTCGACCTACTTACCGCTGCGCGTGAACATGGCCGGGGTGATCCCGATCATCTTCGCCGCCGCGGTGATGGCCTTCCCGCCGACGATCGGGCAGTTCTTCCCGCAGACCCAGCCCTGGATCAACCGCAACTTCACGCAGACCGACTGGCCCTACCTGATGATCGAGGCGATCCTGATCATCGTCTTCACGTACTTCTACACGGCGGTGCAGTTCAATCCGGTCGACCAGGCCGAGAACCTCCGGAAGTACGGCGGCTACATCCCGGGGATCAGGCCCGGCCCTCCGACGGCCCATTACCTCGATCGCGTGCTCTCGCGGCTGACGCTGCCGGGGTCGCTCTACCTTGCAGTCGTCGCGGTACTGCCGACGTTCCTCATCCGGTTCTTCCACTTCTCGCAGTCGACCAGTACCTTCCTCGGAGGCACGTCACTGCTGATCATCGTCGGCGTCGCGCTCGACACCATGCGCCAGATGGAGTCGCAGATGATGATGCGCTCCTACGAAGGATTCCTACGGTAGCGGGGGAAGCCCTGGTTCCCCCGCTAGCCCCCTCCTTGCGCGCCGGGGAGCTGGCTTCGACCATTGCGGAGCCGGCGACGGCTATCGTCGTGCGAATGGTGCCTCCTTGTTCGTGTGCCTCCCGCCGGGCGGAGCCCCGCTCCGGCGGCGCTTCGCTACTACTCCCCGGCGTTGCGCCATGAACATCCTTCTGTTGGGGCCGCAAGGATCCGGAAAGGGGACCCAGGCGAAGTTGATCTCGACCACCTACGGAATCCCTCAGATCGCCACCGGGGACATGATCCGGGAGATCAAGGAGCTCGAAACCGAGCTCGGGCGCCGGGTCCGCGAGATCTACGACCGGGGCGACCTCGTCGACGACGCGACCATCGTCGAGTTGATCGAGTCGCGTCTCGACCGCGGCGACACGGTCCCCGGCTTCATCCTGGACGGCTTCCCGCGCAACACCGCCCAGGCCGAGGCGCTCGACGAACTCCTGGTTCGGCTCGGGCGCGACCTCGACGTCGTCCTCGAGCTCCAGATCGTCGACCGGGAGGTGCTGCTCGACCGCCTGGCGAAGCGCGCGGTCGAGGAGGGACGGACCGACGACACGCCCGACGCGATCCGCAAGCGGCTCGAGATCTACGACCGCGAGACCGCTCCGCTCGTCGAGTACTACCGTTCGACTCGCGGGAACGTCGTCGGCATCCACGCCGACCGGCCGATCGAGGACGTCTTCGCCGAGATCCGTGCCACCCTCGACCAGGTCACCGCCTGACGTGATCATCCGCAAGTCGCCGGAAGAGCTGGAGCGGATGGCGCGCGCCGGCCGGATCGTCGCCGACACGCTCGCGCTGATCGGTGAGCACGCCCGCCCGGGCGTCACGACCGCCGAGCTCGACGGGCTCGCCGAGGGATTCATCTCCGAGCAGGGTGGCTACCCGACGTTCAAGGGCTATCGGGGGTACCCGGCGGCGACCTGCATCTCCCCGAACGCGATGATCGTCCACGGGATCCCCGGTCCGTACGAGCTCGTGGACGGCGACATCCTCTCGGTCGACGTGGGCGTCACCCTCGACGGCTTCGTCGCCGATTCCGCCTACACCTTCGCGATCGGCGAGGTCTCTGCCGACGCGGAGCGGCTGCTCGACGTGGGGCAGGCCGCGCTGAACGCTGGGATCGAGCAGTGCATGGTCGGCAATCGGCTTTCGGACATCTCCCACGCCGTGCAACAGGTGACCGAAGCCGCGGGCTTCTCCGTCGTCCGCACCCTCGTCGGGCACGGCGTCGGACGGTCGATGCACGAGGACCCGCAGATCCCGAACTACGGCCAGCCGGGGCGGGGGCCGCTGCTCGCCGAAGGGATGACGTTCGCGATCGAGCCGATGATCAACATGGGCGATCCCGACATCGTCGTGCACGACGACGAGTGGTCGATCTCGAGCGCCGACGGCTCGCTGTCAGCCCATTTCGAGCACACCGTGGCCGTGACGGCGGCCGGTCCGCGCATCCTGACGGCGGCACCCGTTTTGCTAAGATGACGGCTCACGGCGCAGCCGCCGCTGTGCCGTGGCCTATGTCTCTCACCTGTGACTGGCTGCGAGCGCCGGCCGGTCGAACCGAGAAAAGGAACCGATGAAGGTCAGAGCGTCCGTCAAACCCATGTGTGAGCGGTGCCGGGTGATCAAGCGGCACGGTACGACCATGGTCATCTGTTCCAACCCGCGACACAAACAGCGACAGGGCTAGAGGAGAGACCCAGTGGCACGCATCGCCGGAGTGAACCTCCCGAACCAGAAGCGGCTCGAGATCGGGCTGACTTACATCTACGGAATCGGCCCCACGAGCGCGCGGAACATCTGCGCCGCGCTCGGGCTGTCTCCCGACGAGAAGATCAAGGACCTCACCGACGAGGAGGTCACGAAGCTCCAGCGCCACATCGACGAGCAGTACCAGGTCGAGGGCGACCTGCGCCGGGAGCGCCAGCAGGCGATCAAGCGCCTGACCGAGATCGGCGCCTACCGCGGCATCCGACATCGCCGGGGCCTCCCCGTCAACGGCCAGCGCACCAAGACGAACGCGCGCACGCGCAAGGGCCCGAAGAAGACGGTTGGGCGCGGCAAGAAGGCGGCGAAGTAATGGCGCCTCCGAGGAAAGCCGCGGGTCGTGGCCGCACGCGCCGCCGCGTCAAGAAGAACATCGCCATCGGCCAGGCGCACATCAAGACGTCGTTCAACAACACGATCGTCTCGCTGACCGACAAGGATGGCGCCGTGATCGTCTGGGAGTCGGCGGGCTCCGCCGGCTTCAAGGGCTCACGCAAGTCGACCCCGTTCGCCGCGCAGGTGACGGCCGACGCCGCCGCCCGCAAGGGCATGGAGCACGGCCTCCAGAAGGTCGAGGTGTTCGTCAAGGGCCCGGGCTCGGGCCGCGAGACGGCAATCCGGTCGCTTCAGGCGGCCGGTCTCGAGATCCTTGGCGTCCGCGACGTCACCCCGCAGGCGCACAACGGCGTCCGGCAGAAGAAGCGGAGGCGTGTCTAGTGGCCCGCGACCGTTCTCCGAAGTGCAAGCAGTGCCGTCGTGAGGGCATGAAGCTCTTCCTCAAGGGCGAGCGCTGCCTCACCGAGAAGTGCGCGATCGAGCGCCGCAGCTACCCGCCGGGCGAGCACGGCCGTGGCCGGATCAAGCAGTCCGAGTACCTGCTCCAGCTGCGCGAGAAGCAGAAGGCGCGCCGGTACTACGGCCTGCTCGAGAAGCAGTTCCGGACGTACTACGAGAAGGCGAACCGCCTGAGCGGCATCACCGGTGAGAACCTGCTCCGCATGCTGGAGACGCGGCTCGACAACGTCGTCTATCGGCTCGGCTTCGCCGCATCGCGCGCGCAGGCCCGCCAGCTCGTCCGCCACGGCCACTTCCAGGTCAACGGCAGGCGCGTGAACATCCCCAGCTACCAGGTCAAGCCGAACGACGTGATCACGATCCGCACCGGCTCGTCGGCCGAGCAGGCCGTCCGCGACGCGACCGACCTGACCGCGTCGGTCGCGCCGTGGCTCCAGGCCGACCACGACGGACTGACCGGGAAGATCCTCAAGTGGCCCGACCGGGCAGAGATCGACACCCCGGTGCAGGAGTCGCTGATCGTCGAGCTCTATTCGAAGTAGGAGGTCGCCGGCCGCGCGGCCGGCTTAGGAAAGGACTGCATTGGCAACTCGCATGATCGAATTCCAGGTTCCGAAGATCGTCCACGAGGAGGTCGACGAGGACCGCGGCGTCTTCGTGATCGAACCGCTGGACCGCGGCTTCGGCTACACGTTCGGAAACTCGCTGCGCCGCGTGCTGCTCTCCTCGTTGGAGGGCGCCGCCGTGACCTCGGTCAAGATCGAGGGCGTCGCGCACGAGTTCACCACCCTGCCGGGCGTCCGCGAGGACGTCACCGACATCATCCTCAACCTCAAGAACCTGATCTGCCGCCTCCACGGCGACTCGCCTGAGGTCGAAGTCCGGCTTCAGAAGAAGGGCCCAGGCCCGGTGAAGGCCTCGGACATCCAGGCGCCGGCCGAGCTCGAGATCCTCAACCCGGACCTCGAGATCGCCAACCTGGCCGAGAAGGGCAAGCTCGAGGTGACCCTGACGATCGGTCGCGGCCGCGGGTATGTCCCGGGCGAGCTGAACCGCGGGCCCGAGCACACGATCGGCGTGATCCCGATCGACTCGATGTTCTCGCCGGTTCGCCGCGTCTCGTACGACGTCGAGGCCGCCCGTGTCGGCCAGCGCACCGACTACGACAAGCTGCGGCTCGACATCACCACCGACGGGTCCATGGACCCGCGCGAGGCGATCGGCCAGGCGGCCGAGATCCTGATCCGCCAGCTCGCGATCTTCACCGACATCGAGAAGATCGAGGGCTTCGGCGAGGCGGCGGCCGTCGCCGACGGCGGTGTGTCCGTCGAGCCGTCGCTCGCCCACGGGATGGAGAACTTCCCGATCGAGGAGCTCGAGCTGGGCGTCCGCTCGTACAACTGCCTCAAGCGGGTCGGCATCGAGACGATCGGCGACCTGGTGATGAAGTCCGAGAACGAGCTGGCCGCGATCCCGAACTTCGGGAAGAAGTCGATCGAGGAGGTCAAGGAGACCCTCGCCACCCACGGCCTGCGCCTCCGCGGCGACGACGGGAGCAACGGCTCAGAGGCATGAGGCACCACCGCTCAGGGAGGAAGCTCGGCCGCGACGCCTCGCATCGGAAGGCGCTCTACGCGAACCTCGCCGGGGCGCTGATCGAGCACGGCCGCATCAAGACGACCGTGACGAAGGCGAAGGCGGTGCGGCCGATCGCCGAGCGGATGATCACGCTCGGCCGCCGCGGCGATCTCCATGCGCGCCGACAGGCGATGGCCTACCTCCGTTCGCAGCAGGTGGTGCACACGTTGTTCGCCGAGGTCGCGCCGCGGTTCAAGGATCGTCCCGGCGGCTACTCGCGGATCGTGCGCCTCGGCCCCCGTCCCGGCGACGCAGCCGAGATGGCATACCTCGAGCTGGTCGACTTCTCGGCGGAGGAGCAGGCCGAGGAGAAGGCGGAGCGGCGCCGGTTGAGGCTGCGACGCCGCCAGGAGGCCGAGGAGCGCGCCGAGGCCGAGGCGGTCCCGGCCGAGGCTCCCGCACCTTCCTCGTAGGGACTGTCTTCGTAGGGCCGAACCCAGCTCGACCAGGCTGACGCGCGCTCCCGGCAAAGCGGCCACGGAAGCGCCGGCGGAGGCCGTCCTATAATCGACGGGTGAACGACGCCGGTCTGGCGGGCCGCACGCCGGACGTCGTCGGACGCGACGCCGAATGTGCTCGCGTCGACTCGTTCGTCGAGGCTCTTCCCCATGGCGCCCGCGCGCTCGTGATCAGGGGCGAGCCCGGGATCGGGAAGACCACCCTCTGGCGCCACGCGGTCGACCGATGCCGTGCCGCCGGCCAGCGCGTCCTGGTCACGCGGCCCGCCGAGGAGGAGATGTCCCTCGCCCACGTGGGGCTCATCGACCTGTTCGGAGAGATCGACATCGACACGGCGTCGCTCCGCGACGACGACCCGATGGCTCGTGGACGTGCGTTGCTGACGGCTCTGCGCGAGCTCGCGGACACCCGGCCGGCGGTGCTCGCGATCGACGACGCCCAGTGGCTGGATTCGGCCTCTGCACGGGCATTGCGCTACGCCCTCCGCCGTTTCGAGGTCGAGCCAGTGGGCGTGCTCGCGACGATGAGGCTTCGGGCCGGGGCCGGCGATCCGCTTTCCGTGGCCACTGCCTTCTCGCCGACCAGCTACGAGCTGCTCGATCTCGGCCCGCTCACGCTCGGCGCTCTCAGACGCGTCCTGGCCGACACGGTCCCGAGCATCTCGCGACCGCTGCTCCGCCGGATCTACGAAGTGTCCGCGGGCAATCCCCTCTACGCGATCGAGCTGGCGCGCGGGCTCGCCAGGGACGGCCGCAGCTCGCGCCTCACCGAGGGTCTTCCACTCCCTGACTCGCTCCAGGAGGCCATCACGCGCCGGCTCGAAACCGTGCCGCCGGAGGTTGCGCCGGTCCTCGAGATCGTGTCGGCCCGCGGTACGACCTCGGTTGCGGAGCTGACGGGACTCCTGGACGGCATCCCGCTCGAGGAGCTGCTGCCGGTCGCCGAGCAGCTCGGACTGCTCGTCGTCGACGACGCGCTGGAAGTCAGCTTCTCCCACCCACTCGTCGCCTCCGCGGTGTACTCGCGGATGAGTCCGCTCGTTCGCCTCGGCCTGCACGCGCGCCTGGCCGAGCAAGCGCGTGACCCGGACGTTCGGGCTCGTCACCTCGCGCTCTCGACGGACGAGCCGGACGCCGGCGTCGCTGCCCTCCTCGAGGCTGCGGCCGAGCGCGCACACACACGAGGCGCGTCGGACGTCGCCGCCGAATTCGCCGGGCGCAGCCTCCGGCTGACGCCGAGCACCGACCCGCATGCAGCACGACGGCGCGCGCTCGCCGAGATCGAGCATCTCGCGGCCGCCGGCGAGGCAGCCAGGGCGCTGGCGCTCGCGGACGAGCTGATCGCCTCGCTGCCTCCCGGCCCGGAACGAGCGGAGGCGCTGATTCGCCGTTTCTACGTCGGAGACGACGATCTCGAGCTCGCCGACTCGCTGCTCGTCCGTGCGCTCGCCGACGCCGAGGGCGACGAGCGGCTCCGCGGCCGCGTGCTCGACCTGCTCGGCTGGCTGCGGGGCATGTTCCGCGGCGATCTCCGGAACGGAGTCGACTGTGCGTCGGAGGCAGTCGCGATCGCCGATCGAGTCGGCGACTCCGGCTTCTGGATGCTCGCCGCAGGCCATCTCGGGCACATGGCAGCCCTCGTCGGCACGCCTCGCCCGGATCTGATGGCGAGTGCGGTTGCGCTGGCGGACGAGATCGGCGGGCCACGACTCGGAGGTGGGCCGCGCGCCTGGCTGGCAAAGCAGGTCTTCTGGGCGGGCGATCTGGCCGGAGGGCGTGAGCAGTTCGAGAACGCGTTGGCCACGGACCTGCGCGCAGGCAACGAGCTCGAGCGGCCGTACCGGTTGTACGACCTCGCGCTGGTCGAGTGTGCTGCCGGAAATCTTGCGGCTGCGGCGGAAATCGTCGACCAGGGCCTCGAGGCGGCCCGCGACGCAGAGAACGCGGACGCCGAGGGCTGGCTGCTCTTTCCGCTCGCCATGGTCCAGGCGTGGCGTGGCCTGAGCGAGCCCGCACGAGCATCGGTCAGGCAGCTGTTGAGGCTGGTCAGGCGGGCGCGGCTGCAGTGGATCGTGCGCGGCAAGAGCGTGCTCGGCCTGCTCGCGCTGTCCGAGGGCGACCCGGGCGGTGCGGCAGAGGAGCTCGTCGAAGCTGCACGCCTGCTCGAGCAGATGGGGTTCGCGCACCCTGGAGCATTGCCGATCCTGCCCGACGCGATCGAGGCGCTCGCCGGCGCAGGTGACACCGAGCTCGCAGAAACGCTTCGTGAACGGCTCGAGCGGCAGTCGGCCGCGCTCGACAGTGCCTGGGCGTTGGCCGCGCTCGCGCGTTGCCGCGGCACGCTGCTGATCGCTCGGGGCGACTCGGACGAAGCCGTCGCCCCGCTCGAGGACAGTGTCTCGACCTTCGACCGGCTCGGCTACCGACCGGCGGCCGCTCGCGCCGTGCTCGCGCTCGGGCGGGCGCATGCAAGGAGCGGTCACAGGACGCTCGCGGCCGACACGCTTGCGGACGCCCGCCGCCGTTTCGCCGAGATCGGGGCTGCGCATTGGGAAGCGCGCGCGGTCGAAGAGCTCGAGCGGGCTGCGCCGGGACGAGCCGCGGGCGTGCTCACGCCTGCCGAGGCGCGGATCGCGGCCCTCGTTGCGCGAGGGCTGAGGAACCGCGAGATCGGGAGTGCGTTGTTCATGAGCGTCGCAACAGTGGAGGCGCATCTGACCCGCATCTACCGCAAGCTCGCCATTCGATCGCGAAGCGAGCTTGCGCGCCTTGTCGCGGATGGAAGCCTGCCGCTGGGCGACGACGGGTAGCGTGGGCGACGAGGCAGGCACCATGGTCAGCTTTCCTCCCGTCGTCGGCCGGGAGGCGGAGCTGGCTCGTATCGACGCATTCGTCGGTGCGGTCAAAAGTGGCGCCCGGATGCTCGTGATCAGCGGCGAGCCGGGGATCGGCAAGACCACGCTCTGGCGGGCAGGGGTCGAGCGATGTCGCCGGGCAGGGTTCCGGGTGCTCCAGGCCAGGCCCGCCGAGGAGGAACTGCCGCTCGTCCTCGGCGCCCTCGTCGATCTGTTCGAGCGCGTCGAGCTCGACGTCTCGACCGAGGACGAGAACGACCCCGTCGCACGCGGCTACGCCGTGCTCGGGGCTCTGCGGAGCCAGGCCGAGCGCGAGCCGACGGTCGTCGCAATCGACGACCTCCACTGGCTGGACCCTGCATCAGCGCATGCCTTGCGATTTGCGCTCCGCCGGTTGGGCCCGGAGCGGATCGGAGTCCTCGGAGCTCTGCGGACACCGCAGGTGGGAGTGGGCCTGCTTGCCTCGGCGAAGACGATGGCGCCGGGTCGGTACGAGACGCTCGAGCTCGGCCCGCTCGGTCTGGGGGCGCTGCGCAGGCTCCTGAGACCGTTCGTTGCTGCGATCTCTCGCCCGACGCTGCGGCGCATCCACGAGGTCTCGGGCGGAAACCCGCTCTACGCAATCGAGCTGGCGCGTGGCCTCGCGCCGGAGGACCCGCGCGAAGGGCCCCGGGGCCGGGTCAACCTTCCGGACTCCCTCCAGGCGGCGATCGCCCACAGGCTTGAGACCGCGCCTGACGAGCTGACTCCGCTCCTCGAGGTGGTTGCTGCGCTCGGGACACCGGCCGCCGTGGACCTGCGTGAGTACGTGCCCGGCGACGTGGACGCGCTCCTCCCCGTGGCAGAGCGGCACGGGTTTCTGCTGGTGGAGGAGGCCCTCCACGTGCGCTTCTCGCATCCCCTGATCGCCTCGGCCGTGTACCAACGCATGAGCCCACTCGGCCGGCGCGCGCTCCATGGACGGCTCGCTCGGAGCGCCGCCGATCCGGACGTCCGGGCTCGACATCTGGCGCTGTCGACCGACGGGCCGGATGCTCGCGTTGCCGAGCTGCTCGAGGATGCTGCCGATCGCGCGAGCAGGCGGGGCGCCGCCGAGCTCGCGGCCGAGCTGGCCCGGCACAGTCTGCGGCTGACGCCACACGACGACACGGAGGGCGTGTACCGGCGCTCGCTCGTCGAGATCGAGCAGCTCGCAGCCGCCGGTGAGGCGAGCCGGGCGCTCGCGCTCGCAGACCGACTCGTCGACGCCCTGCCGCCTGGGCCGCTTCGAGCCAGGATGCTCGTCCGCCGCTCCGATCTGGACGACGACGATCCGGCGACCGCCGAGGTGTTCCTGCGGCGTGCCCTGGAGGACGCCGGCGAGGACGAGCTGCTCCGCGCCACGGTGCTTCGAGAGCTTGCCTTCACACGATTCCTCTATCTCGGTGACGTGCCGACGGCAATCGACTGCGCTCGCCAGGCGCTCGCCATCGCAGAGCACACTGGCGACCCTCGCCTGCTCGCATTCGCGGCTGCCGACGTGGCTCACCTGGAAGCGATCGCCGGGAAGCCGCAGCCCGACCGCATGGCAGAAGCGATTGCGATCGAGGACGAGACCGGCGGAGCGTCTCTGAATCGGCGCGCGCGCGTCATGCTCGGCAAGCAGCTTCGCTGGTCGGGAGACCTCCAGGGAGCACGCGCGATGTTTCAGGCGACCGGTGCGACCTACGAGTTCCATCGCCCGTATCGTCTGTACGACCTTGCGCTGGTGGAGTGCGCGGCCGGGAATTTCGCGACGGCACAGGACCTCGTCGGCCAGGGTCTGGAGGCCGCTCGCGACGCGGGCAACAGCTCCGGCGTGCGGTTGCTCCTCTACCCGCTCGCACTCGTCGAGACCTGGCTCGGTCGAGCCGCGGAGGCCCGGGAGGCCGTGGATCAGCTGCTCGAGCGCGCCGCACGGCTGAGCGAGCGACCGGACATCGTCGGGGCGCGAAGGGTGTTGGGGCTGTTGGCGCTGTCCGAGGGCGACGCTGAGGCCGCCGCCGGCGAGCTCGGCGAGGCCACCCGGCTCCTCGGTGAGATGGGGGTCGGCCATCCGGGCGTCTATCCGGTGCTCCCGGACGCGATCGAGGCTTTCGCAGCGTCTGACCGGCTCGTCGACGCCGAGTTGCTGCTCGTCCGACTCGAGCAGCAGGCGGCTGCGGTCGACAGTCCCTGGGCTCGGGCCGCCGTCGAGCGCTGCCTCGGCGCGCTCGAGCTCGCTCGCGGCAGCCCGAGCGACGCGGTCGCGCCCCTCGTCCGGGCGAGGGCGGGCTTCGACCGGCTGGGTCTCGGGCCGGATGCCGCCCGCGCCGTGCTGGCGCTCGGCCGCGCGTACCTGCGCGCCGGCCGGCGGCGGCTGGCTGCCGAGACGCTCGTCGACGCGCGCAACCGCTTTGCCGCGATGGGCGCCGCCCTCTGGGCAGGGCGCGCCACGCAAGAGCTCGAGCGGGCTCCGTCCTTGCGGGGTGCGAACACCGGGGAGCTGACTGCCGCCGAGCGCCGCATCGCCGCACTCGTCGCCCAGGGTCGGAAGAACCGCGAGATCGCCCAGGCGATGTTCATCAGCGTCGCGACCGTCGAGGCGCACCTGACGCGCATCTACCGCAAGCTCGGCATCCGTTCCCGAGCGGAGTTGACGCGACTCGTCGCCGACGGGACCGTGCGAGCGTCCGAACCCGAGGGGTCGAGCCGAAGACCGTAGGGGAAACCCGCTGGCCGGGGCGTACGACCGGTTCGTAGCCTCGGAGGCATGGCGGGCGTCCCGAGCACACGGCGGGCCGGAAGGCCGTGACGGCTGCATCCGTCTTCGGGATCGGCGCGGGGACCCTGTCCCTCGTCGGCTGTGTCCCCTACATCCGGGACGTCTTCCGTGGGATGACGCGGCCTCACCGCGGCAGCTGGCTGGTCTGGAGCGCCCTCGGCGTCACAGCCTTCGCCTCCCAGCTTGCGGACGGCGCGAGCTGGAGCCTCGCACTGGTCGGCGCCCAGGCGCCTGCGACGATCGTCGTCTTCCTGCTCTCGATCGGTCGCGGCGTTGGCGGCGTCAGCACGGTCGACCGCTGGCTCATCGGGCTCGCGGGCGTCGGCGTCCTCGGCTGGGCGGTTGCGGCACAGCCGGTCGTCGCGACCGCCTGCGCCGTCGTCGCCGACATGGTCGGCGTGGTCCTGATGCTGCCGAAGATCTGGCACGACCCACGATCCGAAACGCTGTCGGCGTACGCCTTCGCAGCCGCGGCCGGCCTGCTCGGTCTGGCCGCGGTGGGCGGGCCCGACCCGGGGTTGCTCCTCTACCCCGCGTACTTCGCCGGTGTCAACGGCGCAACGACGGCCGTGATCGTCTGGCGCCGTCGCCGCGGTCGGCCCCTCACCGGCAGGGAGTGGTCCGGCACATGTAGGGGAAACCCGCTAGCCCACGCGGGACCAAGCGCCTAGCCTCGGAGCATGCGCGCAGGACGTCGAATGAGAGTTGCGACGGCAGGACAGCTCCTGACGGGGATGCGTTCAGAGCCGCTGATCGAGACGATTCGCCGGTCGGTGATCGGCGACGACACGGTACTGCTCGGGCCATTCGGGCCGCGCCGGCTGGTCTACGCCGACTACACGGCGTCGGGTCGCGCTCTGTCCTTCATCGAGGACTTCATCCGAGACGAGGTCCTGCCTCTGTACGCGAACACGCACACGGAGGCATCGGCGACCGGCCTGCAGACGACGGTGCTGAGGGAGGAAGCTCGGAGCATCATCCACGGCGCTGTCAACGGAAGCGCCGAGGACGTCGTCGTCTTCTGTGGCTCCGGCGCGACGGGCGCCATCGACAAGGTCGTCCGGATGCTCGGTCTCGGCGCACAGGCCCCGGTCGGCGGCGGCCGGCTCCCGCGGGCGGTGTCACCGGACGAACGCCCCGTCGTGTTCGTCGGCCCGCACGAACATCACTCGAACGAGCTGCCGTGGCGCGAGTCGATCGCCGACCTGGTGCCCATCGGCGAGGACCGCGACGGGCGTGTCGACACCGAGCACCTTCGCGAGGAGCTCGAGCGGTACGCCGGCCGCCCGCTCAAGATCGGCGCCTTCTCGGCCGCCTCCAACGTCACGGGCATTCTCGCCGACACGGAAGCGATCTCGATCCTGCTGCACCGGTTCGGCGCGCTCGCGCTCTGGGACTACGCGGCGGCCGGGCCGTACGTGCGGATCGACATGAACCCGTCGCCGCCGATTCGCGACGGACGACTCGCCTACAAGGACGCCGTCTTCGTCTCGCCGCACAAGTTCATGGGCGGGCCGGGGACGCCCGGCGTCCTCGTGGCGAAGCGCGACCTCTTCCGAAACCGGGTCCCGACCGTGCCCGGGGGCGGCACGATTCTCTTCGTCGGCCAGAGGACGCACTCGTACCATCCCGATCCGACGATCCGCGAGGAAGGAGGCACGCCTGCGATCGTCGAGTCGATCCGCGCCGGGCTCGTCTTCGCCCTCAAGGAGACGGTCGGCGCGGACGAGATCCGTCGGCGTGAGCGAGACGCTGTTCGCCGGGCACTCCACCGGTGGCGAAGGAATCCGAGCATCGAGATCCTCGGCAACGCCGAGCTCGATCGCCTGGCCATCGTCTCCCTGGGCGTCCGGCACGGGCGAGGCCTCTTGCACTCGCACTTTCTCGCCGCCGTCCTCAACGACCTGTTCGGGATCCAGGCGCGCAGCGGCTGCTTCTGTGCCGGCCCCTACGTCCACCGCCTGACGCCCATCGACGATCTCTGGTCGGCCCGGATGCACGCCGAAGCTCGCCTGGGTCACCTCGGGGCGAAGCTCTCGTACGTTCGACTCAGCTTCAACTACTTCTGGAGCGACGCAGTGCTCGACTACGTCATCGAAGCCGTACAGCTGCTCGCGACCCACGGCTGGAAGCTGCTGCCCCTCTACCGCTTCGACCCCGACTCGGGTCTTTGGCGACACGCGCATGCACGCCCCGAGCCGTCGATCAGCCTGCACGACGTCTCGTTCGGAGCGGGCGCGCCGAGACTCCCGCACCGGCGGGCGACCGAGCCGGAGAGCGCGCTCGCGCGCCATCTGGAAGAGGCTCGTTCGGTCTTCCAGAGGATCGAGCTCGAGCCGCCGCGCGGGCCGCTTCCCGACCCGGTGCTGACGCCCGAGTTCGAGCGGATCCGGTGGTTTCCGCTTCCCAGCGAGGCGCTGCATGCTCTGGCGGCCGCTCGAGCCGGTGCAGGCACAGAGCGCCTCGCCGAGACGGCCGCGGCGGAAGCACAGGCCGCCTCCTAAGGGACAGACCCTGCGGGGGCTGACCCTGCAGAAGACGAGCGCGGCGCGATCACGCCGTCGATCAGTCCGTAGGCCACGGCCTCGTCGGGCGACATGAAGTTGTCCCGGTCGATGTCCTGCATCACCTGCTCGACGTCGCGGTTCGAGTGCCTGGCGATGATCTCCGCCATCCGGCGCGTGACCGAGAGCACCTCCCGGGCGTGGATGTCGATGTCCGAGGGGGCGCCGCGGAAGCCGGCGGAGCCCTGGTGGATCATCATCTTGGCGTTCGGCAGCGCGGAGCGCTTGTCGGGCGCGCCGCCGCAGAGGATCATCGCGGCCGCCGACATCGCCATGCCGACGCAGATCGTCCGGACGTCCGGCTTGACGAACTGCATCGTGTCGTAGATGGCCATGCCTGCATAGGCCGAGCCGCCCGGCGAGTTCACGTAGAGCGAGATGTCCTTCTCCGGATCCTCCGCCTCGAGGAAGAGGAGCTGCGCGGTGATCAGGTTGGCGACGTGGTCGTCGACCTCGGTGCCGAGGAAGACGATCCGCTCGCGCAGCAGCCGGGAGTAGATGTCGAAGGAGCGCTCGAAGCGGCCGTCGGACTCGACGACCATCGGGACCAGCGTGCTCATCGGTTCCTCCTGCTAGTTTGCGCAACCAAGAAGTTGCCGATCATACATGCAACCAAGAGGTTGCCCAAAGGAGGCATGGTGGAGGTCGAACGCGAGATCGTGCTGGCTTCGCCGCCCGCGGAGGTCTGGGAGGCGCTCACCGACGAGCAAGAGCTGGAGGAGTGGTTCGCCAACGACGTCGAGTTCGATCTCGACCGCGGCGGCGTCTTCCGCTGGGACGACGGAGAGGTCCGCCACGCGGTGGTCGAGGAGGTCGACGCCGGGCGGCGACTGGCCATCCGCTGGTGGGATCCGGGCGGGGCGGAGGAGAGCGAGGTCACGTTCACGCTCGAGGAGATCCCGGCCGGGACTCGGCTCGTGGTCACCGAGACGGCGTCGTGCGACTGGGTCTGGGCGCTGGAGGCGCATGCCGGAAGACAGCGTCTTCTCAGCGCTGTCTGACCCGAGCCGTCGGCGCCTGCTCGAGACACTCGCAAGCCGCGAGTCGGCCTCCCTGACCGAGCTCGCCGCGGAGCTGCCGGTGACGAGGCAGGCGGTTTCGAAGCATCTCGCCGCGCTGGGGGACGCCGGCCTCGTCGAGGGCCGCCGCGCCGGTCGGGAGACCCGGTATCGCCTGACGCCGCAGCCGCTCGGAGAGGCGCTGGCCTGGATGGAGCGGATCGGCGACCGCTGGGACGAGCGGCTCGCACGGCTGCGCGAGCATCTGGTGAGGGACAGGATCTAGCCCAGCGCTCCGACAAGTGGGTCGGGCCGACGTCCGATCCGCCTAGGTCTCGGAGATCGTCGCCTTCTCGATGACCACGCGCTTCGTCGGCTGCTCGGTCGCCGGGTCGCCGAGGTTGCCGATCTTGTCGACCACGTCCATCCCGCTCGACACCTTGCCGAGCAGCGCATAGTCGGGCGGCAAGCCGATGTCGGCACCCGTGACGACGAAGAACTGGCTGCCGGCGGTGCCGGGCGGCTCGGCGGCCGTCTTCGCCATCGCGACCACGCCCTTCGTGTACTTCGCATCGGAGGGCGGGGGGTCGACCGTCGTGTAGCCGGGCCCGCCCGTTCCGTCCCCCTTCGGGTCGCCGCCCTGGATGACGAAGCCGGGGACGATCCGGTGGAAGGTCAGGCCATCGAAGAAGCCCTTGTCGACCAGTGCTGCGAAAGAGGCGGTCGTCTTGGGCGAGTCCTTGACGTTCAGATCGAACGCGAACGTGCCCTGGTTCGTCTTCAGCGTGACGGTGTAGGTCTTTGCGGGATCGAGCGCCGGACGGCCGGAGCCGGATGTCGTCGACGGGCTCGACGCGGTCGTCGCGCTCTCCTTGCCGCCGCCGCCTCCGCAGCCGGCGGCGAGCAGCACGGCGGCCGCCGCGAGTGCGACGATCGGAACAGTGCCGCCGAGAACCGTGCGCCTCCGGCTCGACATCGAGTACGACGGTACCGACTTCTCCGGCTGGGCGGCGCAGCCTGGGATGCGCACCGTCGAGGGCACCCTGCGCGAGGCGCTCTCGACGCTGTACGGCGGCTTCGACAACGTCGCCGTTGCGGGCCGTACCGACGCGGGGGTCCACGCGCTCGGGCAGGTCGCGACCGTCGACGTCGACGGCGGGCCGCCGCCGGCGAGCGCCGCGGAGGCGCTGAACACGGTGCTCCCCGACGACCTGGCCGTGACCGCCGCGGCCGAGGCCCCGGCGGACTTCCACGCGCGCCACTCCGCCCGCGGCCGCACCTACCGCTACCGGATCTGGCGGCGGCGCACGCCGTCGCCGTTCGAGCGGAAGCGCAGCTGGTGGATGCCGCGCCCGCTCGAGGAGTCGAGGCTGGCCGAGTCGGCCGATCTGGTCGTCGGCGAGCACGACTTCAGGGCATTCACGCCCACGGAGACGCAGCACTCGGTGTTCACGCGTGTGGTGAGGAACGCCGCCTGGCACCTGCGCGGCGACGCGCTCGAGCTCGAGATCACCGCCGAAAGCTTCCTCCGCCACATGGTCCGGACGCTGGTGGGGACGATGATCGACCGGGAGCCGCAGGAGATCGCGAAGCTGCTCGAGGGCCGCCCACGAGCAGAGGCCGGCCCGACGGCGCCGCCGTGGGGTCTCTACCTCGTCGCGGTGGAGTACGAGACGCAAGCACGTCGTTAGCATCAGGGACGTGCGGTTCCCCGTGGTCCTGTTCGATCTCGACGGCACCATCGTCGACTCCGGCTGGATGATCCTGGCGTCCTACCGGCACGCGACCGAGACCGTGCTCGGCCGGTCCTTTCCCGATGACGTCCTGATGGCGAAGGTCGGCAGCGGCCACCTCGAAGAGCAGATGCGGGAGTTCGACGAGGCCAAGGCCGACGAGCTCGCCCACGCCTATCGCGAGTTCTACAAGCCCCTCCATTCCGAGCTGGAGGCGTTCCCGGGGATGCTCGACCTGCTGGAGCGCCTCGACGGCGAAGGCCGGCAGCTCGGGATCGTCAGCGCCAAGCGCCACGACGTCGTCCAGCTCGCGTTCGAGGCGCTCGGCTTCGGCGAGCTGATGGACGTGGTCGTCGGCTCGGACGATGCGCCGCGCGGCAAGCCACACCCGGATCAGATCCTGGTCGCGCTCGACAGGCTCGACGTCGATCCCGACGAGACCGCGTACGTCGGTGATGCGCCCTTCGACATCGCCGCGGCGAAAGCGGCCGGCGTGCACGCGATCGGGGTGACCTGGGGCGGCATCCACACGCGGGAGCGAATGGAGGTCGAGGGCCCGGATGCGGTCGTCGACACGGCCGACGAGCTCTATGCCGTCATCTAGCACGACCGTCGAGAAGCGCGCCGCCGAGCTGCGCGGGCTGCTCAACCGCTACCTCTACCAGTACCACGTACTCGACGACCCGTCGGTCTCGGACGCGGAATACGACCGGCTCTACGACGAGCTCGTCGCGCTCGAGGAGGCGAATCCGAAGCTGATCACGCCCGACTCACCGACCCACCGCGTGGGCGCTCCGGTGTCCGACAAGTTCCAGAAGGTGCGGCACCTGGAGGCGATGGGGTCGCTGGAGAAGGTGACCACCGGCGAAGCGCTCGGCAAGTGGGCGGACGACATCCGCAAGCGGCTGGGCAGCGACGAGGACGTCGCGTTCGTGATCGAGCCGAAGATCGACGGCCTCGCCGTCAACCTGACGTACGAGAACGGCGTCTTCGTCCGCGGCGCGACCCGCGGCGACGGTGTCCAGGGCGAGGACGTGACGCCGAACCTGCGCACGATCAGGGCGATCCCACTGCGGATGCACGGCGAAGCCCCTCCCGCCGCCGTCGAGGTGCGGGGCGAGGTCTACCTCCCGCTCTCGGGGTTCCGCGAGCTGAACGAGCGCCTGGCCGGGACGAACCAGAAGCTGGCTCCCAATCCGCGCAACGCCGCGGCCGGCTCGCTCCGCCAGAAGAACTCGGCGATCACCGCCGACCGCCCGCTCTCGACGTGGATCTACGGCACCGGCCATCGCGAGGGGGTCGAGTTCGAGACCCAGTCCGGCATGCTCGACTGGCTGCGGGAGCGCGGCTTCCGCACCAACCCCTACGCCGAGCGCCTGGAGTCGATCGAGCAGGTGGCGGTCGCCTGCCGCGAGTGGGAGACGCGCCGCATGGAGCTCGACTACGAGATCGACGGGATCGTGATCAAGGTCGACTCGCTCGACCAGCAGCGGCGCCTCGGCGCGCTCCATTCCCGCCCGAGGTGGGCGCGTGCCTACAAGTGGGCGCCGATGACCGCGACCACGCGGCTGCTGAAGATCCACATCCGGGTCGGCCGGACGGGCGCGCTCAACCCGTGGGCGGTGATGGAGCCGGTCGAGGTCGGCGGCGTCACGGTCACTCGCGCGACCCTCCACAACGAGGAGGACATCAACCGCAAGCAGATCCGCGAGGGCGACGACGTGATCGTCCAGCGCGCCGGGGACGTGATTCCACAGATCGTCGGGCCCGCGGGGCCGCACCGGCGCGGGACCAGGGAGTTCCGGATGCCGAAGCAGTGCCCGCTCTGCGGAACGGACGTGATCAAGCCCGAGGGCGAGGTGATGCACCGCTGCCCGAACCGCGCCTGCCCCTCGCGCGGCCTGGAGACGCTGATCAACTGGACGGGGATCGCCGACATCGACGGGGTCGGCGAGCAGACGATCCGCATCCTCTGGGAGCAGGGCCTCGTCCGTTCGCTTCCCGATCTCTACCGCCTGAGCAAGGAACGCTTGCTCGAGCTCGACGGATTCGCGGAGATCAGTGCGACCGCTGCGATCGAGGCAATCCAGCGCTCGAAGCAGGTGCCGTTCTCGCGCGTCCTCCTCGGCCTGAACATCCCGGGCGTGGGCTGGGTGCTCGCCCAGAATCTCGCCCGTCACTTCGGCGACGTCGACCGCCTGATCGCGGCGGCGCAGGAGGAGGTCGCCGAGGTCGAGGGATACGGCCCCGACCGCGCCGAGATCGTCGTCGAGTGGTTCGCCGACGAGCAGAACCGCGCGCTCGTCCAGGAGCTTCGCGAGCTGGGCCTGCGTTTCGAGCTCGGGGAGGAGGATCGGCCGGCCGAAGGCCCGCTGACCGGGCAGACGTTCGTGGTCACCGGCACGCTCGAGTCGATGAGCCGAGAGGAGGCGACGGCCGCGCTGGAGGCCAGGGGTGCGAAGGTGACGGGCTCGGTCTCGAAGAAGACCACCGGCCTGGTCGTCGGCGAGGAGCCCGGTGCCTCGAAGCTGACGAAGGCGCAGCGGGAGGGCGTGCCCCTCCTGGCCGAGGCCGACTTCCTAGCGCTGATCGGCTAGCACCGTGGCGAAGCGGTCCTGCGCGGCATGGGCGGCGTAGGAGGAGAGGCCCGGCGCGTTGACGAGGACGGCGAATACGTAGCGCTCGCGGACGTAGCCGGAGAGCGCCGAGACGCCGTCCAGTGTGCCGGTCTTCGCGCGTACGTTCCCCCGCGCCGGTGGACGGGCCATCCGATCCTCGAGCGTGCCGTCGCGGCCCGAGACCGGGAGGACGCCGAAGAGCACCGAGCGGATCTCCCGGTCCCCCCATCCCCGCTGGAGGATCGTCACCAGCGCCTTCGGCGTCATCCGGTCGAGACCGGACAGGCCGGATCCGTCGGCGATCCGCACGCCGGCGAGCGGGACCGCGTGGGCGGCCAGCACCGCCCGGACGACCCGGGCACCCGCGGCCGTCGTCCCCTGCCGGGCGACGACAGCTCCGAGCTGCTTGAGCACGAGCTCGGCGGTGAAGTTGTCGCTGACCACGTCCATGTGGCGCAGGATCGCGGCGAGCGGCGGCGACCAGCGCACGGCGAGGGGCCACCCGCCGCCGCGGGCGCGCTTCGTCGGCCCGTCGACCCGAACGCCGGCACGGGCGAGCGCAGCTCGGAAGAGGGCCGCCGTCCCCAGCGAGCCGTCCACTCCCGCGATCGCGAGTGCCGAGAGTGCTTGCGACTCGAATGGGACGAACCCGGCCTTCCATCCAGGCCCGGACCGCCTCGAGTCGAACCACGACTCGTCGGCGACGAGGCTGCCGGTCACGTGGCGCACTCCGGCTGCGCGAACGTCCTCGGCCAGCCGGGCGAGCCCGGCACGGTCGAGGGTCGGGTCGCCGCCCCCCTTCAGCACGAGGTTGCCGGCCCAGATGCCGGCCGGGTCGAGCAGACCCTCGCCCAGCACGGAGGTCTGCATCCGGAATGCGGGGCCGAGCGCCTCGAGCGCCGCGTACGTGACGACGAGCTTCTCGTTCGACGCGGGGAGGAGGGCGTTCTCCGCCCGGTGCGCGTACACGACTCTGCCGGTGGCGAGATCGACGGCGAGCGCGGCCGTCCCCGGGCCTGTGAGCCCGGCGAGGGCGGCGTTCAGGCGGCCGCGGAGCGTGGTGGCGCCGGCCGGTTGGGCCAGGACCGCCGTCGCTAGGGCTGCGGCGAGTGAGGCACGGATCACCGGTCTGGGACTCATCGGCGAGAAAGATAGGACGCCCGGCCCATGGAGGGCGCGCGAGCCGGGTCGGATAATCGGAACGGATGGTGGGGACGGGTGCCGATTCCGCGGCTGTGCTGGACGACGTCCGGCGGTTGCGAGACGCGCCGGCGCCGCCCATCGAGGACGCCGAGCGGGTGCTCACGAACGGCTACGCGTGCGTTCTCCGCGCCGAGGGCGAGCGGCTCCGACTGCGGGACAGGCTCGAGCAGCGCGCGAGGAGCCTCGGCCGTGCCGGCGCAGACGAGGTCCTCGAGATCGCCGCGCTCGCGCAGGGGATTGCCCGCGCGGACGGCGAGATCGAGCAGCTCCGTGCCGCGCTCGGTGAGCTCGCTGCCCGTGTACGCCGCCTGCGGATCGCCTAGGAGGACAGGCTCGGTCTACGCGAGACCGCTGCGCACGGCGTAGACGGCTGCCTGGATCCGGTTCTGGATCTGGAGCTTCATCAGGATGTTCGAGATGTGGTTCTTGACCGTCTTGGGGCTGATCACGAGATCCGCCGCGATCTGCGCGTTGTCCTTTCCGTTTGCGATCAGCTTCAGCACCTCGAGCTCCCGGTCGGAGAGCTCCGCGCGGATCGCGTCCGCCATCTCCGTGTCGGCCGTCGTCGACCGGACGCGCTGAAGCACCTTCGACGCGATCGTCGGCGAGATCAGCGAAGCGCCGACGGCGGCCGAGCGGATTCCGGAGACGACGCTTTCGATGGTCGCATCCTTGAGCAGGTAGCCGCACGCGCCGGCGACGATCGCGTCCATGACGTCGGCGTCCTGATCCGAGATCGTCAGGACGATCACCCTGGTCAGCGGTGACTGGGCGGTGATGTGCTTCGTCGCCTCCACGCCGCTCATCTTCGGCATGTTCAGGTCCATGACGACCACGTCTGGTGCGGCCTCGCGAACGAGCTGGACCGCCTCGAGGCCGTCCGCGGCCTCGCCGAGCACCTGGACGCCCTGCTGTTCCTCCAGCAGGTTACGCAGTCCGGTCCGGAAGAGGTCGTGGTCGTCGACCAGGACGACCCGCACCGCTTCGGGCGCGCCGTTCACGATGTCGGCCATGTGCCCCCCGGGCGCCGCATGGGATGGCATCTTAGTGCTTCTCAGATCGAAGTCGAGAGAGACGCGGCCGCTGCGTCAGTGGAACGTGATCGTGACCTTCCGGCCGAATGCCGCCGCTTCGGAGCACGACTTGAACCAGACGTCGATCCGGGCTCCCTGGACCGCTCCCCCCGTGTCCGCGGCGACCCCTTCGCCGTAGCCCGGGATCGTCATGCGCGTTCCGAGCGGAATCACCGATGGATCGGTGGCGACGATGCCGGGGCCGACCGGCAGACCGGTGGCGGTCGAGCCTTTCAGGCAATAGCCGGTTGTGTACACGCTCATCGTCCCGCCGGGCTTCGGCGGCGGCGGGGCCGCGGTGGGCGGGGCGGTCGGAGCCGAGGCGACGGAGTCGACGGGGGCGGGAGGCGGCTCGGCCGGAGCGGAGGCGGCCGTCGATGCCGGCTGGTCCGATGTTGCGGCGGGCGCCGACCGGTCGGGCGTCGCCGCCGTGGATGCCGCGCGGGTCACCACCTGGGCGCGCTGACGCGCCTCCTGGGCCTGGGCTTCCAGCCTCGAGATCTGGGCCGCGGTCAGCTGCTGCTCGCGTCGCAGGCCGGCGAGATAGGAACTGCGCTCGGAGCGGGCCTGCTCGAGCCCGGCCGCCGTGTCGGCGAGACTCGCTCGCGCCTGGTTCGTCCGCGCCACCTGCCGGGTCAGTTCACGCTGGACGGTGGCCAGGCGGCTCCGGGCGGAACGGGCCTGGTCGAGCACCGATTGCGTCGTCCGGGCGGCCCGGTGCACGGCGTCGAGCCCGTCGATCGCCTCCTCCAGCGACGTCGCTCCCAGCACGACGGCGATCGGATCGGGCTCGCCCTGCTCGTAGAGGTAGCGAAGCTGAGCGCCGAGACGCCGTTCCGCGACCATGGTCGTCCGCTTCGCCGCGCGGACGCGCTTGCGGACGCTCGCCTGCTCGCGTCCCAGCGCGTCGGCACGGGCCTGGACGCGCGCCAGATCCGAACGTGCCTGCGCCAGCCGGCTCTCGAGCCCGTAGAGCTGCACGACGGCGACACGCGACTCGGCCGCCAGCGCCGCCTGTTTCTGTTGGAGCCCCTCGACTCCCGGGCTCTGCGCCGGGAGTGTCGCGGGCGCGCCGAGGATCAGCAGAAAACCGACGAGCACCGCGAGAAGGCGAGGGAGCTTGTGACATCTCGCCCGCACGTGCCGCCCGACCGTACCACACCCTCGCCGTCCGAGCGGGTGGGCCATTCAGCCTATTTTGCGCGACTCTTGGCGCATTTTGCTGCCTCTTCCTGGTTGCCCGCGTCCGTACCCCCTGCTAGGGTGCTGACTTCGTGACGTACCGGCCCCTCCCGGTGCGCCTGTCGAGAGTGGTGTGGGGTATCGCATCGTGCGCCCACAGACGGCAGGCAACCTTCGCACTTGTCGCGCTCCTGGCGTCGCTGCTCGCTGCGCAGGCGGCGACCGCGGAGCCACCGCAGATCACGGCCAAGCGGGCCGAGGCCCAGCGCGTGCTGGGCGAGATCCACTCCCTCGACGTCCAGATGGAGAAGGCGATCGAAGCCTACAACGGCGCGACCGACCAGCTGGCCGCGATCGAGCGCGAGCGCGCGCTGAACGGCCGCGAGCTTTCGATCGCCAGGCACAACCTGTACGTGTCGCAGCGCCGCCTGGGCGCTCGCCTGCGGTCGATGTACACCGACACCGAAGAGGACTCGACGCTGGCGATCCTGCTCGGCTCGAACTCGATCGGCGAGTTCCTCGACCGCGTCGACACCGTGAACAGCGTCGCGTCCCAGGACTCGCAGGTGTTCGGCGAGGTCAAGAAGTTCAAGCACGACGTCACCGTGCGCGCCGCGCAGCTGAAGACCGCCCACGCGCGGCAGGAGCAGGTCGTGGCCGAGCGCGCGGCCGCGAAGCAGCAGGTCGAATCCGGCCTGGCTGAGCGCCAGCAGCTGCTCGGCTCGATCCGCGGTGAGATCGCGCGGCTCCAGCGCGAGGAGGAAGCACGCCAGGTGCGGCTCGCAGCCGAGGCCAGAGCGCGGCTGGAGGCCCAGCTCGCCGCCCAGCACGCGGCCGTCCAGCAGGCGCAGGCGCAGGACGTCGTCGGTGCCTCCGCCGTGTCACCGGATGGGGTCGTCACGGTTGCGCCGCCGTCCCAGTACGGCGGGGTCGTCGGGATCGCCATGCAGTACCTGGGCACGCCCTACGTGTGGGGCGGCTCCTCACCCGGCGGCTTCGACTGCTCCGGCCTCGTGATGTTCGTCTACTCGCAGGTCGGCGTCTCGCTGCCGCACCACGCGGCCGACCAGTACAACTATGGCGTCCCGGTCTCGCGCGACCAGCTCGAGCCGGGAGACCTCGTGTTCTTCGACGGGCTCGGCCACGTCGGGATCTATATCGGCAACGGCCAGTTCATCCATGCCCCGCACACGGGCGACGTGGTGAAGATCTCCAGCCTGAACGAGTCGTGGTACGCGGCGACGTTCGTCGGCGCACGCCGAATCACCTAGGACGCTCGCTCCGCTCGCTTCACGGGTGAACCCCTGGTTCCCCCGTGGGCCCCTCCTTGCGCGCGTCACCATGCCTCGGACCGTCGCTGGGCCGGTAGAGGAGTGCTCACTGCAACTGCTGCCCGGCGGGAGCGTGCCTCCCGGCGGGCCAAGCCCGACTCCGGCGGCGAAATGGCACGGCATCACGGCGTGTACAGGCGTTCTATTGCGTCGGCAAAGTGCTCCTGCACGACGCGACGTCTGAGCTTGAGCGTCGGGGTGATCTCGCCCTCCTCGGCGGAGAAGTCACGCGGGAGCACCTCGAAGCGCTTGATCTGCTCGTACCGTGAGCGGTGCTCGTTGACCTCGTCGACGATCCCTTGCACGAGCGCAGTCTCGTCTCGGCCTCCGTCGGCCCGCCACTTCAAGATCTCCTCCTCGTCCAGTGTGACCAGCGCGGCGATGAAGGGGCGGCGGTCCCCGATGACGATCGCCTGCGAGACGTAGCGGGATGCCTTCAGGACGTTCTCGAGGTTCTGGGGCGCGACGTTCTTGCCGCCAGCGGTGACGAGGAGGTCCTTCTTGCGGTCGGTGATGGTGATGAACCCGTCGTCGTCGATCTCGGCGATGTCGCCGGTGCGGAGCCAGCCGTCCTCGCGCAGCACCTCGCGGGTCGCCCCTGGGTCCTTGAGGTAGCCGGCAAAGACGGTCTCGCTCCGCAGCTCGAGCTCGCCGTCCTCGGCGAGGCGCACCTCCACGCCTGGAAGCGGCTTGCCGACCGTGCCGAACTTGAAAGCATCCGGCCGGTTGACCGAGGCCGCGGTCGTGCACTCGGTCAGGCCGTAGCCCTCGTAGATGGGCAGGTCGAAGGCGGCGAAGAGCTCCATCACCTCGCGTGACAGCGGCGCGCCGCCCGAGTTCGCGAGGCGCAATCGTCCGCCGAGACGTGCCTTCACCTTCGAGTAGACGAGATGGTCTGCGAGCCGGTGCCGGAGCGCGAGGCCGCGCGGAATCGGCTCGCCTGCCTGGCGCCGGCGGCTGACCTCCCTGCCGAGTCGGAGCGCCCAGTGTCCGACCGCGCGCTTCGGGCCGCTGGCGTCGTCCAGCCCGGAGACCACGGCGGTGTGGATCTTCTCGTAGACACGCGGCACACTCGGAAACGTGGTCGGGCGCACGGCGGTAAGTGCCTCGCCCACGCGCAGCGGGTCGCGGCACAGGGCGAGCGTGTACCCGACGTATCGCGCCTGGAGGTGGATCAGGCGGCCATAGTTGTGCGCGAGCGGGAGGTAGAGGAGCAGCGTGTCGTCGGGCCCGACGAAGCTGTTCGGCATCCTGTCGACCACCGCCGCCATCTCGTAGTAGTTGCGGTGGCGGATCATGCAGCCCTTGGGCGGGCCAGTCGTCCCCGACGTGTAGATGTACGTGAACAGGTCCTCCTCGCCGACTGTCGCCTCGGCTTCGGCCAGAGCCTGCGGATGGGCGCCGGCGTGCCCGCGGCCGCGCTCCTCCAGGTCGGGCAAGCCCGCGAAGGTGAGGACGTGGCGGAGACCGGCGAGGTCGTCCCGCACCGACTCGACCTTCGCCAGTTGATCCTCGTCCTCGACCAGAACGCCGACCGCCTCCGAGTGACCGATCACGTAGGCGGCGTCGCGGGCCGAGCTGTTCGCGTAGACGGGGGCGCCGATCGCCCCGATCAGGCCGAGTGCGAAGTCGAACAGGCACCACTCGAGCGTGGTCGAGGCGAGGATCGAGAACGCGTCTCCCTTCTTCACGCCGAGGGCGAGAAGGCCGTTCGCGAGCGCGTCGACGCGTCGGGCGGCCTCGACCCACGACACCTCCACCCAGGCGCCGTCGCGCTCGGCGAGGTAGGGAGCGCGAGACGTTCCGCGGGCGGCGGCGTTCCGCCAGAGGGCGCCGATCGTCCTCTTGCCGGACACGGCGCGAAGGGTACTGAGCGGAAGGGAACCCGGTCCGCACCTAGAATTCCAAGTGCCCATGCGGACGACCTGGAACGGCTCGATCAGCTTCAGCCTGGTCACGATCCCCGTCGGACTCGCGCCGGCGACGAAGCCGTCGGCGCGTGCCTCGGACGTGTCCTTCCGCCAGCTCCACGCCGAGTGCAAGACGCCCATCAAGAACCGCCGCTGGTGCCCCGTGCACGAGCGCGAGGTGGAGAGCGACGAGATCGTCCGCGGGTGGGAGGTGGCCAAGGGTCAGTTCGTGATCGTCGACGACGCGGATCTGGAGGCGATCGAGCGCCAGAACACGTCCCGGTCGATCGACATCGAGCGCTTCGTCCCGCTCGATGAGGTCGACCCCGTCTATTTCGACCGCACGTACTTCCTCGTGCCTGCGGCCGCGGCGGCCGCTCTGCGTCCATACGTGTTGCTGCGGACCGTGCTCTCGGACGAGGGCGTCGGCGCAATCGGTCGCTTCGTCCTTTCCGGCAAGGAGAAGCTCTGCCTGATTCGGCCGAAGGGCGATGCGCTCGTCCTCGAGACGCTGTTCGTCGCCGAGGACGTCTATTCGCAGGCCGAGATCGAGGAGGCGGCGGTGGATGCCCAGGCGCCGAAGAAGGCCGAGCTCGATCTCGCCCGCCAGCTCGTCGACAGCCTCGTCGGCGAGTTCGACCCGCGCGAGCAGCTGACCAGCGAGTACCGGCAGGACCTCCGCAAGATGCTGGAGGCGAAGCTCGCCGGCCAGCCGATCGAGGAGCCGGAAGAGGTCGAGGATGCACCGGTGATCGACCTGATGGCCGCGCTCAAGCAGAGCGTTGCCGATGCGAAGAAGCGCAAGGCGCCGGCGGAGGATGGTCAGCCGGCCGCGAGGCCGCGGGCACGCCGCGCCGCCGCCAAGAAGTAACCGTGCAGATCAACCTCCTCGGTGAAGAGGGGTTGGATCGAGCGCAGTTATCCGTCTGAGCGTCCGGGCTTTCGCTGGCGGCGAAAGCGGCTCGCCGGGGAGCATCTCGGTGCGAGCCTCTTTGAGCTGCCTCCCGGCGAAAGCACCTTTCCCTACCACTACGAGCTTGGAAACGACGAATTGCTCGTCGTTGTCTCAGGGCGGCCGATGCTGCGAAATCCGGAAGGCGAACGGCAGCTTCAGCCCGGCGACTGCGTGCTCTTTCCGAGCGGCCCCGCCGATGCGCACCAGATCTTCAATCGGTCGGCGGAAGCGGTGCGGGTCCTGCTGGTCTCGAACTTTGCGTTGCCCCGAGCCGCTGTCCAAGAGGACGCGGGCAAGATCATAGTTCGCTGGGGCGACGGGCCGGACGATCGGTTGTGGTTTAGGCGTGCAGACGCGGTCGACTACTGGGAGGGCGTCCAATGAATCGTTGGGGACAGACGGTCATCCTCGTGTAGGGAGTCTGAACCGCGACGCTCGACAAGATTCCCCTGGCTCTGGCAGTTGCCCGCGCGGAGCGCAAGCGAGCGGCCGGGCTATGCCCGGCCTGCGAAGTGACTCAATGCTGACTCGGCGTCGCGCCGATCGCCTGGAGCTGCGCCGCAAACAGGCTCTTGTCGATCTTGCCCTGGTAGATCGGGACACCTTCCTGCACGCACACACGGATTACCTCTGTGCGATCGATCCCGAGCTCCTTCGACAGCTCCTCAGGCGTGAGGTGGTTCGGCATGACGCTCCTTCCTCCAGAGAGACGAAAAACCCATCGGCGCACAGCTGTCGTTTGACGCTGGGCCGATGGGCTCGGTGAAAGCCTTCCGGTTCTCGATGCGGGAGATCAGAGGTCCCGCTCCTCCGGACGGATCATGGTCACTTCACAGAATACCCCCAAGGGGCGACGTGCTCAAACCCGAGGCCAGCCGGCTCGAGGGCGCCGCCGGGTCCGACATGCGCGGACGCGGCACGTCACCGATCTGGGTGGGCGATACGGACGGAAATCGTTGGATTTCCGTCCGCTGTCAAACGGGGTTCGGGAGCTCGGCGAACTCCCACTCCAGGCCGAAGCGATCCGCGAGTCGCGCAGCCAGCGCCTGCACGCCGAGGCGCTCGGTCGCGTAGTGGCCGGCGGCGACGAACGTGATCCCGAGCTCGCGGGCGAGGTGGAGGCTCGGCTCTTCCGGCTCGCCGGTCAGGAACAGGTCGTAGCCCGCCGCGGCGGCTTCCACGAGGTGGCGGCCGCCGCCGCCCGAGACGATCGCAACGCGCTCGATCTCGTCCGGGCCTTCCTGGAAGACCAGCGGCTCGGGCGCGATCCGCTCCCGCACGCGTGCGAGGAACGACTCGGCAGGCTCCGGTGCGGGTAGCCGGCCGCCGACGCCGATCCCGGCGAACGGCCCGTCGACCTCCACCCCGAGCTCCCGGGCGAGCAGCGCGTTGTTGCCGACCTCCGGATGGGCGTCGAGCGCTAGGTGGTAGCCGGCGAGCGTCAGATCGCCGTCGAACAGCGCCTCGAGGCGGCGGCGGACGTGCGTGTCGATGACGCGCGGCTCGTTGTCCCAGAGCAGCCCGTGGTGCACGATCACGAGCTGCGCGCGCGCCTCGGCCGCCCGCTCGAACAGCTCGAGCGACGAGGAGACGGCGCAGACGATCCTCGTCACCTCTTCCGCCCCGGCCACCTGCATGCCCTGCGGCCCGTGGTCGCGGAACGTGTCGAGGTCGAGCAGTTCCGCGGCGAACTCCAGAATCTCGTCGCGCCGAGCCATCGAGAGCGATTGTGTCAGCCGCTCGGGTACCCTGTTCGGGCTCGGGGTGTGGCGCAGCCTGGTAGCGCGCTCCGTTCGGGTCGGAGAGGTCCCCAGTTCAAATCTGGGCACCCCGATGCCCGTGGGGGAACCCTGGTTCCCCCACGAGCCCCCTCCTTCTCCCGCTGGGGAGCCTTGTGGCTCCCAGCGGGAAGAGCATGGTTCTGTGCCTCTCGCCGGGCGGAGCCCGGCTTCGGCGGCGGAGGGGAACGAGTGGCGGCTGTGATTCTTAGCTTGCTTTCAGCGTCTTCTCAGGCTGGCTGCCTAGGTTGGTTGCATGGACATCAGACCGAATCTCATGCCTCCTGGCGGCTTCCGTGGCGATGGTCCCTTCCGGGGCGCGGTAGTGGAGCACGCCGGAGGAGGTGGGCCGAGCACGCTGGCCTGGGTGATCTTTGCGCTCGTGCTCGTCTTGCTCCTGCTGGCGATCGCCTCGCTTGCAATCGACGCCTACTACCGTTCGCGCGCATCGCGGCCGGTGACCGGCACGGCTCATGGGCCGGCAACTCCCGCCCCGGCGACGAGCGAGGCACTGGCGGCGCTCGACGCCCGCTATGCACGCGGCGAGATCCCGCGGGACGAGTACCTCCAGGCGAGAGACGATCTCCGCGGAACCCCGGAGGCGCCGACCCAGGTGATTCCTCCGACTCCGGAGCCCGAAGCCGCGTAGCACCCACCGAGCAGGCGTCACCTGCACCAGGTAAACCTGGGCAGGTGACCCTGCGCGCGGTCCTCTTCGACGTCGACTTCACGCTGGCGAGGCCCGGACCCGACCTCGGGCCCGAGGGATACCGGCAGCTGGGCGAGCGTTACGGGCTCGACCTCGACCCGGCGCGGTACGAGGAGGCCCGCGCCGCCGCAATCGCCACCCTCGAGCGCCACCCCGAGCTCCGGCACGACGAGGAGCTCTGGTTCGCCTTTACCGAGCGCATCGTCCGCGGCATGGGCGGCGAGGCCGACGCGGCCCGCGACCTCGCGGTCGAGATGACCCGGGCCTGGGAGCGCTCGGAGAACTTCGACCTCTACGACGACGTCCTGCCCGTGCTCGCGCAGCTGCGCGAGCACGGGCTCAAGCTCGGCCTCGTCTCGAACGGGGGCCGCGAGATCTCGGACTTCGTCGCGCATCACCGGCTGGAGGTCGACTGTGCGGTCGCGTCTCGTGCCCACGGGTGGACCAAGCCGCATGAGTCGATCTTCCTCGCCGCGCTCGACCTGATCGACGTCGCTCCGGTGGATGCAGCGATGGTCGGCGATTCCGTCGAGGACGACATCGAGGGTGCGGTCGCGCTCGGGATGCGGGCGATCCTGGTCGACCGCGAAGGTCGGCAGTCAGCGGACGCAGGAGGGCTGCCCGACCTGTGGGGGCTCCCCGCGGCGCTTGGCTTGTAGGCGGAATCGGCGCGCTTTCGTTACGCGTTCGCGACAGAAGGGGTCAGACCCCTGACAGGTCCGAATGGGCCTTACAGGCCGAGCTCGGCGCGCCAGGCGTCGGTGTGCTCGCCGAGCACGGGAGCGGGCGCAGCGGCGGGCTCGCCGCCGAACTCGGCGGCGGCCTCTTCGATCGTCCAGACCGGGCCGGCCGATACGTCCTCGCCGTCCATCAGCTCGAGCCAGTCGGCCAGCGGTCGCGTGGCGATCGCCTCGGCAAGCGCGGCCGCGACCGCCTCCTGGTTGGGATCGAACTGGCGCTCGGTCAGCTCCGGCCGGCCCACGACTTCGCAGAGCCGCTGCCAGAACTTCGGCTCGAGCGCACCGACGGTCAGCCAGCGGCCGTCCGCGGTCGCGTAGATCCGGTAGCAGGCTGCCCCGCCGGTCAGCAGGCGCTCTGGCAGGCCCTCGAGCCTGTGGGCGACGAAGCGGTGCGAGCCGTGCGTCATCGAGACCACGACGCGGCCGCCGCGGCCGGTCCGCTCCCGCTCCAGCAGGGCCGCGACCACCTCCAGCGCGGCGGAGAGGCTGCCGGCAGCGAGATCGGCGACCTGCGTGGGTGGCATCGCCGGCGCGGTGTCGGCGAGCACGCCTCCCCAGCCAAGGTAGTTGACGTCGTGCCCGGCTCGTAGCTCGTGGCGGGTTCCGACGCCGAAGCCGGTGATCGAGCAGAGCACCGCCGTCTCCGGCACGAGCACCCCGAGCCGGTCGAGGACGCCCGGCCGGAAGCCCTCCAGGACGACGCCGGCGCGGGCGCAGAGCGCGTTGGCCAGCGCCAGCCCGGCCTCGGTCTTCAGGTCGCACACGACCGACTCCTTGCCCGCGTTGACTGCGTCGTGCCAGGCGGGCGCAGTCGGCCGCATCGGGTCACCTTCGGGCGGCTCGATCCGGACGACCCGCGCACCGAGCCGCGCCAGCTCGCGGCTGGCGAACGGCCCCGGCAGGTACCAGGTGAAGTCGACGACGAGCGTGCCGGTGAGGGGTTGCACGCTCTTTACTATGGGCGAGCCTTGACTGACCGGTCAATCGCGCAGGAGGAGAAACGGCGGCTGCTCCTCGACGCCGCAGTCCGCGTCTTCGCGCGCAGCGGCTACCACGACTGCCGCGTGGGCGACATCACAGAGGAGGCCGGTGTCGCGCACGGGCTCCTGTACCACTACTTCAGGTCGAAGGACGAGGTGCTGGAGGCCGTGTTCAGGGACGCCTGGGGCGACGTGATCGAGGCCCTTCGCGGGATCGAGGAGTCCGACGAGGCGCCGCGGGACAAGCTGAGCCACGCCGCCGCCATCCTCCTCCGGTCGTGGCGTCGCGATCCCGATCTCGTCCGCGTGCTCGTCCGCGAGATCGGTCGTACGCCGCAGGTGCAGACGAAGGTGGACCAGTTCGGCCGGGCTTTCACCTCGATCGAACGAATCGTCGCGCGGGGCCAGGAGCAGGGCGTCTTTCGTTCCGACCTCGACGCTCGCCTCCTCGCCTGGATCTTCTACGGCGCGATCGAGGAGATCCTCACCGGCTGGGTCCTCGGGCAGCTCCCGGACGGCGACAACGACGTCGAGCGTGCGGAGCGGACCGTGGTCGACGTCGTCTGCGAAGGGATGACGGTCCGCTGAGCACGCGGCGCGGGCTCGTCTGGATCCTGGGGCTCGGCGCGTTCGGCCTCGCCTTCTCGATCACGACGACCGCCGCATACCTGCCGCCGCTGCTGGAGAAGTTCACCGACTCGAACACCATGATCGCGGCGGTGCTCGCGGCCGAGGGGGTGTTTGCGCTCACGTTGCCGCTCGTGATCGGGCCGTGGAGCGACACGTTCAAGACACCGATGGGCCGCCGGCGTCCGTTCATGCTCGCCGCCTTGGGGCCGATCGGCTTCTGCCTGGCGATCGTCGCCTTCATGCCGAACATCTGGACGATGACGCTGATCGTCCTGGCCTTCTTCTTTGCCTACTACGTGTACGAGCCGCCGTACCGCGGGCTGTACCCGGACGTGCTGCACGAGAGCATGTACGGACGCTCGCAGGGGGTGCAGCACGTCCTGCGCGGCATCGCGCTCGGCATCGCGCTCGTCGGCGGCGGCTTCCTCTTCAAGGTCTGGGATCCCGCCCCGTTCCTGCTCGCGGCGGTCGCAACGACGGCGGCCTGCGGCGCCGTGATCTTCTGGGTACGCGAGGCGGAGAGCGAGGGGTCGCGGGTCTTTCGCGGCCTGCGCAGCTACGTGCGGACGAGTTGGACGGTCTTTTGGGAGGTCCCCGAGGTCCGGCGCTTCCTGTTCGCACTGGCCGCGTGGGAGGGGACCTTCGCGGCAATGAGGACGTTCGTCGTCCTCTACATCACCAAGGGCCTCGGCCAGCCGATCTCGACGTCTTCAAAGGTGCTGGCGACCGTCGCGGTCGGCTACGTGATCGCGGCGCTCGCGTCGTGGAAGCTCGGCAACCGGTGGGGGCTCGCCCGCGTGATCTTCATTGCGTCGTTCGTCTACGGCGCCGGGCTGCTGGTCGCCGGCCTGGCCCAGGAGTGGCACAGCTGGTACTACGGGCTGATCCTCCCGGTCGCCGTGGCCGGCGGGACGGTGATGACGCTGTCGTGGGCGCTCCTCTTCAAGCTGATGCCCGCGCAGCACCGCGGCGCGATCTCCGGCCTGGCGACGACGACGAAGGGGCTCGGGCTCCTTTTCGGGCTGCTGGTCGCCGGCGTGATGATCGACATCATGAAGCCGTACCTCTCGAAGACGGACGGCTACGGGATTCTCTGGCCGGTCTGTGCGCTGCCGGTGATCGTGGCGATCCCGCTCGTCGCGTCGCTGATCCCGCACGAGCGGGCCAGTGGCAACGCGGAGCCCCAACCGAGCTGATCCCGAGCCGAGCCGCTTCGGGAAGAATGACCGGGTGCGGCGGTTCAACCTCTTCAGGGACGAGCTGGAAGCGAAGGACGAGGGGCATCGCCCCGGCTACCCGCAAGGGGCAGCGGCAGTCGACGAGGCGATCGGTGCCGCGAAGATCGGCGGCGCGCTGTACGAGCTCGAGGAAGGCGAGCGGGTCTGTCCCTACCACTACCACCACGGCGTCGAGGAGTGGCTGGTCGTCGTCGCGGGGACGCCGAGCCTGCGGACACCCGACGGGGAGCAGAAGCTTCGCGCGGGCGACGTCGTCTGCTTCCCGGGGTCGCCCGAGGGCGCGCACACGGTGCACGGGCCCGGGCGCGTTCTCATGCTCTCCGACGAGGTCTGGCCCGCGGTGGTCGTCTACCCCGACAGCGACAAGATCGGCGCACGGCCCGGGCCCTGGGGCACCTACCCGGAAGACCGCGCGAACTTCCGGCGCTCTGATGCGGTCGACTACTGGGATGGCGAGCAGTGAGAGACGGAGCCGTCAGGCCGGTGGCGAACCTCTTCGACGTCGAGACGACACGGGACGCCGACGATCCCCCCGGGTACGAGACGCCGTACGCACGGATCGGGCCGCTCGTAGGCGGCTCGGCTCTCGGCGCGAGCGTCTACCTGCTCGACGAGGGGCAGTCGGTCTGCCCGTACCACTACGAGTCCGACGAAGAGTGGTTGATCGTGCTCGAGGGCCGCTTGCTGGTGCGCACTCCGGAGGGCGAGGAGGAGCTCGAGCCGGGCGACACGGTGTGCTTCCCGGCAGGCCCCGACGGCGCACACAAGGCGACCAACCGCCGGGCGGAGCCCGCACGCATCGTGATCCTCTCGACCAAGACCAGCCCGGCATACGCCGTGTATCCGGATTCGGACAAGGTCGGCATCTGGCCGCCGGGCAAGCTCTTCCGGCTGGGCGACGCAGTCGACTACTGGGAGGGCGAGCTGTGAGCGAAGGCGCCGCCGGCGTGAACCTGTTCGGCGACGAGTGGACGGGCGGTCGGGAGCGGGAGGGCTGGCGGTGGCGGCACATGCAGGTCGGGAAGGCGCTCGGGGCTGAGCGGATCGGCGCCTCCCTCTACGAGCTCGCTCCCGGTCAAAGGGCCTTCCCGTATCACTGGCACACCGTGAAGGAGGAGTGGCTGGTGGTGCTACACGGAGAACCGATGCTGCGGGATCCGTCCGGCGAGCGGCGTCTTGCCGCCGGCGACGTCGTCCTATTCAGGCGCGGGCCCGAGGGCGCGCACGCAGTCCGCAACGACACCGACGAGCCCGTGCGGCTGCTGATGCTGTCCTCGGACCAGGACACCCGCGGCGAGATCGCCTTCTACCCCGACAGTGGCAAGGTCGGTCTTTGGGGCGCGGGGATCAGCAAGATGCTCGACGAGAACGCCGAGCTCGACTACTTCCACGGCGAGGAGTAGCAGCTAGGGACTGACCCCGAAGGGGTCTGTCCCCGCAGAAGCGACGCGAGCTCAGCCTGCAGGGTCAGACCGCTCTGGGGTCAGACCCTCGAGAGCGCGGAGCCCCACGACACGAGCGGCGACATCTCGCCGGTGTGGCCGTTGAGATTGCGGTAGCCGAGGGCGTGCTCGGCCTGCATCATCTTGTGGATCTGGGTGGTGCCCTCGTAGATGATCGGCGCGCGGGCGTTCCGGAAGTAGCGCTCGATCCCGTACTCGGCCGAGTAGCCGTACGAGCCGTGCACCTGGATCGCCAGGTTCGCCGCCTCGAGAGCCGACTCGGTCGCATGCCACTTGGCCAGTGAGGTCTCGCGCGTGTTCCGCTTGCCCTCGTTCTTCATCCAGGCCGCCTGCATGACGAGCAGCTTCGACGTCTCGTAGCCGAGCACCATCTTCGCGATCATGTCCTGGACGAACTGGTAGCGGCCGATCGGCTGGCCGAAGGTCTCGCGCTCACGCGCATATTCGACCGAGCGCTCGAGGCAGGCGCGGATGACGCCGCACGCGCCGGCGGCGACTGTGAACCGACCGTGATCGAGCGAGTGCATGGCGATCTCGAAGCCCTGACCCTCGTCGCCGAGCCGGTTCTCGTCGGGCACCTCGACGTTCTCGAAGAAGAGCTCTCCGGTGGAGCCGGCCCAGATGCCGAGCTTGTTCTCGGTCTCGCGGGTGGTCACGCCCGGCCACTCGCGCTCCACGACGAACGCGGTCATTCCCTTGTGCCCTGCCTCGGGGTCGGTCTTCGCGACCACGAGCTGGTGGTCGGCGACGGTGGCATACGAGATCCAGTTCTTCTGTCCATTCAGGACCCAGCCGTTCCCCTCGCGGCGCGCGGCCGTCCGCATCGCCGCCACGTCCGAGCCGGCGCCGGGCTCGGTCAGCCCGAAGCAGCCGAGCTTCTCGCCTTTGGCCTGGGGGACGAGGTAGCGCTGCTTCTGCTCCTCCGTGCCGTATTTCAACAGCGACAGCGAGTTGAGGCCGACGTGGACCGAGATCAGCGTCCGGAACGCGGCCTCGCCGCGCTCGATCTCCTCGCAGGCCAGCGCCTCGGCCACGTAGTCGAGCCCGGCGCCGCCGTATTCCTCCGGGACGACGATCCCGAGGATGCCGAGCTCGGCCATCCCCTCGATCAGCTCGAGGTCGAGCTTGTGGTCGATGTCGTTCTGTACCGCGACCGGGAGGACGCGCTCGTCCACGAACGCGCGGACGGTGTCCTGGATCAGCCGTTGCTCGTCGCTGAGCTCGAAGTCCACGCCGAGGAGTCTAGGCTCTGGCCCGGGAACGCGTACGCGACTGCCGCGGACCGCTGGGCGCGCCAGAGGCGGCCGTCGTGGCCGCCCGGGCCGAGCCAGAGCCGGTGCTGCAGGTTCAGCGTCCGGAGCTCGGCGGAGAACGTCTTCGCCCCGCGGCGGTCTCCGGTCGCTCGGCTTGCGGGTGCTGGATTGGGCTCGTACCATTGACTGACCAGTCAATCGAGGCAGGGAGCGAGCCAAGAGATGTCGATCGCCGAACGCTCAGCTACCGAGCCCGGTGTCGCCCCGGGTGTGTCCTTCTCGCTGACCGACGAGCAGCGCGCGCTGCGGGAGCTGGCGCACGACTTCGCCGAGAGGGAGATCCGTCCCAGGGCGGCCGAATACGACGTGCACATGACCCATCCGGCCGACGTGCTGGCGAAGGCGCACGCGGTCGGCCTGATGAACCTCCACGTCCCGACGGAATACGGAGGCCCCCAGCTTCCGCTCTTCGACGGCGTGCTGGTCGCCGAGGAGCTCAGCTGGGGCTGCTCTGGCATCGCCACGTCGCTCGGCTGCAACGGGCTCGGAGCGGCGCCGGTGATCATCGCCGGCTCGGCCGAGCAGAAGCGGACCTGGCTTCCGCCGCTGCTCGAGGAGCCGATCCTCTGCTCGTTCGGCCTCAGCGAGCCCGACGCCGGCTCGGACGTGGCGCGAATCAAGACGACCGCCACGCGCCGCAGCGACGAGTACGTCCTCAACGGCTCGAAGACGTTCATCACCAACGCCGGCTACTCGGCCTGGACGGTCGTCTTCGCGAAGACCGACCCGGATGCCGGGCACCGCGGCCTGTCCGCGTTCGTCGTCCCGATGGACACGCCCGGCGTGACCGTCGAGAAGCACCTCGACAAGATGGGCCAGCGCTCGACCGACACGTCGGCGTTCGCGATGGCCGATGCCGTGATCCCTGCCGCGAACCGCCTGGGCGAGGAGGGCGACGGCTTCAAGATCGCGATGCAGACCCTCGACACCACGAGGCCCGCGACCGCGATCGGCGGCATCGGGGTCGCGCGCGCCGCCTTCGAGCACGCGTGCGATTACTCGAAGGAGCGCGTCACGTTCGACCAGCCGATCGCCATGCACCAGGGCGTCAACTTCCTGATCGCCGACATGGCGACGAAGATCGAAGCCGCTCGCCTTCTGACCTGGCAGGCGGCCTGGATGCTCGACAACGGGTGGGGGCGAAAGGCGACCCTCTACTCGTCGATGGCGAAGCGGTTCGCCGCCGACACGGCGATGGAGGTGACGACCGACGCCGTCCAGATCTTCGGCGGCTACGGCTACATGAAGGAGTACCCGGTCGAGAAGCTGATGCGGGACGCGAAGCTGTACCAGATCTACGAGGGCACCTCGCAGATCCAGCGGCTCGTGATCGCTCGGGACGTCCTCGTTCCCCGAGGCGACTGACGTCGCCTCGGGGATAGGGTCTCCGGGCTGATGCCGCTCGAGATCGACCTTTCGGGACGCGTGGCCTTGGTGACGGGTGGCTCCCGCGGTTTGGGTCGCGCCGACGCGCTGACGCTCGCGCGCGCAGGCGCCGACGTTGTGATCGCCGACATCCAGGTCGAGTCGCAGACCACCGACGAGGAGGCCGAGCGCTACGGGCCGCTCGCCCAGGTCGCCAGGGCGCAGGGGCTCGTCTACACGGAGGCCACGGCCGAGGAGATCCAGGGCATGGGACGGCGGGCGGCGGCGGTCAAGTGCGACGTCACCGACCGGGAGCAGGTGGCCGCAACGGTCGCGCGGACGGTCGACGAGTTCGGTTCGGTCGACATCCTGATCAACAATGCGGGCACGCTCGACCATGTCGCCCAGCTGGCCGACCAGAGCCCCGAGCTCTGGGAGCGCGACCTGCGCGTCAACCTGACCGGCGCGTTCAACTGCTCGCAGGCGGTGTGGCCGCACATGAAGGAGCGCGGCTGGGGGCGGATCGTGAACATGGCGTCCGTGGCGGGCACGCTCGGCGGCTTCGGCCAGGCGAGCTACTCGAGCACGAAGGCTGGGCTGCTGGGGCTGACCAAGTCGCTCGCACTGGAGGGCGCCCGCCACGGGATCAACGTCAACGCGATCGTCCCCGGGATCATCGGCACCGAGGTCTTCTCGTTCGGGAACCCCGAGATGAACGAGCGGATGATCAAGCGCACGGCACTGCGGCGGGTCGGCGAGCCGCAGGACATCGCCAACGCGATTGCGTTCCTCTGCTCCGACCTGGCCGCCTACATCACCGGCGTCGGGCTGAACGTCTCCGGCGGGATCGAGCTCTTTACGTTCTAGTCCGTGCTCGCCGGCTCGGTCGCCGGCGAGCCGAGCCCCGTAGCCTCGGGCCCGGCTCCGGCGGCGGATCGTCCTGGCGTCGAATGCGATACTCGATCTCGTGGCGACCGTCACTCGACATGGCATCTCGTTCACGCCCACGCCGGAGCAGAGGGAGCTGCGCGAGCTCGCGCACGAGTTCGCCGCGAGGGAGCTGCGGCCGATCGCGTCCGAGTGGGATCAGCGCGACGACTTCCCGCCCGACCTGCTCGCCAGGGCGGCGCGGCTCGGTTTGACCTCGCACTCGATCCCGCGCGAGCACGGCGGCGCCGAGGTCGACTCGGTCACGGCCGCGCTCGTCGCCGAGGAGCTTTCGTGGGGCTGTGCGGGGTTGGCCGCCACGATCAACGCGACACTGTTCCCGGTCCGGCCCCTGGTCCGGTTCGGGACGGAGGAGCAGCAGGCGCGATACCTGCCGTCGCTCGCCGCGGAGAACGGCTGCCTCGCCGCAATCGCGTTCACCGAGCCGCATGCGGGCTCGGACGTCAACGCGCTGCGGTCGAGCGCTCGGCGAGACGGCGACTCTTGGGTGCTGAACGGCGAGAAGTGCTACGTGACGAACGGCGGGATCGCCGAGCTGACGATCGTCTTCGCGCGCTCGGAGGCGGGGATCTCGGCGTTCCTGCTCGAGGCGGGCGATCCGGGCGTGAGTGCGGGCCGCAAGGAGCGGAAGCTCGGCCTGCGCGCGTCGTACACCGGCTCGATCGTGCTCGAGGACGCGCGGATCCCGGCCGACCGCCTACTGGGCGGCGACGGCGAGGGCTTCGCGGTGGCAATGGACTTCTTCGAGCATTCGCGTCCCCAGGTCGCCGCCGGCGCGGTCGGCCTCGCGCGCGCAGCGTTCGAGTACGCGGCGGCGTACGCCCGGGAGCGGGAGGCGTTCGGCAAGCCGATCCTGAGCAGGCAGGGCGTCTCGTTCAAGCTCGCCGACATGGCGATGGAGATCGAGGCGGCGCGTCTGCTCGTCTGGCGGGCGTGCGCGGCGCTCGACGCGGGCGAGGACGCAGGGCTGGTCGGCTCGTACGCGAAGGCGTTCGCCGCCGACACCGCGATGCGGGCTACGACCGACGCCGTCCAGGTGCTCGGCGGCGCCGGGATCATGCTCGACCACCCGGTGGAGAAGTGGCTCCGCGACGCCAAGGTCTTCCAGATCGTCGAAGGGACGTCCGAGATCCAGCGGCACGTGATCGCCGGCTACCTGCGGCGCGGCGATGTCTAGCGACCGCGTCGTCTCGCTGGAGCGGTTTCCGGACGAGCAGATCGCCGTCCTCACGCTCGACCGGCCGCCGCTGAATGCGATCGACGGACAGATGGTGGCGGAGCTCGCCGAGGCGACCGCGGAGCTGACCGCCGACGGCGAGACCCGCGCGGTGCTCGTGCGGAGCGCGCTCGAGAGCGTCTTCATGGCCGGCGCCGACATCCACGAGTTCGAGCGGATCGCCGAGGAGGGGATCGACCGTGCGCTGCTCGCGCAGGAGGTCTTCAGCCGCTTCGCCGAGGTGCCGCAGCCGACGGTCGCCGCGCTCAACGGGCACGCCCTCGGCGGCGGTCTCGAGCTCGCGCTCGCGTGCGACTTCCGCTTCGCCTCGCGGACCGAGGGCGCGCTGATCGGCCTGCCGGAGGTGCGGCTCGGGCTGCTGCCCGGCGCGGGCGGAACGCAGCGGCTGACCTGGCTCGTCGGCCCGGCCCGCGCCACGGAGCTGATCATGAAGGGGATCCAGCTCTCGCCCGAGCAGGCCGCGGCGGACGGCATCGTGCACTTCCTGGTCGAGCCGGAAGAGCTCGAGCCGAAAGCGCGCGACTACGCCGTACGGCTGGCCCGTCAGGCGCCGATCGCGCTGCGCGGGATCAAGCGCGCGATCCGGGCGGCTTCCTCACCCGACGGCCTGGCGGTCGAGGGTGAGGCATTCCGCGAGGTGCTGGCCTCGGCCGACGCGCAGACGGGTGTCCGCGCGTTCCTCGAGGGCGAGCGTCCGACCTTTTCGGGGGAGTAAGAGGCGCCTGTCGCGTGGGTACACTTCTTGCCTTGCGTCTCGAGGCGGGAGTCACCCATTCGCCGTACTACGTCCGGCGCAGGCGCCAGGCGCGCGCACGCCGCATCAGGCGGCTGTCGTTGGCTGCCGTCGTCGCGATCGTCGTCGCCGTCGTAGCGGTCGCGATCGTCTACGCGGGCTCCTCGTCGACGCTCGCCCACGGCGTCCGCATCGACGGTGTCGACGTCGGCGGCATGTCCTCTGCACAGGCGACGAAGGCGCTCGAGCAGCGCGCCCGCTCCACCCTCGCGAAGCCTGTGGCGTTCGTCGTGGCCGGCCACACCTTCGAGATCCCGGCCGCGAATCTCGGCCTGAGCCCCGACTGGTCGGCCGCAGTCGCCGCCGCCCGTGACAAGGGCGACGGCTTCGGGCCGTTGCGCGGCTTCAAGCGGATGAAGCTCCGCGTCTTCGGCGACGACGTGGTCGCGAGCGCCACCTATCGGCCGACGGCGCTGAAGGCGGAGCTCGCCCGGATCGCCAAGGCGGTCGACCGGCCCCACCGCGAGGCCGCCGTCGCACGGCGCGGCCTGAAGCTCGTGGTCGTCCCGGCCACGACCGGCCGGGTGCTCGACCGCAAGGAGGCCGGCGCAGCCATCGTCGCCGCGCTCGCGTCCCTCTCCCGCGGCGCGCCGGTGACGCTGGCGATGCGGCCAGACCAGCCCCGCGTGACGAGTGCGAACCTGGCGGCGGCGCTCGCCCAGGCGCGCGCCGCGGTCTCGGCACCGGTCGTGCTGACGCTCGGACCGACCCGCTACCGCATCCCGCGCTGGCGGATCGCGACCCTGCTGAAGCTCCCCGCCAACGGCGCCACCAGGCTCCGGATCGGCGGCCCCGCTGCCGACGCCTTCTTCAAGGCGAAGCAGAAGGTGGTCGACACGCCCGCCCGCGACGCGCAGTTCGTCGTCACCACGAACGGCATCCGCGTGCAGCCCTCGAAGGACGCGCAGGTGCTGGACGTGCCGAAGACCGTGGACGCTCTCCTGGCCGCGGCGAGCAGACCCGCCAACCGGACGGCGCCGATCGCGGTCGCCACGCAAGCGCCCGAGCGCACCACCCAGGACGCCCTGGCGATGGGCATCACCGGGCTCTTCTCGAGCTACACGACCTACTACGGCGGCGTGCCGAACCGGATCCACAACGTCCAGGTGGTCTCGCACCTCGTGGACAACACGCTGATTCCGCCGGGCAAGGAGTTCTCGTTCAACGGGACCACGGGCGACCGCAACGCGGCGAAGGGCCTGCTGGAGGCGCCGGTGATCATCAACGGGGAGCTCCAGAACGGGCTCGGCGGCGGCACCTGCCAGGTCTCGACCACGGTGTTCAACGCGGCGTACGAGGGCGGCCTGCCGATCACGGCCCGGACGAACCACGCCCTCTACATCAGCCACTACCCCCAGGGCCGCGACGCCACGGTCAACTACCCGGACACTGACCTCAAGTTCGTGAACGACACGGGCCGCTGGCTGCTGCTGCGCACGTTCGTCAGCTCGAACTCCCTGACGGTGAACCTGTACGGGACGCCGCAGCACCGCAAGGTCGTCAGCGAGACGTCGCCGCTCGTCACCACCGGGCCGGTGCCGCAGGCGATCACGAAGGACCCGAGCCTACTGGTGGGCGAGAAGGTGGTCGACCAGCAGGGATCGCCGCCGCTCTCGACCAGCGTCAACCGCAAGGTCTACGACGCGGAGGGCAAGCTGCTCTACGACAATACGTGGTACTCGAGCTACGTCGGCGAGAAGACCGAGATCCGCGTCGGGACGAAGCCGAAGCCCAAGCCGAAGCCCAAGCCGAAGGTGGATGCGACGACGACGCCGATCGCGCCGGGCGACTATCTGCCGGCGGACCTCGCTCCCGGCTCGACGGCGCCGGCCGACACGGCGGGCAGCACGACCACCCCCGCCGCGACCACCACCACGCCCTAGCCTTCCGCCGCGCCGACCGCCTCGGCCAGCCAGGCGGGAAAGCGCGTGGGGCGCAGCGTCTCGCGGTCGACGAGGGCGTGCTGCGTCCACCCGTCCGCGACCATCTCGTCGCCGCGGGTCAGCACGTACTCGTACCTGAAGCGCGCTCCGCGCACGTCGACGCAACGGGCGTTGACGGTGACCCGGTCGTCGAAGAAGACCGGCTTCAGGTAGCGGACGTGCGACTCGATCGTCAGGGCTTCGAAGCCGTCCTCCTGGATCGACCGGTACCCGTCCCGGAACCGCGCCAGGTAGGCGATCCGGGCGACCTCGTACCAGACGAGGTACGAGGCGTTGTGGGCGATCCCCTGCGCATCGGTCTCGGCGAAGCGCACGGTGACGTCGGTGGAGAAGCGGTAGCCGTCCATGTGCGGCCTACTATCGCCGCGCGACGCGGAGCGTGTCGAGGACGGCGCGGGCGCGGGCCGCCAGGGTGGGCGGTGCTTTCCGGCCGAGCAGCACGTAGGCGGCGAACGAGTGGCCACGCTCCGCCCACTGGACGGAGCCGCCGGGCCCGTCGAAGCACTCGATCGCCTTGGGTCGGTAGATCCTGAGATTCGCGGGCGTGAACCGCTTCGGGCGCGGCGGGCCCGAGCCGATGTGCATGCCTCCGATCGGTTGCGTCCATTCCACGACCACGACGGCGACCGCTGACGTCGGGAAGGTGTAGTCGGCGACCTGGGAGTGGCAGGTTCCGGTCAGCCGAGGGTGGATCGGCCCGGAAGCGACCACCAGACGGGTGAGCGGCTGTGTGATCCGGCCCTGATCGGGTTTCGCCGCGTGCCAGCCGGGCGGAAGCGCGACCGTGACTCCGCCGCTTCCGGCGCGTGGCGGCGCGGCGACCGCGAGCGCCACGAGGCCGACTGCGAGCTTCGCGTACAACTCAGGCATCTCCGTCGAGCATCTCGCCACGCTGATCGTAGAGGCGCAGCCGTGCGTCGTCCTGACCGGCGCGGGCGTCTCCACGGAAAGCGGCATCCCCGATTTCCGGTCGCGCACCGGCATCTGGACGAGGTACGACCCGATGGAGTACGCGACCATCGACGCCTTCCGGCGCGATCCGGCGAAGGTCTGGGACTTCTACTCGAAGCGGTTGGGCGTCCTCGCGGACGCGCGGCCGAACGCGGCCCACTCGGCTCTGGCCGAGCTCGAGCGGCGAGGCCTGATCGCGGCGGTGATCACGCAGAACGTCGACCGGCTCCACCAGGAGGCCGGGTCCCGGCGGGTGATCGAGGTGCACGGCTCGGTCCGGTCGGCCAGCTGTCTTCGGTGCGGCCACCGCGAGGAGTACGAGCGCGTGATCGAACTGGGTCCCGTGCCGGCGTGCACCGAATGCGGCGCCGTCCTCAAGCCGGACGTGGTCATGTTCGGAGAGCTCTTGCCGGCCGGGGCGATGGAGGAGGCATCCGAGCTCGCACTCGCCGCGCGCCTGCTGCTCGTGGTCGGCTCGTCGCTCGAGGTGTATCCCGTCGCCGGCCTGCCGGAGGACGCCTTGCGGGCCGGGGCACGGCTCGCGATCGTGAACCGCGGGCCGACGCCGTACGACCGGCGGGCCGACCTGAAGATCGACGCCTCCGCCGGTGAGACGCTCGCCGCCGTGGTCGCGGAGCTCGACGCCTCGTCCCCGGCCGAGCTTTGAGACAATGCACACGATGAGGCGCGCGACCGCCGTCGTGCTCTACGGGTCGGCCCTCGCGGCGATCGCCACGATTGCCGCGCCCGCCGCGCCCGCCGCCGGACAGTGCCGCGCAGGTCAGCTTCGGACGGTCGGAACGCCGACCTCTGCGTTCGCCGCCGTCGCGAGAGGGACGACCGCGGCCTACCGGCGGCCGGGGGCAGCGCTGCTCACGACGTTCCCGAGGCTCGACGGGCTCGGCTACCCGACCACGTTCTCGATCGTCGGCGCGATCGTCGACGCGCGCTGCGAGGCGTCGTGGTACCGGGTGAAGCTGCCGATTCGCCCCAACGGTACGGTCGGCTACGTTCGTCCCGCGAACGTCGCCGTCGAGAAGGTGACCACGAGCATCTCGGTCGACCTGTCGCGGCGGGAGCTCGCCTTCTACCGCGGCGGCAGGCTCGTCCTGAAGACGCCGGTCGGGGTCGGGTCCCCGGCGACGCCGACGCCGATCGGACGCTACTACGTGAACCAGCGGATCACCGTCGGCGACGCGAACGGAGCGTTCGGGCCGGCCGTCCTCGGCGTCTCGGCCTTCTCCAACGTCCTCACCGACTGGGCGGAGGGAGGCCCGATTGCCATCCACGGGACGAACGAGCTCTGGTCGATCGGGCGCGCCGCCTCCCACGGCTGCGTCCGGGTCCCGAACGCCACGCTCGAGCGCCTGTTCGCGCTCACGCCGGCGGGGACGCCCGTGGTCATCCATCCCTGACGCTATTCTCCGACGATGGCTCAGCGGAAGCAGCAGCAGCAACAGAAGGACGTCCTCCATCGGCTGGCGGACAGCGGCGAGGAAGCGCTCCAGAAGTTCATCGGCGAGCTTCCCGGCGGCAACAAGGTGGTGGGGGCGGCGAACTCGCTCTTCGCCCGGGTGGACGAGCTGACCAAGCGCATGCGCAGCCTCGACCCGCTCGAGCGCCGGGTGTCCGAGCTCGAGCGGCGGTTGGACGCGCTCGACAAGACCAAGCCGGCGACGAAGCGGACGACGACGGCCAAGCGGAAGCCCGCGGCATCCCGCGCCCGCAAGACCGCTTCCTAGCTAGCCCGGCACGCGCAGGCGCAGGACCCGCGGCACGACCTCGAAGCGCACCGGGGTCGTTCCCGGCTGCTCGCCGTCGAGCTGGATCGGCAGCGCCTCTTCCGATTCGACCGAGACCATGGCGCCGCGCAGGAGCTCGGCCTTGGGGTGCGGGAGATGAGTGCCCCGATAGATCTTCGGCAGCGTCCTGACGAGGTCGGCTTTCGTCACGTCGCCGATCACGAGGACATCGAAGAGGCCGTCGTCGGGTCTCGCCTCGGGGCACATCTTCATTCCGCCCGCGAGGTAGCGGCCGTTGGCGACGACCACCTCGTGCATGCGGCCAGCGCGCTGCTCGCCGTCGACCTGCACGCGCACCTCCGTGTTCTGCCAGCGCGCGAACACCGCGAGCGTCGACCAGAGGTACGACGCCTTTCCGCCGAGAGCCTTGGACGACTCGTTCGTTCGCTTCGCGACTGCGCCGCTCATGCCGACGCCGGCGACGTTCACGAACCAGGCCTCGCCGGGCTCACCCGACCAGGTCCGGAACGCTACGCGTCCGGCGTCGATCTCCCGCGTGACTCCAGCCAGGGCCACCCGGACGGCGTCGTCGAGTCCGGTCGGGATGCCGTACGTGCGCACGAAGTCGACACCGGTGCCGCGGGGGACGACGGCCAGCGCGCAGTCCGTTCCGACGAGGCCCGAGGCGACCTCGTTGACCGTGCCGTCTCCGCCCACGGCGACAACGAGACCTGCGCCCGCGTGGGTCGCCTCCCGGGCGAGCTCCCGAAGATGCCCCGGGCGCTCCGAGAACAGGACGTCCCCGGCGAGGCCCAGCGTCTCCGCCCGGTGGGCGAGCTCCGGCCAGCGCTGGCCGGTCGCCCCGTTCGCCGAGGCGGGGTTGACCAGGAAGACGGTGCGCTCGCCGCTCAGTGTGGCTCGTCGGTGACCGTGACCAGCGCGAGCTCGGTCATCTGGTCGACGGCCGCGCGCAGGTCCTCGTCGGTGATGCGCTTGAACTCGCCCTCGACGACGACGTCGCTGACCGTGAGGAGGCAGCCCGCCTGGATCTTCTTCAGCGCCCCGACCGTGAACAGCATCGCCGCCTCCATCTCGACCGCGAGGATGCCGCGATCCGACCAGCGCTGGTACTGCCCGCCGTCGGGGTTGTAGAAGACGTCGCTCGAGACAACGCCGCCGACGCGCACCTGCTTGCCGAGCTTCTTCGCGTGGTGAACGGCGCCGTGGACGAGCTCCCAGTTGGCGGTGGGCGCGTGCGGCTCGCCGCCGATCAGGTTCGTCGGCGTCCGGTCGGCGGGTGTCGCCGCGATCGCCACGATCAGGTCGCCCATGGCCATGTCGGGCTGGAGGCCGCCGCAGGTGCCGACCCGGAGGATCTTCTTCACACCCAGCTGGACGAGCTCCTCGATCACGATCCCTGCGGAGGGGCAACCCATTCCGCTCGACTGCACGGAGACGCGCTTGCCCTGGAAGTTCCCGGTGTAGCCGAGCATCCCGCGCTCGTGGTTCACCTCGACCGGGTCGTCGAAGAAGGTCTCGGCGATGTACTTCGCGCGTAGCGGATCGCCGGGCAGCAGGCACCCGTCAGCGTAGTCCCCCGGGTTCCCTCGCAGGTGGATCGGCATCGCCGCGCAAGCCTATCCAGACCCAGGATGTATAAGCAGAGAGACGTGAGCCGGCCCTTCGAGCCTTCGCTGCGCCAGACCCTCGCCTTCTGCGCCGAGGACCCGGTCGAGCGCGTCTTCCTCGAGGACGTCGCCCGCCGGGGGCTCGGCCGCTTCGTCGCGCTCGGCGAGAACGGCTGGCTCACTGCGCTCTGCCATGTCGGGGTGAACGTCGTCCCGTCCGGCGTCGGCTGCGCGGCCTTCGGTCGCGTGGCTGCCTCCGGGCGGGCGCGGATGCTGATCGGAGAGGAGCGGGCGGTCGACGCGCTCTGGGCGGCGGCGCGCCGGTTCATGCCCGCGCCGCGTGAGGACCGGCCGGGCCAGCCCGTCTACCTGATCGACCGGCCGCCCGGGCCGGGCGAGACCGGGCTCCGCGAAGCGACGCTCGCCGACCTCGGGGTGCTCGTGCCCGCGTGCGCCGCCGCGCACCAGGAGGAGATCGGGATCAACCCGCTCGAGCGGGACCCGGACGGCTTCCGGTGGCGGACCCAGGCCCAGATCGGTGAGGGGCGGTCGTGGATCTGGCAGGAGCAGGGCACGATTCTCTTCAAGGCGGAGGCGTCGGCGTGGACACCGGAGGCGGTTCAGCTCCAGCAGGTCTGGGTCGACCCCGCTGCGCGCGGCCGCGGCTACGCGCAACGCGGCATGCGCGACCTCTGCCGCCGGCTGCTCGAGCACGTGCCGCAGGTCTGCCTGTTCGTTCGGCCCGAGAATGCCCCCGCGATCCGCGTGTACGAGGCCATCGGGATGCGACGGACGATCTCGTATCGGTCGCTCATCTTTTGACGCTCGCTCCGCTCGCTTCACGGGGGAAACAGCCGCCAGGTCGGTCGCGGCGGCGAGTCACAGTTCGAGCGACATCGTGAGGCGACTGCTCCTTTTCGTCACGCTGGCATGGCTCGCCCGCTGGGCCGCGGTCGAGGCTGCGTCGCACTGGGCCCGCGTTCGGGCCCGCCGCCGCTAGAGTCGCCGCGTGCGCAAGTGCGCTGCACTCGTCGCGGTGCTTCTCGCCGCTCTCGCGGCGGCGCGTCCGGGGCACAGGCGCCGCCCCGCGCCGCGAAGGACACGTGGGCTTCCGCCCGACAGCAGGAGGCGAAGGCGCTCGACGACCTGCTCCACGGCCGGCCGCCGGCGGCGCTCGCCCGGCTCCGAGCCGCCGAGCTTCCGACCCCGACGACCACCGCCATTCGCGAACGGCTGGTCGCGGCCGCGCGGGCGAAGAGTCGCGCGATCACCGCGACGCCTCCGAACACGAGAACCGCTGCCACCGCCGTGCGGGCCGCGCTTGCCGGCGAAGGAAAGGCGGCAGCCCTGCTCGGCGATGCGCCGGGCCAACCCTCGATTGCGGAGCTGCCGATCCCGGGCGCGGTCTTCGGCGCTTTCGACATGACCCTCGACCCCGACGGGCGATCGGTGTGGGTGAGCGGACCCGACGGCAGCCGAATCGTCCTCTACCGATCGCTCGAGCCCGGGTCGACGCCGACCATGATCCGGTTGGCGCCGGGGAGCGCGCCGCGCGGGATCGTGTTCGGGCCCGACGGGGCGCTCTACATCGCCGAGTCGGGGACCAACATCGCGGGCAATGCGATCGGGCAGCTTCTGCCGACGGGCGAGCTACACCAGTTCTTCCTGCCGGCCGGTGCCGGAGCGCCGTGGGGGATCACGGTGGGCCCTGACGGCAAGATCTGGTTCACCGCTCTGTCGGGAAGATCGGCCGCCTCGACCCGGCCACGGGCACCATCCACGAGTTCCCACTGCCGACTCCGAACAGCCAGCCGCAGGGCATCGTCCTCGGCGCGGACGGCGCGCTCTGGGGAATCGAAGCCGGTGCCAACCGCGTCCTCCGGATGACGGCGGACGGACGGGCGACCGAGTACCGGATCCGACGCCGAACAGCGTGCCGGTCGCCATCTCGCCCGGTCCCTTCGGATACGTCTGGGTCTCGGAGCTCTCCGGCGGGAAGCTGCTGCGGGTCTCGAGGACGGGGCGGATGAAGGAGTTCCCGCTCCCCGCCGGTGCCCGCCGCCCTACGGGTTGGTCTCGGCCCCCGACGGCAACGTCTGGTTCGTCGACCGGGGCCGCAACCGGATCGGGCTGGTCACGCCTGCCGGGCGCGTCTTCGAGTTCCCGCTCGCGACGCCGAATGCCCAGCCGACCGCAATCGTCGCGCTCGGGCTCGGCTCCTTCGCCTTCACCGAGTTCGTCGCGAACCAGGTGGGAACGCTCCGCTTCCCGACTCGGTAGCCATGCCGCCGCGGCCGATATGGCGGCCGCGGCTCCCTACCGCCGCTGAGGTGCGAGCAGGTCGGGGAAGGGAGCACACGGGCGCCCCCGGCGCCCGATTCGGGGACTCTGCTGCCCGGGCGCGCTTCGCGCGCGCGGCCGTTTCCCCCGTGCAGCGAGCGGAGCGAAGCGCCTACCAGCCGTGGATGCGGCTCAGCTCGATGCGCAGCGGCACCGAGAAGTCCGCAGCGAAGCTGTCCGGCGTCCAGCCGAGCGCCTCGATGCGCCCGGCGTACTTGCGGATGTACTCCGGCACCTCGCTCGCGGCCGGGTCGTCCGAGCGGCCCATCGCGCCCCAGCAGACGACGATATCGGCCTCGATTCCGTCGCTGTCCAGGTTGAGGCTGACCTTCGGGTTCGCGGCCATGTTGGCCAGCTTCCGCTTCTCGGGCCTGCTGTAGAGAAGGATCGACCGGTCTCCGTCCCAGAGGAACCAGACGGGGATCGGGCGCGGCCCGCCGTCGGGCGTGACCGTCGTCAGCCAGCCGATGATCGACTCGTGCAGTCGCCGCGTCGCGCGTCGGCCGAACTCGGTGGTCTCGTCGAGCACGTCGCGAGCCTACCGGCGGCACAATGGTGGCGTGCAGCCGCTCGAGCGCATCGAGGAGCACATCCGCCGTTTCGAGCTGATCGAGGCGGGCGGCGAGGTCGCCTGCCTCGTTTCCGGCGGGCCCGATTCGACCTGCCTCTGGCACGCGCTCGTTGCGCTCGGATACCGCGTCTCGGCGGTGCACGTGAACCACGGCCTTCGCGGGGCCGAATCCGACGCCGACGCCGCGTTCTGCCGCAGGACGTTCGGCGCCGAGGTGATCGACGCGCCGGACGGCCGCACCGAGGCCGAGCTCCGCGACCTGCGTTACGAGCTGACCGCCGGCCGGGGTCTTCGCGCCACCGGGCACACGGCGTCCGACCAGGTCGAGACCGTGCTCTACCGGCTTGCGGCCAGCGGCTCGACCCGCGGGATCAAGGCGCGGCGCGAGGACGGCGTCGTCCGCCCGCTGCTCTCCGTTTGGCGCGAGGAGACCGAGGCGTACTGCGCGGCGAACGGCCTCGCGACCCGGACGGATTCCTCCAACCTCGACTCGCTGCGCGGGCTGATCCGCACCGAGATCGTCCCGCTGCTCCGCCGCCTGCACCCGGCCGCCGAGGAGAACATCCGGCGGCTCGCCGACGAGCGTCCGCGGCTCCCTCGAGGGATGGAGGAGACGCTGCTCGAGCTGCTCGGAGACCGCGCGGGCTCCAAGTCGCGTGATCTGGGCAGGGGAATCAAGGCTGTGCGCGAGTACGACTGTCTCTCATTGGAGGCCGGGCCCGTCCGCTGGGGGCCCTGGGTGATCGAGAGCGACGACCCGGATCTCGTGGTTCGGGCCCGCCGGCCCGGCGACCGGCTCGCAGGCCGGCGCAAGAAGCTCCAGGACGTGTTCGTTGACGCCAAGGTTCCCAAGGCCGAGCGGGACGACTGGCCGGTGGTGGCGATCGACGAAGGGGTTGTCGCCGTGCCCGGGATCGTGGAGGATGCACGGGTGCGGGTGGCGCGCACGTGATGAAGACGGAGCTGGACCGGGCGGTCGGGGAGATCCTGATCGACTCCGACAGCCTGCGGGCGCGTATCGCCGAGCTCGGCGATGAGGTCTCGGCGCACTACGCGGGCCAGGATCTCCTGCTGATCGGCGTCCTCAAGGGCGCCGTCTTCTTCATGGCCGACCTGATGCGCCACCTGACCGTGCCGTGCGAGGTCGACTTCATGGCCATCTCCAGCTACGGCGCGCAGACCGACTCTTCCGGCGTCGTGCGGATCCTCAAGGACCTCGACATCAACATCGAGGGCCGCAACGTCCTCGTGGTCGAGGACATCATCGACTCGGGGCTGACGCTCTCGTACCTCATGCGGAACCTGGAGTCGCGCGAGCCCGCCTCGCTGGAGGTCTGTGCGCTCCTGACCAAGCCTGCCCGTCGCGAGATCGACGTGCCCGTGCGCTGGATCGGCTTCGAGATCCCGAACCGCTTCGTGATCGGCTACGGGCTGGACTTCGCGGAGCGCTACCGGAACCTGCCCTACGTCGGGGTGCTCAGCGACGACCTGATGCCAGAAGGGGCCTGAAGAGAGGATCAGGGCCGGGCGGAACGAAGAATCCTCCCTGCTACCCTGGGCGTAGGAAACGACAGTGAACCGCTTCTTTCGCAGCGCGCTCTTCCCTCTCATCGTCATCGTCCTGCTCGTCTACCTGGCGAGCCAGACGCTCATCCATCCGTCGAAGTCGACGGAGAAGCAGACCTACTCGCAGCTGATCCAGCTCGTCCAGAACGACCCGGGCTCGATCAAGGAGGTCGTCTTCAACCCGAGCAAGCTCCAGATCGTCGCCACGCTGAACGATCAGGACGCGAAGAAGGTCAAGGTCAACTACCCGAGCGACCAGTCGCAGATCCAGTTCCAGCGGCTGCTCGAGCAGAAGAAGGTGACCTTCGACTCGAAGGGCACGGGCTCCTCGCCGTGGTGGTCGATCCTGACCTCGCTGCTGCCGTTCGTGATCCTGCTCGGCTTCTGGCTGTTCATCATGAACTCGATGCAGGGCGGCGGCTCGAAGGTGATGTCCTTCGGGAAGAGCCGCGCAAAGCGGATGGCGCCCGACTCGCCGAAGATCGGGTTCAAGGACGTCGCCGGCGTGGACGAGGCGGTGGAGGAGCTCCAGGAGATCAAGGAGTTCCTGGAGAACCCCAAGAAGTTCCAGGCGCTCGGCGCGCGCATCCCCAAGGGCGTACTGCTCTACGGGCCGCCGGGCACCGGCAAGACGCTGCTCGCGCGCGCGGTCGCCGGCGAGGCGGGTGTGCCGTTCTTCTCGATCTCGGGCTCCGACTTCGTCGAGATGTTCGTCGGCGTCGGCGCCTCGCGCGTCCGCGACCTGTTCGAGCAGGCCAAGCAGGCGGCGCCGTGCATCGTCTTCATGGACGAGATCGACGCCGTCGGCCGCCACCGTGGCGCGGGTCTCGGCGGCGGCCACGACGAGCGCGAGCAGACGTTGAACCAGCTCCTCGTCGAGATGGACGGGTTCGAGCTGAAGGACAACATCATTTTGATCGCCGCGACGAACCGGCCCGACATCCTCGATCCGGCGCTCCTGCGCCCCGGGCGCTTCGACCGCCAGATCGTCGTCGACCGGCCCGACCGCAACGGCCGCCGCAAGATCCTCGAGGTACACGCGAAGGGCAAGCCGCTCGCCTCCGAGGTCGACCTCGACACCCTCGCCGCAGGCACGCCCGGCTTCACGGGCGCGGACCTTGCCAACCTCGTCAACGAGGCTGCGCTCCTCGCCGCCCGCCGCGGCAAGAAGGTCGTGCAGCAGGAGGAGCTCGAGGAGGGGATCATGCGCGTGATCGCCGGCCCCGAGAAGCGCACACGGCTGTTCTCGGAGGAGGAGCGGAAGATCACCGCCTACCACGAGATGGGTCACGCCCTCGTCGGCCAATACCTCGAGCACACCGACGAGGTGCACAAGATCTCGATCATCAGCCGGGGACAGGCGCTCGGCTACACGATCTCGCTGCCCCGCGAGGACCGGTACCTGACGACGAAGTCGGCCCTGATGGACCGGCTGGCGATGACGCTCGGCGGCCGCGCGGCGGAAGAGCTCGTCTTCCACGAGGTCACCACCGGAGCTGCCAACGACCTCGAGCAGGTGACGTCGACGGCGAAGCAGATGATCATGCGCTTCGGGATGAGCGAGAAGCTCGGTCCGCGTGTCCTCGGCCGGAACCACGACATGCCGTTCCTCGGCCGCGAGATGGGCGCCGAGCCGGACTACTCCGAGGAGATCGCGCGCGAGATCGACGACGAGATCCGCCGTGTGATCGAGGAGGCGCACTCGACCGCTCATCAGGTCCTGCGAGACCACATGGACGACCTCCACCGGCTGTCGGCGATCCTGATCGAGCGCGAGACGATCGACAAGGACCAGTTCGAGCGGCTGCTCGCAGGCGAGGACGAGGCGGCGGTGTTCCCCGAGGAGCCGCCCTCGGTCGAGCCCGAGCCGGCCCCGGAGCGCGAGAAGCGCCCGAAGCCGCAGCCCAAGCCGTTCCCGCTCCCGGGCGCGCTGTCCCAGCCGCCGCCGCCCGAGGGCGCGAAGCCCTAGCGCGTCCCTCCGGAGTCTGAGACGCTCTCCACTCCGGCACGACGGAGAGGGGGGCAGGCGTGAGCAGATTCGGAGCACGGGAGGTTGCGGGGGCGGGCGCGGTGCTGGCGATCGTCGGTGTCTTCCTCGACGCGATCCGGTCGACCAGCTACTGGGACTTCGACGGGACGGTCGCCTGGACCGGCCTCGTGCTCGCCGGGCTGGCCTTGCTGCTCGTCGTGGTCGGCTACGCAGGAGCCGGCCTGGACGGGTGGCTGTTCGCGACCGGGGCGATCCTGACCGGTTACTGGGCCTGGTTCCCCGCGGTGACCGCGTTCGACGACTGGGACGAGACGCGCGTCGGCATGTGGTTGTGCCTGGCCGGCGCAGTGCTGATCGCCGTCGGCGCCGCCGCCTCCTTGCACCTGGCGGGCCTGGCCACGACAACGCCCGGCGGCGTCTCGCTGCCCACGCTCGTCTCGGGGCTCGGAATCGCGCTCGTGTTCCCCGGCATCTTCCTCCACGCGGAGCAGGACGTCAGCTACTGGAACGGCCCGATCGGGCACACGCTCGGCATCCTGATGCTTGCCCTCGCCGTCCTCTCCGCGCTCGTCTGGGCGGCGACGGTCGTCGGAGCTGAGACGCGGGGCCTCGACTCTGCGCTGACGCTCGTTCTCCTCGGGCTCGTCGCCTTCGACCCGATCGGCTCGGCGTTCAACAACCTCGGCGACATCCAGGCGGGCGCATGGCTCGCGCTCGCCGGCGGGATCCTGGCAGCGGGCGGCACCTGGTCGGCGCGCGGGGAGTCTCCGCGCGCCGCGACGACGGACCTCTGAGACGGTCGGTGTGGGCGGCTCTTGCGGCCGCCCACACGAGATTCACTGTCAGGCCGTCGCGCCCTTGCTCGTCCAGAAGCGGTTGAGCGCGCCCTGAACCTTCACGACCCAGATGATGAAGCCGATCAGGGGCAGGAACATCCAGAACCCGGTCACGCCGCTGACGGGCTGGTGCTGCCCCTCGCGGGAGTAGAGCTTGCCGACCTCGGACGGGGCGACGAACCACATCACGATGCCGAGGACGATGCCGATCACGAGCCACAGCACGCCGCCGAGACCCTCGCCCGAGAACCGCTTGAGCTCCTCTCCGGTCTTGTAGTGCCAGTAGAGGAAGTAGATCCCGAGCGTGATGATGCTGATGATGATCACGAACGCGACGCCCCGTGGCTGGCCCAGGGGCTTTGCCGCCGCCGCGGGTGGCGCCGGGGTTGCTGCTGCCTCACTCATGCAGACTCCTTCCGGATCCAGGTGGACACGGCATCAGACCACGCCGCCGTCGCGCGGTCAACGCCGACTCTCGGTCAGGCGTGCGGGTCCTTGCGGGTGGCGAACCAGGCAGCGGCCATGTCCTCGTCGCCGTGGCCGAGCTCGATCGCCCGTCGCAGGCGCTCCAGCGTCACCGGGCCGAGCCCGAGGTCGACGCCGGCGCCGCCTGCCATCTCGACCGCGAGCGCGACGTCCTTGGCCGCCAGTGTCAGCGCGAACGCGGGCGAGTGGTCACCCGTCACGATCTTCTCGCCCTTCAGCTGGGCGTAGGGCGAGTCCATCGGCCGGTCCTTGATCGCGTCCAGGAACGAGCGCTGGTCGAGGCCGAGCGCCTCCGCGAGGGCCATGGTCTCGCCGAGATTCTCGACCAAGTTGAGGATCCAGAGGTTGATCGTCAGCTTGAGCTTCGTTCCGGCGCCGGGCTCGCCGGCGAGCCACATCACCCGGTTGGAGACGGCGTCGAGGATCTCTTCCGGTCGTTCAGGGCCGGCCGCCAGCACGAGCAGCTCTCCCGCCTCGGCCGCCGGGCGAGAGCCGAGCACAGGAGCGTCCAGGAACCGGGGATGCCGCGCTGCGAACCGCTCCGTATCGGCGACGCCGACCGTGGAGGACTGGATCCAGAGGACGCCCGGATCGAGCTCCGGCACCACAGCATCGACCGTGGGCCCGTCGGCGAGCATGGTCAGGACGATCTCGGCGCCGCCGACCGCCTCCTCGGGCGTGTCGACGACGGTGGCGCCCAGCCCTTCGGCCTTCTCCTGCGTCCGGTTCCAGGCGATGACGTCGTGCCCGGCAGCGGCCAGGTTCCGCGCCATCGGACCACCCATGATCCCCGTGCCGAGCACTGCGATACGCATTGGGGCATCTTAGGGTCTGACCCCGAAGGGGTCTGACCCTTCAGGCTGGGCTCGGAGCGGCCTCTACAGGGACAGTCCCCTACGGGACAGTCCCTACGATGGTCGGGCATGCGTATCGAGGAGCGCTTTCCCTGTCCTTCCGTCATGGGTGTCGTCAACGTCACGCCCGACTCCTTCTCCGACGGTGGTGTCCACTTCCGCGCTGACGACGCGGTCGCCTCGGCGCGTCGGATGCTCGATGACGGCGCCGCGATCGTCGACGTCGGCGGCGAGTCCACGCGCCCCGGCTCGTACGGCGTGACGCTGGACGAGGAGCTACGGCGGGTGGTTCCCGTGCTCGAGGGGCTCGCCGGTCTGGCCGTCTCGATCGACACGGCCAAGGCCGAGGTTGCGCGGCGGGCGCTCGAGCTCGGCGCCGAGCTGGTCAACGACGTCACCGCTCTGCGAGGCGACCCCGACCTGGCTGGCGTCGTCGCCGACGCGGGCGCCTACCTTTGCCTGATGCACATGCGCGGCGAGCCGCGCACGATGCAGGACGACCCGCGCTACGACGATGTCGTCGCCGAGGTGGCGGCGTTCCTGGAGGAGCGGTTGGCGTTCGCGGTCGAGGCCGGTATCGCGGAGGACCGGATCTGCCTCGATCCCGGGATCGGCTTCGGCAAGACGGTCGAGCACAACCTGGAGCTCGTTCGCAGGCTCGACGTCCTGGTCACGCTCGGCCGGCCGGTCGTCATCGGCTTCTCGAGGAAGCGCTCCCTTGGCAGACTGCTCGGCGACGAGGAGGCGACCACGGGCTCGCTCTCCGCGAGCATCGGCGCAGCGGTCGCCGCCTTCGAGCGCGGCGCGACGATCCTGCGCGTGCACGACGTGCGCGAGACCGTGGAGGCGCTGACCGTGGCGGAGGCAATGCTGTGATCGTCGAGCTGCACGGGCTGGAGGTCTTCGGCCGGCATGGCGTTCTCGCCGAGGAAAAGCTCGACGGGCAGACCTTCGTCTACGACGTCGAGCTGGAGGTCGACGAGCCCGCCTCCGACACGATCGACGCCGCTGTCGACTACCGGCTGGTTGTCGACTGCCTCAGAGAGGTCTCGGACTCGAGGTCGTTCGATCTGATCGAGTCGCTCGCCGCCGCCGTCGCCGACGCTCTGATGGCCAGGCTCCCTGCTGCACGGGTGCGCGTCCGCGTCAGGAAGCCACGTCCTGCCGGCATCGCCGCCGAGTGGTCGGCGGCCACGGTACAGCGGTGACCACGGCCCATGTCGGCCTCGGCAGCAACCTCGGCGACCGGGCCGCGATCATCCGAGCAGCGGTCGATCGTCTCGACCGGGAGCCGGAGATCGGAGTCGTGGGGATCTCCCGCATCCGCGACACCGAGCCGGTCGACCTACTCGACCAGCCTCGTTACCTGAACGCCGCCGCGGCCGTCGAGACCGTGCTGAGTGCGCGCGAGCTCCTCGACCGGATGCTCGAGATCGAGCGTGATCTGGGCCGGGTAAGGACCGGCCCTCGCTTCGGCCCGCGCGTCATCGATCTCGACCTGCTCCTCTACGGGCACGAACAGATCGAAGAACCGGGCCTCCGCGTGCCGCACCCACGCCTCCACGAGCGCCTCTTCGCGCTCGAGCCGCTGATGGATCTCGACCCGACCCTCGTCGTCCCCGGGCACGGGTCCGTGGCGGCCCTGGTCGCAGGGCTACAATCAGCATGATGTCGCACCTCGACGAGCTCGACGAGTTCGAGGCGGATCTCGAGCTCCGGCTGAAGAAGGAATACTCGGCCGTCTTCCCGCTGTTCCGTTACTGCGTCCTGACGCCCGATACCACCTATCTCTGCAACAGAGTCGAGCTTCAGCCGCGTCTCCAGCCGGCCTACCCGCTCTTCGAAGTCGAGATGGAGGACGTTTGGGTCTGGGACAAGAACCGGCCGAGCAGGATCATCCCCCGGACCCGGATCTTCACTTCGGGCGACGTCACCGTCGAGGAGCTGCGCGGCGACGGCGAAGAGCCGTCGTTGACGCCCGAGGCGCTCGCCGAGCGGATCGGCGAGACGCTCGGCTCCGACGACGACGCCTGAACACGCGCCTCGTGCTCCTCGCGGTCGACGTCGGCAACACCCAGACTGTCTTCGGCCTCTTCGAGGGCGATCGGCTCGCCGAGCACTGGCGGATCGCGACGGAGGACCATCGCACCGGGGACGAGCTTGGCGCTCTGGTCGGCCGCTTCCTCGATCTCTCGCGCGTGGGGGGGATCTGCATCTCTTCGACGGTTCCCCAGCTCGTTCGGGAGTACGAGACCTTCGCCGAGCGGTACGCGACGGCCCGGCTGCTCGTGCTCGAGCCGGGCGTCCGCACGGGGCTTCCGATTCGCCACGACAACCCTCGCGAAATCGGCCCCGACCGGCTCGCAAATTCCGTCGCGGCGAAGGACCGGTACGGCCCGCCGTGCGTCGTCGTGGACTTCGGCACCTCGACCAACTTCGACGTAGTCTCCCCCGCCGGGGAGTACGTGGGCGGCGTGCTCGCTCCGGGCGTGGAGGTCTCGATGGAGGCGCTCTTCACCCGCGCCGCGAGACTGATCAAGGTCGACTTCGCCGAACCGGCGGCGGTGATCGGCACGTCGACCGCGAGCGCGCTCCAGTCGGGGCTCGTCTACGGTTTCGCCGGGCAGGTGGACGGGATCGTGGAGCGGATCCGCGGCGAGCTGGGGGTCGAGGCGCGGGCGGTCGCGACCGGGGGCCTTGCGGAACTGATCGCCCCGCATTCGAGGACGATCGAGCGGGTCGATCCCTGGCTGACCCTGGAAGGCCTCCGCCTCGTCTGGGATCTGAACGACTCGGACGCCTAGGCTGCGTGTGGTGCGAGCCGGCCGCTCGAAGTGTCAATTTCGGAAGAAGCGGAACGAGATAGACTCACACAAGCTCGAGGATGCGACCAATGACCACGCGGGCCGAAGCGACGCCTGCCGTTGCGCGCGTGCGCGCCCACACACGCAGCCGCGACGGCACCGGCGCGATCGTCATCGGCGCAGGACCATATGGCCTGGCCGCGGCGGCCCATCTCCGCGCGGCGGGCGTCGACACGCGGGTCTTCGGCCGGCCGATGGCCTCCTGGGAACGGCACATGCCGGCGGGGATGCTCCTCCGCTCGCTTCCCCGGGCGTCGTTCATCGCCGACCCCGGCCACGAGTTCGGCCTCGACCGCTTCGAGCAGCAGGACGGTCTCCCACCCGCCGATCCGGTACCGCTCGAGCGCTTCGTCGCATACGGACACTGGTTCCGCTCCCAAGCGGTCCCGGACGTGGACGCGCGACTGATCAAGCGACTGGACCGCGCCGGCAGCAGCTTCTCCGTCGAGTTCGAAGAGGGAGAGCGGCTGCAGGCCGGCCGCGTGATCGTCGCTGCGGGGATCGTGACCTTCGCCCGTCGCCCGGCGGTGTTCGACGGCCTCGGCCCCGACCGCTTCTCGCACGTCGTGGACCACGACGACCTCGGCATCTTCAAAGGCCGCCGCGTGCTGGTCCTCGGCGGCGGCCAGAGCGCGCTCGAGTCGGGCGCCCTGCTCGCCGAGGGCGGTGCCGAGCCCGAGATCCTCGTTCGGCGGCCCGCCGTCAAGTGGCTGTCGGAGGACAAGGCCGGCGGAGGCTCTCTTCGCCACCTGGCCTACCGGCGCATCGCCCTCGGCGGTCCCAATTCGAGCTGGTTGCTCGCGTGGCCTGCCGCCTGGCGCAAGCTCCCGCTGGAGCGTCGGGAGCGCCTCGCCTACGCCGCGATTGGGCCGGCCGGCGCCGGCTGGCTGCGACCCCGCCTCGCCGCTGTGCCGATCACCACGTCGGAGTCGATTGAGAGGGCGACAGCGCTCGACGGCGGTGTGCAGCTGCGGCTTGCCGGAGGCGGCACGCGGCAGGTCGACCATGTCTTGCTCGGCACGGGTTACCAGGTGGACATCGACCGCTACGCGTTCCTCCCACCCGAGCTGCTGGCGCAGGTCCGTCGTCGCGACGGCTACCCGGTGCTCGGGGCCGGGTTCGAGTCCTCCGTTCCAGGCCTGCATTTCGTTGGGGCTCCGGCTGCGCTGTCGTTCGGGCCGTTGATGCGCTTCGTCTGCGGCACGTGGGCCGCGGCGCGCGGCCTCACGCGCGGCATCGTCGGCCGGGAGGCCCCCCGGGCCGGCTTCTCGTGGTAGGCGCGCGCCCTCGCGCGCTCGTCACGGACGCGGAGGAGCGCTCGGCGCTGGCGGGGTGCCGCGGTCTTGCGGCGGCGGGATACGAGGTGTCCGCCGTCGCCCACGGTCGCTTCGCGGTCGGTCACTGGTCGCGACACTCGAAGCGGCGAATCTCGCTCCCCGATCCACGCCTCGATGGGCTCGACTACGTCGAGCGGCTCGCCGAGGTGCTGACCGAGGAGCCGCACGACGTCCTCCTCCCGGGATCCGAGGCGTCGATGCTGCCGATCTCGGCCCACCGCGAGCTGATCGACCCTCTCGTTGCGACCGGACTTCCGGAGCACGACGTCGTCCTGCGCGCCGTCGACAAGCTGCTCCTGCCGCACGAGGCTACCCTGGCCGGGCTCGCCCCTCCGGAGAGCACGGTCGGTGACACCGCAGAAGCTGCGATCGGCGCTGCTCGGCGCGTGGGCTTTCCCGTCGTGATCAAGCCCTGGCGGTCGTTCACGGAGTTGGAGGGGTCGCTGCGCCAGGGCCGGGCCCGGCTCTGCGCAGAGGAGGACGAGGTCGTGGCCGCAGTCGCGGAACTCGGCGCGCCGGTGGCGGTGCAGGAGTTCGTGGTCCAGGCCCGGATCGTCTCGTGTGCCGGCGTCCGCCTCGGGAACGATCTGGTCGGGATGACCTTTGCCCGGTATTCGCGAACCTGGCCGCCGCAGGTCGGCAGCGCCTCCATGGCGCGAACGATCGAGCCGCCGGAGGGCCTCGCACACGCAGTGGAAGACCTCCTGCGGCGAGTCGGCTGGAACGGGATCTTCGAGCTCGAGCTGCTGGACCTCGGGCGACGATTCGCCGCAATCGATCTGAACCCCCGGCTGTTCGGCTGGCTCGTCCTCGCCATCCGTGCCGGTGCGAACCTCCCGGCCCTCTGGTGCGACCACGTGCTCCGCCGTTCCTCGGTGAGGACAGGCCCCGCCGAGCCGGGAGTGGTGTACCGCTGGGAGGACGGGGAGCTTCGCTCTCTCCTGGGTGCTGTCCACCGTCTCGATCTCAGGACAACGGCGGCGATCGCTCGGCCGCGCCTCCACGTCGCGCACGGGTACTTCCACCACTCGGATCCGGGACCACTCGTGGCGAGGGCGCTCGCCTTCGCGAGGAGGCCACGCGGAGTGGAGCAGCCCACAACGCCGCCGAAGGTCGACGCCCTGGCGAACCCGGCTCAGCCGCCGCCGTAGATCGAGACGGGAAGCTCGAGCAGCCGGTCGTCGACCGGCGGCTGCTCCGCCTCGAGGCGCTCGAGCACCTCGGCGGCCCCCGGCGCGGCGGCGAGCAGCCGCTCCACCACCGCCTCTGTCGAGTCGAGCAGGACCAGCTCCTGCTTGAACGGGCGCGAGAAGCGGCCGCGGCCCAGGTACCAGCCGTAGAACTTCTTCAGGAAGCCGGACGCGCGACGCTCGCCCATCTCGCGGACCGTCTCGCGAATGAACAGGATCAGCTCGGCTGCGACCTCCTCGCGTGTCGGCTCGGGCTCGTCGCCGTCGACGATTTCGCGGAGCACCCACGGGTTGCCCTGCGCGCCGCGGCCGATCATCACTGCGGCCGCACCGGTGGTCGCCAGCACCGTCTGTGCCCGGGCCCGCGAGGTGATGTCCCCGCAGGCGATCACCGGGACGTCGACCAGGTCGACGAGCTCGGTCGTCAGAGAATGGTCGGCGGTCCCCGTGTACATCTGCTTCGCCGAGCGTGGGTGCAAGGTGAGCGTCCCCGCGCCGGCCTCCACGAGCCGGGGGCCGACGACGAGGCAGGCGCGCGAGCCGTCCTCGAGACCGCGGCGCATCTTCACGGAGACGGGCACGTCCACGGCAGCCGCGACCGCAGCGACGATCCGTTCCGCCCGGCCCGGGTCGTCGAGCAGCGTCGCGCCGGCGCCGGTCTTCGTCACCTTGCGCACGGGACAGCCGAAGTTGATGTCGACGATGTCCGCGCCGGCCTCCACGACCATCCGCGCCGCCTTGGCCATCAGTGGCGGCTCCGAGCCGAAGATCTGAACGGCGAGCGGATGCTCGTCCGCCGCGATCCTCAGGTAGCCGAGCGTCCGCTCGTTGCCGTGGTGAAGCCCGGCGCAGCTGACCATCTCCGAACAGACGAGCCCCGCGCCGAACCGGCGGCCCTGCCGGCGGAACGCCTGCACGCTGACGCCGGCCATCGGGGCGAGCACCACGCGCGACGTCACCTCGACCGGCCCGATCCACCATGAAGATCGCAGATCGACGCCCAAAATGCGCGGACAGCGTAGCCGCGCAGCACCCTTGCGCAGAAACGCGTCCTACCGGTACCATTCCGGCCCGCGACGGCGCCGAGGCGCCGCCGGTTTCTTTTCGAGGAGGCGCGTGACGTTGGCCAAGGAAGTCATCCTCACCAAAGAGGGCTACGAAAAGCTGAAGCAGGAGATCGAGTACCTCTCGACCGAGAAGCGGCGGGAGGTTGCAGAGCGGATCCGCGTCGCGCGCGAGTTCGGCGACATCGCCGAGAACTCGGAGTACGACGACGCGAAGAACGAGCAGGCCCTGGTCGAGCATCGGATCGCGACGCTCGAGGAGCGGCTGCTGTCCGCCCGCGTGATCGAGAAGAAGGACATCGCGAAGGACGTCGTCTCGGTCGGCTCCCACGTGAAGCTGCGGGACATCGGCGCGAACAAGACCTTCGAGTACCGGATCGTCGGCTCCGCGGAGGCGAACCCCGCCGAGCAGAAGCTCTCGAACGAGTCGCCGGTCGGCAAGGCGATCATGGGGAAGAAGAAGGGCGAGGTCGTCGAGGTGGCGGCCCCGCGCGGCTCGCTCAAGTTCAAGATCCTCGAGATCAAAGCGGCATGAAGTCGGCGCTTCGCGCCACGACTTCCTCCCGGTAGGGGGTCGCCGCAGAGAGCCGCTGGGAGGCAACGGCGGGCAAAGCCCGCCTTCGCCGCCGCCCGTAGACTCGCGGCATGAGCAGCCTCCCGAAGCGGTTTCCCGACCGTGACGACATTGCGGCTGTTCGCGTGGAGGCGGAAGCGGTCGAGCCCGACGGGGAGGCGGAGGCGACCCGCCGGCTAGCCGGGCGGGTGATGGCACGACGGGACCTCGGAAAGCTCGTCTTCCTCGACCTCGTCGACCGCTCGGGCCGTATCCAGCTCCTCGTGCAGCCAAGTCGAATCGGCGGCGAGGTGGACGTCGACCTCGGCGACGTGATCGGCGTCACCGGGAAGCCGGCCAAGAGCCGCCGTGGTGAGCCAAGCCTCGCCGTCGATCGTCTGGAACTGCTCGCCAAGACGAGGCGTCCGCTCCCGGACACCTTCCACGGCGTCACCGACGTGGAGATCCGCTACCGGCAGCGCTACCTCGACCTCCTGATGAGCGACGAGTCGCGCGCGCTTGCGATCGAGCGCACCAGGATCGTCTCGGCCGTTCGAGGCTACCTGGACGGCGAGGGGTTCCTGGAGGTCGAGACGCCGATCCTCCAGCCGCGCTACGGCGGCGGCTTCGCGGAGCCGTTCGTCACGCACTCGAACGAGCTCGACGCCGATCTCTACCTCCGCATCGCGGACGAGCTCTACCTCAAGCGCCTGATCGTCGGCGGGCTGGAGAAGGTTTACGAGCTCTCGAAGGATTTCCGCAACGAGAGCACCTCGTACAAGCATTCGCCCGAGTTCACCCAGGTGGAGTGGTACGAGGCCTACGCGGACTACGAGGACACGATGGAGCGCACTGAGACGCTGGTCCGGGCCGCGGCAGAGGCTGCCGGATCGACCCGGGTCACTTTTCGCGGTCACGAGCTCGATCTGTCGCCGCCCTGGCAGCGCGTCCGCTTCGTCGAGGCGCTCGACGACAAGGGCGTCTGGTCACGGGACGAGGCCGAACTGCGCGCGAAGCTGGACGAGGCGGGGGTGGACACGTCGCGGGACCGGTCGTGGTCGCAGCTCGCCGACCATGCGTACTCGCACTACGTCGAGCCGGAGCTGATCCAGCCCACCTTCGTCTACGACTGGCCGATCGAGCTCTCGCCCTTCGCGCGGACGACCGACGAGGACGAGACGCTGGTGGAGCGGTTCGAGGCGGTCGTCGCAGGGATGGAGTTCGCAAACGCCTTCAGCGAGCTGAACGACGCCGAGGAGCAGGCCCAGAGGTTCTCGATGCAGGAGGCCGAGCGCGAGGCCGGGGCGGAGGAGTCGGAGCACGGCGACCCGGACTTCGTCGAGGCGCTCGCCTACGGAATGCCGCCGACGGGCGGCTGCGGCATCGGCATCGACCGGCTGACCATGCTGCTCACCGGCAGCGGCTCGATCCGGGACGTGATCCTGTTCCCGAGCTTGCGGGAGCGCGGCTGAGCGGCTACGGCTAGCCGCTTTTGCGGCGGGCGAAATCGGCCAAGGCGCCGATCGTCTCGAAGTTCTCCGGCAGGATTTCGTCCTCGTCGACCTTGATCCCAAAATCCCTCTCGAGGAACGAGATCGTCTTTACGATCCCGAGCGAGTCCATGGCGCCGTCGATGAGGGAGGTGTCCTCCTTGAGGTCGCCGGGCTTGCCCTCCCAACGCAGATCGTCGATCACGAACTTGCGAATCTTGTCCTCGGCCTTCACAGACTTGGCATATCACAAATCGCCGCGTGCGACAGTCCCCGGCCGAACACGAGGCGGCTCGTCCGGGCGCGGAGATCTCCCCTTTACAGGCCGAAGCCGCCGACCTATCGTAAGTGGGCAGTTCCGTCGGAGGGAGAGAGGCCCGCTCCGGCCAACGCAGCTATGACTCTCCTCACGTTCGAAGAGCGATTCGCGTCACGTGCCCGAATCGCCCTGCCGCGTCGATCTGAGGTCCGGTGCTCGCGGGCCTGATCGAGGAGAACGCGGCGCGTTTCGGCCCGAACGAGGCGCTGATCTACGGCGACGATCGCCTCACCCACGGCGAGCTGGCCGAGCGAGTGGGCCGCCTCGCCGGCGGCCTCGCCTCGACCGGGGTGCGGCCTGGGGACAACGTTCTCGTCATCCTGCCGAACGTCGCCGAGTTCGTCATCGGCTTCTTCGCCCTAGCCCGGCTGGGGGCGGCAGCAGTCGTGCTCGACGCACAGTCGAAGGAGCACGAGCTCTCGAACGCGCTGCGCGACTGCCGGCCCACCGCCGCGATCACCGATCGACAGGGGGGCGGGGCGTGTCTGGCGCTCGCGGAGCAGCTCGACGTGTCCGTCACGGTCGTCTCGACGGACGACACCCCGTCGAGCGCGGTCTCGCTGCATTCGCTGATCGAGCGGTCCGACCCCCTGACCTCGCCGCTTCCGGAGGAGGACGAGCTGCTCCTGTACCAGTACTCCTCCGGGTCGACCGGGCGGCCGAAGCGAGTCGGGCGGACGCAGGGGCAGCTGCTCGCCGAAGCCCGCATGGTGCCGCGAACGCTCGGGCTCGGGCCCGACGACGCGGTGCTCTGCTCGATTCCGCTCTTCCACGCGTACGGCCTCGGAGACTGCATGCTGACCGCGATGGGGTGCGGCGGCCGCCTCGTGTTGCAGCCGAATCCTGCGCCGTTCAGGTTTAGGCGCCAGCGGACGCTCGAGCTGATCGAGGAGGAGCAGGTGACGCTCTTCCCGGCGGTCCCATTCATGATCGACCTGCTCGAGAGCGCACAGGGGCAGGTGGACATCTCGGGGCTTCGGTTCTGCACCTCCGCCGGCACCGCGCTCCCCGAAGAGCTCGCCCGGAGGTTCTTCGACAGGTTCGGCGTCGCCGCTCGCCAGCTGTACGGCTGCACCGAGTCGCCCTCGCTCGCGGTGAATCTCGACCCGGACCCTCTGCCGACGGCAAGCTCGGTGGGTCAGCCGTTCGACGGCGTCGAGATCGTCGTCCAGGACGAGAACGGAGCTCCCTTGCCCGAGGGCGAGGTCGGCACCGTGGCGGTTCGGAGCCCGGTCGCGGCCGAGGGGTACTTCGGAGCCGTCGGCGGCGACGGCACCACCTTCCGCGCCGGCTGGATCTATCCGGGGGACCTCGGCAAGCTGGACGCCGAGGGACGGCTGACCCTCGCGGGCAGGACGAAGATCTTCATCGACGTCGTCGGCCACAAGGTCGATCCGATCGAGGTCGAGGACGTGCTCGTCGAGCACCCGGCCGTGGAGGAGGTGGTGGTCGTCGGCAGCCTCGAGGGCGGGCAGCCAGAAGTGGTCAAGGCTGCCGTGGTCGCGAACGCTCCGTGCAGTGAGCGCGAGCTGATCCACTTCTGCGCCGAACGGCTGGCTGCGTTCAAGGTGCCACGCGTGATCGAGTTCCGCGAGTCGATCCCTCGAAGCTCGATCGGCAAGGTGCTGCGGAAGGATCTCGTCTGAGGCGTTCGATGCTGGGTACGCGATGAAAACGCTACTGATCGACAACTACGACTCGTTCACGTTCAACCTCTTCCAGCTGATCGCCGACGTGAACGGCGAGGAGCCGATCGTCGTCCGGAACGACGGCCCGAACTGGTCCGAGTTGGCGACCTGGGACGTCGACAACATCGTGGTCTCGCCGGGCCCGGGAAGCCCGGATCGCCCGTCCGACTTCGGCGTGTGCTCGGACGCTATTCGTGAGTCCGACCTGCCCGTCCTCGGTGTCTGCCTCGGCCATCAGGGCATCGGCCACATCTTCGGAGGCTCGGTCGTCCACGCGCCCGAGGTCATGCACGGCCGTCTGAGCCGGGTCTTCCACGACGAGTCCCCGCTCTTCGAAAGCATTCCCCAGGGCTTCGAGGTCGTCCGCTACCACTCGCTGTGCGTACCGCGGCCCCTGCCCGACGAGCTCGAGGTGCTCGCCTGGACGTCGGACGACGTGGTCATGGGGCTCCGGCACCTGCAGCGGCCGATCTGGGGCGTGCAGTTCCACCCCGAGTCGATCTGCACAGAGCACGGGAAGCAGCTCCTCGAAAACTTCCGGCAGCTGACGCTCGAGGCGGGCCGGAGCGGCGGAGGGCATTGCCGGAAACCCGCGGGCTCGATCGTCCCCCACCGCGAGCCGGACGAAGCGCCGCTGGGGGGCACGGAGCCCCTCCGTCTCACGGTACGGAAGCTCGACCGTCTCCACGACCCGGAACAGGTCTTCGTGCACATGTACGCCGACGACCCGCACGCCTTCTGGCTCGACTCGAACAGGGCCGGCGATCCACAGTCGCGCTTCTCGTTCATGGGCGGCAGCACCGGGCCGCTGAGCGCACGCATTTACTACGACGTCGCCTCGAAGGAGGTCACAGTCGTCCGCGGCGACGTGACCGACGTCCACAAGGAGACGATCTTCGACTATCTCCAGCGCGAGCTGGTTCGGCTCTCGGGAGTCTCGGACAACGTGCCGTTCGACTTCAACTGCGGCTTTGTCGGATATCTCGGCTACGAGCTGAAGGGCGACTGCGGCGGGTCGCTCGTCCACCGTTCGCCGCTCCCCGACGCGGCCTTCGTCTTCGCCGATCGGCTGGTCGTGTTCGACCACGTCGACGAGTGCACCTACCTCCTGTGCCTGACGGACGGCGAGGGACCCGACGATGGCGAGCGATGGGTCGACGACGTTGCTCAGCTGCTCGAGGCCCTCGTCGTGCTCGGGCCGACGACCGGCGACCCGGGGACTCCGCGACGGCAGCACCTCGACTTCTTCCTCAGCAGGGATCGTGAGACCTACCTATCCGACATCGCTCACTGCAAGCAGCACCTCACCGATGGGGAGACCTACGAGGTCTGCCTGACCAACAAGGTGAAGACGGACGTCGTGATCGATCCTCTTCCGTTGTATCGGGTCCTCCGGAGGGTCAACCCGGCGCCGTTCTCCGCCTTCCTGCGGTTCGACGGAGCGGCTGTCGCCAGCTCCTCGCCCGAGCGATTTCTCCGCATCCATCGCGACCGGTGGGTCGAAACGAAGCCGATCAAGGGGACGACTCGCCGCGGCGCGACCCCCGAGGAGGATCGCGCGCTCAGCGAGGAGCTGCGGACGAGCGAGAAGAACCGGGCCGAGAACCTCATGATCACCGATCTCCTCCGCAACGACCTCGGCATGGTCTGCGAGATCGGCAGCGTCCACGTGCCCCATCTGATGGCGATCGAGACGTACGAGACCGTCCACCAGATGGTCTCCACGATCAAGGGGCGCCTGCGGGGGGACCTCGGGCCCGCGGACTGCGTTCGCGCCTGCTTCCCAGGCGGCTCGATGACGGGTGCGCCGAAGAAGAGGACAATGGAGATCATCGACGACCTCGAGACCGAGGCGAGAGGCGTGTACTCAGGTGCGATCGGCTACTTCGGCCTGTCCGGCGGCGCCGATCTGAACATCGTCATCAGGACGGTCGTGCTCTCTCGCGAGGAGACGTCGATCGGCGTGGGCGGGGCGATCGTCATGCAGTCGGATGCCGAGGACGAGTACCAGGAGGCTCTCCTGAAGGCCGAGGCCCTGATGCAGGCGATCCGGCTGGCCGTCCAGGGAGAGCCTGTCGTCTCCGCCTCCAGGGCAGCGGCCGCGGCCTCCGAGCGCGAGCCGGCCCTGCTGAGGGCGGCGCGTCAGGTGCGAGAGGGGAGACGGTCCGCGGACGAGGCCGCGGTCGGCTCGCTCCAGAACCGCTGAAGCGCGCTTGACAGCTGGCGGGTGAGGCTGCCTTCCTCCCAGTCGCGTCGGCCTTGAACGGTGCGCACCGGCTCCACGCCTCGCACGGCGCCGGTGAGGAAGACCTCGTCCGCGCGGAGCAGGCGGTCGAGGTCGATCGACTCTTGGCCGGACGGGATTCCGAGCTCCGCGGCAACATCGAGTACGCGACCGCGCGTCACGCCGGGGAGGATCCGCCCGTTCGCCGGCGGTGTGACGATCGCGCCTCCGTCGACGACGAACACGTTCCCCCTGGAGCCCTCGAGCACCTGGTCGTCCGCGTCGAGCAGCAGCGGAACCGCAGCCTGGCCGGCATGTGCCTCGAGCGGGTCGAGGGCACTCCGGTCTGCCCACTTGTGCTCGCCGAAGCCGCCCTCGAGGACGGCCGGAACGAGCGACACCGCCCGCTCCCACGACGGGAAGACGTCCGCTTCGTCCACCGCGACGGCGCGAACCTGCACGTCGAACGTCTTTCCATCCGCGGGCGCGACGGTCACCCGCTCGCGGCCGAGCTGCACCTCCTGGACGCAGTCGAGGACGAGCGCGCGCAGACCGAGTGGCGGCGCGGCGCCGTAGAGGTCCTCGAGGCTGCGAGCGAGCCTCTCGAGGTGCTGATCGAGCTCGACCGGATGTCCGGCCCGGACGAGAAGCGTTTCGAAGACGCCCTGCGCTGGGTCGGGCCGCACTAGTCGACCAGGTACTTGCGCAGCACCTTCCCGACCGGGCTTTTCGGGATCTCCTCGCGGAACTCGACAGAGTCGGGAACTTTGTAGTTGGCCAGCCGCTCGGCCGCGAACCGGATCAGTTCGCGCTCCTCGCACCGCTCGGCCGCGACGACCACGGCCTTGATCCGTTGCTCGCCCTCGATGCCGCTGGGAATGCCGACGACGACGACCTCCCGGACACGCGGATGTGTGGCCAGGACGTCCTCGACCTCGATCGGATCGACCTTCTCACCGAAGACGTCGATCAGGAGCTTCTTACGGCCGGTGATGAAGACGCGGCCGTCCTCGTCGACGCGGCCCCGGTCGCCGGTCAGGAAGCGGCCGTCGCGGAAGGACGGATCGTTCGGGTCGGTCTGGCTCTCGCCCTGGTACCCGCGGCTCATCGCCGGGCTCGAGACGGCGATCTCGCCGATTCGGCCGGTCGCGACCTCGACGCCGCGGTCGTTGACGATCCTGACGCGAACGTCCTGGATCGGGCGACCGACGGAGGCCGAGGTGCCTTCGGGATCGTCGTCGAGGTTCATGGTGATCGTGCCGGTCTCGGTGCACCCGTACAGCTGTCGGATCTCCACCTCGAACGCGTCCTTGAACTCGTCGAAGGTCGACTGCGGCAGGGCGGCGGCCCCCGAAAAGCAGAGACGCAGGCTGGAGAGGTCCGCGGAACCGGGGCTCTTGGCAAGGAAGCGGAGCATGTTCGGTACGGCCGGAAACACCGTAACGCGCTCTTGCTCGATCAGCTCGAGGGTCGGCCGGCGCCGAAGCAGGAACGGTTCGCGTCCCTCGGGCAGCAGTAGCGTCGCCCCGGAGGCGATCGCGGTCATCAGGCAGCAGCCCATTCCGTACGTGTGGTGCAGCGGCAGAGCTGCCATGATCGTGTCGCCCGCGTCGATGCCGGCGGTGGCGACGACACCGGCCGCCTCGGCGGAGAGCTGGCCGTGCGTCCGCGGCACCCGCTTCGCGCGACCGGTAGATCCCGACGAGTACTGGTAGACGCAATCCTCGTCATGCGGCCTCGGTGCAAGCGGGCCCGGCGCACGCTCTCGCAGCAGCGACTCGAACGATCTGGCGCCGCGTTGGGCTACACCGGTCGAGACGATCTCGACCGGCCGGTGCATCCGCCCGGCGATTCGCCGGACGACGCCGATCACGCGTGGATCGGCGATCACTGCGTGGGCGTCGGATTCCCGGAGGTAGAACTCGAGCTCGGCTTCCTTGTACGCGGGGTTGAGCGGGACCGCGACCGCCCCGAGCGAGGTGACGCCGAAGAAGCCGATGACGAACTCGGGCGTGTTCCGCAGCACGAGGCCGACGCGGTCGCCGGCCCTCATGCCCACCGAGGCGAGGCCGGCGGCAGCCTGCGCCGTGCGATACGACAACTCGGCGTAGCTCAGCCGGTCCCCGCGATGGGCGATCGCCGTCTGGTGCGGATTCGCCGAAGCCGCCTGGTCGAGCATCTCGACCAACCCCTCCGCTCGCGTGCTGTGGCCCGCGATCACCCCGGTATCTTGCCAACGACCGCCGCGAGGTCTCGGGCGCTCTTCGCGAACGCGGCGAACTCGTCGGTCGGGATCAGCTGGTCGGCGTCGCAAAGCGCATCCTCGGGAGCCGGGTGGACCTCGACCATGATCCCGTCGGCTCCCGCGGCGATGGCCGCGTACGTGAGCGCCGGAACGAGGGCACGGCGGCCGGCGGCGTGCGAGGGATCGACGATGACCGGCAGATGGGTCTCCTCCTTCAGGACGGGGATCGCGCTGATGTCGAGCGTGTAGCGCGTCGAGCGCTCGAACGTCCTGATCCCGCGCTCGCACAGGAGCACGCGCGGGTTTCCTTCCTTCGCGACGTACTCGGCCGCCATCAGGAGCTCGGCGATGGAGGCAGAGGGCCCGCGCTTGAGCAGGACGGGCTTGTCGCATTTGCCGACCTCGGCCAGGAGAGAGAAGTTCTGCATGTTCCGGGCGCCGATCTGGATGACGTCGACTGCGTCCAGGACCACCTCGACATGACGCGGGTCCATGAGCTCCGTGACGAGCGGAAGCCCGGTTTCCTCACGCGCCTCCTCGAGGATCCGCAGGGCCTCGACGCCGAGCCCCTGGAACGCGTAGGGCGAGGTCCGGGGCTTGAACGCACCTCCCCGCAGCATGGTGGCGCCGCCGGCGTGGACGGCACGAGCCGTCTCGATCGTCTGCTCCACGCTCTCGACCGTGCACGGCCCGGCGATCAGCGCGAAGTATCCGCGTCCGATCCTGCGCCCGCGAACCTGGATCAGCGTGGGGTCGGGCGACGTCTCTCTCGCGACGAGCTTGTGCGGGCGCGGCACCGGCATCACGCGCTCGACGCCCGCGTACTGCTCGAGGTTGAGGACGGCCAGCGACTCGCTGTCGCCGATCGCGCCGATCACGGTGCCGTGCTCGCCCGGCATGACGCGCGAGTCGGCGCCCACATCCTGCAGGTGCGCGAGGATCTCGTCGACCTCGTCGGCGGTCGCCTCAGTGCCCATGACGACCAGGAGCTGGAGCTCCTCGACAGCAGCCTTCATGCTTTTACAGTAGATCGAAATCGGCTCTTTGGCCATCCCTCGCAGAGGCGCGTTTCCCTAGATGTCCTGGGCCGATTCGAACAGGCACCAGTTGTCCGGCGCGATGAGCTCCTGCTCCCGCGCGGCGCCGGCCTCGACGAAGACGCACGGCCCGTCGGAGTGCTCGAGCGCCAGGAACCCGAAAGCTCTGAGCCGCGTCGTGAGCAGGCTCCGAGGCCCGAAGTAGCGCATGTCGATCGCCGCTACGCCGGCTCGTCTCGCGTCCGCCACGAACGCCGAGAGCAGCGCGTCCACGACCTCGCGAGAGGCGACGGCCGCGATGTCGAGGACATCGCACACTCCTTCGCTCGTCCTGTACACGACGTAGCCGACAGCCTGGTCGCCTGCGACGACCGCGATCACGGGGTACCTGTTCAGCCCTCCGTCGTTCGGCTTGTCGAACTTCCAGTTCATCGTCGCGGCGTCGCGATGGGTCGTGATGCGGCCCTGCCGTCGTCCGATTTCCCAGAGGCTTGCGAACCGCTCGTCGAAAGCTGACGGCCGCTCGACCGAGAAGCGCTTCGACCGCCTGGTGAACCGGTCTCTGGAGGCGAGTGACAGGAGCGGGTCGGCCGTGAACGCCGAGGCGCCCGCGGCGAGCCGGGCAAGCCGCGGCCGACTCACATGGCGCTCGATCACGACGCCCAGTCGGAAGAGCTTGACGAACCTCGTGAGCCGCCCCAGGTCCCTGTAGCCGACGCGCCGCGTGATCGCCGCGGAGAAGGGATTCGGCACGCCGTAGACGCAGCTCAGGCCTCGCTCGCCGATCCGGTCGAACAGGGCACGCTGGATGGCGAGCGCCGGCCCGAAGCCCCGGTGCGCGCTATCGACCGCGAAATCGCCTTCTGCTCCGGCGAGAACGGTCTCCTCCCCGATGCGGAGCCGGGCGGGGAAGATGGCGCAGGTGCCGACGTACCGGCCGGTCGTCGATTCCCGGGCGAGGACGAGAAGCGGCGGGCCGTCCGGGTTCGTCTCGTAGTACTTCCTGTACCGGGCGAGTACCTCCTCACGTGAGGGGATGAGGTTGCGGTTGAGCAGGTCGACGACCTCCGCCTTGTGGGCGTGCGGGTCCCCGTCGACGAGCGTGTAGTGGCCGCTCACGCGGCTACGCGGCCTCCGCACGGCGGCCGAGGAGCCGTCGCACCTGGCTCGTGCCGATGCGCCTCGCTTCGCCGATGTCGGCCCGGCCCGGCCAGAGCGACGAGAGCGGGAACCGGAGGGTCCGCGCGGCGATCACGGCCACCGCCAGCCCTCCGACGGTGTACGCGGCGGTGGATGCATACGCGGCCCCGAGCCCGCCGTGGCTCGGGATCAGAATCAGGTCAAGGCCGATCGTGGCGACGAAGGCCGCGGCCACGGCCAGCCCTTCGAGCAGCGGCCGCTCCTGGGCGATCAGGGCGCTGCCGAGGACCTTCATCAGGGCGATGCCGAAGGCGCCGAAGGCTAGTACGCGCAGAACCACGGTCGATCCCTCGAAGGCCGGCCCGAAGATGGTCACACACAGGAACGGTGCGATCAGCAGGACGACCAGCACCAACGGTGCGCTGATCAGCATCGTCAGCCTGACCGCTTTGGCCGCCTGCACCCCGGCGGAGCGCTGTTCGAGCCGGACGAGGTAGGGACGCTGCGCGTCCATGAGCGCGCGCGGAAGGATGAAGAGGCTCTCCGCCCAGGCGACGGCGACGCTGTACAGGCCGAGCTCGCGGTTCCCGGCGATCGCGCCGACGAACCACTGGTCCAGGCGATAGTTGCCCAGCTGGAGCACCCGGCCGCCGTGCGACTTCAGGCCGAACGTCACCATCTCGCGCGCGAGACGCAGGTCGGGCCGGCCGAAGCCGGCAAGCCTCGCGCTCACGTACCGGGCGACGAGCACCAGGCCCGCAAGCTGGCCTGCCGACCAGACGACGAAAGCGCTTCCGACGGTGAGGGCACCGGTGGCGGCGAGGATCGCGTTGCAGACGACGCTGCCCGCAGAGGCGATGAGCAGCGCGGCGTTTACGACGGTGATGCCGAAGTCGGCGAAGACCATCCGGCCCAGGTAGTCGGCGAGGATCATCGGCGGGATCATCGCGAGCGCGAGCGCCTCCAGGCCGGGGCTCGCTTCCGGGCTGATCCCGGGGAAGAGGCCGAACAGGACGATCAGCGCAACGATCCCGAGCCCTCCCAGGAGGCAGGAGAGGACCACCGCGTTGCCGGCGAGGGCACGTCTGAGCTCTGGGCGGCGCCCCGGGATGTTCGCAGCCGACTGCCCGACGCTCACGGATGCGATCTGACTGGTCAGCCACGAGATGGTCGTCAGGAAGACGACGGTTCCGCGGCCGCTCGGCCCCAGCGTCCTGGAGACGATCAGGACGTTGACGAGCGCGAGCACCGCCACGGCCACCTGGGTGCCGAACGTCCAGGAAACCGAGCTCAGGAGCGAGGGGGGTGCCGACCCGGTCTCGGCGACGGAGCCAGGCTCGCCGTCTCCGAGACTGTCCACTTCCTCAATATAGCGCGGAGATTTCTCCTGTCAGGCGGGCGGCGGAACCAGCACGCGGAACCGGTCAAGAGGGATCCCGTCCAGGCCGATGTACTTGTCGGAGGGGAGCACGCCGGCGTATGGATCGACACGGTAGGCGACTCGGTTGACCGCATACATGGACACTGCGCCGCCCGTGTCGGCGACGAATGCCCCGTAGACCTGGAGCGCCCGGGCGATCGTCTGCTCGTACGCAGGCAGGTCGAGCTTCGACAGGTCGAGGGTGGGATCGAGCTGGAGTCGCGCTCCCATCGGAATGCCCTCGGGCGCCAGGGTCTGGCCGTCGGAGCGGGTGGCCGGCGGCGCCGGGGCGCCTTTGCGCGTGTTCGGGATGGCGATCGTGAGCGCGTGATTGATCTGCCCATTGCGAAGCTCCACCGGGAAGATCAGGCCGGCGGTGAGCGCGAAGCCCGAGGCGCGTGCTCCCGGAGAGAGGCGAGAGAAGATGCCGTTGCCGGCGAGCGAGGTCCTGTTCGCCCAGGTGGCCTGCCACATGCCCTGGCTGTTCTTCGACGCCTGCCAGAAGTCGTACTCGCAGCCGGCCGCGGTGTCGATGATCGCCATATGGCCGTCCGACCCCGGGTCGGGCCGTGCCCCGACCGGGATGGGCACGCGGGTGAGGATCGGTGGCCGGCCGGGGGCTGTGCGCCGGGCGAAGCTCGCGTTGAGCATGACGTTGCGGCGCGGCGTGGCGGCGCCGGCGAAGTACACGGGCACCGTGAAGGCGCCCACGCTGAGGACGAAGTCGCGGTCGGCGCCGGCCCGGGCGAGCGCCGCGACCATGGTGGCGGAGTTCGGATCGACCGCCGCACCGGCGGCGATCGGCTGGTTGATCGGGCTGGCCGGAGAGAAGTAGGGCTGGCCCTTCCAGGGCACTCCCTTGCATACGGCTGTCTGGGCCCCTCCCTGCCCAGCAACTGCGACCCGCGCCTCGTCGTGCCCCGCCGACTTCGCTACTGCAGCGACGAACACAACAGTCAGCACGGTCGCTGCGATCAAGCTTGCCCTGATCAGGACAAGGCAATGATACCGCTCGAGACACCGCCGGGCATTCGCAACCGGCTGATCACGTGACATGCGGTTCCCTCGAATCGGGGAACCACTTTCAGGGTCGAGTGTGGACCGCCGTCCTCCGATCAACGTGAGTGATGGGTGGACGCAGACGTGCTCTCGCTCTGGCCCTCCTGCTCGTCCTGGCCATCGCTCCTGCTGCGGCGGCGAAACGCGGGCAGCCCCGCCTCTTCATGCTCTCGCCGGGCGCGGGCTCGCACGTGACCGGCTCGATCGTATGGCAGGCGGGCTTCAGCGGCGCCGCGCCGTCCCGGGTCGATCTCCTGATCGACGGCGCGGTCAAATGGAGCGGATCCTCCGCACCGTTCGCCTACGGCGGCCAGGACGGAAAGCTCGACACGACCGTCCTCGGGAACGGCGTGCATACGCTCAAGGCGATCAGCTACGGGCCCAACGGGGGGAAGCGGGCGTCGTCTTCGATCCGGATCACGGTCGCGAACGCGGCAACCTCGTCGGTGACCGGCTCCGATTTCACCGCGGCGCCGGTCGACTTCGCCCACGTCGCGCTCTCGTGGACGCCGGTCCCCGCTGCGGCCGCCTACACGATCTCACGGGACGGGCGCCCCATCGCGCAGACAAGCGGCAGCTCCTTTGCCGACTCGATGCTATGGCCCTCGACCACCTACGCGTACAGACTGACTGCTCAGTCGGCGACCGGGACGACTCTCTTCGCCTTCGACGCCGCGGCAACCACGCCCGCCCTGCCGTCGGCGGGCTATCCGCGGCCGTTCCCCGACGCGAGCATCTGGAACGTCCCCGTCGGCAACGCCCAGCCGGTGGCGGACTCGGCTGCGCTCGTCTCCTACCTGGCCGCGAATGCGAGCTTGCCCAACATGACGTTGCGGGCGTGGGGCGTCTCCGTCGCGGAAGCTCGGCCGGAGCACCCGACCTTCTCCGTTCCCTGCACCTTCTACTCGGCGTGCACGCTGCACGCGTTCGGTCCCTTCGCGATCCCGCTCACGGCGGCGCCCGACCCACAGGGCGACGCCCACCTCGCGGTCTACGACCCGGCCGCGCACCGCGAATGGGACATGTGGCGGGCGCAGCGCACGGCGAGCGGCTGGACGGCGGGCGCCGGCGCTGCGGTCTCGATGGACGGCAACGGGACGGCGCCCGCTGGGACGGCCGGCGGGGACGCCGCCAACCTGCCGCTGCTCGGTGGGCTCGTCAGGCCGGAGGAGATCCTCCAGGGGAGGATCGACCACGCCCTCGTATTCGCGATGCCGAGGGTGAGCAGGCTCGGCCACATCTGCCCGGCGACGAGCCATGACGGCTCCTCGACCGATCCGAATGCGCTGAAGGAAGGCATGCGCGTGCAGCTCGATCCCGCCGTGAACGTGGACTCGCTGCCGATCCCCGCCTGGGAGAAGACCGTTGCACGAGCGATGCAGACTTACGGCATGTACCTGCGCGACCAGGGCGGTACGCTCGCCGTCCTCGCGGAGAACCCCGTGTCCCGCGGCTACGACGCGTGGGCGAAGGTCGGCCTGACCAGCGGCAACTCCGTCTACCTTGGCGGGATTCCCTGGGAGCGCTTTCGCGTGATCTCCGCTCCGTGCTAGCCTGCGGCCTCGCACCGCCCCCGGGTCGGACGACTGCAATCGATGGCAACACGCGACGACACCGACGAGCGGTACGAAGACGAGCGTCGCTTCCACGACCAGCTCGTCGAGGAGGGCGGGGACCGCCCGGCCAACCGCTTCTACTCGATCAACGAGAGCAGCTGGAGCTTCTACCGCAAGCTCCTCCTCGAGGAGGCCGAGCGGGTGTCCCGTGACGGCCAGGGCCGGATCCTCGAGTACGGAAGCGGCGCCGGCGCCTATTCGTCGCTGGCGCTCGCCGAGGCCGGCTACCGGTCGGTCGGCGTCGACCTCTCCGAGGCGAGCGTCCGCGCTGCCCAGGAGCGCGCCGCGCAGAGGTTTCCCGACACGCCCGTCGACTATCGGGTCGGAAACGCCGAGGCGCTCGACTTCGAGACCGACTCCTTCGACCTCGTCTGCGGCAACGGCATCGTCCACCACCTCGATCTCGACCGTGCCTACGGCGAGATCTCCCGCGTGCTCGCTCCCGGGGGCATTGCGCTGTTCACCGAGCCGCTCGGGCACAATCCGCTGATCAACCTGTACCGTCGGCTGACGCCGGCGCAGAGGACCGAGGGCGAGCATCCGCTCCACCTCGCCGATCTCGATCGTGCTCGCCGGTTCTTCGGGAAGGTCGAGGCGTGGTACTTCCACCTCTCTGCGGTGGCAGCGGTGCCGCTTCGCAACACTCGTGCGTTCGGCGTCGTCCTGCCGGCGCTGGACCGGTTCGACCGCTTCCTTTTCGACCATGTTCGGGCGAGCCGCAGGTACGCTTGGCTGGTCGTCGTCCGCTTCGGTGATCCGGCGCGTTAGGCCGCCGGGCCGGGCGGTGTGAGACGTCGGCCAACGATGCTCAAGCCAACGCGAACCGATGCCGATCTCACCGCGGGTGGCTGAGAATTCCGCAGATGGGCGCCTGAGGCCCGCGGACTAGAGGGATGGCGATGGACTCCACGCTGCGCCGGGCACGGCCGGGTCACGTCGGCCCGATTCCGCGCGACCTGCTGCTCGTGATCGGCCTCGGCGTGGCCGCCGTCGTCGTCGGGGGGCTGGCAGTCGACCGACCGCTGTGGGCGGTGGGCCTCGTGGTGGCGCTGGTGGCGTGCGTCGCGATCGCGGTCGACGTCCGCACGCTTCCCCCCTTGCTGGTCGTCGCCGTCTTCGCCGAGGGTGTCTCGGTCGGAGGGCTCAACATCGGACGGCTGATGGGGCCGCTCGCAGTCGCGGTCGTCCTCTACTACGTGCTCTCGAGGGGCAGAGTCGACATCCGCGCGTACCCGCTGCTCGCGGTCTCGGTCGCGCTGGGCGTCTGGATCCTCTTCAGCTTCTACTGGGCGGACAACAGCCATTACGTGATCACGTGGGTGTTCCGGTGGGCGCTGTCGTTCGCGTTCGCCATGGCCTTCGCCGTCCTGGTGCGAGACGAGAAGCATGTTGGGTGGGTCCTGTGGGCGTTCGTGGTCGCCGCTTCGATTTTCGGCGTGATCGGGCTCGCGACCTACGTCAGCTCCGGAGGGCTCGATCGAGGAACGGGGCTGACCGGCGACCCGAACCAGTTCGCCGCCTACGAGGCGCTCGCCGCGCCGGCCGCGCTCGTCCTCGGCCGGATCGCCCGCCGCGGGGCCTGGAGCCCTGTGCTGTACGGCGTGCTCGCGCTGATCGGCCTGGCAATCCTCGCCTCCTTCTCACGCGGGGGCGTCATCACCCTGGCCCTGATCGTCGTCGGGACGCTCGTTCTGCCCTGGACGATCTTCTTCAGGAACCGGCGTCAGAAAGGGGCGTACATCGTCATCCTCGCGGCCGTCGCCTGGATCCTGCTCCTCCTCGGGTCGACGGCGTACCAGGAGCGGATCTCGACGATCTTCTCGGGCCAGGGCCGTGGATCCGGGCGTACCGATCTCTGGGCCGCGGCCTGGACCGGGTACAAGGAGAACCCGTTGCTCGGGATGGGCGCCGGCGGCTTCGAGGCTCGGTCGCTCGACCTGCTCCATACGACTCCCGGCGTCGACATCCGCGCCTCGTACGTGGACTCGAACCGGCCGGTGCACAACGCCTATCTCGAGGCGCTCGTCGACCTCGGGCCGGTCGGCTTCGGGTTGTTCATGGCCGTCCTCGGCCTGACCTTCTGGTACCTCGTGAAGGCGGCCTTACGAGCCCGTGCTGCTGGAGCCGGCGGCCTATGGCGCATGGCCGTCGCCCTTGCCCTCGCCCTGGTCGGGTTTGCTTCGGCGATCTTCTTCCTCTCGATCGAGCTCGGCCACATGCTGTGGATCTTCGTCGGGCTGGCGCTGGCGCTGGACGCGATCTCGAAGCGAGAGCGGGAGGCGGCTCGCGCGCGCGAACGCGACCGGAACGCGGTCGGTCTCGCCGGCGTCCAGGGAGCCGAGGTGCGGTCGAAAGCGTAAGAGCGCCTAACGGAATGGGTGTTCGTTCCCGAGGTGCGATGGGCGAGTGCGATGCAAGGACGCAGGGAGCCCCGATAGTGACCTAACTATCGGGGCGACTGAGGACGCCGCAGCGTGCCGCCCAGCGCGGCTCGGGGACGCACACTCATTTCGTTAGGCGCTCTAAGCGCCGGAGCGCGGGCTAGAGGTGCTGGTCCCGAACCCCGAACTTCTCTCCGAGCCCGCGGACGAGCCAGACCGGTCGCCGGGCGGCGCGGCGCACACCCAGGAAGCGGGGCGGCTGCTCGAACTCCTCGATCGAGCGGTCGATCCATGCCAGGGACCAGACGAGACGTTCCACGGCGTCGCCACGCTCGTCGCCCTCGACCACCGACCAGGCGACCTCGAGGTGGCGCGGCTCGGGGCCGAGCGGGAGACCGCAGAGGAGCGACCACTTGCCAGACCCCGGCACCGTCGGCATGACTCGCAGGAGCCTCGATTGCTCCGCCGCGAGCTCCAGGAGCTTGCTGTTCCGGTCGGCGACCACCTGCATGAGTCGGGTCGACGCCGGTGTCACCTTCGAGAAGGCGATGCGTTTGCGGACGTCCGAGTTGACGATCTCCCTGACCGGCGTGAGGTAGTCGGGGCCGTAGCGATGGTCGCGCAGGAAGCCGTGCGGGTCGCCGGGTGCCGGGAAGCTTCTGCCGTGGAGCTCGACCGACGACAGCGCCTCGACGTACGACGCGGGGAAGGTCGTCCGATCGGTCATGCCGGGCCACTGCAGGGCGGGATCCTCGTCGTGGCTCAGCGAGCCGGCCTCCTCTCGCCAGGCGAACAGGTCGACGTGGGCGTCGTTGATCGCGCTGTACGAGATGCGGACGACCGCGTCGCTGACGGTCTTGATGACGTAGCCGGCCTGCTCGACCTCCGGCGCCAGGCGGAGCACGGACTCGACGTCGCGATCGAGGATTCCCAGGTCGACATCGCCGTCCCACGGGATCAGCTCGCCGTTCCGCACCGCTCCGAGCAGCGTCCCGTAGTCGAGCCAGTGCACGATTCCGTGGCGCTCGAGCAGGTCGTCGACGAACAGGGTCAACTCGAGGAGATGCTCGGTGCAGCAGTCGGGCCGCAGGGCGTCGGCTCCCCAGGTCCTGATCTCGCACTGGGGAGTGTCGCGAGTGCAGGGCGTGCGCTCCGGCGCCTGGAGCGGCCGCAGATTCACGTCTGCAGCTCTCCGCTCCCACACCTGTCGCGGACCCGCTCGATGATCTCCGACGTCGAGATGCCGGCGGTGTACGGCACCAGGCGGAGGATGCCGAGCTCACGCGGCACGCCGTACATCAGCTCGAGCGTTTCCTCGCCCAGGTCGTCGCCGTGGACGACGAGGTCGATGTCGTGCCTGCGGATCCAGTCGGCATCGATCGACAGCGGCGCATCGGGGATCACCTCGTCGACGAATCGGCACGTGCCGACGATACGCATGCGCTCGTCCATAGTCAGGATCGGCTCCCTCTTGTAGCCCTTCACCGTCTCGTCGGAGTGGATCCCGACCAGGAGGGCGTCGCCCAGCGTCCGCGCCTGCTCGAGGAACTCCGCATGGCCGTAGTGGAAGAGGTCGGCAACCATGTCGACGTAGACACGCGTCACGCCAGCACCTTGAAGAGCCCTTCGATCGCCGCGTCGTCCATCGACGCGCCCATGTTGGCCACGCGGAAGATTTCGTCGCGCAGCTGCTTCTGACCGTGGTAGATGACATAGCCGTGGCGGAGCGCCAGCTCGTTGAAGGCGTCCGGATCCCGGCCGTCGAGGCGGAAGGACGTCAGCACGTTCGAGCGGTGCGCCGCGGGGAGGAGCAGCTCGAAGTCGCGTCCGCCCACATCCCAGACCTTTCGCGCCAGGCGCGAGTAGCGGGCGGGCCGGTCTTCGGCAAGGAGCAGGTCGAGCGCGATGTCGAGCGCGAGGAACGATTGGACATTGGGCGTGCTGGGCAGGTCGTGCACGTAGGCGGAGAGATCGAGCACCGGGACGGTCGGCTGTTTCGCCAGGTCGCGGTGCCAGAACACTCCGGCGATCCCCGGCAGCGACTCGAGGCACTTGTTGCTGTTGAAGCAGATGACGTCGGCGTCGCCAACCGGATGCGCGCCGAACGAGCTGACGGCGTCGACGAAGACGCGGGCGCCCGCTGCGCGTGCGGTCTCCGTCACCTCCGCGACGGGGTTGAGCAGCCCTGTCGTGGTCTCGTGGTGCACGAGCGCCACCCAGTCCGCAGGGCTCTTGCGGAGCTCGGCTTCGACCTCGTCGAGCTCGGGCGGAACCCCCAAGCCCGGTCGGAACTCGGCGACGTCAGCGTCCGGGAACGCCGCGAGCGTCCGCGCAAAGCGCTCGCAGTACAGGCCGTTGACGATCACGAGCACGCGACCCCGGACCAGCGACGTGAGGGCGGCGTCGACAGCGAGCGTCCCGGAGCCGTGCAGCAGGCTCAGGTGGTGGGTGCCGGGCGAGAGCCGGGCGACGTCATACAGCCTCGAGCGAACGCGTTCGTAGAGCTCGGCGAACTCGGGTTGGCGATGGCAGAGCTCGACGTTGAAGAGCCCGTCCTTGATCCGGGGGTCGAGGTTCACCGGCCCCGGGTTGAACAGGATCTGCCGTCGCTGCGCCAGAACCACTGGGCCCGCTTCAGGCGGCCGGCGCGCCGGCGGGCCCGATCGCAGCACCCCGCTCCTGGACCAGGAGCTCGCGCAGCGCCTGTACGTTCTCCTCGGGCGTGACGGCGACACGAGGGGGCTTTCCGGCGCGATCGACCGGGAAGATCTCGGTCACACCGGGATACGAGGCCTCGAGCCGCGCACAGGGCTGGCCGCCGACGGACTCGTGGACGCCGTTGTCGAGCACGTAGTGGAAGAAGTTGCTCGGCGCGTAGTCGCGGACGGTATGCGTCGAGCCGAGCGCCATCAGCAGCGACGCGTCGCCGTTGACGACGACGACGGGTCGCGACGTCCCCAGCGCCAGGCCGAGGCCGATCGCCGGAGCGAGCCCCATGCTGCCCTGCATGTACAGCACCCGGTACTCGTCTCTCGCGAGCTCGTGGACCGCTCGGCTGACGTATCCCGTCGAGGCCACGTAGATCGCCTCGCGGCCGTGCCGCTCGAACACCTCACTGATCGCCTGCTCTCTAGTCCGGGTTGTTGTCACCGCTCACCATCACGTAGTTCCTCCAGCCCATGAGCTGGAGCAGCTGCTCGTCGATTTCGCCCATCACCCTGTGCTGCGGAAGCGTGTGCCGGTGCCCGACCACGAGGAGCATGTCGATGCCGTAGGGGATGCACAGCGACGTCAGCGGGTTGACGGTATGGCCCAGACCGGCGTTCTGGAGGTAGACGCACGGCTTGCGGCCGGCGAGGTACGCCCCTGCGGCAATGCCGATCGCCTCGCCCTCCCAGGTCGCGCGGACGTGCTGCGAGTCGGGCAGCTCCTGCACGTCAGCGATGAACTGCTTCAGCCCGCTGTCGGGAACCCCGGTGTAGAAGTCGTAGCCCTCGTCCAGGAGCGACGCCAGCAACCCGCTATCGGACGTAACGTGCTTCATTCTCCCGGAGCTCGTCGACGTAGATCAGGCGGAAGACCTCGTCCATGCTCGTGACGTGGTCGTCGCCGTCGGCGAGCCGCTTGTTCGCCATCACCGCGCCGAAGGTCTCCTGCAGGGACTTGACGATCGCGCGTACGCCGTAGTTCGCGAAGATGATCAGCTTGAAGCCGGCGGAGTCGAGCTGCTCGTAGGTGACGGTGTTGTAGGTGGTCGGCACGCAGACGAGCGGGGCGGACTCCGTGCTGTACCAGCGGTCAGCGAATTCGAGGACGGATTCCGGATCCGAGCCCTTGTGGTGGATGAGGATCGCCTCCGCACCGGCGGCGGCGTACTCCTTCGTGCGCTCGAGGGCCGTATCCATTCCGAGCCCCTTGATCAGCGCCTCCGTGCGCGCGATCACGACGAAGTCGGAATCGAGCCGCTTCTCGAGCGCGGCCTGGATCTTGCCGCAGAAGGTGCTCGAGCGCTCGAGCTCCTCCTGCATGCCGTCGTAGAAGCTGCAGCGCTTCGGGAACGGGTTGTCCTCGATGCACATGCCGCCGGCTCCGGCCTTCTCGAATTCGCGGACGAGCCGGATCGTGTTGATCGCGTTCCCACCGCCGGCGTTGCCGTCGACGAGAACGGGGATGGACACCCGGTCGACGATCTGCTGGGTCACGGTCACGTAGTCCTGGGTGCCGAGGATGTCGGCATCGGGGAGCCGGGCGGCGGCGTGCACCTCGAAGCTGGAGATCCACAGTCCGTCGGCGCCGTTCTCCTCGGCGATCTTGGCGCCGAGAGCGCTGTGCACTCCCATCAAGATTGACGCGTTCGGTCGTGCCAGCAGTTCCCTGATCGTGGCCATGTTCCTCCGGATCTCGTCGTGTCGGCTCTGTCCGCGAGCCCCGTCTCTTCAGCGAGCTCTCGTTCTCTCCCCAAACTTTTCAGCGAGCTCTCGTTCTCTCCCAAAGGCTCTGTACGTCGTCCCCAAATTCCAGTGTACCAGCGGGTATCGAGCCTCACCCTCCCTCGGACGAGGGACGTCCGGGCATCTGGGCGAGCACACTCCGTCCGGGGCGATGCGGTCCTCGTCTCCGCTAACGTAGCGCTTGCCGGGCTGGTTCCACGACGCGGGGTCGCCGATCAGCCTACTCGTAAAGTATTCCCCTTGGACAGCCGATTCACCATGTGTCGTTGAGGATGCTCGATCACGAGACCCACCTAGGCGCCGAGACGTCGGTTCCCCGCGTCTCGGTGATCATTCCCGTCAAGAACGAGGCCGACTACGTCGACGGCCTGGTCGCCGACCTGGCGGCTCAAGACCTCGACGAGCCCTTCGAAGTGGTCGTCGCCGACGGCCGGTCGACCGACCGGACGGTCGAGTTGCTCGAGGCCGCGGCCGGGCGCGAAGGGCTGAGGCTCACCGTGATCGACAACCCGCGAGGGTTCCAGTCGCCCGGCCTCAACCTCTGCATCAACCACTCCGTCGGTGACATCGTCGTCCGGCTCGACGCCCACACGAGGTATCCCGCCGACTACGTCCGGCGCTGCGTCGAGGCGGTCAGGGAGACCGGCGCGTGGAACGCCTCGGGGATCTTCGAGACGATCGGGCGGACGCCGATGGAGCGTGCGGTCGCGTGCGCGCTCGGCAGTCCGTTCGGAGGACACAACTGGACACGCAGGTACGCGGAGGGCGAGCGCGTCGAGGTCGATACGAACTACCTAGGCGCCTTCCCTCGGCACGCGCTCGAGCAGATCGGCGGATACGACGAGGACCTGAACGTCGTCGAGGTCGAGGACGTCAATTTGCGCCTCCGGCAGGGCGGCGGGAAGGTGATCCTCGACTCGGGAATTCGCTCCTACTACTACCCGCGCGGCTCGTTCCGCGCAGTGTTCAAGCAGTACTTCCGGTACGGCTACTGGAAGCTCGCCGCCATGGTCAAGCACGGGGCGGTGCTCAGCGGGCGCAGCATGGTCCCGGTCGTCTTCGTGCTCACGCTCGCCGGCCTGGGCGTAGCGTCGATCTTCAGCAGTCCGGCCAGGATCGTGCTGGCCTGCGTCGCCGGCCTCTATGCGCTCTGCGCCCTCGTCTTCGGATTCAAGGCCATCCGCGGACGCCGCGAGTCGTTCCGGCTGCTTCCGCGGGTCGTCGCCGTCTTCGCGACCTTCCACTTTGCCCACGGCCTCGGGATGGTCGTGAGCGGCATCAGCTACCTCGTCGGCCGCAAGCCCACCGCGCCTCGCTAGGACGAGCGCCGCGGAACCTGCAGCTCCTGCTCGACAAAGTCGAGCAGGAGCTCCTGCTGGGCCTCGAGGCTGTTGTCGGCGGCGAAGAGGACGCCCGCCCGGATCAGGCGCTCGCGCAGGCCGGGATCGTCGTGCAGCCTGCCCAGGGCCGCGACGATCGCGGCTGCGTCGCGCGGCGGCACGAGCAGGCCGCGTGTTCCCCCGCCAAGGGCATCCGAGACGCCGCCCACGTCGGTGGCGACGATCGGCAGGCCGGCGGCCGCCGCCTCGACGAGCACCTGCGGCAGCCCTTCGGTGAGCGACACGTGGAGGAAGGCGTGGCTGGACCGGTACTGCGCGGTCAGCTCCGACCCGTGCGGGACGTAGCCGAGCAGCTCGACGGCGTTCTCGAGACCGCGTGCGGTCACTTCGTGTGCGACGCGTTCGAAAAGCGGCCCTTCGCCGGCGACGGCCAGGCGCCAGCGGCCGCTCCTTGCGCGCAGGCGCTCGATCACGTCGAGCAGGAGCAACGGGTTCTTCTCGGGATCGAGCCTGCCCACGCTGAGGATGCGGATCTCGCCGTCCCAGCGCCGGGAGAGCGCCTGCTCGACCGGGACGATCTCATTTGCACGAACCAGGGAGAGCGAGATCGACTGCACTGCCGCGCGTCCCCCCCGGAACTGGTGCGCCAGCTCGTCGCCTATCGTGACCGTCGCCGTCCTGCGCGCGACGAGGCGAAAGGCGAGGTCGAGCCCGTGGGCGACTCCGACGGCCCAGAGCCACAGCCGGCTGGGGATCCGGTGCCGGATGTACTTCGGGTAATCCTGCCGGACTCCGAGCAAGGCGGGCGTCTTTCGGCGACGCGCGATCAGCGCGAAAAGGACCGCAAGCGGAGCCGGGCCGAACAACCAGACCGCGTCGAGCCGCTCGAGTTCCGCCGCGAAGATCCGGCACGATCGAGGAGCGGCGGCGACGAGCCGGGCGATGGAGAACACGCTGGGGTAGTGGGGGAGGGCGACCAGTTCGACGCCTTCGACGGGGTGCGGGCCGCGGCCGGGCTCCGGGTCGAAGCGTCCGAACAAGACGACTTCGTCCACCCGCTCGGCGAGCGTCGTCAGGAAGACGACGAACGAGCGATCCGTCGAGAGGCCCTCGGCGTCACGCTGGTAGACGAGGTCCGAGTAGATGCCGAGGCGCACGGAGGTCAGGGTCGACAGCGAGCCGGAATACCGTACAGTGTGTCAAGTGGGGTTTTGCGCCAACACAGCCTTCAGGATGGCGCTCGCACTGCCGATCAAGTCTGCGAGGCGATGACGGACTTCGAGCACGCCGACGACGACGGCCAGGGGCTGCGTCACTACCTCGCGGTGGTCTCGCGGCGGCGCTGGATCGTCGTGGGCGTCTTCGTCCTCGCCCTCGTGGCGGCCGTCGTGTTCACGCTGAGGCAGCCGTCCGAGTACAAGGCGCAGACGACGATCGTCGTCGGTCAGTCGGGCGGCCTCGTCCAACCGCAGAACGCCAACGCGATCCAGCCGTTCTCGGCCACCATGCAGGAGCTGATCAAGAGCTCCGTGGTCGCTCAAGGGGTGATCAGCGCACTCAAACTCGACACGACCCCGGAGCACCTGCTCTCCCGCGTCGGCGTCTCGTTCAACCCCGAGAGCGCCGCGCTCAAGGTCTCGGTCGTCGACCGCTCGCCGGCGGCCGCCAAGGCGATCGTCGGGAAGATCGGGGACGTTTTCTCGAACCTCGTCACGGAGCGCTTCGGCAAGGGGACGCCGGCGTCCGCGAACACGGCGGCCACGCCGCCGCTCACCGCCACCGTGTGGGATCCGGCACATGTGATCCCGGGCAAGGTCCAGCCCAACCCGGGCCAGAACCTGATCATCGCGGGCGTGCTCGGCCTCGTCCTGGGGCTGCTCGCCGCGTTCCTCCGCGACTACTTCGATCGCACACTTCGCACGACGCAGGAGATCGAGCAGGCTCTCGGCATCCCCGTGATCGGGCAGATCCCGGTGCCGCAGACACGCGACAGGCGGCCGCACATGCTGCTCGACGGAGACGGTCCGTTCGAAGAGGCCTTCTACACGCTCCGTACGAACCTGCAGTACATCGCCGTTGGGCATCCGCTCCGACGGATCCTGGTCACGAGTTCCGTGCCGGGCGAGGGCAAGACCACGGTCTGCGCCAACCTGGCCCTGGCCTTCGCGCAGTCGGGGGCGTCCGTGGCCGTGCTGGAGACCGATCTCCGGCGGCCCCACCTGAGCAGCATCTTCGACCTCTCGCCGTTCGCGAATGGCCTGACCAGCGTCCTGGTCGGCCGGGCCCGCCTCCAAGACGCGATCCGGCACGTGCGGCCATTTGGAGTGTTGGACAGAACCGAGAGCGACCGTCACGTCGCGCTGCTGTCCAGCGGACCGGTTCCGCCAAACCCTTCCGAGCTCGTGGGCAGCACCGAGATGCGCAAGGTAGTGGACCAGCTGAGCGAGCAGTTCGACTCGATCATCCTCGACTCGCCGCCGATCCTGCTCGTCGCCGACGCCGTCGAGCTGGCGAAGCTCGCCGACGGCGTGATCGTCGTCGTCCGCGCGAACCAGATCACGCGGGACACCGCCAGAGAGGTACGGGCGCTTGCCAACCGCCTCGACATCCAGCTCGTGGGCGCCGTCGTGACGGGCGTGCCGCCGCGCGTCGGCTACAGCTACCCACACTCGTACGAAGCGCCGGGCGAAGGCACGCGCGACGCGGCCCGGGTGCGGACGTCCCCCGAGCCCGTGTCGCTGGCGACGCGGACACTTGCTCGTCGCCGGAAGCCCGGTCCTGCACCTGACCGAGCGGCAGGCGCTCCCGAGCTCTAGCGCACAAAGGGTGATCCGGGCGACTGGCGGGCCATGCGACGCGGGCATCCTCACGTCCTCTGCTACCACGCCACGTCGGAGACGTGGGACAGCTATCTCTCCGTGCCGCCGCGCGCCGTCGAGCTCCAGGTCAGGCGGTGGCACGCGCGCGGCTACCGGCCCTGCTCCGCGGAGGAGGCCGCCGGCGGGAGAGGCAGGCTGCTCCATGTCACCTTCGACGACGCGTTCCTGAGCATTCGCGACGTCATTCCGCTGCTCGAGCTCCTCGGCCAGTCCTCGACGGTCTTCGCGTGCTCGGCGCTCGCGGATCGGGGGGGCGGCCGGCTCGATGTGCCCGAGCTCGCCGCCGAGCTCGAGGAGAGCCCCGACGAGCTGGTCACGATGGGGTGGGACGAGCTCCGCGACCTCTCTGCCCGGGGCGTCGAGATCGGCGCGCACACCGCCACGCACCCGCATCTGACGCAGCTCTCCTCGGCCGAGCTGGACGACGAGCTCCGCGTGTCGCGGGAGCGTATCGAGGACGAGCTCGGCCGCCCGTGCCGCTTCTTCGCCTATCCCTATGGCGAGAGCGACGCGCGCGTCCGGGCAGCCGCCCGCGCGGCAGGTTACGAGGCTGCCTTCGGCCTGCCGGGGTCGATCGACTGGCAGGACCCGTACGACCTTCCTCGCCTGGGTATCTGGAGGACCGACGGCAGGATCCAGCTCGCGCTGAAGGCGAGCCGGTCGGTCCAGGTCTCGCGCGCCTTCGTCGGTTCGGTCGCCCGTCTCCGCTGAGGTCGCGGCCGTCGGACCTTTTTCGGACGTTGTCTCTTCGGGGTTGCAACCCGGATGAACTTCGACCAAGATGGGAACGAGAGAGGCGAGAGAGAGAGGCATAAACCGACTGATGAGTGACCGAGCGCGTCCCTGCGCCTGCTGGTTTCCGCATGGGCGAGTGGGAGTCCGGTGTCCGTAAACATCGACACCGAGCTTGCCGGCTCCGCCAAGCTGCAAAGCGCCGAGCACGCGCTGCAGAGCGCGGAGCTGGCGGTTGCTCCCGCTCCCCGCGAGGCTGCGCTTCGCCCCGACCGCTTCTGGACGCGGGTCCGCGTCGGGCTGGACCTGCTGCTCCTCGTCGCGGCCGCTGTGATCGCCGAGCTGACCTCGCCGCTCGTCACCACGTTCGGCGACCGGGTGGTGTGGCCGGCGCTGTTCGGGGGGATCGTCGTCTGCCTCTCGTACTTCAAGGGCGCCTACGCCCCGAGGGTGCAGTTGGACGCCCTGGACGACCTGCGCTCGACCGGTTCCGTCGTCGCCGTCGCCACGAGCATCGTCGTCACCCTTCGCCTGCTCATCGACAACGCTTCCGCTGCAACCGCCGATCAAACGGTCCGACTTGGGATCATCGCGGCGCTGGCTCTCGCCTGCGGCCGGATCTCGGTGAACCTGTGGCAGGCGCAGGCGCGCCGGCATGGCGTCGCGCTCGCCCCTACCCTGATCGTGGGTGCCGGGCACATCGGTCGGACCACCGCCAGGCGCCTGCTCGAGCATCCCGAGCTGGGCCTGAAGCCGATCGGCTTCCTCGACAAGGAGCCGCTCGAGCGGGACGAGGATTCCCTGCCCGTGCTCGGCGCCAGCTGGGACTTCGACCAGGCGGTCCGGGAGCACGGGGTACGCCACGTGATCATCACCTTCTCGACCGCCCCCAGCGAGGTGCTCCTGCGACTGGTCAACCGCTGCGAGGAGCTCGGTATCAGCGTCTCGCTCGTCCCGCGCCTGTTCGAAAAGGTGACCGAGCGCCTGACGATCGAGCACCTCGGCGGCTTGCCGCTGATCACCTCGCATCCGAGCAACCCCCGCGGCTGGCGGTTCTCGGTCAAGTACGCACTGGACAAGGTGGGCGCGCTCGCAGCTCTGGTTCTGCTCGCGCCGGTCCTGCTCATCTGCGCCATCGCGGTCTGGATCTCGCTCGGCCGGCCGATCCTCTTCCGTCAGCGCCGGGTGGGATACGACGGCCGCGAGTTCGAGATGCTGAAGTTCCGCTCCCTTCGTCCGAACGAATCCTTCCCGGACTCGCCCGACAGCCTGCCCGAAGACACCGCTCCGGGTGGGGTCGGCAACGACGCCCGCCTGACTCGGGTCGGAGCCTTACTGCGCGACACGTCGCTCGACGAGCTGCCGCAGTTCTTCAACGTGCTCAAGGGCGAGATGTCCGTCGTCGGCCCACGGCCCGAGCGCCCCGAGTTCGTCGAGCTCTTCGAGCCTCGGATCCATCGCTACGACGACCGCCACCGCGTCCGCGCCGGGATCACGGGCTGGGCGCAGGTCAACGGGCTCCGTGGCCAGACCTCGTTGTCCGATCGGGTCGAGTGGGACAACTACTACATCGAGAACGCGTCGTTCTGGCTCGACCTGAAGATCGTCGGGCGCACGATGTCCCAGTTCGTCCCGCGGCACAGCCGGTAGCGCGGTCGCGAAGTCCGGCTGCTAGACGGCCGCCGGCTCCGCGCGGGCGAAGGCGATCACGTCGGTGAGGATCTCGTCGAGCGAGCGCTCCGGGGACCAGCCGATGGCCTCTTGGATCTTGTCGATCGCCGGCACCCGGTGGAGCATGTCGTCGATCCCGAGCCCGTAGACCTGCTCGTACGGGACGTAGACCAGCTCGGACTTCGAGTTGGTCAGCTCGAGAACGCGACGGGCGAGGTCCAGGATCGAGATCCAGTTCCGCGAGCCGACATTGAAGATCTCTCCGGAGGTCGACGGGTCGCTCATCAAGCCGTACAGCGCCCTGATCGTGTCCTGCACGTGGCAAAAGGTGCGTGTCTGGCTGCCGTCGCCGTGCACTTCGAGCGCCGTCCCCGCCACGGCTGCCTGGGCGAAGCGAGCCACGACCATGCCGTACTGACCGCTCTGCCGTGGGCCGACGGTGTTGAAGAGCCGGGCGATGACGAAGTCGAGGCCGCGCTCCTGCCGGTACGCGAGCGCGAGGTACTCGTCCATCGCCTTCGAGTCGGCGTACAGCCAGCGCTTCTGGGTGGTCGGCCCGTAGACCCGGCGCGCGTCCTCGCGGAGCGGCTCTTCCGTTCGGTGGTCGCCGTAGACCTCCGACGTGGACGCGACCAGCACCCGCTTGCCGAACCGAGCACAGTGGTCGAGGACGATCTCCGAGCCCTCGAGGTTCGTGACGATCGTGTGCACGGGGCGCTCGACGATCAGCCGAGGGCCCACGGCCGCAGCCAGGTGGTAGACGACGTCGCACTTGTGCACCAGCTCGTTGACGACCGCAGGCTTGAGCACCGAGTCGACCACGAGGTGGAAGTCGCCGCGCGGCATCAGATGCTCGACGTTGCGCATCGAGCCGGTGGAGAGGTCGTCGAGGGCGTAGACGTCCCAGCCGTCCCCCAGCAGCCGCTCGCAGAGGTGCGACCCGATGAAGCCCGCGCCGCCCGTGACGAGTGCCCGACCCTTCACGGAAAGCAAGCCTAGCGGAGGCTCCGCACGGCCCCCACACGGATACGGCGGGGGCTCCTCGGAGGCCCCCGCCGCGCCGAACGTCCTTTCCCCCCTTCTGGCCGGACTTACACCCCGCCGGTGACCAGGTCGCCTTCCCGGCTACCGGAGCGGTTCGTACTTGACGCCGTCCGGGGGTGTGAGTAATTTCCATCAAGTCCGTAGAGAAAGTCGATAGATAAGGGGTATCAATGAGACGGATTTTCCTTGCTTTTTGTATAGTGCTCGCTGCGCTGACGGTGACCGCGATCGCCGGCGCCTCGAGCAAGGACGGCAGCCTGTCGGTCGTCGCCTATTCGACGCCGAAGACGGTGTACGGGAAGATCATCCAGGCGTGGCAGCAGACCGCCGACGGCAAGGGCGTCTCGTTCACCCAGTCCTACGCGGCCTCCACCGATCAGGCGCGGGCGGTCGCAGCCGGCCTGAAGGCCGACCTGGTCTTCCTCTCGACCGGCGACGACGTGAACATTCTCGTCGACGCCCGCCTGATCGACAAGAGCTGGGACAAACAGGCCTACAAGGGGATCGAGGCCGACACGGTGGTCGTGTTCGCCGTCCGCAACGGCAATCCCAAACACATCAAGAACTGGGCAGATCTGGTCAAGCCGGGCGTTCAGGTGGTGACCCCGAACCCGTTCAGCTCCGGATCGGCGAAGTGGAACATCCTCGCCGCCTACGGCGCACAGCGGCGGCTCGGCAAGAGCGACGCGCAGGCGCAGGCATACGTGAAGAAGCTCTTCCAGCATGTCGTCTCGCAGGACACCTCCGGTCGGAACGCGACCAACACGTTCCTGTCCGGGAAGGGCGACGTCCTGCTCACCTACGAGAGCGAGGCGCTCACCTCGCGTGCCGCCGGGACGGACATCCAGTACGTGATCCCGCGCCAGACCATGCTGATCGAGCTGCCGATCGCGGTGGTCAAGAACAGTGCCAACAAGGAACTGGCGAACAAGTTCATTCGCTTCACCAAGAGCCCGGTCGCCCAGGACCTCTTCGGTCAGTACGGGTGGCGCCCGGTCAACCCGACCGTTGCTAAGAAGTACGCGGAGAAGTACCCGTCGCGGCCGGGCATCTTCAAGATCGACGACAAGATCTTCGGCGGCTGGCGCACGGTCGACAAGAAGTGGTTCAGCCAGAACGGGATCATGGTCGGGATCGAGCGCGGAGTCGGAGGCCCGACCTCTGGCTAGCGTCGCTCCCACAGCGGCGGCCGCGCCACGCGGTTCGAGCTGGGCGAGGGAGAGGGCGGGTACCGCCCTCTCCCTCGGTTTCGTCACGGGCTACCTCACGCTGATAGTCGTGCTCCCGCTCGCCGCGGTCGTCGCTGCCTCTGGGGAGGACGGTTGGTCGGGGTTCTGGTCCGCCGTGTCGAACCCGGAGGCCGTGGCCGCCCTGAAGCTGAGTGTGGTCGTCGCGATACTCGCGGCACTCGTCAACGCCGTGTTCGGGACGATCACCGCCTGGGTGCTCGTCCGCGACCGCTTCCCGGGCCGCTCGATCGTGAACAGCGTCATCGACCTGCCCTTCGCGCTGCCGACGATCGTGGCCGGCCTCGTTCTGCTCGCGCTGTACAGCCCGAGTTCGCCGATCGGCGTCCACCTGGCCTTCACACGCTGGGCGATCTTCATGGCGCTGCTGTTCGTGACGCTGCCGTTCGTCGTCCGCACGGTGCAGCCGGTGTTGCTCGAGCTCGACATCGACATGGAGGAGGCCGCACGCTCGCTCGGCGCGTCCGAGTTCACCGTCTTCCGGCGGATCGTCCTGCCGAACATCATGCCCGGCATCCTGTCGGGGATCGCGCTTGCATTCGCCAGGGCCGTCGGGGAGATCGGCTCGGTCGTCCTCATCTCGGGGAACAACCCGTTCCACACCGAGGTCGCGTCCGTCTACGTCCTCAACCAGGTTCACTCGGGCCAGCGGGCCGCGGCCGCCTCGATAGCGGTCGTCCTGCTCGTGATCTCGTTCGCGATCCTGCTGCTCGTCGGCGGTATCCGCCGGCTCGCGACGAGGCACGAGTATGCATAGACTCGGCCTTCGCGGGATCGCGCTCGGCTACCTGGCAATAGTGCTGCTCGGCCCGCTCGCGATGATCTTCTGGAAGACGTTCGAGCACGGTTTCGGGCCCTTCTGGGACTCCGTCACGACTCCGGAGACCCTGACCGCGTTCAAGAACACGCTCCTGATCACGGCCATCGCGGTCCCGCTCAACACCGTGTTCGGGATCGTGTGCGCACTGGCGATCGTCCGCCGGCGCTTCCCGGGCAAGGGGATCGTCAACGCGTTCATCGACCTGCCGCTGGCGGTGTCGCCGGTGGTGGTCGGCGTGTCGCTCTTCCTGCTCTACGGACGCGGCGGCTGGTTCTACGACCTGTTCAACGACAACGGGATCGAGATCCTGTTCGCGCTGCCGGCGATGGTGATCGCCACGATGTTCGTCTCACTGCCGTTCGTCGCGCGCGAAGTGGTGCCGACGCTGCGCGAGATCGGCGAGGAGCAGGAGCAGGCCGCGCACACGCTCGGCGCATCGGGCTGGCAGACCTTCTGGCGGATCACGCTCCCCTCGATCCGGTGGGCGGTGATCTACGGCGTCGTGCTCACCACCGCGCGCTGCCTGGGCGAGTACGGCGCGGTCGCCGTCGTCCACGGTTACAAGATGACGGCCACGCTGCAGGTGCAGGACTACTACGAGAACTTCAACCAGTCCGGCGCGTATGGCGTGTCGCTGATGCTGGCCGTCATGGCCGTCATCGTCCTGGTCAGCATGATCATGATCAGGCCTAGGGAGGCGGCGTGAGCTTGCTCACGCCGTTCCCGGGGAGGGGGACTCGGGGGAACCGAGAGGTTCCCCCTTGCACGGCAGCCCGGGTCTCCCGGGGTGCCGTGGCAAACAGCAGAGGGGCCCACGACTAGATGTCGATCTCGATCCAGAACGTCTCCAAACGCTTCGGCGACTTCGTCGCGCTCGACGACGTGTCGCTCGAGGTGCCGACGGGCTCGCTGGTCGCGCTGCTGGGACCGAGCGGAAGCGGCAAGTCGACGCTGTTGCGGATCGTCGCGGGCCTCGAGCGATCCGACGGCGGTGCCGTCCACATCGCCGACGAGGACGTCACGGGCACCACGCCACAGGAACGCGGGATCGGCTTCGTCTTCCAGCACTACGCGGCGTTCAAGCACATGACGGTCTTCGAGAACGTCGCGTTCGGCCTGAAGGTGCGGCACCGGGCGAAGGCCGAGATCCGCGCCCGTGTCCACGAGCTGCTCGACCTCGTCCAGCTGGAAGGGATGGCGAAGCGCTATCCGTCGCAGCTCTCCGGCGGTCAGCGACAGCGGATGGGCCTGGCCCGTGCGCTCGCGGTCGAGCCGAAGGTGCTGCTGCTCGACGAGCCCTTCGGGGCGCTCGATGCACGAGTCCGCAAAGAGCTGCGCGTCTGGCTCCGGCGGCTCCACGACGAGACGCACACGACCACCGTGATCGTCACTCACGACCAGGAGGAGGCGATGGAGGTGGCCGAGACGGTCGCGGTGATGAACCACGGGCGGATCGAGCAGGTCGCCGGCCCCATCGAGCTGTACGAGCGGCCGGCGAACGAGTTCGTGATGGAGTTCGTCGGCGCCGTCAACCGGCTGGGCGACGCCTTCGTGCGGCCGCACGACCTCGAGGTGAGCCTCGACCCGAACGGGTCGACGAAGGAGGCGATGATCGTCCGCCTCGTCCGCCTCGGCTTCGACGTTCGCCTCGAGCTCGTCCGGGACGACGGCGAGCATCTCGCCGCACAGCTCACCCGCGACCAGGCGGAGGCGCTGGAGCTGGCGCCCGGGCAGATCGTCTACGTCAGGCCGACGCGGCAGACGACGTTCGCGTCCTGACCGAGCGGTGTCCGGGCCCTACGGGTGCGGCGCCCAGGCTTCCGGGTCGGAGACGAGATCGCGGACGACCGCCGGCAGCTCCCCGGAGGCGACGTCCGCCAGCGTCACCGCCTCGAGGACCGAGCGCAGGCTCGCGCGCACGGCGATCCATACGTCCTTGAGCGGCTCGGCCGTCCCCTGGTAGGAGATCGAGTCCGGGCGCACCCCACGGACGTTTGCGAGCGGCCCCTCGACTGCGCGGATGATCTCGGCGAGCGTGATCTCCGCCGCGGGCCGCGCGAGCCAGTAGCCGCCCTCCGCTCCGCGCTGGCTGCGGACGAGCCCCGCATGCCGCAGGTCGCCGAGGATGTTCTCCAGGAACTTGAGCGGCACCTCCTGGGCCTGGGCGATCCGCTCGCCCTTGACGTGGCCCTCGCCCTCGGCGGCGAGCTGGATGCACGCCCGCAGCGCGTAGTCGACCTTGGCTGAGACTCGCACTGCTTGATTCTGACCGACCGGCCATCAGCCAAATGACCCATGCGGGTCAATCCGCCGCCCGGGCGAGTCACACGCCTCCGGTACAATGCCGTTCCACCAGTGTTCGAACGGTTCACAGAGAGAGCCCGCCAGGTCGTCGTCCTCGCCCAGGACGAGGCCCGCGCGCTGAAGCACAACTACATCGGCACGGAGCACATCCTGCTGGGCCTGCTGCGCGAAGAGGAGGGGCTCGCCGCGCGCGTCCTCGAGTCGCTGGACATCACGGTCGAGGAGGTGCGCGCGCAGGTGGCCCGCATCGTCGGCCAGGGCGACGAGGTCACCACCGGCCAGATTCCCTTCACGCCGCGCGCGAAGAAGGTGCTCGAGCTGGCGCTGCGCGAGGCGCTCAGCCTCGGCCACAACTACATCGGCACGGAGCACATCCTGCTCGGCCTCGTTCGCGAGAACGAGGGGGTCGCCGCGCGCATCCTGCTCGACTTCGACGCCGACGCCGAGAAGATCCGGAACGAGATCATCCGCATGCTCTCCGGCCCGGGCCGCCGCCAGGGCGGCTCTCCCGGCGGCGCCGCCGAGAAGTCGAAGAGCTCGAAGCTGCTCGACCAGTTCGGCCGCAACTTCACCAAGCAGGCCGCGGAGGGCAAGCTCGACCCCGTCGTCGGCCGGCAGATCGAGATCGAGCGGATCATGCAGATCCTCTCACGCCGCCAGAAGAACAACCCTGTGCTGATCGGAGAGCCGGGCGTCGGCAAGACGGCGATCGTCGAGGGCCTCGCGCAGCGCATCGGTGCCAACCAGGTGCCCGAGCTGCTGAAGGGGAAGCAGATCTACAGCCTCGACCTGGCCGCGCTCGTCGCCGGCTCCAAGTACCGCGGCGAGTTCGAGGAGCGGCTGAAGAAGGTGATGAAGGAGATCCAGCAGCGGGGCGACATCATCCTGTTCATCGACGAGCTTCACAACCTCGTCGGCGCGGGCGCGGCCGAGGGCGCGATCGACGCGGCCTCGATCCTGAAGCCGGCGCTCGCCCGAGGCGAGCTGCAGACGATCGGCGCGACCACGCTGGACGAGTACCGCAAGTACCTCGAGCGCGACGCCGCCCTGGAGCGCCGCTTCCAGCAGGTACGCGTCGAGGAGCCGTCCGTCGACGACACCGTCCAGATCCTGCGCGGGCTGCGCGACCGCTACGAGGCCCACCACCGCTGCAAGATCACCGACGAGGCGCTGCACGCCGCCGCCGCGCTCGCCGACCGTTACATCCAGGACCGGCACCTGCCGGACAAGGCGATCGACCTGGTCGACGAGGCCGCGTCGCGGATGCGGATCAAGACGATGACCGCGCCGCCGCGCTACCGCGAGCTCGAGGAGGAGATCGAGAAGGTCCGCAAGGACAAGGAAGACGCGATCGAGAACCAGGAGTTCGAGAAGGCGGCGTCCCTACGGGACAAGGAGCGCAAGCTCTCGCAGAAGAAGCGCGAGCTCGAGGAGTCCTGGCGCGACGAGGAGAACGCGCAGCAGCCGGAGATCGGCGAGGAGGAGATCGCCGACATCGTCTCGATGTGGACGGGCATCCCGGTCTTCAAGCTGACGGAGGCCGAGACGCAGAAGCTGATCCGGATGGAGGACGAGCTGCACAAGCGCGTGATCGGGCAGCACGAGGCGATCGTCGCCGTTTCGAAGTCGATCCGCCGTGCCCGCGCCGGGATCAAGGACCCGAAGCGCCCGACCGGCTCGTTCATCTTCCTCGGCCCGTCCGGCGTGGGGAAGACCGAGCTCGCCCGCACGCTCGCCGAATTCCTGTTCGGCGACGAGGACGCGCTGATCCAGGTCGACATGTCCGAGTACATGGAGAAGCACTCCGTCTCGCGGCTCGTCGGCTCCCCGCCCGGCTACATCGGCTACGACGAGGGCGGCCAGCTGACCGAGGCCGTGCGCCGCAAGCCGTACTCCGTGGTGCTCCTCGACGAGATCGAGAAGGCCCACCCCGATGTCTTCAACATCCTGCTGCAGATCCTCGAGGACGGGAAGCTGACCGACGCCCAGGGGCGGAAGGTCGACTTCCGCAACACGATCGTGATCATGACCTCGAACATCGGCGCCGCGTCGATCTCGAAGAACCAGTCGCTCGGCTTCTCGGTCGGGGACGAAAGCGGGCTCTCGTACGACGACATGAAGGAACGCGTGATGGGCGAGCTGAAGAAGGTCTTCCGCCCGGAGCTCCTGAACCGGATCGACGAGGTGATCGTCTTCCACAAGCTGTCGAAGGACGAGATCAAGACGATCGTCGACCTGCTGCTCAAGCGGCTGCGCGAGCAGATGGCGCTCCACGAGGCGTCGATCGAGCTCACCGAGGACGCGAAGGAGATGCTCGTCGAGAAGGGCTACGACCCGGCGATGGGCGCCCGGCCGCTGCGCCGTGCGATCCAGCGCCACATCGAGGATCCGCTGGCCGACTTCGTCCTCGGCGCGGAGCTCACTCCGGGCTCGACGATCATGGTCGACCGCAAGGGTGACGACGAGGTCGACATCACGATCATCCCCGGCGAGGAGCGCGAGCCGGTCGCGGTTCCCGCCGGCGACGCGTCGGAGCCCGAAGGCCCGGGCGACGACCCGGCCGAGCACTCGGACGACTAGCTCCGGCTGACCGCCGCGTTACACCGTTAGGCCGGCGGGTAACCGCTCCTCGACATCGACCACGAGAGGAGCAGCGATGGCTGAGTTGAACGTGCTGGAGAGCAAGCTGGGCGAGGTGATGGGGCTGGCGATGGCCGCACAGGGCGCGACCGAGAAGATCGCGAAGCTCGTCGAGGAGAAGGGCGACGACGAGCTCTTGCGCACGCTCGAACGGATGCGCCAGGAGGCCACCGAGACGGAGGAGCGCTGTCTCGAACGCGCCGAGGAGTTCGACGGGAAGAAGACGGCGATCCTGGAGAAGGCCCGCGAGGTCAAGCTCGAGGCGACCGAGATGATGCGGACATACCTGAGCACCGACGCCGATGCGCTCGACGGCTTCGAGTTCCTGACCATGGCCGAAGCTGGCGAGGCGGGGCACTGGTCGATCGTGGAGGTGCTCGCCCAGCGCGCACGCGACGCCCGCACGTCGACGCTGGCTGCCTGGGCGAAGCCGATCCAGGAGCGTCACTTCCAGGAGGCGAAAGCGGGCTCGCTGGCACTGGCGAAGAACGAGGACCCGAACGCCGTGGAGTAGTTCCGGAGCGTTCCTCTAGGGTCAGGCCCGGGGTCTGCCCCTGCAGACTGGTTCCACAATCGTCACGAAGACCGTCGGGACCGACGCCTAGACTGGCCTCGTGGCCAAGGCTGCCGCGTCTGTTTTCTCCTGCCCCGAGTGCGGGTACTCGTCCGGCCGCTGGCTCGGTCGCTGTCCCGGGTGCGGGGAGTTCGGGACGCTCGTCGAGGAGTCGAAGTTCACGGCGGCCGGGGCTCCCGTCGCGGCCGCGAAGCCGCTTCTGCGGCTGGTCGAGGTCGAGGCCGAGGAGGCCGACCGCATTCCCACCGGTGTGCCCGAGCTCGACCGCGTCCTCGGCGGCGGACTCGTGCCGGCGTCGCTCGTCCTCGTCGGGGGAGAGCCCGGCGTGGGCAAGTCAACGCTGCTCCTGATGGCGCTGCGTGCGATCACTGATTCCGGGCGCCGGGCTCTCCTCGTCACGGGCGAGGAGTCCAAGGCTCAGGTGAAGCTCAGGGCCGACCGGCTCGGCGGCGGGGGCGCGATCGAGATCCTCGCCGAGACCGAGCTCGAGACCGTCTGCGCCACGCTCGAGCGCGAGCGTCCAGACGTCTGCGTTATCGACTCGGTGCAGACGCTCTACGCGGGCGGGCTCGCCTCCGCGCCGGGCTCCGTCGCGCAGGTCCGGGAGGCCGCCGGGCGCCTGTTGCGAGTGGCGAAGGAGAGCGGCATCGCCGTCTTCCTCGTCGGCCACGTGACCAAGGACGGGGCCGTCGCCGGCCCCCGGGTGCTCGAGCATCTCGTCGACTGCGTCCTCCAGTTCGAGGGTGACCGCTACCGCGCGCACCGGGTGCTGCGCGCGGCGAAGAACCGCTTCGGATCGACGAACGAGATCGGGGTCTTCGAGATGACCGGCGCCGGGCTCGTCGGGGTCCCCGATCCGTCCGAGCTCTTCGGGCGCACTGAGGCGGGCGAGGTGGGCGCCGCGGTCGCCTGTGCCCTGGAGGGAACGCGGCCGATCCTGCTCGAGATCCAGGCGCTCGTGTCACCGACAGACCTGGCGATGCCGCGCAGGGTGGCGACCGGCGTCGACCCGAAGCGCCTCGCGATGATCGTCGCCGTGCTCGGCAGGCACGCTCGAGTCGGGCTGGGCGGCTCCGACGTCTTCGTCAACGTGGCGGGTGGCGTCCGCATCGACGAGCCAGGGGCCGACCTGGCGATCTCGCTCGCGATCGCGTCGGCGGCGAGAGGCGTGCCGGTGACGGAAGGCGTGGCGGCGTTCGGTGAGGTCGGTCTCACAGGCCGTCTCCGCCCCGCGACGCAGGGCGAGCGACGGCTCGAGGAGTGCGCCAAGCTGGGCCTCTCGACAGTGCTGGGGCCTCGGGGCACCTCCCGCCACGGCGGAGTCGCACTCGTCGAGGCCGGCACCGTCGCCCAGGCGCTCGCCCTGGGCCTGGTGGAGGCCCCGGCCGAGCGCGACTAGGCGGCTCTGAGCAGGGATTTTTTGTGAAGAGGGCGTTAAAAGCCCTGGAAACTTGGCGTTTTCAAGCCGTTTGAGCTACACTGGTTCTAGTTCGCCGGCGGATGTCAGACCCGCCGGCGTCTTGGCGACTACGGAGCTTCGAAAGGGGAGTCAGCTTGTTCAAGGTCGGCGACAAGGTGGTGTATCCGCACCACGGAGCAGGCACTGTCGTGAAGAAGGAGCAGCGCGAGGTGCTCGGCCAGAAACGCGATTACCTCACGATCAAGATCCTCCACAACGACATGACCGTGAACGTGCCGTGCGAGAACGCGGAGAAGGTCGGGCTACGACGCGTGATCGACGAGCAGATGGTCGAGAAGGTCCTGAAGGCGCTCCAGGGCTCCGGCACGACCATGCCGAAGAACTGGAACCGCCGCTTCAAGCACAACCGCGACAAGATGAAGACGGGCGACATCTTCGAGTTGGCCGAGGTCGTGCGGAACCTCTCGCTCCGAGACCACGAGAAGGGCCTTTCGACCGGTGAGAAGCAGATGTTCGTGAAGGCTAAGAAGATCCTCGCGAGCGAGCTCATGTACGCCAAGGCGATGGACGAGGACGAAGCCGGAGTCTGGCTGGACGACGTGCTCTCCACCGTCGCGAACGGCAAGAAGAAGACCGCCAAGGCGACCGCAGCAGCGAGCGCCTAGCGCGCGCCGCGGGAGGACGTTGTCCGTCTGGGCCGTGCTCGCTGCCGCCGGCCGTGGCGAGCGGCTCCAGGCAGACCAGCCCAAGGCGTTCGCGCAACTCGGCGGCCGGCCGCTCCTCGCGGAGAGTCTCGAGCGGCTGGAGGCGTCCGCATGGATCGACTCGATCGTGGTCGTCGCTCCCCCAGGGTGGGAGGAGCCGGTGATCCTGCTGGCCGAGGAGCTGGGGTGCGGGAAGGTGGTCGCCTCGGTCGGCGGCGGCGAGTCGCGGGAGGCCTCCGTACGCCTCGGCGTTTCGGAGGTGGCCGGCGACGCGGCCGTGATCCTCGTTCACGACGCCGCCAGGCCGCTGGTCTCCGACCTCGTGGTCGAGCGCCTGATCGCGGCGCTGAACGAGGGCTGGGACGGAGCCGTCCCGGGGCTCGCCCCTTCGGACACGATCAAACGGGTGCACGAGGATGCCGTCGTCGAGACGCTTCCGCGTGACGAGCTTCGCGCAGTTCAGACGCCCCAGGCGTTCGTCGCAGCGGTCTTCCGTGATGCGGTCTCGGGCGGGGGCGAGACAACGGACTGCGCGGCGCTCGTCGAAGCGCAGGGCGGTCGTGTGACCGTGATCGAGGGTGACCCGCGGCTCCTGAAGGTGACGACGGCGGACGATCTCGCTCTGGTCGAGTCCTGGCTCGACGGCTCAGGCTCCTAGCAGCTGTGATCCTCGACTACCACATGCACCTGCGCGACCCGGACGAGCGGGTCGTGCACACGCTCGAAGCCGTGGAGCGCTTCGTCGAGACGGCCTCGGCGCGGGGTGTCGACGAGATCGGCTTCACCGAACACGTCTACTACTTTCGTCAGACCCGTCCGGTATGGACACTCCAGTACCAGACCGAGCGATGCGTCTACGACCTGGACGCGTACGTCGACGTGGTGCTGGAGGCGAAGCGCCGGGGGCTTCCGGTCAAGCTCGGGCTCGAGGTCGACTATGTCGGCGAACGGCAGGACGAGCTCGCGGCCTTCCTCGAGGCCTACCCGTGGGACTACCTGCTCGGCTCCGTGCACTGGATCGACGGACAGGGAGTCGACCAGCAACCGGGGATCTGGGCTCACGCGGCGGTCGGCGAGGTCTGGCGGCGCTACTTCGCCGCGCTGGTCGAGCTCGCCTCCTCTGGCCACGTCGACGTCCTCGCGCATCCCGACCTCGCCAAGATCTTCGGCGACCGGCCGGATCGGATCGAGTATCCCCCCCTGGACGGCGTGGTCCTCGAGATCTCGACCGCGGGGCTGCGCAAGCCCGTCGGGGAGTTGTACCCGGCGGCGGCGATGCTCGCCCCGAGACCTGCGATCACCCTTGCCTCGGATGCGCACGTGCCGGCCGACGTCGGCCGCGACCTCGACCGCGCGGTCGCGCACGCGCGTGCGGCAGGCTACGAGACCGTGACCGTCTTCGAGGGCCGCAAGGCGCGCCAGGAGCCGCTCGGGTGACCGGGCCCGGCTGTGGAAAGGTCGGCGCCGAATCGACGCGGTTTCGGCGCGGACCTGTGCGAACTCCGCGGGTAGGATCGGCCGTGGGAGTCGGGTGGACGTCCCACGGCCCCTCCCCGGGTGGGGCTATGGAAAGAAGGGGGCTGTGACCGGCGACGGAGAGCTCCGGATCGGTCTCGGCGTCGATGCGCATGCGCTCGAGGTGGGCGTCCCGCTCGTACTCGGTGGGGTGCGGTTGGAGAGCGCTCGCGGGCTCGCGGGCCACTCGGACGGCGACGTGATCACCCACGCGCTGATCGACGCCCTCCTCGGCGCGGCCAATATGGGCGACATCGGCTCCTTGTTCCCCTCGGACGGGAGCACGCCGCCCGGCGTGTCCTCGCTCGTCCTGCTGGAGGACGTGGGCGGTCGGTTGCGGGCCGCCGGTTGGCAGCTGGTCAACGTCGACTGCGTCTTCATCGGCGAGGAGCCCCGGCTGGCGCCGATCCGCGACCGGATGCGAGTGGCGCTCGCGGCAGCGCTCGGCGTCCGTGAAGACCAGATCTCCGTCCGGGCGACGACGACGGACGGGCTCGGCTTCACCGGCCGCGGCGACGGGCTCGCGGCCCAGGCCGCCGCGTTGATTCGTCGGGCCTAGAGAGCACCGCCCGCATCGCATCCTCGAGCCGGTCGAGGGCCAGATCGAGCTCCCGCGGCGAGTAGTCGAGCCGCTCGTGTACGCGGGCGACCGATCCCTGCAGAGCGGGGAACGCGCTCACCGTGTGCCGGTCGCCCGTCTTTGTCACCTCCAGCAGCGCGGAGCGGCCGTCGTCCGGGTTCGGCCGGCGCCTGACCAGGCGACGCGTTTCCAGCCGGCGCAGGTACGACGACAGCGTCGTCGGCGGCATGCCGAGGAGGGCGGCGAGCCGTGACGGCGTGATCGGTTGAAACGCCCTGATCGCGCTGAGCACGGCGAAATCGTTCGGCTGCACCTTCAACCCCTTCATCGCGCGCCCGAGCAGGTCGTCGGCCAGTTGGCCGAGGATGAAGAGGCGGAAGAGGACGTTACGGCCCCGAGATGGAACGGTGCTCATAAAGTGCGAATTCGCAGTATAGTGTTGCGATGTCGTACTAGTTGGAGGTGTGTATGGTCAAGTACGTCGGTTGGTCGACCATTCTGATCGTCGCGGTGGCGGGTGTAGCGACAGCGGCCGCCGCGGTCAAGCCCGCGCGTGTCGCCGCGCGGGTGGCGACCGGCAAGGCGCCGTGCTCCGAGAACGGCGGCCTCGGCTACCTGTGGGTCAGCAACTTCGGCGACGCAACAGTCGCTCGCGTCGATCCGGCGACGAACCGCGTTACCGCTCGTATCAAGGTCGGCGCCCAGCCCTGCGGCGTCGCGATCGGCGCCGACGCCCTTTGGATCGACGGATACGGGACCGGCAACGTCGAGCGCGTCGACCCGCAGTCGAAGCAGGTCGTGGGCCGGATCCCGATCGGCCCGAGCCTGTGGGACGTCGAGTTCGGGGCCGGCGCGGTGTGGGCGACGAGCGAGTTCAACGGGACCGTCAGCCGCATCGACCCGGCGACGAACGCGATCGTCGCGACCGTCAAGGTCGGCACGGCGCCGCGTCAGGTCCGCTTCGGCGCGGGTGCGATCTGGGTCGGGAGCCACGCCGGCAAGAGCATCTATCGGGTCGACCCGGCGACGAACCGTGCGAAGGCCGTGCCGGTCGGGCTGCTCTCTCCGGACTCCGTCGCCGTCAGCGACACCGCGATCTGGGTGACTTCGAGCGCGGACCGGTTCGCGGTCCGGCTCGACCCGAGGACGATGCACGTGGTCGCCCGGGTGAGGGTCGGGCTCGGGCCGAGCAACGCTGCGATCGCCGGCGACGGGAGCGTCTTCGTTCCGAACAACGCCGACGGCACGGTCAGCCGGATCGACCCCGCTCGCAACAGGGTGGTCGCGACCTACAGGGTCGGGCCGAAGCCGTTCCCGGCCGCGAGCGCTTTCGGCGACGTCTGGGTGCCCTTGGCGGGCGGGAGGCAGGTGGTGCGCTTCCACGTCGGCTGATCCGGCATCATCGACGAGTGTCCGTGCAGCTCAGGGCTTCGACCGAGCTTGCGCACGATGAGCTGGCGGCGCTGTTCACGGCGGCCTACGAGGGATACTTCGTCCCCTTCGCCGTCGACGAGGCAACGCTCCGGTACATGGTCGACGTCTTCGACCTCGACCTGGAACGGTCGCTCGTTGCCGTCGACGAAGGAGCGCCCGTTGGTCTCGCCAATCTCGGACGGCGCGGCGCCCGCACCTGGCTCGGCGGGGTCGGCGTCGTCGCGAGCCGGCGAGGCGAGGGAATCGGCGAGCTCCTCACGCGCCGTCTGCTCGAGCAGGCCGGCGAGGCGGGCGCGACCGAGATGGTGCTCGAGGTGATCGTCGAGAACCGGGCGGCGATCTCGCTCTACGACAAGCTCGGTTTCGTCCTGACGCGTGAGCTCGAAGTGCTGTCTCTCGCCGCCGAAGAGCCGGACGCGGCTGACGCCGAGGCGGCGTCCCTCGAGGCCGCCCGGATCCTCGTCCGGGAACGACGCGAGGGGGAGGAGCCGTGGCAACGCGCCGACGCCACGGTCGACCGGCTCGTCCAGCGCGACCCGGCGCCGGAGGCGATGGTCGCCGGCAACGCTGCGGCCATCTACCGCGTCACCAGCGGGAACGTCGGCCTCGTCCAGGCCGCCGGCGACGAACGCGGGCTCGCCGAGATCCCTGCGTCGCTGTGTGCCAAGGGAACGGTGACTGCCGTGAACTATCCGGCTGAAGGCCAGGTCGCCCGGGCGCTCCGGGCGGCCGGCGCAGAGGTGTCGCTGCGTCAGTTCGAGATGCTCAAGCGCCTCTAGGCCGGCTCGAGAGCGTACCCACGCGAAAGCATTGCCTCACCCCGCTCGAGGCAGGATTCCCAGGGTGGCACGTCCCAGCCGAGCGAGTCGGCCAGGCGGACGATCATGTTGAAGAGCGCGGCGACATGGATCGCGTCGACCATCGCCTCGCGGGACACGCCCGCCGTTCGCGCCTCGTCCGCGTCGTGCGGGGTGAGCTCCTCCGGGCGGAGTGTCAGCTTCTCGAGGAAGCCGAGCATCGCACGCAGGCGCTCGTCGACGGGCGCGGTGCGCCAGTCCGCCACGACCGCTTTCCAGACCTCGTCACCGAGCGCGTACGACGCGACCGCGCCGTGGGAGCGCGTTCAGAACGGGCACTGGTTGAGCGACGAGACGAAACCTGCGAACAGCTCGCGCTCGCCCGGCGACCATTCGGACGGCCCGCGCATCGCCGCATCCAGCGCGGCTGAAAACGGCCGGCCGAACAGCTCGGGCCGGTAGTAGAGCGTCTTCAGGACACCGGAGGCTGTCGGCAGGCCGCGGGCCTGTGCGATCTGAGCCAGGATCGCCGCTTCGGCCGGACCGTGTCCCGAGTCGACGACCTCGAGCCTCATCGCGGCGCCTCCGGCCCCAATGCCTTCAGGCCGGCCTCCAGCCGGAGAAGACCCGCGGCGACTGCCGCCGACAGGGTCTGCTCGAAGATCTCGTCCTCCGAGTGCCCTGCCGCCTTCAGCGCGTCGACGTCGACGTCGGTGACCGTGTAGGCGCGCGTGCGCACCTTGTCGAGATACGCCTCGAGGTCGCGCGGCGCCGGCCGGTCGGGATGGGCAGCATCGCGCAGCGCCGCGATCAGGCCGTCGTAGCGGGTCACACGGGAAGCCTAGCCCGCTTTCCGTCCATGACGACCAGGCCGTCGGCGACGAGGGAGGCGAGCGCCTCCGGATCCTGCTCGAGCGGCTGCGGTTCGGCGGCGACGAGGCGGAGCAGACGCGCGCGCCGCTGCCGGAACGACCCTTCGAACCGGCCCTGCTTCCGTTCGGGCTCGTAGCGGCGGCCGGCAGAGGGACAGTCTCCGGCCAGCGGGCAGTCGCCGCAGCGCGGCACCCGGGCGAGGCAGATCGTGGCGCCGAGGTCGAAGAGTGCCTGCGCCGTCCGAGGGCCGAACTCGGCACCGCTCCGCGACAGTACGCGGCCGACGTTGACGTCCACCGGCAGGACGGGACGTCCGAATGCGAAGTTCGCGATCGCCGCGGCGGTGTACGGGCCGACGCTCGGGAGCTCGGTCAGGTCATCGGGCCAACCGCGGCCGACGACCATGCGTGCCGCTCGGTGCAGGGCCACGCCACGCCGGTTGTAGCCGAGCCCCTGCCAGGCGCGGATCGCATCTGCGGGCGACGCCGCGGCCAGCGATTCGACCGTCGGCCAGCGCTCGAGCCACTCGAGATAGCGAGGCACGACCCGCGAGACCTGCGTCTGCTGGAGCATCACCTCGGAGACCAGGATCGCGTACGGATCGCGGGTTCCGCGCCAGGGCAGCTCGCGCCCGTGCTCATCGAACCAGGCGAGCAGGCGCTCCTCCATGTTGCCGAAACTAGCCGTGGCGCTCGATGAACGCGAGCGTCTGCTTCCAGGCGTCGTCGGAGGCTGCCTGGTACTGCTCCTGCTTGCGGTCGAAGAACGAGTGCGGCGCGCCCTCGTACGTGACGATCTCGTGCGCCACGCCGGCTGCGGTCAGGGCCTCGTCGAAGGCGGCGTTCTGCTCGCTGGTGATGTTCGCATCCGCACCGGCCTGCAGCGCGAGAATCGGCCCCTTCAGCTCCGCCGCCCGGTCGATCGGGCCGGGCCAGTCGCCGCGGACGGTCAGGCTGCCGTAGAAGCCGACGGCCCCGGCGAGATCGTGGCCGCCGGCCGTGGAGAGCCATGAGTTGCGGCCGCCGAAGCAGAAGCCGACCGTGTAGATCGATTCGGCGCCGTGCTCGCGAAGCCAGGTGACGGCGGCGGCGACGTCGAGCTGGATCGTCGCCGGATCGGTGCCGCTGACGTGATCCACGTACGGGAAGTCGTCGTCGCGCTTCGCGATGCCGGCGGTGCGGCCAAAGTAGTCGAATGCGATCGCGCCGATGCCGCGCTCGGCGAAGCGGAGCGCGAGCTCCTCGTAGAAGCGGTACAGGCCGCGAACGTCGGGGAGGATGACGACGCCTCTATTCGAGGGCGCATCGGGTGTTGCGGCGAACGCGGCGAAGCGGTTCCCGTCGGCCGCTTCCAGGACGAGATCCTCGTGTGAGACCGCCGCGCCGGAGACGGGCGCGACCGGCGGCGAGGAATCGAGGTCGAAGCACATGCGTTCGGCAGCCTAACCGTTGTCCACCTGGTTACCGGAACGGTTCCCTTTCGACTCGAGCTCCGTGGCTACCTTTTTGAAGCATGAATGCGCAGTACCTGATGTTGATCGAGCAGCTCGTCAGCGAGGGGCGCGCCGAGGGCGAGATCGAGGCGATCGTCGCCCGGACGGTTGCCGAGGACGTCGGCGTTCTCGAAGACGACCTCGACGAGCTGCCAGCCGCGGCCTAGGGCTCGCGACGCTCGAGCGTGTCCCAGAGGCGCGCGACCTCGTCTTCGAGCCGGCTGACGCGGCCGGCGAGGTCGGCGTCCTCTGTTCGAGGCCGCTCGATGGGCTCGGGCTCCGGCCACTCCGAGCCGAGCAGCTGCGCGTACCGTTCGCCCCGCTCACCGGGCCGGTTGGGATGCTGCCCGGCATACTCGCGCTCGATCAGGCGAGAGAGCGCTTCCTCGACTTCGTCCTCGTCGAAGTGGCGCAGTCGTTCGGTTCGCTGCCGGAGCTCGGCCGCGGTCTGTGGCCCGCGCAGCATCAACACGGCGAGGAGCGAGAGCTCGGCATCGTCCAGCGACAGGGCCTCGTCGAGCAGGTGTCGGTACTTGACCGCCCGGCTGCCGGCGCCACTCGCCAGCCGCACCCAGCCGCGCCGGGACAGTGCCTCGAGCGCGGTTCGGATGGTCGGCTCGTCGTACTCCACGACCGGGTCGCGGCTCGTCGACTGGTTGCACGCCAGCCGCAGCGCGTTGAGCGACAGCGGGTACTGCTCGGGGGTCGTCCGCTGCTTCTCGATCAGGCATCCGAGCACGCGGATCTCGGCTGCAGTCGCGTCCACGCCGAAAGCCTAAAGCCATACCCCCACCCAGGGTGGGGAGCCTTCCCGCGCCCTCGGAGGCGACGATACCCGCCGATACGTGACGTGTCAGGAACGCGACCGTCCCGATCCTGGAACCTTGCTCCGGCGCGCGCGGGCAATGGTGGAAGTCCTCCCCGGCAGGCGCCGGACGTTAGTCTCGGGACGTGCGCGCGATCGTCGTCACCCGGAGCGGCGGGCCGGAGGTCTTGGAGCTCCAGGAGGTTGGCCCGCCCGAGCCGGGCTCGGGCGAGCTGCTCGTCGACGTCGCGGTCGCCGGCGTCAACTTCCGCGACATCTACGAGCGGCGAGGCGGCTACGGGCCGCCGCCGCCGGTGGTGGCGGGGATCGAAGGCACGGGGCGGGTGGTCGCACTCGGCGACGGTGTCACGGGTGCGGCCGTCGGCGACAGGGTCGCGTGGAACAACGCGCAGGGAAGCTACGCGGAGCAGGTCGTCGTCCCCGCCGCCCGCGCGGTGCCGGTCCCCGATGGGATCGGCGACGAGCTCGCCTGTGCGGCCCTCCTCCAGGGCATGACAGCGCACTACCTGACCAGCTCCACATACGCGGTGCAACCTGGTGACGAGGTGCTCGTGCACGCTGCCGCCGGCGGTGCGGGTCGCCTCACCGTCCAGATGGCGAAGCTACGCGGCGGCCGGGTGACCGCCACCACTTCCGGCGGCGAAAAGGCCGAGCTCGCACGCAGCGCCGGCGCCGACGAGGTGATCGGCTATGACGACGTTCCCGAGGGCCGCTTCGCCGTCGTCTACGACGGGGTCGGCGCGGCCACCTTCGACCGCTCGCTCGCCGCGCTTCGGCCGCGCGGGATGCTCGTCCTCTACGGCGCCGCGAGCGGGCCGGTGCCGCCGGTCGAGATCCCACGGCTGAACGCGGGCTCGACGTTCCTGACGCGCCCGACGCTCGTCCACTACGTGGCGACCCGCGAGGACCTGCTCCTGCGCTCGGGTGACGTCTACGGCTGGCTCGCCGACGGATCGCTCGACGTCCGCATCGGCGCCATGTATCCACTCGATGAAGCGCGCTCCGCGCAACGGGACCTCGAGTCGCGCCGCACGACCGGAAAGCTCCTGCTCGCCGTCGACCGCGGCTGATCCTGCGCTGCGGCAGGCGTTGCGCCGTCCGCTCTGGCAACGCGCAAGCTTCGCTTGGGCCGCGGACGGAGGTCGGTGAACATGAGCAGCTCTCGCCTGGAGAAGTGGGCGTTCCGGGATCGAGGCCCGCGGCCGGCCGTCGTCTGGGGCAGTCGACGACCGGGCTCAGCTGCGTCCGTAGTCTCCACCGACGCGGCGTTGCCACGCTGCTGCTCACCGATCGAGGCTCGCTCGGAGTGCCCCGCCGCCACGAGTTCGCCCTGGAGCTGCCGGGGATCGTGGAGGAGCCCGACGTCTGGCTGGAGACTCTGATCGCCGTGGGCGAACGATCGAGTCGGCGCCCGGTCTTGCTCGTCGCGTTCGACCACGCCGTGCTGTTCGTGGGCGAGCACGCTGAAGAGTCGGAGCGCCGCTACGACTTCCTGATCCCCTCCGCTCGAGACGTCCGCGGCCATCGTCGACAAGCACCGGCAGTACGAGCTCGCGACCGACATCTCGTATCCCTGCCTCCTCAAGCCGTTCGTCGGCCACGGCGCCGCCGACCATTTCGACGGCAGGAAGAACGCGGTGATCGGAGATGCGGCGAGGCTGCGCTCGGAATTCGACCGGCTCGCGGCCGCCGCCATTCCCTGCCTGGTGCAGGAGATCATCCCCGGAGGCGACCACGCGCTCTACGGCTACTCAGCTTCTGGGGCCGGGACGGCGAGGAGCTGCCCTGGATCACGAAGCAGAAGCTCCGCCAGGAGCCGGCGCTGTTCGGCGACGGCACGTATCAGCGCACCGTCGACGTCCCGCGCGTAGCCGAGCACTCGCTCGCCGTCGCCGCCGGGCTCGACCTGCCTTATCTCAGTTACGTCTACCTCGTCCAAGGGGCGGTGCCCGCCTGGGGAGCAACGCTGGGACGTCCACTGGATCAACGAGTTGCTGGATCTCAAGACACTGCTGCGTGAGGCCCCGACTCGCGGCGCTGCGGCGTGGGAATGGATTCGCTCGCTGCGGCACGCGGATGCGTACGCGCTGGGCGCCTGGGACGATCCCGCTCCTCTGCTCGGGGCATTCGGCGGCGCCGCCTACCGGAACGTCGCGCGGCGGCTCGGGCTCGAGCACCCTCGCGTGCGGCGGCGCAGCGAGGAGAGCCCGGCGCCCGCCGACGTCCCGGCGCCCCGCGTCGCCGACTGAACGAATCGGTCGACGGGCCGCCGGGCGAGCACGGATACTCAGTCCAATGCCGTCGACGGAGATCCAGGCGGGCCTGTCGGAGCACCCCGAGGACGAGATCGTCCAGTCGGAGATCGAAGGGGCCAGACGCAAGAAGAAGAGCGGCAAGGGACGGATCATCGCGATCGTCGTCTCGGTTGCGGTGATCACGGGCGTGTTCGCGTTCGCGCTGCCGAAGATCGCGAACTACGGGGACGTCTGGGGCGTCGTCAAGGGCCTCTCGTGGGAGTGGATCGTCGCACTCCTGGTCGCGGTTCTCGCCAACACGGCCACCTACGGACCGCCCTGGATGGCGGCTCTGCCCGGCCTCCCGTACCTGCACGCGACGCGGGTGACGCTCGCCTCGACTGCCATGTCGACGGTCGCGCCCGGCGGCGCCGCCGTCGGGATGGCCACCTCGTTCGCGATGCTGAGGGCGTGGGGCTTCAGCGGCCGGCCGGTGGGGCTGGCTGTCGTCGTGACCAGCGTCTGGAACCAGCTCGTCATCCTCGGCATCCCGATCATTGCGCTCGCCGGTGTGGCCGCCGAGGGCGGCAGCAACCGGACGCTCGAGCTGGTCGCGGTGATCGCGCTCGCCGTCTTCATCGCGATCGTGGTCGGCTTTGCGATTGGCCTCTCGAGCGCGCGAGTGGCCCGGCGGGTCGGCGACCGTGCCGCCAGGACGATCAGCTGGGCGAAGGGGCTGATCGGCAAGACGCCGGTGAAGTGGAGGGGCGAGTCGTTCGTCCGTTTCCGCGAGGAGACGATCGGCCTGATTCGCGACCGGTGGGTGTTCCTCACGTTCGCCACTCTCGCCGGCCACCTGACCGTGTTCATCGTGCTCCTCTTCTCGGTCCGGGCCGTCGGCACGCCGCGGGTGGAGATCACGATCGTCGAGGCATTCGCCGCCTGGGCGATCGCGCGCGTGCTGGGGTCGATACCGATCACACCGGGCGGCGTCGGCTTCGTCGAGCTCGGCCTGACCGGCGTGCTGGTCGCATTCGGGGCCAGCAACGACGAGGCCGTCGCGGCCACGCTGATCTACCGCTTCCTCACCGTCTTCCCGACCCTCGTCTTCGGCCTGCTGGCGGCCGCGACCTGGAAGCTGGGGCATCGACCCCGGGAAGGTGTCGCCAGGTCGACGGCGTGACCGTGGTCGGCGGGATCGAGGCCGGCGGCACGAAGTGGCTGTGCGCGGTCGGAACCGGCCCCGGCGAGCTCGCGGCGACCGAGACGGTCCCGACGACGACGCCGGTCGAGACGATCGGCCGGGCGATCGCCTTCTTCGAGCGCGAGGGCCCTGTCCGGGCGGTCGGGATCGGTTCCTTCGGCCCCGTCGACCTCCGGCCGGGGTCGCCGGCCTGGGGCTCGATCACGACCACGCCGAAGCCGGGCTGGGCGGACACGGATGTGGCCGGCGTCGTCGGCGGCAAGCTGGGAGTGCCCGTCGCCTTCGACACCGATGTGAACGCCGCCGCCCTGGGCGAGCACCGCTGGGGTGCGGCCCGCGGGCTCGACACGTTTTGCTACGTCACCGTCGGCACGGGCATCGGCGGCGGCGCGATCGCCGGCGGGAGCATCGTGCACGGGCTGCTCCATCCGGAGTTCGGCCACATGCGCATCCCGCACGACCTCGACGCCGACCCGTTCCCCGGCGCGTGCCCGTTCCACGGCGACTGCTGGGAGGGGCTCGCGTCCGGCCCGGCGATCGAGGCCAGGTCGGGACGGCCGCCGCGCGAGCTGGGCGCCGGGGATCCGGCCTGGCTGCTGGAGGCGCGCTACGTCGCGCTCGGGCTGGTCAACGTCGTCGCGGTGCTCTCCCCGGAGCGGATCGTGCTCGGCGGCGGCGTGATGGACGTGCCGGGCCTGCTCGAGCTCGTCCGCGCCGAGGTCGACGCGCTGCTCGCCGGCTATACGGCGACCGAAATCGTTCCGCCAGAGCTCGGCCGGCTGTCCGGCGTGCTCGGTGCGATTGCACTGGCGCTCAGCGCTCGACCGTGACGAGCGTGCCGATCGGCGTGTACGGCCACACCTTCGCGGCGGCCTCGAGCGGGAGCTCGACGCAGCCGAGGCTCTGCGGCGTGCCGAAGGAGGCGCGGTTGAACGCGTGGATGCCCTCGCCGCCGTTGAAGTAGCTGATCCAGCGGATGCCCGGATCGTGGTAGTGCGACCCGTCCGGATTCGTGCCGCTCATCGTGCCAACCGGGATGTGCTCGAAGACCGGGAAGGTGCCGAGCTGGGTCGGGGCGGCCGGAACGCCGGTGTTCCCCGGCGAGGTGAGGATCAGCTCTCCGTCGTGCCAGAGGTTCAGCGACTGGGGGACGGCGGAATGGACGTAGACGTAGCTGTAGCCGCCGTCCCGCGGCTTGCCCGCGATCACGTCGGCGATCAGCGCACGCCAGACGTCCCGGCCGGCGAACCCGTCGACGGTCAATCCGTGCTCGTTCTGGAACGCCATGATCGCGCCGCGGACGATCACGTTGTACGTGCCCGGCTGCCAGAGACGGGCGAGTTCGGGCGGGACGTTCGGAAAGCGCCAGGAGAACTTGCCCTGCGGCGGATCGACGGCGGCGGCCAGCTGGCCGGCCGTCGTCCGCGGCGCGTCGGCCACGTCCGCCCGCCATTGGAGGGGCAAGTAGCGCAAGAGAGCGAGCAGCTCCTCCAGCCGGAGCTCCGAGGCCTGCGGCGTCGTCCAGGCGATCGTCCGGGTCGGCCGGCCGACGGCGCCCACCGCGACCGGCACGGGCAGCTTCAGCTTCAGGTGCGAGTCGAGGCCGAAGCCGTAGCCTCCGGGCCGAAACTCGAGCGTGTGCGTGTCGGTTCGCCGCCAGCGGCCCGGGGTGGCCGGCTCGAGCGCCGGCAGCCTGCGTCCGAGCACCTGCGCGACGGGATCCGAAAAGCGCAGGCGCAAGGGCGCGTTCGTGCCGAGTGCTTTCCCGGCGTCCGGTGACGGGAGAACCATCGCGGTGCGGCCGGGCGGGAACCAGGTCACCGCGGTCGGCGGCGGCAGGCGCTCCCAGTCGAGGGCGACGGCAGAGACCCCGAGCGAGCCCGCGTCTCCGAACCGACCGAGAGCGACGCTCCGCGCGGGTCGCGTCAGGTGGATCGTCTTCCGCGGGCGGACGCCGGTCACCCGAACCTCGCGGACGGGGCGGTCGAAGCCGACCCGCACCGGCGCTCCCCGCTCGACGCGCAGCCAGCGAGAGGCCAGCCGGGCTGTCGGCGCCGTCAGCTCCAGCCGCGTCCGCTGCGTACGGCCGGCGATCCAGCCGACCCAGCCGGGACGGCGGAAGACCGCCTCGGCCTCGAGTCGCGTTCCGGCCGGGACCGGACGGCCGGGGCGGAGCGTGCCGTCCGGCCGCAGCTCCACCGGGATCGTCCTGCCGGCCGCGTCGTGAAGTGAGAGCGCGACGAGATCGCCCGAGAAGCGCGGCTGCTGCACCTGCGGCAGGCCGTTTGCATCGACGCGAAACCCGCCGCTCGGCCAGGCGAAGAAGGCGAAGGCGAGCGCTCCGATGCAGACCGCGCCGAGAGCGGCCAGCGCCCACGGCCACACGCGCCGTCTCGGTGCCGCCTTCGTGACGAGCAGCGACGACATCAGAAATGACCCCCTCGGGACTGCACGGCCTTGCGAACGGTAGCGGCTCGTCGGGCGACGTCGAGTCTCGCCGTAACGCAAGATGCGCGGATGAGACGCGTTCGCTTCGCGCCGAGCCCGACCGGCACGCTGCACGTCGGGAACGCGCTGTCGGCGGTCGCCAACCGCCGCTTCGGCGACTGGCTGCTGCTGCGGATCGACGACACCGACGCGACCCGGAACGTGCCGGGCGGCGAGGAGGCGATTCTCCACGACCTGGAGTGGCTGGGCGTGGAGTGGGACGAGGGGCCGGTGCGCCAGTCGGAGCGTGGCGAGCGATACCGTGCAGCGGCGGAGCAGCTCGGCGTGACGCGGTTCGACGGCATCACGCTCGTCCGCGACGACGGCTCCGCCACCTACCAGCTCGCCAGCGTGGTCGACGACGGCGACTTCAGCATCACCCACGTGATCCGTGGCAACGACCACCGGCCGAACGAGGCCATCCACCGGCGCCTGCACGAGGCTCTCGGGACGCCCGCGCCGGAGTACCTCCACCACGGGCTGATCCTCGGCGACGACGGGAAGAAGCTCTCGAAACGCGCAGAGGGCGCGACCGTCGCCTCGCTGCGCGATGCGGGCATCCCCGCCGAAGCGGTGCGGGCGTACCTCGAGGAGCTCGGCCTGCCCAGGCACGACGTCCGCCTCGACCTGCCCCGGATCCGCAGGCTGGCGATCGAGGCGATCGAGGCTCTCCCCGGCGAGGACCTGGCCCGCCGGGCCGGCGCGGATCCCCAGTACGTGCCGGTGATGCGCGGCGCGCGCGACCTCGTCGAGGCCCGTGCCTATGCCGAGCAGGTCGCTGAGCCGCTTCTGTACGCGGCGAACGACGTCGAGACCCTCGCCCGCTTCCGCGAGCTCGCATCGTTGCCGCCGCGTGACCTGGTGCGCGAGCTCCGGGCGGCCGGCGGCAACCTCAAGGAGCTGCGGTTGGCCCTCACGGGCCGTCCCACCGGTCCCGAGCTGTCCGCGATACTGGCTGCTCTGCCGAAGGAGGAAGCACTGCGCCGTGTCGATCAGGCTCTACAGCACGCTCAGCCGTAGGCTCGAAGAGCTCCCGGATCCCCCAGGCCCGGTCCGCATGTACGTCTGCGGCTCGACCGTCTATCAGCGCATTCACGTGGGGAACTCGCGGCCGTTCGTGCTCGCCATGTGGCTGCGCCGGTGGCTCCGCTCGCGCGGGTATCAGGTCACGCTCGTCCACAACATCACGGACGTGGACGACCACATCTACGAGGAGGCGGCGAAGCTCGGCAAGGGCAGTCGCGAGCTGGCCGAGGAGGCGACCGGCTGGTTCTTTCAGGACACCGACGACCTCGGGCTCGGCCGGCCGGACGTCGAGCCGCGTGCGAGCGAGACGATCCCGGAAATCCAGGCGTTCATCCGGGCATTGATCGACGGCGGGCTGGCCTACGAGTCTCAGGGGGACGTGTACTTCCGGGTCGCGCGCTGCCCCGACTACGGGCAGCTGTCCGGCGCGCAACTCGACGACATGGTCGCCCAGGAGCCGAATCCGGCGAAGGAGGATCCGCGCGACTTCGCGCTTTGGAAGTCACAGAAGCCGCATGAGGACGCGGCCTGGGACTCGCCGTGGGGGCCCGGCCGGCCGGGCTGGCACATCGAATGCTCGGCGATGGCCGAGAAGCACCTCGGCCCCGAGTTCGAGATCCACGGCGGCGGGCTCGACCTCCGCTTCCCGCACCACGAGAACGAGCTCGCCCAGTCGCGCTCTCGCGGATACCCGTTCGCCCGCGTCTGGCTGCACAACGGGATGCTCGAGCTCGGCGACGAGAAGATGTCGAAGTCGCTCGGAAACGTGGTCACGCTGCGGAACGTGCTCGATACGTGGGGGAGCGACGTGCTGCTGCTCTACCACCTGAGCGGGCACTGGCGGAAGCCGGTCGACTTCACCTACGCGGCACTCGAGAGCGCCCGCACGCAACTCGCCGGGTTCCGCGAGGCGCTGGCGATGCCGGCACGGGCTGCCGGTGACTGGGGCGCCCTCGAGTACGCCCTCGAGGACGACTTCAACACACCTGCCGTGCTGGCCCTGCTGCACGGCTGGGCCTCGACCGGCGCGCGCGAGGAGCTCGCGCTCGGCCTCGACCTCTTCGGCATCGGCACGACGTTCGAGGTGCCCGCCGAGCTCGAGCAGCTGCGCCTGCGACGGGAGAACGCACGGTCGGCGAAGGACTGGGGAAGCGCCGACGCCGCGCGGGACGAGATCGAGGCTGCGGACTGGGCAGTGACCGACCATACCGGCGGCACGGCGATCTGGCCTCGGCCGTGACGACCGTCGCTGAGCTCGTCTATGGGCGGCGGGCGGTTCGCGAGGCGCTGCGCGGGCGCCGGGAAGTGCTCGAGCTGCTCGCGACCGAGCGGGCTGCCCGCGACGAGTGGGAGCGAAAGCCGAAGATCGTGCTCGAGCGGGCGCTGACCGAGCTCGCGGGCACCCGTGACCACCAGGGCGTGGTCGCGCGCGTCGAGCCTTTCCGCTACGCCGACGCCCACGAGCTGGCCGCCGGCGAGCCCTTGCTCGTCGCGCTGGATCAGGTGACCGACCCGCGGAACCTCGGCGCGGTGATCCGCTCGGCCGAGGGGGCGGGTGCGACCGGCGTGATCCTGCCGGCGCACAACTCCGCACGGGTCACGCCCGCGGTCGCGCGCTCGTCCGCCGGAGCGGTCGAGCACCTGCCGGTCGCAGTCGTGCCCAACCTGGCGCGCTACCTGAACGAGGTGAAAGGGCCCCGGCTCTGGATCTACGCCGCCGACGCTGCCGGAACTCCCATGGCCGATGCGGGCCTGTCCGGGGGTCTGACCCTTGTGTTCGGCGCGGAGGGGAAGGGGATCCGGCCGCTCGTTCGGCGCGCCTGCGACGCCAGCGTGTCGATTCCCCTGTCCGGTCAGGTCGAGTCGCTCAATGTCTCGGTCGCTGCCGCGGTGCTGCTCTACGAGGCCAGGAGGCAGCGCGGCGGTGCCTGAGCCCACGCTGTACCTCTTCGACGGCTACAACCTGCTCCACGCCGGCGGCTACACCGACGTGCGGGAGCTCGTCGACCGGCTGGCGAGCTTCGTCGCCCAGGCCGGCGCACGCGGCGTCGTCGTCTTCGACGGACACGGGCAGGACCTCGAGCGCGGGCCGCTGTCGGTGCGGTACGCCCCGCACGCGGACACGTTGCTGGAGCGGCTGGCGGCGGAGCATCGCGGCCGCGAGCAGGTCTGCCTCGTCTCCTCTGACATCGCCGTGCGGGGCACGTCGGGAGTCGAGGTGCGCAAGCTCTCGTCGAAGACGTTCGTGCGCGACCTCGGGTCGACCGAACATCAGGAGCGGGTGCCGCTGCGCCTCTCGGAGCGGCTCGACGAGGAGACTCGGGCCAAGCTGGAGAAGCTGCGCAGAGGACAAGAAACTTAGCGAGCGGAAAAAATGCAAAACCTCTTGTAACTTCTGCAAGAGGGTGCTATCTTCCGCCTCAACCTGAGGGTGAGACTTACATGCCTTCGCCCCTTCTGCCCCAGATCCCAGGAGACTCCAATGCCCGCACGTGCCGCAACTGCAGTCCGCACACAGCAGAAGTCTCAACGTGAGCTAGAGGATTTGCAGCTGGTTATGCGCGTCCACAACGGCGACGAGCGCGCCCGGGAAACCCTGATCCAGCGGTACACCGGCTTCGTCCGGATGAAGGCGAGCTCGTACTTCATCGCCGGCGGCGAGCCGGAGGACCTGGTGCAGGAAGGTCTTATCGGCCTGTGCAAGGCGATGCGCGACTTCCGCGCCGACAAGGAGACGTCGTTCCGCTCCTTCGCCGAGTTGTGCGTGACGCGGCAGATCATCACGGCGATCAAGACCGCCACGCGCTACAAGCACTCGCCGCTGAACACGTACGTGTCGTTCTCGCAGACGCCGGCGGGACAGGATCCCGACTCGGACGTGACGCTCGGCGACGCACTCCCGGGCTCGCACGTGAACGACCCGTCCGTGGCGGTGATCTCGACGGACGAGCTGAAGTCGCTCGTCTTCTGCCTCGGCACCGGACTCTCCCCGCTGGAGGCGGACGCACTCCGCATGTACCTCGAGGGCTCGTCCTATGAGGACATGGCCGAGGTGCTGGACTGCGACACGAAGGCGATCGACAACGCCCTTCAGCGCGTCAAGCGAAAGATCCTCCAGCACCAGCGCGCGCGAGAAGTCCTCCACTAGCGGCGCCTGTTCTGCTCTTCGGCCGCCCGGCCATACGCCCGAAGCCGGAGGAGGGACTCGAACCCACGGCCTGCTGATTACAAATCAGCTGCTCTACCAGCTGAGCTACTCCGGCGTCTCTGCACCATGGTACGGCCTGCCGCCTCTGATCGAAGGCAGGGGACAGGCTGAAGTCTTTTCCCCGCTGTTCCTATCCGGCGGCGGAGAGCGCCTGTTCGAGGTCGGCCCAGAGATCGTCCGCGTCCTCGAGGCCGACCGAGAGGCGCAGCAGCCCGTCCGGGACGCGGTCCCCTTCCCAGCGGCGACGCGACTCCATCGACGACTCGACGCCGCCGAGCGAGGTCGCATTCTTGATCAGCCGCAACGCGCCTTCGACCGGCAGCGGGTCGCCTTCGACGTCGAACGAGAGCAGTCCGCCGAATCCGGGGTAGCGGACGTTCACCACTTTCGGGTGTGCGCGCAGCCGCTCCACCAGAGCCCGCGCGGTCTCGGTCTGCCGCTCGATCCGGACCCGCAGCGTCTTGATCCCGCGCGAGACCATGGCGGCGACGTCCGCGGCGCAGGTGGGGCCGGTCCGCTGGCGGAACTGCCAGAGCCGCCGATGGTCGGCGGCGTCGCGCGAGACGATCGCGCCGGCGAGCGCGTCCGAGTGGCCGGACAGGTACTTCGTCGCCGAGTGCAGCACGAAGTCGGCTCCGTGCTCGAGCGGCCGGAGGTAGACCGGCGTCGCCGCGGTCGAGTCGACGACCACCCGAGCCGGGTGGGCGGCGGCCGCGACGAGGTCGGGCATCGTCAGGAACGGATTCGACGGTGCCTCCAGCCAGATCAGATCGACGCCGTCGGGTGGCGGGCCGGTCTGGTCGAATTCGACGTGACGGAGCCCCCAGCGCGAGAGGTCGTCCATGATCGCGCCGGTGCCGAAGTACGCGCCCTCGGCGAGAGCGATCGTCCGACCCGGCTCGAGCAGCGCGAGCATCAGCGCCGTCGCTGCCGCCGAGCCGGACGAGAACAGCAGCGCCTGCCCGTCGGGCGCGCCTTCGAGCGCCGCCAGCGCCTGCTCGGCCGCCACGCCGGTGGGATGCGCGTCGCGCGAGTAGTAGAACGCGCCGGGCTCGCCACCAACGAACGGCCAGACGGTGGAGCGGTCGACGCTCATGCAGCGAGACTACCCGCGGGCTCGGGCCGCAGGTCCTCGAGCTTCCGCATCCGCGCCAACTCTGGGAATACCTTGATCGACGCGAGCGCGATCCCGATCGTGGCGACGCCGCCGGCGACGACCGTCGCCACCGTTCCGATCAACGCTGCGACCGCTCCCGACTCGAAGGCGCCCAGCTCGTTGGAGGCCGAGATGAAGACCATCTCGACCGCTCCGACCCGGCCGCGCAGCTCGTTCGGGGTGACCAGCGCGACCGTGGTCGACCGGATGTTGACGCTGATCATGTCGACGAAGCCGGCGACGGCGAGCGCCGCCAGCGTGAGCGGCAGCCATTTCGACAATCCCCAGACGACGTTGGCCGCGCCGAAGAGGACGACGACTGCGATCAACGTCGGGCCGGCGGCGCGGTGCAGCGGCCGCCGAGCGAGGATGACGGCGGCGCCGAGCGCGCCGACTGCGGGTGCCGCGCGCAGCACGCCGAGGCCCACCGGCCCGACGTGCAGGATCTCGCGTGCGTAGATCGGCAGCAGCGCCACCCCGCCGCCCACCAGCACCGCGAACAGGTCGAGCGTGATCGCTCCGAGCAGCATCCGCGTGCGCCAGACGAACCGGACCCCTCCGACCAGGCCGGCGAACCCCACCGGAGCATCCTCCTGGCGCGACCGGATGCGCAGGGCGGCCATCGAGATTCCGGCGACCGCGAAGAGCAGGGCGGCTGCTGCGTAGACCGCTTCCGGCCGCCACGCGAAGAGGAGGCCGCCGACCGCCGGACCGGCGATCACCGCGATCTGACCGGCGACCGAACGGAGCGCGACTGCCCCAGGCACCAGATCGGGCGGGACGACCTCGGGCGTCAGTGCCTGGTACGCCGGCCAGCCGATCGCGCTCGCGGCGCCGGTCAGCGCAGCCAGGAAGAAGTACGGCCAGACAACCTGCGCGTCCGCGACGGTGACCGCCAGCAGCGCGGCCGCGACACCGACCATCATGGCCAGCGCCAGCGCGGCGACGAGCCGGCGCGGCAGCCGGTCGGCCAGATGGCCCGCCGGGAGTGCGAGCACCAGCAACGGCACGAACTCCGCGAGGCCGATCAGCCCGAGGTCGAGCGGGTCCTTGTGGATCGCGAAGACCTGCCAGCCGACCGCGACCGCGATCATGTTCTCGGCGAAGCGCATCGAGAAGATCGCCGACCAGAGGAACCGGAAGTCGCGCTCCTGGAGCGCCGGGGGGAGCCGCTGCCGCATCGAGCGAACCTAGCAGCGGTCGGCGTTAGGCTCTCCGCCGTGGACGAGAGCACCGCCGACAAGCTTGCGCGGATGCAGGCCCTCCGCGACGAGGCGCTCCATCAGGGCAGCCCGAAGGCCGTGGCGAGCCGGCGGGAAAGCGGCCGGCTGCTCGCCCGCGAGCGGGTGGTCAAGCTGCTCGACCCGGGCTCCTTCGTCGAGCTCGATCGCTACGTCCGCCACCGCGAGGTCGAGTTCGGGATGCGCGAGAAGCGGCCGTGGGGCGATGCGGTCGTGACCGGGTACGGGACGATCTTCGGCCGTAAGGTCTTTGTCTTCTCGCAGGACTTCACCATCTTCGGCGGATCCCTCAGCGAGGTCTTCGCCGAGAAGATCTGCAAGGTGATGGACCTGGCTGTGAAGCTGGGCTGCCCGGTGATCGGGATCAACGATTCCGGCGGTGCGCGGATCCAGGAGGGCGTCGTCTCGCTGGCCGGGTACGCGGAGATCTTCTGGCGGAACGTCCAGGCGTCCGGGGTGGTGCCGCAGATCTCACTGGTGATGGGCCCGTGCGCGGGCGGGGCGGTCTACTCGCCCGCGATCACCGACTTCGTCTTCATGGTGGAGGGCTCGTCGTACATGTTCATCACCGGGCCCGACGTGGTGAAGACCGTCACCGGCGAGGAGGTGACCTTCGAGGACCTGGGCGGCGCGGCCGCCCACGCGACCAAGTCGGGAGTGGCGTCGTTCACGTCACCCGACGAGGAGGCGTGTCTCGAGGACGCGCGTTACCTGCTCTCGTTCCTGCCGCAGAACAACCTGGAGCAGCCGCTGTTCGCAGAGCCCTCGGATCCGGTCGGCCGCGAGGCGCCGGAGCTGGACACGATGATCCCGGACGAGCCGACGAAGCCGTACGACATGAAGGAGGCGATCCGCCATGTCGTCGACGACGGCGAGTTCCTCGAGGTGCACGAGCGCTGGGCCGAGAACATCGTCTGCGGGTTCGCCCGCCTGGGCGGCCACCCAATCGGCGTGGTCGGGAACCAGCCCCGGTCGCTCGCCGGCGTGTTGGACATCGACGCGTCGGTCAAGGCGGCGCGATTCGTGCGCACGTGCGACGCGTTCAACGTGCCGCTCGTCACCTTCGTCGACGTGCCCGGGTTCCTGCCGGGGACGGCGCAGGAGTGGGGCGGGATCATCCGCCACGGCGCGAAGCTGCTCTACGCCTACGCGGAGGCGACCGTGCCCAAGCTGACAGTGATCACCCGCAAGGCGTACGGCGGCGCGTACGACGTCATGGCATCCAAGCACATCCGCGCGGACTTCAACTTCGCCTGGCCGACCGCCGAGGTGGCGGTGATGGGCCCGGAGGGGGCGGTCAACATCGTGTTCCGGAAAGAGCTCGCCGGCGACGGCGACGCGGAGATGGCAGCGCGCCGGGCGGAGCTGATCGCCGACTACAAGGCGCGGTTCGCGAACCCGTACACCGCCGCCGAGCGCGGCTACGTCGACGACGTGATCGAGCCCCGGCGGACGCGACCGGTCCTGATCGATGCGCTGGAGACGACGTTGACCAAGCGCGAGCGGCGCCCGCCGCGCAAGCACGGGAACATTCCGCTCTGACGCTCGCTCTGCTCGCTTCACGGGGGGAACGGCCGGTTCCCCCCGTGGGCCCCCTCCCCAACGACCCGCACCTCAGAGAGCGCGGTTGGCCGCGCCCGCCAGGGTCGGTCGCGGCGGCGGTGCTGGCTAGGCGAAGCCGGCTTCGGCGATCGGGCGCCGGGCCCACGCGAAGCGCTGGCCGTACCAGCCCGACGTCAGCGGCGCCAGTGCCACGCCCTGGTCGGAAGACTGGATGAACCAGCCGCCGCCGAGGTAGATGCCCATGTGGTTGATCTGGGCAGGCTTCGACCTCGGCCCGGCCGCTCCGAAGAACAGGAGGTCGCCCGGCTGGACCTTCGCCAGCGGGATCCGCTTGGCGGGGGGCACCTCGCCCGCCATCGCGTAGGTCGTCCGGCCGCGGAGGGCGCCGGGCAGCGTTGCTGCCCCGGCGTAGGCCTGGAGCTTGTACACGCGCCAGGCGAACCCCGAACAGTCGAAGCCGCCCGGTACCTCTGTGCCGGTGCCGAATGGGTCCTGCGGCAGCTCGCTCGTCCCGCCCCACACGTACGGATAGCCGACGAACGAGACCGCGGTCTGGAGCACCGAGCGCTGGAGCCCGGCGAGCGGCGCGGGCCTGAAGGTCGTCGCCAGAGTCGCGACCGCATCGAGGTCGCCGGTGTGCAGCCCGAGGATGCGCGCGGCCGAGTACGCGGCCTCGGCCCTGGTCGCAACGCTTTCGGGGCCGAGCTCGAGGTAGTCCTGGGCGGCGGGATGGTTGACGCGCAGCCCGAGCAGCCGCGCCACCGTCTCGGTGCCGAACGCGCGCGTAGGCACCAGGCCCGCCGCCCGGATCGACGCAGTGAACTGGCGGGCGACGGGCAGCAGGCCGAGCCCTCGGACGAGCTGGGCGTCGAGCTGGGCGACCGTGACCGGCACCGTCGGGTTGGTGACCGGAGCCTGCTGCCTTCCGGCCAGCCCGGCGACGAGGTCGCCGAGCTCACCGGCCGTCAGTGCGTCGTCCGGCCGGAAGCCCGCCGCCTTTCCGCCCATCAGGCCGCGGGCGGTGACGACCTTGATCTGGGGCTGCGCCCACGAGGTTGCTGCGGACGCCGGGGCGGCGAGGACGAGCGCGAGAGCAGCACAGGCAAGGGCGCGGCGAATCATCCCCCTGTGTTTCGTCCGTCTTCCCGTGCTCCTTTAGGCTGAACCGACCGTGGCCTTCGAGATCACCCCCGAGCCGTCGCCGGCGGAGCGCCACGCGCTGTTGTACGCCCTTGCCGCCCAGAACGGCACGCGCGAGCGTCCGAGCCGGTGGTGGGAAGCCGGGATCAGCGAGGCGGTCGAGGTGGAAGCGGAGGAGTACGAGCCGTCGGATCAGGCGAGAGCGCGTCCGCGCAGGAGCGCCGGCGCGTCGCGGGCGTAGTCGAGCCCGGAGACCCAGGTCAGGACGACCGCGACCAGCAGCCCCCACCAGGCGACCGACGTGCTCCACGCGCCAGCGACGGCGAAGCCGCCGAGCGCGGCGGCCACCGCCTGTGACCACGTCTTCAGCTTGCCCAGGTCCCGCGCCTGCAGGACGACCCCGCGTTCCACCGCGGCGAGCCGCAGACCCGAGACGAGCAGCTCGCGCGCGACGATGGCCGCCACCATCCACCCGGGAAATGCGCCCTCGCCGACGAGGACGATCATCGTCGCCAGCACCAACACCTTGTCGGCGACGGGGTCGAGCAGCGAGCCGAGCGGCGTCGTTCGCCTCTGCCGCCGCGCCAGCCAGCCGTCGATCTGATCGGTGGCCATTGCGGCGATGAACAGCGCGGTCGCCCAGTACGCGTGTCCCGGGAAGTCCCAGACGAAGAGGATGACGACGAACGGCGTCGCGACGATCCGCGCAAGCGTGAGCTGGTCGGCCAGGCCGATCATTCCGTGGAGAATACGTTCCCGGTGAGCGCCTTCTCGAAAGTCCTCGTTGCCAACCGCGGCGAGATCGCCATCCGCATCTTCCGGACGCTGCGCGAGCTCGAGATCGCGTCCGTGGCGGTCTACTCGGAGGCCGACCGAACGGCTTTGCACGTCCGCGTCGCCGACGAGGCCTGGCTGCTCGGTGCCGGCGCCCCGGCCGAGAGCTACCTCAACCAGGAGAAGATCGTCGAGAGCGCCCTGCGGGCCGGAGCAGAGGCGATCCACCCCGGCTACGGGTTCCTCGCCGAGAACGCCACCTTCGCCCGCGCGGTCGACGAGGCCGGGCTGACCTGGATCGGCCCGCCCCCGGAGGCGATCGAGGCGATGGGGTCGAAGACCGAGGCACGCGAGCGGATGAAGGCGGCGGGCGTGCCGATCATCCCGGGAACGACCGAACCGATCGAAACGGCGGCCGAAGTCGTCCGGCTAGGGGCCGAACTCGGCTGGCCGCTCGCGATCAAGGCGTCCGCGGGCGGCGGGGGGAAGGGCTTCCGCGTCGTGCGCGAGGACGACGACGTCGGACGCGCACTCGAGACCGCGCGCCGAGAAGGCGAGGCCTACTTCTCGAATCCGGCCGTCTACGTCGAGCGCTACCTCGAGGATCCTCGGCACGTCGAGGTGCAGCTCCTGGCCGATGCCCACGGCAACGTCATCCACCTGGGCGAGCGCGACTGCACGATCCAGCGCCGTCACCAGAAGCTGGTCGAGGAAACGCCGTCGCCTGCGGTCGACCCCGACCTCCGCGGGCGGATCGGCGCGATCGCCGTGGAGGCGGCCCGCGCAGTCGGGTACCGCTCCGCGGGAACGGTCGAGGGTTTGCTCGATCGGGACGGCGCCTACTACTTCATGGAGATGAACACGCGCATCCAGGTCGAACACACCGTCACCGAACTGGTCACCGGTCTCGACCTCGTCCGGGAGCAGGTGCTGATCGCGGCCGGAGAGCCGCTATCGCTCCGCCAGGAGGACGTCCACCTCGTCGGGCACGCGTTCGAGTGCCGGATCAACGCGGAGAATCCGTCCGCCGGCTTCCGGCCGACCCCCGGGCGGATCACGGGCTACCGAGAGCCGGGTGGGCCGGGCGTACGGGTCGACTCCGGTGTGGAGGACGGCTCCGAGGTCTCGCCGCTCTACGATCCGATGATTGCCAAGCTCGTCGTCCACGGCGTCGACCGGGAGCACGCACGGCGGCGGATGCTGCGGGCGCTGGCCGAGTACCGCATCGGCGGCGTGACGACGCTGCTCGGCTTCCACCGGGCGCTGCTCCGCCACCCATGCTTCGTCGGCGCCGGCACCTGCCGCGGCGTGGTGGAGTCGGAGCAGCTGGCCCAATTGGCACAGCGTGAGAGCGAGCAGGCGGAGCGGTTGTCTCATACGACAACAATCCTACCGACCAGACCGGACGGCAGGCTTCGGGAGCAGGCGACCGCAGTCGAGCTGGACGGCCGCCGGTTCGACGTCAAGGTGCTCGTGCCGGAGCCGCCGTGGGCCGTCCTCGCCGAGCGTCGGAGAGAGCGCACCGCTGCCCGGGCGGGGGGCGCCGGCAGGCGCGATGCGATCGTCAGCCCGATGCAGGGCACGGTGCTCTCCGTCGAGGTGAGCGAGGGCGACGAGGTGGTCGCTGGCCAGGTGATCTGCGTCGTCGAGGCGATGAAGATGGAGAACGAGGTCCACGCGCTGCGGGACGGGATCGTCTCGGAGCTGTCCGTGCGGGCGGGAGAGCCGGTCGGAACAGGCCAGGTGATCTGTGTTGTCGCGCCCCAGCAGGAGCCTGATGCCGGAGCGTAGTGCGCCGTTCTGCGCCGAGGTCTCGCTCGAGAACGCGGAGTCGCTGGCCGCCACGGCCAGCCGAGTCGACCACTGGATTTTGGTCGAGTACCGTGGCCTCTGGGGTCACGACGCCCTCGCCGCGAGCGGCCTCTCGAACGAGGTGAAGGCGCAGCTGCTCGAGCAGCGCGACGCACGCCGGAACACGAAGCTCCTCTTCCTTCGCCGCCCGCACCGGCGGGACCATCCGAGCCTCGCGGTGTTCTGGGGCAGCTCGGCGCCCTCCGGGGCGTCGCTCTACCACGCCGAGATCGAGGCGTACGACGAGTTGGTCTGCCTCGACCTGACCACCCCCGGGGGCGAGCTGCTCGACCATCCGCTGCTGATCGTCTGCACCCACGGAAAGCACGATCGATGCTGCGCTCGCTACGGCCGGCCGTTGTACAGGGCGCTCGAGGAGCAGGCCGAGGACGGCTGGGTCTGGCAGTCGTCGCACCTCGGTGGCGACCGCTTCGCCGGGAACGTCGTCGTCCTGCCGGAGGGCCTGTACTTCGGCCGCGTCGAGCCGGGAGCCGCCTGGTCGCTGCTCGACGAGTACCTCGCCGGCCGGGTCGACGTCGACCATTACCGCGGTCGGTCGGTCCACACGTTCTCCGAGCAGGCGGCGGAGATCGCGATCCGGCGGATGACCGGGCTCAGGGGGATCGGCGACCTCGAGCTGGTGGAGCACGAGGGCGCGCACGTCCGGTTCCGCGCCGGTCCACGGATGTTCGACATCGGCGTCGTCTACGAACCGGGTGAGCTGACCTACCTGACGTGCAGCGCCGAGACGCTCAGGCGTCCACGGCACTACGCCGTAGAAATCCTTCGCGAATCAGCCGCCTGACGAGCACGAGCCGGCCCTCGTCGTCGAGCTCACCCGGAAGCTCAGCCGCTGTGAACGGCCACTCCGACTCGACCACCGCTTCCAGCTCCTCGCGCGCATGGGCGGGGAACTCGAGGTGCTTGCCCTCGAACGAGAGCGTTGTCCCTTCGAGGTCTGCGATCACCGTCGGCCGGCGCTCGAGCGGCGAGTGAATCGTGACCGAGTCGAGCTCGCGGACCTCCTGGAGGTGCCCGTCGAGGATCGGCCGTCGGCTCCCGACGAACTTCGCCCGCGCCCGACGCCGAACGTCGTCGGCGTCGAGCCGCTCGGTCAGGCGCTCGAGCAGTTCGGCCGGGAGCTCGCCGTCGGTCGGCACGGAACGGCGGAACTCGACGTCGTCTCCGCACTCTTCCAGCGCCGCCCGGAACGCGTCGATCCAGGTGTGGACGTTGACGCCGACCGTGATGTGCAGCGAATCGGTCTCCGAGGTCAGCGCGTCGTGCAACCAGCCGCGAGGGAGATAGAGCGTGTCTCCTGCCCGCATCGTCAGCTCGAGCACGGTCGGGCCCGGCGACCCCAGTGACGAGGACCAGCGCTGCGCCTTCAGCGGCAGCTCCAGCAGGGGCTCGTAGACGCGCCAGTGCTTCTCGCCGGCGACCTGGAGGACGAAGACGTCGTGCGTGTCGTGGTGGACGGCGAAGCCCTGCGAACGGCGGGGCGTGTAGTACGAGTTCGCCTGGGCGCCGCTGCCGAGCTCTGCTTCGAGCGCACGGCAGAAGCGCGCGAGCGGCGGCCACGTGTGGTGCAGCGCCTGGAGCACGATTGTCGAGCCGTCGGCGAACGCCTCCGCGACGCGGTCCGGGTCGACGACGCCGGTGAACGGCTTCGGCCGCCAGGAGATCTCCCTCGCGTACTGCCTCTCCGAGATCGTCCCGCCCTCCTTGACCATGCGGAGGCCGGGCGTCCGCAACCCGCCGGAGGAGACCAGCCGCTCGACGTCCGCGACCGACAGGAGATCGTCGAAGCGACCCTCCTCGGCGCGCGGCACGGCGAGCGGCCGCTGCTCCCAGTAGTCGGAGAGGAACTCCTCCGCTTCGACCGGCTCGACGCAGCGGGCGAGCGCCTCGCTAGGCCGCGTCTTCTGCGTCGGAGTCGGAATCGGTGCCGTCCGTGTCGGATCCGCCGGCGTCGCCGTCCGTCCCGTCGGTGCCGTCGCCGTCGGTGCCGTCCGCGTCGCCGTCGGTGCCGTCCGCGTCGGCCTCTGCTTCCATGCGCGCGAGCCCACCGGTCTCGATCTCGGCGTTCGTGAGGGTCTGGTCCGACATGCCGTGCCTCCTTTGCTCGGGTGCCCGGAGTATTCCCTACAGCGTGCGCTCGTAAGCGCGGAAGCACCAGGTCGCCCACAACGCGGTCGCGGCCGAGAGGACGAGCAGGAACACGAGGTAGAGGCCGACCGTGCTCCAGGACGTTCCCGGGAGCACCACCTCGCGGGCGGCACGGACGCCCCAGTCCATCGGGTTGCCGTGCGCGGCGACCTGCATCCAGTGTGGCATCTGGCCGCGGGCGAGCAGCGTCGTCGAGACGAAAAGCAGGGGAAGGCCGATGAAGTTGGCGAGTGCGATCATCGTCGCCTCGCGCCGTGTGAGGAGCGCGATTCCCTGCGAGATGCCCGCGAACGCGCTGTTCACCAGGATCGCCGCGAGGATGACGATCAGCCAGCCGGCCGCCCCGGAGTGCACCCGGACGCCGAGCGCGAGCGCGACCACCAGGATGATCACCGCCTGGATCGCGGCGGTCAGCGCAGAGCGGACGATCTGCGACAGGACGATCGCGAACCGGCTCGCCGGTGTCGCCAGCACCCGCTCGACGAACTTGTGGTCGAGGTCGTAGATCATCCCCATGCCGCTCCACGTCGCCCCGAAGAACGAGTTCATCACGACGATCGCCGGGGCGAGAAAGGTCACATAGGACGTCGTCCCGAACCCGCCCAGGTGCGTGACGTTCTTGAACAACTGGCCGTACAGCACGAGCCAGACCATCGGCTGGACGAGCAGGAGCACGATCCAGATCGGCTCACGCATCAGGTTGCGCGCCTGGCGCACGACCATGTACCAGGTGTGGCGCAGCACCGTCATGCTTCCCCGCGGTCCTCGGCGGCGAAGTCACGCCCGGTGTAGTGAAGATAGACATCGTCGAGAGAGGGGCGCGAGACGCCGACCGACTCGACGCCGATCCCTTCCTGCTCGAGTGCGGAGAGGATCCCGGGGAGGGCGCGGTTCCCGTTCTCGACGCGGGAGACGAGTGTCCGTCCCTCGCTGCCGCTCTCGGGCGTGGCGCCGAGCCGCTCGAGGACCCGGCGGGCGTCGTCCATGCGGCCGTCCACCAGCTCGAGGTGCACGGCGTCGCCGCGCAGCGTCGCCTTCAGCTCACGCGGCGTGCCCTCGACGACGATCTGGCCGCGGCTGACGATCGCGAGCCGGTCGGCGAGCTCGTCGGCCTCCTCGAGGTAGTGGGTGGTGAGCAGGATGGTCAGCCGCTCCTGGCGGGCGAGCCGCCCGACCTCGTCCCACATGCCTGCGCGGGCCTCGGGGTCCAGCCCCGTCGTGGGTTCGTCCAGGAACAGCACCCTCGGGCGATGGACGAGGCCGAGGGCGATGTCGAGGCGGCGCCGCATGCCGCCCGAGTACGTCTTCACCACCCGGTCGGCGGCGTCGGCGATCCCGACGAACTCGAGGAGGTCCGAGACGCGGTCGCGAAGCTCCCGTCCACCCATGCCCTGTACCCGCCCCTGCAGCATGAGATTCTCGCGGCCGGTGCCGTTCTGGTCGACGCCCGAGTCCTGCGGCACGTAGCCGATCGAGCGCCGGACCGCGCCGGCCTGGCGGCGGACGTCGTGGCCCGCGACCTCCGCCCGCCCGGCGTCCATCCGGCTCAGCGTGGCGAGGATGCGGACGGTCGTCGACTTGCCCGCGCCGTTCGGGCCGAGCAGGCCGAACACCTCGCCCTCGCGCACGGAGAAGGAGATGCCGGCCAGCGCCTGCACGCCCTTGTAGCGCTTCTCCAGCCCGTCGACGACGATCGCGTCCATGCCCCGAGCGTAGCTAGGGTGGCCCGGTGCGCTCCGGCCTGAAAGGGACGTTCTCGATCGTCGCCGCCGACGTCGAGGCAGGGGAGGTCGGCTGCGCAGTCCAGTCCCGCTACTTCGCCGTCGGCTCGGTCGTGCCGTGGGCGAAGGCGGGCGTGGGCGCGGTCGCCACGCAGGCGGCGGGGGTCGCCGCCTACGGGCCGAAGGTGCTCGCCCTGCTCGAGCAGGGGCTCGAGCCGGCCTCCGCGCTCGACCGTGCATTGGCCGACGACGGCGCGCGTGAGACACGGCAGCTGGGAGTGGTCACCGCCGACGGCCGCGCCGCCGCGCACACGGGCGCCGAGTGTCTCCCGTGGGCGGGGCATCGCGTCGGCGACGGGTACGCGGTGCAGGGAAACATCCTGGCCGGCGAGGCCGTGGTGACCGAGATGGAGCGGGCGTTCCTCGAGACGAGCGGCGCCTCGCTGGCCGAACGGCTGGTCTCGGCCCTGGAGTCGGCGCAGGCGGCGGGCGGGGACCGGCGCGGTCAGCAGTCGTCGGCGATCGTGGTCGAGCGGGCCGGGGCGGCAGCCGAGTCGCGGGAAGGCATCGACCGCATCTGCGAGCTTCGCGTGGACGACCACCCCGAGCCGATCGTCGAGCTGCGGCGGCTGCTCGGCACCCATCTGGTGTGGGACGCGCTCCGCCGCGCCAGCCTCTTCCACGAGCCCGGCAAGTACTCGCAGGGGGTCGAGTTGCTCCGAGAGGCACTCGGCCGACACGGTGAGGAGCCGGTGCTCCTGTACGACCTGGCGTGCTTCGAGTCGCTCGCCGGCGACACGGATGAGGCGCTCGCGCACGTCGCCCGATCGCTCGAGCTCGACCCGCAGCTGCGGCCCGGCGCCGCCGCCGACTCCGACTTCGAGGCGCTCCGGCAGGACCCGCGCTTCCAGGCGGCCGTCAGCTAGGCTCGCCTGCGGCTTGGACCTCTACGAGTACCAGGGCAAGGAGCTCTTCCGCCGCGCCGGGATCCCCGTCTCCGACGGCAAGCTTGCGACCACGGCCGCCGAGGCACGGGCGGCGGCCGAGGAGCTCGGAGGGTCGGTGGTCGTGAAGGCGCAGGTGCTCACGGGCGGGCGCGGAAAGGCCGGCGGGATCAAGCTCGCTGCCTCATCTGACGAGGCGGATGCCCGTGCCGCGGAGATTCTCGGGTTGGACATCCGCGGCCACGTCGTCCGCAAGCTGTGGATCGAGAAGGCCTCCGACATCGCGAAGGAGTACTACCTCTCGGTCACGTTCGACCGGGGCGTGAAGCAGGCGCTGTTCATGTTCACGACCCAGGGCGGAGTGGACATCGAGGAGGTGGCGGCGTCGTCGCCGGACGCGCTGGTGAAGCTGCACGTCGACCCGTTCGAGGGCTTCCAGCCGTGGCACGCCCGCGCGCTCGTCCACGGCGCCGGCATCGACGATCCCGACGAGCAGAAGCAGATCTCCGCGATCGCCGCCCGCCTCTACTCCGCGTTGGTCGATTTCGACGCGATGCTCTGCGAGATCAACCCGCTGATCGTCACGCCGTCCGGCGAGGTGAAGGCGCTCGACTCGAAGTTCACGGTCGACGACAACGCGCTCTTCCGGCATCCCGACGTTGCGGAGATGCGCGATCCGGAGGCGTACCCGCCCGAGGAGCGTGCCGCGCGCGAGAAGGGCGTCACCTACGTCAAGTTGGACGGCGAGGTCGGCATCCTGGGCAACGGTGCGGGGCTCGTGATGTCGACGCTCGACGTGATCGTGCTCGTCGGCGGAAGTCCCGCGAACTTCTGCGATCTCGGCGGCGGCGGCGACGCCCAGGGCGTCGTGGACGCGCTCGAGATCATCACCGGCGACCCGCAGGTGAAGTCGATCCTGTTCAACATCTTCGGTGGGATCACGCGCTGCGACGAGGTCGCCCGGGGGATCTTGCAGGCGCTCGGCCAGCTGGCGATCCCGCACCCGATCGTCGTCCGCCTGGATGGGACGAACGCCGAGGAGGGGCGCAGGCTGCTCGAGGAAGCGGCGCCGCCGAACCTGCGCGTGGAGCCGACCATGCTGGAAGCCGCGCGGCGCGCGGTGGAGCTGGTGCCGTGACAGACCTCTGGTCGGAACGCGCGCAGGCCTACCGGGAGAGTGAGGCTCACCGTCAGGGCCGCGACCTCGATCTGATCGTCGAGTGGGCAAGCGGTGCGGGGACTGCGCTGGACGTCGCCACCGGCGGCGGTCACGTTGCGCGCCGTCTGCGGGAGGCCGGACTGCAGGTGGTCACCGCGGACGCGGCGCCGGGAATGGAGCCGGACGTGGTCTGCCGCAGCGAGGAGCTCCCGTTCGCCGACGGCAGCTTCGACGTGGTCGTCTGTCGCGTGGCGGCCCACCACTTCGACGACCCTGCACTCGCGGTGCGGGAGATGGTCCGCGTCAGCGGCGGGCTCGTCCTGATCTCCGACAACCTCCACGGCGGCGAGCAGCTCGAGCAGGCCGAGAAGCTGCGCGACCCCTCGCACGTGCGCAACTACACCGAGCAGGAGTGGCGCGCGTTCCTGGCGGACGCCGGAGCGACGGTCGAGCTCGTCGAGACGATCCGGCATCCGATCGAGCTGGAGCCGTGGCTCACCCGCGCCGGCTGCTCGGCCGAGGACGCTACGCGCGTCCGCGAGCTCGTAGCCGACCGGGTCGAGGGAACCAAGGTCGTGCTCGATCGGATCGTGATCAAGGCGGTGAAGTAGTGGCGATCGTCGTCGACCGCGACACGAAGCTGGTCGTCCAGGGCCTGACCGGGCGCGAGGGCACCTTCCACGGCCTCCGGAACCGGGCCTACGGGACGCAGCTCGTCGCCGGAGTCACTCCCGGCAAGGGTGGACAGCACGTCGAAGGCGTGCCCGTCTTCGACACCGTCGCGGACGCCGTGGCCGAGACCGGCGCGAACACGACGATGATCTTCGTCCCGGCTCGGTTCGCGACCGACGCCATCTACGAGGCGGTCGACGCCGGCATCGCCACGGTGATCTGCATCGCCGAGGGCCTGCCCGCGCACGACATGCTCCGGGTCTACAACTACATCCGGCCGCGCGGCGTGACCATGCTCGGCCCGAACTGTCCCGGCGCGCTGTCCCCCGGCAAGGCGAACGTCGGGATCATCCCCGCGGAGATCTTCACCGCCGGCTCGATCGGCCTCGTCTCCCGCTCGGGCACGCTGACCTACCAGATCGGGCATGAGCTGACGGGGCTCGGATTGGGCAACTCGACGATCGTCGGCATCGGCGGCGACCCGGTCGTGGGCTCGTCCTTCATCGACGTGCTGGAGCGCTTCGAGGCGGACAACGAGACCGAGATGGTCGTCATGGTCGGCGAGATCGGCGGGGACGAGGAGGAGAAGGCGGCGCGGTTCATCGCCGCCGAGATGTCGAAGCCCGTGGTCGCGTATATCGCCGGCTTCAGCGCCCCGCCCGGCAAGACGATGGGCCACGCCGGTGCGATCATCACCGGCTCGTCGGGCACCGCGCAGGCGAAGAAGGAAGCGTTGGAGGCGAGCGGTGTCCGAGTCGGCACCTCGCCGACCGAGGCGGCGCAGATCGCTGCCGAGGTGCTGCGCGGCGCGTAGGCCCGTTTGCGGCCTCGAACGGATCACCGCGCGGCGGATTCCTGGTCGGCGCGCCGGTGGTCGGTGCGAATCGGCACGGAATCGGCGCAGACGCGTGCGGCCGCCGGCGGTAGCGTCGCCGGCAGGGGAAAGGGGCTCAACCCCCACCCTGGGTGGGGGTGTGGCTTGTGGGCGGACGATGTCGATCGCGGCTGCGCCGGGACGAGCTGGGCGCGCGTCTAGACTGGTGCGGTGGCCGTGATCTCCTTCGCGCGCGGGGTCCCCGCGCCCGACTGCCTCCCGGTGGAGCAGATCGCCGACTGTGCCCGCGCCGTTGTCGAGCGCGACGGCAGGACGATCCTCAACTATGGGCCGGTCGGGGGCTACGAGCCGCTCCGCGAGTGGGTGGCGGCACGGCACGGCGTCCAGCCGTCGCAGGTGCTGATCACGAACGGGTCGCTCCAGGGGCTCTCCTTGATCGCGGGTCTCCTGGTCGACCCTGGAGACCGCGTGCTGGTCGAGGGGCCGACCTACGACCGGGCCCTGCACATCACCGCCCGGCACCACGGCGAGCCCGTTGTCGTCCCGACCGACGACGATGGCCTCGACCCCGGCGCGCTCGAGCTACCGGCCGCGTTCCTGTACACGATCCCGACGTTCCAGAACCCGAGCGGACGGACGCTGTCGCTCGAGCGGCGGCGGGCCCTGGCCTCGCTGGCCCGCGACGGGAAGGTGCTCGTCCTCGAGGACGACCCGTACTCGCTCGTCCGCTACGAGGGCGAGCCGCTGCCGAGCGTCTACGAGCTCGCCGGCGGCGAGGGCGTCGTTTACTCCTTCTCCTTCTCGAAGATCGTCGCGCCCGGGCTTCGCGTCGGCTATCTGGTCGGCAGCACGGAGCTGATCGGCCGGCTCGAGGATCTCGCTGTCCAGACGTACCTGACTCCCGCGCTGCTCCCGCAGGCGACCGCCCACGAGTTCGTCTCCCGGGGACTGCTCGACGGGAATGTCGAGCGCGTGGTCGGCCTGCTCCGCACGCGCCGTGATGCGATGCTCGCCGCGTTCGAGAGCGAGATGCCGGAGGGCGCGAGCTGGAGCCGACCGCAGGGCGGGTACTTCACGTGGCTGGACTTTCCCGAGGGAACGGACGCCGGCGCACTGCTGAGGACGGCGACGGGGCGCGGAGTCACCTTCGTGAAGGGAAGCGACTTCTACCCGGCCGGCACGGGTGGCGACGCGTCGGCGCGGCTCGCGTTCAGCTTCGTCTCGCCCGCCGAGGTAACGGCAGGCGTCGCTCTCCTCGGCGGGCTGCTCCGCGAGCTCGGGACGCCCGTCGCGGTGTAGCTGCGGGGGCGGCTACGCCGGGGCCGCCTGCGGCGCGAAGGCGCTCAGCGGACGCGGCACCAGCTGCGGCTGCTGCGGCGGGACGAGCACGCCGCGGTGAGTGCCTCGAAAGGTGGGACAAGGGGACTCGAGCAGGAGGGCGCAGAGCCCCGCCTTGTGGAAGTAGCAGTCCTCGCAGGTGACCTCGACGCGCTTGCCCAACGTGCTTCCTCCACTCCTCCAGGGGACGACGAACAGACAGCGATGATAGGCCTGTGACGCCATGGTTCAAGGGGCCGCGCCGCGAAAAACATGCTCTTTGCGGACGTTTCCAAATGCGCTGATTTGCAGCGTTTTTATCGCTTCGGCGGGAGCGTTGACAGCGCATGCAACGCCTGTCGAAAACTCTCCACAGGGATCACCTTGACCGGTCCTGCCCACTTGCGGGCTTCTTTCGCGTTATCCCCAGCTGGCACAAGGAAGACGTCCACGCCGGCGCGGCGCACGCCGATCGCCTTCTGCTTCACGCCGCCGATCGGCTCGACGGTGCCGTCCGTGTCGAGTTCGCCCGTGGCCGCCACCTTGTAGCCGCGCGTGACGTGGTGCCCGAGCTCCTCGAGCACGTCCAGCGCGAACGCGAGGCCGGCCGACGGGCCGCCGATCGAGCCCGCGTCGATCTTCACCGGGATCGGCAACTTGATCTGCGCGGCGGTCTTGACGACCACCCCGAGGATTGCCCGCTTCGGGTCGGGGACGCATTCCGTCTGACCGGGCTGCGTAGTGCAGCCCTCTACCGTCCCAACGGTCCTCGTCTCGAGGCCCTCGCCGGTGCGGATCCCGAGACGCACCCGGTCCCCGGGCCGGTGCGCTGCCATCAGCCTGCGCACGTCGCCTGTCGTCCTCACCTGCTTGCCGTCGATCGTCGCGATGATCTCGGTCGGCTCGAGCTTCGCCTTGGCCGCCGGCGAGCCCGGTGCGACGTCCTCGATCAGGGCCCCCCGGGGCTGCACCACGACCTTGTAGCCGAGGTGCTCGAGCGCGACCGCGCCGGCGATCTGCTGCGAGGTGGCCATTTCGCGCAGGTTCTCCAGGTGCGCCTGCTGGTCGCTGGTGCCAGGAGGGTTGACCTGGTCGGCCTTGACCAGTGTCTCCCCCTCGTGGACGAAGTGGAAGAGCTGCTCGAACAGCTTGGCCCGGCGGACGATGACGGCGTCGTAGTACACGCCGCTGTCTCCGGACGGGTCCTTCCCGCCCTGGACGCTGACGAGCGGTGCAACGGGCTTCGCGTTGTCGGGGAGGAACAGGTAGTAGTCGGAGGGGACGATCCAGAGGACCGCTGCGGTCACGACGAGCAGGACGAGACCTGCGCCGAACAGGGTCAGGGGGGACGGAAGCCGGATCCGCATGCCTTCAGAGCAGGTTGCGCGTGACCCCGCCGTCGACCGGTACGACCGCACCGGTGACGTAGCTCGCGGAGTCGGAGGCCAGGAAGCAGGCGACGGCGGCGATCTCGGCCGGCTCCCCGACGCGGCCGAGTGGGATCTGGGAGGCGTCCCTGACGCCCGGGACCGCGCGCAGGCGCTCGGTGTCGATCATGCCGGGTGCGATCGTGTTCACCGTGATCCCCTTGGCGCCGACCTCGCGTGCGAGCGTCTTCATCCAGCCGACCACGCCGGGCCGGAGCGCGTTCGAGAGCGCGAGGTTGTCGATCGGCGAGCGGACGGAGCTCGACTCGACGTTGACGATTCGCCCACGCCCGCTCGCCTCCAGGTACGGCAGGCAGAGGTTGGTCAGGCGGATGGCCGAGAGCAGGAGCAGCTCGACCGCGCGCTCGAGCGCCTCGTCGTCGACGCCCGCAGCCGGGCCCGGAGGAGGGCCGCCGCCGTTGTTGATCAGCACGTCGACGCCGCCGAACGCGTCGACCGTCCGCTCGACGAGCCGCTGGAGGTCGTTCGGGACGGTGAGGTCGCCGCGCACGGCGAGCGCGCCGATCCGCTCGGCCTCGCGCTCGAGCAGGTCGCGGCGCCGCGCGAACATGGCGACGTTCGCTCCTTCCGTGGCGAGCGCCTCTGCGATCGCAAGGCCCATGCCGGAGGAGGCGCCGCAGACGATCGCCGTCCTGCCGGCAAGTCCGAGGTCCATTGCCGTCAGCTTAGAGGGGGTACGCGGAGCGCCGCGCGACTCTTACGTCTCCTTCAGGATGCGGAAGCGGCATCGTCGCCGTGCCGCGCCACGACCCGCGTCGTCATCGCCCCGCGCGCGTTGAACGAGCCCTCGACCTCGACCCACCGCGGCTCGAGCGCCGCCACCAGTTCGTCGAGGACCTCGTTCACGACCTCCTCCTGGAAGATCTGTCGGTTGCGGTGCGCGGTCAGGTGGTCGCGCAGCGGTCAGGTGGTCGCGCAGCGACTCGAGCTCGACCAGCTTCGCGCCCGGGACGTAGCGGATCACGATCGTCCCGACGTCGGGCGCACCTCAGCGCGCAGATCGACGTGAACTCGACGTGGGCGAGCTCGATCCGGTACGGCCGGTCGGCGAACCGGTTGTCGATCGTCTCGAGCATCGCGGCTACTTCTTCTTCAGCACGCCGACGACCTCGCGGACGGCCGCTGCGGACTCCTTGAACATCCGCTTCTCCTCGGTGCTCAGCTCGAGCTTGACGATCTCCTCGACGCCTCCCGCACCGAGCTTCACCGGCACGCCCATGTAGAGGCCGTTGACGCCGTACTCGCCCTCCAGGTAGGCCGTGCAGGGGAGGACGCGCTTCTCGTCGAGCATGATCGCGTCGACCATTTGTGCAGCTGCGGCCCCCGGTGCGTACCACGCCGAGGTGCCCAGCAGCTCGACGAGCTCGCCGCCGCCTTTCCTGGTGCGCTCCACCATCTTCCTGATCGAGGCCGCCGAGGCGAGCTGGTCGAGCGGCACCCCGCCGACGGTGGTCGCGGAGACGACCGGCACCATCTGGTCGCCGTGGCCCCCCAGCACCATCGCGGTCACGTCCTTGACCGAGCAACCCGTCTCCCAGGCGATGAAGGCGGAGAAGCGCGCCGTATCGAGGATGCCGGCCATACCGACGACGCGGTTCGTCCTGAGCCTCGACACGGCCTTCGCCACGTGGCACATCGCGTCGAGCGGATTGGAGACGACCACGATGATCGCGTCGCGCGAGCGCTTCACGACCTCGCGGGTGACCGAGCCGACGATCGCCTCGTTCGTCGTCACCAGGTCGTCGCGACTCATGCCCGGCGACCGCGGCTTGCCGGCGGTGATGACCACGACGTCGGAGCCCTCGGTCTCGTCGTAGCCGTTCGTGCCCAGGATGTTCGGCTCGAAGCCGAGCACCGAGCCGGCCTGGTTCATGTCCAGCGCCTTCCCCTGCGGGAAGTTGGGGATGATGTCGACGAGCACGACGTCGGCGTAGTCGCGACGTGCAAGCTCGAGCGCGCAGGTGGCGCCGACGTTCCCGGCGCCGACCACCGTCACCTTGCGCCGGCCAGCCACCGCCTTGAACTCGTGACGGCCACGCTCCAGCTGCGGCATCAGACTCGCACCCCCAGCTTGTCGATGATGGCGTCCGCGACCTCGCTCGTGCCGACCGCCGTCGGGTCGTCGCGGGTCGGCTTCATGTCGTAGGTCAGGCTCTTGCCCTCGCGGATCACGTCCGCGATTGCCGTCTCCAGGCGGTCGGCCGCTTCGGTCTCGTCGAGATGGCGCAGCATCAGCATCCCCGAGAGCATCTGCGCCATCGGGTTGACCTTGTTCAGGCCCGTGTACTTCGGGGCGGACCCGTGGGTGGGCTCGAAGACCGCGGCGTGCTCGCCGAAGTTCGCGCCGGGCGCCATCCCGAGGCCACCGATCATCCCTGCGCACAGGTCCGAGAGAACGTCGCCGTAGAGGTTGGGGAGGACGAGCACGTCGTATTCCTCCGGCCGCTGGACCAGCTGCATGCACATGTTGTCCACGATCCGGTCGTCGAACTCGACGTCCGCGTTCTCGGCGGCGACCTCGCGCGCGACACGCAGCCAGAGGCCGTCCGAGAACTTCATGATGTTCGCCTTGTGGACGGCCGTGATCTTGCGGCGGCCGTTGCGGCGGGCGTAGTCGAAGGCGAACTCGAAGATCCGCCGCGTCCCCGTCACCGAGATCGGCTTGATCGAGATGCCGGCGTCCCGCCACCGGAGGCTGCCGCCCTTCGACTCGATCCAGGCGATCAGCTCCCCGGCGTCGGACGAGCCCTGCTCGTACTCGATGCCGGCGTACAGGTCCTCGGTGTTCTCGCGGACGATGATCAGGTCGACGTCGTCGAAGCGGGTGCGCACGCCTTCGTACGACTTGCACGGCCGCACCTGCGCGTACATGTCGAGCTCCTTGCGGAGGCCGACGTTGACGGAGCGGAAGCCGCCGCCGACCGGCGTCGTGATCGGGCCCTTGAGGGCGACGCCGTTCTCGCGGATCGAGTCGAGCGTGTCCTGGGGGAGCGGGTTTCCGCCGTTCTCGTCCATCACATCGGTGCCGGCATGGTGGACGTCCCAGTCGAACTCGACGCCGGTCGCCTCGAGGACCCGGCGGGTCGCCTCGGTCAGCTCGGGGCCGGTGCCGTCGCCGGGGATCAGGGTGACTCGGTGCGCCACGGGCCTGACTCTACCGGCGTGTCTTCCTCGCTGGTCCGGGTAGATTCCTGCCCGTGAGCGACTTCAAGCCGGGCCTCGAGGGCGTCGTCGCCGTTGAGACCGAGATCGCCGAGCCCGATCGCGACGGCGGCCAGCTGCGCTACCGCGGCATCGACATCGAAGAGCTGGTGGGGCACTTCCCGTACGAGCGGGTGTGGGGCTTGCTGGTCGACAACGACCTCGACTCGACGATGCCCGAGCCGGAGCCGATCGAGCCGGCCGCGCTCTCGGGGAACGCTCCGTCCGACCTCCAGGCGGAGACCGCGCGGCTGTCGGCGCTCTGGAAGCTCGGCAAGCTGAGCGAGATCTCCGACGAGCAGGCGCGCACCGGCCTCGCCCGTCTGTCGGCGCAGATGATGGCGATCGTCGCCCGCTCGGCCCGCGTCGCCGACGGGCATACCGACGCCGTGCCGGACGACGTCGTCGCCGAGGGCACCACAGCCGCGGAGAAGTTCCTCCTGCGCTGGCGCGGCGAGGCCGACCCGCGGCACGTCAAGGCGATCGACACCTACTGGATCTGCACCGCCGAGCACGGCCTGAACGCGTCGACGTTCACCGCACGGATCGTCGCCTCCACCGGCGCCGACTGCGGCGCTGCGCTCTCGGCGGCCGTCGGCGCCCTCTCGGGCCCGTTGCACGGCGGTGCGCCCGCCTACGTCAAGCCGATGCTCGAGGAGGTGGCCGCGACCGGCGACGCCGAGGCCTGGGTGGCCGACGCGCTCGCGACCGGCAAGCGGATCATGGGCTTCGGCCACCGCATCTACCGCGCCGAGGACCCGCGCTCCCGGATTCTCAAGCGCACGGCCCAGGAGCTCGGGTCGGACCAGGTCGAGGTCGCGGAGAAGCTCGAGCAGGCGGCGCTGAAGGCGCTGCAGGAGCGTCATCCCGAGCGTGTGCTGGCGACGAACGTCGAGTACTACTCGGCGGTCGTGCTCGACGTGGCCGAGATTCCGCCGCCCCTCGCGCCGGCGATGTTCGCCTGCTCGCGGGTCGCCGGCTGGTCGGCACACATCCTCGAGCAGAAGCGGACGGGGCGGCTCTTCCGGCCGTCCGCCCGCTACGTCGGCCCGGCGCCACGCTCGCTGACCGGCGCACCGTCCTGACGCTCCAGGAGGCAGCCGCAGAGGCTGAAGCCCTCGCAGAGGCGGGTGACGAACGCGGGCTGGCGGATCTGCGGCGGCAGTGGGAGGACGAGGTCGAGGCCGCCGCGCGCAGCGCCGACTACCGCGAGCGCGCGGTCGCCTACCGTGCGGTCGGCCAGTTCCGCTTCCGCCAGAAGATCGAGCTGCTCGCGCGCGGGCTCGACGACGACAGCCCGGCCTGCCGCGGCTCGGCGCTGATCTCCCTGGAGCTGCTCTCGCGCGACGCCCCCGGGGCGGTCAACTCGGTGCGCTCGGCGCTGCACCGGCTCGCGACCGCCGACGACAACCAGGCCGTTCGCCGGCTCGCCATCGTCTGCCTGAAGAACGGCTCCGCGCACCGCGACACGATCGCGCTCCTGGAGGGGCTGGCCGACGACGACCGGCAGGAGCGCGATCTGGCCGAGACCGCGGCCAAGGTCGCGGCCGGGCTCAAGCGGAAGTCGCGCTAGGTCTTCGCCCGCCGCGCGTGCGGGTGCGCATCGAAGTAGGCCTCGCGTCGGCGGCGGTCGCTGACGTGCGTGTAGATCTGGGTCGTCGCCAGGTCGGCGTGGCCGAGCATTTCCTGCACCGAGCGGAGATCGGCGCCCCCTTCGAGCAGGTGCGTCGCGAACGAGTGCCGCAACAGATGCGGGTGGACGCGGTCGGCCTCGAGCCCGGCCTTCTCGGCGAGACGGCGAAGAATCAGGAAAGCGCCGGCCCGGGTCAGCGGGCCACCCTTCGCGTTGAGGAAGAGCTCGGGCCTGAGCCGGCGGTCGAGGTAGGGACGTCCCTTCGCCAGGTAGCGGCGCAGCGCCTCGACCGCCGATCGGCCGATCGGCACGACCCGCTCCTTGTTGCCCTTGCCGACGCAGCGGACGAGCCGCTCGTCGAGATCGACGCCCGCGCGCTCCAACCCGACCGCCTCGCTCACCCGTAGGCCGCCGCCGTAGAGGAGCTCGACCAGCGCCGCGTCGCGGAGCGCGCGCGGAGTCGTCCCGGCCGCCGCCTCGATCAGCCGCTCCGCCTCGCGGGGCGAGAGCGTCCGCGGAAGCTTCGGCCGCCGGCGAGGGGATTCCAGCTCCGCGGCGGGATTGTCGCTGCGCGCGCCGAGCAGCACCTGGTGGGCGAAGAACGCACGCGCGGCGGAGATCCGGCGCGAGATCGTCGCGGGGGCCAGCCCGTCCGCCCGTAGCTCGGCGAGGTACGTCCTCAGGTCGTCGGGAGTCGCAGTCCCGGGCGGTCGCCCGAGACGTGCCGCGAGGTGCGTGAGGTCGTGACGGTAGGCCTCCACGGTACGCGCCGCTCGCCTGGTCGCGAGCAGCGCCAGGAAGCCGTCGAGTTCGGGGTCGCGCATCTCTTGCCGCTGTTCGCGGCGGCAGGCGGATTGCCTGCTAGGCGACCGGTCGCAGCCGCCCCGTCCCGACCTCGTAGACGAAGCCGCTGACCGCGTCCGGGAGCAGGGGCGACTCGCGGACGGCCCGGACGCTCTCGCTCACCCGGTCTTCGACGTTCGGGAACGCGTGCAGGGTGATGTCGGTGCCGAGCTGTGCCTGGACGTCCTCGTCGCGGAACGTCAGCATCCCGCAGTCGGTGTGGCCGATCACGAGGATCTCCTCGGTCCCGAGCAAGTTGTGCGAGATCACGAGCGACCGCAGCGCGTCGTCGGTGACGATGCCCCCGGCGTTGCGGATGACGTGCGCGTCGCCCTCCTCGAGCCCGAGGAACCTGGCGGGGTCGAGGCGCGCGTCCATGCACGTGACGACTGCGAACTTGCGACCCGGCGGCATCGGCAGCGCCCCCTTCGCGAAGTCGGTCGCGTAGCGCTCGTTGGCGGGCAGGATCTCGTCGGTGACCAGGGCCCTCATTCCCCCTCCTTCACTTCGGATAGCACCGTTACTTCAGTTCGGAAAGTAACAGACTACGAGCGGGGATGCGCACGGTCGTAGATCCGACGTAGCCGGCGGCCGTCGACATGGCTGTAGATCTGCGTGGTCGAGAGCGAGCTGTGGCCGAGCAGCTCCTGGATCACGCGCAGGTCGGCGCCGCCTTCGAGCAGGTGCGTCGCAAAGGCGTGACGCAGACGGTGCGGGTTCGGTGTCAGGCGCCGCAGCGTGCTCGTATCGAGACGGCGCCCGCGGGCGGAGAGGAACACGGCGTTCTCGGCGCTGCGCGCGAACTGCGGCCGTCCTTCCCGGAGGTAGCGTCCCAGGCGGAACGCGGCCTCCTCGCCGAGCGGCACCGTCCGTTCCTTGCCGCCCTTGCCGCGCACGTGGACGAGCTCCTGGTCGAAGTCCACGTCCTGGAGGTCGAGCCCGACCGCCTCGGCGCTTCGCAGACCGGCGGAGTAGACGAGCTCCACCAGGGCACGGTTCCGCAGGCCGAGCGGTCCGTCGCGTTCGAGGCCGTCGAGCAGCTCGTTCACCTCGTCGGGCTTCGGCGCGACCGGCAGGCGGCGCGGCCGCTTCGGCGCGAGCGACGCATCCGGGACGCGGGAGGGCCCGAGTGCGGAGCGCAGCAACGCGCGCACGGCAGTCAGCTTCTTGCCGATCGTCGCCGGAGCGAGCTTCGGCCGCTGCCGCCCGAGCTCGGCGACGTAGTCGGACAGGACGGCGACGTCGACGTCCTCCAGGCCGAGGCCGCGTGTCCGCAGCCACCCGGTGAACTGCTCGAGGTCGGCGCGGTAGGCCCGGCGCGTCGAGTCGGAGAGCGCCGGGCTCGCCAGCAAGCGGTCGATCTCGTCCACACCGGGGAGTTCGAGCCGGCTGCGGCGACCCCTACGGACCAAGCGGGATCGGCCTTACGAGCCGGTGTTGGCCGCGTGGTAGGGGTCGAACGGCGTTCGCGGGCAGGTGCCCCACAGGCCCCGGTGGGCGGCGCGCGCGGCGAGGGCGGCCCGGAGGAGCGCGTCCGCGTAGCGGCCGCGGCCGCGGCCGTAGAACCAGACCGTTGCCGCGCCCTGGCGGACGAGCTCCAGGTTCAGATTGGTCGGCCCGCGGAAGAGGTAGCGGAGGAGCCGGCCGTAGCGGTCGACCCGGTCGAGGCGCGGGTCGGCCTCGACGCGGACCGTCGTCCCGGGCGGGATCAGGCGCCGCAGCAGCGTCCGCGCCTGGGCGCCGTAGCACTCACCTCCGCGCAACTCCGGCGTGTCGATCTGGACGAGCCGGACGTGCTCGCCGTTCGCCAGCACGACGGTGTCGCCGTCGATCACGTACTGGATGCGGAAGAACTGCGAACGGGAGGCGCCGGCCGGGACCGTCAGCGCTCCGAGTGCCAGGACCACGCAGAGCAGGACGAGTCCGCGCCGCACACGACCAGTGTAGGCTCCGCCACTGCCGATGAGGCTCGAGCACATCTTCGACCTCGACCTGCGGTACGAAGGCGAGTACGTCGTCGTGCGCCCGTACGGAGGGCTCGACGGCGTCGGCTATGCGGCCGGCAGCGGACGTGCGACCGGGCCGCGGATCGAGGGCTCGGTCCGGTTCTCGAACAATCCGCGCGTGCGTGGCGACGGCTTCCTGCTGGCCGATCTCGCAGGCGCGATCGCCACCGACGACGGTGCGCGGATCGTTTTCTCGATCATGGGCCTCGGTCGCAAGAACGCAAACGGCCGCAGCTTCGATGTCGCCCTCGCGATGACTCTGGAGTCCGACGACGAACGCTACAGGTGGGCGAACGAGGCACTGTGCGTCGCCAGGGCGACCGTGATCGGGCGCCACGTGAAGATGGAGGTTCACCGGCTGCTGTTCGAGGGCATCTAGGATTCGGATCCGAGGAGAGCTGCAATCGCGATCACGACCGAGACTCCGCTAGGCCTGCACGGGCTGAACCCCGAGGGCCGCGTCCACCGGCAGCCGACCACGGCGCTGCTCTACACACACGCCCTCGAGCGTGGTGAGGGCCGCCTGGCCGAGGGCGGGCCGCTCTGTGTCGACACCGGCCGCTTCACCGGCCGCTCGCCGAAGGACAAGTTCGTGGTCGAGGAACCTGGATCCGAAAGCCGCATCTGGTGGGGCACGGTCAACCAGCCTCTCTCGGAGGAGCATTTCGAAGGGCTGCGCGAGAAAGTCGTCGGCCATCTCGAGCGACAGGACCTGTACGTGGTCGACGCGTTCGCCGGTGCCGATCCGGCCCATCGCATCGCGGTGCGCGTGATCACGGACCGGCCCTACCACGCGCTGTTCGCGAAGACGATGTTCATCGACCCGACCGCGGAGGAGCTGGAATCGTTCGAGCCCGAGGCGCTCGTTCTGCACGCGCCCGCGGTGGAGGCCGATCCCACCGAGGACGGTACGCGCAGCGGGACCTTCGTCGTCCTCCACCCGGGCCGCACTGAAGTCCTCGTCGGCGGCACCTTCTACGCCGGCGAGATCAAGAAGTCGATCTTCACGGTGATGAACGACCGGCTCCCGCTGGAGGGCGTCTTCCCGATGCACTGCTCCGCCAACGTCGACGACGAGGGCCGCACGGCGATCTTCTTCGGGCTCTCCGGCACCGGCAAGACAACGCTGTCCGCCGATCCCGAGCGTGCGCTGATCGGCGACGACGAGCACGGGTGGGGAGACAGCGGGATCTTCAACTTCGAGGGCGGCTGCTACGCCAAGGTCATCCGGCTCTCCCCCGAGGCCGAGCCCGAGATCTACAAGACGACGCAGACTTTCGGGACGATCCTGGAGAACGTCGTCGTCGACGAGAACGGCGGGCTCGACCTCGACGACGCCTCGAAGACGGAGAACACCCGCGCCGCCTACAAGCTGGAGCAGATCGGCAACGCGCTCCCCGCGAAGCGCGCAGGCCATCCGAGCGCAGTGGTGATGCTGACCGCGGACGCGTTCGGGATCCTGCCGCCGATCGCGCGGTTGACCCGCGACCAGGCGATGTTCTTCTTCCTCTCCGGCTACACGGCGAAGGTGGCGGGGACGGAGATAGGTGTGACCGAGCCGCAGGCGACCTTCTCGACCTGCTTCGGCGCGCCGTTCCTGCCCCAGGAGCCGGCCGTCTACGCCCGGATGCTCGGCGAGAAGCTCCACGCCCATCCGCACGCGACCGTCTGGCTCGTGAACACCGGCTGGACGGGCGGCCCGTTCGGCGAGGGCCACCGGATGCCGATCTCGGCCACGCGGGCACTGCTGCGGGCAGCGCTCGACGAGGGTCTGCGGAGCGTCGAGTACCGCGTCGACCCCGTCTTCGGCTTCGAGGTCCCCGTCTCCGTGCCGGACGTCGACGACGCGCTGCTCTACCCGCGCTCGACCTGGCGCGACCCCGACGCGTACGACCGCAAGGCGCGCGAGCTCGCCCGGATGTTCCGCGACAACTTCGAGCAGTTCGCGGAATCGGCCGGTGACGCTGTCACAGCCGCGGGTCCGCGCGTTTAGATAGCGTCAGACCTCGTGGACGCGAAGTACGACGTGGTCGTCGTCGGCGCCGGCTGCGCCGGCATGCGCGCCGCGATCGAGGCGTTCGACGTCGGCGCCGACGTCGCCGTCATCTCGAAGATCCACCCGGTCCGCAGCCACTCCGGCGCGGCCGAGGGCGGCATCAACGCGGCGCTCGGGAACGCGTCGGAGGACGATCCGGAGAAGCACTCGTTCGACACCGTGAAGGGCTCCGACTACCTCGGCGACCAGGACGCGATCGAGATCCTCTGCAACGAGGCCCCCGACGACGTGTACCAGCTCGAGAACTGGGGCGCGGTCTTCTCGCGCACCGAGGAGGGCAAGATCGCCCAGCGCCCGTTCGGTGCCGCCGGCGAGCCGCGCACGGCCTACGCCGCGGACATCACCGGCCACGTCCTGATCCAGGTGCTGTACGAGCAGATGATGAAGCGCGACGTCCTCGTGCTCGAGGAGTACTTCGCCTGGAAGCTGGTCGTCGAGGACGGCCGCTGCCAGGGCGTGATCTGCTGGGATCTGCTCAACGGCGGCCTGAAGGCGATCGGCGCCAAGACGGTGATCCTCTGCACCGGCGGCGCCGGCCGGCTGTACGTCGGCACGACGAACGCCTACTCCTGCACGGGCGACGGAATGACGATGGCGCTGCGCGCGGGCGTGCCGCTGAAGGACATGGAGATGATGCAGTTCCACCCGACCACGCTCGCACCGTCCGGAGTGCTGATCACCGAGGGCTGCCGCGGCGAAGGCGCCTACCTGCTCAACTCCGAAGGCGAGCGCTTCCTCAAGGACTACGCGCCGAACGCGATGGAGCTCGCCTCCCGCGACGTGATCTCGCGCGCCGAGCAGACCGAGATCGACCAGGGCCGCGGCGTGGACGGCAACGTCCTCCTCGACCTGCGTCATCTCGGCGCCGAGAAGATCGTCGAGCGCCTGCACGGGACGCGTGAGCTGTCGATGACCTTCGTCGGCATCGACCCGATCCACGACCCGATCCCCGTCCGCCCGGGCGCCCACTACCACATGGGCGGCGTCGATACGGACGTCTGGGGCCGCACCGAGCTCGAGGGCCTCTACGCCGCCGGCGAGTGCGCCTGCGTCTCGGTCCACGGCGCCAACCGACTGGGCGGCAACGCGCTGATGGAGACGATCACGTTCGGCAAGCGCTCCGGTCGCCACGCCGCCGAGTGGGCGCTCGCGAACACGACGGTCACCATCCCCGAGGGCATCGTCTCCGACACCGAGCGGGAGCTGAAGGAGCTGCTCGACCGCACCGAAGGGGAGCGGCCGTGGAAGGTCCGCGAGGAGCTCGGCCAGACGATGCACGAGAACTTCGGCGTCTTCCGCCGTGAGGAGCAGATGCTCGAGCAGCAGGAGATCGTGGCCCGCCTGCGCGAGCGCTTCGAGCACGTCGTCGTCGAGGACAAGGGCGACGTCTTCAACAGCGACCTCACGCAGGCGCTCGAGCTTGGGTTCCTGCTCGAACTTGCCGATTGCATGATCGTGTCCGGTCTTGCCCGCAAGGAGAGCAGAGGCGCGCACGCGCGGCCGTACGACTACCCTGAACGCGATGATGCCAACTACATGAAGCACACGATCGTCCGCTGGATCGCCGATCGCCCCGTGCTCGACTGGAAGCCGGTGACCGTGACCAAGTGGCAGCCACAGGAAAGGACGTACTAGTCATGAGAGTGACAGCCGCCGCGGCGTTCGCCGCCCTGGCGCTGGTCGCCGCCGGCTGTGGCAGCTCGAGCGGGTCCGGGATTCCGGCACCGCCGGCTGCGCAGGGCGGCGCGCGCTTCCTGGCGTCGGCCGCGACGAAGTCGACGGCAACGCCGAGCATGAAGACCGACCTGACGGTGACGATGCTGTCGTCGCAGCTGCCGGGGGGCCGTATGCAGCTGACGGCCACCGGCGCACTCGACAACGCGAACCACCGCATGAACATGCGGATCGACATGTCGAAGCTCGTGTCGCAACTCGGCGCCGCCGCGAGCGCGCTCGGCTCCGGAAACGACTGGGTCGGCGAGGAGGTCGGGGACTTCGGCGGCGGCCGCGGGGTCGTCTACATGCGCCTGCCGGCCCTCACCCGGCTGATGCCCGGCGGCAAGCCGTGGATCAAGATCGACCTGAACGCGCTCGGCAAGCAGGCCGGGATCGACCTCTCGCAATTCACGCAGCTCGGCACCGATCCCTCGCGGATGGTGGACTGGCTCCGCACCGTCAGCGGCGACGTCACGACGGTCGGCACCGAGAAGCTCGACGGAGTCGATACGACGCACTACCGCGCGACCGTCGACCTCTCGAAGTATCCCGGTCTCGTCCCGGCAGACCAGCGCGAGGCGGTGCAGAAGGCCGTCGACCAGCTCACGAACGCCGCGCACATCAGCACGTTCCCGGTGCACGTCTGGGTGGACCAGGACGGCCTCGTCCGGCAGGTGCGCGCGGTGCTGACCGAGACCATCCAGGGACAGACGGTCAACGTCGTCACGACGGAACGGTTCTACGACTTCGGGACGCCCGTTGACATCCAGCTGCCCGCGGAGAACCAGGTGACCGACATCTCGACGCTGGCCGGCTCGGTCGGCGGATGATGGACGTCGCCCTCAAGATCTGGCGCTTCGACGCCGAGAGCGGCGAGCGGCAGTTGCGCGACTACCAGGTGGAGGCGCCCGAGTGGGCATGCCTGCTCGACGTGCTCGACATCGTCAAGGATCAGGTCGACGGGACGCTCTCGTTCCGGAAGAGCTGCCGGATGATGATCTGCGGCTCGTGCGGGATGCGGATGGACGGGCGAGCCGTACTCGCGTGCAAGGAGCGGATGTTGCCGATCGTCGAGGCGGGCCACGTACCGGTGATCTCGGCCATGGGGAACCTGCCGATCGTCAAGGACCTGGTCGTCGACATGGGGCCGTTCTGGCAGAAGATGCGCGCGATGAAGCCGTGGCTCGAGCCCGGCTACCTCGAGGCGCCCGAGGAGAAGGAGTTCCACGTCTCGCCCGCCGAGACGGAGGTGATCCACAAGGAGGCGCTCTGCGTCAACTGCGGTTGCTGCGTCTCCGAGTGCAACTCGATGGAGTCGGACCCCGAGTTCCTCGGCCCCGCCGCCCTGGCGAAGGGGATGCGGTTCGTCGGCGACTCCCGCGATCAGACGACCGTCGAGCGGCTCGAGGCGTACAACTCCGAGCACGGCATCTGGGACTGCACCCGCTGCTACTTCTGCACCGAGCGCTGCCCGAAGGGCGTCGACCCGCGAGACGCGATCGCGAAGCTCGGCGCCGAGTCGGTCAAGCACGGGATCGACCGCGACATGGGCGCGAAGCACGCGAACTGGTTCGTGCATTCGGCGAAGACGACGGGCTGGCTGCGCGAGACCGAGCTGGTGCCGAAGACGCAGGGCATCGTCACGTCGATCAAGCAGACGAAGTTCGCGATGAGCCTGGCCCGGAAGGGCAAGGTGCCCCTGCCGTTCCCGCCGCACGTGGCCGAGAACGTCAAGCAGTCGCGCGATCTCTACAACCTGGTCAAGGAGCAGGGCCGTGACGGCGCGGCCGGGATCGTCCAGGGCGAGAAGGGAATCGCGTACATCGAGTTCGCCGAAGAGGCGGAGAAGAAGGAGAAGGACGAGTGAAGGTCGCGTACTACAAGGGCTGCCTCGCCTCCCTCTCGGCGAAGGAGCTGGACACGTCCACGCAGGCGCTGGCGCCGAAGCTCGGGATCGAGCTCGACGAGCTGGAGTCGGTCACCTGCTGCGGCGCCGGCGACATCCACGAGGCCGAGCCCGACTACTACCTCCACCTGAACGCCCGGATCCTCGCCTACGGTGAGGCGACCGGGGCGGACACACTGATGACGATCTGCAACGTCTGCACGCTCAACCTTCGACAGGCGAACTGGCAGCTGAAGAACGACGACGCGCTCCGCGCGCGCGTCAACGAGAACCTCGAGCGCGTCGGCGTACCGCCGTACTCTGGTGGGATCGAGGTCAAGCACTTCCTCTGGCTGATCGCCGAGGGCGAGGGCTTCGAGCTGCTGAAGCAGGTCGCGCACAAGGGCCTGAAGGGCCTGAAGGTCGCGCCGTTCTACGGCTGCCAGATCCTGCGGCCGTCGAAGATCCTGGGCTTCGAGGACCCCGATCGGCCGTGGTCGCTCGAGCGGATCATCACCGCCTGCGGCGGCGAGCCGGTCGACTATCCGGCGAAGATCAAGTGCTGCGGCTTCCCGATCATCCAGGCCCGTGAGGAGACTGCCCTCGGCGAGCTGATCCAGCCGATCGAGCAGGCGATGGAAGCCGGGGCCGACGCGATGGTCACGCCCTGCCCGCTCTGCCACCTGTCGCTGGACGCATGGCAGCAGAAGCTGGAGGCCTCCACCGGCAGGACGTTCGGCATGCCGATCATCCACCTCTCGCAGCTTGTCGGCGTCGCTGCCGGGCTGACAGAGTCGGAGCTGAAGTTCAAGCGGCACGTCGTCCCGATCGATCCGGTCGTCGAGCAGCTCTCGGTCTGACGCGCGAGCACGTCCGCACTGGTCTTGCCGCGGCCGCGGGCGTCGCGACCGCCGGCGTCGCCTGGGGTCTGTACGAGGCCGCCTGGGTCCGTCTGGCCGAGCTGGCGGTGCCGCTCGTCGGCCTCCCGGCCGAGTTGGCCGGGCTGCGCATCGCGCACCTCACCGACTTCCACCTGGGGGTCCCGTCACCGGGGGTGCGGGCGGTCGAGCGCGCGGTCGACTGGGTGGCCGAGCGGCAACCCGACCTCGTGGTGCTCACGGGCGACCTGCTCGCCCGTCCCGAAGGTGCGGAGCGGCTGCGCGGGCTGATCGAGCGGCTGCCGCCCGTCTACGCCGTGCTCGGCAACCACGACTTCGCGGACAGCCGCGACCCGTTCTCGAAGCCCGTCGGCGAGGTCGACCTCGGCCGCGGCACGCTGCTCGGCGACAGGTCGGTGACGCTCGAATTGCGCGGCCGCCGCGTCCAACTGGTCGGTGTCGACCCGCGCACCTACATGCGCTGGGAGGCGCGGCCCTGGAAGCTCGTCGAGCCGGACGCCGACCTGCGCATCCTGCTCTCCCACTTCCCGCGGATCGTCGACCGGCTGCCCGGCGGCGCGTTCGACCTCGTCCTCTCCGGCCACTTGCACGACGGCCAGATCTGCCTGCCGTACGGACGTGGCAAGGTGCGGATCGCGCATCCGCGCGCGCCGTACAACCACGGGCTCTACGACCGGGCGGGAGGCGTGCTGCACGTGTCGTCCGGGCTCGGCACGACCTTTGTGCCGTTTCGGTTCTTCGCCCGCCCGGAGGCCACCGAGCTGATCCTAGAATCCACCTGATGGAGAGTCACGCGAGCATCTCGGCTGACGTCCTCGCCCGCTATGCAGCCGACGCGGCGCTGGACGTCGACGGCGTGCACTCGCTCGTCGGCAGCCACCTGCCGAGGCACCGCCCGGTCCGGATCACGGTGGGGGACGACGGCCGGATCTCGGTCGAGGTGCGTCTGGCGGCCGAGTGGGGGGCACCGTTCGGCCCCGTCGGCTCCGAGGTGCAGGCGCGCGTGGCCGAGTATCTGGCCAGGATGGCCGACGTGCAGCCTGCCCGGATCGACGTCGTCGTGGACGAGGTCGGCCCCGTCCGCTCCTGATGCCTCCGAAGGTCGCCGGGCTGACCGGGGCGACGCTCGAGACGGCTCCCTCGGTCTGCCATGAATGCGTCTGGTGGCAGTCGGGGGCGCGCACCGTCGACAAGCGGCGCTGGATCCAGAAGGCGGAGGAGGACTGGGGCGCATGGGGCACCGTGTACTACGACGCCGACGGGCGGCTGCTCGGCTCCATGCAGTACGGCCCCTCCGGGCTGTTCCCGCGGGCGGCACGGTTGCCGGCCGGCCCTCCCTCGAGCGAGGCCTTGCTCGTCACCTGCGCCTATGTGGTCGACTCGGCCACGCCGTGGGTGATGCAGTCGCTCTTCCTCGCGGCGATCGGGGACGCCAAGGACCGTGGCGCGAAGGCGCTGGAGGCGTTCGCCTACCGGTATCCCGAGGGCGAGTCGACCTACGAGCGCTTCCTCGTCCACCGCACCGTGTTTCCGGCCGACTTCCTGGCCGACTTCGGGTTCCGGACCGTCCGCGCGCAGGGGCGGGTCGAGCTCGCGCGCCTGGAGCTGGGGGGCCTCGTGCCGGTGTACGAGGGCATGCCGGCGCGCGTCTTCCGCTCGCTCAAGGAGGCGCTGACGCCGGCACCGGTGCCGCAGCGGCCCTGATCGCCTCCGACCACTGCGTTCGACGCGCGGGTAGTGGGTTCAGGCGGCCAGTGCCTCGCGCCCGACCAGGAGCTCCGCGATCTGGATCGCGTTGAGCGCCGCGCCCTTGCGAAGGTTGTCGCAGGCGAGGAAGAGGACGAGTCCGTCCTCGTCGGTCGGATCCTGGCGGATCCGACCGACGAGGACGTCGTCCAGGCCCTTGGCCTTCCCGGGCGAGGGGAAGTCTTCGAGTCTGGTGCTCGGCGCCGCACCGAGGAGGGAACGGGCCTCGTCGGCTGTGAGCGGCGACTCGGTCTCGAGCCACACCGTCTCCGCATGGCCGACCATCACCGGTACACGGATGCAGTTCGCGCTGATCGGCAGCTCCGGCAGCTCCATGATCTTGCGCGTCTCCTCGCGGAGCTTGGTCTCCTCGTCGAACTCCTCGCCGTCGAAGTCCCAGTCCATCAGTAGGTCGAGCTCGTGGGGCTGGGTCTCCGCGAGGCGCTGCATGGTCGACGCGCCGGCGCCGGACATCGACTGGTAGGTCGCCACGCGGACACGCCGCAGGCCGGCCGCCTCGTGCAGCGGCTTCAGGACGCAGGTGAGCGGGATCGTGCAGCAGTTCGGGTTGGCCACGATCCCTTCGTTCTCCGCCGCGCGCCCGCCGTTCACCTCCGGCACCACGAGCGGTACCCCGTCGGCCAGGCGGTAGGCGGACGACTTGTCGACCGCGATCGCGCCTCCGCGCACGGCGTGGGGGACGAGTTCGCGTGAGCGGGACGTCCCGACGGAGAACAGGCAGACGTCGAGGTCGCCCGCGGCGAGCGCCTCGGGCGTCGCCTCCTCGACCACCAGGGCCTGACCGCCGAAGGCGATCCGCGAGCCGGCCGACCGCGCCGACGCGAACGCGCGCACGTCGTCGTAGCCACGCTCGGCGAGCAGCTCGAGCGTCACCGTGCCGACGGCGCCGGTCGCGCCGACGACACCGATTCTCGGGCCGGCACCTGTCCTAGGCATTGGCGCGCTCCTCTGCGAACAGCCGGAACTTCTCGTGCACGACCTGCACCGCCCGGTCGACCTCAGCCGCGCGGACGACACAGGAGATCCGGATCGAGGAGGTCGAGATGATCTCGATGTTGATCCCGGCCTCGGCCAGGGCCTCGAACATGTCGGCGGCCACTCCGGGGTGCGAGCGCATGCCGGCGCCGATCAGCGATACCTTCGCGATCTCCGAGTCCTGGGACCAGCCGGCCGCGCCGACGTCCTTGCAGCCGGCCTCGAGGATCGGCTCGGCCACGGCGAGGTCGCTCTTCGGCAGTGTGAACGAGATGTCCGTGAGCCCTTCGGACGAGACGTTCTGGACGATCATGTCGATGTTCACGCCGGCGTCGGCCAGCGCGCGGAACACCCGCGCGGCGACGCCGGGGCGGTCGGGCACCCCGATCAGCGTCAGCTTCGCCTCGGAGGTGTCGTGGGTGACGCCGGAGATGATCGCCTTCTCGAGCAACTGCTCGTCCTCCTCCTGGATCCAGGTGCCTTCCGATTCGCTGAAGGTCGACCGCACGTGCAGGCGCACGCCGTGGTTGCGGGCGAACTCGACGGAGCGTAGCGCCATCACCTTCGCCCCGGCCGCGGACATCTCCAGCATCTCCTCGTAGGTGACCACGGGCAGCTTCAGGGCCTCGGGGACGACGCGCGGGTCGGCGGTGTAGACGCCCTCGACGTCGGTGAAGATCTGGCAGCTCTCCGCGCCCAGTGCGGCGGCGAGCGCGACCGCGGTCGTGTCGGAGCCGCCCCGGCCGAGCGTGGTGATCTCCTGTCCGGTCGACACCCCCTGGAAGCCGGCGACGAGCACGATCTTCCCCTCGTCGAGCGCCTGGTGGATCCGCTGCGCCCGCACCTCGACGATCTTCGCCTTCGTGTGCGTCGTATCGGTGACGATCCCCGCCTGCGAGCCCGTGAGCGAGATCGCCTCGTGCCCGAGGTCCTCGATCGCCATCTCGCCGAGCGCGCAGGAGATGCGCTCGCCCACGGAGATCAGCATGTCCATCGCCCGGGGTTTCGGCCGCCGGGAGACGCGATGGGCGAGCTCGACGAGCTCGTCGGTGGTGTCGCCCATCGCCGAGAGGACGGCGACCACGCGACCGCCTTCCTCCTTCACGGCGACGATCCGGCGGGCGACCGCCTGCAGCCGGTCCGGGTTGCCGACCGAGGTCCCACCGAACTTCATCACCACCGTGCCGACGCGCTGCTCGTCGGCAGGCGCGATCCCGGGAACGGCCTCGTAGTCGGTGGTGGCGGCCACTGCGCACAAGCCTAGCTACGGCGAAAACGGCCCCAACAAAAGCCGAACCGGCTGACCCGAGGGCCAACCGGTTCGACGCCGGGAAATCTAGATGTTGCTTCTGCGGGAGACAAGAGGGCGACGTGGGAGAACGCGCAATTTGCGTGTTTTTTCCTACATCTCGCGGCGGCCGACCAGCGCCCGGCCCAGCGTGACCTCGTCCGCGTACTCGAGGTCGCCGCCGACGGGCAGCCCGCTCGCGAGCCGCGTGACCCGGACGCGGCCGCGCAGCCGGTCGGCGAGGTAGGCGGCGGTCGCCTCGCCGGTCATGTTCGGATTGGTCGCGACCACGACCTCCTCGACGCCGTTCCGCTCGACGCGCCGGAGCAGCTCGTCGATACGCAGGTCGGCCGGCTCGACGCCGTCGATCGGCGAGAGGGCGCCGCCGAGGACGTGGTAGAGGCCGCGGAACTCCGCGGTGCGCTCGACCGAGATCAGGTCGACGGGCTGCTCGACGACGCAGATCATCGAGTGGTCGCGCCGGGTGTCGAGGCAGATCGCGCAGACCTCGTCCTCGGTCAGGTTCCCGCATTCCCGGCAGAAGCGGACGCGCTCCTTCACCTCGACGATCGCCTCGGCCAGCGCGAGCGCCTCTTCCTTGGACGCGCGCAGGAGGTGGAACGCAAGCCGTTGCGCCGTCCGCTGGCCGACGCCGGGTAGGCGCGTCAGCTGCGCAACGAGGTTCTGGACCGCCGGGGAGACCACGATGGACACCGTACGCTACGCCCCGAACCCGACGAAGCGGCCTGGTCCGATCGTGTTAGAGCCCCGGCAGGCCCAGTCCACCCAGCGAGCCGCCGAGCTTCGACTCCATCAGCGCCTGCGCCGAGCGCAGCGCCTCGTTGACGGCGGCGAGCACGGTGTCCTCGAGCAGCTCGGGATCGTCCGGGTCGATTGCCTTGGGGTCGATCTTGATTTCCTGGATCACGCCCGTGCCGGTCGCCTTGACGGTGACCAGCCCGCCGCCGGCCGAAGCCTCGACCGTCTCGTTCGCGAGCTGCTCCTGGGCGCGGGCCATCTGCGCCTGCATCTCCTGCGCCTGGCGCATCAGCTGGTTCATGTCGAAGCGTTGGCCGGGCATTATTCGTCCACCTCCCGGGCGTCGAAGGTTTCCTTGACGAGCGCGACCAGGTCCTCCTCGGTCGCCGGCTCGGGCTCCTCGGCCGGGCCTTCCCCGTTCTCGCCGATCGCGAACTCCAGTCGCAGCTTGCGGCCGGTCACCTCGTAGAGCGCGTCCACCATCAGCGACGCGTACTTGTCCTCGGCGAGGCCGCGGTGGAAGGCGTTCGACGCCGGGAATTCGAGCGTGAGCGTGTCGTCCTCGAGGGCGACCGGCCGGGCCTCGCCGAAGACGGGGGCGGCCGGGATGGAGCGGCGCTCGACCGCGGGAATCACCGAGCGCTGCCAGGCCTCCTGGAGCTGGGACAGCTCGAGCGACGGTGGCTCGCGCGGGGGCGTCGGTTCTGCCGTCTCTTCGGGGACAGACCGTTCAGGGTCCGACCCTGAAGGAGGAGGAGCTGGGGCGGCCGGTCCGCGTTGCTCGAGCAGCTCGAGCCGGTAGGCCATCGATTCGGCGGAGAGGTCGGCGCCGGGGCGCGTCACCTTCACCAGCGCGAGCTCGAAGGGGAGGCGGGGATCGCCGCCCTGGCGCATGTCATCGACAGCGACTGCGAGCAGGTCGCACAGGCGCAACACCGTCGCCTCGGGGAGCTGGTTCGCCTGGGCGCGCAGCCGTTCACGCGTCTCCTCGGTCACGGGCAGCGAGCCGGGCACCTCGCCCAGGTGGTGGACGAGCATCAGATGGCGAAGGTGTTCGAGCAGGTCGGTGACGACGCGGCCGATGTCCTGTCCCTGCTCCGACAGCTCCTCGACGAACACGAGGGCGTTCGCGGTGTCATGGTCGACGATCAGGTCGCAGAGCCGGAAGAGCGCCTCCTCCTCCACGGCTCCGAGCATCTGTAGGACGTCCTGGACGGTGATCGTGCCCTCGGTCGCGGCCGTCAGCTGGTCGAGGGTGGACTCGGCGTCCCGGTACGCCCCGCGCGCGCTGCGCGCGATCAGCGACAGTGCCGCGTCGGGGACGTCGATCTGTTCGCCGTCGGCGATCCGCCGCAGTTTCTTGACCATGTCCGGCAGACGAGGCCGCGCGAAGACGAACGTCTGGCAGCGCGACCGCACCGTCGGCAGCACCTTCTGGAGCTCGGTCGTGCAGAAGACGAACAGGAGGTGGGGCGGAGGCTCCTCGATCAGCTTGAGCAGCGCCTGCCAGGCGGCGTCGGTGAGCTGGTGCGCCTCGTCGAGGATGTAGACCTTGTAGCGGCCGGCCGGCTGCAGCATCGCCTTCTCGCGGATGTCGCGGATGTCGTCGATGCCGCGCTGGGAGGCGGCGTCCATCTCGACGACGTCCATCGACGAGCCGTTGGTGATCGCGACGCAGGCGCCACAGGTGTTGTCCGGCGTCGGCGTGGGGCCCTGCTCGCAGTTCACCGCCTTGGCGAGGATCCGCGCCATCGAGGTCTTGCCGGTGCCGCGCGGGCCGGCGAAGAGGTACGCCTGGCGCACCTGTCCGGCGGCGATCGCGTTCTTCAGCGTCCTCACCACCGCGTCCTGCCCGACCACCTCGTCGAAGTTCTGAGGCCGGTACTTCCGGTACAGCGCGGTCACCTTGTCGATTCAAGCAGATCGATCCGGGGTTCCCCGCGGAATGTCGGGCTAGACTCATCCTCATGGGCTCCTCGCTCGAGGCCGTCCGGGAGCTGATCGAGTCGGGGCCGCTCGCGCACCTCGTCACCGTCAACCCGGACGGAAGCCCACAGGTCACGATCGTCTGGGTCGGCATCGAGGACGACGAGGTGGTTTCGGGACACCTGTTCGAGCACCGGAAGGTCCGGAATGTCCGCCGCGACCCGCGCGTGGCGATTTCGCTCGAGGCGCCGGGGTCGAACGCGGTCGGGATGCGCGACTACGCCGTGCTCTATGGCCAGGCCCGGGTCACGGAGGGCGGCGCGCCCCAGCTCCTCCAGCGACTCGCGCAGACCTACGTCGGGCCGGGGACGACGTTCCCACCGATGCCCGACCCGCCGCCCGGCTACATCACAAGGATCCGCGTCGAGCGGATCGCGGGGCAAGGGCCGTGGGTGGCCCGGGGGGACTAGCGCCCGGCCGCGCAACCGGCGTCGAAACGACTTCCCCGGGAGGAACCCGATCCGCTTGCTCGGGCCAGGCCTGACCGCGGCACCTGGGAGGAACTCCTTAGCGCTGCTTCCTTCCGGACCTGACGCGGTTCGAAGGCTCCCAGTGCGCGGAACCTGGCCGTCAACGCTGCGCTTTCGGGCCCAGGCCCCGAAGAACCCGCCCCTCGGACGGTATTCGGCCCCGCTGGAGCGGATTGCGGGTTCAGGGAACCGCTAGCTCCCCGCCTAGCGCGACCGGGCGCTCGTCATCCTAGCGCGCGCTGCGCGCGCGCCGGCTGACATCGCTTCGTGGGCAACCCCTGGTTCCCCCACGGGCCCCCTCCTCGTCTTCGGTCTCGCAGTGCTGATCTGGTCGGGGCCGGCGGAGGGAGAGGTTGCTCGGGCGTCGGACTCCGAGCTGCCGAAGCGGCCGAGGCGGGCAGAGCCCGCCTCGGCGATAAACTCGACACATGGCGAAGGTGGTCAGGGAAGCATCGTGGCTTCGCGTCCCGCCCGCGGAGGACGCACCCAAGGGTCTTGAGGCGCTGTTCGACAAGGCGAACGAGAAGCTCGGCTTCGTCCCGAACGTGCTCCGTGTGTACGCGCTTCGGCCGCGGCACCTCGAGCTCTGGAACGCGTTCTACGACGACCTGATGCGCGGCGACTCCGGGCTGACGAAGGTGCAGCGGGAGATGGTCGCGGTCGTCGTCTCGACGGTCAACCGCTGCCACTACTGCATGGTCTCCCACTCGGCGTTCCTGCGGAAGCTGACCGGCGATCCGCTGCTCGTCGAGCAGCTGCGGACGAACTACGCATACGCCGACATCGAGCCGCGCGAGCGCGCGATGCTCGACTTCGCGGTCAAGCTGACCGAGCGCTCGTCCGCTTGCACCGAGGAGGACGTCGAGGCGCTGCGCGAGGCCGGCTGGACCGACGAGGACGTGATGGACATCGCCGAGGTGGCAGCGATGTTCAACTTCACGAATCGTCTGGCCAGCGGTCTCGGCTGGGTGCCGAACGACGAGTTCGTCACCCTCGGCTACGACGAGTCCAGCTGACGTGCGGCGGGGCCTCAGCCCCGCGCACGCGCCTCGGCAACGGCCCGCCTGAAGGCGGCGAGCTTCGCGGGGACGAAGCGCAGCGTCTGGACGGATCCTTCGCCCGGGTCGACGCGGAACACGATCGCCCGCCCGTTCCGCTCGCCCTCCCACCGTTGCGAAGGCTCCGCGCCGACGGCGAGCGTGACGCGACGCCCGTCGACTTCGCCGACGAGGGGCTGGGTCTGGAACGGTGTGGCGCCCGCGAGCGACCCAGACCCTCGCCCGCCGTCGTTGCCACCCCATGCCGACAGGCTCGCACACGGGCGGATCGCGGTACCCTGTCGTCCTCTCCGGGCGCGTAGCTCAGCGGGAGAGCGCCCGCTTCACACGCGGGAGGTCGCTGGTTCGATCCCAGCCGCGCCCATGGCTTGCGTAAGCCATTCCGTTCTCGATGGCCCCCACTTCGCGAGGGTCCTGTGGTGAGTTTGTGGTGAGTACTCCGTGGGATGCTCACTCGAGAGGCTCTGTCGAGCATTGGGGGCGTGACCAGCGCGTAAGCCGTAAGAAGCGCAGACGCGGGGGTTGAATAATTGAGGTGGAGGCGTTTGCGGATGCCGAGGAGGATCCCGTGAGCCCAGAGAGTCCGTTCGAGTCTGGTAACTGGCCCCCTACGTCGGCTGATCTCTACAAGCGCCGTCCGGCTGCCAAGACCGGGAACTACTACGACTACGACGAGCACGAGATGATCGAGTGTCCGCAGTGCCGTTGGGTCGGCCCTGCAGCCGAAGGGTCCCGCGAGTATTACCGCGAGCTCTTCGACGTGTCCTGTCCACGCTGCGACAGGATGCTGCTGATCATCAGCTACCCGACCATTGAGGAGACAAAAGCTGCGGCTGCAGCCGGAAATCTGCGGGCGCTCGCGGCCATGCCTAGCGTTGAGAGGAGGGAGGAGTTCCTACGGCTGTTCGAAGCGCGAAAGCTCCGCTCGCCTGAGCAGCTTCCCGACCTTGAGGGCGAGAGCCTCGAGTTCCTCTGGGATGAAGAAGTGCGAGGCAAGGACGAGCGTCTGACAGTGATCAGACTCGGAGATCGCGTCGTCTGGTCCGAGCCGGAAGTTTGGGAAGGCGTGGATCGCTGTCGCCGATGGGCTCGATGGTCATCGTCCGGTTCGAGAGCGGCGACATCGACGGAGCATTCGCTGGACTGGCCGAGTCGAACGAACTGTTCGACGTCTGGTTCAGGCAGCGCGTGCAAGAGATCACCGGAGTCGATCTGAGCGCCCCAATGGAGGGGCCGCCGCCCGAGATCATCTTCGACTGGTCGACCTAAGAGGCGCCAAGAGGGCAGCGGAGCGCCCAGCTCGACTGCTCAACCGTGCCGCTCTCTACTCCCTCGGTTTCGGCGGAACCGCCCGCTCCAGCAGCGGCTGGATCAGGTCGATCGGCGCCGGGAAGACGATCGTCGCGGGGTTGGTCGAGCCGATCTCGATCAGGGTCTGTAGGTAGCGGAGCTGAATCGCGATCGGCTGCTGCTGCATGACGGCGGCGGCGTCGCGCAATCGCTCGGAGGCCTGGTACTCGCCCTCGGCGTTGATCACCTTGGCGCGCCGCTCGCGCTCTGCCTCCGCCTGGCGGGCCATCGCCCGTTGCATGTTCGCGGGGATCTCGACGTCCTTGACCTCGACGATCGAGACCTTGATCCCCCAAGGCGCGGTTTGCCCATCGATGATCTCCTGGAGGATCGCGTTGATCTTGTCGCGCTCCGAGAGCAGCTCGTCGAGCAGGTGCTGGCCGAGCACCGCCCGCAGGGTCGTCTGCGCGATCTGCGAGGTGGCGACCAAGTAGTTCTCGATCTGGACGATAGCGTTCTTCGGCTCGACGATCCGGAAGTAGGCGACGGCATTCACCTTCGCCGGGACGTTGTCCTTCGTGATCACTTCCTGCGGCGGGATGTCCAGCGTGATCGTCCGCAGATCGACCCTGACCATCCGGTCGACGATCGGGATCAGGAGAAACAGGCCAGGCCCCTTCGGCTCCGGGAGGAGCCGGCCCAGGCGGAAGATGACCCCGCGCTCGTACTCGCGCGCGACCTTGACCGCCGCGAACAGAAACAGCAGCAGGATGACTGCAACCACGATGACGACGACGATGGTGGCGGTCACGGAGATCTCCTCTCGGACGGCAGGGTCATCCTACGGGACATTGGCCGGTGCCCCAGGCGGAGTCCCGCCGTGTCCAACGCCCCCAGGCACCTCCTGGCGAGCGGAGAGGCTCATCGTTCCCGGGGGTGGGGCAGGCCCGGTGCCGGCGTGCTCACCACTCACTCACCACGCAGTGCAGGAACCGCTTCAGTTCAGCGTTTGAGCTACGACCGCCTGCTATGTGACTAGGAGGTCGACGAGGTTCTGACCGCACCCTGGCGAGCCGCGACCTTGGCCTCCTGCAACACCTGTGGTCAGTGTATTTGGGACTACCGTCTCTCTCTCGCTGCTCCCGAGAAGTCGGCTGGAGATCCACTTCTTGCTCACAGGGGTGTGGGAGATCGTTTTACGCAACAACTCGGCTACGACCAGCCCGTAAGGGCGGGCGCCGAACGGCGCAGGTCGCGTCCCTGCTGGCGAGTCCGAGCCTCCGGAGCTCGCCGTCTGGGACGAGTTCCTCGATCAGCGGAAAGAGCTGTCGCTCCTCAAGCCGGACGTGTGCGTCAAGCAGTTCTCCCGCCGCAGCCAACGTCTCTCGATCGACGATGCCGGCCGCCACGGCGATTTCGAGTCTGCGAGCGAACCCCTCGAGCTGCACGTGTTGGACGCGTGCCTCGCGCAGCGGAGCAGGCTGCGACGGAACGTGCCTGAGCAGAAGCGGGAAGAGCTCTTCTTCCTCATCCCGAAGGTGCTCACGCTCTTCGTTCCTGAAGAACTCCACGAATCCCCTGGCTGCCATGAGTCGAGCAGAAGCATCTCCGTCCTTGCCAGCACTGCGCAGCCGCGATGCCTGCACGAGTCCATGGTGATGGTCGCGCGAGAGCGGGATCAGGGCGGGGTGGCGCTTCATTCAGCGACTCTAGCGAGAGCCGCTTGCTCCGGGTTGCCCACCCGCGTGCGGACGGGCCGCGGCTACGGGGACGCGATGCGGTTGGCGATCACGTTGTCGATGATGCCGTGGCCTTCGCTTCTTCTGCGGTCATGAAGTAGTCGCGCTCCATGTCCTTGGAGACCGCCTCGAGCGGCTGGCCGGTGTGGTGGGCGATGATCTCCTCCATCCGCCGCTTGAGCGCGATCGCCTCGCGGGCGTGGATCTCGATGTCCGTTGCCTGGCCTTCGAAGCCGCTCCACAGCTGGTGGATCAGGATCTTCGCGTTCGGGAGCGCCATCCGCTTGCCCTTGGCGCCGGCGGCGAGCAGTAGCGCGCCCAGCGACATTGCGATGCCAACACCGATCGTTGCGATCTCGGGCTTGACGAACTGCATCGTGTCGTAGATAGCGAGGCCGGCGTAGACGGAGCCGCCGGGACAGTTGATGTAGACCGAGATGTCCTTGCCGGGGTCCTCCGACTCGAGATGGAGCAGCTCGGCGACGGTCAGGTTGGCGATCTGGTCGTCGATCGGGGTGCCGAGAAAGATGATCCGCTCGCCAAGCAGGTGCGAGTAGATGTCGGAAGCCCGCTCTCCACGCGAGTCCTGCTCGACCACCATCGGGACCAGCGCGCTCACGCGGGTTCGGGCTGTGCGTGCGTTGAGGAGGTCGGCTTCTCGTTCTCCAACTCCACCAACCTCAAGCCGCGATTCGGCTCTGCTCCTTGGGAAGTACCGATTTCCGCTTCCTCCTACTTCACCCGTGGGATCCATACACCCTATGGCGAAACCCAAGCCCAACGTCGAGAAGCAGGCGCGCTTCGCGGAGCTTGTCGGAAAGGGAGCGACGCAACAGCCAATCCTCCGCTCGGCCAGCCGGACATCGAACCGGGAGGCGGCCTGCTTGCGGCTACCTTGGTTCGATGCCGCACGCGAGGAGACCACGGCACGTCAGTTCTCACCGTCGGCGGGTGCTTGTGGTCGAAGACGACGATTCCTTTGCCGAGGCGCTCAGGGAGCTGCTGGAGGCGGATGGTCGCCTGGAAGTCGTGGGCAGGGCTCGCGACGGTCGCGAGGGGGTCGAGCTCGCGGAGGCGCTTCGGCCCGATGTGGTGCTGATGGACATCGTGTTACCGGTGATGGACGGCATCGAGGCGACGCGCGAGATCCGACGGAGGCAGCCGACCATTGCCGTCGTCGGGATCACCGGCTCCGAGTATGAGGAGCGTGCGCTCGAGGTGCGAGACGCGGGCGCGGTCGATTTCGTCGGCAAGGGTCGGCTTGGCCCAGACCTCGTCGAAATCGTTGTCGCTGCGGTGCATCAGCCGCCGAGACCGGACGAGCTCGGCGCCGACGATTCCCTCCCGCGGCAGGGCCTACTAGTGCGGGAGGGCCTGAATCTCGCGCAGGCTGGCGAGCCGTCTTAGCGCTTCGACCTGGATCTGGCGGATGCGCTCCCGTGTCAGGCCGAGCCGGCGGCCGATCTCCTCAAGCGTTTTCGGCTCGTCGTCGTCGAGGCCGTAGCGGAGCACGAGTACCTGCCGTTCGCGCTCGCTGAGCGCGGCGAGCGCCTGCTGCAGCGCCTGGTTGCGCAGCGAGAGCTCGACCTGCTCATCAGGGAGGAGCTCCTCGCCGGCGAGGAAGTCGCCGACGACCGCGTCCTCCTGGTCGCCGACGGGCTGATCGAGGCTCGTCGCCGCACGCGCCGCGGCATGCACCTGGCGCGCCTGCTCGATCGGCAGGCTCGCCGCCTCGGCGATCTCCTCGAGCGACGGCTCCCGCCCGAGCTGCGTCGGCAGGTTCCGCTCGGCGCGGTTCATCTTCTGCAGCCGCTCGACGATGTGGCCGGGCATCCGGATCGTCCGCGCCTTCTCGGCGACGGCGCGGGTGACGGCCTGGCGGATCCACCAGGTCGCATAGGTCGAGAACTTGTAGCCGCGCCGCCAGTCGAACTTCTCGACCGCCCGGATCAGACCGAGCGCGCCCTCCTGGATCAGGTCGAGGAACGGAAGCCCCTGGTTGCGGGAGCGCTTCGCAATCGAGACGACAAGACGCAGGTTCGACTCGACCATCCGCTGCTTCGCCTCCTCGTCGCCGCGCTCGACGCGCTTGGCCAGCTCGACCTCCTGTGCGGCCGTCAGCAGCGGGTGCCGCCCGGCCTCGCGCAGGAAGAGCTGGAGCGCATCCGTCGTCGTCTCGACGGGAGCGGCAAGGAGCGCGGCCGCCGTCTCCCGATCGTCCTCGCCGACGTCGAACCCGCGCGCCTCGAGCTCGCGGATGATCCCGTCGACCTCGATCGGTTCGAACCCGTGCGCCTCCAGGATCTCGATCAGCTCCACGCTCTTGATCGAGCTCGTCGCCTCAGCCGCCTCGAGCAGCTGTTGGAGATCCTCGCTCTGGAAGAGAGTCTCGAAGTCGACCGCCGGCTCGGGCTGGTCAATAGGCGTCATTTTCGGGTGTCGCCGAACAACCCTTGCCGCTGCCTCACGCTCGCGCGACCACGGGGCGCACCGATCAGGCAAGCAGCCTTTCGAGCCGCCCGGGATCGAAGAATAGCCGCAGCAACCCTCCACAGGCTCCAGGCGGCGACGAGGTCGAGCGGGCGGCAACGGTCGGCAGGACGTGCGGATGGAACGATTCGGTCGATGGCGGCGTTGGACTCGGACACGGAACGATGAACGAGCTTGCGCGACGGATCCAGCGCGTCTACTTGACGCTCCTGCTCGGGAACACGCTCGCGGCGCCCCCCAAGGACTCCCACCGCGGAGAGGCTCATTCGTCAGGGGGGTGGGGAGATGCGGCTCGGGACTGGGCTCAGTCTTAGTGTGCTCACCACTCACTCACCACATGGTGAGCGAACCCGCTTCAGATCAGGGATAGAGCTGCGACCGCCTGCTCGTTCTCTAGGAGGTCGCTGGGTTGTGGTTCATCGCACACCCTGGCTGACCGAGTCTTC
>CAVZJU010000010.1:0-177156 GCA_963775695.1 uncultured Actinomycetes bacterium | reverse complement strand
ACCGCCGCTCTACCAACTGAGCTACGCCCCTCGGTGCAGAGGCCAGTGTAGCCCCGCCGCTGCGCGGGTCTACGAGATCGTCAGGGTGCCTCCCACGGGCCGTGCAGTGTTCCAGTCCCGTTCGGTTCGGTCAATCGCCGGGCGGCCAGAGTACCGGGAAGAGCGGGTGCTCCATCGCCGCTCCGGCCGGCAGCTCGTCGACGAGGCCCGGAAAGTCGGGTGACGTCCGCCAGGCGCGGGGAGCGTGCGTCGCGTCGTCGCCGAGGAACCGCACCGAGAACGCGCGCCGCCGCCTGGTTGCGCCGCCGGCGGCGTGCAGGGTGAGCATGTGGAAGAAGACAGCGTCGCCCGGCTCCAGCTCCCAGGCGAGGATCTCGAACGCGTCCAGGTTCCCGTCGACGTCGGGAAGCTCCTCGAGCGTGCCCTCCGGGAACCACTTCGCCTGATCGTCCATGAATGTCCGCGGCATCAGCCAGGGGCCGCGGTGCGAGCCGGCGACGAACTCGACGGTCGACTCGCGGTCGACCGGGTCGACCGGCATCCACAGCGAGCAGTTGTCGAAGCCCTCGACGTTGTAGTACGGCTGGTCCTGGTGCCAGGGCGTCCGCTGGCGCGTGCCGGCCTCCTTGACGAGCAGGTGATCGTGGAAGAGGCGCACCTGCCGCGAGCCCATCAGCTCTCCGGCGATCGCGGCAGCGGGCGACTCGCGGATGAACCGCCCGAACTCGGGAATCCGCTGCCAGTTGCAGAAGTCCTCGAAGAAGCGACCCGGATCGTCCGGCCGGCTGGCGACGTTGGCGAATCGGCCGGGCTCGGCGAGGTTCCGCTCGATGCCGCGCTCGACGAGCGCCACCTCTGCCACCGAGAACGCGCCTCGGACGCAGACGGCGCCGTCGCGCTTGAAGTCGTCGCGCAGCGCGGTCACGGCGAGCCGATCGCCTGCGGGAAGCGGAACAGACGGTCGGGGTCGAACTTGTGCTTCACCGCCACCAGCCGCGCGTAGTTGGAGCCGTAGTACGCGCTCTGCCAGTGTTCGAGGTCGGGGTCGGCGTAGTTGACGTACGCGCCCCCGGTGACGTACGGACGCATCGAGGCGTGCCAGGCACGCAGCCACGCCAGCGAGGGGGCCTGGTGCTGCAGTCCGCCCCAGTAGGCGAGGTACTGCATCGAGTGCAGCGGCCCGCGGTGCACGAACGCGGTGGCGTCCGGGTCGACCTGCGCGATCGCGCCGCCGTAGGAATCCATGATCACGGCGCCCGACCCGTGGCCTGCGTTCTGGCGTGTCTCGAGGCCGCGCTGGAGCGTCCGCACAGCGGCGGCCGAGAAGGGCTTCTTGACGTAATCCGACTTGCCGGCAAAGGTGGCGCGCGCCAGTATGCCGTGCTCGGCGACCAGATGGCAGGCTGCCGTCGACTGCCCCAGGCAGCCGGCCCAGCGGAGCATCAGGTCGAGGTAGGTGGCCGTGCCGCTCGAGTAGCGGATCGGCGGCGAGGCTTTCGTCAACGGCGCGAGCAGCCCTGCGAGGTGCTTCTCGGGGCCGAGGTACTGGCCGAAGATCTGGAGCGTCGGTCCGGTCGTTCCGGTCGAGAGGCGGCACAGCGTCATCAGGTCGTCGGTCGAGTTCGGCGCCCAGCGCTGCCAGGCGGGGATGATCGTCGGGCCGGCCGACCACGGCCAGGTGGCGAAGAAGTAGGCCGCGTTGCCGACCGGCGATGCCCGGAGCCGGAAGTCGGTGACGATCCCGAAGTTGCGGCCGCCGCCGCCGCGGCAGGCCCAGAAGAGGTCGGCGTTGTGCTGCTCGTCGCAGGTGAGCAGGCGGCCGTCGGCGGTCACGATCCGCAGCGACTGGACGGCGTCCGCGGTCGTGCCGAGCTTCCTTGACGCGAGGCCGATACCGCCGCCGAGCGCAAGCCCGCCGAGCGCGACGGTCGCGCAGGACCCGGCCGGGATGGTCAGGCCCTTGCCGGCCAGAGGCGCATAGACGTCGATCAGCCTCCGCCCCGCTCCGACCACGGCACTCTTCCCCTCGAGGCGGATGCCCCGCAGCCTCCCCAGGTCGACGACCACGCCGGTGCCGGTCGACCAGCCGGCGTAGCTGTGGCCGCCCGAGCGAGGAACGATCGCCATGCCGTTCCGCTGGGCCCAGCCGATCACGGCCTGGACATCCTTCGCGTCGTTCACGCGCACGACGGCGAGCGGACGCACAGCGTCGAAGCGCTCGTTGTACACGAAGCGGGCGGCGCCGTAGCCGGGTGAGCCCGGGGCGAGCACGGGCCCCGAGACGAGTCGCGCGAGCTCCGCGACACGCGGATCCGGACCCGCGGCGAGTGCGTCCGCGAGCCGTCCGAGGGCGCTTCCGGCCGCGACGGCGCCGGCGGCGGCGGCGAGCAGCTCCCGGCGGTCGAGCTTGCGCACGACCCCAGCTTGCCGGACGGGCGCGGTGGATACCATGCCCGTCGATGCTCCTGTACCTGATCCCGCTGTTCGTCCTCGGCTTCCTGCTGATCCTCTTCGGCACGCTCGTCGTGCTCTCGAGGTTCCGGGGCGGCAAGTACCTGCGCCCGATCGTCGCCTTCGCGTCGAAGGTGCCGATCCTCAAGCGGCTGATCGAGAAGGCGTCACAGGCCGCGATCGAGCGCTACAACCCCGAGCTGGGCTCGGCGATGAAGAAGCTCAAGCGGGCCGGCGCCGACCGCGACCCGAACCAGGCGCAGAAGGCGCTGAGCTCGCTGAACGCCGACGAGCGCAAGGCCTGGATGGAGGCGATGGGCCAGCAGGGCGCGCTCGACCAGCAGCCGGCGAACCGAGAGCAGCGCCGCGCGATGGAGCGCATGCAGAAGGGCCGCATGCCCGCGCCACAGCAGAAGCGCCGCACGAAGTGATGGAAGGGCCAGACTTCAGTCTGGCCCTTGCCTTTCGCCGGTTCACCGCAAGCGGGGACAGGCTGAAGCGTGTCCCTTCTAGGCCACGACTGGTGCGACCAGCTCGAACGTCACGGCGTCGACCAGCCCTCGGTTGGTCAGCCGCAGCGCCGGGATCACACCCAGGGAGAGGAACGAGAAGATCATCGTCGGGTTCGTGACCGTCGAGCCGAGCCGCCGGTAGGCGTCCTCCAACGCGAGCGTCTGCTCGGCGACCTCGGCAACCGGACGATCACTCATCAGGCCGGCGATGGGCAGCTCGACCAGGCCGAGCATCTCGCCGTCGGCGACGGCCACCATCCCACCGCCCACGTCGACCAGGCGATCGACGGCGAACAGCATGTCGGCGTCGCTCATCCCGGCGACGAGCAGGTTGTGGTTGTCGTGGGCGATTGAGCTCGCGACCGCGCCGCGGCGCAGCCCCAGTCCCTTGATGAAGCCGACCCCGACCGTGCCGGGACCGCCGTGGCGCTCGATGCTCGCCAGCTTCGCGACGTCCGCCTCGGCAGAGGCGCGAACCTCGCCGTCGGTGACGGGCAGCTCGATGGTCAGGCCCTCGGTCGTGACGCGGTCGGACGCGATGCCGATCACGCGCACCGTGGCGGCGTCGCCGTGCGCCTCGACCCGGAGGTCGTCCTCGAGGAGCGGTCGGGCGAGCCTGACCGACTCGGATGCCTCGGCCGGGTATTCGTAGGGCGGCAGCTCGCCCGGCTCGCGGCCGTCGGCGAGAACCCGGTGCGGCCGGAAATCGCCGAGGTCCTCGACGAACAAGATGTCGGCGAGACGCCCCGGTGCGATCGAGCCGAGATCGTGCCGCATGCCGAAGTACTCGGCGCCGTTCACGGTCGCCATCTGGATCGCGACCAGCGGATCGATGCCGGACGCCACTGCCCGGCGCAGCACACGGTCCATGTGCCCGTCGGCGGCGATCGTCTCCGGCAGCACGTCGTCGGTGACGAGCAGGCAGTGGCGCGGGTCGACGGCGTCCTCGGTGATCACGGCGGCAAGCGCCTCCACGTCGCGGAACGTCGAGCCCTCGCGGAACTGCACCCACATCCCGGCGCGGAGCTTCGCGAGCGCGTCCTCGCGCGAGGTCGTCTCGTGGCAGCTGTCGACGCCGGCGGCGATGTAGGCCTGCAGGCGGTAGTCGCGGACCCCGTTGAGGCTCCAGTGGCCGGTGACGGGCTTCCCGAGCTCGAGCGTGGCCGCGATCTCCGCGTGGACGCTCTCGTCTCCGTGGATGACCCCCGGCATGTTCATCATCTCGCCCAGCCCCGCAACGCCGTCCCAGCCGAGCGCCTCGCGGATCTCGTCCGGCCCGAACTCGGCGCCGGAGTCCTCGAACCCGGGCAGCGCCGGCACGCAGGACGGCACGGCGAGGAACACCTTCAGCGGCAGCTTCCTCCCCTCATCGAGCATCCAGCGCATCCCCTCGAGGCCGAAGACGTTCGCCATCTCGTGGTTGTCGATGAAGGCCGTGGTCGTTCCGTGCGGGAGCACCGCCTCGGCGAAGCGCGTCACCGTGACCATCACCGACTCGACGTGCAGGTGGGTGTCGATCAGGCCGGGCACGAGGTACGCGCCCTCGGCGTCGATCGTCTCCGTGTCCGGGCCGACGGTGTGCTCGACGTCGCCGAACATCGCCACGCGGCCGTGCGCAATCGCCACGCCGGCGCCGTCGAGGACCTCGCGCGTGTGCACGTTCACGATCCGGCCGCCGCGGACGACCAGATCGGCGTGTTGCCGCCCCATGCAGACGGCGGACAGTTCACGCGTGAGCTCCCAAAGCGGCCGGCGCGCCATCGCCGGATCGTAGTGACCGAGCGCTGACAGGCGCCGGTGAAGGACGTTAGGCTGTCGCCGCGCTGCGGACCGCGAGGACGCACCGGTCTTCCGGTGTGCGGACGTACGCAAGAGCCGGTGCGGTTCTGCTTCTGCCTCTCCCAGCAGGCCGCACCGGCTTTCTCCCTATCGGCAACTGCTCGGGGAAAGCTGAGCGACAGCGGGCAGGTCGTCTACGCTCACGAACGATGCTCCTCACCTCCCAGGTCGAGCGGGAGAGCGACCTCTTCGCGCGCCGCCGCGACCGGATGGCGGGCCTCGTCGCCGAGTTGCGTGAGCGAACCACGCAGGTCGCGGCCGGCGGCGGCGAGAGATCGGTGGAGCGGCACCGGTCACGCGGCAAGCTCACCGCCCGGGAGCGCATCGACCTGCTGGTCGACCCCGACACCGCCTTCCTCGAGCTGTCCGCCCTGGCCGCCTGGGACGTGTACGAGAGACCGGCCCCGTCGGCAGGGATCGTCACCGGCATCGGCATGGTCGAGGGCCGCGAGTGCGTGGTCGTGGCCAACGACGCGACCGTGAAAGGCGGCACCTACTTCCCGCTGACCGTGAAGAAGCACCTGCGCGCGCAGGAGATCGCCGAGCAGAACCGCCTGCCGTGCATCTACCTGGTCGACTCCGGCGGCGCCTTCCTGCCGCTCCAGGCCGAGGTCTTCCCCGACCGCGACCACTTCGGGCGCATCTTCTTCAACCAGGCGCGCATGTCTGCCAAGGGGATCGCGCAGATCGCGGTGGTGATGGGGTCGTGCACCGCCGGCGGCGCATACGTGCCGGCCATGTCGGACGAGACGGTGATCGTCCGCGGCACGGGGACGATCTTCATCGGCGGCCCGCCGCTCGTGAAGGCGGCAACGGGCCAGGACGTGACGCCCGAGGAACTCGGCGGCGCCGACGTGCACACGCGGCACTCGGGGGTCGCCGACCACTACGCGACGAGCGACGAGCACGCGCTCGCGATCGCGCGTTCCGTCGTCCGCAACCTCGCGGGCGGGAAGCCGGCGCCGCCGTGGGAGGTCGCCGCCCCCGAGGCGCCCGCGATCGATCCCGCCGACCTCTACGGCCTGATCCCCGAGACGTTCCGCGAGCAGGTCGACGTCCGCGAGGTCGTCGGCCGGCTCGTCGACGGCAGCCGCTTCCACGAGTTCAAGGCCCTGTACGGCGAGACGCTCGTCTGCGGCTTCGGGCGGATCGAGGGATTCCCGGTCGGGATCCTCGCCAACAACGGCGTCCTCTTCGCCGAGTCGTCGCAGAAGGGCGCGCACTTCGTCGAACTGGCCTGCAAGCGCAGGGTGCCGCTCGTCTTCCTCCAGAACATCACCGGCTTCATGGTCGGCAAGGAGTACGAGGCCGGCGGCATCGCCCGAGACGGCGCCAAGCTGGTGACGGCGGTGGCGTGCGCGGAGGTGCCGAAGTTCACGGTGGTCGTCGGCGGCTCGTTCGGCGCCGGCAACTACGGGATGTGCGGCCGCGCGTACTCGCCGCGGCAACTGTGGATGTGGCCGAACGCGCGGATCTCGGTGATGGGCGGCGAGCAGGCGGCCACCGTCCTGACCATGGTCGGCGACGCCGATCCCGACGAGATCACCGCGAAGTACGAGCACGAGGGGAGCCCGTACTACTCGACCGCGCGGCTGTGGGACGACGGGATCATCGACCCCCTCGACACGCGCCGGGTGCTCGCCCTGGGCCTCTCGGCGGCACTGAACGCGCCGGTTCCGGAGACGGTCTTCGGCGTTTTCAGGATGTAAACGTCCTGTTCAGGGAACCGCGGCATCCGCACCGAGCGATTACGATCCCGCCGACCCAGACAAGGAGGTTGCTCGTGAAAGGCAGGATCCCCAGGCCGTCACCGGCGATGATCGTCGCATGCATCGCGTTGACGGTCGCGCTCGGCGGAGGAAGCTATGCCGCGACCAACACAACTGCGCTCCCGAAGAAGAGCGTGAAGGCCGCCAAGTCGAACGTGCAGGCCGCCGGCCCGAGGGGCCCGAGAGGCTTCAGGGGGCCGAGGGGCTTCAGGGGCTTCCCAGGCCCGAAGGGCGCGGCGGGCGCGCCCGGACCGGCAGGACCGGCCGGACCGGCAGGACCGGCAGGCGCGGCAGGTGCCTCGGCGACCGCGCTGTGGGCTTCGATCGACATCAACGGCACTCTCGTACGCAACAAGGGTGCTGCTTCGGCCCAGAAAAACGGAACGGGCTCGTACCAGGTCGTCTTCAACCAGGACGTAACCGGCTGTGTCTATTCGGCCACGATCGGCGGGCCGACGACCGGCGTCAACAACGGTGAGATCACGGCAGCCCAGCTCCCCGCCGTCGCCACGGGGGTGCGCGTGTTCACCTTCAACAGCGCCGGTGCGCAGACGGACCGCGCCTTCTTCGTCGAGGTCTTCTGCTGATCCACTGGCCGGGGCCTGCCGCCGCGGCGGGCCCCAGCCGCTCCGGCGGGACCGCTGCGTAGAGTTCCGCGCATGCACACGATCGAACTCTCCGACGAAGAGCTGCGACTCCTCCAGAACGCCCTGCACGCCTACCTCGACGACTTCGGGCACGAGGAGGCCGACGTCCTCCGCGAGGTCAAGACGCTGATCGCCAAGCTCAGCCGCGAATGAGCGCGCATGAGCCGTAAGCTCGACGGAGGCGACCAAAGAGCGCAGGCACCGGCTTTGCCGGCGCCGGAGCGGAGACTTCGCGTCGAGCGCGACGGGGAACTCCTCCGCGTCACGCTCGCGCGCCCCGAGCGCCGGAACGCCTTCGACGCCGATCTGATCCGGGAGCTGGGCGAGGCGTTCGCCGACGTCGGCGACGCCCGCGCGGTCGTGCTGGCGGGCGAGGGGCCGAGCTTCTGCGCCGGCGCCGACGTCGAGTGGCAGCGCTCCTCGATCGACCTCAGCTACGCGGAGAACGTCGAGGACTACCGGCGGCTGTACCGGATGCTCCAGGCGATCTGCCGGTGTCCGGCGCCGGTGGTCGTCCGCGTCCAGGGTTTCGCGCTGGGCGGCGGCTCGGGCCTGACCGCCTGCGCCGACATCGGCATCGCCGCAGAGGACGCGGTCTTCGGCTTCTCCGAGGTGCGCCTGGGGATCATCCCTGGAGTGATTTCGCCGATGGTGCTGGCGAAGATCGGCCCGGCCGCGGCCCGGCGGTACTTCCTCACCGGCGAGCGCTTCGACGCGCGGACGGCGCTCCGCATCGGGCTCGTCGACGAGGTCGCCGCCGACCCGGACGACGCCGTGGCTCGCGTCGTCGACGCGATCCTCGCCGGAGGGCCGACCGCCGTCCGCGAGGCAAAGCGGCTCGTGCTCGAGCCGGGCGACGAGGAGGACCTGCTCGTCCGGGCAGCCCAGCGGCGGGCGAGCCCGGAGGGCCAGGAAGGGCTACGGGCCTTCCTCGACTCCCGCGGCGACGAGCGGGTCCACCCCGCCTGGCATCCCGACCGCGTCTAGAGCTCGTCCAGGGCGCGGGCGAGCGCGCTGCGCTCGCCGGAGAGCTCGCCGACCGCCGCGGCCAGCCGCCGCTCCCCCTCGACGGTCAGCCGGAGCGGATGGACGCGGGCGTCGCGGCTCGAGACCGTGCGCTCGATCAGCCCGGCGTCCTCGACGCGGCGTGCGAGCTGGGTTGCGGCGCTCTGACCGATGTGCAGCCGCTGCGCGAGCCGGCCGACGGTCGCCTCGCCGTCCCGGGCGGTCTTGATCAGGAGAAGCAGCTCGTACCGCTCCGCCGTCAGGCCGTATGCCCGCGTCACCTGGTCGGTGCGCGCGAGGAGGCGGCGCAGTGCGACCCGGAACGTGGCGGCCTCGGCGTACCGTTTGTGAGGACTCCGGGCCACGACGTTAACTTTCTATTAGAATGTGATGCGAAGCAAGGGCTGATGGATACCGTCGTCAGTGATGAGTCGCACGACGAGTCTTTCCATCGCCGTCGCCCTCGCCGCCGGAGTGTCGATCTTCGCGACCGCGAGCAGCGCCTCCGACAAGACAATCCCTGCCAACCAGTCTCCGCCGACCGTCGTCGGCGCCGCCGTGGAGGGGAGCGTGCTCGCCGCCCACCACGGCCGCTGGCAGAGCGACTCGTCCGTGTCCACCGGCTACCAGTGGCGGCGCTGCCTCGCCGACGGGACGGGCTGCACCGACGTCCCGGGCGCGACAGACCGCATCTACACGCCGGCAACGGCCGACGTCGGCCACACGCTCCGAGTGACCGAGACGGCGACGAACCGCGACGGCTCGGCCGCTGCGACCTCGTCCGCCACCCGAGCGGTGACCGCGCTCCCCACCTCCGGCCCGCACAACACCGTCCCGCCCACCGTCGCCGGATCGCCGGTCGCAGGCGGCCGCCTGGTTGCCGCGAACGGCTCGTGGACGGGTACCGGGCCGATCCGCTTCTCGTACCAGTGGCGCCGCTGCTCCACCTCTGGCGGCAACTGCGCCGAGACCTCCGCCCAGTCGCGCGTGTACCGGCCCTCCTCCGGCGATGCCAACCGGACGCTGCGCGTGCTCGTGACCGCGAGCGGCCCCGTCGGCACCGCCGCGGCCCTCTCCATCCCCACCGCCCCGGTCACGAAGGCGTCGTCGCCCGCGCCGCGGAACCGCTCGCTGCCACGCGTCCAGGGACTCCCGCGCCAGGGCGAGCGGCTGGCCGCCGACCGCGGCAGCTGGGCCAATTCCCCCGGCGGCTACAGCTACGCCTGGCTGCGCTGCGACCGTTCCGGGAACGGCTGCGTAGCGATTGCGGGCGCCCACGGCTCCACGTACACCCTCTCCACGGCGGACGTGGGGCACACCATCCGCCTCCAGGTCGACGCGAGGAACGCCGGCGGCCTGAGCAGGGCCTTCTCGCCGCCGACTGCGATCGTCGGCCCGAAGCCGACCCCGGCCGCGGCCAGGCCCGCCAACACGGTTCGGCCGTCGATCTCGGGCACCGCCCAGGAGGGGAAGACGCTGACGGGCAACCGGGGATCGTGGACGAACAACCCGACCGGCTACGACTACTCGTGGCACCGCTGCGACCGGAACGGCGACAACTGCGACTCGATCGGCTCCGCCAGGGGAACGAGTTATGTGCTGCGGGACAACGACGTCGGCGAGACGATCCGCTTCCGCGTCCGGGCGCGCAACGCATCAGGCTCCGACAAGGTTAGCTCCGGCCCGACCGCGGTCGTCCGCGCCGCCGCCAGGCCCGGGAACACCTCGCCGCCGGCGATCTCGGGCACTCCGGCCGAGGGGGCTACGCTCGACGGCTCCAAGGGCAGCTGGACGCACGGGCCGACCTCCTACGCATACGTCTGGTACCGCTGCGACCGCAACGGCAACAACTGCGCTGCGATCGGCGGCGCACGCTCGAGCACGTACCGGCTGACCTCCGCCGACGTCGGCAACACGCTGCGCCTGCGCGTGACAGCCGGCAATTCCGAGGGCAGCGGCAGCGCCACCTCCGTGCCGACCGCAGTGGTCCAGCGCGCGCCGGCGCCCCCGCCGTCGCGCGGGCCCGGCTGCCCCGCCGGGGGCAACCCCGACGAGGTGACGAGGATCTCGGCGCCCGCACGGCTCCTGATCGACACGCTCCAGGCCGATCCACGGGTCGTCACCCGCGGGACCGCGGCGCTCGTCGTCCGCTTCCACGTCACCTCGACCTGCGGCGGGCCGGTGCAGGGCGCGCTCGTCTACGCGACGGCGACGCCGTACAACCAGTTCGCGATCCCGCCCGAGGCGCCGACCGGCGCCGACGGCTGGGCAACCCTCGTCTTCCGCCGCCTGCGCGGATTCCCGGTCAGCGGCCGCCAGCAGCTGATCGCCGTCTTCGTCCGGGCACGCAAGCCGGGCGAGAGCGTGCTCGGCGGGATCTCCACCCGCAGGCTCGTCTCCATCCCCGTCCGGCTCGGCTGACCGTCCCGTCAGGCGCGCGGCGGCGCAGCCCGTACTCTCCCTCCGGATGGCGATCCGGAAGCTCCTCGTGGCGAACCGCGGCGAGATCGCCGTACGCATCTTCCGCACCTGCCGCGAGCTCGGGATCGCGACTGTGGCGGTCGCCGCGCCGGACGACGCCGGAGCCCTGCACACGCGCGTCGCCGGCGAGACGCTCGAGATCTCGTCCTACCTCCACTCGGAGGAGCACATCCGCGCCGCGCTCGGCACCGGCGCCGACGCGATCCACCCCGGGTACGGGTTCCTGGCCGAGAACGCGGACTTCGCCGAGGCGGTCGAGGCGGCCGGATTGATCTTCGTCGGCCCGACGCCGGAGGCGCTGCGCGCCGGCGGCGACAAGCTGGCCGCGAAACGGATCGCCGGGGCGGCCGGCGTGCCGGTGCTCGAGGAGGGCGACCCGGCGGAGCTCGGTTTCCCCCTGCTGGTGAAGGCTGCCGCCGGAGGCGGCGGCCGCGGCATGCGGGTCGTCCGCTCGGCCGCCGAGCTGGAGGACGCGCTCGACGCCGCACGGCGGGAGGCGAATGCGGCATTCGGCGACGACACCGTGTTCTGCGAGCGCTACCTGGAACGGCCCCGGCACGTCGAGATCCAGCTGCTCGGAGACGGCGCCGGGGGCGCGATGGCGCTGGGCGAGCGCGAGTGCTCGGTACAGCGCCGCCACCAGAAGGTGCTGGAGGAGTCGCCCTCGTCGGCGCTCGACCAGGCGCTGCGCGGGGCGATGAGCGAGGCGGCGGTCGCGTTCGCCCAGGAGATCTCGTACCGCGGCGCCGGCACCGCCGAGTTCGTCCTCGACGGCGGCGAGTTCTTCTTCCTGGAGCTCAACGGTCGCATCCAGGTGGAGCACCCGGTCACGGAGCTCGTCACCGGGCTCGACCTCGTCGCCGCCCAACTCGAGCTCGCCGAGGGCGGCTCGCTGCCACCGATGCCAGAGCTGCGCGGTAATGCCGTCGAGGTACGGCTGTACGCGGAGGACCCGGGCACGTTCCTTCCCCAGGCCGGCAGGCTCGAGCGGCTGCGGCTGCCGACCGGTATGCGCGTCGATGCCGGCGTCGAAGAGGGCGACGAGGTCGGCATCGCGTATGACCCGATGATCGCGAAGCTGATCGCGCACGCGGAGACGCGCGGCGAGGCGCTCGACCGGCTCGCCGGCGCGCTCGCCGAGACCGAGATCGAGGGCGTGGTCACGAACTTGCCCTTCCTGCGCTGGCTCGTTGCCCACCCCACTGTGCGGGCGGGCGACACGACCACCGCGTTCCTCGTCGAGCATCCGCCGCTGTCCGCCCCGCGGCGGCCGGCGCAGCCGCCGTGGCGGGGCTCGTTCCGGCTCAACCTGCCGACGCCTCCGCCGCACGCGCCGCCGGACGAGACGCTCGACGCGCGCGGGCACGGTGCCGGCGCCGAGCACAGCACGATCAGCGCGCCCATGCCGGGCACGGTCCTCCGCGTGCTCGTCCGGAAGGGCGACCGCGTCGAGCCGAGGCAGCCGCTGGTCGTGCTCGAGGCGATGAAGATGGAGACCCCGCTGGTCTCGCCCTACGCCGGGGTCGTGCAGGAGGTGCACGTCGCCGAGGGCGACCGGGTCGCAGGCGGCGCGACGGTGGTGGAGCTGGAGGAGTGAGCGACGAAGCCGAAGGCGTCACGGTGCTGCGCCCCGTCGACGCGCAGGCCTTCCTCGACGCCGCCGCCCCGCTGCTGCTGGCCGACGAGCCACGCAACAACCTGATCCTCGGGATCACCGGCACGCTGCTCGAGCATCCCGACCGCTTCGGCGAGAAGCGCTTCTGGCTGGTGGCCGACTCCGCCGGCGAGCCGCTGGCCGCGGCGATGCGGACGCCGCCCTACAACCTCCTGCTCGCGGGCAGCCGGGGTGGGTCGGCCCTCGAGGAGCTGGTCGAGGGAATCGACGACGACCTGCCCGGCGTGGTCGGCGCCCACCCCGAGGTCGACGAGTTCGTCCGGTTGTGGACGCGGTCGCACTCGGTCGAGCCGAGGGTGCTGCGCGACCAGGGCATCTACGCGCTGGAACGGGTGCAATCCGTCCAGCCGGCAGCGGGCCGCTCACGGAGCGCGACCCGCGACGACCTGCCGCTGCTCCTCGACTGGATGGTCGCCTTCGGCGAGGAGGTGCTCGAGGAGGACGATCCAGGCCGCGCCGAGGCCCGGGAGGGGATCGAGCACCGGCTCGCGTCGGCGAACGGCGGCATCGATCTCTGGGAAGACGAGGGCGAGGTCGTCTCGATGTCCGGCTGGGGCGGCCCGACCCCGAACGGGATCAGGATCGGGCCCGTGTACACGCCGCCGGAGCTGCGCGGCCACGGCTACGCCACGGCGCTCGTCGCCGAGCAGTCGCGGACGCTGCTGGACAGCGGCCGGCGCTTCTGCTTCCTGTACACCGACCTGGCGAACCCGACCTCGAACGCGATCTACGAGCGGATCGGCTACGTCAAGGTCGCAGAGTCGGCGATGGTCGCATTCGAGCCGCAGTAGTGGCAGACACGCCGATCTACGACCGCATCGGCCTGACCTACGGAGCGATCCGCCGGGCTGATCCGCGACTGGCCGAACCGATCTGGCGGTCACTAGGCGACGCCCGGTCCGTCGTCAACGTGGGCGCAGGCACGGGCTCGTACGAGCCGCCCGATCGCCATGTGACAGCGGTGGAACCATCGGCGGTGATGATCGCGCAGCGCGCGCCCGGAGCGGCTCCGGTCGTGCAAGCGAGCGCCGAGAGCCTCCCCTTTCCAGACGACGCGTTCGACGCAGCGATGGCGGTTCTCACCCTTCACCACTGGAACGACATCGACGCCGGTCTCGCGGAGATGGTGCGCGTCGCGCGCCGTCGGGTCGTGATCCTGACCTTCGATCCGAAGGTCTGGCCCAACCAGTGGATCGTGCGGGATTACCTGCCGGAGATCGTGGAGGAGCCGAACCCGTCGATGCCGTCGATTGCGCACGTGCTCGAGGCTTTGCCGGCAGCGACGGTCGATCCGCTTCTAGCTCCGCGCGATTGCACGGATCGAATGTTCGCGACGCTGTGGGCACGACCGGAGCAATACCTCGACCCTCGCATTCGAGCGGCGACGTCCGTCTGGCACGAGCTTCCGCCGGACGTGTCCGCGCGGGCGCTCGATCAGCTCGCTCGTGATCTGGCCTCGGGCGCATGGGACAAGCGGTACGGCCATCTTCGGACGACGTCCGAATGGGACGTCGGCTTCCGGATCATCCGCTCGGAGCTACGGCCGTCCTGACGCCGCCGCGACCGACCTGTGCGGGCGCGGCACGGACGCGCGCTCGGTCAGCCGGCGATGCGAGCGAAGCGAGCGAGGAGGGGGCTCACGGGGGAACGAGTTCCCCCGTGCTTCAGAAGAGCTTCTGGAGCTTCATCGCCGCGCCCATGTCGCCCTTGATCTTGAGCTTGCCGGACATATACGCGGCGGTCGGGTTCTGCTCGCCCTTCACGACCTTCTCGAAGGTCTCGGCGCTGGTGGCGATCGTGCAGTCGCCGCCGGTGTCGCCCTCGTCGACGGTGACGCCGCCGTCGGCGACCTTCACGGTCCAGGTGCCGGCGCCCTCGATGGCGAAGACGTAGGAGTTGTTCAGGCCGGCGGTCTTGCCGGGGTCGACACGGGACGGAAGCTGCTCGAAGAATTCGCTGACGACGGACACTGGGCTCGCTCCTTGTCGGTTGCCGCCCGAGCCTATCGGCTACGGGACGGCCACCTCCGGCTCGAGGCGGCGGCGCTCCGCGGTCGCCGGGAGCAGCATCGTCAGCGCAAGGGCGACCATGGGCGCAGCCGCCGAGATGAAGAGCGAGGTGCGGAGGTCGATCGAGTCCGCGACCGCACCGAGGAACACTGCGGCCACACCGCCGAGGCCGATCGCGAACCCGATCGAGAGGCCCGAGGCCAGGCCGATGTTGCCGGGCAGGTACTGCTGCGCCAACACCATCGTCACTCCGAAGGTGCCGACCACGGCCGCCCCCACCCCGGCGAGCGCGATCGCGCCCGGGATGCCGCCGACCAGCAGGAACACGAGGATCAGCGGCGTGCTGACGACGAAGCTGCCCTTCAGGACGGTGCGCAGCCCGATGCGGTCGGCCAGCGGCCCGGCCAGCAGCGTGCCGATCGCCCCGACCAGGAGCATCCCGGCGAAGACGTAGTTTCCGTACGACTTCGAGTGTCCCTGCGAAACCTCGTAGAGGGGCACGAACGTGATCAGACCGAACCAGGCGAGGCTGCGGAACGTGATCACCGCGAGCAGGATCGCGAGCGAGCGCAGGTCGTTCTGCCCGCTGCTCGACACCCTGGCTCCGGCGGCGGGCACAAATCCGAGCAGATAGGGCGTGCCCGCGAGCAGCAGCACCGCGACGACGGCGCCGGGCACCACGAGGAACCAGCCGCCGCGCAGCCCCAACGCGACGATGATCGGCGTGACCACCAGCGCGCCGAGGCCGTAGCCGACGTTACCGCCGACGGCGAACAGCGACATCCCGCTCGCCCGCTTCCGCCCGCTCGTGTAGGCGGCGAACTTCGAGCCTTCCGGGTGATAGGCAGCGGTCCCGAGCCCCGAGACGATCACCAGCACGACGACGAGCCAGTACGTGGGAGCGTCGGCTGCGGCCGCCATCCCGGCACCGGCGACCGCCACGCCCGCCGGCAGCAGCCAGATCGCGCCACGCGCGTCCGACCAGAGCCCGAACAGCGGCTGGACGATCGACGACGAGAGCGCGGAGGCGAGCACGAGCACGGCGACCAGGGTGTAGGACAGGCCGAACTCGGTCTTGAGGAACGGAAGCAACGCCGGCAGCGCCCCGCCCGAGAAATCGACCGCCGCGTGACCGGTCGAGAGCAGCGTCATCGCCCGCCGATCGATCTGGTCGCGCACGCCCGCAGCGTATCCGGATAGCATCGCGCCGCCGATGGAGATCGCCGCCGCGCCGGAGGCCGCCGAGGCGGGCCTCACCGCCTTCGCCGTCCTCGACCCGGTCGTCGAGCTGCCCGCCGTCGATCCCCGGCTTCCGGGTCTGGTCGAGTCCGGCGAGGTGAAGGGCGAGGCCGGAGCGACGTGCATCCTCCACGGCGAGCGCGGACGGATCGTCGCCGCCGGCGGCGGCCGCCGCGACCAGCTCGACGGCGACTCGATCCGCGACGCTGCCGCCGGCGTCGCCCGCCTCGGCCTGGGCGGCACCGTCTCGTGGCTGCTCGACGAGGACCTCGGCCTCAGCGCGGCCGAGCAGGCCCGCGCGGTCGTGGACGGCCTCGTGCTCGGCGGCTACGACGCCGGCGCCTGGAAGACCGACCGGCCTCGGCGGCACCTGACGCAACGGCTCGTCCTCGTCGGGGCAAACGACGAGACACTGCAGCTGGCGCTCCGCGCCGAGCGCGTCGCGCAGTGGGCGAACCGCGCGCGCGACCTCGCGAACCGCCCGCCGAACGACCTCACGCCGGAGCGGCTCGCCGAGCGGGCTGCCGAGATCGCGCAGGGATCGGCCCAGCTCTCCTGCGAGTCGTTCGGCCGCCGACAGATCGAGGAGATGGGCATGGGCGCGTTCGCGGCAGTCGCCCGGGGAAGCCACAACGACCCGCGGCTGATCGTCCTGAGCTACGACCCGCCGGGCGCCCGCGACGACCTCGTGGTCGGCCTGGTCGGAAAGGCGATCACCTTCGACACCGGCGGGATCTCGCTGAAGCCCGGGGAGTACATGGAGGACATGAAGGGGGACATGTCGGGCGGCGCAGCGGTGATCGAGGGCGTCGGCGCGGTCGCCGACCTGGGCATCCCGCTGCGTGTGCTCGCCGTGGTCGCCTCGACGGAGAACATGGCAGGGGGCGGCGCGTACCGGCCCGGCGACATCCTCACTGCGATGAACGGCAAGACGATCGAGGTGATCAACACCGACGCAGAGGGCCGGCTCGTCCTCGCCGACGCCCTCTGCTACGCGCGCGGCCAGGGCGCGACGCACCTGGTCGACCTGGCGACGCTGACCGGCGCGATCGTGCTCGCGATGGGCGACCTCTACGCGGGCGTCTATGCGAACGACGACGAGTGGCGCGACGGGATCGTCGACGCGGCGAACGCAGCCGGCGACCACCTCTGGCCGCTGCCGCTGCACCGCCGCTACCGCCGCTACGTGAACTCGAACTTCGCCGACATGAAGAACGCCTCGATCCTCAGGGAGGGCTCCCCCGCGCTCGCCGCCGAGTTCCTCCGCGAGTTCGCCGGAGACGGGCCGTGGGCGCACATCGACCTTGCCGGGCCGGCGTTCATCCGCCGCTCGCGCGGCGACTACCTGAGCCAGCAGGGGGGTACCGGCTACGGCGTGCGCCTCATCGCGGAGCTTGCCGGGCGGCTGGTGGAATGAACTTCGACCTCTCGCCCGAGCACGAGCTGATCCGCGACACCGTTCGAGCGTTCGCGGTCGAGCAGGTGGCGCCCGTCGCCGAGGAGCTCGACCGCGAGCACCGCTTCCCGTACGAGCTCGTCGCCGAGATGGCCGACCTCGGCCTGATGGGGATCCCGATCCCGGAGGAGTACGGCGGCGGAGGCGGCGACACGCTCTCGTACGCGATCGCAGTCGAGGAGCTGACCCGCATCGACTCGTCGGTGGCGATCACGGTCGCTGCGCACACGTCTCTCGGGACGATGCCGATCTTCCTGTTCGGCTCCGAAGAGCAGAAGCGCGAATGGCTGCCCGATCTGGCGTCCGGCAAGCGGCTCGCCGCTTTCGGCCTGACCGAGCCCGGCGCCGGCTCCGACGCCGGGTCAGCCTCCACGACGGCCGAGCTGCGCGACGGGAGCTGGGTGATCGACGGCGCGAAGATGTTCATCACCAACGCCGGGACCGACATCACCGCCTGCGTGACGATCACCGCCCGCACCGGCGAGGACGAGGTCTCGAACCTGATCGTCCCGAACGGCGCCCCCGGCTACGAGATCTCGGCGCCGATGCAGAAGCTCGGCTGGCGCGCCTCCGATACGCGGGAGCTCTCCTTCCAGGGCTGCGCCGTGGCGGAGGGCAACCTCCTCGGACCGCGCGGCGACGGCTTCAAGCAGTTCCTCGAGATCCTCGACGGAGGTCGCATCTCGGTGGCAGCGATGGGGGTCGGGCTCGCCCAGGGCGCCTACGACCTCGCCCACGAGTACGCGCTCGAGCGGCAGCAGTTCGGCAGGCCGATCGCGTCGTTCCAGGCGGTGCAGTTCCAGCTCGCCGACCTGGCGACCGAGATCGAGGCGGGCCGAGCGCTCGTCTACCGGGCGGCCTGGCTCAAGGACGAGGAGCGCCCCTTCGCGCTGGCGGCCGCGCAGGCGAAGCTCTACACGGGGCTCCTGTCCAACCGGGCGGCAAACGTCGCGCTCCAGATTCACGGCGGCTACGGCTTCATGGACGAGTTCCCGATCTCGCGGATCTACCGCGACCAGAAGATCCTCGAGATCGGCGAGGGCACGAACGAGGTGCAACGGATGGTCATCGCCCGGCATCTCGGCCTGCCGGCGAGCTAGAGGCTTGATGTGAAATTCGGCTCGCGTCGGGGCCGTTCCAGACCAAGACGGAGCCCGCGATCGTCCTCGGCGCGTAACAGCGTTACGTGTCGAGGGGGAGCGTGCCGCTCCGGCGCCGTGTCTGGGGCGGCATCCGGCACCGGCTGAATTTCACATCAAGCCTCTAGTTCCAGAACAGGGTGAAGGGACAGGCACCGAGTGCCTGCCCCCGCCCTGCGTGGGACGCGCGCCCTCTTCGGAGGACAGCGGCCGCCGCAGCCGCCGCCGCCCTCCGAGACCCCGAGCGGCGCACCAACTCTCTCTCCCACGCCCATCTTGGCTATCGGGCCTCGACCCCACAAGGGCCGAACGGCCTATTGCGCGTGACCGCGTGTCACTATGGGAAAGACAGCGAGGCCCGCTGCTAGCGTCAACGCGGGATGCTGTTTCGGCAGTTCGTCGACGAGGACCTCGGGTGCGCCTCCTACCTCGTCGGCGACGCCGACGCGGGCGAGGCGCTGCTGATCGACCCGGCCTACGCGATCGAGCCGTACCTCACGGCGGCCGAGCAGGAGGGCGTGCGCATCGTGCGCGTGCTGGAGACGCACACGCACGCCGACCACGTGTCCGGTCACGGACGGTTGGCGCTGGAACACGAGGTCCCGGTCTCGATCCATCGCGAGGCGGGCGCGGCGTATCCGCACGACCCGCTCGCGGACGGCGACGAGCTCAGGGCCGGCTCGGTGACGGCGCGGACGATCCACACTCCCGGCCACCGCCCGGAGCACTGCTGCTTCCTCGTCCACGCTGACCGCAGCGCAGCCGGGCAAAGCCCGCCTGCGCGCATGGAAAGCTGGCTCTTCACCGGCGACTCCCTGTTCGTGGGCACCGTCGCTCGGCCGGACCTCGCCGTCGAGGCCCGGGAGGGCGCAGAGGGCATGTTCCGCAGCCTGCACCGGCTCCTGGAGCTCGCCGACGACGTCCACGTCTTCCCCGGGCACGTCGCCGGCTCGCTGTGCGGCACCGGGATGAGCCCCGCGCCTTCCACCACGATCGGCGCCGAGCGCCGGGGAAACCCGTTGCTGGCGATCGCGACGGTGGCCGAGTTCGTCGACGAGACGGCGGAGGCGGCGACGCCGCGGCCGCCGAACATGGAGCGGATCGTCGAGCTGAACCGCGGCGCGTTTCTCGGCGCCTCACCGGCGCCCGAGCGCGTGCGGTCGCCTGACGACGCCACCGTCCTCGACGTCCGGAGCGTCGACGACTTCGCCGCCGGCCACGTGCCCGGCGCGCTGAACGTGCCGGTGGCGGTGAAGGGCTTCGGGACGCGGGCCGGCTTCGTGCTCAGGCGCGACGAGCAGGTCGTCCTGCACGCGTCGACACCCGCCGAGGCCGACCTGGCGGCCCGGCGGCTGCGTGCGGTGGGGCTGCTGGAGCTGCAGGGCTACCTCGACGGGCCGCAGGAGCTCGAGCCGCTCGGGACGGTCGAGCTCGACGACCTCGCCGCGCTCCTCCGAGGCGGCGAGGTGGACGTGATCGACGTGCGCGAGCTGGACGAGCGCGACTCCGGCTTCATCCCCGGGAGCAAGCACATCCCGTACCGGCTGCTCCGCGCCTACGGCGCCGCCGTCGCGGGCGACAAGCCGGTGGTGACGATCTGCGAGAGCGGTGCCCGGGCGGCTGTCGCAGCCAGCGTCCTCGCCGCGGCCGGCGTGGACGCCCGCCCGGTGCTCCACGGCGGCATCCCCGACTGGCACCGGGCCGGCGGTCACACCGTCGAGTTCCGCCGGTGCGGCAGCTAGCGCCCTAGGCCGACGCCGCGAGCAGCGACTCGCCCTCCTCGACGAACCGCGTCGCCCCCACCGAACGGTAGAACGCGAGCGCAGACTCGAGCTGCGCGAGATCGCCGCGCCGGGCGGCGCTCAGGCGGCAGTAGGCGGCCGACGCCAGCGCGCCGATCTCGGTCAGGATTTCGGCTGCCGCCGCGGGCTCGCCGCGCGCGAAGGCGATCCCCGCTTCGATCCACGGCGTCTGCGGAGCACGCTCGAGTGCGGCGACGGCCTCCTCATTTCGACCGAGCACGGTCAGCGTCCAGGCGAGCACCTGCGCGTTGGCCTCCTTGAAGACCTCCTCGCTCCGCGATTCGGCCGCAGCCAGCGGACCGGCCACGACCTCCGCGGCGCGATCGGCGAGACCGAGCTCGGCAAGAATGAAGGAGACGCCCGACTGGGTCGGGTACTGGGCCTGTGGATCGCCGGCCCGGTCCGCGTACTCGAGCGCCGACTCCGCATCCTCGAGCGCTCCCGTGCGATCGTCGCTCGTCATCCGCAGCAGGGCACGCCAGAGGTGCGCCTCGAATCCGAGGTAGTGGGGAGACCCGGCCTCCAGGTCGGCGATGAAATCCGCGACCCGCCGCCGCGCGTCGTCCCACCTGCCACTCTCGTAGATGCCGGCGACGTAGACGACCTGGAGCCATCGCTGGAAGCCCCGCTGCCCGTACTGGCGGGCCCGGGCCTCGGCTTCCTCGTACATCGTGAGCGACTCGGCGATGCGGCCGCTGCGGAACAATCGTGAGCCGCCGTTTCCGAGCGCCCGTACCTCGTCGAACCTGGCGTTCGCCTTCCGCGCGGCCTCGACCGTCGTCGCCAGCTCACCGAGCCAGTCACCCTCGTCGAGCGACGCGCGCGCCGATGCGATGTTGACGAGGGCAGCTGCGCGGACGTCGCCGAGCCCGAGTGTCTCCCCCATCGCGAGTGCCTCCTCGCCGTGGTCGATCGCCTCGCGGTTGCGGCCGTTGAGCATCGCCAGGCGGGACAGAAGGAGCGGCACCCGCACCTTCGTGGGCGAGAGCTCGAGGTCGTCGGCCAGTACCCGCGCGCGCTCGGCAGACGCCATCGCGCGGTCGCCCTCGCCGAGCATCCAGAAGCCCTCCGAGATGGCGATCTCGACCTCGGTTGCCGACTCGATCTGCCCGGCCGCCACGAGGTCGTCGCGTGCCTGCGCGAGCATCGCCAGGTCCGGCTCGCCGAGCAGGAAGAGCGCACGCCCGAGCCGAGGGACGAGGCGGCCGCGCCGTGCGTCGCCGTCTGGAACCAGGTCGAGCGCCTCCCGGAAGAAGCGAGCGGCGGCGTCGTAGGCGTTCAGTGCCATGGCGCGTTCCCCGGCGCCCGCCAGCGCACCGCACGCCGCGTCCGCGAATGCCCCGGTGTCTCCGCCCGCGGCCCTGGTCAGCTCGAGGGCCTCGAGGTAGTGGTGAGCGAGCATCTCGGCATGGTCCTCGACACGGCCCAGGCTCTCGATCCAGCGTGCGGTGCCGAGATGTTTCGCCGCACGATCCGCCCGTGGAATCTGCCCGTAGGCCACGTCGCGGACGAGCAGATGTCGGAAAGCGTATTCGCCCTCGTCACCCGAGCGCTCACGGCGGATGAACTCCTTTCGCTCGAGGGTGCGAAGCACGCGATCGAGAACGGCCGGATCGCCGTCACCGAGCGCCGCGAGCGCTCCCGTCCAGAAGCGCTTGCCGACGACTGCCGCATCCTGCAGGAGCCCCTTGTCGTCCGGCTCGAGCAGGTCGAGCCGCGCGGCGATCAGACCCTGCACGGTCTCCGGCAGCGGCCCGACCGCGCCCCGGTCGCGGATCATGCGTGTGAACTCCTCCGCATACAGAGGATTCCCGCCGGCTCGCTCGAGCAGCTCTGCCTGGGTCTCGGCCTGGAGGAGCGTCCCGGTCAGCTCCCCGATCAGGCGGGCGGTGTCGTCGTCGGACAGGGGCGGCAGCGAGATCGTCAGGGCATTCGCCATGCCCCCGCCCCAGCCGGCCCTCCGTGTGAGCAGCTCCGGCCGCGCAGTGCAGACGACGAGCAGGCGCGTGTCGCCGGCGCGCTCGACGAGCTCGTCGATGAACTCGAGCAGATGGTCGTCCGCCCAGTGGATGTCCTCGAACACGAGCACGAGCGGACTCCGCTGGGCGAGTTCCTCGAAGAACTGCGACCAAGCCGCGAACGCCTCGCCACGTGCATCGCCGGCCGCCTCCGAGCCGCCGAGGCCGACCAGTGGCCGGAGGTGAGAAAGCACCCAGCCGTCGTCCACCGCCTCGCGCAGCTTCTGCTCCGCTTCCGCGCCCGAGTCCGCTTCGAGGATGCCGACCTGTGCCTTGACCATCTCCCCGAGCGCCCAGAACGTGACTCCGTCCCCGTAGGGCAGGCAGCGGCCTTGCCGCCAAAAAACCAGCTCAGAACGTTGTTCGACGGTTCCGAAGAGCTCCAGCACGAGCCTGCTCTTCCCGATCCCGGGCACGCCCACCAGCGTGACGAGCTGCGGGGAGGCCTCCTCGATCACACGGGCGAGCGCATCGTTCAGGAGCGCCACCTCGCGCAGCCGACCGACCAGCGTCGCCCCGTGGACCCGGTCGACGGCCACGCGTGAGCGCGCCCTCAGCGCATGCCAGACCGCGATCGGCTGCGATTTTCCCTTGGCCTCGACCGGATCGGCGTCCTGGTACTCGATCGCGCGCTCGGTGGCGCGATACGTCTGCACGCCGACCACGACCCCGTTGACCGGAGCAGCCGCCTGCAGGCGAGCACCCGTGTTGATCACGTCACCGGCGGCCATCGCCTCGCCTGCCTCGGGGCGCGCGTCGACGCTGACCAGCGCCTCGCCGGTGTTGATGCCGATCCGCACCTCCACGTCCTCCTCGACGGCCCAGTCGCGGATCGCGAACGCGGCGCGAACCGCACGCTCCGGATCGTCCTCGTGAGCGGTCGGTGCGCCGAAGAGCGCCATCACTGCGTCGCCGATGACCTTCTCGACCGTGCCGCCGTAGCGCTCGAGTTCGTCCCGAACGTGGCCGTGATAGCGGCCGAGCTCGTCCGCGACGTCCTCGGGATCGAGTGTCTCGGCACGCGACGTGAAGCCGACGAGGTCGGCGAAGAGGACGGTGACGACCTTTCTCTCCCGGCGGCCCTCCACCACCGGCCGAGTCTATTACGGGCCTGTTCTCGCGCCAGGCACCGGCGGCCCGTCGATCGGGAGCTTCGCCGCCAGGAAGGCGAGCTGGTCGCGGTAGACCTGCGCGTCGAGCTCGTGTCCCGCCGGATACCAGCGCACCACCGATCCGGGCGGAGCCGCCTTCTGGAGGGCGACCAGCGCCGCCCGCGGCACGATCTGGTCCCGGCGGCCGTCCTGGAGCATCACCGAGCCCGGATGCGCGCGCGCCAGCCAGCGCAGCGGGTCGATCTGTGTCAGCGACCGCCGAACCTGCGGCCGGAGCGCAGCGGGTGCCTGGGCGACGTAGGCCGAGACCGGCAGCGAGCCGCCCGACATCAGCACCACAGCGCGAATGCGCGGCTCGGCGCCGGCGGTGACCGCGGCGACGCGGGCGCCGAGGCTCCAGCCGACGAGCCCGATGCGCTTCGGATCGACCTGCGGGAGGCTGCGCAGCACGTCGACGGCCCGGCGCACGGCGATCACGTCCGAGGCGAAGATCCGCCGGTCGCGCGCCAGCGCCTGTTCGGGGTTCAGTCCGGCCGGCGGAGCGCCGGCGCTGCTGGACGGCAGAGTCAGCGTCATGCCGACCGCGCGCTTGCCCGCGGCCCAGACGGCAGGCAGAAGGAACCGTTCGCGCCCTTCACCCGACCCGTGTAGGTAGATCACGGCCGGCAGCCTGGCGCCCTTGTTCGGCACGGCAAGGTAGGCTGGCACGCGGCCGCTCGGCGCCGCGTACGAGACGTCGTCGACCGCGATCGGGTAGGGGCTGTTCACGCGGCCCTTGTTGCGAAAGGCGAGCGGTCGCGACGCGTCGTATGCGAATGGGCCCGGAAGCGTCGACGCCGCCGGCCGTGAGGTCTGCGACTCGTGGTCGCCCCCGCCGCAGCCGGCTGCCCCGACGGCGAGCGCCGTCGCCGCGAGCGCTACCGCAGCCGCTCGACCTCGTAGCCCCATCCGCGCATCTGGTCGAGGAGCGCCTCGCAGTGAGCTTCGTCGCGCGTCAGCAGGGTCAGGTCGATGCCGGTCGCTCCGACCGGAATGTCCACTCCTTCGCGGCGATGCTCCACTGAAAGGACGTTGACGCGTTCCTCGGCCACAAGTTGGAGGAGCTTCAGCAACTCGCCGGGCCGGTCGGGCACCGACGTGCGCACGACGAGGTGCCTGCCGGCCGAGGTGACCCCGTATCGCACGACCTCGATCAGGGTGCTGGCGTCGATGTTGCCGCCGGAGAGAACGACAGCCACCGGCCCGTCGCCCGGGATCTTCCCGGCGAGGAGCGCGGCGACGCCGACAGCTCCGGCCCCTTCGACGAGAAGCTTCGTCCGCTCGAGCAGGAGCACGATCGCCTGCGCGATCCCGTCGGGCGAGACCTCGACCACGTCGTCGAGCACCTCGTCCAGCAACGGCCCGGTCAGCTCCCCGGGCTCCTTCACCGCGATCCCGTCCGCGAGCACGAATGCATCCCGTGCAGCAAGGATGCCGACCACCTTCGTCCCGGGAGCAGATGCCCTCAGGGCCAGGCCGATCCCGGCAGCGAGCCCGCCGCCGCCGATCGGCACCAGCACGGTCTCCGCGGTCACCTGCTCGGCGAGCTCGAGGCCGATCGTTCCCTGTCCGGCGACGACCGTCTCGTCCTCGAACGGGTGGACGAACCCCGCACCCGTCTCGTCGCTCAGCTTCCGCGCTTCGGCGAGCGCCTCCTCGATCCCCTGCCCCACCATCCGGACCTCGGCGCCGTAGCCCTTCGTCGCCTCGACCTTCGCCATCGCCGCGTCCTGCGGAACGAAGATGGTCGCGCCGACTCCCGCCTCCCGTGCCGCCCAGGCGACCGCCTGCGCGTGGTTGCCGGCGCTCGCCGCGACGACGCCGGCGGCGCGCTGGGCCTCGCCGAGCGTCGACAGCTTGTTGACCGCCCCGCGGATCTTGAACGAGCCCGTCCGCTGGAGGTTCTCGGCCTTCAGGTGAACGTCGCGCCCGGCCAGGCGCGAGATCGTCTCCGAGCGGTAGACAGGCGTGACGCGGGCAACCCCGGCAAGGCGCTCGCGTGCCCGTTCGATGTCAGCCGGCGCCGGAATCGTCGTCGACCTCGAACACCCTGGACATGATCTCCGAGACCGCCGAGAGCGGATCGACCCGGCGGGCCTGGACGTCGTCGAGCAGCCGCTGGAGCTCGGGGTCGGACCCGACCGCGCGCTCGAGGTAGGCCCGCGCCCGCGCAGACGCGACCGCGTAGACCTCCGCGGCCAGGTTCCGGCGGCGGCGTTCCTCGAGCCCGCCCTCTCGCTCGAGGAATGCGCGGTGCTCCTCGACCTTCCCCCAGAGCTCGGGCACGTTCTCCCCGCGATGAGCCTCCGTCAGCACGATCGGCACCTTCCAGGGCCGGTCGCGGTCGAGCGAGAGCACCGAGCGGACCTCGGTCAGCATGGTCTTCGCCGCCGGGTGGTCCATCTTGTTGACCGCGATCACGTCGGGGATCTCCATGATCCCGGCCTTCAGCGCCTGGATCGAGTCGCCCGAGCCGGGCATCAGCACGAGCACGACGGTGTCGGCGACGCCGATCACCTCGATCTCGCTCTGCCCGGTACCGACCGTCTCGACGAAGACCACGTCCTTGCCGGCGGCGTCGAGGATCAGCATCGCCTGCAGCGTCGCCTCGGCGACCCCGCCCAGATGGCCGCGCGTCCCCATCGAGCGGATGAAGACGCCCGGGTCGAGGAAGTGATCGGTCAGCCGGATCCGGTCGCCGAGGAGCGCACCCTGCGAGAACGGGCTCGAGGGGTCGACCGAGACGACGCCCGCGGTTCGTTCGAGGCCGCGCACGTGGCGGAGGAGCGCGCCGATCAGGCTCGACTTGCCGACTCCTGGCGGGCCGGTGATCCCGACCGAGTAGGCCCGTCCGGTCTCGGGGTACAGGTCGCGGACGAGGTCGTGGGCGAGCGGGTCGGAGCTCTCGACCAGCGTGATCGCGCGCGCGAGCGCGCGCCGGTCGCCGGCCCTCACGCCCGCGGCGAGGCTCTGGCGCGTCCAGTCCCGCCGTTTCGCGCTCACGATGGCGCAGGCTCGGGCATGGCTGCTGCCGGTTCACGCCGGAGCAGCGCGTAGCCGGTGAGCGCGGCGACGATGCCGATGGCGCCGGCGATGCCCCAGACCCAACGCGCGCCCACCGCGTCGACGAGCGGCCCGGCCACCGCCATCCCGAGGCCGAGAACCGCGAAGTTCGTGCCCATGATCAACGTGAAGGCGCGACCCCGTACGTAGTCCGGGGCACCGCGCTGGACGAGCAGGGTGTTGCAGACGAGCGCGGTCGCGTTCCCGATCCCGCTGACGACGACGAACAGCGAGGCGACCCAGACGTCGGGCGACATGCCCGCCGCGATGTTCGCGACCCCCATCAACCCGATGGCGAGCCCGTAGAGGAGCGTCATCCCGCGGCGCTCGAGCAACGTCGAGGCGAACAGGGCCCCGATCACGGCGCCGAAGCCGTTCGCCGCAAAGAGCAGGCCGAAGCCGAAGTCGCCGGCGTCGAACGACTCCTTCGCCAGCACGACCTCGGACACGTTGACGAACGCGATCGTGATCATCGCCAGGTTCCAGGAGAGGAGCACGGCGAGCAGGGGTCGGGAATGGAGAACGAGCCGGATGCCCTCGCCCACGTCCTGCCAGTACCCGTGGCTCTCGGTTCGGCCGTGCTGGAGGAGCGCGCGGGGAATCTGGAGCAGCAGCACGGCCGAGACCCCGAAGGTGACCGCGTTGATCACGTAGGCCGGATCCGGTCCGGCAGCGGCGGCAATTGCTCCGCCGAGCAACGTCCCGGCGGTGATCGTCAGCTGCTCGGCCAGGCGCAGCAGGGCGTTCGCGCGCGGCAGGTCTTCGACGGAGACGAGATTGGGCAGGCCCGCGTACGCGGCCGGCCGGGCGAACCCGGTGGCGATGCCGGCGACGAGCGCGAGCGCGACGATCTGGCCGGGCGTGACCGTGAAGGTGAGCAGGACGAAGACGATCAGACGCACGACGTCGGCACCCACGAGCAGCCGCTTCCGCGAGAGGCGGTCGACCAGCGGACCGAGCAGGAACCCGATCGCGACCGCAGGCAGGAAATCGGCGATCAGCAGCGCCGCCACCCATTTGCCCGAGTGGGTCCGGTCGTAGACGTCGACGGTGAGCGCGATGACCGCGAGGAACGTGCCGAGCCCCGAGACCAGATAGGAGGTGAAGAGGAGCCTGAAGCTCGGAGACGAGCGGAGCACCTCCCGCTGGCGAGCGAGGAAGGGCGGCACGGGGCTCGACCCTAGCGCCCCGCGGCGCGGGGTCGCGCGCGGGCGAGCGCCTGGGCGAAGTACTCGTTCTCGTCGGCCGTGCCGCACGAGACCCTGATCGCCGTCGGCGCACCGAAGCCGTGGAGCGGCCGGACGATCACGCCTTCGGCCAGCAACGCCTCGAACAGGAGCCTGCTGTCGGCGCCGGTCTCGGCGTAGAGGAAGTTGCCGAACGCCGGCCCGGCGGGCGAAAGGCCCGCCGCTTCGAGGATTCCGCCGAGCTGATCGCGCGACGTCAGGTTCAGCCGCCGGCGCCGGCTGATCTCCTCGACGTCGTCGAGGCTGGCGAGCGCCGCCTCCTGCGCCGCCGTGGAGACATCGAACGCGCGCTTGACCTTGTTCGCGGCCGTGACCACGGCCGGGGGGGCGACCATATAGCCGACCCGCAGCCCGGCGAGCCCGTAGATCTTCGAGAACGTCCGCAGAACGGCGATGGGACGGCCGGCGCGATGGTATTCCTCGATCGCATCCGGATACTCCGGGTCGTCGACGTACTCGCGGTAGGCCTGGTCGATCACGACCAGTACGTGACTCGGCACGCGATCGAGGAACGAGTCGAGCTCCGCTCGCGTGTTCGTCGTCCCGGTCGGGTTGTTCGGGTGGCACACGAAGACGAGCCGTGTCTTCGGCGTGATCGCCTCGAGCATCGCCCCGAGGTCGTAACGATCCTCGCGCAGCGGCACCTTGACGGGAACCGCCCCCAGCTTCGCGGCGTCGATCACGTAGCTGGCGAACGAGGGCCACCCGCAGACGATCTCGTCGCCGGGGTCGAGCGACGCCTGCGACAGGCAGTCGATCAGCCCGTCCGCACCGGAGCCGACGGCGACCTCCTCGAACGAGACGCCGTACCGCTCGGCCAATGCGCTTCGCAACCGCCAGGCACCGCCGTCGGGATAACGGTTGAGGTCGGCGACGGAGCGCGCAAGCGCCTCCGCAGCAGCCGGGAACGGCCCGAACGGCCCTTCGTTCGACGCCAGCTTGACGCATCGGGCCAGCCCGAGCTCGCGCTGCACCTCCTCGACCGGCTTGCCCGGCTCGTAGGGAACGAGGCCCTGGACGGCCGGCCGGAAGAAGCTGTCGGCGATCTCGGCGACGGACGCGGCCACGCGCAGACTGTATCCGGGCTTAGTCTTCGGCCGTGCCCGAGATCGGCCTCTTCCCGCTCGAGCTCGTCCTCCTCCCGAGCGAACGTGTCCCGCTCCACATCTTCGAGGAGCGCTACCGCGAGCTGGTCGGTGAGAGCCTGGCCGACGGCGCCGAATTCGGCGTGATCCTCGAGGACGACGACGGGCTCCGGCAGGTCGGAACGCGAACCGGCGTGATCGAGCTCGTGCACACGTTCGACGACGGGCGGATGAACGTCCTCGTCGAGGGCCGCGAGCGTTTCCGGATCGTGACGGAGACGGAGGGCCGGTCGTACCGGACAGCGGAGGTGGAGCTGCTCGAGGACGACGCGGGCGAGGAGCCGACCGACGAGGAGACCGAGCGCACGCTCGAGGCGTTCCGGCAGCTGGCGGCGGTCGCGGAGGCCGACGAAGTCGAGATCCCGAGCGCGGCCGGTGGCACACCGCTCTCGTTCCAGGTCGCCGCGCGGGTCGACTTCGGGACGGTCCTCAAGCAGGAGCTGCTCGAGCTGCGCTCCGAGCGGGCCCGGCTCGACCGCCTGGTCGACCTGCTCGCCCAGGCAGCCTCGGCGCTCGCGCGCGAGCGCGAGGTCCGGGAACGGGCGTCCGGGAACGGCAAGGTCACGCGCGACTAGAGTCGCTCGGTCGCAGCCGGTCGTGTCTGTGTCGAATCAGCGACGGGTTCCGCAGCGACGGATCTCGTACGCCATCAGGATGGCGTCGACGTAGCCGCTGCCCCGCCGGTAGTGCTCCTTGCGGTAACCCTCCCGGACGAACCCGAACCGCTCGTACAGCCGGATCGCCGGCTCGTTGTGCGGGAAGACGTGGAGCTCGAGCTTGCGCACGCCGGTCGCCCGCGCCCAGGTGACCGCCTGCTCCAGCAGCGCCCTGCCGACCCCCTGCCGCCGTGCTGTCACCGCGACCATCAGCCCGAGGTCGGCGACGTGCCGGCTCGCCGGATGGGGGTCGCGGGAGATCGAGAGGCGGCCGACGATCTCCCCGTCCTGCTCGGCGAGGAACACACCGGCGTCGGGGTGGTTCCGGACCGCCTTCAGGTACCGGCGCTCGTCGCCGACCGAGCGCCAGCGGCTCTCGGAGATCAGCCAGCCTTCCGGCTCCGACCCGACCGCCTCGGCCAGGGCGACGAGTGCAGCCGCGTCGCCGGGGCGGGCGGGTCGTACTACCACGCGGCTCAACCGACCACGATCCCGTGCCCGCCCCGGCGCGGATCGCCCGCCGCCGCGAGCCTGCCCCCCGCTCCGACCTCGACCGCGGCGACGCCGCCGAAGTACAGGTTGCGCCGGCGCCAGCGGACGACGTCGTAGCCACGCGCCTCCAACGCGTCGAGAGCAGCCGGGTCGCTCCCGCCCTCACAGTGGAGGTTCGGCTCCTCGACGTGGACCCGCGGCGCGTCGATCGCCTCCTCGACACCGAGCCCGTGGTCGACCACGTTCACGACCGCCTGGAGAATCGCGCCGCGCAGGCGGACCGAGCCCGCGCTGCCGACCACCAGCCGGGGCCGGCCCCGGCGGAGCACGATCGACGGCGCCATCATGCTCGTCAAGCGCGTCCCCGGCCGGGCGACCCCGCCGGCCGGGTTCAGGTCGTATTCGCCGAGCATGTTGTTCAGGTGGATCCCGGTGCCGGGGACGATCACGCCCGAGCCGGAGCCCGTGGACGCGGTCAGCGAGGCCGCGTTCCCGTGCGCGTCGACGACCGAGATGTGCGTCGTGCCGCGGTCGGCCGTCTCCGGGACACCTTCGAGGCCCGCCCGGATCCGCCCGACTGCGGCGCGGATGTTCTGCGTCGAGCCGAGCCGCTCCGCAAGGCCTCCCCGGTAGAGATCGCGCGCGAAGCTTCCGCTGCGGGCGCGACCCTGCTCGCGCATCACGTCGGCCAGGCCGGCGATCGCCTCCGCGCTTCCGGCCGGCGCGACCGGTCCGAGCGCGTCGAGCAACTGGAGCCCGTACCCGATCAGGACGCCGCCCGACGACGGAGGCGGATTGGAGACGAACTCGTGACCGCGGAAGCGCACCCGGATCGGCCGCCGGCGCACGACCCGATAGGAAGCGAGGTCGGCGGACGTGACCGCTCCCCCCTGCTCGCGAAGATGGGCGACGATCCGCCGCCCGATCGTCCCGGAGTAGATCGCAGCCGCGCCCTGGCGCGAGAGCTGCTCGAGCGTCGCCCCGAGGTCGGGAATCACCAGCCGATCGCCGGCGACGAGCCGCGAGCGCCCGCCGTAGATCCGCCTGCCCTCGGCCGTATGGCGCAGGATCAGGTCGACGATCGCGTGCAGGTACGCCTGGGGCCGCGTCAGCTCGATGCCGTCGCGCGCGAGCTGCAGCGCCGGCTCGAAGAGGCGTGGCCACGGCAGCGAGCCGTACGACCGGTGAGCCGCTTCCAATCCGGCGGCTGCGCCGGGCACCGCGCACGACGCAGCGCCGATCCGGAAGATCTGGCTGGTGCCGCCGTCGAAGTCGATGTCGATCGCCTCCATGTCGGCTGTCCGCGGCCGGCGCGCGCCGAGGCCGGGGACGGCGACGAAGAAGTCCAGCAGCCGCTCCGTCCGGTCACGTGCCCGGTGGACGAGCATGAAGCCGCCGGCTCCGGGCCCGGTGAGCGGGCTCTCGGCCACCCAGGAGGCGAACGCGGCGGCGACGCAGGCATCGACTGCGTTCCCGCCCTCGGCGAGGATCCGAGCCCCGGCCTCGGCCGTGAGCAGGTGGCCGGCAGCGATCGCGCCTTTCACGGCGGCCACTCTAGGCGGGAATCGGCTTTTCCATCAGCACGCACTCGATTGCCACCCCGTCCGGGAGGACGACGTGGTGCGGCTCGACCTCTCGAAACCCGAACGCCCGGTAGAGCGGCACCCCGGCGAGCGTCGCGCTGAGCACGAGCCTCGTGAAACCCTCGGCCCGCGCCGACGCTTCGCACGCCTCCAGGATGCGGCGGCCGAGGCCGCGACGCGTCCAATCGACGCGAACGAACATCGCCCGTACCCGAGCCGGCTCGATCGACGGGTCCAGGAGGCGAGCGTCGCCCTCGTCCTGGCCGCCCGTGTAGAGCTTGTCGCGGCGGCTCCAGCCGCCGCAGGCGACGAGCTCGTCCCCGTGCTCGAGCAAGTAGTACGTGCTGTCGGCAATCAGATCGAGATCGACGACCGAGACGTAGCGCACAGCGCTCGCCGTCTGGCGTTCGTCGTAGACGCGCGGAAAGAGCGCGGCCGCAGACGCCTTCATCAGTGCGTCGACGGCATCCGCATCTGCGGGAATCGCGACGCGCAGGATCGGCTCCACCGCCTCTAGAGTAGAGACGCCGCCCGCCGGGCCCGGCAGGTGCGGGCCAGGCCCGCTACGGCGACGACGTCGACCCGTGCGAAGTCGTCATGGCGTGGGCGGAGCCGACGCCGGACTTCACACGGTTCGGACCAGCCGGAACCGCTGGCAGACGACGAGGGTGTCGTCGTCGACGTCGACCACGCCGACGTCACGCACGTAATCGTCCGATCCCCAGAAGCGCTCGTGTGCGGCTCGCCAGTCGGCAACGGACTCGAATCCCTCGCCCTCGTCGATCGCAAACTGCTCGTCGACGTCGCCGGCGCGAACGACCCGCACCTCACTCGTCACGATCACGGCCACCGGCCGCTCGTCCGAGTCGACGACCACGAAGCGCATGCCCGGCAGCGGCAGCTCGTCCTGCCCCCTCGGCTCGTACTCCAGCCGCAGCGATGCGGTTGCCGTCTTCTCGCCGCGCAGGACGGCGGCGACGAGCCTGTCGCGCTGAGGGCCGGGGAAGCCGAACTGGCAGACCGGCAGTCCGTCGACCACGAACTCAGAGGTTGCGCAGGAAGCTCGGTGGCTCGAGCGCCTCGTCCTCTTCTGGCGCGGTGTCCCGCGGATGGACCGCGAACGGCCGCTGCGGCCGCCGCTCGCCGCCGAGCCCGGTGGCGACGACCGTCACCCAGACCTGGCCGTTGAGCCGCTCGTCGATGGTCGCGCCGAAGATCAGGTTGGTGTCGTCGACGGCGCCCTGGCGGACGACCTCGGCCGCCTCGTTCACCTCGAACAGGGACAGGTCTTCTCCGCCGGCGATCGAGAGCAGGATCCCGCGCGCGCCGGCGAGCTCGGTATCGATCAGCGGCGAGCGCAGCGCCCGCTCCGCAGCCTCACGCGCGCGATTGTCGCCGGTCGCGAAGCCGATCCCCATGAGCGCGTTCCCGCCGTCCTGCATCACGGTGCGCACGTCGGCGAAGTCGAGGTTGATCAGGCCCGGCTGCGTGATCAGGTCGGTGATCCCCTGGACGCCCTGGCGGAGGACGTCGTCGGCGATCCGGAACGCGTCCAGCATCGCCGTGTTCTTCTCGAGCACTTCGAGCAGGCGGTCGTTCGGGATGACGATCACCGTGTCGCAGGCGCCGCGGAGCGCGTCCACGCCCGCCTCGGCCGCCGACTTGCGGCGTGTCCCCTCGAACCGGAACGGCGTGGTGACGATGCCGACGGCGAGGGCGCCGAGCTCACGCGCGATCCTGGCGACGACCGGAGCAGCCCCCGAGCCCGTCCCCCCGCCCTCGCCCGCGGCGACGAACACCATGTCGGAGCCCCTGAGCGTGCGCTTGATCTGGTCGTACGCCTCCTCGGCCGCCGCGCGCCCGATATCCGGGTCGGCGCCCGAGCCGAGGCCCTCCGTCAGCTCGCGGCCGATGTGGATCTTCAGCGGCGCGTCGTTCATCTGCAGCTGCTGGATGTCCGTGTTCACGGCGACGAACTCGACCCCCGTGATCCCGGCATCGATCATCCGGTCGATCGCGTTCAGGCCGGCGCCCCCGACGCCGACGACGCGGATGACGGCCAGGTACGCAGAGTCGGATCGTGGCGCCTGCCACAGCCGCGGTGGCTGCTCGGGCAGCGGGTCGACCAGGCGGGCCGCGGGGCGGGCTTCCTCGACGGCCGTCCGCGGTGCAGGGGCGGGCTCGGGCTCCCGGCGCGGCGCCTCGACCACCGCGGCCGGTTCCTCGGCCGCAGGCGGCAGCTCGGGCTCCGGCTGCTGAGGCTCGGGCTCCGGCTCCGGAGCGGACTCGACCTGCGGCGCCTCCTGTGTCTCGGCCTGGCGCTGGGCGGCCTCGGTCGCGCGGAAGAGCTCCGCGAGCGGGCCCTCACGCATGCTTGCGCGCTTGCGCGCCATTGAGCACCTCCTTCGCCAGGTCGCGATAGGCCTGCGCAGCGGGGCCGGTGGGGTCGTACTTCAGCACCGACGTCCCCTTCACGGGCGCCTCGGCATAGCGGATGGTCTTGCGGATCCGGGTCTTGAAGACGAGGTCGCCGAAGTTCTCCTCGAGAATCTCGAGCGCCTCACGGGAGTGCAGCGTCCGGCTGTCGTACATCGTCGCCAGGATCCCCTCGATCCCGACGTCGGGATTCAGGTTCTCGCGGATCATGCTGAGCGTGTTCTCGAGCTGGACGAGGCCGCGCAGCGACAGGTATTCGCACTGCACCGGGACGATCACGCCGCTCGAGGCGACCAGCGCGTTGATCGTCAGCAGGCCGAGCGACGGAGGCGTGTCGATGATGACGAAGTCGTACTCGCCGACCACCGGCTGGAGCGCCTTCTCGAGGGAGCGCTCGCGGCCGATCATCGCGGAGAGGGCGAGCTCGGCGCCGGCCAGGTCGATCGAGGCGACCGCAAGGTCGATCTCGCCGTGGTGGACGATCTGCTCGATCGGAAGCCGGTGGACGAGCACGTCGTACATCGACCGCTCGATCGTGTCCGGGTTCAGCCCCTGGCTCATCGTCAGGTTGCCCTGCGGATCGAGGTCGATCGCGAGCACCTTGTTCCCCTCCTCGGCGAACGCGACGGCGAGGTTCAGCGTCGAGGTCGTCTTCGCCACTCCGCCCTTCTGGTTGGCGAGTGCGATGACCCTTCCCACGGTTGCTCCTTTAGAGGTGGACGCCCGAGGCTGCGGGCGCGCGATGTCCTGTAGGGCCGACATGGTGCCGGGCCGTCTTTCGGCTCAGGCTAGCAGAGTCCTGCCGGAATTCCCGACCGCCGTTTCCGGATCGGAGAGCATCTCTCGACACCGTTCCACGGCATCGGTCGCCTCCTCCGGGACCGCGTGCTCGGCCCGCGCCCAGGCCTCCGCCTCGGCCATCAGCGCGCGCAACTCGGCGAGCAGGTCGCCGGGCTGGGCGCGCCGCCGGTCGAGCGTCTCGATCCGCTCGAGCCGCGCCAGTACGCGCCGGGCCTCCTCCATGCTCCGACGGTAGACCTCCGAGACGCACGTGACCGTGGGAGCTCCGTGCCGATTTCGTCACGCCGCGCTCGCCCGCGCGGAGAAGAACCCCGCGGGTCGCGCGCGCAACCCGAGCAGCGCCTCGTCGAGGGACGCGAGGAACCGCGGCCGGTCGTCGGCGAGAACGGTCTCGACGAAGATCCGCCGAACGGTGTCCACGGTCTCCTCATCGGCGCCGGCACCGCGGGCCAGCCCGACGATCCCGTCGACCCGCGCGCGGGCTGCGGGCTCGCTGATCTCGCCGACCAGCATGGCTGCCCGCATCGCCGCGGCCCAGAGCCCGTCGGCGCCGCCGAGGAGCGCGGACAGCGCCTCGCGCAGGCGCTCCGAGCGGAGCGGCTCGGACTCGAACAGCGAGAGCTCCCAGCGTTCCAGCGCCTCGCCGAGCTCGCCGTCCTGCTCCGAGCCCGGAAGCCTGGCGAGCAGGTCGCCGGCGAGCTTTCCGCGCCAGGGGTCGAGCCGGCTCGGCTCGCCGCCCGGTGCGGTCGCCGCGATCCCGAGCAGCGGGCGTGGCTCGAGCGGGTGGCGGTCGAGCTGCTCGCGGACGAGTGGCCCGGCGGCGACTGCTGCCCCCGTGGCGAGCCGGAGCGCGGTGACGGCGTCGGCGAGCTCGCCGGGAGCGTCGGGGAGGGTCACGTCGCCCGAAGGGAGCTCCCGCTCGAACGCCAGGGAGCAGTTTCGCTCCGGGTCCGCTCCGTCGATGCGCTCGACGCGGATGCCGCGCGCCAGCTCGATCGTGCTTCCGGCCGAGAGGCCGGCGAGCGGCGCCGCCGCCGTGTACGACCTGGCGGCGCCGAAGAGCGAGTGCTCCAGCTCGCCGTAGACCCGGTCGAACGCACCGTCCTCCCAGTCGAACCCGCCGCACGCCTCGCCGGTCGAGACGAGCAGCGGCAGCAGGATCGCGCGAAAGAGCGTCCGGGCGGCGCTGGGCCCGTCGGCGGCCCCGCGCGCGAAGATGGCCGCCGCCGGCTCGCGACGCAACTCGTCGAGCGCGATTTTCGCATCCGGGAGCTGCGAGAGGACGTGCACTCGTCCTTCGAGATAGTCGCGCAGGAGCGGCCGGTACTCGTAGAGGCCACCCCGCTCGTCGACCACGAACGGGATCTCCCCTTGCTCCGCGTCGGGAGCAACCCGTGCGAAGGCTGCGAGGCAGAACGCCCGGAGGGCCTCGTAGAGATGGGGAGCAGCGGCCGTCATGCCGATGGTGTTCTCCTGCCGGTCTCGATCACCTTCGCCGGACCGGGCTCCGATCAGCGCTGGCAGGCAGGGCACCAGTAGGCGATCCGGTTGGCGTCGCCCTGCCCGCGCGAGCGGATCGGCTCGCGGCAGCGAGGGCACGGCCGGCCGGCGCGGCGGTACACGCGGTTGGCGTGGCGACGGCCCTCGAGCGAGCCGCGCATCTGGCCCGTGGCGGCCCGAAGCACGGCGTGCAGCTCCGCGTCGCTCGTCTCCACAAGCGGCCGCCACGGCGAGAGCTCGACCGCCCACAGCGCCTCGGCCTTCCATTTGTTGCCGATTCCGGCGACGAGCCGCTGGTCGAGCAGTGCATCACCGACGGCGCGGCCCTGGTCGTCCCTGCGGAGGTTCTCCACCATGCGGCCGACGTCCGGCTCGGCGGCGAGCACGTCCGGACCCAATCGTCGGACGGCGCGCGAGTGCAGCTCGAGCACCGGGCCGTTCCACTGGACGCCTTCGTGGCGCGCGCCGCGCAGGACCAGCCAGGGACGGCCGCGGCGCGCCGAGCCCCGCGGGACGAGCGCCCAGCGGCCGGTCATCCGCAGGTGGCTACGCAGGATGACGCCGCCCTCGAAGGTGAGCAGCAGGTTCTTGCCGACCGCCTCGACGGAAAGCAGGCGCCGGCCGTCGAGGCGCTCGGCGATCTGCCCGACCTGGGCACGTGGGTTCGGAGTCTCGACTTCGACCCGTTCGCCGACGAGCGGCTGCAGGCGGCGCGCGGCCCGGTGAAGTGCATCGCCTTCGGGCATCGGGTAGCACGATAGGAGCATGAACACGCGCGCGGCAGCAGCCGGAGCGACGGCGGCGCTCGTCTGGGCGGCGGCCGAGCCGCTCGACCGGGTCGTCTTCCGCTGCGACTATTCGGACACGGCGCTGCTCGGCAAGGCCGTCTCGCGGCGGTACTGGCGACCGGTCGGCCTGGCGTTGCACGCGGCCAACGGAGCGGTGTTCGGCCTCGCCTTCGGGCTCGTCCGGCGGCGAACCGGCGCCAGGCCGGTCCCGCTCGGCGTCGGCATGGCGCTGGTCGAGAACACGGCGCTCTGGCCTTTGTGCGTGCTGGTCGACCGCTACCACCCGGCGCGCGGCGAGCCCGGCCTGCCTCCGCTCGCGCGCAACGGGCGTGCGTTCGCGCAGGCGACGTGGCGCCACGCGCTCTTCGGCGCGGCTCTCGGCTTGCTCGCCCGCTAGACGGGCGGTCCCTGCCGCACCAGCGCGAGCATCTCGTCGACGCTCCCACGCTGGTCGTGGACGTTCTCCAGCCACCAGGTCGCGCCCGCAGCCGCGTAGAGCCCTGGATCGGCCTGGTCCGCATGTCCCATCACGGCAACGTCGAACCCGTCGAGGTGTCCCCGCGCGTCGCGCACGGTGACGAGAGCGCGCTCGACGTCCCCGGGGGTCTTGCTCATGCCCTTCTGATTCGTCGTGTCGGCCGCCCAGCCGTCGAAGCGGGCTGCGCGGCGCAGCGCCCGCGTGCTGTTCCCGCCGATCCAGATCGGCACCCGCTCCTGCGCCGGGCGAGGCGCAAGCGTCACTCCTTCGATCGTGTAGTGGCGTCCGTGGTGGTCGACCCGGTCGCCTGACCAGAGCCGGCGGAGCACCTCCAGCCCCTCGTCCAGCTGATCCGCCCGCGTGCGTGCGTCGGCGTCCTCGCCGAAGGCGGTGAACTCCGAGGCGATCCCGCCGATCCCGGCGCCGAACACGACGCGGCCGCCGCTGAGCACGTCGAGGGTCGCGACCTGGTGGGCGAGCACGTGCGGCCGTCGCCGCGGAACCGGAGTGACGTTCGTGCCGAGCAGGAGCGAGCTGGTCCGGGCCGCGACGGCGGCGAGCGACACCCAGGGATCGGCCGCAGGCGGACCCCAGACGAAGCCGAGATGATCCCAGGAGAGCAGCGCCTCCCAGCCGGACGCCTCGGCCTCTCTGCCGAGCTCGACCACCGTGCGAGGATCGGCGTAGGAACCGGTATTGGCGACGCAGAGCCCGTGGCGCATCGCCGCACTCTAGAGCGCCTAACGCAACAGGTCGTCGTGTCCCCGAGCACTCATCCCGTCAGGCACTCTGGGCAGTCATCCAGCAGAATGGGGGACATGCCGACGAACTACGAGCGCGCCTTCGAAGCGCGGCCGGACGTCTACGCCGCCTGGGGCGAGCTCCTCGCCGCGATCAAGGCGAACATGGATCTCCGCCGCTACGAGCTGGCGACGCTTGCCGCCGCCCGGCGGCTGCGGTCGAGCTACTGCTCGCTCGCCCACGGCAAGGTGCTCATCGAGCGCTTCGACGAGCCTGTCCTCCAGATCGCCACCGACCGCAGCGCGGCCGGGCTGGACGAGGTCGATCTGGCCGTGATGGATCTCGCCGAACGGGTCGTCGACGACGCGACTGCGATCGACGACGCCGACCGGCAGCGGCTCCGCGATCTCGGGCTGTCCGACGAGGAGATCATGGATGTCATCCTCACCGCCGCCGTGCGGAGCTTCTGGACGAAGACGCTCGACGCGCTCGGCGTGCAGCCGGACGCGAGTTACGCCGAGCTGGAGCCCGAGCTGCGTGAAGTGCTCGTGGTCGGCCGCCCGATCGCCGACGCGTAGACCGTGACACGGAGGGATGGGCGGACGCTTGGGCAGCCAGGCTATCCGTCGAGCTACGGGCGCAGCACCGCGCGGCGCGGACCGGCGAGAAACCCGGCCTCGACGAGAAGCGGCAATGCCTCGCTCTCCGAGACGGGCTCTCCGTCGAACCGCTCGACTGCCAGCCGCTTCCGGCCGAAACGGCGAGTGTGTTCGACCAGGGCGGCGAGCGCGACCCGCAGCCATTCCGGGTCGGGCTCCTGCAACGGCACCATCGACCGTCCCCCGCGCTCGACGAACAGGGCCGGTCGCCCGCCGAGAAGGACGACGTGTGCGCCGGCGACCCGCGCGGCACGTGCGCCCGATCGCTTCGGCCACGGCAGCACTGCGCCGTAGGGCTGTGCCGGGTCAGCGGCCGCCAGGACCAGCGGCTCGGCCTCGTCGTCGTCGCGCGGCCGGAGCTCCCGGAGGCGCTCGACCGCGCCGCCGAGCGCGAACTGGGCGCCACCCAGGCCCTCCACGAAGTAACCGCGCCTGCACAGGCCGAGCGTCTCGAGCGCCTTCAGCTCCCCGTAGACGGCCCCGTAGCCGCCGGCGATCCCCTCCCCGCGGACGCCGTCGCGGGTGACGATCCCCTGCCGCTCGAGCAGCAGCTCGGCGAGCGCGCGCCGGTCCTGCTCGCCGGCAAAGAGGCGGTCGGCGAGCGACCAGCGGCCCTGGGTCGCGGTCGCGCCGGTGGTCCGCGTGCGTGAGAACCGCCGCGGCCTGCGCTCGGGCTTGGGGATCCCGTAGCGACGCCCGGCCCGGAGCGGCTGCCACGCATCGTTCGTCACCTCCCCCGCCCAGACCAGATCCCAGAGCGCGGGCAGCGCCGTTTCGGCCTCGAGCCCGGTGGCGGCGAGCAGATCGAACCAGAACTGGGCACTCGAGCTCAGAGCCGCCCGGACGGCGTCGTGCGCGTCGCCCTCCGGCGACGGCGCCGCCGACGGGCGCCCGAGGACAGCGGCGTCCTCGCGGAAGAACAACGCGACGCGATCGAGCCCTGCACCCACCCAGACGACCTCGCCGGTGGCGCAGAGCTGGTCGAGCAACTCGGGCCGGTAGCCGGGAACGCGCCGCGGCAGCACCTCCGATTCCCACAGCGAGACCGGGAGCGACAGCGCCTGAAGCGGGACGATGGTCTCGCGCAGGGTCGCGCGCCGGTCGACCCCGTGCCACGAGGCCAGAAAACGACCCAGCGTCGCCTGCTCGGCCGGCTCCACTTCCTTCCGGAGCGCCGCGAGCGACGCACGGCGGAGGCGGCGGAGGACGTCGGGGTCGCACCACTCGCGCTCGGTGCCACCCGGTCGCAGCTCGCCGCGAACGAGCTTCTCCTCGCGTTCGAGCTCTCTGAGTTCGGGCTCGACGTCCCGGCCGAAGTGCTCGTTCGCATCGGCGCTCGTGAACGGGCCGCGCGAGCGGGCGAAGCGTGCGACGAGCGAACGCAGCGGCTCCTCACCGCTCTCGAGAAAGACGTCGGGGAGCCCCGAGGGAGGCATCGCCCCGAGCGCGTCGCGGTAGCGGCCGGCGTCCTCGGCTGCGATCAGCCGCTCGTCGCCGCCAAGGCGGACGAGCACTGCACGACGCTCGCTTATCAGCGAATCTGCAAGTTCTGTAATAAATTCATCAGAACGCAAATCGCCGCGCCTTCTCAGCAAATCATGCAATTGGTCAGGAGTCTGCGGATCACCCCGCAAATAGGCTTCGACCTCGTGGAGAGCGCCGACATCGATGAGGTCACGAAGCTCCTCCTGGCCGAGCAGCTCGCGCAGCAGGTCGCGGTCGAGCGAGAGCGCCTGGGCCCGCCGCTCGGCCGGCGGCGTGTCGTCCTCGTACATGTACGTTGCGACGTAGTCGAAGAGCAGCGACGCCGAGTACGGCGACGCGGAGGGAGTCTCGACGTCGACGACGTCGATCGCGCGCGAGCGCAGCGCACGGAGCAGCTGCTGCAGCGCCGGGAGGTCGAAGACGTCCTGTAGGCACTCCCGGTACGTCTCCAGCACGATCGGGAATGCGGGATAGCGGCGTGCAACCTGGAGCAGCGACTGGGCCTTCAGCCGCTGTTGCCAGAGCGGCGTCCGTTCCCCAGGGCGGCGGCGCGGGATGAGCAGCGCCCGGCCGGCGTTCTCGCGGAAGCGCGAACCGAACAGCGCCGACTGGCCGACCTCCGCGACGACGAGGTCCTCGAGCTCGTCGGGGTCAGGGACGAGCTCCTCGGTCGGAGGGGGCACGTCTGCGTCGGGCAGGTGGAAGGCGATGCCGTCGTCCGACCAGATGAACTGCGCCTCGAGGCCGAGCGTGTCGCGCAGCCGCGCGCCGGCCGCCATCGCCCACGGCGCGTGCACCCGGGCGCCGAACGGCGTGAGGATGCAGACCCGCCAGTCGCCGATCTCGTCGCGGAAGCGCTCGACCACGATCGTCTTGTCGCTCGGAACGGCTCCCGTGGCGGCTTCCTGCTCGTGGAGAAAGACGAGCAGATTGGAGGCCGCACGCTCATCCAGCATGTGGCGCTCGCGCAGCCTCTCCAGCGCTTTCGCCTGCGAAAGCGCGGCTATCTCTCGCGAGGCGCGCCCGATCTGCTCGCCGAGCTCGTACGGCCTGCCGACACCCTCGCCCTTCCAGAACGGCACAGCGCCGGGCACGCCCGGCGCCGGCGTGACCAGCACGCGGTCGCGGGTGATCTCCTCGATCCGCCAGGTGGAGGCGCCGAGCAGGAAGGTCTGCCCGGCGCGGGCCTCGTAGACCATCTCCTCGTCGAGCTCGCCGACGCGGCCGCCGCCGTCGACGAGGTGGACGCCGAAGAGGCCGCGGTCGGGAATGGTGCCGGCGTTCGTGACCGCGAGCCTGCGTGCCCCCTCGCGTCCGCGGATCGTGCCGCCGGTGCGGTCCCAGACGATCCGCGGCTTCAGCTCCGCGAAATCGTCGGAGGGGTAGCGGCCCGAGAGCATGTCGAGGACGTTCTCGAGCTGCGCGCGGGAGAGGTCGGCGAACGGGTAGGCGCCGCGAACGAGGTCGTGCAGCTCGTCCACCCCGATCTCCTCCTGCGCTGCGACCGCGACGATCTGCTGCGCGAGCACGTCGAGCGGGTTCTTCGGGATCACCGTCTCCTCGATCTCCCCGGCGAGCATCCGCTCCGCGACCACGGCCGACTCGAGCAGGTCGGCGCGGAACTTCGGGAAGATCCGGCCTTTCGAGGTGGCGCCGAGCTCGTGGCCGGCACGGCCGATCCGCTGGAGGCCCCGGGCGACCGACTTCGGGCTCTCCACCTGGATCACCAGGTCGACTGCGCCCATGTCGATGCCCAGCTCGAGCGACGAGGTCGCCACCAGGCAGGGGATCTCGCCGCGCTTGAGCAGCTCCTCCACCTCGACCCGCTGCTCCCGGGCCAAAGAGCCGTGGTGTGCCCGCGCGATCTCCGCAGTGCTGGCTTCAGAATCGGTCGCCAGCTCGTTGAGGCGCAGCGCCAGCCGTTCGGCAAGCCGGCGGTTGTTGACGAAGACGATGGTCGAACGGTGCTCCTCGACCAGCCTCAGCAGCTCGGGGTAGATGGACGGCCAGATCGAGGTTGCGGCCACTCCCTCCGCGCCTGTGCCGAGCAGCGGGTCGGTCTGCACGGCGCCGGCTCCCGGCTCGCGCATGTCTTCCACCGGGACGACCACCCGGAGGTCGAGCTCCTTGCGGGTGCCGGCGTCGACGAGCCGGATCGGCCGGGCCCCCGCGACGAAGCGTCCGATCTCTTCGAGCGGGCGTTGCGTCGCGGACAGGCCGACACGCTGGACGGGCTCGCCGACGAGCCTGTCGAGCCGCTCGATCGAGAGCGCGAGGTGAGCGCCGCGCTTGGTGCCTGCGACGGCGTGCACCTCGTCGAGGATCAGCGTGCGGACGCTCCCGAGCATGTCGCGGCCCTGCGAGGTGAGGAGCAAGAAGAGTGACTCGGGCGTGGTGATCAGGATGTCGGGCGGCTTGCGCAGCATCGCGGCCCGCTCCTTCTGGGGCGTGTCGCCGGTGCGAACGGCGACGGTCAGCGCCGATCGGAGGCCGGCCAGCGGGCCGCGCAGATTCCGCTCCACGTCGTAGTTCAGCGCCTTCAGCGGCGAGACGTAGAGCAGCCGAAGCCCGTCGCCGGGCGCCTCGTTCAAGCGGTCGATCCCGTACAGGAACGCGGCGAGCGTCTTTCCCGAGCCGGTCGGCGCCTGGATCAGCGTGTGCTCGCCCGAGGCGATCGCCGGCCACCCGGCTTCCTGCGCCGGCGTCGGCCCGGCGAAGGCCCGTTCGAACCACTCGCGCGTCACCGGACTGAACAGGTCGAGCGCGCTCATCGTCCCAGGGTATCTCCTGCAACCCATACGAACAAGTGTTCGTTTCGGCCGACGTAGGATCGCCGCATGCCCCTCCTCGCCGCCGCCCTGGCGCTCATCGTCGCCCAGCCGCCGGCCTGGATCCAGCGCGCCGGCGTTCCCGGTCCGATCGTCACCTGGCGGGCGGCCGACGTGCTCGGCACGCCCGTCGTCGAGGGGATCGTCGTCAACCGCGATACGACCTCGCACACGGTGACCGTCAACGTCGTCGACTCGCGCTTCGACCCGCCGCGGATCGTCAAGCTGCGCGAACTGGCGGGATCGCGGGTTCGCTGGCTGCGGGCGGGCGCGCGCGACGGGCTGGCGCGGCCCGAGATCGCCGTCGACGTGGCCGGGCCCGAAGGCGAGACCGCGCATCTGCTCCGGGTCCGGCGAGGCCTTCGGCTCGACGTCGTGCGGAAGGTGCGCGGGCGCGACCTCCGCCCGCGCACCTTCTCTCGCTAGAGGATCCCGCGGGCCTCGAACGCGGCGGTGACGGCGTTCGCCGCGCTCGTCCCGTAGAGCGACTGCGCGGCGGCCACCGTGCTTTGCGCGAGCGCAGTCATCGTCGTCCCCGGGAAGTCGAACTGTCCGTTGAGGATGATCGTGTCGGCCACGCCGTGGCCGAGCGTGCTGCGGATGTCCCAGAGCGCCCGCGACCAGATCTGCCCGTCGTGGTGCACCTCGCCGTTCAGGTCGCCCGGGTAGTGCAGGTTCGTGTCGACGCGCCGCAGACAGTGCGGCGTCGTGGACGTGTACGACGTCGAGTCCCAGTCGGCTACGCACTCCGGGTCGGGGGTGGGCGCGACGATGTTGGAGACGTCGGCGGCCCAGTAGTCGCCGAAGCCCTCGCTGATCGCGCCGGCCTCCTCGCTCGCGAACGAGAAGTTCTGCGAGAAGTGGATGGCGTGGCCGTACTCGTGGAGGATCACCTCGGCATCCTCGGCGTCGTCCACCCCGCCCTTGCCGAAGCGCAGCTCGTCCTTCGGGTGATCGGTGGCGAAGGAGTTGTCCTGGCCCCACTGGTTGATCCGCACGCGCTGGGACTGCATGTTCACAGGCCGGTAGAGGCCGGTTCCGAAGCCCAGGCTCTGGATGTACAGCTGCGCCTGCGTGATCCAGTAGTAGGCCATCACCTGTTCGAAGCGGTCGTCGTTGCGGTGGTAGGTGAAGGTGTTCGTGCTCGAGCGGGCCGGAACGCCCGTCTCGCTGACGATCTGGGCCCACCGTCCGGTCAGCGTGCCGCTGCCGTCGAGGTCGGTGAGCGTGACCGTGTGGTATGCCGGCTGGAGCGCCGCGTAGTCGGCGTCCTTCTGGTCGGTCAGCGACTGGTTCTGCAGGTCGGCGACCGGATTCGGCAGGAACACGGTGCCGGTGCCCGTCGACGAGCCCGACGGGCCCTTGCCGCTCGCCACCCCGGCGAGCACGGCGACAGCGGCCGCGAGCAGTACGGCGAGTGCGATACGCCCCTTCAACGTTCCCCCCTTCCTCGATGGACGGTTCGAGGTTATCTAGGATCAGGGGTATGCCCGATCGTCTCCACTTCACCGAGAACGAGGAGGCCGACCGGCTCCTGGCCGACGAGCCGATGGCGCTGCTGATCGGCTTCGCGCTCGACCAGCAGGTGCCCGTTCCGACGGCGTTCACGGGCCCGCTGAAGCTGAAGCAGCGGCTCGGCACGCTCGATCCGGGCCGCATCGCGACGACCGATCCGGCGAGGCTCGAGGCCGCGTTCCGGGAGAAGCCGGCGATCCACCGCTTCCCCGGGAACATGGCCCGCCGGGTGCAGGAGCTCGCGGCCGTGGTGGAGGAGCGCTACGGCGGCAGGGCGGAGCGGCTCTGGACCGAGGCGAGGGACTCCGCCGAGCTGCGCAGCCGGATCGAGGAGCTGCCCGGCTTCGGCGAGATGAAGGTGAAGGCGTTCGGGTCCGTGCTGGCCAAGCGGTTCGGGGTCGAGGCCGCGCGAGACCTCGTGCCGGACCACCCCACGCTCGGCGACGTCGACTCGGCCGAGGCCCTGGAGCGCTACCAGACGGCCAAGCGCGCGTACAAGGCGTCGCTGAGAGCGAAGGCCTAGGCAGAGAGCAGGCGCGAGGTCGCACGCTCTCCTCCTCCTCCCCTTCTTCTCCGCCTCCCATCCCTCCTCCTTTCTTCTTCTTATCGCTCTTCATTTTCTTGCATTTGCTTGACTTAGTTGCCCAGCAGTTCGTAGTTCAGCTTGACCGGCTCGAAATGGCGCTCGATGGCTCGACCGACCTCGACCAGCTCACGCCACCGCCTGCGGCCTCCTCCGCGTCGAGCTCGGTGGGCTCGGCGACGTGTCGCCCGCGCCACACCGCGACGGTGTATCCGCGCTGCACGCTCTTGCGCTGCAGGTATGCATCCAGTCGCTCGCCTGCGTAGAAGCGCACGCCGTGGCCGTTGTTCCGGCCTCCGTCCGGGCAAAGCGGACAGCCTTCGCCGCGCCTCATCGCGTAGAACGACGCCGGCCACTCCACGCGGCGACGTTGGATCGGGTCCGCGGTGCCCGAGACTCCCGACAGCTCTACACCCGAGCCGGCGGCGCGCTGCGGATGCCGCGGTCGAGATGTGGGACACGTTCCCGTTTGACGGGGAGATGCGGCCGCGGCCGCTACAGCCGCCGGCCGATCGCGAGAACCGCTCCACGGGGAGGGTGGTGCCGACTGCCACGCGTGTATGGCGGACGACGCGAGTTCTGCTGGACGAACGAGCGCTGGCGCCTGCGCGCGCTCGAGCCGAGCGGCCTCCCGCTCGTACTGATCCTCAGCCGCTTACACGTCGCTCACCCGGCGATCTCGACACGACCTCTCCCGATTCCCCGAATGGTCAGAGCGCTCGAGCGCGAGTGGCGCGTCCCCCGCTCGCCAGCACCTGCACTTGTTCATCCCGCCGCACGACCGTTCACGCCACAGCTTCGCCACACACCCCCCCCCACCCCACTCTACGCCTCGCCCCGTCCCAGCCGTGAGGCGACAGCGCGTCCTCGCGTACGTCACGCGCGAGCGGGACGGCGTGAAGGAGCTGCTCGTCTTCGACCACCGGGACGATCCGGCTGTCGGGACGCAGGTTCCGGCAGGCCGCCTCGATTCCGGCGAGACGCTCGAGCAGTGCCTCCTGCGCGAGCTGCACGAGGAGGCCGGCATCGAAGACGGCGTCGTCGTGCGGGAGCTCCGACGGCCTCCGTGGCCGTCGAAGTACGAGAATCATGCCTTCGAGGTACGTTCCGCGAGCCACGAGTCGGCCGATACCTGGGAACACGTGGTCCACGGCGACGGCGACGATGCAGGGCTGGTCTTCCGCTTCCGGTGGGAGCATGTCCACAGCGACCTGATGCTGTTCAACCGGACCGACCCCCTCCTGGAGGAGCTGTGAAGGCGCTCTCGATCGGAGTGGCGGTGCTGGCGCTGGGCGGCGCCGCCCACGCCCCTCGGCTGGCGGGCTGCGCGATGTTCCCGGCGGACAACCCCTGGAACCTGCGCGTCGACTCGCTCCCGGTCGCGTCGAACTCCGACGCGATCACCGCCTCCATCGGCGCCGGCGTCGGCCTGCACCCGGACTTCGGCTCGGGCAAGTGGGCGGGCGGGCCGATCGGGATTCCGTACGACGTCGTCGACGGGGCGACGATCAGGAAATGGACGAAACTCAAGTTCCAGTACGCCGACGAGAGCGACCCGGGTCCATATCCAATCCCGAAGAAGGTCCACGTCGAACATGGCGGCGACCGCCACGCCCTGATCGTCGACACCGGCACCTGCAAGCTCTACGAGCTGTTCGCGCTCAAGGGCAGGAAGGCCGGGTCCGGAGCGATCTGGGACCTCAGCTCGAACGCGTTGCGGCCGGACGGCTGGACGTCGGCCGACGCCGCCGGCCTCCCCATCCTCCCCGGCCTGGCCCGCTACGACGAGGCAGCCTCCGGCTCGATCGACCATGCGCTCCGGTTCACGGTGCAGCGGTCGCGGAAAGCCTACGTCTACCCGGCCCGGCACTTCGCCAGCTCGCTGACCGATCCGAACCTGCCGGCGATGGGACTTCGGCTCCGGCTCAAGGCCAGCTTCGACACGAGCGGCTTCCCGCCTCAGGCGCGCGTCGTGCTGACCGCGCTGAAGCGCTACGGGATGATGGTCGCCGACAACGGCTCCAGCTGGTACATCAGCGGGGCTCCCGACCCCGGCTGGTCGAACGACGACCTGCACACGCTCGGCCGCGTGAAGGGCTCGGATCTCGAGGTGGTCGACCCCGCCTCGATCCAGCCGTAGGCCGCGTCGGTCAGCGGAAGGTCTCGACCAGCAGGAACACGTTCAACGAGCTGATCACGACCGCGATCGCCCACGCGGCCACCGTCGTCGGCCGGTTGTTCACGAGGCCGCCCATTACGCGTCGGCTGCTCGTGAACAGCACGAGCGGGATCAGCGCGAACGGGATGCCGAACGAGAGGACGACCTGGCTGAGCACCAGCGCGCGGGTCGGCTCGACGCCGACGAACGCCACGATCAGGGCCGGCGCCGCGGTGATCGCGCGCCGGGCGAACAGCGGGATCTGCCGCTGGACGAAGCCCTGCATCACGACCTGTCCCGCCAAAGTGCCGACCGACGACGACGAGAGGCCGGATGCGAGCAGGGCGACGCCGAGCAGCACGGCGGCCCAGCGGCCGGGATCGGCGTGCAGTCCGTGGAAGGCATCCTCGATCGACTCCGCATCGGTTCCGAAGAAGCGGGCGGCGAAGATCGCCAGCATCGAGAGATTGACCAGGCCGGCGATCGACATCGCCAGCAGCACGTCGATCCGCTCGAAGCGCTGGATGCGCTCGAGCTCGCGCTCGGTCTTCCCGCGCACGCGCGACTGCGTGAGCGCCGAATGCAGGTAGATGACGTGGGCATGACGGTGGCACCGATGATCCCCACCGCGATCAGCAGGGCCTCTCCGTCGAAGCTCGGTGAGAACAGGTCGTCGGCCATCTTCCCGGGATCCGGCGTGACGGCGAGCAGCTCGAAGGCGAACGCGACGACGATGACGCCGACGAAGACCGCGACCACCGCCTCGAGCTGCCGGAACCCGAACGCCTGGAGCGCGAGGATCGCGAACGCGGCGGCCACGGCGATCACCGCCCCCCACCCGAGCGGGATCCAGAAGAGCAGGCTGAGCCCCAGGGCGGCGCCGAGCACCTCGGCGAGATCCGTCGCCATCGCGATCACCTCGGCCTGGAGCCAGAGCCCGAAGCTGACTCGGCGCGAAAGGTTGTCGCGGCAGACCTCGGCGAGGTTGCGGCCGGTGGCGATCCCCAGCTTCGCCGACAGCGTCTGGACGAGCATCGCCATCAGGTTCGCGGCCAGCACCGCCCACAGCAGGAGGTAGCCGTACTTGGCCCCTCCGGCGACGTCGGTGGCGAAGTTGCCCGGGTCGAGGTACGCGACCGAGGCGATGAACGCAGGCCCGAGGAACGGCCACAGCGCGCGTAGCCCCGTGCGGTGGCCGTCGATCGCCTCCTGCGCCGCCCGGACCGTCGCCGCCTCGCCGGGCAGGACACGGCCCAGCAGATCGCGGGCGGCCACGAACCGCGTGGTGTTCACGGCTCGACCTCCACCCGCATCGACCGGGCGAGAGCGGGCCGCAGCCGGTGCACGACCGACCCGGCGCGCACGCCCCCGGCCACGACCTCGAGCTCGTCGCCGGGCCGGATCCCCAGCTCGGCGAGCTCGCGAAGCAGCTTCGGGTCGCTGTCGGAGACACGGACGAACCGCCCTCGGTCGCCGGGGCCGAGGGCGACCAGCGCGACGGTCGCCGTGCCGCTCCTCCAGCACGTAGATCGCCTTCGCATAGTCCTCGATCGAAACGGACAGCATTCCCCGTCGAGTTAACCGCGCCTAAATCATGCACCCCTGCAGAGGCGACGCGGGCAGCCGGCCCGCGGTGGCTCGCACTTCTCACCGAATCGGCACAGACGCGTGCGCGTCAGGCGGATATCGTCGCCGGCAAGGGGTGAGGGGCAGTCCCCCACCCAGGGTGGGGGCTGTCGGCCAGGAACGCCGCGAGCGACCGCCGGATCCCGGCCGCGTCGAGTCCGTGCCGGGCGCGGTGCTCCGGCCCGGCGCCGTAGCGGCGGATCTCCTCGTTGGCAACACCGAGTGCGAGCAGACGGTGAGGACGGTCTGCGAGCGCTGCCGCGACCTCCGCGGACGAGGTACCGGCGAGATAGGGCTCGACGAGGACGACGTCGGTCCCGCGCGCCGCCGCCCGGAGCCCTGCCGAGTCGAAGGGACGGACGGTCGACACGTACGCAACCGCCGCGTCGAGATCGACGGTTGCGGCCAGCACTTGGTCGAGGGTCGGCCCGACGGCGACAACGAGCGGCGCCCCCGCACGGCCGGGGCGCACGACAACCAGGCCGTCGCCCTCCACCGCAGCCGAGCTCACCTCCTCGGACAGCCGGACGTAGACGTTGTCGTCTCCCGCCGCTGCGCGCCGCACGAAGCGATCGACCTCGTCCGGATGGCCGGGCACGTGGATCGTCCAGCCGGGGAGCGCGCGCAACAGGGCCACGTCCTCGGGCGCCTGGTGGGTCCGGCCCGAACGGGCGCCGTCGTAGGACGCGCCCGTGCTGACCAGCACCGCTCCAACGCCCTGGTGGACGAGATCCAGCTTGACCTGCTCGAACGGCCGTTCGACGAGGAACGGCGCGTACGAGTGGACGAACGGCCGCAGCCCCTCGAGTGCGAGGCCGGCGGCGACGCCGACCATCAGCTGCTCGCGGATCCCCACGTTGAACAGCCGCGGGTGCGGGCGAAGCTCGCCGGCACCGATCTCGGCGAGGACGACGGCGACCCGCGGGTCCTCCTCGAGGAGCTCGGCGGCGACCTGGTAGAAGCGCTGCCGCATCGTGATCACGACCGCACCTCGGCCACCACGACGTGCGGACGGTCGCCCGTGGCGGCCCCGAACGCAGCCTCGAGCCCGTCGTGGCCGCGGCCGTCGACGCGCACGCTGGTCCAGCCTTCGAGCTCGAACCGCCGCTCGACCCCGCCCGGCCAGCCGTACGTGGAGGAGCCGTTGTCGACCACGACCACGGTCAGACGCCCCAGCTGCAGCCTGCCGGCCAGCTGGACGGCTTCGAAATTGCTGCCTTCCTCGAGCTCCGCGTCGCCGACGAGGCAGATCACGCGCGGGCCGTCGACGCCGGCGGCGCCGAGACCGAGCGTCACGCCGACGGCGATGGGCAGCCCGTGCCCCAGCGAGCCGCTGGAGATCTCCACGCCTGGAATCAGCAGACGGTCGGGGTGGTAGCCGAGCACCGAGTCGCCGTCGCCGAAGCCGTACAGCGAGTCGGTCGAGATGAAGCCCTTGGCCGCGAGCACCGCGTAGTACGCGGCGGGGCCGTGGCCCTTGGAGAGGAGGAATCGGTCGCGCTCGGGATCGTCGCGCGCCGAGGGATCGATCCGCAGCACCCGGTCGTAGAGAACCCAGAGCACGTCGAGCGTCGAGAACGAGCTCTGGTCGTGCTTCTCGTCCCCCGTCAGAAGCGTCAGCAAGCCGGGGAGATCGTCGTAGTCGAGCCCTGTCGACATCGACATGCCCACAGCCTAGAACTTCAACTAAGGTTTAAGTCAAGTGCCGCACGAGCTGACGATCGGCGAGCTCTCCGCGCGTAGCGGCGTTTCCTCCTCCGCCCTCCGCTTCTACGAGCGCGAAGGACTGATCGAGTCGCGACGAACGGACGGAAACCAACGCCGCTACGCGCCGGTCACACTCAGGCGCGTGGCCGTGGTCCAGGCCGGGAAGTCGGCCGGCATCCCGCTCGGCCGCATCCACGAGGCGCTGGCGAAGCTTCCGGTCGAGAAGGCGCCCACCAGGCGCGACTGGGAGCGCCTCTCACGAACGTGGCGCGCCGAGCTCGACGAGCGGATCCGGACGCTCGAGGCGATCCGCGGCCGACTGACCACCTGTATCGGCTGCGGCTGCCTGTCCCTCCGCACGTGCGGGCTGCTCAATCCGGGCGACGAGGCGGCCGCCGCCGGGCCGGGCGCCCACTACCTCGTCCCGGACGACGAGTAGAGGCTTTATGTGAAATTCGGCTCGCGTCGGGGCCGTTCCAGACCGAGCCGGAGCCCGCGATCGTCCTCGGCGCGTGACAGCGTTACGTGTCGAGGACCAGCGTGCCGCTCCGGCGCCGTGTCTGGGGCGGCATCCGGCACCGGCTGAAGTTTCACATCAAGCCTCTAGCCGGCCACGCCGGCGAGCAGGAAGGCGCGCTGCTCGGCGACCATCTCGCGCGCGATCACCAGCCGCTGGATCTCGTTCGTGCCTTCGTAGAGCTGCGTGATCTTCGCGTCCCGCATCATGCGCTCGACCGGGTACTCCTTGATGTACCCGTAGCCGCCGAGCACCTGCACCGCCTCGGTCGTCACCTCCATCGCGACGTCGGTGCAGTACAGCTTGGCCATCGCCGAGGCCTTGGTCAGCTCGTCGTCTGACGCGCCCTCGTCCACCATCCGCCCGAACCGGTAGAGCAGCCCCCGCGCCGCTTCGCAGCGTGTCTCCATGTCGGCGAGCTTGGCGGCGATCAGTTCGTGCTCGGCGATCGGCTTGCCCATCGTCTCGCGGGTCTTGGCGTACTCCAGGGCGAAATCGGTCGCGCCCTGCGCGATCCCGAGGCCCTGCGCGGCGACGCCCGGCCGCGAGCGGTCGAGGATGCGCATCGCGATCCGGAACCCACCGCCCTCGGCGCCGAGCAGGTTCTCGGCCGGCACCCGGCAGCCGTCGAAGACGAGCTCACCGGTCGTCGACCCGGAGATCCCCATCTTCGGCTCGAGCCGGGCGACCGCAAATCCCGGCGCATCGGCCTCGACCAGGAAGGCGGAGATACCGGAATGACCCGCTTCCGGGTCGGTCTTGGCGAACACCGTGTACAGGTTCGCGACCCCCGCGTTGGTGATGAAGCGCTTCCCGCCGTCCAGGACGTACTCGTCGCCGTCGTGCCGCGCCGTCGCCCGCATCGCCGCGGAGTCGGAGCCCGAGCCCGCCTCCGTCAAGGCGTAGGCACCCAGCCACTCGCCCGACGCCAGCCTCGGCAGGTAGCGCTCCTGCTGGTCGCGCGTGCCCGCCAGCTTCAGACCGAGCGAGCCGAGCTCCTGCACGGCAAGGATCAGGCCGCTGGTCGCGCACACCTTCGAGACCTCCTCGATCGCGACCAGCGCCAGCAACGTCCCCGTGCCGGTGCCGCCCCACTCCTCGTCGAAGAACAGGCCGAACAGCTCGTGCTCGCGGAAGAGCTCGACCACGTCCCACGGGAACTCGTGGCTCTCGTCGATCTCGGCCGCCCTCGGCGCGATCCGCTCACGCGCCAGTGACCGGACGAGCTCCCGGAGCTCGCGCTGTTCCTCGGTCAGCACGTCCCAGGGCACGGGCTGAGTCTAGACGTCAGTAGAGTCGCCTTCCGTGATCCTCGAGAACGGAACCGTCCGCACCATGGACCCGTCACTGCCGACGACGCGCGCACTCGCGATCGCCGGCGACCGTGTCGCCGGGGGAGTCGGAACCCACGAAACTGCACTCGCGAGCCCCGAGGTCGTCGACCTCGGCGGACGCTGTGTCATCCCCGGGTTGACCGAGTCCCACGTCCACTTCCCGACCTGGGCGGCGGCGCGACGGCTGATCCGGCTGGAGGACGCGACCTCGGCCGAGGACGCGGCCGAGCTCATGCGCCCCGGCGTCGCCGGCGTAAAGCCCGGCCGCTGGTTCCGCGCCCAGGGCTTCCGCGAGACCAACTGGGCGGCGCCGCCGACGAAGGACGTGCTCGACGCCGTCACCGGCGAGGTCCCCGCGGCGATCATCTCGAAGGACTACCACGCGATCTGGCTCAACTCCGCCGCGATCGCCAGGACCGGAGGCGACCTGCGCAGGTATGCGGTCCACGGAGGGGTGGTCGAGTTCGGCCCCGACCACGAGCCGACCGGGCTGATCCGCGAGGAGTCGGCCTGGCAGTTCAAGGAGGACTACCTGGAGTACTCGGACGAGGAGTACCTCGACGCGCTCCGCGAGGGCTTGAAGGTCGCCTCGTCGCGCGGGGTCACGGCGATCCACGACAAGGACGGCTGGATCCCGGCGATCCCGCGGCTCTGGCAGGAGCTCGAACGCGACGAGGCGCTGCCGCTCCGGGTGTGGCAGTCGATCCAACACGAGCGGCTCGACGGCATCGCCGAGGCCGGCCTCGCCTCCGGCGTCGGGAGCGACCGGTTGCGACTCGGCTACCTCAAGGTCTTCATGGACGGCACGCTCGGCTCGCAGACGGCGCTGATGACCGACGGGACCGGCGTCGAGATCACGAGCCGTGAGGAGCTCGTCGACATCGTCCGCCGCGCGGCGCGGGCGCGCTGGCCGGTTGCGGTGCACGCGATCGGCGACCTCGCCAACAAGAACGCCCTCGATGCGTTCGAGGAGACGAAGGACGAATGGCAGCCGCTCGGCCTGCGGCACCGCGTCGAGCACACCCAGTGCCTGCGGCCCGATGACGTCGGTCGGTTCGCGAGGCTCGGGCTGACAGCGTCCGTGCAGTTCTCGCACGCGCCCTCGGACGAGGAGCTGGCCCACCGGTTCTGGGCCGACCGGCTCGACGGCGTCTATTCGTTCCGCGACCTGCTCGACCGCGGCACACGCCTGATCAACGGTTCCGATGCGCCGATCGAGGAGCTCGACCCCTGGGGGGGGATCGTCGCCGGCGTGCTGGGGCACTGGCGGGAGGACCAGCGGGTGACGGTCGAGGAGGCGCTGGTCGCATCGACGGTCGCACCGGCCTGGCAGACCTACGAGGAGCGCCGCCGCGGCAGGCTCCTCCCCGGCTACCTCGCCGACCTGGTCGTGCTCGACCGCGACCCGTTTGCGATCCCGGCGGAGGAGCTGCCCGAAGTCCAGGTCGTGGCGACGATGGTCGCCGGTCGCTGGACCTACGCTCGCGCCGACTTCGTCGGCTAGTCAACGCGGGGGGGCACGGCCACCCGCACGCGAAGCGTGCAAAGCCAACAGAGACCCCCCGCCGAGGCGCGATGGCCGCCCCGGGAACCCCTCCTTCACCGTCTCGCACCTCAGTGGCGCGGACGGCGCCCGCATGTCGGTCGCGTCGGCGAAAGGCAGACTTCGAGCACGATGAGGATCAGCGACATGAACTGGATGCAGGTCGAGCGCTACCTGCGGACCGACGATCGCGTCGTCCTGCCCGTCGGCTCGACCGAGCAGCACGCCTACCTCTCGCTGGCCACCGACTCGATCCTGGCCGAGCGGATCTCTGTCGAGGCGGCGGAGCCGCTCGGCGTGCCTGTGCTGCCGACGATGCCGTTCGGGATCGCGCCGGGCTTCGCGGCGTTCCCGGGGACGGTGTCGCTCCGCCCGGAGACGCTCATGGCGGTCGTCTCGGAGGCGCTCGGCACGCTCCACGACCAGGGCTTCCGCCGCTTCATGATCGTGAACGGCCACGGCGGCAACGTCCCGGTCCAGGAGCCGCTCGAGGCGTGGGCTGCCGGACGCGACGGTGTCCGCCTTCGCTTCCACAGCTGGTGGGACTCGCCGGCCGTTCGCGCGGCCGCCGCCGACGTCTACGCGGACGAGGCCACCCACGCCTCCTGGTTCGAGAACTTTCCATGGACGCGCCTGGCCGGAGTCGAGCTGCCGGACGCCGACAAGCCGACGGTCACGGATCGCGAGGCGCTCCGCGAGCTCGAGCCGCAGGCAGTGAGGGCGGCGATCGGCGACGGCTCCTACGGCGGGCCCTACTCGGTTCCCGACGACCAGGCGCTGCGCGTCTGGCTGGCCGGAGTCGCGGAGGTACGCCGGCTGATCGAGCGGCTGTAGGGCCCGGCGTCACTGCAGGCCTCCCGGAGATCGTCCCTATTCGCTGAGGAGCCGCCCGAGCCAGCTCTTGCCGCCGGAGCGCGGACGCGGCGGGATCTCCGCGTCGTCGAGGATCGCCGCGGGCACCTCGTAGGTCAGCCACTCCGACAGGGCTCCGCCGCCCACCGCCTTCGCCGCGGCCGACATCCCCACCGCGCGGACCGATGCGTGGTGGGCGTCGCTGGCCAGCAGGTGGGCGACCCGACCGCGGATCAGCCGCTGGCCGCACTCGGCGGCCCGTCGGCCGATCCGCCCGTCGACCGACGCGGCGGTGACCTGGACGAGGATGCCTGCCTCGACCAGCGGCACGAGCCGCTCAGGTCCGGCCTGCACCTCGACGTTCCGCTCGGGGTGGGCGAGGACCGGCACGAAGCCCTGGTCGCGCAGCGAGAGCAGCACGTCGGGAAGCTGGCGGGGCCAGCCGTGATAGGGCGTCTCGACGAGCAGGTACCGGCTGCCGCCGAGCCCGAACCGCCTCAGCTCCTCCGCCGGCAGCTTCACCGCCCAGTCGAGCGCGATCTCGCCACCGGGCTGTACGTCCAGCGGGATCCGGGCCGCCTGGAGCTCGGCCCGGAGTTCCTCGACGCCCTGTTCCATCGCCTCGGCGCCCGTGGGCCAGTCGTCGCGTACGTGCGGCGTGCCGGCGATCACGGTGATTCCGTCGTCCACAGCCGCCCAGGCGATGTCCACACTGTCGGCGAGCGAGCGCGCGCCGTCGTCGAGGCCGGGCAGGATGTGGGAGTGCAGGTCGATCATCGCTCTACAATCTGAACATGGCTGTTCGGACGATGAAGCCCGTGCACGACGCGACCTGCGCGGTCGCATGCTCGGCCGAGATCATCGGCTCGAAGTGGACGGCGTTGCTCGTGCACGACATGTCCGAAGGGCCTCGCCGGTTCTCCGAGCTCGAGCACTCCTGTCCCGGCATCAGCCCGCGCACGCTGTCGGAGCGGCTGCGCTGGCTGGAGGACGAAGGCGTCGTCACCCGGCACAGCTACGCGGAGACGCCGCCGAGGGTCGAGTACGAGCTCACGCCGAAGGGCCTGGGGCTGCTGCCGGTGATCGAGGAGATGCGCCGCTTCGGCCACGACTGGCTCGTGCACGACCCGCATCACCGGCACGCCTAACCTGGATGGTTGACCGGTAATTCGCGTGGTCGCGGGGAGGGCATGCATCAATGCGCCGCGTGCAGGCTCCCATCCGCGGCTGCGTGGAATTGCCGATCAACCATCGAGGCGGGCGAGGCTCCTGAACAGCTCCTGCGCGGCGGCGACGCCGAGCGGGACGTGCTCGACGAGCAAACGCTCGTTCGGCGAGTGGAGGTTGCCCTCCGGCAGGTCGAAGCCGGTGACGATCGTCGAAACGCCCTTGTCGGCGAGTGCGGGGACGATCGGCAGGGTCCCGCCCGAGCGCAGGAGCAGCGGCCGGGCGCCCAGCGCCCGCTCGAACGCGTCCTGACCGAGGCGGATCGCCGCCGAGTCGGGCGGGATCAGTCCCGGCGGCGCCGCCGACCAGAGGTCGACCTCGACGTCTGCTCCCGCAGGCGCCGACTCGCGCAGCACGCGCTCGACCTCCGGAACCATCTCCTCCACCTTCTGGCCGGCGGCGAGCCGCATCGAGAGGTTCGCCTCGGCGCCGACCGGGATCACCGTCTTCTGGAGCTGCGGCGAACCGCCTTCGACGCCGTTCACGTCGACCGAGGGCTCGCCCCAGGTGCGGATGTAGAACTCCCGGGCAGCGGCCGCGTCCATCGGCCTCGCGCCCTGATCCGCCAGCACCTCCGCCCCGGCCTGCTGGGATGCCCAGTCCGCCAGCTCCTGGTCGGTCGGCGGCACGAGGCCCTTGCGCAGCGCCTGCGGCAGGCGGCCGTCCGGACCGGCGAGGACGCCGGAGAGCGTTCGCAGCAGCGCATGCGTCGCAGACAGCGCCGCGCCGCCGAAGGAGCCCGAATGGAGATCGCGCTCACCCGTCTTGACCCGGACATGGAAGTAGCAGACGCCGCGCGTGGCGATGTAGAACGCCGGCTGCCCGCGCCGGGGCATGTGCGCGTCGAAGATCACGGCGGCGTCGGCCCCGCGCTCGTCCTCGCCGATCCAGTCGACGATCGAATGGCCGCCGACCTCCTCCTCGCCGTCGCACGCGATGCGGACGTTCACCGGCAGCGCGCCCTCGGCGGCGAGCAACGTGGCCGCCTTCAGCAGAAGGTAGAGCTGGCCCTTGTCATCGGCGACGCCTCGGGCGTAGAGCCACTCGTCCCGGATCGTCGGCTCGAACGGCGGGCTCTCCCACAGCTCGAGCGGCGCGGGCGGCTGGACATCGAAGTGGCCGTAGACGAGCACCGTCGGCGCGGCGTCCGCGTCGGTCGACGCGCGCAGCTCGCCCAGGGCCAGCGGCCGCTCGCCGTGATCGACGAGCTCGCAGCGGCCGCCGGCGCCGCGCACGAACGCGCAGAGCCACTCGCCCGCCTCCCGGACGTCGGCCTGGTGCGCCGGGTCGGCGCTGACACTGGGGATGCGGAGCCACTCGGAGACCTCGGCGAGCCAGACTGGGTCGAGCGGCACAGGCGGAATCTAGCTACGCAGCGAGCGCAGGCGAATCCGGACAGCAGTGACAGGCTCGAGCCTGTCACTGCTACGCCGCCCCGGGCGCCGCGGCGAGCGGTTCAGGCGACGTCTCGGAGCTTCTGGGAGTCCGCCAGTGCCCGGAGCTTCTTCAGGCTCTGGTTCTCGATCTGGCGGATGCGCTCGCGGGTGACGTTGAAGGCGCGGCCGACCTCGTCCAGCGTCCGCGGGTGCTCGCCGTTCAGGCCGTAGCGGAGCTCGAGGACACGCCGTTCGCGCTGGGAGAGCTGACCGAGGATCTTCTCGAGCGTCTCCTTGCGCATCGTCACCTCCGCCGCCTCCTCGGGCAGCGGCACCGACTCGTCGGTGATGAAGTGGCCGAACTCGGACTCCTCCTCGTCGCCGACCGGCTTCTCCAGCGAGACAGGCGACTGCGCGGTGCGACGGATCTGGTCGACCTCGTCCGTGGTCAGCTCGAGGTCGCGGGCGATCTCGATCGAGAGGGGCTCGCGGCCGAGCTCGGCGCGCAGCTTCCGCTCGGAGCGGACGATCTTGTTCAGCTTCTCGACGACGTGGACGGGCATCCGGATCGTCCGGGCCTTGTCGGCGAGCGCGCGGGCGACCGCCTGGCGGATCCACCACGTCGCGTAGGTGGAGAACTTGAAGCCCTTGCGGTAGTCGAACTTCTCGGCGGCGCGGACGAGCCCGATCGTCCCCTCCTGGATCAGGTCGAGGAACGGCAGCCCCTGGTTGCGGTAGCGCTTGGCGATCGACACGACCAGACGGAGGTTCGCCTCGACCATCTCCTGCTTGGCCCGGTGGTCGCCGCGCTCGATCCGCTTCGCGAGCTCGACCTCCTGCGCAGCAGTGAGCAGGTCGACCCGACCGACGTCCTTGAGAAAGAGTTGGAGGGCGTCGGTCGAGACCTCCTGTGCCTCGACCTCCTCGGCGACGGCGTCGTCGTCCTCCTCCGCCTGGACGACCTCGATCTGGAGCTCGTCGAGGGCCTGGTAGAAGTCGTCGATCTGGCCGGCGTCGAGGTCGAGGTCGTCGAGGGCGAGCGTGATCTCGTCCGCCGAGAGCGAGCCCGACTCCTTGCCGGCCTCGAGCAGTGTCCTGGCCTCGTCGGTCTCGAGCACGGACACCCGGGTGCTGACGACCGCCGTCTCGGTGCCACTCACAGGTCCGCCCCTCCCGTCAAGGCCGACAAGCTAGCCGCCCCTTGGTGTTCCGTCAAACAGACGCGGCACGACGGCGGCACTGTGCCAGACGCGGCGGACGGCCGCCATGGGCCGAACGACCTATCTTCGCCTCAGCGCGGCTTGATCCTGCTCAGCTGATCGAGGAACCGGCGGGCCTCGCCACCAAGGGGGGCGTCCGGCCCCAGGTCCCGGGCGAGCCTGAGCTCCTGGCGAGCCTGCTTCACGCTTCCGAGCCAGAGCAGGCAGAGGCCGAGGTGGAAGCGCACGCTCTGGCTCTTCGGATAGCGCCGCGCCAGCGGCCCGAGCCGGGAGAAGGCGCGAGAGGGATCGCCCTTGTCGAAGCGCGCGACCGCGGCGGCGACCTGCGGCTCTGCATCGTCGGGGGCCAGCGCCGCGGCCGCCTCGAACTCGCGCAGCGCGGACACCTGCCGGCCGAGGCGCTGGAGGGCCACGCCGTAGAGCAGCCTTCCGCGGGTGCCGCCGGTCTCGGCCAGACGCTGCAGATACGCGAGCTGGCGCGGCGGCGACAACCGGTCGAGGACGGCGGGGGAGCGAAAGTTCGGCACGAACGTCGGCAGCCCGCGCGGGAAGTTCGGGTAGAGCAGGTCCTGGGCGCGGAGCGCGTACGGTGTGTCGGGCTCGCGGCGGCGGGCGTCTCGCCAGGCGGCCTTTGCGGCCGCCGTATCGCCGAGCCAGTAGAGGCCGAGCCCGTAGTTGAGCTGCGCGAGCGCACTCCGGGGGTGCGCCTTCGCGAGGGCCGCGAGACTGCCGAAGCCGGACGGCCAGGCCGCGAATGCCGTGCCGACCTGCGCCTCCAGAGAGCCGTAGTGCCCGAAGATCCCGGCTGCCTGCCCGCGTTTGCCGGCGTTGTAGAGGTTGTCGGCGCGCCGCAACGCGACCGCCTCCGGATCGGTCCGCACGCCCAGATCGAGCACGAGCGGCGGCGCGCCAGCCTGACCGGCAGCCCGTTTCGGCGTCGGTGTGCGCGTCGCGAGCGTGACGCCGACCGTGAGGCCGGCGGCGGCGACGGCACACGCGGCCACGATCAGGTAGACGCGGGGGCGAGAGCTCACCGGCAGCGACGTTACCGATTGAGTGACCGAGATTCGTCTTCGTCCGATCCGGGCACGGAGCCGGAGAGCGGACGAGGAGGTGGCATGAGCACTGGCGTCTGGACGATCACGGTGATCGCGATCCTGATCGTCTTCGCGATCGCGATCGGCGCCTTCGGGCGCCGCTGAGCGCACCGGGAATACGAACGGGGTGCCGGATGGTTGGAATCTCTGCAGGGTGCTCGCTCCAAGAGCTATCTTTTTTGAATTAATGACCACCTACCGCCAGCTCCTCAGCCAGGTGAAGGCCGAGATCGACGAGATCGACGCCCGGGGGGCGGCGCCGTCGCTCGGGGACGGCACCGTCTTCCTGGATGTCCGGGAGCGCCACGAGTGGGACGAGGGGCACATCCCCGGCGCGATCCACGTGCCGCGCGGGAACCTCGAGTCACGGGTCGAGAACGCCGTTCCCGACCACGACGGCCGCATCGTCGTCTACTGCGCGAGCGGCGCGCGCTCGGCGTTCGCGACCAAGACGCTGGAGGAGCTCGGCTACGCGGACGTGGTCAACCTCGAGGGCGGCTACACGGAGTGGAAGCGGAACGGCTTCCCGACCGTGCTGCCGAAATCGCTCGGCGAGCAGCAGCGGCGCCGCTACAGCCGCCATCTGCTGATCCCCGAGGTCGGCGAGGAGGGACAGCTGAAGCTGCTCGAGTCCCGGATCCTGCTGATCGGCGCCGGAGGGCTCGGCTCACCCGCCTCCCTCTACCTCGCAGCCGCCGGCGTCGGCACGCTCGGGATCGTGGACGACGACGCTGTCGACGAGACGAATCTCCAGCGCCAGATCGTCCACTCGACCGAGCGCCTGGGCGACTCGAAGGCCGAGTCCGCGAAGCGGACGATCGAGGCGCTCAACCCGGACGTCAGCGTCACCACCTACCGCGAGCGGCTCACCTCCGAGAACGTCGACCGGATCCTCGGCGACGGCTGGGACGTGATCGTCGACGGCGCCGACAACTTCCCGACGCGCTACCTGCTCAACGACGCGTCGATCTGGCACGACATCCCCGTCGTCCACGGCTCGATCTTCCGCTTCGAGGGCCAGGTGACCGTGTTCAAGCCGAAGCAAGGGCCGTGCTACCGCTGCCTCTTCCCGACCCCTCCGCCGCCCGAGCTGGCGCCGAGCTGCGCCGAGGGCGGCGTCCTCGGAGTGCTCCCCGGCGTGGTCGGCTCGATCCAGGCGACCGAGGCGCTCAAGCTCGCCCTCGGGATCGGCGACCCGCTCGTCGGCCGCCTCCTGCTCTACGACGCACTCGCCGCCTCCTTCACCGAGGTCACGCTGCGCCGTGACCCCGCCTGCCCGGTCTGCGGCGACGAGCCGACCATCACCGAGTACATCGACTACGTCGAGTTCTGTGCCGGGCCGAGAGCGCACGCATGACCACGGTGCGAATCCCACCCACGCTCCGCGCCGCGACCGGTGGCCAGCGCGAGGTGCCCGCCGTGGGCACGACCATCGGAGAGGTCCTCGACGACCTGACGTCGCGCTTCCCGGAGCTGGACGGACAGCTCCGGTTCGCGAACGTGTACGTCGACGGCGAGGACATCCGCACGCTCGACGACCTCGAGACCCCGGTTCGCGAGGGCGCCACGGTGATCCTCCTGCCGGCGATGGCCGGCGGCGCGCATGGCTAGCCGCCTCGCCCCCGGTCTGCTCGATCTCGTCGGCGACACGCCGCTCGTCGAGCTGACCCGGCTCGCGCCGAAGTCGGGCGTCCAGATCTACGCGAAGCTCGAGGGGGCGAATCCGACCGGCTCGATCAAGGACCGCGTCGCGCTGGCGATGATCGAGGCGGCCGAGACGTCGGGCGAGCTGGAGCCCGGACGCGCGCTGATCGAGCCGACGAGCGGCAACACCGGGATCTCGCTCGCGATGGTCGGGAAGCTGAAGGGCTATCCGCTCACCTGCGTCATGCCTGCGAACGCGACGCAAGAGCGGCGCCGGCTGCTCAGGATCTACGGCGCCGACATCGTCGAGTCGCCGCCCGAGGAGGGCTCGAACGGCGCCGTCCGTCTCGCGCTCGAGCTGGCCGAGCGCGATCCCAGCCTCTTCATGCCGTTCCAGTACGCGAACGAGGCGAATCCCCGCGCGCATTACGAGGGGACGGGTGCCGAGATCGCAGAGGCCCTCGACCGGATCGACGTGCTCGTCGCCGGCCTGGGCACCGGCGGCACGCTGATGGGCGCCGGCGAGCGCATCCGCGAGACGTTCCCGGAGGTGCTCGTCGCCGCCGCCGAGCCGCTGCCGGGCGACCCCGTGATGGGCCTGCGCTCGCTCGAGGACGGCTACGTCCCGCCGGTCCTCGACGTGTCGAAGCTCGACCGGAAGCTGCTCGTCTCGAACGAGGAGTCGCTCGCAGGCGTGCGGGCGCTGGTCGACCGGGAGGCGATCTTCGCCGGCGTCTCCTCCGGCGCGGTCCTGCACGTCGCGCGCCGGCTGGCCGACGAGCTCCACGAGGGCGTCGTCGTCTGCGTCCTCGCAGACGGCGGCTGGAAGTACCTCTCCGCCGACTTCTGGGACGCACCCGATCCGGACACGGCAATGGAGCACGGCCACTGGTGGTAGTCCCCGCCGAGCTGCGGCAGGAGCTCGAGCGGCACGCGGAGGAGGAGGCGCCCAACGAGGCGTGCGGCCTCTTGTTGCTCCGCGACTCCGTCGCGGAGCACTACGTTCCCTGCCTCAACGCCGCGGCAAGTCCATATCGATTCGACCTCCGCGTTCCGGATCCGGCCGTGATCGCCGACGCCGAGGACGACGGCTACGAGCTCGCGGTCTTCCACTCGCACCCGACGGGCTCGGCCAAGCCGTCGCGAACGGACATCGCGAACATCGGCCTCTGGGAGACGCGGCCGTATCTGATCCTCTCGCGCCCCACCGGCGAGCTACTCGCCTGGACGATCGAAAGGGGAGCGGCCGAGCCACTCGAGCTCGGCTGAGCCTGCCACTGTCCTAACGCCGCCGCGGCCGACATGGCGGCCGCGGCCCACCTCCGTCGCTGAGGTGCGAACGGGCTCAGGGAGGGGGGCCCATGGGGGGAACCGGCCGTTCCCCCCATGCGAGCAAACTCGCGGCCGAAGGCCGCGGCGAGCGTCTAGGTGACCTTGAACCGCCCGAACATCGAGCTCTCGTGCGGCTTGCAGTAGAACTTGTACGAGCCGGGCCTGAGCAGGATCGTCACGGTCTTCGTCCCCTGGAAGGGGACGGTCGTGATCGCCCGGTCGACTCCGGGCCCCTCGATCTGGAAGTCGTGGATGCTCGCCTTGTCGGAGATCGCGAACGTGTAGCGGCCGTGCTTCAGCGTCTTGAACACCTTGCCGTTGTGCTTGAGCGAGATGGTGAAGCCCGGGCCGACCGTTCCGACCAGACGAGGCGGTGCCATCGATGACGCGGAGGCGGTCGCGAGAAGCGCGACCGCCCCGGAGGCGATGAGTGTGCAGATGATCTTCATGGGGGGCACTACGCCCGCCCGGCTCTACCGGTTTGTTACGTGACCGTGAAGCTGCCCCTCATGATCGTGAGGTGCGGGTCGCACACGAACGTGTACTTGCCCTTGAAGAACTTGACGATGACCGTCCTGGTCCCGACGAAGCCGACCGGCGTGATCTCCTTGTTCACCTTCGGCCCACGCAGGTGGAAGTTGTGGATGTTCGACTTGTCCGAGACGGTGATCGAGTAGCTCCCCGCCTTGATCGTCTTGAAGGGCTTGCCGAGCCGCTTCATGCTGATCGTGAAGCCCGGCCCGACGGTCCCCGTCAGCTTGGGCAGCGCCGCCTTCGACGCGTTCGACGGGGCGACGACGACCAGCGTCCCGGCGAGCGCGGCAAGCAACGTGAGCGTGCGAATGCGCGTCATGCAACTCCTTCCGAGTGATGTTCTCCCCTGCCAGGATAGAGACGGAATGCGGGTCCAGGAGATCGCAGCCGGCCTCTGGCGCTGGACCGGACTTCACCCCGCCTGGACGCCGGCCGACGGCGGGCGTGACGGGTGGGAGCAGGAGGTCGGCTGCTACTTCTACGAAGGGCCGGGATCGATCGCGCTCTTCGACCCGCTGGTGCCGATGGAGGATCGCGACCGCTTCCTCGAGGCGCTCGACCGCGACGTGGAGCGGGCAGCGGGTCCGGTCCGGATCCTGCTGACCGTCGAGGCTCATCGACGCTCGGCGGTAGAGCTGGCGGAACGGTACGCCGCAACCGTCGACGAGGTGGCGGCCGATGTGGAGCTGGTGCTCGACCGCTGGAACGAACGGGTCTACTGGATTCCCGCCCACTCGGCCCTCGTACTCGGCGACGTCGTCATCGGCCGCGGCACCGAGCTCGACGTCCCGCGGGCCTGGGTCGGCGAGGAGCAGTACGCGGAGGTCGTCGAGGGCCTGCGCCCTCTGCTGGAGCTACCGATCGAACGCGTGCTCGTCACCCACGGCGAGCCCGTCCTCGAGAACGGTCGCGACGCCCTGGCGGCCGCGTTGCGCTCCTGACGAGCACGCCGGCCGACGAACAGGAGAGCGCAGCTAGAGGCTTGATGTGAAATTCGGCTCGCGTCGGGGCCGTTCCAGACCAAGACGGAGCCCGCGATCGTCCTCGGCGCGTAACAGCGTTACGTGTCGAGGGGGAGCGTGCCGCTCCGGCGCCGTGTCTGGGGCGGCATCCGGCACCGCTGAATTTCACATCAAGCCTCTAGGCCGGAACCGCGGCGCGCTCCAGCGCCGCGACGAACGCCTTCGACCACTCGGCGAGGTCGCCCCAGCCCCGGCAGGAGACCATGTTGCCGTCGACGACGTCGGCGCCCTCGACGTACGTGCCGCCCGCTGCCTCGATGTCCGGGCCGAGCGGCGGGAAACCGGAGCTCTTGCGCCCCTGCAGGTAGCCGAGCGCCGCCGGCACCTGCGGACCGTGGCAGAGCGTCCCGACGGGCAGGTCGTGATCGAAGAAGTGGGCGACGATCCGGCGCACGTCGGGGTCGACGCGGATGTACTCCGGCGCCCGCCCGCCCGGGATGACGACACCGGTGTAGCGCTCGGGCTCGACCTCCGAGAACGCGAGATCGGGCTCGACCCGCCGCCCCGGCTTCTCGACGTAGGCGTCGGAGTCCGGCTCGAAGTCGTGGACGACGGTGCGCATCGTGCGCCGCGAGAGCGCCGCGATGTCGACCTCGTAGCCGGCCTCGCGCAGGCGGTAGAGGACATAGAAGAGCTCGAGATCCTCGACCGCGTCGCCGGCGAGGACGAGAACGCGTTCCATGCGCCCAGTATCCCTCACGTGCGCAGCGGGCGCAGCACGACGACCGCGACGAGGGGCAGCGCCGCCGCGACGAGGAACCCGGCGCGCCATGACGTCGAGGCGACGAACGGCGCAAAGACGAGCGGCGTCACCGCCACCGCCGCCCCCACCAGGGTCTGCTGGAGCCCGAGCGCGGCACCGCCCTGTCTGGGGCCCGCCGACTCGAGGGCGGCGGCGACGGCCAGCCCGTTCCAGCACATGGACAGCCCGCCGCCCGCGACCAGCGCCGCCACCAGCAGCCAGACGGCCGCACCGGCCAGCACCGCCGCGGCGGCGACGGCGACCGTGGTCGCAACAGCAATCGCCCGGATCAGCTCGACGCGGCCACCGCCCCTGCGGTCGGACTGCCGGCCGGACAGCAAGCGCCCCGCCGCGCCGACCACGTTGATGGCCGCGAGCACGAGACCGGCCTCCGTGGCGCTCAGGTCGCGCTCCGACTCGAGGAAGATCACCACGAAGCCCGTGATCGCGACCTGCGTACAGATCAGCAGCCCGCTGCCGAGCGACAGCCGCCAGATGCGTCGGTCCCTCAGCGGATGGCGAAGCACGTCCGCGGTGAGCTCTCCCTCCTCGCGCACGGGACCCTCCACCAGCCAGCCGCCGGCGAGAACGGCGGCGACCAGCGAAAAGCCGGCCAGCACGAGCAGCGCTGCGCCGGCGCTCCAATGCTCGACGATCGGCGGGATGCCGAGGGCGGCCAGGAGTCCGCCGATCGGCACCGAGGTCTGGCGGATGCCCAGCGCGAAGCCGCGCGTCTCGCGCGGGAACCAGCTGGTGACCGCGCGCCCGGTCGCGGTGTTGATGCTCGCCCCGAATGCGCCCGCGATCGCGAGCAGCACGACGAGCAGGGCGAAGTCGGGCGCGTACGCCGACCCTGCCAGCGCCGCGCTCGCACCGAGCAGGCCGACCGCTCCCGTCTCCCGCTCGCCGACGCGATCCGCCGCCAACCCCCACGGCAGGAGCGTCAGCACCGCCCCGACGCCCGACACGCCGAGCATGACGCCGACCTGGGTCAGGCTGAGGCCGTACCGGTCGCGGAGGGCGGGCGCGAGCACGGCCAGCCCGAAGAGAACAGCAGCCTGAGATGCCTGCGCGACCGTCCCGACCGCGAGGACGAGCCAGCGCCGGCGCACGTCAGGTGCGCCGAAGCGGGTACGCCTGGAGGCTCGAGCTGCCCTCGAACCGGCTCTTCGTGGCGAGGAACATCCGCACGTCCGACCGGCGCAGGAGCACCGACGTCTCCGTATCCCACGGGACGACGACTCCCTGTGAGATCCGCGCGAGGAAGAGCTGCAGCACCGGCGCGAACCCCTGGACGTACGGCTGCTGGTCGACGACGAAGTCGAGCGTCCCGTCGGCGACCAGCTCGAGGTCGTCCGGAAGAAGGTCGTAGCCGCCGCCCTTGACGCCCTTCGCCCTCAGGCCGAGATGCGAGATCGCCTGCCCACAGGCGAGCGTCCCGAGGCCGTCGACCGCGAACAGCCCGCGGATCCCACGTCCGCGGGCGTAGGCCTTCTCGACCGCGTCTTGCTGCTTCTTGGCGTCGCCCGAGAGCCGGACCACGGTGGCCACGGGGGCCCTGCGCGCTGCCGCGAGCCCGGCGAGGATCCCCTGGAGACGCCGTCCCGTCCAGGTCTTCGCCTGCTGCGGCGCGAACAGGACGACGGTGCCGGCGGGAGCGAGCCGAGCGATCTCGACGCCGACGTTGACGCCCGATGCAAGTGGGTTCTCGCCCACGTACGCATACCGGCGGCCGCTCGAGCCCGAGTCGACGTTGAAGGCGACCAGCGGGATGCCCGCCCGCGCGGCCGATTCCGCCGCCGGAGCGACCGCGGCCTCGTCGATCACCGAGACCGCGATCCCGTCGGCCTTGTGCGAGATCGCCGACCGCAGCGCCTTGACCGTCTCCTTGACGCTCCCGCGCGGGGAGCCGGTCCACTGCGTCGTGCAGCGCACGAGTGCGGCGGCGTCCTGCGCGCCGAACTGCGTGGCGACGAACAGCGGATCGAGCGTGTCGTGGCTGACGAAGACGAAGCGCCAGCGCGGGTGTGCCGGAAAGTCGCCGCCGCCGTCGCCGGCCAGGGCGCCCGCAGGGCCGAGCAGTTGGGCAAGTGAGAGACCGGCCGCTCCGGCCCCGGCGCGACGCAGAAGGTCCGAGCGGTCGATCATTCCCCGTGCTCCAGGAGGATCCGGCCGACCACGCCGTCGCGGTCACCCATGAGCGCGAACGCGTCCTCGAAGCGCTCGGCCGGGAAGCGGCGGGCGACGACCGGCGCGAGGTCGACGAGCCCTGCGCCGAGCAGCTCGACCACGCGCGACCAGACGGCCGTCGTGTAGCCGACGCTGCCGATCAGCGCGAGGTCGCGGAGGACGAAGCGGTCGGCGGGAAGCGCCAGCTCGCGGTCTGCGCCCGCGATCCCGAGCGCGACGACGCGACCGCCCATGCGCGGCAGCCGGGTGGCCAGCTCGATCGCGTCGACGGCGCCCGCCGTCTCGACCACGAGATCGAGCTCGCCCTCGTGCGCCGCCGGCCACGCCGAGAGGTCGACTGTCTCATCGGCGCCGAGACGGCGGGCGACCTCGAGCTCCGCCTCCCGGATGCCGTAGGCGACGAGAGCAGCGGGGGCGAACAGCCGCGCGAGAACGAGCGTGAGCGCTCCGAGCGTGCCGACACCGATCACGCCGATGGTCTCTCCCGGCCTCGGTCGAGCACGCGAGAGGCCCTGGAAGACCACCGAGGCCGGCTCTATCAGCACGGCTGCGTCGAGCGCGACGCCGTCGGGCAGCCGGTGGACGACCCGCCGAGGCGCGACCACGAGCTCGCCGTAGCCGCCGCCGCGGGTGAAGCCGAGCTGGTCGTAGGTCTCGCAGAGGTGGGTGTCGCCGGCCCGGCAGCGGCGGCAGGCGCCGCAGTAGCAGTACCCCTCGCAGACCACACGGTCGCCGGGCTCGATCCCGGCCACGCCCTCACCGACCGCCTCGACGACCCCGCTCCACTCGTGCCCCGGGATGCACGGGTAGCGCACCCAGCGCAGGTCCAGCTCGCCCTCCAGCACCTCGACGTCGGTGCGGCACAGGCCGGCGAACCGGCTGCGCACCAGCACGTCTCCCGGCCCGCAGGTCGGGGTCTCCACCTCCCCATAGACGACCTCGTGCGGGCGCTCGATCACGACCGCCTTCACGGCCCTAGTCTATTCAGGGCGATACGGCCTGCCGGTGGTGGTCAGGCCTCCGCGGCGCGCTGGTCGGGCGGCTCCTCGCTCTCGGGCCGGGCGAGGAACTCGACCTCGAGCCGCTCGATGCGCGTGCCCTCGAGGTCGACGACCGTGAAGCGGAGCCCGTCCTCGTCGATCTGGTCGCCCCGTTCCGGTGCCCGGCCCAGGAGGCCGAAGACGTACCCGCCCATCGTGTGGTAGTCCTCGATCGGCAGCTCGGAGCCGAACTGCTCGTTGAAGTCGTCGATCGGGAAGGTGCCGTCGATGCGGATCCGTCCGTCGTCGAGCCGCTCGACCGACTCGTCCGGCAGGTCGAACTCGTCCTCGATCTCGCCGACGATCTCCTCGATCACGTCCTCGAGGGTGACGATTCCCTCCATGTCGCCGTACTCGTCGACGACGATCGCCATGTGCTGGTTCGTGCGCCGGAACTCGGTGAGCAGGGCGGCGATGTCCTTGGTCTCGGGGACGATGTAGGGCGGCCGCAGGATCTCCTCGATCTCCACGCCTGCGATACCGCGGTCGTTCATCGCGTTCAGGAGATCGCGAAGATGGAGCACGCCGACGATGTGCTCCGGCGTCTCCCGGTAGACCGGGAACCGCGTGTAGGGCGAGTCGAGCACCTTGCTCAGGCATTCCTCCGGCGGCATGTCGGCGGCGACGACGGCCACCTCGGGGCGGGGGACCATCACGTCGGCGGCTTCCTTGTCCGCGAAGTCGAAGACCTTGTAGAGCATCTCCTGCTCCTCCTCCTCGAGCTCGCCCTCGACCGTCGAGCGTTCGAGCAGGAGCTTCAGCTCGGCCTCCGAATAGGCCGCTCCGTCGGCGCCCGGCGGTTCCAGCCCGAGGAGGCGGAGCGTCAACTCGCTCGAGCGTTGCAGGAACCAGATCAGCGGCTTGAACACGAAGAAGAAGAGCCGCACCGGAGGAGCGACGAACAGCGCAGTCCCCTCCTGGTGGCCGAGCGAGATGCCCTTCGGCACGAGCTCGCCGACGACGACGTGGAAGAAGGTCAGCAGCAGCAGCGACAGCCCGACCGCGAGCGCGGTCGCCATCACCGGGTCGAACAGCTCGGTGAGGGCCTGCTCGCCGAGGGCGCCGATCGCCAGCGAGGTGACGGTGACGCCGAGCTGCATCGCGGCGATGAACCGCGGCGGCACCGCGGTCAGGCCGAGCACCTGCTTCGCCCGCCGGTTCCCCTCGTCGGCCATCTCCTGCAGGCGCGAGCGCCGGACGGTGACGAGCGCGTACTCGGCCGCGACGAAGAAGCCGTTCAGCAGCACGAGCGCCGCGACGGCGACCAGCTCGAGGAAGAGGGTCACGCCCCGCCTACCGGGGCATGGGTACTAGGAAGGTCGTTCTCCAAGGAACCTAGGCCTGAGTATAGGTCACGTATCCGTCGTCACCTCCGCGGACAGCCCGGCCATCGAGCACGAGCCGCTCCAGGTGAGAGAGCGTCTCGGCGACGGCAAAGCGCCGCTGGGCGGGGCCCAACTCGCCGGGGAACAGGACATGCGAGAGCTCGTACCCGCCCCTCGGCCCGCTACGGAGCGCCGCCCCCGTCTCGTCGAGCCGCTCGTGGTGATGCTGGACGATCTCCCGGGCACGGCCGGCCGGGTCGCCGATCGGGTCTCCGTGCCCGGGCAGGGCGAGCCTGGGCGCGAGCCGGGCGACCCGTTCCAACGAGGCCATGAAGTCGCCGAGCGGATCGGGCCGTGAGTCCGGGTAGAGGCCGACCGCGGGGGTGATCCGCGGAAGGAGGTGGTCGCCGGCGATCAGCACGCCGTCCTTCAGGAGGCAGATGTGCCCGTCGGCGTGGCCGGGAAGCTCGACGACGCGCCAGCCGGCCACCTCGTCGCCTTCGCGGAGGAGGCGAGCGTCGGGAACGAAGTGGACGAACCGGCGGTATGTGCTGCCGACCTCGAGCAGCTCCGCCGTCTCCTCGGGCGGGACGCCCTGCCGGGCGAACCACGCGGCCAGCTGCGGGACCCAGGCGTCGCTGCCCCAGACCTTCTCGCACTGATAGTGGTCGAGCGCCCCCTGCAGGACCGACGCTCCCGTCGCCTCGACGGCATCGGCGGTGCCACCGACGTGGTCAGGGTGGAAGTGCGTGATCAGGATCTCCGTGACCGGGCGATCCAGCTGCGGTACGAGCGCCGCCCAGTGCCCCGGCATCTCCGGCAGGCCGAGCCCGGTGTCGACGAGCAGATACCCGTCGACGGTGGCCACGAGGTACCCGTGGACGTGCCCGGGCTTCATCGGCATCGGATAGGTGACGCGGACGATGCCGTCCGCCACCTCGACCGGAGCGAACGTATGTTCTATCATGGCAGCGATGGGGGTCGAGTATCGCGAAGAGCCCTGCCGGAGCGCGCTGAACCGGGTGAAGGGCATGGGATTCGGCTGGTCGCTCAACCCCTACATGGGCTGCGCGCACCGCTGCACGTTCTGCTACGTGCGGGCCTTCGAGCTGCGGGCCGACCGGCCGTCCGACGATCGCTACGGGCGCTCGATTCGGGTGAAGGTGAACGTGGCGGAGGTGCTGCGGCGGGAGCTTGCGCGCCCGTCCTGGGCTGGCGAGATCGTGGCGATCGGGGCGGCGACCGATCCTTACCAGCCGGCCGAGGGGCGGTACAAGCTGACGCGTGGCTGCCTCGAGGCGCTCCGCGACGCGTCGAATCCGTTCAGCCTCATCACCCGCAGCCCCATGGTCGTCCGCGACCTCGGCGTCCTCGTCGAGGCGGCGTCGCGGGCGGAGGTCGGCGTCGTCTTCTCGGTGCCGACGCTCGACGAGGAGGTCTGGCGCCGGACCGAGCCCGGCACTCCGCCCCCGCGCCGCCGGCTCGAGGCGCTGAGCGAGCTGGTCGCGGCGGGGGTGAGGGCCGGCGTCGGGATGGCGCCGATCCTGCCCGGCATCTCCGACTCCCCCGAGCAGCTCGAGCAGGTCGTCCGCGCCGCCCGCGAGGCCGGCGCGACCAACGTCTGGGCAAACGTGCTCCACCTCAAGCACGGCACCCGCGAGCACTTCCTGGAGGCGCTGGCGTCGGACTGGCCCGAGGAGCTCGACCGCTACGAACGTCTCTATGCGTCGCGCTCGTACCTGCCGAAGGCACAGGTCGAGCCCGTTCGGCGCACGGTCGCCGAGCTCAGGAAGCGGCACGGCATCCGCGACCGGCGGAGCGTGCGCGCGGAGCCGCCGGCGCCCCCGGAGCAGCTGACGCTGGCCGTGTGACCGCCTGCCGCCGCTCTATGATCGAGCGCATGCCGGAGGAGATCACCTGCCTGATCGTCGACGACCACGAGGTCGTCCGCGAGGGGCTCAGGCTGTCGCTCTCGCGCGCGTCGCACATCCGCGTCATCGGCGAGGCTTCCGACGGCGAGCAGGCGGTGACCCTGGTCCAGCGGCGAAAGCCGGACGTCGTGGTCATGGACGTCCGCATGCCGGGCATGGACGGCCTCGAGGCGACGAAGCACATCGTCGCGCACTCTCCCGAGACGGCCGTGCTGATCTTCACCGCCTTCAGCGAGCGCTCGCTGCTCGCGCGTGGCATCGAGTCGGGCGCGAAGGGTTACATCCTCAAGGAGGCGCCGCACGAGACGCTGCTGAAGGCGATCGACAAGCTGGCGGCCGGCGAGGGCTACATCGACCCCGCGCTGATGCCCTCCTTCCTGAGCGGGAAGGAAGGCACGGCCATGCTCACGCCGCGCGAGCGGGAGATCCTCCAGCTGCTCGCGGACGGGATGTCGAACGCCGACGTGGCCGCCAAGCTCTTCATCAGCCAGGAGACCGTGAAGAGCCACGTGCGCCACATCCTCACGAAGCTCGAGGCCGACACGCGGACGCACGCGGTCGCGATCGCGCTGCGCGACTCGATCATCGACTGAGGTGAAGAGCTCGCTGCCCTCGGAGCCGCAGCACGAGCGGCGGCAAGGTGAGCGCCGCAAGGAGGAGCGCGAGCGCATCCGCCAGTTCGAGCAGCGGATCGCCGGCGAGCAGGACGAGCGGCGCCGGCTCGCGCTGATGCTCCACGACGGCGCCGTCCAGGCACTCGCCGGGATCGCGCTGATGCTCGACGCGGTCGACCACGCGATCGCCGAGGGCCGAAACGACGACGCGCGGCGCGTCCTGGCATCCGCCCTCGAGCAACAGCGCTCGACGATCCACTCGCTCCGCGATCTCTCGTTCAACATCGAACCGGTCGCGCTCCGCGACCAGGGCTTCGAGCCGGCTGTACGCGCGCTGGCCGAGCGGGTCGGGCTCGACCGTGAGGTCCGGGTCGACGTGGACGTCGCGCCCGCGGAGGCGCTCGCCGAGCGGGCCCAGGTGACCTTCTACCAGCTGATCCGCGTCGCGCTCGACCGGGCGGCCGAGCGGCGGCCGAGCCACATCTCGATCGCGGTCGCCGACGACGAGGACGAGGGGGTCCGCCTCACGCTCGCCGACGACGGGCACCCGGAACGGCGCCAGAACGGCATCGAGGAGCTCGAGGAGCGCGCCCGGCACCTGAGCGGCACGGTGGAGGTCGAGCGTGGCGAGGCCGGGACGACGATCACGGTCGTGCTGCCCGGGTACGCGGCCCGAAAGTAGTAACGGCATCGGTGACAGGCTCGAGCCTGTCGCCGATACAGTCTCCCTCCGACGTGGCGTACCTCCTCTTCGTCTGGAAGCCGAGCGGCTACGAGCTGCGCGAGCGCGACGGTGACCCGCCGGCGGTCGGCGACGAAGTCCAGGAGGACGAGATCCGCATGGTCGTGACGAAGGTGGCGCCGTCGCCCTTGCCGGCCGACGAGCGGCGCTGCGCGTACATCCAGCCTGTGTAAGCCGGCTCGCCGAGGCACCGGGCGGGACGGTTACTTCTTCGGAGGCGTGGGCGCTGCAGTCTTGCGCTCGCGTGCCTTCTTCTTGCGCTGCCGGTCTGCCTTCCAGCGCCTGATCGGCCGTGAGCCGCGTCCCATGGCGAGGAACTGTATCGATGACAGGATGGATCCCGTCACGCAATGCTGTCGGCTGTGTCGGAGTTCGAGGATCTCGTCGAAGATGCGATCGGCTCGCTTCCGGACGACCTGCGCGGGTTCATGTCCAACGTCGCGGTGGTCGTCGAGGACGAGCCCCCGCCCGGGTTGCCGCTGCTCGGCCTCTATCAGGGTGTCCCGCTGACGCACCGGTCGAGCGCCTACGCGGGTGTGCCGCCGGACAGGATCACGATCTATCAGGGACCGCTCGAGCGGATGACCGGCGGCGACCCCGAGCTGCTCCGCGCCCAGGTACGGCGGGTCGTGCTGCACGAGATCGCGCACCACTTCGGCATCTCCGACGAACGCCTGCGCGAGATCGACCGCTACTGACGAGCATCCTCGGCCGCGGCGAGGCCGAGGACGAGCGCCTGGGCCAGGCCGCTCGCGTAGCCGCCGTTCGAGACGCCACCGGCGTCGACGCCCGCGACCCACACGCCGTTGGCCGCCCGTGCCCGGGTGTCGACCCGCACGCCGCCGTACGTATGCGTCACTGCCGCGTACACACGGACGCGTAGGCCGCCGCCCTGCAGCGGCTCTGTCTCCTGCGCGTACGGCAGCTTCTCGGCCACCTCGGGGCGCGCGAGCGCCTCGGCGTCGAGTTCGTACCAGGCGCGGCCGCCCGGCTGCGCGGCGATAGCCTGCACAAGGTCGTTCTCCGACCACGACACCTCGCCGGGGTAGAACTCCTCGCCGAGGTCGTTCACGCGTCGGGCGAAGCGGCCGTACAGCTGCGAGGCGGCGACGAACTGCTCTTCCGGCACCGGCCCCGGCATCGCGCGGCCGTAGAACTCGTCGCTCGGCGCCTCGGCGGCTCCGCGGGCGAGCGCCGCGTCGATGCCCTGGCCCTCGGACCACGGGTTGGAGCGGACGAGCAGCCCGCGCTGTCCGGCGAGCCGCACCGAATAGCCGCCGGTCGCGACCACGAGCGGCGCGTCACCCTCGGGTGACGACCGTCCGAGCTCCACCTCCCCCGCAGCCCCCACGAGCACCGCGGTCAGACTGCCCGGGTCGAATCTGCGTCCGGTCGTGCGCGGATTCGTCGTATGCGGGGTGCCTGCAGCGCCGAGCCCTTCCAGCCAATCGAGCGCCTCGTCGAGCCGCTCCCAGATCAGGCGCTGGAGCGGGGCGTGGCCGTTCGGGCACTGGCGCCGGAACTCTTCGAAGTCGCGGTAGCGCCAGACCACGCCGCTGGAGAGCAGCATGGAGCCGCCGGGGCGACCGCCTTTCTCGAGCAGCCGCACGCCGGCACCGAGCTCTCGCGCGCGGGCGGCGGCCACCAGCCCCGCCATTCCCGCTCCGAGGACCGTGATCAGCGGAGCGAGAAGCTCGCCTTGTGCTCGACGTACTCGAGCTTGACCCGGTCGGGACCCCAGACGAACACCGCGAACGTGTTCGGCGCGTCGACGACGTCGGCAACCTCGACGCCGAGCTCCTGCGCCGGCGCTGCGGCGTCCACGAGGACGCCGAGGTGGTTCAGGAGCGGCCGCTCGGGCTCGCCTGGATCACCCTCGACCAGCTCGAGGAACGCACCGCCGACCTCGACCCGCGCCGGGTCGTCCGTTGCCCGGAAGCCGTACCGCAGCCACTCGCGCGCGGCCGCCTCCGGATCCGGCGAGAAGAGCGCGACGTGGTCGAGGTCGTACTCGACGTCGGTCGCGCCCTCGACCAGCGTGAGGCTCAGGCCCTCGCCGACGTCGAACACCTCCGACGTGTTGTCGGGCAACGCCGCGCGCGCGGCGGCCAGGTCGGAGACCCGCAGGCCGACACGCGCGAGGGCGCCCGGCTCCCGCGGCCCCTCCTCGGCGAAGAGCGTCAGCTTGCCGCGGCGTGCGTCCGATCCGACGAGTGTGAATCTGTCGGTGCGCTCGATCACGTGCATGCCGAGGTGCGCAGCGGCGAACTCGGCGATTGGATCGCGGTCGGCGACCCAGAGCGCGACGTGGTCGAGGCTGGTCGGCTCCATCCGGCCAGCTTACCCAGGCGGGGCCGGTCTGCGACTAGGCCGAGACCGTGGTGGAGACGAGCACCGGCGTGGTCGGCGCCTGGGCGCCGCCCGCGCGCTCGAGCGTGACCGCGACGGTCGAGCCGTCGGGTGCCGGACGGGTGAGCCTGACCACCTGCTTGCCGCCGTCCGCGAACAGACCGGCGGGCTTCGGCGTCGACCCCTCGATCACCCAGAGCTCGTACGCCTTGCCGGACGGTGCAGCGTCCAGACCGGTGATGGTTGCCGTCGTCACTCCCTGATCGGTCGCGACCGACAGCGCCAGCCGATCGGCTCAGGGACCGCCGCCGGACAGCGCGGCGTAGAGCCCGATCGCGAGCGCGGCAGCGGCCACGGCGGCCGCGATTCCCGCGATCGCGAAGCGGCGCCTACGGTTCGATTCGATCGCGACCACGTTCGACGGGCCTTCCTCGCGGGCGGCGGCGAGGATCCGGACGCGAAGCCCATGCGGAGGCTCGGCGGCGTCTGCGGCGAGACCCAGCGCACCGGCCGTCTCGGTCAGCCCGGCGAGGTCCGCGCGGCAGCGCTCGCACCCGGCGAGGTGCGCCTCGAAGGCGCGCCGCTCGTCGTCAGCCAGCGCGTCGAGTGCATACGCGGAGGTCAGCTCGTGGAGATCCTGGTTCGTCGTCATTCCTGGCCCTTCGGCGGTATTCGCCTCCGCCGGGAAATCGGTTCGGACCTATTCCAGAGGAGGATTCTGGACGTTGTGCTCCGTCGCGTACTCGTTCGTCAGCCGATTGATCTCGTCCGCGTCGGCATACGCGTAGTTGATCTTCACGAACGGCGACCACTTCTCGGGGAGAGCGTCCTCGGGGAAGATCGCCTCGACCGGGCACTCCGGTTCGCACGCACCGCAATCGATGCACTCCTCGGGGTCGATCACGAGGATCCGCTCGAACTCGTGTATGCAGTCGACCGGGCAGACGTCGACGCAGGAGCGGTCTTTGATGTCGATGCAGGGCTCGGCGATGATGTAGGTCAAGAGGCCTCCGGTCGAGCAGGTGCTGGCAGGCTCACTCTACCGGCGCGAGCAGCTCTCCGATCACCTCGGGAGCGCGCTCCTGGAGCGCCGATTTCGCGAGCACCTGGTCGAAGCCGGCGGCATGCGCGCGGCGCAGGCCGGCGGTGTCGGTGTGGCTCGCGAAGCCGACGATCGGGATGTCCGGGTACGTGTCCGCGACCTCCTCGGGCTCGATCCGCGAGATGTCGGCGATCACGAGCTCCGGCTCCGCGATCGTGTCCGCCGTGACGAAACGGTGCCCCGGCAGAAGCACGTCCAGCTTGCCTCGGAAAAAGAGGTCGACCCCAACGAGCAGGATCGTCGCCACGCTGCTGACACTATCACGGGGGAAACGGCCAGTTTCCCCCGTGTGCCCCCTTCCCCAACGACGCGGCTGTCCGAGAGCGAGCTGGGCCGCGCCCGCCAGGTCGGTCGCGGCGGCGGAATCGCTAGCGTCGTTGTCCGATGAGCAGCTACGAACGGGGACTAGAGCTGATCCGGACCGGCGAGTACTTCGAGGCGCACGAGGAGCTCGAGACCGCCTGGCGGGCGGCGGAGCCGGCTGAGCGCGATTTCCTGCAGGGGCTCGTCCACGTGGCGGTGGCCTGGTACCAGGCCGGTCGCAGAAACCGGGTCGGCTGCGAGCGGCAGCTGGAGAAGGCAACCCGCCGGCTCGGGCCCTACTCACCGGAACACCGCGGCCTCGCCGTCGGCGATCTGCTCGCGCAGGTCGACGCCGCCCGAGCGATCGTTGCATCGGACTCTCTCGAACTCGTGCCCCCACAACTCTGAGATTCGCCGCCGCGCCCGACATGCGCGGGCGCGGCACACGGCCGCCTTCGGTGGCCGATGGTCTTGGGGAGGGGGCTCGCGGGGGGAACCGGCCGCTCCCCCCGTGCTTAGATCCGGTCGAGCCCCACCGACTCGAGGATGCGGTTGACCGCCACGTTCAGCCACCACGAGCGATCGAAGAAGAGCAGTAGTCCGAGCGCAATCAGGGTGACGCCGCCGACGATCTGGATGATCCGGTAGCGGTCGCGCAGCCAGCGGAACGCCGACATGGCCCTGGTGAACGCGACACCGGCGAGCACGAACGCCGCGCCCAGCCCGATCGAGTACGTCGTCAGCAGGAGGACGCCGCGCGTGATCGAGCCCGCGCTGCCGGCCAGCACGAGGATCGAGGCCAGGACGGCACCGATGCAGGGGGCGGCACAGACGGCGAACGCGGCGCCGAGCAGGATGCGCGATCCGCGCGCGCGGGCGAGGAGCCCCGTGCCGACGGCACGCTCCGGCCAGGGCAGCAGGCCGACGAACCCGAGCCCGATCACGATCAGCAGGAAGCCGGCGAACTCGGTCTGCGTGCGCTTGTCGAGAACGCTGCCCAACGCCGCTGCGGAGGCTCCGAGCACCACGAAGACGACGGTGAAGCCGAGCACGAAGGGCAGGCTGGCGACAACCACGCGGCGGGCGATTCCCGGCTCGCCCAGCCGGTTTGCCTCGACCGCAGAGATCGCCGACAGGTAGCCCGGCACGAGCGGCAGCACGCACGGCGTGACGACGGAGATCAGGCCCGCGACGAACGCCCACCCGAACTCAGCCATCGAACCGCGAGAGCTCGTCGTCGAGCCGGCGCTCCAGCTCCGGGTCGATCGGCGGGCCGCCCGCAGGAGCCGGCGACCGCCCGCGCCCCCGCGACCACCGCCAGACCAGCCACCCGAGCGCCGCCGCCCCCACCCCGAGCGCTACGAACGGCAATACCCAGGCCAGCAGGTTGAACCCGTGCTTCGACGGCTCGGCCAGGATCGCGGGCCCGAACTGAGCCACCAGCTTCTGCTTGATCTCGCTCTTCGTGTCGCCGGCCGCGATCCGCGCAGAGATGAACTGCCGGATGCGGTCGGCTATCGGTGCGGACGACTGGTCGAGCGTCGTCTTGCACGTGGGGCACATCACCTCGCCTTCGAGCTCCCCGAGGGTGGGATGACCCTCGCTCGCCGCCGCCGGCGCCGCCAGCGCCAGAGCGAGGAGCAACACGGCCGCGAGTCTCACGACTCGAGCGCGCGCTGGATCCCCGAGGTCAGCTTGTCCGTGCTCAGCTCGCCCACCACCCGGTCGCCGACGAGGCGGCCGCGGCGGTCGACGAAGTAGGTCTCGGGGAATCCCGTGACGCCGTACTTCGTTCCGATGTCGCCCGGGCCGTCGTGCACGTTCGGATACGTGATCCCGTGCTTGCGCATGAAGCGCTTCGCGTCGCCCGAGAAGTCCTGGCCGTCGACGCCGACGACGACGACGCCTCGATCGCGATAGCGCTGCCAGGCGGCCTCCAGGCGCGGCGCCTCCGACTTGCACGGAGCGCACCACGACGCCCAGAAGTTGATGACCACGACCTTGCCGCGCAGCGACGCGAGCTTCAGCTTGCCCGGCGCGTCGAGCCGCGAGAGCGCGAACTGCGGGGCCGGCGGCATCCTCCCCCCGCCGAGCTTGACGCCCTTGTCCTGGTGGACGACCTTCCAGATCAGGAGCGCCAGCAGGCCGAGGACGACCGCGACCGTCAGCGCCTGCAGGCCGTGCTTCCAGCGCAAGGTCACCCCGAGATTATGCGGGGACGATGTAGACCGGCGTGCCGACGTCGACGTGCTCGAACAGCCACTCGGCATACGGGATGTACATGCGGATGCAGCCGTGCGAGGCGGAGTAGCCGAGCGAAGCCGGATCGGGCGTCCCGTGGATGCCCACGCCCGGCGCGGACAGGCCCATCCAGCGCGTCCCGAGCGGGTTGCCGGGGCCCGGCGGGATCGGCTTTGCGCCCTTCGCCCACGGCGAGTCGGGCGGATACCACCAGGGATCCTTCCATTTGACGACGATGTCGAACTTGCCGAGCGGTGTCGGGTAGATCGCCTGCCCGGTCGCGACTGTGAAGGTGCGCCACGGCTTCATCCCGTTGTACAGGTACAGGCGGTTCGACCCGCGACGGATGACGATCACCGAGCCGAACGACGAGCGGGTGACGTTCTGCGCCACGTCCTCGTACGGGAGGACGACATCGGCGCGCCGGTTCTGGCGGAGCGCTGTGACGATCGCCTCGAACGACCCCTTCGGCGCGAGCCGCTTCCCGCTGACTCCCTTCGTGATGTACGGCTGGAGGTCGCGCAGCAGGAGCGAGGAGTCGACCGCTTCGCGATCGAACCGCTTCGCGAGGGAGGCGACCTGGCGGCGGACGCGCGAGCCGTCGATGTTCACGCCGAGCGGGATCGCCGTGCCGGGCGGCGCGAAGCGGGCGCGCGAGACGGCGTTCTTCGCGTACGCGACGGCGCCGAGCCCGGCGGGCTTCACCTCGATCCGGTGCGGGCCCACCACGAGGACGAGCGGTGCGTCGAACGCCGCCCGCACGACCGCATATGCGGCCCGCGGCGCGAGACCGCCGACGTGGATACCGCCGATCGTGACCCCGTGCGGCAGCACCTTGGGGGTCGGTTTGGGCTTCGGCTTCGGTTTCGGCGCCGTCGTCGTGGTCGACGTCGTGGCCGTGGTGGTCGCGGTCGAGGTCGTGTCCGCCGTCGAGGTCGTGTCCGCCGTCGAGGTCGTGTCCGTCGTCGATCCGGTCGTGGTCGGCGGAGGCTCCTGAGCGGAGCCGGCCGGGACCAGCGCTGCGAACAGGCCTGCGGCGGCCAGTGCAAGCGCGCTGACGGCGATGACGAGCGGGCGCTTCACCGTCCCTGAGTGTAGTCGTCGTGGCCGAAGATACGAGGGTCGTTGGTGATCACCGCGTCGACGCCGGCGGCGAGCATGCGCCCGAGGACCAGCTCGTCGTCGACCGTCCAGGCCCAGACCGCCGCCCCGTGAGCGTGGGCACTGGCGACCGCGGCGGGCGAGACGACCGAGTAGTGGAGCATCGCCGCCGATGCCCGCGCCCGATCGAGCAACCCGGCGATGCGCCCCGGCAGTGCTCGGCGCAGCGCTGCAGCGGCTCCGACCGCAACCGGGCGAAGGAGGCGACGCGCCGAGAGCCCCCGCCGGTCGACCGGGTACGTCAGCCCCCGCGGGAGGGCCGGCTCGACCCGGGCGAGGCGCAGAAGGCTCGGCACGTGGAAGGTGCTCACGACAGAGCGGTCGATCAGGCCGTGCCGACGGATCGCCGCCGCGACCCCCTCCTCGAAGCCGCTCCCCTTCAGGTCGACCTGGACGCCCACCGTTCCGGACGGGCCGAGCTGCTCCAGCGCCTCGTCCAGCGTCGGCAGCTCGGGCGCGACCTCGCGCAGCGCGGGCAGGCTCTGCCCGCGGACCCGGCCTCGGGCGGCACCGTGGCTGACCTCCAGCAGGTCGTCCGAATGGGCCAGCACCAGCGTCCCGTCGTGCAGCTCGAGGACGTCGAACTCGACCAGGTCGCAGCCGAGCTCCACCGCCCGGGCGAGCGAGCGCAGCGTGTTCTCGGGCTCGAGGGCCGCAGCACCCTTGTGGCCGACGCGCAACGGCCTGGCGCCAGCCCTCAGCTCCACTTCCAAAACGTACCCAACCGCGCGCGTCGATCTAGAATTCCATCGATGGCCGAGCCTGCGCAGCGGCAACGGGCCCGGACGGACGCACCACCGGTCGACCCTCAGGCCGTCGACCGCGCGTACCGTTTCTACCGGGCTCAACGTCACGCCAAGGTCGAACATCGCCGGGCGACGAGGATGGCGCACGTCCGCTTCTGGGCCTTCCTCGGCATCCTCCTCCTCGCCTGCGCGGTCGTCGCCGTCACGGTGTGGGGCGAGGTCGCCCGGATCTTCGGCATCTAGGTCCTACATACTCAGCCTGTGGAAACCCCTGACCTGTTCGATTTCGACGATCCGGAGACGGAGGAGGCGGCATCCGCGCAGCCGCCGCCGACGACCCGGCCGCCGGTGGCGCAGCTGCGGCCCGCGGGCGGGATCTGGTCGGCCGGTCAGCGCGTCGCGTGGGTCGCCGGGCTCGTGCTGCTCCTCTCCTCGTTCATGTCCTGGTACTCGGGGAACTCGGTCGAGGGCCCGACCCTGTCGGTGATCGGCTGGCACACGGGCACGATCGGCAAGCTCGTCTTCTTCCTGGGGCTCGCGCTGGTGGTGATCGCGATCCTGCGCGAGGCGGGCATCGAGCTGCCGCCGAGCATCCCGGAGAGCCTGGTGACGATCGGGCTGGGCTCGCTGGCGACCGTGCTCGTGCTGATCCGCCTGATCTCCATCCCGGACACCTTCGCGGGGACGAGCGGCCGCTCGATCGGGCTGTGGATCGCCTTGCTCGCCGCGCTGGCCGTGATCGCCGCCGGGCTCCTTCGAGCCGGAGAGGACCTGTAGGAAGCCGGGCCGGGCTGGAGCCCGGCACCGATGCTCCATGGGCTAGCCGGGCCGGGTGACCGTGACCGTCTCCCTCGCCGGCGGCACCTCGAGAGGCTTCAACGTGCGGACGAGCGTCTGCGTCCCGCCGGTCGGGTTGTCGTGGAGCGCCTCGCCGAGCGCGAGCCCGCCCGCGAAGACCACGACGATCGCAGCCAGCCAGATCAGGGGACGCAGCCAGCCGCGGCGCCTCCGCGGCGGCCTGCGTTCAGGCCTGATCGTCGGAGGAGGGCTCACGGCGGCGGCCGATCACGGCGCGTAGTCCTGGGCTCGGCGGGCGAAGAGATGGAAGGCTGCGTCGGTGGCGATCGTCGTTCCCGGCGCCCAGCGATCGGCGTCCGGCAGCTCCGCGACGACTCGGTACGCCCACGCGTCCGAGCGCCGATACTCGACGGCGAGGCTCTCGAGGTCGTACACGTCCCCCACGCGCCTGCGGAGCTCCGCCGTGATGGCGTCGAGCTGCGCCTGGAGCGCGTGGTGGTGCGCCGGCGTCTCCCGCTCGGCCTCGAGCCGGCGGTAGCCTGCGGCCCATTCGTGGCGGACGAGATCGGTGCCGGTCGCCATCGTTCGATGCTACGTGACGCCTCCTGCGTCACGACATCGCCTCGCACCAGGACCGACAGCTTCGCCGTCGCCTTTCTGCTCGGCGTCGTCTCTCACGCGCTGCAGCAGCGATCCGGCGGCCACGGCGGCTCGATCTCCGCCAGGACCCGCTCGCCGAGCAGGTACCCGGGGCGGGCAAGCGCGTACGCGGCGTGGGCATGCAGGCACTTGAGGCTCCCGTGGCGCGCCGCTCCGCCGACGCCGAGCTCGAGCGACGCCCCGTCGTCGCTCCCGGTCCGGCCCGCCGCGAGAGCGCGACGCACAGAGCGTTGGTCGTCGTTCGCGCGCGCGCGGCTGGCCGCGAGCTCCGGATCGTCCGCTGCGGACCGCGACCAGCGCTCAACGCCGCCCGCGGCCTCGAGCCGCGAGACCGCCGCCACCAGGTGGGGGCAGGTGAGGTAGTAGGTCGTGGGGAACGGGTCGCCCTCCTGGTCGTACGGCTCCTGCTCGGTCACCGCCGGCCGGCCGTACGGGCAGCGGACGGCGACGCGGCGGAAGGCGCGCGGCTCCCGGCCGAGCTGGCTTGCCACGACGGCGCGGTCGTCCACGGGGGTGAGGGTACTCGCGTTACTTGCGCGCGTGGGCCCGGCGCCACTCCGAGATGCCCTGGACGATGAAGAGATGCTCGCCCGGCTTGACCAGGCCGAGCCTCCGCGCACCGCGGACGAGCGACGAGCCCTGCTCGATCTCGGCCAGGCGCGTCTCCAGCTGGTGCTTGCGCGCCGCGAGCGCGTGCACCTCGGCCGCGCGGTCGCGGAGTGTGTCGCGCGTGTGCAGGTACGTTCGGACCGGCCGGTAGTAGAGGAGCGCGAGCAGCACGGCGACGCCGAGCGCGAACAGGCGCATCCACCGCCGTCTTCCGAACCGGAGCATCGCTGCCCGGTTCGACGCCCTGCGGCACCCTTCCTCCCCAGGGCTACGCGACGTCGACCTTGATCACGTTCGTCGTGCCCGGGATGTTCACCGACGTGCCCGCCGTCATCACGATCCTGTCGCCGGGCTCGATCACCCCGCCGTCCCTGGCCGCGTCGATGGACAGCTCCCAGAGGTCCTCGACGTCCTGAGCCTCTTTGACCAGCAGCGGGATCACGCCCCACTCCAGGGCCATCTGCTGCACCGCGTACTGGTTGTGGGTCAGGGCGACGATCGAGCGGCGCGGGCGCAGCCGGGCGACCGCCGACGCCGTCCTGCCCGTCGCCGTCGGCACGAGGATCGCGGCCGCGGCGAGCGTCTCGGCGATGTCGCAGGCCGCGTTGGACATGGCGCGGCCGACGCCCGGCTCCTCGTCCGGATCGGGCATCTCGTGCCGGTAGTCGAGACTGGGCTCGACCGCCCGGGCGATCCGGTCCATGTACGCAACCGCCTCCACCGGGTAGGCCCCGACGGCGGTCTCGCCGGAGAGCATCAGCGCCGACGAGCCGTCGAGCACGGCGTTCGCGACGTCGCTCGCCTCGGCGCGGGTCGGCTCGGCGTGCTCGATCATCGACTCGAGCATCTGCGTCGCCGTGATCACGGGCTTCCCCGCGTCGAGCGCGCGGAGGATGATCCGCTTCTGGAGGAGGGGGACGGACGCGGGCCCGATCTCGACGCCGAGGTCACCTCGGGCGACCATGATCGCGTCGGAGGCGGCGAGAATTTCGTCGAGCTCCTCGACCGCCTCGGCCTTCTCGATCTTCGCGATCACCTCGGCGCGCGAGCCTGCCTGCTCGATCAGGCGGCGGAGGTCGCGGACGTCGGCGGCCGAGCGGACGAACGACAGCGCGACGTAGTCGACGCCGAGCGAGAGCGCTAGCTCGAGGTCGGCGATGTCCTTGGGCGTCAGAGACGGAATCGGCAGCGGGACGCCGGGGAGGTTGACGCCCTTGTGGGCGCTGACGGAGCCGCCGACAACGACCATGCAGCGCGCCTTTCCGGCCTCGACCTCCTCGACCTTCAGGTGGACGAGCCCGTCGTCGATCAGGACGTCGTTGCCGGGCGCGAGCACCTCACCGATCACCGCCGGCGAGACGGGAAGGTCGCCGTCACCGGAGGATTCCTCCGGGGAGATGACCACGTGCTCGCCCCGCGTCAGCGTCCTCGGAGCAGGCAGGTTGCCCAGGCGGAGCTTCGGCCCCTGGAGGTCGGCGACGAGCGCCAGCGGCCGCCCGACCTCCTCGGCGGCGCCCCGGGCCGCCTCGGCTGTGGTGCGATGCTGCTCGGACGTGCCGTGCGAGAAGTTCAGGCGGGCGCCGTCGATGCCCGCTACGACCAGCTCGGCGAGGCGCTCGGGCGAGCCGCTGGCCGGCCCGATCGTCGCGAGGATCTTGGTGCGGCGGGGGGTTGGCTGCGCCACTCCCTGAGCGTAGCTACAGGTGGGAGAACGCAGTCCAGCCCGGATACTCGGCGCGCGTGTCCAGCTGCTCCTCGATCCGCAGCAGCTGGTTGTACTTCGCAACGCGGTCGGTCCGCGACGGCGCGCCTGTCTTGATCTGGCCCGCACCGGTGGCGACGGCGAGGTCGGCGATCGTCGTGTCCTCCGTCTCGCCGGAGCGGTGCGAGATCACCGCCTTGTAGCCGCTCGAGCGGGCGAGGGCGATGGTGTCGAGAGTCTCGGTCAGCGTGCCGATCTGGTTCACCTTGACGAGGATCGCGTTGCCTACCCTCTCCTCGATCCCGCGCCGGAGGCGCTCGACGTTCGTGACGAAGACGTCGTCCCCGACGAGCTGCAGGCGATCTCCGATCCGCTCGGTCAGCGCCCGCCACGCCGCCCAGTCGTCCTCGGCCACCCCGTCCTCGACCGAGACGAGCGGATACCGGTCGGCGAGCCCGGCGTAGAAGTCGGCCATGGCCGTGCCGTCGGCCTCCCTGCCCTCGAACCGGTAGACGCCGTCCCCGAAGAACTCGGTCGAGGCAGGGTCGAGGGCGATCGCCACCCGCTCGCGGTGGCCCGCCCGCTCCGCCGCCTCGAGGATCGCCTCGATCGCCTCTTCGCTCGAGCGGAGGTCGGGCGCGAAGCCGCCCTCGTCGCCCACCGCCGTCGAAAGACCCCGCTCGTGCAGGACGCCCTTCAGCGCGTGGTACGTCTCCGTGCCGATCCGCATCGCCTCGGTGAACGAGCCCGCGCCGGCAGGAACGACCATGAACTCCTGCAGGTCGATCGAGTTGTCCGCGTGCACGCCGCCGTTGATGACGTTCATCATCGGCACCGGCAGCACCCGAGCCTCCTCACCGCCCAGGTAGCGGAAGAACGAGACGCCCGCCTCCGCCGCCGACGCCTTCGCCGCCGCCAGCGAGACACCGAGCAGGGCGTTCGCGCCCAGGCGACCCTTGTTCGACGTCCCGTCGAGGTCGATCAGCAGTCGGTCGAGGCCGGCCTGGTCGGCGGCGTCTCGGCCGAGCGCCGCCGCGGCGATCTCACCCCCGACGTTCGCGACCGCCTTCGTCACGCCCTTGCCGCCGTACGCCTCCCCGCCGTCGCGAAGCTCGACCGCCTCGTGGACACCCGTGGACGCGCCGGACGGCACCGCAGCCCGGCCGAGCGCGCCGGACTCGAGCCGCACGTCGACCTCGACGGTCGGGTTGCCGCGCGAGTCGAAGATCTGGCGGGCGTGGATGTCGACGATGGCGCTCATCGGCCGTAGTCTGGCCGATGGGCGGGGAGAGGTCCCAGGGGAACCGGGAGGTTCCCCGAGTGCATCGGCATCTGGAAGAAGTGGGCTCGTGGGGGAAACATGGTGTCCCCCCACGGGAGCGAGGCAGGACGAGCGACGCTCATTCGGTCTCCTTCTTCGCTTGGTCGAAGTATCGGTCCTGGTCGGCGAGCTCGAGCTCGGTCCACGTCCGTCCGTCGGCGGCAGCGAGCCGCTCGGCCTCCTCCACGCGCGCGACGAAGCGCCGGGTCGCCTGGCGCAGCTCGAGCTCCGGATCGGCATCGAGGCGCCGGGCGACATTGACGCAGGCGAAGAGGAGGTCACCCAGCTCGGCGGCTCGGCGCTCGGGGGTTCCATCCTCGAGCTCGGCCTTCAGCTCGGAAAGCTCATCCTCGAGGTCGGCCAGCGCGCCGTCGACATCCGGGTACTCGAACCCGACCGCCGCCGCACGCCGCTGCACCTTCCGGGCGTGCAGGAGTGCGGGCAAGGCGTCCGGGACGTCGTGGAACACGCCTTCCCGCCCCTCCTGCTCACGCTTGATCTGGTCCCACTGCCGGCGCACCGCGCCGGCAGTGGAAAGGTCCTGCTCTCCGAAGACGTGCGGGTGTCGCCTGACCAGCTTCGCCTGAACGTTCCGCGCGACCTGCGCAAGATCCCCTTGGCCTTGCTCCGAAAGGAGCAAGGCCAACATGTAGACCTGGAAGAGGAGATCGCCGAGCTCGTCGAGGAGCTTCGGCGCGTCGTCGGCAAAGGCCGCGTCGGCCACCTCGTAGGCCTCTTCCACCGTGTGCGGCACGATCGTCCGCGCGGTCTGCTCCCGGTCCCAGGGACAGTCGCGCCGCAGACGTTCGGTCAGGTCCTGGAGGTCGAGCAGCGCCTCTTGCAGGTTGCCGGGCAACCTGCCGGGTCTAGCCTGTCGTCGTTGCCGTCGTCGAGGTCGCGGGCGGCGCAAGGCCGGCGGCGTACGAGATCTTCCCGTCGTACTCCTTCTTCAGCCCGTTCAGCCAGGTCTGCAGCGCCGTGTTGCGCTTCTGCTGGAGCAGCTGCTGCCTGATCGACTCCTTCACCTGTGTGAAGGGCGTCGAGTGGTGCGGTGTGGCCGGCTTGTCGGCATGGATGATGTGCCAGCCGTACTGGGTGTGCACCGGCTTCGACAACGCGCCCGTCCGAAGCTGGAAGGCGACCCGGTCGAACGGCGCGACCGTCTGACCACGGGTGATCGTGAGCTGACCGCCCTGCGCCTTCGAGCCCGGGTCGATCGAGTACTTCTTCGCCAGCGAAGCGAAGCTCGCCCCGTTCTGCAGCTGCACGTAGAGCTTGTCGGCGAGCGCCTTGTTCTTCACGAGGATGTGGCTGACGACGCGCGTCTGCGGCGTCGTGTAGACCTCACGGTGCGCGTCGTAGTACGCCTTCACATCGGTGGGCGTGACGGTCGCGTTGGTGGTCACCTTCTTGAAGATCGCGTTCGAGAGCAGGTTCGACCTCAGATCGTCCCGCACCTCGGCGTCGGTCACGCACTGCCGCTTCAGTTCCGCGTTGTACTTCGCCTCGCTCCCGCCGAAGTACTGGGTCTTCAGATTCTTCAGCTGCGCCTCGACCTGCTTGTCGGTCACCGACACGCCGAGGCTCGGCGCCTTCTGAGCCAGCTGGGTGCGCTGGACGAGGCTCTGGAGGATCTGTGTCCGGATCTGCTGGTACGCGCTCGTCCCCGCCTTGGGGAAGGTCTTCTTCTGGAGCTTGTAGCTGCACGCCGCCTCGTTCAGGCGCCGGTCGAGCGTCGCCTGGGTGATGTGATCGCCGTTGACGACGGCAGCGTCGTCACCGGAGGCGGTTCCGCCGCCGCCGTTGCCGTTGCTGTTGCTGCCACACGCGGCTGCGAGCAGCGTCAGCGAGAGCACGAGCGGAACGAAAAAAAGGCGGCGCATGGAGCGGCTGCCAGGGTAGCAGCGGCTTTCAGCCGCTGGCCGCCGGAGCGAACCCTTTTGCATAAGAAACCGGTAAGAGTTTCTCGAGCGGCAATGCATTCGCTTTCTTCAGGCCCAAAACGAGCAACTGGTCCGTGATCGCCTCCCGGACGTCTTCGTCGGTCATGCCAGTCTGCCGAAGCCGCTCCCGATAGCGCGCAGCGCTGCCGCCGAAGCTCTTTTGCTTGAAGCGTCGGACTGCGGGCCTGACCTGGTCCATGACGCGGGGGAGGATCCCCAGGCGCAGCGCGGCGATGAACATCTGCTCCCGCTCGACGAGCAGGCGGACTGCGGTGTCCTTGAGCCGGTCGTACTCCGGCGTTCCGAGAGCAGGGAACGGCTTGCCCTGCACACGGAAGACACGGCGAGCCTGATCCATCTGCGCTTCGAAGTCGGCCCGGGGAATCGACCTTTCCCCCACCACGGCGATCGCAGTTGCCGGAACGGCGGTGTGGCTCCCACCGCATCCGACGACCAGCACGAGCGCTCCGAGGGCCGCCAGCCGCCTCACGCCGCCTGCCTCGCGTCGACGATCGCGTCGACCAGTTCGAGCGCCTCGCGGAAATCGTCCTTGCGCATCGCAACCTCGTGCCTGCCGCTCGTGTAGACGGCGGTGGCCGCGCGCTCGCGGAGCTCACGCAGCTCGTCCGAGCCGAGCACGAGCGGCCCGATCGTGATCCGGCCTCCACGGAACACGAGGTACTCGGCGCCGACGAGAGCGATCTTCAGCTTCGCCTCCTGGATCGCAAAGAGGTTCTCGACCGGCTCGGGAAGCTCCCCGTAGCGATCCTCGACCGCCGCCCGCAGCTCACGGAGCTCGTCCTGGTCCTCGACGAGCGCGAGCCGGCGGTGCAGGTCGATCTTCAGGGCCTCCGAGCCGATGTACGAGGCCGGCACGTACGCGTCGACCCGCGCGTCCATCCGCACCGGCCGAACGGCGATGCGCTTCTGGCCCGACAGCTCGGCGACCGCCTCGTTCAGAAGCTCGAGGTAGAGCTCGAAGCCGACCGCGGCGACGTGTCCCGACTGCTCCGCGCCGAGCAGCTCGCCCGCGCCGCGGATCTCGAGGTCGCGCATCGCGATCGCGAAGCCGGCGCCGAGCTCCGTGTGGTCCGCGAGCGTCGCCAGCCGGGCCCGTGCCTCCGCCGTCAGCTCGGCGGCGGACGGGTAGTACAGGTGCGCGAATGCCGTCACATCCGAGCGTCCGACCCGCCCTCGGATCTGGTACAGCTGAGCCAGTCCGAGCGTGTCGGCCCGCTCGACGACCAGGGTGTTCGCCTGCGGGATGTCGAGCCCCGACTCGATGATGGTCGTCGAGACGAGGACGTCGGCGTCGCCGGCGAGGAACTGCATCATCTTCTCCTCGAGCTCGCGCTCTCTCATCTGGCCGTGCGCAACGATGAAGCGGAGCCCCGGACACAGCGCCTGGAGCCTGGCTGCGGCTTCGTCGATCGTCTCCACTCGATTGTGGAGGTAGAAGGACTGTCCTCCCCTCTCCTGCTCGCGCGTCAGCGCGAGCAGGACCGCGTCCTCGTCGTACTCGCCGACGTGCGTGCGGATCGGCCGGCGGCCCTCGGGCGGCGTCTCGATCACCGAGATGTCCCGCAGCCCCGAGAGGGACATGTGCAACGTGCGAGGGATCGGCGTCGCGGTCAGGGCGAGGACGTCTACCTCGAGCCGCAGCGAGCGAAGCAACTCCTTCTGCGCGACCCCGAAGCGCTGCTCCTCGTCGACGATCACGAGGCCCAGGTTCTTGGGGATGACGTCCCGGGAGAGCACCCGGTGGGTGCCGATCAACACGTCGACTTTCCCTTCGGCGAAGTCCTTCAGCACTGCCCGGGCGTCCGCCGGCTTCCGAAACCGCGAAACCATCTCCACGCGAACGGGGAAGTCGCGATAACGCTCGCGGAACGTGTTCCAGTGCTGTTGTGCGAGCACGGTGGTCGGGACCAGCATCAGCGTCTGCCGACTGTTCAGCGCCACCGCGAACGCCGCCCGGACCGCGACCTCGGTCTTGCCGAACCCGACGTCGCCGCAGACCAGCCGGTCCATCGGGCTCGCCGCCTCGAGGTCCTCCTTCACCGCTTCGATCGCTCGCTGCTGGTCCTCGGTCTCCCGGTACGGGAACTCGGCCTCGAGCCGTTCCAGCCACTCGCCGGAGAGATCGAAAGTGACGCCCGGCGACGTCTGGCGGCGTGCGTAGAGCGCGATCAGCTCGCCGGCGAGCTCCTGGACCGATTCGCGCGCGCGGCTCTTGAGCAGGAGCCACGCCTTGCCGCCCAGCTTGGACAGCGCAGGCCCCTTGCCGTCGGCGCCGATGTAGCGCGAGACCTTGCCGATCTGCTCGTGCGGCACGTACAGGCGGTCCTCGCCGCGGAAGGCGAGAAACAGGTAGTCGCGCGTGACCCCCGCCACCTCCTTCGTCTCGAAGCCGAGCAGCTTCCCCACGCCGTGGTCCTCGTGGACGACGAAGTCCCCGGTGCGCAGGTCGGCGAACGACTGGAGCGCACGCCCGAGCCTGGCGTCGCCCCGCGGTGCCCGTTTGCGGAAGATCTGCGTGTCCGGCAGCAGGACCAGCCCGAGGTCGCGCCAGACGAACCCCCGCCGGGCCGGTGAGACCGTGAAGTAGAGCCCCTCGTCCGCGGGGAGGTCGTCGCCCTCCTCCAGCCACCCGACTTCGAGCCGGCGGATCAGATTGGCGGTGCGGAGCGCGTCCCCCCGGTGGGGAAACGCGACCACGACACGCTGCCCGGCGCGGACGAAGGAGGCGAGCTCCTGCTCGGCCTCGGCAAGCCCGCGGGCGGCGACCGCCGGCCGCTGCGCCTCGAACGCCGCCTCCTGCCCGCGCGGAAAGGGATCGAGCAGGGCCGCGTCGCCCAGAGGAACCGGGTCGAGCCTCTCCTCGTCCCACACTCGCGCGACCGCCTCCGGCTCGAACACGAGGTCCGGACCGCGCTCGAACAGCGGAACGAGGTCGTCCGGGGCATGGGGTTGCTCCTGGTCGGGGAGCTCGGTCGGGACGAGGTCGAGCCGCCGCTCGGCGGCCGGGTAGACAGTCGCCTCGTCCAGAGGACGGAGCGCCCGCTGCGTGAACGGCGAGAAGGCGCGGATCGCCTCGACCTCGTCGCCGAACAGCTCGAACCGCAGCGGGTCGCGTCCGGTGGTCGGGAAAACGTCGACGATCCCGCCTCGGACCGCGAACTGGCCGCGCTCCTCGACCCGCTCCACTCGTTCGTAGCCCGCGAGCGCCAGGTGCTCGGCGAGGGCGTCGATCCCCGGCTCGTCGCCAACGGCGAGGTCGAGCCGAGCCGGGCGCGCTTCCAGCGGGGGCGTCCCCTCGGCGAGCGCGGCCGCCGAGGCGCAGACAACCCCACCGGCGGCGAGCACGTCGAGCGCGCGTGCCCGCTCGCCGACGAGGTGCGGCGGAGGCTCGAGCCCGGAGCCCCAGCCGACTCCGCGGCTCGGAAAGAGCGCGACGTGTTCCTCGCCGAGGTACCAGGACGCCGCTTCGGCCGCGTCACGGGCGTCCGCGTCCTCGGGGAGCAGCACGAGCAACGAGCGGCCGAGGTGCAGATGGAGCGCCGCGAGTAGGAGCGGAAGCCCAGGCTCCGACACACGCGCGCCTGCTCCGCGCAGATCGTCCGCGAACGCCTGCAGACGCTCGGACCCGGCCAACTCGCGCGCGAGCGGCTGTAACGAGGGTGCGGTTGGGCGATCCGGCCGGTCCATGACGAAAGGCGGAACCGGGCGGTTCCGCGCCGTGTCAGTCTAGTCCGAGGCGCATGGCGAACGCGTGCATTTTGCCGTCACCTGCGCGCCGACCGGTGGTTTACGGTTACGCAGCGTGAACTTCTACGACTGGATGCTCGCGCTCCATCTGCTTGCGGCCTTCTCGATCGCGTCGGCGCTCGTGCTCTACAGCGTGCTCGTCTTCAGCGGCCGGCGCATGGAGAGCCCCGAGCAGACGAAGTTCCTGTTCCGGATCGCCCCGATCGGCGCGCCGCTGCTCGGCGGCGGCGCGGTACTGGCCCTGATCCTGGGCGTGATCCTCGCAATCGACTCCGACCGGTACGAGATCTGGAACGGGTGGATCATCGCCGCCATCGTTCTCTGGGCGTTGCTGGGTGCAATCGGTCAGCGGACCGGCGCCTATTACACGGCCGTCCAGAAGCTGGCCGAGGAGGGCGGAGAAGGCGCGCACCAGGAGGTGCTGGCCAGGCTGCGCGCCTCCACCGGCGCCCTGCTCCACCTCGCGACCGTCCTCGTGTTCCTGCTCATCCTTCTCGACATGATCTTCAAGCCGGGAGCGTGACGATGCTCGCCGCCGTCCGTCCGCACAGCTGGGATCTCGCGGTCTTCGTCCACGTGCTCGGGGCGATGATCCTGATGGGCGGCCTGGTGACGGCAGCAGGGGCGGGCATCGTGGGTTGGCGCGACCCGGCGAGTGGCCTCCGCCGCCTGGCAGCTTTGACGCTTTTCGCCGTGGCGCTCCCCGGCTGGATCATCATGCGGGTCGGCGCCGAGTGGGCCTACTCGAAGGAAGGCTGGAACGACGTCCCGGACAAGCTCCAGCCGACGTGGCTCGGGATCGGCTACATCACCGCCGACGCGGGCGGGATCATCCTGCTGGTGGCGCTGATCCTGGGTGGTATCGGTGTGCGACGCGCGCGGTCGGGCGGCGGTGCGGGCCTGCTGAAGGCGAGCACGGTGCTCGCTGCCGTTCTGATCGCCGTGTACGTCGTCACGGTCTGGGCGATGGGTGGGAAACCGAGCTAGTCAGTTGAAGCGCTGCTGCGCGACCTCGAGCCCGTCGCGCAGGATCGTCTCGACCGCATCGGCGGACCGCGCGACCAAGGCGTCGACGTCGGTCTCGGGCTCGAACGCCGCCAGCACGTAGTCGGCCACCGACCGGCGGTCGCCACGGGCGGGCCGCCCCACGCCGACGCGCAGCCGCAGGAAATCCTGCGAGCCGAGCGCCTGAGCGATCGAGCGGAGCCCGTTGTGGCCCCCCAGCCCGCCGCCGAGCCGCGCCTGGAGCCGCCCCTCCTCCAGGTCGACGTCGTCGTGCACGACCAGCACCGACTCGAGAGGCGCCTTGAAGAAGCGCGCCGCAGCGGCGATCGACCGGCCCGACTCGTTCATGTACGTCTCGGGCTTGACCAGCGCGAGACGGGCGCCGTCGAGCCGGACCTCGGCCAGCTGCCCCGAGAACTTCGAGCGCCACGTGCCGTTCCGGCGCCGTGCGAACTCGTCCAGGACCATCCAGCCGGCGTTGTGGCGCGAAGCTGCGTATTCGCGGCCGGGGTTGCCGAGACCGGCCACGAGCAAGTCGAGCGTCGAGGCGGGCTCGCCTCGACGGAAGAGACGCACGGCTCAGTGCCCCACTAACCTTCTTCGGAGGTGCCGGCCTCGCCGGCGGGTTCGCCCTCGGCAGGCGCTTCGCCCTCTGCCTCCGGAGCGGCCTCGCCCTCCGGTGCCTCGCCCTCCTCGACCTCCTCACCTTCCTCGACCTCGACCTCGGGCTCCTCGACCTTGGTCGGGACGGTGACCGTCGCGAGGACGGTCTCGGGATCGTCGAGCAGGGTGACCCCATCGGGCGGACGCAGGTCGCTCAGCCGGAGCGATTCGCCGATCTCCAGCGCGCTCACGTCCAGCTCCAGACGCTCGGGAACCTCGAGCGGTAGCGCCTCGAGGCGGATCTCGCGTGCGACCTGGGAGAGCACGCCGCCGGCCTTGGCGCCGACACTCTCGCCGACGAGCTCGACGACGACCGCGGTCTGGATCGGCTGGTCGAGCCTGACCTCCTGAAGGTCGAAGTGGTCGATCCGCCCGCGAATCGGGTCGACCTGGTAGTCCTTGAGAATCGACGAGTGCGTCGCCTTCTGACCCTCCACAACGACGTCGAGGATTGCGTGTAGCCCGGCTGCGCCTGTCAGCACCCGCCGAAGCTCGCGCTCCGGCACGGAGATCGGATGCGGCTTGTGCCCGCGCCCGTAGAGGACGCCTGGGATGACCCCCTCTTTGCGGAGGCGCCGCGACACGCGCGAGCCGCTCTGCTCGCGCTCCTGCACCTCGAGACGAATGCGTTCACCGGCCATGACCGGCCGAGAAGTGTAGCCGAGCGTTTCGCCCCGGAGTCGCAGACAGGCGCCCGTTCGCCGCGAGCGGGTGCCTGGCGGTGCCGTCTGCTAGCCGCAGACCCCTCAGCCGGCACTAGCTCTCTCCGAGGCACCCGCTCACGACCTTTTTGCTCCCCCCTGCGCAGCCCGAAACGGCCTCTAACGACTTCCTTACGAGGCCAGGGGACGTCTGCGGCCAAGGGCCTGAGCTCAGACAGCGTCGTAGCTGCGGCGTAGGCAGTGTGCGCCGGCCACGCTCGTGGCCCCAACACGAGGGGAGATCCCCTTCATGAAGGTTGCGGATGCTGGTTGTGCTCTGTGCTGCTCTGGTGTTGACGGTCGGGATTGCGACCGCGACTGCTGGTGGTGGGAACTCGGTTGTCCGCCAGTTGGACTTGCAGCCGCCGGCTGCTCCGCCGGATCGGCTGGCGCTGCGCTCGCGGGTGCGGCGTGGGTGACCGACGCTCGTCGGTGGTTCGGCCGCTGACCGCGACGGAGCGGCTGGGGGCGACGATCGGCCTTGCGCCGTCAGCGCTCGTCAGGGTTGGCCTCGAGCCTGACGCCTGGCGGTACGTGAGCCGGGAGGCCCGGCCGGCGCCGTGGAGCGGGGAGGCCGCCACGAGGGCGGCCTCCGTCGTTCCTTCGAGCGTGCGCTGGCGCCAGTGCTAGACGAGCGCCTTCAAGAACACCTTGACGTCCTCTGCCGGGAACGTCTCGGTCTCGAACACATCGAGCTTCGCGATCTTGCCGACCACGCGGAACGCGGCCTCGAGATCAGGATACTCGATGATGGCGAAGTACTCCCACGGGCCCATCACAGCAAGGAAGCGCTCGACAGTGCCACCCTCGGCCTCGACGATCTTGTGGATCTTGTCGAAGTACTCGGGGGTCTTCTCGAGGTGCTCCCGCGCGATCGGCGTGAGCTTGAACAGCTGGAGATACGTGAACATGCACACTCCCAACTCTCCGGGGCATCGCCTAGAGCCCCACAGAGGATGAGTGTCTCGCCCCTTGGGAGTCGGGGCATCAGTGAAATTGCGTAGGCGCGGACGAAAAGCGCGCTCGTTGCGCGCCGTCGCCCAATCCGTCAACGTCCAGCGTCGGCCGCCGGGCTCGACAACGCTCACGAGCGGCGGCACCCGATCCGTGTTGGACCGGATGTCTGCACCGGATCTCGCTGACAAGGTGGAGACGAGGACTGTCGTTTCGTAGGAGGTTGAGCGTGCAGAGGATCGCCTTGGTTCTCGCGGTGCTTGGTGCCGGGGCGCTTGTGGTGGTTATTGCCGGCGTGCTTGCAGCGGCGGTATAGCCCGCAGGCCGCGAAGCTGCTCACGGAACTCGCTCGTCGGCCTCGCCATTACCCTCGTCATCCTCAAGATCATTTGGGACTCGTGGAGAACTATCTCCACGAGCCGTGAGCACTAGTCAGTGGCTCAAGTCGGCTTCATGATCAGGAGCTGCAGCCTGCCGGTCGAGATGCCGTTCGCGCGGGTCATAGGCCAGACCGTCCGGATACTGACCCGCAGGCGCGCGCAGTTTCTAGCGATCGACGGGTACACCGGAAAGATCCTTGCGCGCGCTCCTGGTGCTGGGATCGAAGCTCGTGTAGTCGAAACGAACGGACGGCCCCGACAGCGGGATACGTGCCACCGTGGCTAGCGGCAGCGCGTCATTCCCCTGAGCAGAAAGCGGTCGAAATGACTAACGGCGACACCATCCAACAAGCCCCAACACGGCTGCTCGAGCATTGCTGCAACTGGACGAGGCACATCATCCGCACGAGCCCCAGGATTCTGCCGCTGGTCGGCGTCTGCTGTCTTCATGTTCTGCGCGGAGTGCGCAGCGCGCGAATTCGGACACTCGCACCGCGCCTGACGGACAGCGCTCGTCCGGCCGGCGAAGTGTTCGACCCCGCGAAAGGGGAAATTCGGTAGAGGATCCGGGTAGAAAGTGGGTGGGAACGGCCTGGTTAAGCCGTTTCCCGCTAGAAGAGCTGGTTCTCGCCGCCGAAGATCGCCGAAACGGAATCGTCGGCGAAGACGTTCATGATCGTGTCCGCGAGCAGCTCGCCGACGGAGAGCACCTGCAGGTTGTCGGGCTTTTTCAGGAGGTCGACCGGGACGGTGTCGGTGACGACGATCCCGGCGATGTCCGAGTTGCGGAACTTCATGAGGGCATCGCCGCAGAACAGGCCGTGAGTGGCGAACACCCACACCTCCTTCGCACCCTGTTCCTTCAGCACCTTCACGTTGGCGAGCAACGTGCCGCCGGTCATGATCACGTCGTCCCCGACGATCGCCACCTTGTCGCGGACCCGACCGGCGATCTCGGTGACGGCGGCGAGGTCGTGCGCCGGGCGCGTCTTGTGCATGATCGCCAGGTCGCCCTCGATCATCTCGGCGAACCGCTGCGCCATCTTCGCGCGGCCGGCGTCCGGCGCGACCGAGACGACTTCCGGTCCGACCACGCCGAGGTCGCGGAAGTGGTTCGCGAACAGCGGCAGTGCGGTCATGTGGTCGACCGGGATCGTGAAGAAGCCCTGGATCTGTCCCGCGTGCAGGTCCATGGTCAACACCCGGTCGGCGCCCGCGAGCTGGAGCATGTCGGCGATGAGCCGCGCGGTAATCGGCTCCCGCGGCTTCGCCTTCCGGTCCTGGCGCGCGTACGGGAAGAGCGGTACGACGGCCGTGATCCGCTTGGCGGAGGCGAGCTTCGCCGCCTGGATCATCACCAGCAGCTCCATCAGATTCTTGTCCACCGGTGCGCAGCCGGTCTGGACGAGGAAGACGTCGGCCCCGCGGATCGACTCGTCGTAGCGGCAGTACGTCTCGTCGTTCGCGAAGGTGCCGAGGTCGATCCCGCCCAGCTCCACCCCCAGCTTCTCGGCGATGTTCGACGCGAGATCGGGGTGGGAGCGCCCGGAGAAGACCATCAGGCGCTTCTGCGGGCCGCGCTCGATCCAGTGCCCCGGGGCGGGTTGCGCGTGCTCGGTCACGGCCTCGAGCCCCGGCAGCCGGGAGAGCTCAGTCGTCGCCATGTTCTCCGCGCTTTCCACGCTCGTAGACCCATCCTTTCTTGGTTTCCTGCCTCGGCGCGAATCCTGCGAGCGATCCCGGCGGGACGTCGTCGGTGACGACCGTCCCGGTCGAAACCCAAGCATCGTCGCCAACCGTGACCGGAGCAACGAACGTATTGTCCACCCCGGTCCTGACGTTCTTGCCGATCGTCGTCTTCCCCTTCGGCCGTCCCGGGTGGTGGGAGAAGTTGGCGGTGACGTTGGCGGCGCCCACGTTCGTGTCTTCGCCGATGTCGGCGTCGCCGATGTACGAGAGGTGAGGCACCTTGGTCCGGGCGCCGATGCGCGAATTCTTCATCTCCACGAACGTGCCCGCCTTCGCCCCCGGGTCGAGAACGGTTCCGGGGCGAAGGTAACAGAACGGTCCCACCAGCGCACCTTCCCCGATCGCGCAGTCGACCGCGACGACATGCGGACCGATCTGAGCCCCGGAGGAGACCGTCGTGGTCCCCCTGAGCACCGTGAACGGATGAATCGTCGCGTCGGCCTCGAGTCCGACGTCGGCGTCGATCCAGGTGCTCGCAGGGTCGATGATGGTCACCCCCGCAAGCATGTGCGCCTCGTTGATCCGGTCGCGCAACGCGGCACCTGCAACCGCCAGCTCGACCCTCGTGTTGATCCCGAGCCCGGCGAGCGGGTCGGGACAGACCCAGGCGGCTGCGCGTCCACCCCCCGCGACGATGTGCGCGATCGTGTCGGTGAGGTAGAGCTCGCCCTGGGCGTTCTGCGCGTCCAGCTTCTCCAGTGATTCCCACAGCGGCCCGGCCTCGAACACGTAGATCGACGAGTTCAGCTCCCTGATCGCCTGCTGCGCGTCCGTAGCGTCCTTCTCCTCGACGATGGCCTCCACCCAGCCGTGGGCGTCCCGGATGACCCTGCCGTACGGCAGGGTCTGGTCTGGCTCGACGGTGAGGATCGTGACCGCAGCATCCTGTCGCTCGTGCTCGGCCACGAGCGCAGCGAGGTGCTCGCCGGTGAGCAGCGGCGCGGCCGCGTCGAGCACGAGGACGCGGCCGGTGAAGGCCTCGAGCGCGCCCCGAGCCGACCGGACCGCATCGCCCGTGCCGAGCGGCCGTTCCTGGACGGCGACGGTCACCGCCTCGTAGGCATCGCGGGTGTCGGGAGCGGCGACGACGACGATCCGGCCGGCGCCGGCCCGCCCGGCGGCCCCGATCACCCAGTCGACGACCCGCCGACCGAGCAGCGGATGCAGGTGCTTCGGCAGCGCCGAGCGCATGCGAGTCCCCAGGCCCGCGGCCATGACAACCGCTGCGAGATCCGGACGTGAGGTCACGGGAGGGGCGATGGCTGGGGCGCCAGGATTCGAACCTGGGATCGCGGGACCAAAACCCGCTGCCTTACCACTTGGCTACGCCCCACCAATTCGATTGTGCCTCAGCTCTTGCCTGCGGACTTCTTCGGCTTCTCGCCGAACAGCAGGATGACAGCGACCACCGCGAAGATGCCGACGACGATCAAGGACGTCTTGCCGATCAGCTTCGCGACCACGCAGAGGATCACCGTGAAGGCCTGCGACGCGGCGGCGATCCAGGACAGCTGACGGCCCGTGTCGGAATCAAGCGTCCTCCCCGCGAAGATGTAGAAGGCGATGATCGGGATCGAGATGATGATCACCGTCCATTGGGAGAAATCGTTGGCAAACGCGACGAAGATTCCCTCGAGCACGGCGATCGCGAGCGCGATCTTCAGGCGCCGCGCGTACAACCACCGACCGTTCTCCGAACGCGGCTCGGCGTGGGTGTCACTCACGAGCCCAACCTACCACGCTGGCGGCCCGATCCAGACGCGCCCGAGCCCCTCGATCTCGCCCTTCGCGGCCTCGGCGGACGACGCGTCTGCGAACAGCCCGTAGACGGCCGGCCCGGCCCCGCTGACGTCGGCCCGGAAGGCGCCGAGCCGGCGCAGCTCCTCCGCGTGCTGGGACCGGGCGAGGTCGTTCGGCGGCAGGCCGGCGAGATCTCCGGCCGCGAGCGCCTCCAGCAGCCGGGCGCGTCGCCCCTCGTAGCCGGCCGACCCGCCGCGGGCGTCGAACTCGGCGTAGACGCCGCCGGTCGAGGCTTTCGATTCGGCGTCGGGGAGGAGCACGAGCACGGTGAACGCTTGGGGGAGCTCGACCGCCGTCAGAGCGGTTCCGTCTCCTTCGCCGAGCTGGGGGCCACGGGCGAGGAAGAAAGGGACGTCCGCGCCGAGGTCGGCGGCGAGCTCGTGCAGGCGGGCGTCCGCCAAGGGCCGGTTGAGCGCCTCGTTCGCGAGCATGAGCGCGGCGGCGGCGTCCGAGCTGCCCCCGCCGAGGCCCGCGGCGACCGGGATCTGCTTGGCGATGACGGCCTGCCAGGACGGCTCTACCCCGGCCTCGCCAGCGATCAGCTCGAGCGCGCGGCGGACCAGCGTGTCATCCTCGAAGCCCTCGACGGTGAGAGCGGCCGTGCGCTCGAGGCGGATCCGGTCGGCGAGGTCGATCCGCTGGAGCACGGTCGTCACCTCGTGCTTGCCGTCCGGCCGAGTCGGGCCGACGACGAGTGCGAGGTTGATCTTCGCGTAGGCGAGCCGTTCGCTCACGCGAGCAGCCGCTCGAGTTCGACGAAATCAGGCGGTGCAAGGGCCTCGGCGCGGGTCGAGGACGAGCGGCCGAGACGCGCGAGGGCCTCGACGGCGCGCGGACGATCGGCGACGCCGGCCAGCTCGAGCGAGTTGGGCAGCGTCTTGCGCCGGTGGGCGAAGGCGGCCTCCACGACGCGCTTGATCGACCGAAAGCGATCGGGCAGCTCGCGACGGCGGAAGGCGACGAGCGCAGAGTCGACGTTCGGCTGCGGCCTGAACACCGTCCGGGCCACGGGGTGGAAGCCCGTTCGCTCGGCTGCGAGCTGCACGAGGACCGAGACGGCACCGTAGGCCTTGGTCCCCGGGGACGCGAAGAACCGGTCGGCGACCTCGCGTTGGATCATCACGCACCAGCTTTCGACCGAGGGCAGGCCGTCGAGGCTCTCGACGACGATCGGCGTCGCGACGTTGTACGGAAGGTTCGAGACGAACTTGCCCGGCGGCGGATCGAGAGCCGCGAGATCGAGCCTGAGCGCGTCACCGATCTCGATCCGGACGTTCGGAAGCTCCGGCAGGTGCGGAAGGAGGGATCGATCGATCTCGACCGCGTGGACGAACGCGACACGCGACGCCAGGTAGCGCGTGAGCACGCCCAGCCCTGGGCCGATCTCGAGCACCACGTCGACGGGGTCGAGCAGGGCCAGGCGGCCGATCACGCCGAGAATGTTCTCGTCGACGAGGAAGTGCTGGCCGAGCTGCTTGCGCGGCGTGATGCTGACGCCTTCGGCGTCACGACATCGCCTCGCACCAAGGCCGTCGGCTGCGCTGTCGCCTCTGTACTCGGCTTCGTCTCTCACGGCAGGCCGAAGGCGGCGGCGGCGTTCTGCTCGATCGCCGTCTCGAGCACAGCCGTCTCCTGCCCGCGCGCCTCGGCGAGCGTGGCGAGGGTGTGGACCACGTTCGCCGGCTCGTTCGGTCGACCGCGGACGGGCTGCGGCGCGAGGTACGGCGCGTCCGTCTCGGCCAGGATCCGGTCGGCTGGGACCCGCGCCGCCGCCGTCCGCAGGGCTGCCGCCTTCGGGTAGGTGGCATTCCCGGCGAACGAGACGTAGTAGCCGCGCGCGAGCGCCGCCGGGAGCAAGTCGATGGACGAGAAGCAGTGGAGCACGACCGTGCCCGCGAAGCCGTCGAGCTCGGCGAGCGTGTCCTCGTCGGCCGCGCGAGTGTGGACGACCACCGGTTTCCCCAGGTCGGCGGCGACGGCGAGCAGGCGCCGGAACAGCCGCAGCTGGTCGTCGCGCGGCGCGTAGTCGCGGAAGTAGTCGAGCCCGGTCTCGCCGACCGCCACCGCGCGCGGGTGCTGCAGGAGCTCCGTCAACCGATCGACGTCGTCGCCGTCGACGGAACCCGCTTCGTGCGGATGAAGCCCGAGGACGGCGTAGACCCCCTTGTGGCGATCGGCGAGGTCGAGCGCGGTCCGGCAGCCGTCGACCGTCGTACCGACGGTGAGGATGCGGCTGACACCCGCCTCGAGTGCGCGGGAGACCGCCGCATCAGGATCGTCGAGGGCGTCGAGGTGCGCGTGGGTGTCGATCACGCCGCCGGCGCCGGTGCGTCGACGCGCGGGAAGAGCGGCGCGGCGGGCTCGATCCCCTCGACCGCCTCGGCCGCCCCGGCCGCGACCCGGTCGAGCGAAAGGTCCTCCGGCTGGCGAAGCGCCTCCAGGATCCGCGGCGCAGTCTCGGGAAGGTACGGCGCGAGTGCGACGGCGACGGCGACGATCCCGTCGGCGAGGTCGTACAGGACGGTGTCCAGCTCTGCCGCCCGCGACTCGTCCTTGGCCAGGTTCCAAGGTGCCGTTGCCTCCACGTGCTGGTTCAGGGCGCGCACGGCCTGCCAGATCGAGTCGAGCGCACCCGTGATGTCGTAGCGGTCGAACTGCTCGGCGATCGCTTCGCGCAAGGCGACCGCGTCGAAGGCGCCGGGGCCCGGAACCCGGGACAGACGGCCGTCGCGGTAGCGCGCGATCATCGCTGTCGTCCGTGAGACCAGGTTGCCGAGGTCGTTGGCGAGCTCGTGCTCGTAGCGCTCACCAATGGACTCGAGGGATGCGGAGCCGTCCTGAGGAAACGAGATGGCGCGCGCACACCAGTAGCGGATCGCGTCGCCACCGTAGCGTTCGGTCAGATTGAGCGCCTGGACGAGCGGATTGGTCTTGGAGATCTTCTGCTCGCCGAACAGCAGCCACCCGTGCGCGAGCACATGCTGCGGCAGCTCGTAACCGGCCGACAGCAGCATTGCCGGCCAGTAGACGGCGTGAAAGCGCAGAATGTCCTTGCCGACGAAGTGGTGCGCGACCGGCCAGAAGGTCTCGCGCAGGTCCTCACCGGGCCGAGCGTAGGTGAGTGCGCTGAGGTAGTTGACCAGCGCGTCCGCCCAGACGTAGGCGACCTGGCTCTCGTCCCAGGGCAGTGAGATCCCCCAGGGCTGGCCCGCTCGGCTAATGCTGAAGTCCTTGAGCCCGCCCGCGATGAAAGCGCGCGCCTCGTTGTAGCGGTTGGCGGGAAGGACGAAGTCGGGCCGTTCGTCGTAGACCCGCAGCAAGCGCTCCTGGTAGGCCGAGAGCCGGAAGAAGTAGTTCTTCTCCTCGATCCACTCAGGGTCGATGCCGTGGATCGGGCACTTACCCTCGACGAGATCCTCTTCCGCGTAAAAGGCTTCGCAGCGGACGCAGTAGAAGCCGGCGTAGATGTCCTCGTAGATGTCGCCGTTGTCATAGATCCGCTGCAGGAAGTCGCGGACGAACGTTTTGTGCCCTTCGTCGCTGGTGCGGATGAAGAAGTCGATGGAGGCGTTGAGACGCTCAGGGAGCTCTTTCCAGCGAAGGGCGATCTGGTCGAGATACTCGTACGGATCGAGACCTTGTTCCTGGGCGACCCGATAGACCCTCGTCGAATGCTCGTCGACCCCGGTGAGGAAGAAGGCCTCGTCGCCACGCTGACGCCGGTGCCTGACGACGATGTCCGCCGCAACCGTGGTGTACGCGTTGCCGATGCTGGGCTCGGCATTCACGTAGTAGATCGGTGTTGTCAGGTAGAAGCGCATCTCCAGAGATGATAGGTGCCGACTCTCGGGCCACCCGGGCGGCCGGTCCCGGGCGCCTGCGGCGGAGCACGACGATCGCGAGCGCTCCCCCGAGCCCGGCGAGTGCCGTCGGGAGCCAGAGCATCGTCGAGCCGGATCCCGGCGGGCGGCGTTCGTGGATGACCGCGCCCTCCGTCGGCGGGACGGCGCGATCCGCGGGGCGAGGATCGGATGCTGCCTCGGGAATGGGCGGTCCACCGGTCCTGGCTCGCTGCCGACCGTGCGGGTCGGTGGCGGCAGGCTCGGCGCCCCCATGAACTGCCGTCGACGCGGCAACGGCCGGCGTGGGGATCCGCGCCGTGCGCACCTGCACCTGCCGAGCGACACCCGCCGGTGCGACAGCGTGAGCATGAGTGGCGGCCGCTTCGACCCCAGGGGCGAGCGTCCGGCTGGGCAGGTTGCGGATCGGCACCGTCCGAAGCCGCGTGACAGATCCAGCGACAGCCGTCCTCGGAGGGCGGTGCGCGACGGTCACGCCGGAGGACCGTTCGACGCCGGACCCCGCCTGGGCCGCTGCGTCCGCCGGAGCAGGCTCTGGAGCCGACGGTGTCTCCGCCGCCGGGGCAATGTCCACCGGAGCCGGGTCCGCCGACGCAGGCGTGTCCGGCGCGCTCGCGGCGACCGGGGCGGGCGAGGGCGCCGCCAGCGACGGGAGGGGCGCGGCAGGCGCCGGCGCAGGGGTCGCCTTCGGCTCTGGAGCAGGCACGGGGCTCGTCGGAGCCGGCGATGAAGCCGGGGCGGCCGCCTGCGCACTGCGGGCCGGGAGGAACGTGAGGGGATCGAGATAGCCGTTCGGATCGGCAGTCGTGCGGACGCCGAGATGGACGTAGGGAGTGTCGTGCTCTGCCGTGCCCGAAGGGCCGATTGCGCCCACCGCTTGCCCTTCCGCCACGTGCCCCCCGCGGGTCACGGCGATCGAGCCGAGATGGACGAGCGTGACCGAGAAACCGTCGGCCGTCTCGATCGTCAGGCTGAGCCCGTTGGTCGGCACCGAGCCCGCGAAGGAGACCACCCCGGACCGCGGCGCCGCGACGGGAGCACCGGCGTCTCCACCGACGTCGATGCCGCGGTGCTGGCCCGCGGCGTACGGGTCGCTCCCGTTGCGGAACGCCTGCAGGAGCGGCCCGGACGAGGGCCAGGTCCATGCCTTCGCCGCGGGAGCCAGAGCAAGGAAAGCAAGTGCGGCAAAAACCGTCGTTCGCAGTGGAGACAACATGTGAATGATGGTAGGAAGCGCGATACGCCGTTGTCAAATCTGGTTACAGTTTCGTCACAGAGAGCGCCGGTAGAGCCTGTTCCGGCTCATCCCGGTGAGCCTGGCGACGAGATCGGCCGCCTGCCGTCGCGGGACCCCGGCCGAGACCAACTCGCCCAGCGCCGCGAGAGCCCCTTGCTCGTCCTCGTCGCTGCGCGCCGGGTCGGAAGGGCCGAGAACCAGCGTGATCTCGCCCTTCGGCGGCTCGGAGAAGCGCGCAGCCAACTGGGGCGGAATGCCGCGCACGACCTCTTCGAACTGCTTGGTCAGCTCGCGGCAGACGGCAACCGGACGCTCCGGCATCGCCCCCGCGAGGGACGCCAGCGTCCGAGGCAGGCGCCGCGGCGACTCGAATGCGACCGCCGGCCACGGCCAGCGTCGAAGCTCGTCCCACAGCGCGCCGAGCGCCGACTCGCCCCGCGGTAGGTAGCCGAGGAACTGGTATCGCTCGGACGCGAAGCCGCTGGCGACGAGTGCGGTCTCGACCGCCGACGCTCCCGGCAGCACGGTGACCGGCACTCCGCGCTCGAGGGCGGCCGCGATCAATCGCGCCCCTGGATCGCTGACCCCAGGGAGGCCGGCGTCGCTGACGAGCGCGACCCTGGCTCCCGCCTCGAGTTGCGGGAGCACGTCGGCCGTGCGCGCGGCCTCGTTGTGCTCGTGATAGCTGAGGAGACGCGCAGAGAGGCCATAGCGGTCGAGGAGAATCCGCGTACGGCGCGTGTCCTCGCAGAGGACGAGATCGGCCTCCGCCAGCTCGTCGAGAACGCGGAGCGTGACGTCCTGGAGGTTGCCGATCGGCGTCGCGCAGACCGCGAGCGGCATCAGGCCCGGTCGGGATCGGCGGCGTCGAGCGCGACCAGGGCGGCGCCGATCATCCCGGCCGACGTGCCCAACTCCGCCCGCACGACGCGCATCCCCTCGCGGATCGGCTTCAGGGCCTCGCGCTCCATGACCTCGCGCGCAGGTGCCAGCAGCAGCTCGCCGGCCGCGGCGAAGCCACCACCCAGGACGATCACCTCGGGATCGTAGGCGTTCACGATGCTGCCCAGCCCCGAGCCGAGCTTGCGACCGATCTCGGTCAGGAGCTCGAGCGCGGTCGCGTCGCCCTCGTTCGCGATCCGGACGAGCCGATGTGCATCGGCCGCCGGGCCGAAGGTCTCGCGGGCGAGCTGGTCGGCCGCCTTCCCGGACACGTACGACTCGAGGTGGCCGTAGCCGCCGCAGGAGCAGCGGACGCCGTCGTGGACGATGACCACGTGGCCGAGCTCCGCGCCGGCGCCGATCGAGCCACGATAGGGGCGTCCTCCGAGGATCAAGCCGCCGCCGACGCCCGTGCCCAGGGTGAGCATGACCATGTCGGTCGTGCCGCAGCCGGCGCCGACGCGCCACTCCGCGATCGCCGCCGCGTTGCCGTCGTTGTCGATCGCCACAGGCAGTCCCAACCGTGCGCTCATCGCCTCTCGGAACGGCACGTCGACGAGCGGAATGTTCACCGACCCGATCGCCGTCCCGGTTCGCTGGTCGATCCGCGACGGGATCCCGAAGCCGACCGCGACGACGTTCTCGTCGAGCAGCTCGCGGACCGCGACCTCGAGCCCGTCGAGGAGCTCGTCCTCCGACTCGAGCGGGGTCGGGTACTCGCGGTGTGCGGAGATCGTCCCGTCACTGCCGACGATTCCGGCGAGGATCTTCGTCCCGCCGACGTCGACACCGATCACGTTGGGCACCACGGGCGCGGCTACCCTACCGCCGCGTCGGGCCCCGAGGCGTCTCAGACCGCCACTTCTGCGCCCCGGCGCTGGGGCTACCATTCGCCGCCGGATGCCGCCGGAGGAAAAGCCCTACCGCCTCTACCGGGGAGGGAGGGTCAAGGGCAAGGTCCCGGCGGCAAGGCCCGAGCGCCCGGGCTTCCGCCGGCCGCGTGTCAACCTCCGGCCGTCCCGCCGCTGGCTGCGGTGGATCCCGGCGCTGATCGGCGCGTTCCTGCTGCTGGTCCTCGTCTGGGCGCTGGTCAGCTACTTCCAGTTCCGGGACGGGGTCTCCGCCGCGAACAAGCGGCTCAGCCCGCGCGTCGAGCAGATGCTCGACCAGCAGCACGGCAACGCCACGAACATCCTCCTGCTCGGGACCGACCACGCCCAGCTCAGCGGCCGCGAGTCGGCGAACCGCAGCGACTCGATCACGCTGGTGCGCGTCGACACGAGCCGGCACCGCATCGCGTACCTGTCGATTCCGCGCGATCTCGTCGTCGAGATCCCGGGGTACGGCAACTCCAAGATCAACGCGGCGATGCAGCTCGGCGGGCCGCGGCTGGCGGTGCTGACCGTCAAGAAGTTGACCGGTCTGCCGGTGAACCACGTCGCAGTCGTCGACTTCAGCCAATTCGAGGACCTCATCGACAAGCTCGGCGGAATCGACATCACGGTCGCCAAGCCCATCGTCTCCAAGTTCGACTGCCCCTATGCGACCGAGGAGCGGTGCGCACGCTGGCCCGGCTGGCGCTTCGCCAAGGGGAAGCAGCACATGGACGGCCACCGCGCGCTGATCTACTCCCGGGTCCGCAAGAACGCGCTCGACCCCTCGGACACGGATTTTGCGCGTGCCGAGCGCAACCAGCAGGTGCTGAACGCGGTGGCCGGGAAGCTGACGAGCTTCGGCACGCTCGTGAAGCTCCCGTTCATCGGCGGCGACCTGCTGGCGCCGGTCACGACCGACCTGTCGACGCACTCGTTTCTCTCGCTCGGCTGGTCGAAGTTCCGTTCGAGCAGTGGATCGACGCTCCACTGCCGGCTCGGCGGCGAGGCCATCGGCGGCGAGATCCGCTCGGTCGAGGAGAACTTCAGCGTGATCCAGGAGTTCACCGGCGCGTCGGCGCCGCAGCCGCCGGTGCCCGGCTCGGGAGCGTTCGGCCCGGGCTGCGTCACCGGGAACCAGACGCTCGGCGTGCGCTGACCGGCCCTCAGCTCAGGGTGCGCTGGCGACCACGCGGAAGGTGCCGGCCTGCTTCGCCGCGACGCGCAGGAGCAACGAGCGCTGCCCGCAGGCAGTCGCCGAGACCGTGCCGGGCGCCGCCGGGGCGAGGACCCGGCCGCTCGACGGGTCCAGGAGCTGGAGCGTGGCGTTGGCGCTGCCGGAGACCGTGGCCTGGACGGTGCCGTCCAGCCCGGTCGCGATCGTGCGCTCGACCGGCGCGAAGGCCCTCGCCGCGGCGGCGCTCGAGACCCTGAACGATCCCCGCAGCGCCGGGTGGACATCGGAGCGGTAGCGGTAGACACCGGGCCTGAGGGCCAGCGTCCAGCTGACCCGGCCTTGCGCGAGCACGCCCGTCCTGCGGTCGACTCCGGGGCCGCTGAGGTGGAAATTGTCCTGCTTGGAGAGGTCGCGGACGACCAACGCGTACGGCCCCGGCGAGATGATCTTGACCGGCGCGGCCGCGGCCGTCTTCAGCGTCAGCGTCGGGCCGACGGTCGCGTTGAGGCCGACTGCCGGGGCGGTGAAGCGACCGTCAAAAGTCGTCGACGAAGGAGCGGCCCACGGCTGTTGCACGTCCGCGAGCGCCGCCGCCATGGCGCCGGCGTCCGGAGCGAAGCTCGCGTCGACGACCAGGGGGAGGTGCGCCCAGGGGTAGACGCCCCGAGACTCCTCGAGCGCGCGGTACGCCTCGGCGAACGCCTCGCCCGTATTGAGCCGGTAGTGCGCGCCTTCGTCGCCCGGGAAGGCCGTCCCGGCCGCGGCGCGCGTGCAGACGCCCGCGTAGGTTGCCCACCGCTTCGGCCCGTAGCCGTTCGGATCCCAGGGATCGTTCCGCCGGCTCGCGGCGACGTGGTGTCCGTACTCGTGCGCGGCGATGTCGAATTCGACGCCCGGATCGAGGTCGCCCGGGATGACAAGGATCCTCGTGGCGGGGCTGTAGCAGCCGCCCGCCTCTGGCCCGCAGAACGACTGCACCTCGGACACCAGGGCGACGTAGACGGTGAGGCTCGGGAGTTCGGATCCGTGGTGCAGCCAGGCGAAGAAGTTCACCCAGGTCGCCCTCGCCGACTCGTCCTGCGGAAATGCATCGGACAGATAGACGGTGACCGTCTCGCCCGTCGAAGCGACCGACGGCCCACCCCACCACGAACCGCGGACGACCCGATCGACGCTGCTCGGCCGCAGCCCGGCCTTGTCCGCCCGGAGCAGACCGTGCGGCGCGAAGACGGGCGGCACCCAGGCTTGCTGGAGGCGCGGGGCCTGCCCGGCCGCAGGCGTGGCCGTCGCCCCCGACGCGATGACCCCCGCGACGAGCAAGCTGACGAGCACGGCACCGATCCGCCCGCGCCACCGTTTCACCACGCCCACCCCATGCGATCCCGCCGTCAGCCCTCGCTGGCGGCGGCCTTCTTCTCCGGTTTCGCGGCGGTGTCGGCCTTGTCGGCCTTCGAGTCGTCCTTCTTCGCCGTGCCGTCCCCCTCGGACGCGTCCCGCTTGCGCGACCCGCGGCCGTAGTCGGTCGAGTAGAAGCCCGATCCCTTGAAATGGATCGGAACCGGGTGGAGCACCTTGGTCAGGGGTGCCGCACCGCACACCTCGCAGATCGCGGGATCGGGATCCGTGATTCGGTGGAATACCTCGAAGAGATGCCCGTTCGGACAGCGAAACTCGTAGATAGGCACAGCCGATCAAGGCTACCAGGGTCATCCCTGGCCTTTTTGCGCGCGTAAGGTTCGGCCGGATTCGATGAACGAGAGCGCGACCACGATCGACGCCGCGGCGCCGGCGCTTCCCCGCCTGCGACACGCCTCGGGAGAGCTCGACCGCAGGCTGTTCGTCGCGGGAGTCACGGCCTGCACGGCGGCCGTCGCGGTGTTCCTCCTGGTCCAGCTGTCGGGCTGGCCGCCGCACGAGGACGAGACACTGCCGCTGTTCGTCGGCCGGCAACCGATCGGCGGCCTCTTCGACATCGTCCTCGGCAAGCGTGGCGGCGCCCCGCTGCACTTCCTGCTCGCGTGGGTGGTGGCGCATGCCGGAGGCGGCCTCGAGACCATGCGCTTCTTCTCCGCGCTGTTCGCGGTGGCGAGCATCCCCGCGATCGCCGTGCTCGGCAACCGGCTTGCAGGTCGCGGGTCGGCACTGGCCGCGTGCGTGCTCGCGGCAGCCAGCTGGATCCTCCTCTTCCACGGCATCTACGCACGCATGTACAGCCTCTTCCTCTTCCTCTCGACGCTCTCGTACCTCGCCCTGCTGCGCGCGATCGAACGAGGCGGGGCGCGGGCCTGGACCCTCTGGGCCGCCGTCATGCTGCTCACCATCGGGTCGCACCCGTACGGCGCGCTCGTGCTCGGCTCCCAGGCGCTCTACGTCCTCGTCACCCGCAGCAGGCTCCGCCAGGCGGTCGTCGCCTTCGGTGTCGTGCTCCTCCTCGCGGTCCCGCTCTGGCGCAGCAGCGTCGTGCTCGCCAATCGTCTGGAGGTCGGTGTGGGCGGCGGCGGCGGCAAGCTGCGCACGCCTCGGGAGGTGTTCGCGTACCTCTGGCACGTCGCCGGCGACGCCTCGGCCGGCTACGCCGGCGTCCTCGTGATCGTGCTCGCGTTCGCGGTGTACGGCCTGTTCTGGCAGGCGCGGAGACGGCCACGCAGCGCGCTCTTGACCGGCTGTGTCGTAATCACGCCGACGGCCTTCTTCCTCGTCGGTCGGTTCGGCGGCAACTCGGCGCCCGAGTCGCGCCACCTGATCTTCGTACTGCCGTTCTTCGCCCTGGCAGCCGCGAGCGGGATCGTCGCGGCCTCGCGCTCGGCCGGCCGCTTCGGCCCTCTGCTCGCCGGTTTGGTCGTGCTGGCGATCGTCCCCGCCGAGATCGCCTGGGCCTGGCACAAGACTCCGGCCCTGTTCGACCGCGAGAATCCGGTCCGCGTCGACGCCCGCCGCGCGGCCGCCGAGTGGCTCGGCGCGACCTCACGGCCCGACGACGTGCTCTTCGCCTACGAACCCGTCTACCTCGCGGCCTGGGAGAAGCATCGAGACGCGGTGTCACGGACGGTCGTGCCCCGTGCAGATCCCAAGCTGGCGCTCGAGACCCTCGATGAGACCGGCAAGCCGCTCGGCCGCGGCGTCTGGGCGTTCGACGCCGGCGACAACAACAACGCCGTGAAGCGGACGAGGATCGAGCGGCGCCTGCCGTTCCCGCGCGGCGAGTTCGAAGCCCGCGCGTTCGGGCCGTTCCTGATCATCCGCACGCGCAAGCCGACGATCACGGTCGCCCACTACCTCGAGGACGCCCGCAAGGCCGAGCTGATCGGGAAGTCGCTCGGGATGGGCGACGCTGACATCAACTACGACACCGTCCACCGCGCTCAGGTACGGGTGATCGTGCGCTCCCTCTCGAGAGTCTCCTCGTAGCACGGGGCGTCTTCGAAGGCTGCGAGGCCGACCGGCGTGCGCCGCGGCGCGGCGCGGCGGCGTCGCGCGGCTGCGAGCGCGGCCGAGGCGCCGACCAGGCCGCCGATCAGGAAGCTGCGCATCCGGCTGCGCCGGTTCTGGTCCACGCCGCGATCGTACTAGGCCGCCAGCGCGCGGATCCGCGCGGCCGCACGGGCGAGCACCCGCCCGTCGAACGCGAACGGAGTCGCGTTGGCGATGTCATGGAACGGCGGCCCGTCGAGATGGCCCGCGCCGGCGGCTGCGTTCAGCACGTACCGAACGGGAATCTCGTGACAGACGACGAGGACGCGTTCCGCATCCAACCCGGCAAGACCGTCGAAGGCCTCTGCGTAGCGGAGCGCGGCGGCGTCGAGGCTCTCGCCGCCGGGGAACGGCTGCTTGCGGCCCAGCCGCCGCTTCACCTCGCGGTAGCGGGCGAGCGGTTCGCCGTCGAGCTCGCCGACCTGGATGTCGTCGAGCCGGGGCTCGACCTCGACCGGCACCTGCCGGTCGCCGAGCGCCAGCTCGGCAGTCTCCCGCGTGCGCGGGAACCGAGTGTGGACGCAGAGGTCGAGCCCGGTGTTCGCGAGCTGGGCACCGAGCAGCCTCGCCTCGTCGCGACCGCGTTCGGTGAGCGCAGCGGGCACGGACGGATCGCCGTTCACGCGGCCTTCCAGGTTCAGCACCGACTCGGCATGTCGGGCGAGGAAGACGATCAAGAAGAGAGCTGATCGAGCAGGCTGTCGATCTCGATCAGCTCGAACGTCTGGAGCTTCGCGCTCCCGCGCGCGCCGAGCGCGACCGAGACCTTGGCGACCGTTTCCGCGTCGGGCGCCTCGACGATGTTCAGGAAGTCGTACGCGCCGATCATCCCCCACTGGTGCAGCACCTTCGCGCCCAGCTCCTCGACGTCCCGGTTGACCTCCTTGAGGCGCTCGGGATTGGCCTGCAAGGTCTGCACCCCTTTTGCCGTCAGCGTCGTCAGCATCACGTACTTCGGCATCACGCCTCCTGGGTCGGGGCCTCGAGCTTATAGAAGCAGTGTCGGGGCCAGGATCAATCCTGACCCCGACGCGATTTCACCCGGACACGGGCTGCCTGATCCAGGTAGAGGATCGCCGACCCGACGAACAGCATCGGCGAGAGCACGAGGTCGGCGAGCAGGGCGGCCGCGCGCTCGGTCGCTTCGCCCCCGTTCCGGAGCAGCAGCGCCAGCATCAGCCGCACGACGTAGAAGACGATCACGAGCGTCGCCAGACCGCCGAGCGCGTGGACGAAGTCGACCCGCGCCAGCCGGTACGAGCGGCGGAAGCTGTCCGCAGCGCCCCTGCTCTCCACGAGCGCGGCCGGGACGACCCAGCCGACGAGCGCCAGGTACGCGACGGCGGGCAGGACGAGCAGCTGTGCCAGCAACGGCACCGGCAGGAAGACGAGGACGCCCAGCCCGTAGGCGATCGCCAGCGCGCGGCCGGCGGGCCGTTTCCCGGTCACGAGGACGATCGCGACGATGTACGACGCGGTCAGCAACAGCGCCCCGAGCAGGATGGTCACCTCGATCCCTCCTCCGAGCAGCGAGGTCGGCGTGTCGAAGTCGCGCGGCGGCGGATGACCACGCGGCTCGACCCGCCGGTGGCCGAAGGCGACCGTCAGCTGCGTCAGCGCCGCAACCGACAGGCCCAGCGGGAGCGTCTGGAAGAAATGGTGCTGGTAGAAGCGGATCGTCTCCGCCACGAGCTGTCCGACCGAGCGCTCCTCGGGCGGCAGCGGGGGCGGGAGCGGCTGCGGCTGCCGCGGTGGCCGGCGCCTCTTGCTGGCGGTACGGGGCATGTCAGAAGCGCCGTCTGGTCAGGAAATAGTGGAGGAAGTAGAGAGGCAGGAACAGCCCGACGAACAGGAACGTCAGCACGCCCCACGCGGTCGCGTGCCGGCTGCCGTGCCTGCTCGCGTGCCAGTAGACCCACATCGAGAGCGCGGCTGCGAGGAGGACGGCGAGGATGAACTGGCCGGGACTGACGTCCGAGAGCGCCGCGAGAGACACCGGGCGAGCGTAGCGTGCAATCATCCGGGGGATGGACTACCACGTCGTCCTTGGCCAGGACCACGCGTACGAGGAGCGCACGCCGTCGGAGGGACGGGAGGGCGACCCGGCCCGCCGCGCTGCCGATGTCACCACCGCCGCCGGGTTGCAGCAGTCGCGTGCGCGGCTCTGGCGCTATCCGCCGGGAAGCCGCGGCCGGCGCCACGCCGACCACGCCCAGGAGGAGGTCTTCGTCGTGCTGGCGGGGACGCTGACCATGCACCTCGGCGACCCGGCCGAGCGGGTCGAGTTGCCGCCGGAGAGCGTCGTCTCGGTCGAGCCCGGCACGCCGCTGCAACTGCGGAACGACGGCGACGAGGAGGTCGTCGTCTTCATCTACGGTGCGCCGCCCGAGCAGGCGGGCGCCGATTTCCTGGCCGACGCCGAGCCGTAGCGCCGACTCAGGCGGCGGCCGCTACGGCCACCGCCTTCTCGAAGACGAGCTCGCCGTCGCGGGCGTCGATCAGCACCGTGTCGCCTTCGGCGAAGTCGCCCTCGAGCAGGCGCATGGCCAGCGGGTTCTCGACGAGCCGCTGCAGCGCGCGCTTGAGCGGACGGGCGCCGTAGGTCGGATCCCACCCCGCCTCGGCGACGAGCTCCTTCGCCTCGTCGGTCAGCTCGAGGGACAGTCCACGGTCCGCGAGCCGCTCGCGTAGGCGCCGCAGCTGCAGCTCGACGATCTCGCCGATCTGCTCGCGGCTGAGCGGATGAAACTCGACGACCTCGTCGATCCGGTTCAGGAACTCGGGCCGGAAGTACTCGCGCAGCGCCTCGGTCGAGCGGACGTTCGAGGTCATCACGATCACCGTGTTCCGGAAGTCGACCGTGCGGCCCTGGCCGTCGGTCAGCCGGCCGTCGTCCAGGATCTGGAGGAGCACGTCGAAGACCTCGGCGCTCGCCTTCTCGATCTCGTCGAGCAGCACGACGGAATAGGGTCGGCGCCGGACGGCCTCGGTGAGCTGGCCGCCCTCCTCGTAGCCGACGTAGCCGGGCGGAGCGCCGACGAGCCGCGCGACCGTGTGCCGCTCCTGGTACTCGGACATGTCCAGCCGGACCATGGCGCGCTCGTCGTCGAACATGAACTCGGCCAGCGCCCGCGCGAGCTCGGTCTTCCCCACGCCGGTCGGCCCGAGAAAGATGAACGATCCGATCGGCCTGTTGGGATCCTGGAGGCCGGTGCGGGCGCGCCGCAGTGCGTTCGCGACGGCCGCAACGGCGTCGTCCTGGCCCACCACCCGTTCGTGGAGGCGCTCCTCCATGTGGATCAGCTTCTCGGTCTCGCCCTCGAGCAGCCGCTCGACCGGGACACCGGTCCAGCGCGCGACCACGGCGGCGACGTCGTCCTCGTCGACCTCCTCCTTGACCATGGGCTCAGCCTCCGGGTGGGCCCTGGCCTCGAGCTCCTGCTCAAGCGCGGGCAGCTCGCCGTAGCGGATCTCGGCCACCCGCTGGAGCTCGCCCTGGCGCTCGGCCCGCTCCGCCTCGACCTTCAGCTCGTCGATGCGCCGCTTGATCTGGCTGACGCGCTCGAGCGCCTCCTTCTCCTTCGCCCAGCGCGCGGCCAGCTCGTCGCGGCGGGCCTTTGCCTCGGCCAGCTCGCGCTCGACCGGCTCGCGCACGTCGTTCTTCTCCTTCGCCATCGCCGCGAGCTCGATCTCGAGCTGGCGGACGCGCCGCTCGGCCTCGTCGAGCTCGAGCGGCGAGGAGTCGATCTCCATCCGGAGCCGCGAAGCCGCCTCGTCGATCAGGTCGATCGCCTTGTCGGGCAGCTGCCGGTCGGAGATGTAGCGGTCGGAGAGCACCGCGGCCGCGACCAGGGCTGCGTCGCGGATGGCGACGCCGTGGTGGGCCTCGTAGCGCTCCTTCAGGCCGCGCAGGATGGCGATCGTGTCCGACACCGACGGCTCGCCGACGAACACCGGCTGGAAACGCCGCTCGAGCGCGGCGTCCTTCTCGATGTGCTTGCGGTATTCGTCGAGCGTGGTGGCGCCGATGCAGCGCAGCTCGCCCCGGGCGAGCATCGGCTTGAGCATGTTGGCGGCGTCGACGGCGCCCTCGGCCGCGCCGGCACCGACGATCGTGTGCAGCTCGTCGATGAAGAGGACGATCTCGCCCGCGGCGGACTCGATCTCCGTGAGAACCGCCTTCAGCCGTTCCTCGAACTCGCCGCGATACTTCGACCCGGCGAGCAGCGAACCGATGTCGAGGGCCCAGACGCGCTTGCCCTTCAGCCCCTCGGGCACGTCGCCGGCGACGATGCGCTGCGCGAGCCCCTCGACGATCGCCGTCTTGCCGACGCCGGGGTCGCCGATCAGCACCGGGTTGTTCTTCGTCCGCCGGGACAGCACCTGGATCACGCGCCGGATCTCCTCGTCGCGGCCGATCACCGGGTCGAGCTTGCCGCTCTCCGCCAGCGCGGTCAGGTCGCGGCCGAACTTCTCGAGGGCCTGGTAGGTGCCCTCGGGGTCATGCGACGTCACGCGCTGGCCGCCCCGTACCTCGGCGATCTTCGCGAGGAGCTGGTCGCGCGGGACCGCGTCGAGTGCGAGCAGCAGGTGCTCGGTGGAGACGTAGTCGTCCTCCAGCTTCCGCGCCTCGTCGAAGGCGCCGTCGAGCACCTTCGAGAAGGCGGCGGACGCGCCGGGCTGCTGCGCCATGCCCTCCGTGCGCGGCCGCTGCGCCAGCTTCGCTTCCGCCTCCGCACGTAGAGCGTCCGCGTCCGGCACCAGGGCACGGGGCAAGTCCTGGTCGAGCAGGGCGAGCAGCAGGTGCTCGGGGTAGAGCTCCGGGTTGCCGTTGCGGCGCGCCCGCTCCTGCGCGGCGACGACCGCCTCCTGCGACTTGATCGTCAGCTTGTTGAAGTCCATCAGGTTGTTCTCCTCACGGGCAAAGGCGAACCCTCGCGGTAGAGCACGAGGTCGCGCCGGTACTGGCGATGAACGTGTTCGATCGCCTGTCGCATTTCCGCTTCCAGCCGGTCGAAGCGCGCGCGCATCTGGGCGAGCTCATCCTCCAGCGCGATCACGCGCGCGACTCCGGCCAGGTTGAGCCCGAGCTCGGTCGTCAACCGCTGGACCAGCCGCAGGCGGTCGAGGTCGTGGTCGGAGTAGAGCCGGGTGCCGCCCGGAGTCCGTCCGGGCCGCACGAGCCCCTTGTTCTCGTAGATCCGGAGCGTCTGCGGGTGCATGCCGACGAGCTCGGCGGCGACCGAGATCATGTAGCGCGGACGCTGGTAGTCGTTCGTCGCCATCAGGCATGCCTCCGTGAACGGACCAGCATGAACGCAGCGATCGCCGCGACCACGATCGCGAGTCCGATCCAGCCTGCGGCGCGCCAGCCGTTGATCGCGAAATGCCACGCGAACACCCAGGCGAAGACCTTGCCGAGCACGCCGACCTTCGCGAGGACAGCGCTCCCCCCGAGGATGCCGCCGCCGGCCGCACCCCAGCCGGTGCGCTTGCTTCGCTGCTCCGCGGTCTCGGGTTCCGGCGCCTCCTGCGGGCCCTGCTGGAGCAGCTCGTCGTGCTTCGCCACTACGTCCCCACCTTCTTGAGCTCCTCGAGCAGCTCGCGCTCCTTCTTTGAGAGCTTCTTCGGGACGTCGATCCGGACGCGCGCGATCAGATCGCCGCGGCCGGAGCCCTTCAGCTGCGGCGCTCCCTTGCCGCGGAGCCGAAGCAGCTTGCCGTCCTGGGAGCCGGCCGGGATCTTTACCGAGACGTGGCCGCCCAGCGGCGTCGGCACGGTCGTCGTCGTGCCGAGCGCAGCGTCCGCGAACGGAACGTGCACGTCGACCAGGAGGTCATCGCCTCGCCGGTGGAAGACCTTCGAGGGCTCGACACGGGTGACCACGTAGAGGTCGCCGGCAGGAGCGCCTCCCCAGCCTGCCTCGCCCTTGCCCTTCAGGCGGATCCGCGTGCCGTCCTTGACGCCGGCCGGGATCTTCACCGTGTAGCGCTTGGTCCGCCGCTCTCTGCCCGTGCCGCGGCAGGTCGGGCACGGATCCTCGATCACCGTGCCGTTGCCGCGGCAGCGCGGGCACGGCTGTGAGAGCGAGAAGAAGCCCTGGCTCTCGGCCACGACACCCCGGCCGCCACACTGCGGACAGATGATCGGCGCCGTGCCGGGTTTCGCCCCCGAGCCGTGGCAGGTGTGGCAGGCGACCTCGAGCGTGACCGGGATCTTCGTCTCGACGCCGCTGAGCGCGTCCTCGAACGACAGGGTCACCTGCACCTCGACGTCGTTGCCGCGCTGGCCTCGTGGCTCGGCCCGCGCACCGCGCACGCCGCCGCCGAACATCCCGCCGAGGATGTCGCCGAGGTCACCGAGGTTCCCCAAGTCGAAGCCCTCGGACGCGTTCCAGTTGAACCCGCCTCCCGGCCCCGGCCGGCCGTTCGTCGAGCCGTACGCGTCGTACTGCTTGCGCTTCTCGGAGTCGGAGAGCACGTCGTACGCGTTCTGGACCTCCTTGAACCGCTCCTCGGCCTCGCGGTCGTCCGGGTTCGCATCCGGGTGGTGCTGGCGCGCGAGCTTGCGGTACGCCTTCTTGATCTCGTCGGCCGGGGCGTTCTTGGCGACGCCGAGCGTTTCGTAGAGCGACCGGCTCACTCGGCGACCACCACCCGGGCGGGCCGCAGAACGCGGTCGCCGAGGCGGTAGCCCTTCTGGAGGACCTCGACGACCGAGCCCGGCTCCACCCCTTCGACGGGCTGCGCCAGCAGCGCCTCGTGGACGTGGGGATCGAAGGAGCCATCGGTCTCGATCTCGGCCAGGCCGGTTCGGGCGAGCACGTCGGCCAGGGCCCGGTGGACGAGGCGCACTCCGTCCTCGAGCTTCGCCTCCAGCTCTTCGGGCGTGCTCGACGCCGGGCTTTGCCCGGCGGCGATGCAAGCTGAGCGCTCCTCCGCGGCGACGAGCGCCCGCTCGAGGTCGTCCAGCACGGGCAGCAGCTCCTTGACGAGCGCCTCGCTCGCCCGCGCCGACTGGGCCGCGCTGTCCCGCGCGGTTCGCTTGCGGAAGTTGTCGAACTCCGCCTTCAGCCGCCGGAGCGAGTCGAGGTACTCGTCGCGTTGCCGCGTCAGCTCCTCGACCGTGTCGTCAGGGACGGACCCCGATTCGAAAGCTTCGGAATCTGTCCCTACGTCCGCGGCGTCGATCCGCTCCGGCTCGGTCACGAAGTCGGAGCCTCCTCGTCGACGACCTCGGCGTCCTCGATCACCTCGTCGTCGGAGGGCTCGGCGCCGTTGCCGCCGCCGGACGCCGCCGTCTGGGCGGCGGTCGCCTGCGCGTACACGGCCTCGGCCAGCTTGTGCGAGGCCTCCTGCAGCGCGTCGGTCTTCGCACGGATCTCGGCGAGGTCGTCGCCGTCGAGTGCCGTGCGCAGCTCCATGATCCGGCCCTCGATCGTCGAGGCCTCGGCCTCGTCGAGCGACTCGCGGTGCTCCTTGAGGCTCTTCTCGGTCGCGTATGCGAGCGCCTCGGCATTGTTCTTCGCGTCGGCGAGCTCGCGCAGCCTGTGCGCCTCGCCGGCGTGTGCCTCGGCGTCCTTGATCATCTGCTCGACCTCCTCCGCCCTCAGGCCCGAGCCGCCCTCGATCTTGATCTGCTGCTCGTTCCCGGTGCCGAGGTCCTTGGCGGTGACGTGGATGATCCCGTTCGCGTCGATGTCGAACGCGACCTCGACCTGCGGCATGCCGCGCGGCGCCGGCGGGATGCCGACGAGCTGGAACTTGCCGAGCGTCTTGTTGTAGGCGGCCATCTCCGACTCGCCCTGGAGCACGTGCACCTCCACGGACGGCTGATTGTCCTCGGCCGTCGAGAAGATCTCCGACTTCTTCGTCGGGATCGTCGTGTTCCGGTCGATCAGCTTCGTGAACACGCCGCCCTTCGTCTCGATGCCAAGCGAGAGCGGGGTGACGTCGAGGAGCAGCACGTCCTTGACCTCGCCTCTGAGGACACCGGCCTGGATGGCAGCGCCGACGGCGACGACCTCGTCGGGGTTGACGCCCTTGTGCGGCTCCTTGCCGACGATCTCCTCGACCTTGTCCTGCACGGCGGGCATGCGGGTCATGCCGCCGACGAGGACGACGTGGTCGATCTTGGAGGGGTCGAGCCCGGCGTCCTCGAGCACGCGCTTCGTCGGGCCGACCGTCCGCTCCAGCAGCTCGTGGCTGAGCTCGTTCAGTTTCGCCCGCGTGAGCTGAAGGTCGAGGTGCTTCGGCCCTTCCGGGGTGGCGGTGACGAACGGCAGGTTGATCTGCGTCGTCATCGTCGAGGACAGCTCGATCTTGGCCTTCTCAGCCGCTTCGTACAGGCGCTGGAGAGCCATCCGGTCCGTGGACAGGTCGATGCCCTGGTCCTTCTTGAACTCGGCGACCATCCAGTCGACGATCGCCTTGTCGAAGTTGTCGCCGCCCAGGTGGTTGTCGCCCGAGGTGGCCTTGACCTCGAAAACGCCCTCGCCGAGCTCGAGGATCGACACGTCGAACGTGCCGCCGCCGAGATCGAACACGAGGATCGTCTGGTCGGCGCCCTCCTTGTCGAGCCCGTACGCGAGCGCGGCCGCGGTCGGCTCGTTGACGATGCGCAGGACGTTGAGACCGGCAATCGTGCCGGCGTCCTTGGTCGCCTCGCGCTGCGCGTTGTTGAAGTACGCCGGGACGGTGATCACCGCGTCGGCGACCTGCTCGCCGAGATACGACTCGGCGTCCGTCTTCAGCTTCTGGAGGATCATCGCCGAGAGCTCCGGCGGTGCATACTCCTGGTCACCTGCCCTCACGCGCACGTCGTCGTTCGGGCCCTTGACGACCTCGTACGGGACGATCTTCATCTCCTCGGAGACCTCGTCGAACTTCCGCCCCATGAAGCGCTTGATCGAGAAGACGGTGTTCTGCGGGTTGGTCACCTGCTGGCGCTTCGCCGGTGTCCCGACGAGCCGATGGCCGTCCTTCGTGAACGCAACCACGGACGGCGTCGTGCGTCCGCCCTCCGCGTTCGGGATCACCGTCGGCTCGCCACCCTCGATCACGGCCATGCACGAGTTGGTCGTGCCGAGGTCGATTCCGATTACCTTTGCCATAGTGCGTACATCTCCTTCGCCGATATGAGTTTTGAACAGGATAAAATCTAAGTCGCCCAATGTCAAATCAACCGCACGACCCCATTCGCGGAGCCGGTTTCGCCGCAGGCCGCACTGCCGCGTCCGCCGCGCGGCTGGTCTCGGACGTCGCTCGAGCGTCGCGCGAGTCGTGGGCCGACGCGCCCGGCGTCGTCGCCCAGGCGAACGCGCTCGCCGACCGGCTCGAGGTACTCGCCGAGGCCGACGCGGATGTCTTCGCCGCCGCGCTCGTCGCCCTGGCGACGCCGGCAGCCGAGCTCGAGCCGCACATGCAGCGGGCGGCGGCGCTGCCGCTGGAGATCGCCGAGGCGTCGTCGGACGTCGCCTCGCTCGCGGCACTCGTGGCCGAGCGCTGCGACGGCCTCGTCCGCGCCGACGCCGCAGGCGCAGCCGCGCTCGCCGCCGGGGCATCGGCCGCGGCCGCCCACCTCGTTCGCGCGAACCTGACCGTGAAGCCCGACGATCCCCGGTTGCTGCAGGCGCTCCGGGTCGCCGACGACGCGCGGTACTCCGCCTCCCGGGCGCTCGACGCGGGCGTCTGACTCGTATTTGATCCCTGCGATGCCCGGGGACGAGGAACTGGTCGCGCGGTGCCTGGCTGGTGACCAGGACGCCTGGAACGACCTCGTCCAGAGCTATTCGCGCTATGTGTTCGCGATCTGCTCGCAGGGCTATCGGCTCCAGGGCGCCGACGCCGAGGATGCCTTCCAGGACGTCTTCGTCCGGGTCTACGGCCGGCTGGGCTCACTCCGGAACCCAGAGGCGCTTCGCCCCTGGATCGCGCAGCTGACCCGGCGGGTCTGCCTCGACCGGATCGCACGAGGCAAGCGTGAGGAACCGACCGACCTCGAACCGGCCGGCATCGAGGGAACCATCGAGGAGCTCGACGAGGCGTTCGCCGTCCGCGAGGCACTCGAGGAGCTGCCGGAGGAGTGCCGGGACGTCCTCGACCGCTTCTTCTGCCGAGACGAGAGCTACCGGACCATCGGCGAGGAGCTCGGGATCCCGTCCGGCACGATCGCGAGCCGCATCTCCCGCTGCCTCGCCCGACTCCGCCGGCGGCTCGAGGCATGAGCGGCCTCCCGACGGGGACCGTAACCCTCCTCTTTCACCGACATCGAGGGCTCGACGCGCCTCCTGCGTGAGCTCGGCGAGGGGTACGGCGACGCGCTGAACGCCCACCGGCGCGCCGTGCGCGAGGCGTTCAAGGGGCGAGGCGGAGTCGAGGTCGACACCCAGGGGATGCTTTCTTCTTCGTTTTTCCCGATGCGCGCGAGGCGATCGCCGCCGCAGCCGACGGGCACGCGGCGCTCGCCCAGGGGCCGATCCGCGTGCGTATGGGACTGCATACCGGGATCCCCGGCCGGAGCGAGGAGGGCTACTTCGGTCTGGACGTCCACCTTCGCCGCCCGCGTGGCCGCGGCCGCACACGGCGGTCAAGTGGTGCTCTCGAAGGCGACTGCCGATCTGCTCGACCGCAGGCTGCGGGACCTCGGAGAGCACCGGCTGAAGGACTTCGACGAGCCGGTCTGGATCTATCAACTCGGTGACGGGGCCTTCCCGCCCCTGAAAACGATCTCGAACACCAACCTGCCCCGTCCCACCTCCCGCCTCATCGGACGCGAACGGGAGGTCGCCGAGGTGGCCTCGCTCCTGCGCGAGCGCCGGCTCGTCACCCTCACCGGCCCCGGCGGGTCAGGCAAGACGCGCCTCGCGATCGAAGCAGCGCTCGACCTGGTCGGCGAGTTCAGGAGCGGCGTCTTCTGGGTCGGGCTCGCCACCGTCCGCGACCACGGCGCAGTGCTCCCGACGGTGGCGGAGACGCTCGGGGTGAAAGGGGACCTGGAGGCGCACGTCGGCGAGCGGGAGCTGCTCCTCCTGCTCGACAACCTCGAGCAGGTCGTCGCGGCAGCTCCCGAGCTCGCCGGTTTCGTCGAATCCTGCGCCAACCTGAAGGTGCTCGTCGCGTCCCGCGAGCTGCTCCGGGTCCGCGGGGAGGCCGAGTACGAGGTGCTGCCGCTCGCCGACCCCGACGCCGTCGAGCTCTTCTGCCTTCGCGCCCAGCTCTCCCCGGCACCGCCGATCGAGGAGCTCTGCCGGCGCCTCGACAACATGCCGCTCGCGCTCGAGCTCGCCGCAGCCCGGACGAAGGCGCTGTCGCCCGAACAGATCCTCGACCGCCTCGGCGACCGTCTCGACCTCTTCAAGGGCGGCCGCGACGCCGAGGAGCGGCAGGCGACGCTGCGCGCCACGATCGAGTGGTCGCACGACCTGCTCGATGCCGACGAGCAACACCTGTTCGCGGGGCTGGGCGTGTTCTCCGGGGGATGCACGCTCGAGACGGCGGAGCAGGTCTGCGAGGCCGACCTGGACATGATCCAATCGCTCGTCGAAAAGAGCCTCGTTCGGTACACCGACGACCGGTTCTGGATGCTCCAGACGATTCGCGACTATGCGGTCGAGCGCCTCGCCGCCTCCGGTCGCGAGGACGCGCTGCGCCGACGCCACGCTGGATACTTCCTGGGCATCGCCCAGTCGGCCAACCTCTCGGCGGAGAGCATGGGGCCGGAGCGCCCGGAGATCGTCCGGCCTGAGCTCGAGAACATCCGCGCGGCGATCGACTGGGCGGTCGACCACGACCTCGAGCTCGCTTTTCGCCTTGCTGTGGGCATGGAGCAGTTCTGGGTCATCAACGATGCGTTCGAAGGCGTGCGGCGGCTCTCGGCGCTCATCGGTAGGGGCGAGGAAGTTTCGCCGGAGCTCCGAGCGCGAGCGCTTCGGACGTTGGGGGAGTCGACCTGGATCTCAGGCAGGACGACGCCGCGGAACGCTGCGCACGAGAAGGGTTGCACCTTTCCCACCACCTCGCCGACCGTCAGAGCGTGATGTATGCGCTCGCGCTGCTCGCTCGCTTCGCGGCGTCGAGCAGCCAGTCCGAGCGAGCGGGGCGTCTGTGGGGCGCGATCGAGGCAGAGGAGGCGAGAGCGCCGGTCGGCGCGTGGGAGCATCAGCGCGAGGAGTTCGCCGCGCCGGTATTGGCAGATGGCGGACCGGAGTTCGAGGCCGGCCGCGCCGCCGGACGCCTGCTCTCGCTCGACGAAGCGGTCGACGACGCACTCGCGGGAAGAAACCGGGCGGTTCGGACGTCTAGCGGAGTGAACGCATGAGCTACGACGAGGAGAGACTGGGCAAGCTGCTGCGCCTTCTTCGGCCCGCACCCGAGGGGTGGGTTCGGGCGGCGCAGGAACTGCCCGCCGCCGGCGCCGCCCTGGACGATCTCGTTGCGCGCGCCGAGGCGGACGCGGAGCTGCGTCGACGCATCCTCAACGATCTCGAGGCCGCTGTGGCCGCCGAAGGAGTCGAGCCCAGCTCCGCCCTCCTCGCCGAGCTTCGCGTTCGCTTGTCTGCCGACTAGGACTAGCATCGGCCCGTGAGCGAGCTCCCCGCCTGGAGCCTTCCGGCCGAGGCCGCCAAGACCCTCGCCGTCAGCTCGGGCTGGCCGGCCGAGGTCACGCGCGAATGGGCCTGGGGCGGCTCGACGGGAAAGGGCGTCCGCGTCTGCATCATCGACAGCGGTGTGGACGGGTCACATCCTCTCGTCGGGCACATCGAGAGCGCCGTCGCCGTGTCGAAGGACGAGGACGGAGCGGCGTTCGTCGCCGAGGACGTCGACGGCGACGTCTGCGGACACGGCACCGCGTGCGCCGGGATCGTCCGTTCCCTTGCCCCTGAGGCCGAGATCCACAGCGTCCGCGTGCTCGGCCCGGGCTTCACCGGCGGCGGGAACATCCTGCTCTTCGGCCTCCGATACGCGATCGAGCAGGGCTTCGACGTCGTCAACCTGAGCCTCTCGACGACGAAGAAGGACTACGCCTCCGTCCTGCACGAGCTCGCCGACTCCGCGTACTTCAAGCGGACGGTGCTCGTCGCCTCGGCGCACAACATGCCGGTCGAGAGCTACCCGTGGCGCTTCGCGTCCGTCATCTCCGTCGGCAGCCACGAGGAGGACGACCCGACGGCCCTCTACTACAACCCGAATCCGCCGGTCGAGTTCTTCGCAAAGGGAGTCGATGTCGAGGTCGCCTGGCTGGGCGGAGAGACGCTCCGCGCGTCGGGAAACAGCTTCGCGACGCCGCACGTCACGGGCATCTGTGCCTTGATCCGCTCCAAGCATCCCGAGCTGACACCGTTCCAGCTGAAGAGCGTCCTGCACCTGACCTCGTCGAACGTGGGAGGAACGATATGAGCGAACTCAATGCGGCGGTCGCGGCAGCCGCCCTCGGCTCGGAGGAGCGGTTCCGCGAGCTGCTCCGCTCCGTCGTCGAGGTGGCCCGCTCGATCTTCGCGGCCAAGGCGTCCTCGATCCTCCTCCTCGACGAGGATGCGAGCGAGCTCGTCTTCGAGGCCGTCGTCGGCGAAGGCGAGGAGAGCCTGCTCGGCCAGCGCTTCCCGGCCGGAACGGGTGTCGCCGGCTGGGTCCTGGCCACGCGGACGCCGCTCGTGATCGAGGACGTCGCCCGCGACCCGCGATTCGCGAAGGACGTCGCCGAGGGAACGGGCTACGTGCCGCAGGGGCTGATGGCGGTGCCACTGTTGCACGACGAGCGCGCGCTCGGCGTGCTCGAGGTGCTCGACCGGCAGTCGCACTTCACGCTCCAGGAGATGGAACTGCTCGGGCTCTTCGCCTCGCAGGCTGCGATCGCGCTCGACCTGCTCCAGGGGGCGCGCAAGGCGCAGGCGGCTCTCGCGGGCGAGGGTGATCTCGCGGTTGTCGCGCGCCTCGCGCGTGCGCTCGGCGACCTGGACGAGGACGCACTTCCCGGCGCGCAGGGCTTGCTCGAAGCCCTGGGAACGGTCATCGAACACAAATGAGCCCGGCGGCGCCGGGCTCATTTGGCTTGATTCGACGAGGAAGCTAGCCGATGTTGTTCTGACCGACGGTGTTCTGGCCAACGGTGTTCTGGCCAATGCTGTTCATGTGCCCCTCGACGTCGTTCTCGTCCTCGTCCTCGGCCTGGCCAACGGTGTTCTGGCCAACGGTGTTCTGGTGAGCCTCGACGTCCTCGCCCTCGTCGGTCTCGCCGATCGTGTTCTGCTCTCTCTCGTCCGCCACGATTCGTCCTCCTTCGAATGGTGCCGCGGAAAAATGCGGTTCGCGCTACTAGACACCGCACCGGGGATAAATCTTCCCACGATCCCTTCCAATTGCCAAGTCACGCTGCGATGCTCGCCGCTGCATGGGACGCGCACGCGAGCAGCTGGGCGAGTCCCTGGCAGCTTTTCGGGACAATTTCGCGAATCCGCAACTGCGCCGGCTGCAGCTCGCCGGCATGGGCTCCGTGATGGGCCTCTGGGCGTACAGCGTGGCGCTCGCGGTCTACGCCTACGACGTTGGAGGCGCCAAGGCGGTGGGGCTGGTCACGCTCGTTCGCGCGATCCCTGCGGCGATCTCGGCACCGTTCACCTCGACGCTGGCCGACCGGCTGCCCCGCGTGCCGTTCATGGTCGTCACGAACCTCGGTCGTGCTGCGGCCATCGGTTCCGCCGGGGCTGTCGCGCTCGCCGGTGGATCCGAGTGGATCGTCTACACGCTCGCCGGCCTCGCAGCGATCCTCGGAACGGCATTCATGCCCGCCGAAGCCGCCCTCCTCCCGGACCTCGCCCGGACGCCTGAGGAGCTCACCGCCGCGAATGTCGTCCGAAGCACGATCGAAAGCGTCGGAACGTTCGCGGGTCCGGCGATCGGTGGCGCACTGCTCGTTTTCTGGAGCCCTGGAACCGTGATGCTCGTCACGGCGGCCGCCTTCATCTGGGGAGCTGTGCTGGTCGCGCTGATCCGCCCGGCTGTCGCTCGGACCGAGCGGGAGGTCGAGGAGGGCGCGCGAGGCGGCTTCCTGCGCGAGGCCGGCGGCGGTTTCCGGGCGATCTCCCGCGACCGCCGTCTTCGCGTCGTGGTCGGCCTCTACGCGGCGCAGACGCTCCTCGCGGGTGCTCTCAGCGTGCTCGTAGTCGTCACCGCGCTCGACCTCCTGCACCGAGGTGATTCGGCCGTCGGCCTGCTGAATGCGGCGATGGGCGTCGGCGGCGTCATCGGCGCCTTCGCCGCGTTCACTCTGATCGGGCGCAAGCGGCTCGCGTCCGATTTCGGGCTCGGCATCGTGCTCTGGGGCGCGCCGCTCGCTGCGATCGGAATCTGGCCCCACAGCTGGGTGGCGCTTGTCGCCCTGGCCGTGGTCGGGCTCGGCAACACACTCGTCGACGTCGCCGGCCTGACCCTGCTCCAGCGCACCGCCCCTCCAGACGTGCTCGCCCGCGTCTTCGGTGTACTGCAGATGATCCTGGTTGCAACGATCGGACTCGGCGCTGCGTTGACCCCGCTGCTGATCGACCTGGTGGGGACACGGTGGGCGTTGGTCATCACCGGAGCATTTCTTCCCACCTTGGCCGCGCTCACCTGGAGGGAGCTGGTCATAATCGACGCGGAGTCACACGTACCCGCCCAGCTCGAGCTGCTGCGGCAAATACCGATCTTCTCGCCGTTGCCGGCGCCGATTCTCGAACGGCTGGCATCGGAGCTCGAGCCCGTTACGGCGAAGGCCGGCACCACGGTCATCCGCCAGGGTGATCACGGCGACCGCTTCTACATCATCGAATCAGGTCGCCTGAGAGTGACCGTCGACGGCCCGCCGAGCCGTGAGCTCGGGCCCGGCGACTCGTTCGGCGAGATCGCGCTCCTCCACGACGTGCCGCGGACGGCGACGGTCGAAACCGAGATCGACAGCGAACTCCACGCGCTTGGGCGCGAGGCCTTTCTCGACGCCGTCACCGGCCATCCGCCGAGCGCGCGGGCCGCGGACGCCGTCGTCGGTGCTCGGCTCGGACTGGCCACGCCTGACTAGGATCCCGCGGGTGGATCCACGGGTCGAGGCATACGCACGCGTGCTCGTCGACTGCATCAACCCCCAGCCGGAGTCGCAGGTGAGCGTCCGCTCGCAGCCTGCGGCCCGGCCGCTGATCGAAGAGATCTCGCGCGAGCTCGCGCGGCGGGGGGCACGGGCGCTGGTCCGCCTCGGGTTCGACCCCTTCGGCGGCCCGTTTCTCCGCTACGCGACGATGGAGCTCATCGCAACGCCGTCCCGGATCGAGCTTCACGAGATCGAGAACATCGATTCGTACATGGCGATCCTGGCACCCGACAACACCCGCGCGAGCGCGGACATCCCGGCAGAGAGGCTCAGTGCGCGCCAGGCGGCTCTTCGCGAGCCACACCTGTTGTTCCTGATGGACGAGAAGCCCTGGGTCGGCTGCTACTACCCCACGACGGCGGCCGCCCAGGACGCCGGACTCCCGCTGCCGGCCTTCGAGGACTTCCTCTACGGCGCGGTGCTGATCGACTGGGAGAAGCTGCGCGAGAGGATGGTACGCATCGCCGAGCACTTCGACCGCGCCGAGACGGTGCGGATCGTCGGCGCCGAGACCGACCTGACCTTCAGCCTGGCCGGCCGTGAAGGAAAGGTGGACGCGCTCGGCGCGAACATGCCGGGCGGCGAGATCTTCTACTCGCCGGTCGAGGACACGGCCGAAGGGACCATCAGCTACCTGGAGTATCCGGCCTGTTACCTCGGCCATGAGGTGGAGGGCGTGCGGTTGCGGTTCAAGGCCGGCGTGATCGTCGAGGCGTCGGCCACGACCGACGAGGAGTTTCTGCTCGGCGCCCTCGACACCGACGAGGGCGCGCGCCGGCTCGGCGAGTTCGGAATCGGGTGCAACCCCGGGATCCAGCGGCACATGCGGAACACCCTGTTCGACGAAAAGATGGAGGGGACGATCCACCTCGCGGTCGGCACCGGTTTCCCGCAGATCGGCGGCGTGAACACGAGCGGGATCCACTGGGACATGGTCAAGGAGCTCCGAACCGACGGCCGGATCGAGCTCGACGGCAAGGTCGTCCAGGAGAACGGCGTTTGGGCGCACACGTAGACCCGCGGCTCGAAGAGTACGCACGCCTGCTCGTCGAGCGCTCGCTCGACGTGCAGCCCGGCTGGCAGGTGATGGTCGTCTCGACGCCGCTCTGCCGGCCGCTAGTCGAGGAAATCGTCCGCCGGATCGCGCGGCGCGGCGCGTACCCGCTGGTCCGCCTCTCGTTCATCGACCTGGAGCAGGTGCCGTTCGACAGCCTTTGGGCAAGCGAGGCGCCCGATGAACTGCTCGGCGCAATGGCCCCGAGCGAGGCGCGCACCCGCGACGAGCTCGACGCCTGGATGATCGTCTGGGGCTCCGAGAACACGCACGCGGCGACGATGCTCGCGCCGGAGCGGCGGGCGGAGCTCCGGAAGGCGTACGTCCCCTTCATCCAGCGGCGGATGGCGCCGGGCTTCCCGTGGGTCGGCTGCCTCTACCCCACCGACGCGTTCGCGCAGGAGGCCGGCATGACCCTCTCGGCGTTCGAGGACTTCGTCTACGGCGCGTGCCTGCTCGACTGGGACGCCGAGCGCAAGCGGATGCAGCGGTACGCCGACCGCTTCGACGCCGCCGATGAGGTGCGCATCGTCGGCGCCGGCACCGACCTGACGCTCTCCATCGCCGGCCGAGAGACGCTCGTCGACGACGCGCACTTCAACATGCCGGGCGGCGAGTTCTTCGCGTCGCCGCTCGAGGACTCGGCAGAGGGCGTGATCGAGTACTCCGAGTTCCCCGCTTCCTACCAGGGCGCATCGTGCGAGGGCGTACGCCTCGTCTTCGAGGGCGGCCGCGTCGTCGAGGCGTCCGCCAGCACGAACGAGGAGTTTCTGATCGCCGCGCTCGACACCGACGAGGGCGCGCGCCGCCTCGGCGAGCTCGGGATCGGCTGCAACCCGGGCATCCAGCGCCACATGCACAACACACTCTTCGACGAGAAGATCGACGGAACCGTCCACCTCGCGGTCGGCGCGGGACTCGCGTTCGTCGGCGGCCTCAACCAGAGCGCCGTGCACTGGGACATGGTCAAGGAGCTCCGGACCGGCGGGCGGATCGAGCTCGACGGCGAGGTCGTCCAGGAGAACGGCGCGTGGGCGCTCTAGATCCGCGCGTCGAGCAGTACGCCCGCCTCCTGGTCGAGCGGTCGCTCGACGTCCAGCCGGGGTGGCAGGTGCTGATCCGGACGCAGCCGGAGGCGCGACCCCTGGTCGAGGAGTTGATCCGGCTCATCGCCGAACGCGGAGCCTACCCGCTCCTGCGAATGAACTTCACGCTCTTCCCGAACGACGAGCCCTGGGCCTCCGAGGCGCCTCTGGAGCTGGTCGGCGAGATCGCGCCGATCGATCTCTACGCCTCCGACCACATGGACGCGCGGATCACCGTCGAGGCGCCCGACAACACCCGCGGGATCGCCGAGGTGAGCGCCGAGCGTCGAGCGCTGATGAAGAAGGCGGCGGCACCGTTCCTCCGGCGCACGATGGCGGACGAGATCCCCTGGGTGGGCTGCCAGTTCCCGACCAACGCGTACGCCCAGGAGGCGGGCATGCCCCTGGCGGCGTTCGAGGACTTCTTCTACGGCGCGTGCCTCCGGGACTGGGACGCGGAGTCCGAGTCGATGCGCCGGCTGCTGGCCCGGTTCGACGACGCCGACCGGGTGCGCATCGTCGGCGACGAGACCGACCTCGTCCTCTCGCTTCGCGACCGCAAGGGCGAGGTGGACGACGGTCGCGTGAACATGCCCGGCGGCGAGTTCTTCTTCTCGCCGCGCGAGGACTCCGCCGAGGGGACGATCTACTTCGACGTCCCCACCGAGCTCGAATCGGCGCCCGTCTCGGGGATCAGGCTGACCTTCCGCAGGGGACGGGTCGACGAGGCATCGGCGGAGCAGGGCGAGGCCGAGCTGTTGGCCGCACTCGACATCGACGAGGGCGCCCGCTTCGTCGGCGAGCTCGGGATCGGCTGCAACACCGGCATCACGCGGCCGATGCGGAACATCCTCTACGACGAGAAGATGGCCGGGACGGTTCACCTCGCGGTCGGCGCCAGCTACCCGAAGGTCGGCGGGGCGAACGTCAGCTCGCTCCACTGGGACCTGATCAAGGACCTCCGGGAGGGCGGCCGGATCGAACTGGACGGCGAGGTCGTCCAGGAGAACGGCACCTGGCTGATCTAGGCCGTTCGGGACGTGCCCAGGGTCAGACCCCTGACATGTCCACTTCGGCCCGCCGTCGCTTGGTTACGCCTGCCGCCGAAATTGCCCCTGGCCCTCTGCGCTGCCGCAGGGGTCAGACCCCTGACATGCCCGGATGAGACGCGTCGCTCTGGCGACGTGCGCCGATCTGCCCGACGGTGACGAGGACTTTCCCGCGCTGATCGCCGCGCTCGCGGCGGAGGGCATCGACTCCGAAGCCGCCGTCTGGGACGACGCCGCGGTCGACTGGAGCTCCTACGACCTCGTCCTCCCGCGCTCGACCTGGGACTACGCCGAGCGCCGCGACGACTTCCTCGCCTGGGCCGCGGCGCTCCCGCGCGTCCTCAACCCGCTTCCCGTCCTCGAGTGGAACACGGACAAGCAGCGGTATCTGGCCGGTCTCGCAGCCGCCGGCGTGCCGGTCGTGCCGACGACGTTCGTCGAGCCCGGCGACGAGCTTCGGCCGCAGGGCGGTCCGTTCGTGGTCAAGCCGGCGGTCTCGGCGGGTGGGCGGAGCTCGGCGCGGTTCGACGGCCACGAGCTCGGCGCCGCCGAGGCGCTCGTCGCCCGCATCCACGCCCAGAACCGCACGGCGATGGTCCAGCCGTACCTCGGCGACCGGGACGAAGAGGCGCTCGTCTACATCGACGGCGAGTACTCGCACGCCGTCCGGCGCCGCGTGCCGCTGCCCGCCGCCGGGGACCGGGACGTGCTCTACCTCGACGAGGACCTCGGCCCGGCGGAGGCCACCGACGCGGAGAAGGACATCGCCGGCGCGGCACTCGCCTGCGCGCCCGTGTCGCTTCTCTACGGGCGCATCGACCTGATGGGAGATGCGGTGCTCGAGCTCGAGATCGCCGAGCCGTCGCTCTACCTGGCCTTCGGCGAGGGCGCCGCAAACCGCTTCGCCAAGGCAATTTCGCGGCGCATCTGATCGGCACGTCCGCACCCGCCGCGCTGGTTACGGTGGACGTTGGGTCGATGCGTGGGTCGAGCGGTCGCTCACGCACGGGCGCTGGCCGTCGTGGCTCTCGTGGCGGGGAGCGTCAGCCTCGGCGTTCTGTTCACGCGTTGCCTTCCACCAGACGCGGGTGATTCCAAGCCGTCGGCTGGACGCAAGTGCTTGCTGCAAGTCCGCGCCACGGAGAATCGCTCGCGGCGAGCGTGTTGCGGCAAATCAGCGACTCCACTGATGCCAACCCGTCAGCGGCGAAACGATACTGAGATCAGAGTTCGAGCAACTCAAGCAAACGGCGCTCGGGTAGGGCTGCATATGCCATCGCCCGCACTCAAGCCAGGCAGCGCGGCCTTCGCGCTGCCCGCCTCCTCGGAATCGACCTCGACTCCGACGCGTGCTCGGTCGCAGGTGGGTTCCGAGCGGCGGTTCGCTTGCTACGACCCCTGCGGGGTAACCTGAATCTATGCCGGTGACGGACACTTTTGGCCGTCCTCTGCGGGATTTGCGCATCTCGGTCACCGACCGCTGCAACTTCCGCTGCGTCTACTGCATGCCGAAGGAGTTCTTCGGCCGCGACTACCGCTTCCTGGAGCGGCGCGAGCTGCTCAGCTTCGAGGAGATCGAGCGTCTTGCGCGCGCGTTCGTCGCGCACGGCGTCGAGAAGATCAGGATCACAGGCGGCGAGCCGCTCGTCCGACGCGACCTCGAGCGACTGATCGAGAAGCTGGCCGCGATCGACGACCTCGACCTGACGCTGACGACGAACGGCTCGCTCCTTCCGCAGAAGGCGCAGGCGCTCCGGGACGCCGGCCTGCGCCGACTGACTGTCAGCCTCGACTCGCTCGACGACGAGGTCTTCACGGCTATGAACGACGTCGACTTCCCCGTGGAGCGGGTGCTCGCGGGGATCGACGCCGCCGCGGACGCCGGGCTCCCGGTGAAGGTGAACATGGTAGTCAAGCGTGGAGCGAACGAGGACAGCGTCCTGCCGATGGCCCGCCTGTTCCGCGAACGAGGTCACATCCTTCGCTTCATCGAGTACATGGACGTCGGCCATTCGAACGGCTGGCGGCTCGACGACGTCGTCCCCGCCGCGGAGATCGTCGCCGCGATCGACGCGGAGCTACCGCTCGAGCCGGCGGTCCCCAACTACCCGGGCGAGGTGGCCAGGCGGTGGCGATATCGCGACGGCGGCGGCGAGATCGGCGTGATCGCGTCGGTCACGCAGCCCTTCTGCGGCGACTGCACGAGGGCGCGGCTGTCCGCGGAGGGTCGCCTGTACACGTGCCTCTTCGGCGTCCGCGGCCACGACTTGCGCGCGCTCGTCCGCGGCGACGTATCCGACGGCGAGCTGCGCGAGGAGATCGGGCGGATCTGGGCCCGGCGCACGGACCGCTATTCCGAGATCCGGTCGGCCAACACGACCGAGCTACCCAAGGTGGAGATGTCGTATATCGGCGGGTAGGGAAGGAATGAACACGACCAGTCGTCACGTTAGTATCCATATGCCCGCCCGGGAGCTCGTTCGATGACCGCACTCGTCCAAGCAGGCCGCAGACACCTGCCCAGAGGCTGGGCAGACCTCGGGCTGCAGGTCGCGATCTGGTTCGGCTTCCTGGGCCTCTACCAGGTCGCGCGTGGGGTCGCCGACCGCAACCCGACGCAGGCGTTCGAGAACGGCCTCGGCGTCATCCGGATCGAGGAGCGGGTCGGGGATCTCTTCGAGCTGACCGCTGCCAACTTCGTCTCCGGCTCGCACTTCCTGCTGCTGCTCGTCAACTGGACGTACTGGAACTCGGAGTTCACGGTCGTCGGGCTCGCGCTCTTGTGGGTGTACCTGCGGCGGAACCAGGCGTTCCTGCGGTTCCGAAACTGGATTCTGCTCGCGAACGTGGTCGGGCTGATCGGTTACGTCGTCGTCCCGACGGCCCCGCCGCGGATGTTCCCGACCTTCGGCTTCCCGGACACGCTGTCGAACATCGGCACGCTGAACCACGGCAGCGGCCTGATCCAGCTCGCGGCGAACCCGTATGCGGCGATGCCGAGCCTGCACGCGGCCGACGCCCTGATCGTCGGAATCTCGATGGCGCTGGTCTGCCGGCACCGGTGGGCGAGGGCGTTGTGGCTGCTGTGGCCGGCCTGGGTCTGGTTCGCCGTGATGGCGACCGGCAACCACTTCTGGCTCGACATCCTCGCGGGCATCGTGGTCGCGCTCCTCGCGGCGGTCGTCGTCTACCGCCGGCCGATCCTGCGGCGCCTGCGCCCAAGCCCGGCAGCGGCCTGACCTCTCCGCGCGTGGACGTCAAGTCCACCTACACCGACGGCGCGCGGCGGATCGCGTCCCGCTCCATGACGGGCCTGGCGCGGACCCGAGTGACGCCGTCGATGCTGACCGCGCTGGGCGTTTCCCTGTGCATCTTCGCCTCGGTCCTCGTCTACTTCGAGTACCGGAACGAGTGGCTGTTCTTCTGGGCCGGCGCGATCGTCTTCGTGCTCGGCTCGGTGCTGGACATCCTGGACGGGGCCCTCGCCCGCGCCGGCGGGAAGTCCACGCCGTTCGGCGCCTTCCTCGACTCGACCACCGACCGCATCGGCGAGGCGTTCATGCTCGGCGCGATCGCGCTCGCGTTCGCGCGCGACGGCAACGAGACCGCCCTGGCGTTCGCGTTCGCTTCCCTGGCCGGCTCGTTCCTGGTCTCGTACACACGCTCGAAGGCGGAAACGCTGGGCCTCAAGGGCGACATCGGGATCGGCTCGCGGGCGGAGCGGGTGGTGGTGATCACCGCCGGGCTCGTGCTGGCGCCATGGGGCGGCCTCCAGTGGGCGATCTACCTGCTCGCGGCGACCGCGTGGGTCACCGTGGCCCAGCGGATCTGGTTCGTGCGCAGGCAACTGCGCGAACGCGGCTAGCCCTCGTCCGAGCCCTTGCCCGGCGGGTCACGGGCGAGTTCTTCCGCTTCCTCACCGCGCGTCGCGCCGAGGTGGCCGGCGAGACCAAGACATTCTTCGCCCGGATTTCGTGTGTCTCCGCTTGAGTCCATGGTTCGGACCCGCTTGCAGAAGCACCGATCGACAAACTAGACTGCTAGCACTTTGACTGCTAGCAAAACACCGAGAAGGGGCGTCCTGGTCAGGGCGCCCTCCTCGTTGAAGGGCGCGCTCGTCCGCGAAACCGCAAGGAGAGGCGCATCTCTCAATGACGTCGCCGTCGGACTGCTAGCAGAGCGGTTCGATGTCGACTACCGGCCGACTGGCCGCAGGAGCGCTCTCCCCGGCTCCAGCCCCGTGATCCTCCTGCGCATGCCCGAAGAGCTCCGCGACGCGATCCGGGCCGAGGCGGTGCGGGCCGGCGCCCCCTTCAACGACGTCGTGCTCCGGGCACTGGCCGACGGGCTCGGCGTCCCCTTCAGGTCCAACCGACGAAAGGAAGCGATGTCCAAGACAAACGGCTCGCAGAACGGCCGAACGCGCTCGAACGGAAAGGTCCGCGTCGCGATCATCGGCGCCGGCAACTGCGCCAACTCCCTCCTCCAGGGCGCGCAGTACTACAAGAACGCGAGCCCGGACGACTTCGTCCCCGGACTGATGCACGTCGACCTGGGCGGATACCACATCCGCGACATCGAGTTCGTGGCCGCGTTCGACGTCGTCAAGGGCAAGGTAGGCGTCGACCTCGCCGACGCGATCTGGGCGCACCCGAACGACACGATCAAGTTCGCGGACGTGCCGAAGACCGGTGTGAAGGTCTCGCGCGGAATGACGCACGACGGCATCGGCAAGTACCTCTCCGAGGTGGTCGAGAAGGCGCCGGGCGAGACCGACGACGTCGTCGGGATCCTCAAGGAGACCGGCGCGGACGTGGTCGTCAACTACCTCCCGGTCGGCTCGGAGGAGGCGACGAAGTGGTACACGGAGCAGATCCTCACCGCGGGCTGCGCGATGGTGAACTGCATGCCCGTGTTCATCGCGCGCGAGCCGTACTGGCAGCGCCGCTTCGAAGAGGCCGGCGTGCCGATCATCGGCGACGACATCAAGTCCCAGGTCGGCGCGACGATCTCGCACCGCGTGCTGACGACGCTCTTCCGCGACCGCGGCGTCCACCTCGACCGGACGATGCAGCTGAACGTCGGCGGCAACTCCGACTTCCTGAACATGCTCGAGCGCGACCGCCTCGAGTCGAAGAAGATCTCCAAGACCAACGCCGTCACCTCGATGCTCGACTACGACCTCGGCGCCGGGAACGTGCACGTCGGACCGTCCGACTACGTGCCCTGGCTGACCGACCGCAAGTGGGCGTACATCCGGATGGAGGGCAAGTCGTTCGGCGACGTGCCGCTGAACATCGAGCTCAAGCTCGAGGTCTGGGACTCGCCCAACTCGGCCGGGATCGTGATCGACGCGGTCCGGCTCGCGAAGCTGGCCCTGAACAACGGTGTCGCCGGCGCGCTCGAGGCGCCGAGTTCGTACCTGATGAAGTCGCCGCCGAAGCAGATCCGCGACGACGAGGCGCGCGAGAACACCGAGCGCTTCATCAAGCAGCACACGCGCAAGCCCGCGAGAGCGGCCGCGAAGGCGTAGTCGCAGCTCAGCTCGAACTACAGGGACAGACCCCTCCCGGGGTCTGTCCCTACGATTCGGCCAATGAGGGTCTGCCTGGTCACGCCATTCGCATGGTCGACGCCGCACGAGGTCAACGACCACGTCGCCGGCGTCGCGGCGGAGCTCCGCCGGATCGGCCACTCCGTCACCGTGCTCGCCCCCTCGAGCCGCGCCGCCGATCTCCGTGCCGGACGGCAGTCGCTGCTCGGCGAGGCCGACGACGAAGTGATCGCGATCGGCCCGGCTGTGCCGATCTCCCGCCGAAGCAGCATGGGCGTTCCGGTCGGCTGGCGCGCAAATCTCGCCGTCGCGCTCTCTCGCGGCGGCTACGACGTCGTCCACGGCTTCGAGCCGGGGCTGCCGAGCCTTTCCTACCTGGCGCTCCGCTCGGCGCAGACGATCGCGGTCGCGAGCTTCTTCTCGGCGGAGCGCCTCGGCTACCCACCGGGCAAGGCCCAGCGCGAGAAGCTGCTCGGGCGGATCGACGCGCTCATCGCCTCCTCGGACGAGGTGGCCGCGGCCGCGGGCGAGCGGTTCCCCGGCGACTACAGGATCGTCTCACCGGGCGTCGACACGTCCCTCTTCCGCCCCGGCCGGAAATCTCGGCAGGTCGTGCTCGAATGGCGCGGGCTCGAGCGCCCCGTGGCGCGGAGCGTGATCCGGATGCTCGACGACCTGCCCGGCTGGGAGCTCACGTTGCTCCGCACACGGCCGCTCTCCGGCCGCCCGTACGTTCCCCGTCGGCTGGTCACACGGGTCCACTCGAGGCTCGGCCGCGACGCCGACACACGCGCGGCGATCCTCAGCGAGGCGGCTATCTACGTGCCGGCGATCGAGGGCAGCCAACGGCTCCGGCTCGAGGCCGAGGCCTGCGGCGCGCCGTCGGCGGACCCGCCCGGCGTCGAAACGCAGCCCGAGCTCGCTGCGGCCGCCGTCGCGCGGCTCGCCGAGCAGGCCGAGCTCCGCGAGCGGCTCGGCGCCGAGGCACGAGCCGCGGCGGAGCGCCAGAGCTACGCGGCCGTCGCGGCGGACCTCGACACGCTCTATCGCTCACTGGCCCGGCGTCGCCGTCCGCGCGGCAACGGCGACCCGCTCGCCGGCCGGCCGTGGATCACGTGTGACCTGCACATGCACACCTCGTGGTCGCACGACTGCTCGATCCAGGTGGCGGAGCTGCTCGACCATGCCGAGACGATCGGCCTCGGCGCGATCGCCGTCACCGACCACAACCGCCTGGGCGGGGCGCAGGAGGCGGTCGAACTCGCACGCAACCGCGGCCTGACCGTGATCCCGGGCGAGGAGGTGAAGACCGACACTCAGGGCGAGGTGATCGGGCTCTTCCTGGACGAGGAGATCCCGCGCGGGCTCGCGTTCGCCGACACGATCGCGGCGATCCGCGCACAGGACGGCCTCGTCTATCTCCCCCACCCCTTCGACCGGCGGCACGCGATCCCCGACCCGCGCACGCTCCATCGCCACCTCGCCGACATCGACGTGTTCGAGGTCTACAACGCGCGCCTGATCCGCGAGTCCTTCAACGACGAGGCGCTCCGGTTCGCGCGCAAGTACGGCCTGACCATGGGCGCCGGCTCGGACGCCCACGTGCTGATGGGCGTCGGTGCCGGCGCGGTCAAGATGCGCGCGTTCGACGGCCCGGAGGACTTCCTGGTCAGCCTGCGCGGCGCCGAGATCCTCCGCCGGCCGAAGTCCCTGATCGTCCAGCAGGTGCAGAAGTGGGCGGCGCAGGCCAAGGAAAGGGTCCGCTAGGAGAGAAATCCGATCGTGGCCCCCAGTGACTGCCGTGCCCGCCGACGAGATCCACGAGAAGTATCTGCAGAAGGCAATCTCCGAGATCAACGAGCTCGGAGACGAGATCGCGCGCGCGGCGGGCGGGGTCTCCGTGCCGGTGCTCGGCTCGGGGCACCCGCTCGCCGACATCTTCCTGCTCAAGCACCGGCCCCAGCCCTCGGAGGTGCAGGAGGGCGTGGCCTTCTTCGGCCGCGCGGGCCAGGCGGTGCTCAAGTCGCTCCAGCGCCTGCGCGTCGATCCGATGGCGATCTACGGGACGAACTGCGTGAAGCTGGCCGACGGCGCTGCCGACGACGAGGCACGCGGCTGGCTGACGCGCGAGCTGCACATCGTTCAGCCGAAGCTGGTCGTCGCGATGGGCGATGACGCGCTCGCCTTCCTCAACGACCTCGAGTTCCCGCTGGCCGCCGAGGTCGAGCCGACGCTCGGCGACCTGCAGCGGTTCACTCCGACCGTCGAGGCGCTGGTCGTCCCGGACATCGACGCGTCGCTCGACGAGGCGCCGGCGAAGACCGCGTTCTGGAACGCCTTCAAGGTGCTCGGCTCCTGGTGGGCGGAGCTCCCGCCCTACTAGGTCGCTCGCGCTCGGTCGCGCTCGCGGCCTGGCTGGGAGCCGGGGCGGCCTGGTACTTCTCGGCCGACTCGCTGTCGCAGATTCCGCTCTGGTGGGAGGTGGCGCTGCTCGCCTTCGTGCTGATGCCCGGCGTGTTCCTGTTCGACTGGATCGTGCTGCCGCTCTGCGGGGCCCGCGGACTGCTCCCTCTCGCCGGCGCCCTCGCCGTGCTCGCCGTGCTCGCCGAGGTGGGCGATCTCGAGGTGCTGGCGAACGCGGCGAAGCTCGCCGCCGTGACGTTCTTTGCCTTCTGGTTCCTGGACCTGTTCGAGGAGCTCGTGCTGCTGGTCGTGATCGCCGCAATCGTGCCGTTCGTCGACGCCTACTCCGTGTTCCGCGGGCCGACCGGCCACATCGTCGAGCACCACTCCAACGTCTTCGACTACTTCTCGGTCTACTGGGCCCTGCCGGGCGAGCCGAGCGGCCCGCGCCTGGGCATCCCCGACGTCCTATTCTTCGCCCTCTACCTCGCAGCGGCAGTCCGGTTCAGGCTTCGCCCCGGGTGGACGTGGCTGGCGATGGTCGCGGCCCTCGGCGCGACCATCGCGATCACGGTCTGGGCCGACGTAGCCGGCCTACCGGCATTGCCGGCGCTCTCCGTGGGGTTCCTGGTCCCGAATGCGGACCTGATCTGGGCGCAGCTCCGCCGGCGAAGCGGGGACGGCCCTGCGGAGGGACCGTCCCCGACGCTCCGTCGTTAGGCCTTGCAGTTCTTCGAGACCCAGGCGGTGATGTTCTGCGACGCCTGCGTCAGCTTCTGGGTGTCGATCGAGGTGGCCAGCTTCTGCAACTTCTGCAGCGTGGCCGGATCGGGCGTCTGGCCGGGCTTGAGGTTGCCCGCGACGTCCGCGATCTTCGACATGTAGTCGGCAACGACCTGGAAGTCGGCCTTGATCTCGGACGGCGCCTCGTCCGCGAATTCCTGGACGACCTGGGCCGTCTTCTTCAGGTCCGTGCCGGCGCCGCCACCGCTGAGCGCCTGCGAGTACTTCTGACCGAGGTTCTGGAGATCCTTGCATTTGCCGCTCGTCACGAGGCCGCCGAGCGCCGACGTGGTGGTCGCCTCCGTGGCCGCGGCCTCGGTGGTCGTCGCCTCGGTGGTGGCCTCCTCCGTAGTTGCGGCCTCGGTCGTCGCCGCCTCAGTGGTCGCGGCTTCGGTCGTTGCGGCCGAGTTCTTGCTGCTGCTGCCGCAGCCTGCCGCCACCAGCATCAGGGCAGCGAGCAGGGCGAGGCATAGGGCCGTGATTCTGGTACCGCGCATATATCGGGCTCCTTGAAGTCGCCTGTCGTAACTGGGGGAACGGTTCGACGTTAGTGCAGTCGGCAACCCGTTGCAAGAAGATCACTCGAATGCGGTAACGACCGCTTCGCCGATCAGCTGCACCATGTCCAGATCGGTGTGGTCGAGGTGCTGGAGAAAGACCCGCTCGACCCCGGCGTCGGCGTACTCCCGCAGCCTCGCGACCACCTGGTCGACCGTTCCGACCAGCACGTCGTCCTGCTGGAGGAGAACCGCGGGATCGTCGTCCCGGCCGCTCCGCTCGAGGCGCCGCCGGGCACGCTCGAGCGCCTCACTCTCGTCGCGGCCGACACAACACGCAGCCATCAGCGAGAACGGGATCGGCTCCCGCCCCTCGCGCTCGCACGCCTCCGCGATCGAGGCGCGGCGCTCGCGGCACTGCTTCACCGATGCGAACGGGGTGTTGTACTCGTCGGCCCAGCGGGCAGCCAGCCGCGCGCCGCGCGGCCCGGCGCCCCCGCCGATGACGATCGGCGGGTGCGGGCGTTGCAGCGGCTTGGGCTCGGCCCGGCACCGTTCCAGCCGGTAGTGCCGCCCCTGGAACGAGAACTCGTCCTCCGTCCACTGGCGGTGCACGATCTCGAGCTGCTCCTCGAGGAGCTCCATGCGCTCGTCGAGAGCGGGGAACTGAAAGCCGTGCGCGTCGTGCTCGGCCTGGTTCCAGCCCGCGCCGAGCCCGAGCTCGACGCGACCCCCCGAGATGTGGTCGACGGTGGCGACCATCCGCGACAGCACCGACGGACGCCGGAAGGTCGCCGGCGAGACCATCGTCCCGAGCCTGATCCGCTCCGTCACGGCGGCGAGCGCGGCGAGCGTCGCCCAGGCGTCGAGCGAGCCGCGGCCGGAGAGGTCGAAGACCGACTGGTAGTGGTCGGAGCGGAAAAGGCCCTCGAGGCCGTGCTCCTCGCAGGCGCGGGCTAGCGCCACCCAGTCGTCCCAGGAGACGCCCTCCTGGCCCTCGATCATCAGGACGAAGCGCATGCCTCGATCTTCCCCTTCTGGGACGGTTCCTATCGATCACGCACGAGGAGCGACACCGACTCCACGTGCGGCGTGTGCGGGAACATGTCCACCGGGCGGACGCGGACGAGGGTATACGCCCGCTCGCCAACGAGATCCTTGACGTTCCCGGCCAGCGTGGTCGGGTTGCACGACACATAGACGATCCTGGGCGCCTCCAGGCGCGCGAGGGCACGTAGCGCCTTCCCCGACAGCCCGGCGCGCGGCGGGTCGACGACGACCACGTCGGGCGGCCCCGCCCGCTCGGCCAGGTCGTCGAGCGAGCGTCCGACCTCCCCCGCGAAGAATGCGGCGTTCGTGATGCCGTTCAACCCCGCGTTCTCGATCGCGCATGCGACCGATTCCTCGGAGACCTCCACCCCCCACACCGTCAGCGCCCGTGAGGCCATCGAGAGCCCGATCGAGCCGATGCCGCAATAGAGGTCGTAGACGGTCTCGCCGCCCGTCAGCTCCGCGTAGTCGATCGCGAGCTCGTAGAGGCGTTCGGCCATGGCCGTGTTCGTCTGGAGGAACGCATTCGGGCGGACGCGGTAGCGCAGCCCCAGCAGCTCCTCCTCGATCGCCTCCTCGCCCCAGAGCAGGTTCGTCGGCAGGTTCGTCACCTCGGCGGGGGAGTCGTTCACCGCCCACTGGATCGAGCGCACCTCGGGGAAGGCACGCAGCACGCCGACGAGGCGGTCAGCGCCCTGGAGGTCGCCGGGCGCGGTGACGAGCTGCACGAGCGCCTGGCCGGTGTTGCGCCCTTCGCGGACGACCAGGTGGCGCAGGTAGCCGGTCTGCGACTCCTGGTCGAACGCCGGCAGCCCCTCCTCCTGTGCCCACTCCCGCACCGTCTCCCGGATCGCGTTGCCGAGCTCGGTGGTCAGCCAGCAACGCTCGACCTCGAGCACCTCGTCCCAGCGCCCGGCCCGGTGGAAGCCCAGGGCCGCGCCCCGCGGCGTGTCGGTGAACGAGTATTCGAGCTTGTTCCGGTAGTGGAACTGCGACTCGGCCGGGAGAATCGTCTCGAGCGGCGGATCGGCAACGCGCCCGATGCGAACGAACGCGTCGCGAACCTGCTCGTGCTTCGCCGCGATCTGCGCCTCGTAGGCGAGGTCCTGGAAGCGGCAGCCGCCGCACGCGGGGTAGTGCTCGCACGGCGCGTCGACCCGCGGCGCACCCGGCGTGACCACCTCGGTCGCGGTCGCCTCGGCGAAGCCGCGCTTGACCTTCGTCACCCTCGCGCGCACGGTGTCACCGGGTAGGCCGCGGCGCACGAAGACGACGAATCCGTTCAGCCGCGCGACGCCGTTCCCGCCGTAGGCGAGCGAGTCGACGTGGAGCTCGAGCTCGTCTCCCTTGGAGACGGGGGCGGCCACGTCTCAGCTCAGCGTCGTCACGAAGACGTTCCGCTCGCGCGGGCCGTCGAACTCGCAGAAGAAGATGCCCTGCCAGCGGCCGAGGCCGAGCTTGCCGCCGTCGATCGGGACGAGCACCTGCGGGCCGATCAGCGAGCCGCGCACGTGCGAGGGTGCGTTCGGGCCGTCGGGGTCCTCGACGTGCTGCCAGGGCCAGCCGTCGTCGACGATCTTCTGGAGGGCGGCCTCGAGGTCGCGGGCGACCAGTGGGTCGGCGCCCTCGTTGATCGTCACACCCGCCGTCGTGTGCGGGACGTAGACGAGCGCGGCCGACACGCCGTTCGCATCCGCGAGCGCGTCTTGCACCAGCGCGGTGATGTCGACCAGCTGGGTCTTCCGGTCGGTAGTGATGGCGATCCGCCGCACGCGGGTATCCTAGGCGACCCCGGATGACGGCCGTGCCGACCCCACGCGAGCTGGACGACTACCGCGAGCAGGCGGACCGCTTCATCGCGGCGATCGACGAGGAGTACTACCTCCATTTCGCCGGCCACAAGGACTCGCTCGACCTCGTCCCGATCTACGAGCGCTTCGGCGAGCTGACCAGTCTCGACCAGGCCAACCGCGTCGGCTCGGCGGTGGACGGCGACCGCCGCGTCCGTGAGCTCTGGAAGTTCGCCTGCTCGGGCTACCTCGGGAACCTGACACGCGACTTCGAGGAGAAATCGGCGCGGCTCGAGGCGGAGCTGAAGGCGACCGTCGACGGCGAGGAGATCCCGTACCGGATGCTCCGCCCGACGATCGCGAACGAGCCCGACCGTGCAAAGCGGCAGCGCGTGGAGAATGCGCGCAACGCCCTCACCGAGGAGCACCTGTTGCCGCTCGAGCTCGAGGCGGCGCAGGTGGTCACGGACGCCGTGCACGCGCTGGGAGCACCGGACTACGTCGAACTGCATCGCCGGTTCGGCTTCCGTCTCGACGAGATGGGCGAGCAGTGCCGCGCCTTCCTGGACGCGACCGAGCGGATGTGGGAGGACGCCGGCGACCGCCTCTTCCGCGAGCGGGTCGGGATGAGCCTCGCCGATGCGCAACGGTACGACGTGGCGAGGGTCTTCCGCGCGCCCGAGTGGGATCCCTCGTTCCCCGGCGACCGGATGCTGCCGGCGCTCGAGGCGACGCTCACCGACCTCGGCGTCGATCTCCACGCCCAGGAGAACGTCGAGCTGGACGTCGAGCAGCGCGAGAAGAAGACGCCGCGCGCGTTCTGCTCGCCGATCGAGGTACCCCAGCGGGTCGTGCTCGTGATCCAGCCGATCGGCGGCGTCGACGACTGGCGCGCGCTCTTCCACGAGGCCGGTCACACCGAGCACTTCGCTCACACGCGTGCCGACCTGCCCGTCGAGGAGCGGCGACTCGGTGACTTCGCCGTCACCGAGGGCTGGGCGATGCTGATGGAGCACCTCGTCCAGGACGCCGCCTGGCTGAACCGCCGACTCGACGTCCCGCGCCCGAGCGAGTTCGTCGCCGAGAGCGCGACCGGGCTTCTCTACCTCGTTCGCCGCTACTGCGCCAAGGTGCTCTACGAGCTCGAACTGCACGCCGCCGAGGATCCGCGGCCCTTGCAGAAGCGCTACGTCGAGATCCTCGGCGACGCGCTGAAGATCGAGCCGAGTCCGACCGACTACCTCGGCGACGTCGACGCCGGCTTCTACTCGACCGAGTACGTGCGCGCGTGGGCGTTCGAGGCGGCGCTGAAGCGGTTCTTCCGCGAGAAGTTCGGCTCGACGTGGTTCACGCGGCGCGACGCCGGCTCGCTGCTGCGGGAGCTCTGGTCCGAGGGGCAGCGCCCGACCGCCGACGAGCTGTTGAAGGAGCTGACCTCGGCCGAGATCGAGCTCGAGGCGGTCACCGAGTACGTCCGGGACGCGCTCGCAGCCCGTTAAGCGCGAGCGCAGCTCTGCCGAAAGATCCAGGTGGTGCCCGCGCGTCTCGCCTGCGCGTTCGTCCTCGCCGTGCTCGCGGCGGGAGCTGGTCTGCTCCAGGCCGCGCATGGGTTCAATCCGGGCGGACATCGCTGGCCCGGAGGGGTGATCCGCTACTACAACGCGGCGGGCGATCAGAGCTGGGCGGTTCAGCAGGCGGTCGACGCATGGAACTCGAGCGGGGCGGCCGTCCGGTTCGTCGCCGTCCCCGCCGCTCAGGCGCAGCTGAGGATCCAGCACTTCCCGCGCGTCCCGTGCACGATCAACGCAGAGGCGACCGTCGGGTACGGGGCCAATCCCCGGGTGTACGTCTTCCACCGCGACGAGCGGTCGCCCTACTGCAACTCGTACATGGCCGCGGAGGCCCTCGCGCACGAGTTCGGGCACGTGCTCGGGCTCGAGCACGAGGTGCGCGGCTGCTCGACGATGAACCCGACGGGCACGCTCCGGGGGCCTTCGCTATGCGCGCAGGCGAAGCCCTGGCAGTGGCGCTGTCGCCTACTCACGGCCGACGACATCGCCGGAGCGGTCGCGCTCTACGGCGGATCTGCACGCCCGCAGAGCGGACCGCGTGACTGCGATCTCTATCCGGCGATGCGTGCACCCACCCAGGTCAGGATCGCCTCGACTCCCGGCACGGGCCAGTTCGAACTCAGCTTCCGTCGTCCGCCGACGGTCCCCGTCCCGTTCTTCCTCGTCGACGGGAAGGCCGAGCAGGAGACGTACGTCATCGGCGTCCTCGCCGGACGTTGCCCGACCGACGCCCATGCATTCGCACGGCAGCTCTGGAATGTGCGGCCGGGCGGGCTCCAGCGCACCGACGTGAGGTTGTCGCCCGGCACGTACTGCCTCGCCGTCTGGGGGGTCGACGGGTTCCACCGTCCGACCCCGAAGCCAGCGAAGCTCTGGGTGCGGATTCCCTAACCGGTCAGAGCGCGCCGCCCGCGGCCGGCGGCGCCGACGCGTCGACGCCCTGGTCGCCCACCGGCGTCCGGGCGAGCGAGTCCTCGGCCAGCAGGATGTTCGACTCCAGCGCCCGCTCGACGAGGCGTAGCAGGTCGCTCATCGACGAGACCTCCTCGCGCTGCTCCTTGAGGAACCAGTGCATCGCCTCCTCGCCGACGAAGTCGCCCTCCTCCCGGGCCAGCTTCAGCAGGCCGGCGATCTGTTCGGTGACGCGCCTCTCCTGGTCGAGCGCGAGCGCGACGGGCTCGGCGGCGTTCGCGAAGTCCGTCTTCGGAGCCGTCACGGCCGGAATCGTCACGGTCCGGTCGGCGTCGAGCAGGAACTGGACGAGCATCATCGCGTGGTTCCGCTCCTCCACCGCCTGGCGGTAGAAGTGCGCGGCGAGGTTGGGGAGCGTCTCGGCGTCGAACCAGACCGCGATCGCGATGTACTGCTGCGAGGCCGCGAACTCATTGCCGATCTGCTCGTTGACCGCATCGTGGAAACCGCTCATCGAAACCACTCTACCGCCGCTTGGCGTACGCTCCAGACGTGAGGAAGCGTGCGCTGCTCCCGTGCTCGCTGCCGCTGGCCGCCGCGGGGACGCTGGCGGGCCACGCCGCGGGCTACGCGCTGGTCGGATCGAGCCGACGCGACGCGCTCGCCCACGGATACCTCGGCTATGCCCCGCAGTTCCTGGCCCTGTGTATCGCCGTCCTCGTGCTCGCCCTTGCACTGCGCGTGACCGGCAGGCTTCGGGGGCGCCCATCGGCCTGGCCCTTCGCCCTGATTCCGCCGGTCGCGTTTCTGGCCCAGGAGCTGATCGAGCGCCTCGCCGCCGGGCTGCCGGCACACGCCGTCCTGGAGCCGGCCGTCTACGTCGGGCTCGCCGCACAGCTCCCGATCGCGCTCCTGGGTTTCCTCGCCGCCCGGTCGTTGCTCCGCGCGGCGGACGAAGTCACCCGCGGGCTCGCCGTCCGTCCAGCGTTCACGCTGCGCCCGGCGTCCGTTGCGGCGCCGGCCGACGCGTACGCGCCGGTGCCGGCTCGGTTCGCGTACGGTCGACGCGGTCGCGCGCCTCCTCGCTGAGCGTTCTCGAGCTCGGCATCCGACAGACAGGAGGAGGTCCCGATGCGGTACTCGATTCCGCTCCTGCTGGTCGCAGGAGCGTTCGCTCTCGCCGGGTGCGGCGGAGGCGGCAAGAGCTCGGCGCCGACCACGACGACCGCTCCGAGCACGACCACGACCAGGACGACCAGCACCACCAACACGACAACCACGACCACGACCACCGCCGGCCCGGTGACGATCCGCGTCCTGATCAAGGGCGGCAAGCCGGTCGGCGGGATCCAGCGCGCGACGGTGAAGAAGGGCCAGGAGGTCGCGATCGTCGTCCATTCCGACGTCGCCGACGAGGTGCACGTCCACGGCTACGACCTGCACAAGGACGTCGAGGCGGGCGGCACCGTGCGCATCGTCTTCCCGGCGACGATCACGGGCGTGTTCGAGGCCGAACTGGAGAGCCGGAAGCTCCAGATCATCGAGTTCAGGGTCGAGTGAGCTGGATCCTCGCCCACGGTATCGGGGGGATCCGCGACCTCCCGGTCCCCCGCTACGTCTTCTACTACGGCGCCGCCGCGGTGCTGGTCGTCTCGTTCGCGGCGCTGGCGTTCCTCTGGCGGAAGCCGGTGCTCGCCCAGCGTCGCGAGGGCAGACCGCTGCCGCAGGGACTCCAGCGCTTCCTGCTGTCCACCCCGCTCAACGTCGTCGTCGGGGGACTGTCGTTCGGTGTGCTGGTCTTCCTCTGGCTCGGAGCGCTGGTCGGCAAGAACGACAGCGGCGTCAACTTCACCCCGACGTTCGTCTACGTCTACTTCTGGATCTTCATGCCGATCGCCGTCGTCCTGTTCGGCAACGTCTGGACCGTGCTGGACCCCTGGCGCGCGGGCGCCAGGGCGCTCGGCTGGACGCTCAGGCGCTTCGGGCTGTGGGACGACGCCCCCTTCGCGTATCCGGCCTGGCTCGGGCGGTGGCCCGCCGCGGTGCTGCTCCTCGCCTTCGTGACCATGGAGCTCAGCTTCTCGAACCCGTCCGATCCGCGGGCGATGGCGTTGGCGATCGCGATCTACAGCGTTGCCACGTGGACCGGGGCGGCCGCGTTCGGCTCGGACGCCTGGTTCAGGAACGGCGACGGCTTCGCCGTCGACTTCATGCTCCTCTCGCGGATCAGCTGGTTCGGCCGCCGCGACGACGGCCAGCTCGTCATGCGGACGCCGTTCTCCGGGCTCTCCCTCAGCGACCCGACGCCGGGGACGATCGCGATGGTCGGGGTGATGCTCGGCTCGACGTTCTTCGACGGCTTCAGCCGGACGAGCATCTGGCAGAACCGCTACTACAACGTCCAGGTCGACCTGATCGACAGGCCGAGCCTGGCCGACCTGGTCGGGCAGCTGATGAACCTCGGCGGATTGCTCCTGTGCGTCGCCTTCGTCGGGCTCGCTTTCCGCCTGGCGGTGTACGGGACGGAGTCGATCGCGGAGCGACGGCCGCTCTCGCAGGAGTTCATCGACAGCCTGATCCCGATCGCGTTCGTCTACGTGATCGCCCACTACTTCTCGCTGCTGATCTACCAGGGCGAGGTCGGCGTGCGGCTGCTCTCCGACCCGTGGGGGCGCGGCTGGGATCTCTTCGGCACCGCTTCGTTCCAGCCGAACTTCACCTTCCTGACCCCGCACATGATCTGGTACGTCCAGGTGGGCGCGCTCGTGGTCGGCCACGTCGCAGGACTCGCCGTCGCGCACGACCGCGCGGTCGGGCTGTTCCGGACGCCGCGGATGGCCCTCTGGACGCAGTACCCGATGCTCGTGCTGATGGTGCTCTTCACAGTCGGCGGCCTTTGGGTCCTAAGCCAGGGCTAGCATCGGTGCCTGACTTCAGTCTGGCTCCGATTCGGTTTCTTCTGAGCCTCGTCCTCGCCCACGGCGGGATCCCGGGCCTGATCGCCGAGACCGGCAGTGTCTTCCTCGCCCTCGGCGTGTTCGGCTACTTCATCCGCCGCTCGGCGAAGAAGGAACGCGAGCGCGAGGAGAACGAGGACTCGGAGCGGCGCTAGGACCGACGGCGCCGCCCGAGCACCAGGACCGCGACCACCACGCCCGCCGCTCCGACGACCGCCGCCGCGACGGCCCCGATCCAGAGGGCCGCGCCCGACCCGCCTGACGACCCGTCGACACCCGACCGGCCGACCGCGTCGACGTCGAACGAGAAGGATGTCGGCACCACGGCTTTCCCGCCGATTCGGACGTACACGTGCCAGCGCCCGGCGTGAGGGAACTCGAGCGTCGTCCGGAACAGCTCCGGCCCGACGCGGGTGACGCGGCCGATCACCGCCGAGCCGCCACCGTCGTCGGCACGCACGGAGAGCGTCGCCGCCCGAATCGGGTTGCCGCTGTCGACGTCCCGCATCCGAAAGCCGACCACGCGCGTCAGGCCCGAGCCCTTCACCGCGGTGTCGACGCGGGGCTGCGCGCGGCCGAGCGGATCGTGCCCGGCGGCCGGCGAGGCGGCCCCCGAGCAGACACACGACGCCCAGGATCGCCAGTCGAGCTCCGCGCACGGTGCTCAACGATAGACCGAACCGGTCCGACCCCTGCGCCGAATGAGCGGCGTACGACGGCCACGACCACCCTGTCATTCCGAACCGACCGGCCGTCAGAAAGGAGCCGCACCGAATACGCAAACGTTGGGCATTCATTCTTTCCGGAGCCCGGAACGACCGAGCACCCTCACGATCGTCGCCAACTGGATCCCCGGCGAGGATCCCGCGGCTGGGCCGAATTACTACACGTTCTCCCAGAGCGCGCGGTACAACATCCACATCGACCGGAACGGCGACGGGAAGCCGGACATCACGTACAGCTTCCGCTTCAAGACGCCGACCGGCCCCTTCTTCCTGGGCAACACCCAGCAGACGTGGCAGATGTGGCGGAACAACCGTGGCTTCGCCAACGGCAAGACCCCGATCAACAACATCGGCCCGCGCTTCAACGGGTTCGTCGGGGTCAAGGACTACGAGGCCGCCACGGAGAAGACGATCGTCGACAAGCGTGGCCTGCGGATCTTCGCCGGCCAGCGTGACGACCCGTTCTTCGCCGACGTCGGCGCGATCTTCGACCTGGTCGCGATCCGCAAGGCAGGGACGACGGGCAACATGGGCGGCGGCAAGGACTTCCTGTCCGGCTACAACCTCCACACGATCGCCCTGCAGATCCCGATCGGGCTGATCGACACCCAGAGCCACACGGTCGGCGTCTGGGCTTCCACGGACCGCCAGAACGTGACCGTGAACGGCAAGGTCCGCCCCGGCTGGACACAGGTGTCCCGCCTCGGCAACCCGCCGATCAACGAGGTCGTCATCCCGACCGGGCTGAAGGACCTCTGGAACCGCACCACACCCGCACAGGACGCGCAGTTCAAGAAGTACTACGAGACACCCATCCTGGCGGCCGTGCTGAACAAGCTGTACAAGCTCGGCGTCCCGGAGACGGGCCGTGACGACCTCGTCGCGGTGCTCGGCACGGGCATCCCGAAGGTGACCTTCACCGGCAACACCTTCGCGGACGAGCTGCGCATCAACCTCGCGGTCCCGCCGACCCCGGCGGCGAAGGCGAGCCGCATGGGTGTGCTCGGCGGCGACAACGCCGGCTTCCCGAACGGCCGCCGGCTGGCCGACGACATCGTCGACATCGAGGAGCAGGCGGTCGCCGGCTTCCTGAAGGGCAAGAAGGTGCCCCTCGGCGACGGCGTGAACGTGAACGACGTCCCGAACCTCGACCACTTCCCGTACGTCCCGGCTCCGCGCCAGGGCTACGAGAACGCGAAGGCGACCAAGTAGCACGAGGGCTTGGGGGCCCCGCTGCGGCGGGCCCCCAACTCCTCCCTGGGCCATGAGAAATCGGATCTTGATCGCAGCCGCCGTCCTCGCCGCCGTCGCCGGCGGAGCGCTCTTCGGCGGCGCGCTGCGCAGCACCTCGTCTGCCTCGTCGGCTTCGCTCGCCGGCGCGCAGGCGGCAGAGGACTTCAAGTCGGGCTTCGCGCTGAACGCGACCACGGCCTCGCTGGTCGCCGACTTCCAGTCTCGACTCCGGGCGAACCCGAAGGACGAGCACTCGTACGGGCTGCTCGGTCTCGCCTACGAGCAGCGCGCCCGTGAGACCGGCGATCCGAGCTGGTACCCGAAGGCTGAGGGCGTCCTCCGGCGGGCGCGGGCGCTCGCGCTCGACCCCAAGGATTCGCTGGCGATGGGCGGCCTAGGCTCGCTCGCGCTGTCCCGCCACCGCTTTCGCGACGCGCTTGCGCTCGGCGAGGGGGCCCGAACGCTCAATCCTTACTCCGCGCAGCCGTGGGGCGTGATCGGTGACGCCCAGGTCGAGCTCGGCCGGTATCGCGAGGCGTTCGCCTCGTTCGACCGGATGAACAAGCTCCGCCCCGGCCTCTCCTCGTACGCGCGGGTCTCGTACGGCCGCGAGCTGATCGGGCACACGTCGGGCGCAATCCGCGCGATGAAGCTGCCGTCGACGCCGCCACGGGCGGCGCTGAGCCGACCGCCTGGACGCATGTCCAGCTCGGCAAGCTCTACGTCAACCACGGCCGTTACGCGGCGGCCGAACGCGAGTACCGGCTGGCCCTCCAGGCCTTCCCGGGATACGCCTACGCGCTCGACGCGCTCGCCCAGGTGCTCGGCGCGACGGGCCGCTACCGGCAGGCGATCGCGGCCGAGCGGCAGGCGGTGGACGCGATCCCGCTGCCCCAGTACGTGGCGGCGCTCGGCGACCTCTACCGGGTCACCGGCCGATCCGGCCCGGCCCTGCGCCAGTACGACTCTGATCGGCGCAATCGAGCGGCTCTTGAATGCGAACGGCGTCAAGACCGACCTCGAGATCGCCCTCTTCCAGGTCGACCACGGGATCGCGCTCCGGCACGCGCTGGCCCGCGCACGCATCGCCCACGCCGAGCGCCCTTCGATCGACGGAGCCGACTTGCTCGCCTGGGCGCTCGCGCGCAACGGCCGCTGCGCCGAGGCCCTGCCGCTACTCGCAGGCGGCACTCCGCCTGGGGACACAGGACGCTCTGAAGTTCTTCCACCGCGGGATGATCGAGCGCTGTCTCGGCCATGCGCCGCGCCGCACGCGCCTGGTTCACGCGGGCGCTGACCCTGAACCCGCGGTTCTCGCTTCTGTGGGCGCCGGTGGCGAAGAGGCTGGCGGCATGAGGAAGCTCACGGTCATCCTGCTGGTCGCAACAGCCTGCGGGCTCGCACTGGCCACGGGCGCGAGCGCGCATCCGCTCGGCAACTTCACGATCAACCGCTACAGCCGGATCGAGCCGTCCGGAAACCGCGCTGTACGTCCTCTACGTCCTCGACCTGGCCGAGATCCCGACCTTCCAGGCGAAGCCGAAAGTGGCGGCCGAGGGAGAGGGACGCTACGCGACCCGGCTCGCCCGGTCGATCGGGCAGCACCTCGAGCTCACCGTCGACGGCCGCCGCTCGGTGCTCACCCCGATCCGCCGTGTGCTGGCCTTCCCCCCGGGGCAGGCGGGCCTTCGCACCACGCGTCTCGAGGTCGTGTTCCGCGGCCCCGAGCTCGCGGACGCGAGCCGGGTCGCATACCGCGACGCCAACTACCCCGGCCGGATCGGCTGGAAGGAGATCACAGCGCAACCGAAGGCTGGGCGCGCGGCTCCTCTCCTCCAGCGTTCCCTCCAAGTCCGTCAGCTCTGAGCTGCTCGCCTACCCGAAGAACCTCCTGCAGAGCCCGCTCGACGTCGTCTCGGCCCGGGTCGGCGTCGAGCCCGGGCCGTCCGCCGGCGCACCACCCGACCTCCTTCCAGGCACCGAGCTCGAGCAGCGCGCGGGCGTGCGGGCGGTCGCCGACGGAGGTTTCGCCAGCCTGATCGCGCGCGAACATCTGACGCCCGGGTTCATCGCCCTTTCACTGCTGATCGCAATGTTCTGGGGCGCTGCGCACGCCTTCTCGCCCGGGCACGGGAAGTCGATCGTCGCCGCCTACCTCGTCGGCTCGCGCGGCACCCCACGGCACGCCGTCGCCCTCGGCATGACCGTGACCGTCACGCACACGATCGGCGTCTTCGCGCTAGGGCTCGTCACGCTCAGCCTCTCGGCCTTCATCGTCCCGGAGCAGCTCTACCCGTGGCTCAACCTGGTCTCGGCGCTCCTGATCGTCACCGTGGGACTGAGCGTGCTGCGCTGGCGGATCGGCGAGTGGCGCCGCCGCCGCGGCGGACACGACCATGACCACGGGCACGGCCATCATCATCACCACCACGATCACGAGCCCGACCGCGCGCTCAGCCCGCGCCGCCTCCTCGGGATCGGCATCTCCGGCGGGCTCGTCCCCTGCCCCACTGCCCTCGTCGTCCTGCTCGCGGCCAGCTCGCTGCACCGCGTCGGCTACGGACTCGCCCTGATCCTCGCCTTCAGCGTCGGCCTGGCGATGGCGATGACGGCCATCGGCCTCGTCGCCGTCACTGCGAAGAAGACGTTCGCGCGGGTCGACTTCGACGGCGGAGCGATCCGACTCCTCCCCGCGTTCAGCGCGATCATCGTGCTCGGCCTCGGCCTGGCGATGACAGTGCGCGCCCTCCCCCACGTCGCGTAGTCGTGGTGCACGAGGAGGCAGCCGCGTTCGCCCTCGACGCGCTCGACCACGACGAGGCTCGAGCCTTCGAGCGCCATCTGGCGGACTGCCCGGACTGCGAAAACGAGCTCGAGCAGCTCCGCTTCGCCGCGGCCGCGCTCGCGTTCGCGGTCGAGCCGCCGGTGCCGAGCCGGTCGCTGCGGCAGCACGTCCTCGACACCGGCGCGCAGTTGATACCGCTGCCCCGCAGAAGGCGCCCCAGGTTGCTGGCGGCGGCAGTGGCCGCAGCCGCGTGCGCAGTGCTGGTTGCCGCCGCTCGGCCCTGGGAGACGGGTGACTCGCAGGCCGGATTCCGCCGCTACGCAACGAAGGGTGCGAACGCGACCCTGCTCGTCAGCCCGTCCGGCGAGGCCGTGCTCGCCGCCCGCCGCCTCCCGCCGCTCGCGAGCGGCACCGTCTACGAGCTGTGGGTGATCGCCGGCGGCCGGGCGCGACCCGCGGGCCTGTTCCGCGGCTCACTCGCCACGCTGACACACCCGGTTCCGCGGGGAGCGACGGTGGCCGTCTCGGTCGAGCCCGCGGGCGGGTCGTCGCGACCGACGGGACCACTCCTCCTCCGTGCGGAGACGACATAGGCTCCATGACGAACGTGACCGACTTCATCCGCGGAGAGACCCAGTCGCAGGCCGGGTCCCGGCGAGAGCTCGGACATCTCTCGGATGAGGCCGTCCTCGCGCTCGTCTCGCGGGGGGACGAGGCGGCGCTCGGCGAGCTCTACGACCGGTACGGCCGCATCGCCTACGGGCTGGCGCTGCGGATCGTCCGGGACCGGTCCCTGGCCGAGGACGCGGTGCAGGAGGCGTTCCTCGCCGTCTGGCGGTCGGCCGGGACGTTCCTGGCCGAGCACGGCAAGCCCAGCACGTGGATCCTGACGCTCGTGCACCGTCGCGCGGTCGATGTCGTCCGCCGCGAGGAGCGCCGCCGCGCCGACCCGATCGACGAGCTCTCGCAACCCACCGGCGAGGCGACCGACGAGGAGGCGTGGCTGCGCGCGCAACGCCAGGTGGTGCAGGAGGCGCTGCGGAAGCTCCCGCCCGACCAGCGCGAGCGATCGAGCTCGCCTACTACGGCGGCTTCACGCAGTCGGAGCTGGCGGAGCGTCTCGGCCAGCCGCTGGGCACGATCAAGAGCCGCATGTTCGTCGGCCTGCGCCGGCTGCGCGAGCTGCTCGCGGAAGCCGGTCTCGAGGTGGACGCGCCCTAGACGCCGCAGGGTCAGACCCCATGCGGTCTGACCCTGCAGAGCCGTGAGGCCGAGGCAGCAGTTACTTCTTCGCCTTGCCCTCGATCGTGCTCTTCGAGCCGATCTGGATCTTGCGCGGTTCGGGTGCCTTCGGCTTCGTCACGTGCAACTCGAGCACGCCGTCGTGGTAATCGGCGCGGATGTCGTGCTCACCGACTCCCTCCGGCAGTCCGATCGACCGTGAGAAGCTGCCGTACCGGCGCTCGAAGCGGTGGAACCGATCCTGCGACACCTCGGCGGTGCGCTCGCGCTCGGCCGAGACGGTCAGCGTCCCGTTCTCGAACTCGATCGAGATCTTCTCCTCCGGGATGCCCGGGAGGTCGAACGCGTAGACGATCTCGTCCTCGGTCTCCCAGACGTCCAGCGGCGGGGCCCAGCGCTCGGCGCCGTTCACGCCCTGCGCCGACCCGCGCAGGAAGGTGCCCATCAGGCGCTCGACGTCGTTCTGCCACTGCGCGAGCTCCCGGACAGGGTCCCAGCGAACCAGGGTTGCCATCTTCATCCCTCCTTCGTGCATTGACTCCAACACGATGATAAAACCTAAGCGCCTTACTGTCAAGCCGCCGCTGCACTAGCATCCATGCGGTGGAGAGCCTGAAGGGACGTGATTTCCTCCGCGTGGCCGACTGGAGCACCGACGAGCTCCTGGCTGTGCTCGACCTGGCCGACCGGCTCAAGGACGAGCGGAAGCGCTACGTGGACGAGCCGCTCATCCCCGCCCGGAGCGTCGGCCTGTTCCTCGAGAAGCCCTCGCTGCGGACACGGGTGTCGTTCGAGCTCGCGGTCGAGCAGCTCGGCGCGCACGCCGTGTACCTCACGGGGCCCGAGATCGGGCTCGGCTCGCGCGAGGCACCCCGCGACGTCGCCTACGTCCTGTCGCGGTACCTCGACGCGATCGTGATCCGGACGTTCGCCCAGGCGATCGTCGAGGAGATCGCCGAGCACGCCTACATCCCGGTCGTGAACGGGTTGACCGACGACACGCATCCCTGCCAGGCGCTCGCCGACGCAATGACGATCCGCGAGCGGGTCGGCCGATTCGACGGCGTCCGCGTGGCGTGGCTCGGCGACGGTAACAACGTCTGCGCCTCGCTGATGGCGATCTGCGCAAAGCTCGGCATGGAGTTCGTCGCGGCGACGCCGCCGGGCTACGATCCGTCGTCCGCCGCAATCGAAGCGGCTCGATCGGCGGGAGGATCACCGATGCTCGTCGAGGACCCGCGCGAGGCGGTCGCGGGCGCGGACGTGCTCTGCACCGACGTGTGGACGAGCATGGGCCAGGAGGACGAGCGCGAGCGCCGGCAACGCGACCTCGCTGCGCACCGCATCGACGCCGCCGCGCTCGACGCCGCGGGGCCGAACGCGATCGTCCTCCACTGCCTGCCTGCCCACATCGGCGAGGAGATCACCGAGGAGGTCCTCTACGGTCCCCGTTGTGCCGCCTGGGACCAGGCCGAGAACCGGCTGCACACGGAGAAGGCTTTGCTCGCGCTGATCGTGCCCTGATGGGCGGGTTCGAGGAGCACGTCCGCGCCGCGCTCGACTCGCTGCCACCGCAGCTGGCACGTGGCCTCGAGAACGTCGCCGTCGTGGTCGAGGAGCGGAACCCCGAGGAGCCCGACCTGTACGGCCTCTTCGACGAACCGGAGTACCTGCCGGCGCGAATCTCGATCTACCGGCAGCCGCTGCTCGAGGACTTCGGTGACGATCCGGCCGCACTCGAGCGCGAGATCCGGATCACCGTCCTGCACGAGCTCGCACACTACTTCGGCATCGACGAGGAGCGGCTCGACGAGCTGGGGTACGCATGAACACGGCTCTCGAGGCGATCGCGATCGCGTCCGCCGTCGTCGGCGCCGCGGTCATCGTCCTCTTCTTCGTCGGCCCGCGGCGTTAAGGAATACGTGTTCGGGGTAGGGCGTTTTCAGTGGACATGAGCACTCTCGAAGACATCCGGACCGAGATCGAGCAACTGACCGAAGAGCGCGCCGAGCTCCTGCACAAGCTCGCGCAGGGCCACGACGCCCTGCTCGCGGTCGAGCACAAGGAGATCGAGGAGCGCATTGCTGCGCTCTGGGACGAGCATCGCCTGGCCCGCGCCCAGCTCCGCTGGGGTGACCGGGACGTGATCATCAAGCGCGCCCGGGCAGAAGAGCGACTCGACCGCGCCGCGTAGTCCGAACGAAGTCCGGCACCGCCTGCGGCAGCGCCATGACGACTTCGTTCGGTCTCGGGGACAGCCGCGGTGAGCCGCGCCTGCCATGTCGGGCGCGGCGGCGCGCTGAGGGCGCGTCTACACTGACCTGCGACCTGGGGCGTTAGCTCAGCTGGGAGAGCGCCGGCTTTGCAAGCCGGAGGTCGCCGGTTCGATCCCGGCACGCTCCACCTTCGAAAAGCCCTGCGAACGCGGGGCTTTCGTCGTCTCGGCAGTCAACGCTCCGGTCGGCGTGGCAACAGAATGGCAACGCACAACCCGCGCTCTTAGCGTTGCATCGACCTCGCTGGGCGAGCCCTACGCTTGGGTCATGACTACGAAGACCGAGCGCCAGCAACCTGAACGCCTGGGTCGACCCCGAGATCGCCCCCCGGCTCGACGAGAGAGCCCAGGCTGCCGACCGCTCGGGCAGCGCAGAGATCCGTCTCGCGCTCCGTCGGCACGTCGAGACCGAGACCACAGACCCGAAGGAGACACCATGACCACCAGAACCCGAACCCCCGCGACGTCGACGAGTTGCGCGCGCGGCGATCCTCGACGCGCACGCGGCAGGCGACACGGCCGCGCTGAACCAACTACAGGAGCAGTTCCGACACGGCGGCTACTTGGTCGAGCGCGTCATGGGCCTGGGTTCGATTCAGGTGGTCGACCGCGGGCAGCGGCCGACGTCGAGCGTGCGCGGGGCGGTCGTGCCTGAGCGGATCCTGAACCCGCCCGGCCAGGCGAAGCCGAAGACGGCCGGCATCACCGTCGTCTTCAGCTCTGACGACGACGAGACGATTCGCAACAGCGACTGCGACGACGGCCTGGAGAGCGGCGGCCTGTACGGCAACTGGGTCGGAGATAACGAGGTCGTCGTCGAGAGGGCCACGGTGTCCCGCAAACGGCGTGCGCCAGAAGTACATGACCGAGATCGACCTCGACCAGCTCGAGCTGATGGGCCGCCACTTCCGCCTAGCCGGCTGGCGGCTGTTCGGTGAATGGCACAGCCATGTCGCGGCGGGTCATGGCGCCAGCCAGCCCGACCGGCACGGCTGGATCAGCCAGGCGTCAGCCCGCGGCCTGGCCTGGCTCGGCGCGGTCGTCGAGCCACGTGTGACCTGGCACGGCAGCGACTGGGACAGACCGGTGATCCGCTGCTTCCTCGCCAAGCCAGGCGAGACCAGCGTCGCACCCGTCCCCGTCGTCATCGAGACAAGGAGCAGACCATGAGCAAGCCCGACCCCGAGCAGACCGTCGAGTGCGTCGAGACACACTCGATCGCCAACCCGAACGGCGGCCCGCCCGCCCTCCATCAGCGTGGAGAGCGCGCCCGGATCGGCGAGATCGAGCACTACGACGAGGCGTACTGGGCGCCTGACGGAAGTTCCCGCGAGATCAGAGACCGACGCGCCGCTCTCGAGGCGCGTATCTGGTGAACGTATTCCGCGTCTCCATCCGCGGAACAGGGCCGCGCGCCGGGCGTTCTGGACACCTCGCCCGGCCGCGGGATGAGCTGCGCGCCGGGCGTTCTTCTGCGGAACACGCCGGCAGCGCGGCCCTACCCCCAGGGCGGACGGGCCGCGACGGACCACCGCCCCGCGTCGCCCGACCCCGCTATCTCGGCGTGCGGAAGCGTTGCCTTCGAAGGCAACGATCGGCTTGGCGCCGTCAGCGCCTGGCGCCGCTGGGATCAGCAGCACGGCGCGGCGTTCCGTGCCCGGCATGGGATCGCCACGCGGCCGACCTCGAGCGGCTCGCCAGGGCGTAGCCGGCCGCCGATCTGCCATACCCGCCAGGTACGTGAGCCCGAAACGTCGCTGCGCGCGGGGGGCCGTCATGGGGCGGCTCTTCCACTTTAGTGCGGATCCGTGCAAGCTGACCGCGGCCCGATGGACACGCCGGGCCGAAGAGCGACTAGGCAGCGAGGCGCTCGGCGGCTAGCGTCGTGACCGGCCCGGCATTGCGGGGAAGCGCTCGTCCGGCCGGCGGCGATGTGTTCGACCCGCGCCGCGCTGATGCAGGTCGATCCGCGCTTACACTGCCCGCGTGCGCCTACGCAAAGACGCGAAGGTGACGCTGCTCGCGAACGTGCCGCTTTTCTCGCGGTGTTCGATGCGCCAACTTTCGAAGATCGCCTCGATTGCGCATGAGGTCGACTATCCCGCCGCAACGCCGGTGGTGCGCGAAGGGGAACCCGGAAGCGAGCTGTTCATCATCGTCCACGGCGAGGTCGATGTGCGCAGCAGGGCTCGCAGGCTCGCGACGCTTCGTGGAGGCAACTTCTTCGGCGAGATCGCCGTGATCACCGGTTCGCCGCGAACGGCGACCGTGACGACGGGCACACCGGTGCACGCTCTCGTCATCGCCGGCCGCGAGTTCCAGGAACTATTGCAGGACTCACCCGACATTCAGTTCAAGGTGCTTCAAGAGGTCAGCAGGCGGCTTGAGGAGTGTCGATCGCGCCAGATGCCGCAACGCATGCGGCTGCGCGACTAGCGCCGGGTTATGGGCCATTCGTGAGCGGCCCGGCATTGCAGGGGAAGCGCTCGTCCGGCCGGCGATGTGTTCGACCCCGCGCCGGGCCGGCCGCATTTCCGAACAGAAGACTGTTTTAGCGGAGCGATCCGGCGACGATGCCGCTGACGATCTTGCCGACTATGAGGGGCGCGATCAGCGCCATGGCGGCGATCAGGAGCTTCCGGTCGCCCTCCAGGCGGTGGTCGTGGTCGTGCGCGTGCATCCCGGACAGGCTAACTCTGCGGCCAAAAGGCGCGTCTACGCTGCCCTATGAGCACGGCGGACGACGCGATACGGCCGCACGAGCTTGTCTGCAATCCAGGATTAGAGAGAGGGAGGGACATGCGAAGTCTCGTATCGGTGTTGATCCGGGAACGCCGTGAACTGGAGGTTGGCGTCAGGAAGACCTTGCCTGGCGGGTTGGCGTCTCCCGGAACACGATCATTCGCTGGGAGAAGGGAGAGTTTCCCCCGAAGGCGCAGCACCAACGGAAGGTCGCGCAGACACTTGGCGGGATCTCGCTCGAATACAAGGGCAGCCCGTGAAGTGGTTATGCGTCGATGCGGTCGAAATGGGCGACGTCGATTACAGCGGCGGCGAGACGATCATCCAGGTCAAGGCCGAGCTCGAGGAGCGCGGCGTCCGGCTCGTTCTTGCCGGTGTCGGAGATGCGGTTCGCAAAGAGCTCGACACCGCGGGAGTGACTGCTGCCATCGGCGAGGATGCCTTCTTCCAGGCGGTGCGCGACGTGATCGAGGCCTACACGCCCTCCGGCACGGGGTGAGCACGGGAGGCGACCCTGCACCCGCGAGTTCGGACGCCGCCTCTCGCTCCGATCCGCTCTACGGCCTCGAGTCGGCGAGCGCTTGCTACGTGACTCTGCTCCGTCCGCAACGGTCAACTGGTTCGGCGGCTGGAAGTCACCGGCGAGTTCACGGTGATCGACTTGATCGCCGCCTCGACGAACGCGCTCACGGCTGTTACAGACCGGTCTCGGCCTTCACCCGTCCCGACTCGACCGCCTGCTTGAGCGCCTCGTAGTCGCGCTCGTTCTGGTCCGCGTACGCCTCCGCGAAGGTCGCCATCGAGCGGTCGAAGACGTCGCCGGAGCCGAGGTAGCTGCCGATCGCAACCGCATCGCCCGAGCGGGCGTGCGCCTTCGCCAGCGTCCAGCCGCAGAGCTCGGCGTAGGCCTCCATGCCGCTCGGCGCCATCGCTTCGAGGATCGCAGACCCTTTCGCGTCCCACAGCTGGCGGATGTAGAAGTCCCGCTCCAGCCCGTCGAGGCCGACCGTGTGCAGCCAGCCGAGCATGATGTCGCTCGCAGCCTGCATCAGCCGCTGGCCCTCGACGACGCGCTGTCCGTGGTTGGCGAAGTCGCTCTTGCCGAGGAACGGCTCCAGCACCGAGGCCTGCGCCTCTTTTGCCTGGAGGAACAGCGGGTCGTCGTTGTCACGACCGAGCATCAGGACCACCCAGGCGCGGGCTCCGACGCTCCCGACGCCGACCACCTTGCGGGCGGCGTCGACGTAGCGGAAGCGCTCGAGCAGGCGCCGCCGGTCGCCGGACAGCGTCCGCCGGTACTGGCGGATCAGTCCGCGCATCACCTCGTGGGCCTCCCCGGCCCGCTCGCCCGACAGCTCTTCGAGCCTGACGAGCAGCGGCGGGTCGTCGACGATCTGCGGCTCGCCGTCGACAACATGGGTCAGCTTGGCGAAGGCCTTCAGACTGTCCTTGGCCCGCGTCTTCGCCAGGTTCTTCTCCATCCGCTTGCGCTGCTCGGCGTTCGCACGCGCGCTGAACCGACGCACGAGGTCGTCGACGTCGAGCCGCGCATACCAGAGATCGAGGTTTCCCAGCGTCCCGAACTTCCGGATTTCCTCGCGATACGAGCGAACGACCGCGGTGTTGATCTTCGCGCGCGTCTTCTTGTCGAAGCCGCGGTCACGACCCGCGACCGCGAAGCTGGCGACGAGGCGTTTGACATCCCACTCGAACGGGCCCGGCAGCGTCTCGTCGAAGTCGTTGATCGCGAAGACGAGCCGCCGGTCCGGCGCCGCGAAGACCCCGAAGTTGGACAGATGGGCGTCTCCGCAGAGCTGCGCGTGCAGGCCCGTACGCGGGCCGCCGGCCAGATCGGAGGCCATCAGGTAGGCGGCGCCGCGATAGAAGGTGAACGGCGAGACCAGCATCCGTCCGTAACGGATCGGCACCAGCTCCGGCACGCGGGTCTGTGCCTGCTCCTCGAGCAGCTCGACCGGGTCCGGACGCTGCGGGAGAGGCTCCCACTCGGAGTGCGAGCTGCGGGGCACCTCCGCGCGAGCGGCCTTGCCGCGCGCCGCCCGCTCCCCGGGGCTGAAGTGCTCGACCTTGCCCGCCTGAGCCGGCGACCCGGCAGCAGCAGCTTTCTTCGCGGGCTTCTGCGGCTTCTGCCCGGACTCGGCCTGCGAGCCGTTCTCCACGACTGTCTCCTCTGTCTGCTCGGTGCTCATCAGGGTTCCTCCCTCTCGGTCAGACCGGTGGACCTGAACCTCCGGTCGCCGGTTCGATCCTGGCACACTCCACCTTCGGAAAGCCTGCCAGCGCGGGGGGTTCTCCTCAAGGGGAAAATCCCGACGCTCAGGGACCGCGAACGACCGTCACGAGCTCGCCGATCAGCCACTCCTTGACGAAGTCCTCGTGCCCTTCGGCGCGCATTGTCGCGCGGATCGTGCGGTCTGTTCTCTCGATGTCCCGCACGACTTTCGCTTCGACGTCCTCTCCGCCCTCGACGAGAGCAATGAGGATGACGTCACCGGGGAAAAGACGCTGGACGGGGACTTCGATCGCCATCAGGCAAGCACACGGTATAGGTCGGCCATACCGATCGCGGCCGCGCCTACACGTCCGTCCCGATCAGCCCGTCCCGATCACTGCCTGACGATCATCTCCAGGAGGCGCTCGCGGTCATACGGAGACCGGTACGGGCGTCGGTCGCGACGGTGCTCGAGGCGTGAACGGACGCAGGTCCTCCTGATCCCCATGGATGAGGCCGAAGCTCGACTCGGGCACCTCGTTCCACACGTCGGGCAGGTCCCGCAGCGGCTCCGAGACGATCAGCCTGGACTCGTCATTGACGATGCCCAGCACCGGGAGCTCGGGATGCAGCTCGCGGAGCCTCGCGACGTCGGTCGAATAGAAGAGCGACCGCGACTTGCCCTCGCTCGAGTAGCGGAACACCCAGACGTGCGTGCCGTCGGTCGTCGCGACGGTCATCTCGATCGGATGCTCGACTCCGTGCAGCCGTCCGGTCTTCTCGATGAGACCGACCGCACGCTCGACGGCGCCCGGCGGATCGTCCTCCAGGCCGAGGGTGAGCGCGAGGAAGAAGAAAACACCTCGGAATCGGTCGAGCCTTCGATCTCGGGGTAGAGCGACGGGTCGACGGCCAGCACGAGATCGCGCTTGACCTGATGGAACTCGCGGATCAGCCCGTTGTGCATCCACAGCCATGAACCGTGCCGGAAGGGGTGACAGTTCGTCTGCTGGATCGGCGATCCCGACGAGGCCCTGATGTGCGCGAACACGAGCGGCGACTCGAGATGCGCCGAAAGCTCGTGCAGGTTACGGTCGTTCCACGCCGGCTCGACGCTGTGGAAGACGCCGGGCGTGTCGCCGACTCCGTACCAGCCGATCCCGAACCCATCCCCGTTCGTCGTCTCGGCCCCGAGCTGCGAGTGGAGGCTCTGGTCGATCAGCGAGTGCTCAGGTTTGTACAGCAAGTCCTCGATTCGTACGGGAGAACCCGAATATGCAAGCCAGCGACATGGCATCTCCTTCCTCTAGCGGTCGCACTCCTCACTCGTTGGCGCTCGACGCAACTCCGGCCTATCGGAGACGTCGAGCATCACGCTTGTACGTCCCATCGGGGGCGTCACCACACGCGCGGCGCGTTCACCCGGGTGATGCCTCACAGACTCACCGCTCGGCAGTCTCGACCGCCGCAAGGCCCAAGGCCCGAGCGGCCTCCGCATACACGTCGCAGCCGTCGAGCGCGTAGCGCTGGTCGAAGTCGACCGCGCCGTTCAGCTCCAGCACGAGGTAGCCGGTAGCCGTCGGCATGAGGTCGACGCCGATCAGGTCGGCGCCGAGGGCGGCAGCCGCCTCGATCGCGAGCGAGCGTGCCTCCTCCGGGGGGTCGGCCTGACGCAGGCTGCCACCGAGCGAGATATTCGTCCGCCACTCACCCGGAGCGGCGACGCGCTCGCCGGCCGCGATCACCTTGCCGCCCGCGACGACCAGGCGAAGGTCGTAGCCGCGCGAAGGCAGGAACTCCTGCACGAGCGCGCCGTGGCGCCGGAACCACGATCGGTCGCGAAGGACGGCGAGCGCGCGCTCGAGCTCAGGCAAGTCGCGACAGCGGAACACGTCACGGCCCCAGCTGCCGAGGCGCGGTTTCAACACAAGCGGAGGCTCGAGCGGCGAGGGCTCTCCAGCCCGCACGCCCGCCGTACGTGGATGAGGGAGCCCCGCCTGTTTCAGCACGCGAGCGGTGAGCAGCTTGTCGTGGGCGGCGACCAGCGTCCCCGCCCGGTTGAGCACCCGCCAACCCCGCCGCTCGAGCCACAGCAGTGTGAGCAGCCCGGGCTCGACGCCGTCGAGCGTCGGCAATACGTCCAGCCGGCCGAGGACGATCCCCTCCGACCGCGACGCCCGCTGCAGGTCGAGATGCGACACGAGCCTCGCGTCGAGGCCGCGCTCCCGCCAGTCACTGACGAGCTCCACGTTGGTGGTGTTCGTTGCCGAGCCGAGGCATGCGACTCTCATCAGCACTTCCTCCACCGCCAATCTCGCCGACCGGCGCGAGCCGGCCATCCGTGAGGGACCGGATCCGCAGTGCGGATCGTCTAGCCGACTCTGTGCATCTCGTACCGACTGATCTTGCCGCTGCGAATCGTCACCTCGATCCGCAGACCCTGACGGTACGCAGAGTCACCGGTCTCTTTCCATCGATAGAGCTCGCGGGTATCGATGCCGAAGCGGCCGTCGCCGAGGTCGGACCACGCGTTGTCCTCGAACTCGAGGTCGAATTTCTCGGGCGGGTACCCCCAGGTGTGGTTCTTTCTCAGATCGTCGACCCCGTGCAGAGTGCGCTCCGGCGTCACCCATTCCACGTCGGATGCGAGAAACGAGAAGACCGGCTCGCGATCACCGGTCCGCGCAGCAGCTTCTAGAGCCGCCAGAAACTGCGACGCCACCTTGACATCGTCAGCGCTCATCCACTCATCCTAGGGTGCTCCACGCGGGCACCGCGGTTCCGGGACCGGCACCGCCGCGGTAGACGCTCTCGACAGGCACCTTCCCGTTCGAGGTAGCCATGTTCTTCTGCCTTGTTCGTCTGGTTAATCTCTTGTCCCCCAAGCCTGCGCCACCGGTGTTCCAGCGTCACCCCGTCCCGGATGTTCACCCGGGTGAACGGTCCGGGTTACGTCGACGCGGCTCGCGCGTCTTCGTCTGTAGAGGGTCGCGTTGAGGACTGCGGCCCCGACGATCACCCGTCCGACGAAGAAGAGGCCCAGCAGAAGCGTGCCTGCGATTCCGAGCGCGCCGTAGGTGGTCGACTTCGACTGCAGCAGCGAGCCGAGGACGAGGACATTGAAGCCCTGGATGCAGAGCAGGCCAACCCCATACCAGACCGACCCAGGGATCAGGTCGGTCCATCCCGCGCTCGAGTGGGGCAGATTCAGCGAGACCACGAGCCAGAGCACGGCCACGACGAATGCGCCGAGGAGGGCGACGAAGATCCCGCCGACGACCGTTTGATGGCCAACGGCGCCCACGCCGGCAGCGAACACGATCTGGCCGAGGACGACCGATGCGAAGACCGTGAGCATGTGGGAAGTCACCTTGACCGATGACGCGGTGCGCTCCCAGGCGAGTGAGTGGACGATGGCCACGGCACGGCAGAGGACCCGTGTCGCATACACCAGGGCGAAGAACGACGTCAGGGCCACCCACCAGTTCGAGGTGCTCTTCGCGGTACTGGCGACCTCTCCCGTGACCACGCTGGCGAAGCCGACCGAGTTCGCGATCAGGCGCGGGTCCTTGCCAATGGCGTCTCCCAGGAGCCCGATGCCCGAGACGATGAAGAACGCCAGCGGCAAGAGGAAGACGAACAGCCGGTAGGAGAGGGCCCCGGCCAGCATTCCCCCGCCGATGTCGGAGTCGTGCTCGATGGTCTCGAACGTGGCATCGAGCGCCCTGGAGCGTTTGCGGGCTTCCGCGATCCACCCCTTCAGCGCCTGCGCGTGCTCCAGCCAGTGTGAGATGCGCCGTAAGAGGGTGCGCCTCGGCTGGACCTCGATCAGATCGGGCTCCGGATCGTGGTCCGGTGGGGCATGCCGATCGTCTTTGACCTGAGTCACGGCGCCTCGAGCCCGACCTCGGTCTCCCTCGCGCCGGCGGGCAACCGCTCCTTGAGCTCTCGTTCGGTTCGCCGCCAGTCCGCCCACACGGGGGAGAAGACTGCGCAGACCAGCGAGAGCGTCATCGCCACGAAGACGTAGGCGAGCATCGTGGCCACGACGCCGAACGAGCCGAATGCCTTACCGTTGAAGTTGACGGGGGCCGCGATGAAGAGCGGGGCTGTGCCCATGAGCCCGCCGATTACGATCGCGGCGAGGACTGCGCCCGGCAGCAGCTGGGGGAGCCCGATCTTGCGATGCAGCAAAAACACAGGAAGAAAGGAAGAGGGGGAAAGGAAGAAGAGGGGGCCTGGCCGCAGAGAAGAAAAGGAGCTGTCGGGACGATCCGACTCGATCCGCCAGGCGCGCTTGTAGACGTCCTGGTAGATCTGGCCGATTCCGATCCCCCAGATGAGAAAGCTGATGACAACGGTCACGCTGGCCGCCAGCGCGTTCGACGAGGCGCTGCCGAACGTGTCGTGGACCAGGCTGGCGGTAGAACCGGTCAGATGCAGATGGTTGATCAGGCGGTCGGCGAAGGCGTTGTCGCCCGACGACTGGAAGATCGCGATGCCCACGAGCGCCGTCGGGAAGACCGACAGGAACGAGTAGACAGTGGCCGCCGACCCCGAGTTGTGGCTCGCTTCGAAGTAGCGACGGAACCACTGCAGTGAGAGTCGGCCGAGCGGCGTGTCGGTTCGACCGCTCAGCCAGTGAAGCATCCCCCTGGCGCGGCTGGCCTTCGCGCTCGGTTCAGATTGAGCCACGCGGTGATGCTATGCCGGGAGTCAAGCAGGCGCCGGACACACGGGCGACATCGACACTCGGCCAAGAGAATACGAGCGACGCGCGGTTACCTTCTTCGGGTTGGCGTTCCAGTGCTTGGCCCAGGCGGTGATGTCTGCTTCGAGTGCTTCGACGCTGGGGTGGGCGCCGCGTTGCGGTTTCTTCGTGCTCAGCTCGGCGAACCAGCGCTCGACGAGGTTGAGCCAGGAGCTGCTCTTGGTGATGAAGTGGAGCTGGAAACGGGGGTGGCGAAGCAGCCAACGCCGGATCGCGGGCGTCTTGTGGGTGGCGTAGTTGTCCAGGATCAGGTGCACGGCGAGCGCCGCTGGCACGGTCTGATCGAGCAGGTCGAGGAACTTGCGGAACTCGACTGCTCGGTGGCGTCGATGCAGCTGGTGGGTCACCCGTCCGGAGGCGATCTCGAGCGCCGCAAACAGACTGGTGGTGCCGTGGCGGAGGTAGTCGTGTGGCCGGCGGGCGGGAGTGCCGGGCAGGATCGGGGGGGCGTCCGGGATTCTGTGTATTGCATGATCGAAAAGGAGTGTCATGCAGTCGAAGGAGATCCCGGACGAGCTGATCGATCAGTTGCTCGTCGGACGCGAAGGTCCGGAGGCGATCACTGGGCCTGACGGATTGTTGAAGCAGCTGACCAAGCGTGTGGTGGAGCGCGCGGTGTCGGCTGAGTTGACCGACCACCTCGGGTATGAGTTCGGCGAGGGGCCGCCCGAGCAGCAGACGAACCGGCGTAACGGCATGTCGTCGAAGACGCTGGTTACCGACCACGGCCCGGTCGAGGTCGAGCTCCCCCGCGATCGTGAGGGCTCGTTCGAGCCGCAGATCGTGCCCAAGCATCAGCGGCGGTTCGCGGGCTTCGACGACAAGATCATCTCGATGTACGCCCGCGGGATGTCGACGCGGGAGATCTCGAAGCATCTGGAGGAGATCTATGGAGTCGAGATCGGCCGCGACACGATCAGCCGGGTCACCGACGCGATCCTCGACGACGTCAAGGAGTGGCAGGCCCGCCCGCTCGAGAAGCTCTACCTGGTCGTCTGGCTGGACGCGATCGTGCTTAAGATCCGCGACCAGGGCGCCGTCCGTAACAAGCACGCCTACCTGGCGATCGGGGTCGGGATCGACGGGATCAAGGAGACGCTCGGGATCTGGCTCGAGCTCAACGAGGGCGCTAAGTTCTGGCTGCGGGTGATCAGCGAGCTGAAGGCCCGCGGGGTCGAGGACATCCTCGTCTTCGCCGTCGACGGGCTCAAGGGCTTCCCGGAGGCGATCGAGGCGGTCTACCCGCAGGCGATCGTGCAGACCTGCATCGTGCACATGATCCGCAACTCGCTCCGCTTCACCAGCTACAAGGACCGCAAGCAGCTCGTCAAGGACCTGCGGATGATCTACACCGCCCCCAGCGAGGAAGCCGCCGCGACGGGACTGGAGACCTTCGCGGGGATCTGGGACAGCCGCTACCCGCAGATCAGCCAGTCCTGGCGGGACGCCTGGGAGCGAGTGATTCCGTACTTCGCGTTCCCGCCGGCGCTTCGCAGAGCGGTGTACACGACCAACCAGATCGAAAGCCTGAACAGCGTCGTCCGCAAAGCCGTCAGAAGCCGCGGCCACTTCCCCGACGACGAGTCAGCCCGTAAGCTCGTCTACCTCGCAATCAGAAACCACGAGAGCAACTGGAAACGACCAATGGCCGGCTGGTACGAATGCCTGGCTGCCTTCCACGCCCACTTCCAAGACCGACTCACCCAACACAGCTAACCCGCATACACAGACTTTCGGACGCTCCCGCCGACCTCGAGCACCCGCTCGCTACGACCTGTGAGGAAGCGCGTGAGACCGGCACCGAACGAGCCTGTCCCCTCGACAGCGAAGACACGACGCCCAGGCGCGTGCTCTTCGCCGAGCACGAGCGCTTGCCGGTAGCCATCGCTGTTTGCCGCAACGATCGCCTCGAACACGACCGCGCCGGTTCGAACCTCGACGACCGCGAGTGCATGCGAGTCGCGGTGCGGGTCGACACCAACGACCTAGTCCAACTGATCTGCGAGCAGCCGTGACCGACCTCCAGCCAAGCGTTGGGGGACACATCCGGTGTCGGTCTGGGGTGGAAACCGCGGGCGGCAGAACTGTGACGGGTCACGCGCTCACAACGCGGACAGGCTTCTGATCAGGCCAGCAAGCGAACGCCAGGCCGGCACCGGCCTCTTCGCCCGGACAGATCACTGGCAAGACACCCGCCAACCGGAGTCATTCGAAAATCGAGTCACAGACAAAGAGCACCGGCACCACCCTGACGAGAGCCCCAGACGGGACTCGTGCACACTCACAGTTCGGGAATGTCTCCACGACACACTGGTTGACCTGCTTGGCAAACCGATTGCCGAGTCCAGCGCGCTCTGCATTCCCACCGGGGTGCAGCCCTTCCCCGGCGGGCCTTCGCACGTCTACCAGTTCATCAGCGGAGCAACGCTCAGCCCGATGTGCGGATTGGGTTGGAAGTCGTTGGGAGTGCTGGAGCTCACCGCGCTGCCCAGCATCAAGAGGAGTATTGGATGCCGGCCGTCCAGGAGGCTGATGCTCTGCTGGTTTGGGGCGGCAGTCCCTTGTATCTGTGCTACTGGATGCGGCAATCCGGACTGGCCGACCTCTTGCCGTCCCTGCGGCCCGAGACGGTCTATGTCGGCGCGAGCGGCGGAGCAATGGTGGCGACTCCCGACTTCGGAGGAGTGACCTACGACGATAGTGAGCCGCTCACCGGCAGCGACAGAGCGCTAGGGCTAGTTGATTTCTCGGTGTTTCCACACCTTGATCGCGAGGATGGCATTCCGGCTAGCCCTCTGGCCGAGATCGAAGCATGGGCCGCCGGGCTATCAGTGCCGGCCTACGTGATCGACGATCAGACCGCCATCAAAGTGGTCGACGGCACCGTCGAAGTCGTCTCCGAGGGTCACTGGAAGCTATTTACCCCCAGCCCGGAAGCAAGCTGATCGGCTCAGGAGGCGCGCGCGCTCGGCTGCCCGAGTGTTCGGGAATGTCGCCTGAACAGTTGGCCCGTCCGGGCGGGAGGGGTGTGCGCCCGGTGAACGTGTAGGCTCGGCTTCGAGTGCCGGTCGTGGATGGGCATCTCGACCTGGCGGAGAACGTCACGCTGTTCGGGCGCGATCTCACCAGGAGCGTGACAGAGATCCGCCACGCCGAGCGCCGCAGCGCCGCGCAGGCGACGGTTTCCCTGCCGGAACTCGAGCGTGGCGGGATCGCGGTGGTGATTGCGACCGTGACGGCGGGCTTTTTGGAGGCCGACGTGGGGTCGGATTTCCAGCCTCGGTCGGCGCTCTATTCGACTCCCGAGGAGGCGAAAGCCAACGCTCTCGAGCAGATCGCGCTCTATCGGAGTTGGGAAAGCGAAGAGCGCGTGCGGCTGATCGCGTCGGCGGCTGATCTGGAGCATCACTTGGACCTCTGGCGCGCCGACCGCCGCCCGGGCCTGGTGTTGCTCATGGAAGGTGCGGATCCGATCGTAGGTGTCGATGATCTAGCGGACTGGTGGGCGCGGGGCGTGCGGATCATCGGGATTACCTTCGGTGACACCCGCTACGGATCCGGGGTGACCGGGAGCGCTTTGAGCGAGGAGGGCGGGTTGACGGACGACGGCATCGCCTTGCTCGGCCGCATGGCGGAGCTGGGTTTCGCCTGGGACGTGTCACATCTGACCGAGCAAGGAATCTGGCAGGGCTTCGAGCTCGGGTTCCCTCGCGTGTGCGCCTCCCACGCCAACGCACGGGCCTTCGCCCGGAGTCCTCGTCAACTGCGTGACCCAGTGATTCGTGCAGTTGCCGACCGCGGCGGAGTGATTGGAGTCGTCCTCTACAATGGGTTCCTCGATCGGTCTTGGCTCACGGATCGGTCGGTTCGGGTCACGGTCGACGCGGCGGTTCGGCGGCACGTCAGCCATATCGCCCGGATCGGTGGATGGGCGTGCGTCGGGATCGGCTCCGACCTCGACGGGGGGTTTGGCCGCGAAGAGAGCCCTGAAGAGATTGACACGGTCGCAGACCTGCATACGGTCGGCTCGGTCGTACCTGCGGAAGCGCGCGACGGCGTCTTGGGGGAGAACTGGCTCAGGTTCTTGAGATTCGCGCTGCCCCAGCGATAGGACTCTTGCGCCAGTCGAGACGCCCCTCCGCTGCCCCAGTGTTCAGGAATGTCCCTTGACCTGCTGTCGTCTTCTGGTGGGAACGCGACAGAGGGGTCAACGGCGTTCGGTACTGCTTGGCGGGACGTTCGCAGTGGTTCCTCGTGGGTTGTAGGGTCATGGTCTAAGGGGCGAGGCCGCCCAGCACCTTGAGGGAAGGGCCAGCCCGAACGGATCGGAGGAGGATCAGGTGAGCGAGCAAGCTGGAATCCCAGGAGAGTTGATCTACGAGTACGTCTGCCAGTTCACGCAGGTGGTGGAGTACGGCGTCTCGGCGGAAGGGTTGTTCTCGGGCCAGACGCCGCCACCAGCCGAGGGGGCGAGGATCGACGTTTATTTCGAGGGGCCTGCTACCGGGAAGCTGACCGGGACGGTTAAGGGCGTGGATTACCTGCATATCCGCGCTGATGGTCGCTGCCAGCTCAACATTCACGCAGAGATCACGACCGAGGACGGAAAGAAGATCGCGTTAGCCGCCGACGGTGTGGCGATTCCGGAGGAAGGGTCGCCGGTCTTTCAGCTCAAGGAGAACGTGACGCTGACGAGCAATCACCCGGAGTACTCGTGGGTGAACCCGATCCAGGTCTGGGCCCCCGGAACGGTGGACGTGTCGAAGGGCGAAATCCGGATCAAGGGATACGCCGTCTGACAAGAGCGCCCCGCCCGGGGTCTGCGCGGTCATGGCGGCAAACAGAGTTGCACCGGTGTCGCGTTTTGCGGGAAGTGCGACAACCGGTCGTCGTGGTCGGGGACCCGGCCGCGGGTTCAGGCGGTAGCCGCGTGACGTGGGCCAGCGTTCCGGAATGACGCCTGACAGACTCAGGCGTGGAGCGCGGGGGGCCAAGAAACCGGGTCTAGTTGGCAAGGTGGGAGGCGAAATGGGAAACGTGGTGTTCGACATGAGCATGTCGTTGGACGGCTACATCGCGGCGCCCAATGACAATCCGGAGCTGTGGGCGGGCGAAGGCGGCATGAGCCTTCACAACTGGGCGTTCGACGATCCTTCGCTGCTCGAGCTTGTGCACGGCAGGCTGGTCGAGGAGACGGCGCCGCGATCATGGGCCGCCGGAGCTACGACAACGGGATCGCGGGGTAGGGCGGCAAGGGCCCGCTGGGCGAGGTCCCGTGGTTCGTGGTCACCCACCGGCCGCCCGCGAACGCGGACCCCGTCTTCACGTTCGTCCCCGACGGGATCGAGAGTGCCCTCGCGAAGGCCCAGGAGGTCGCCGGTGACAAGCGGATCTTGCTCATGGGCGCCGAGGTCGACCAGCAATCTCGCTGCGGGGCTGGTGGACGAGATCAGAATCCATCTGGTCAACGTCCTTTGCTCGGAGAAGGCCGCCGGCTGTTCGACCAGCTCCCGCGGCAATTCGAGTTGGAACAAACCGGCGTCACCGAGACCCACGGCGTAACGCATCTCGAACACCACGTCCCCCGGTAGCGCCTTCCGTGGTTGACAAGGACGCGTGGCGCCTTAGTCGGCTGAGCGAGTGATCAGGAATGTCCTTGAGGCTTGCGCCAGCGCGCCCTGCCGAAGCCATACCCGCCGAGCCGTCTGAGTCTTGCAGTCTCTAGCCGTGTGGCTCAGAGGACGCACCGACCAACTCCCGCTCGTGATCCACGACGACGTGCAAGACGGGAATGTCGTAGAACTCGCGCAGCCGGTCCACCACATCCCGTTCGAGCCAGTTCGATGTGCCCGGCGGATGCGTCGAAACGACGATCTCGTCGGCTCCGAACGTCCGAAGGGCGTCTCCGACAGCGCGAAGCGGATCGTCCACAGCGACCTCTCCTCTCGCGACCACGCCGAGATCGCCCAGCCGCGCACATGTCGCGCGTACCCGGGCTTGTGCATCCGCGCGTGCCGCGTCTTCGTCATCGGTCCAGTGCGTGATCGCGCTCGAGAGAGCGGGGGCGACTACGAGCACCTCGGTTGGCAGCCCCGCCGCCCGGCGGAGCACCTCGTCGTGCAGAGGCGATCCTCGGAGAGTCGCATTTGCAACGACGAGTATTCGATGGACGTCCGACGAGGCGGGTGCCCTCTCGGACACGGGAATCCCGACTCTCGGCCTCTCGTGGCTGAGCAGGACGTACGCGCCGATCGAGAGACCGGTCGCAACGAGCACAGGGATCAGGAGGCCGATCCAGGCGAGGGTGGGAGGATCTCCCCAGACGCCGAGCACGATTGCCGCGATCGCGATGACCGACCAGAGCACCACCAGCGTGATGGCGAACACGCCGCGACTTCCACTGAGAAGCGCCTTCACGGTTGCCACCTCCTCCGATCTCGTCTACACGCGCCGCGTCATTTACGAGCATCGACCGTCCTCGTCGGTTGATCATCGGTGCCACCGCGGAATCGGCTCCGTAGATAGCCACACCGCGAGCGGTCGCCGAGGCGGGCGACAGCGCGCTCTCCTGTGCCAGTGTTCAGGAATGTTCCTTGAGAATGGCATGCCCATCGTCAGCGCTGGCGTGGGTCAACCGCGGCCAGGTCGGGCACCCCGAGGGATAGCCCGACCTGGAAAGGTCCGAGTGCTAGACGGTCGGGACAGGCACTGGATTCTTGGGTGCCTGCTTCGCGATCAGCGGTGAAGCGGTTTCGGCCCTAGCCCCAAGCGTCCAGCCGGCGGCCAGGATCCCGAAGCCAATCCCCGAAAGCAGCAGGGCAATGCCGACCACGATCCCGAAGAGGGAAAGCGACTCGGCCATGTAGCTCGTATTCAGGGCGGTGCTGAGCGCCGTCTCGGTCACCCAGACGTTGCGGACGGGGTTGTCGACCGGGCGCCCGTTGACCTGTACGGCCTTGGCCGGGTCATTGGTGCCTTTGCTGTCCTTGGTCGCATAGCGGGGCAGCTGCGAGTAGGTCAGCCCGCCGGAGGCCTCGAGGGCGTGGATGCGCATGTAGCTCGCGAAGGCGCGTGCCTTGCTGCCGGTGTCGATCGTCTTGCCGGCGACGCTGACGGTCGGGTAACTCAAGGTCGAGGGCAAGCCGGCCTTGGTCGCCTCCGCTCTGATCAGGGCGGGTGTCATGTCGGGCGTACCGACGATGTTTTCCTGCTGCAAGCTGTTCTGCACCGTGCTACGGCCGTTGACGCCCATCACGATCGCGGCGATCCCGAAGGCGATCAGGACGGCCGCGGAGACGAACCCGCCGATTCTGAACACGTTGCGCATATGACGCTCCCTTGTCCCTCTACGACGGCAGAGCGCTCGAATGGGCGCACTGCGGCAACGATCAGCCAGGGGTCACAGTCGGAGAGGAACGTGCAAAGCCTCAGCGGCTTCAACAGCTAGCGCAAACGCGCCACCAACAGCATAGCCGCGATATCGGTACAGTGTCTGTGCGGGCCATAGCGAATCGGCCTTGCTTCTTTTTTCGGCGATTGCCACAGCGCAGTGGCGTCGCGAGGATCTATCCCCTCAAACAAACGGGACGAACGGCTTTCAGCCGGCTCAGCCCTTGGGCAACGTCAACCGGAACATTTGAGGAGGACTCAGATATGTCACGACACATGAAAGACAAGAAACGCTGGACGCTCTTCGGAGCACTGATCGGAACCGCAACAACTTTGGCGCTCGTGATTGGCCTCGGCGTCCTCGCCGGCGCAGGAGCGGCGTCAAGCTCGGCGGCGCCGGTGAACACCACGCTGCCGTCGATCTCGGGCACCCCGCAGGACGGCAAGACGTTGACCGCCGACAACGGATCCTGGAAAAACGGCGTAAGCGACTACAACTACTTCTGGAGACGCTGCAACAAGAGCGGGAACAGCTGCTCCAACATCAGCAGCGCCCACGGAAAGACCTACGCCTTGACCTCGGCTGATGTCGGCCACACCCTCCGGTTCAAGGTGCAGGCCAAGAACGCTGACGGCAGCAGCAACGCTTCATCGGCGCCGACCGCGGTGATTGCTGCCGCCGGCACGCTCCTACCGCAAAACACGTCTCCGCCGACGGTCAAGGGCACCGCACAGGAGGGTCAGACGCTGAAGGGTGACCAGGGCACGTGGTCGGGCAAGCCGAGCGATTACAACGACTTCTGGGTGCGCTGCGATAAGACTGGCGGCAGCTGCTCGAACATCAGCGGTGCCAACAACAAGAACGGCTACGTGCTGAAGTCGGTTGACGTCGGGAACACGATTAGGTTCAAGGTGCAGGCGACGAACGCGGCCGGCAGCACCTTCGCGTCGTCGGTGCCGACCGCTGTGGTCGTCTCGGCGACCAAGCCGCCGCCGCCTCCGCCCCCGACTACGGGCGGCTGTCCGAGCGGTAGCGGCGCCATCAACGTCGCCAGCATCAGCTCGCCGGCACGTCTGCTAATCGATCAGCAGCAGACCAATCCGCCGGTCGTCCACGGCGGGGCGAACCAGCTGATCGTCCGCTACCACGTCTCCGCCTGCAAAGGCCGCTCGGTGCAGGGCGCACTGGTCTATGCGACCGCTGTGCCCTTCAACCAGCTCTCGATCCCACCCGAGCGGACGACCAACAGCAGCGGCTGGGCGGAGCTCGATTTCCGCATGCTGGCCGGCTTCCCGGTCAGTGGCAAGCAACAGTTGATCGCGATCTTCACCCGGGCGCGCAAGTCCGGCGAGAATCTTCTCGGCGGCATCTCCACCCGTCGCCTCTTCTCCGTCCAGGTCCGTCTGAACGGCTAACACGACACAGGTTGGGGGTCATCCAGGAGGGTGGTCCCCAACCGCCAGCGCCGGCTGCCCGATAGCAGTGTCGAGCGCGAAGCAGCGCTCTTTCCTTGTACTAGCAACGAAACTCGGAGGGAGTGTCGGCTCCGAGTTTCGCTGCGGCCGGCCGGTAGCGGGGTCTTGGGGCTCGCTGCGTCGCCCAGTGATTGAGTGGTCGCTGCTGGGCGCGCTGCGGCTGTCGGGAGGCGGGGTAGCCCGCGTCTGCCGCAGTCTCTAAAGTGAGACTGACGGTGGCAAAGACAGACACGATTCTGGCTCATTGCATCGCTCGCGCGGTCATTGTCGATGCGGGTGGCGAGGAGGCGGCTCGAGTCACGTTCGGCGACAATGCAGAGGCACTTCGCGGCAGCAAGTGGCGGGCGTTCAGACTTGCGGCGAGGGCGACCCCACGTGCTTCGCGTGTCGCTGCGTTCATTGCCTTGTGGGGGCTCGCCCTGTACGACCTCGACCGGGACGAGTTGACGGTGGACGAGTACGCGGAGTGGGCGAGTGAGTCGCGGGCGACGGCGTTTCGGCGGCAAGCGGAATACCGGGAGCTGTGGGACGACGACCACGAGGACGTCAACGAACTGGCGCGGCTCGTGCGGGATCACGTCAGACAGAACACGGGAGCGCGGCGGAACCCGAACGCGTTGACCTCGATTTCAGTCGCCATTTAGCCAGTCTCACTACTGAGACTGCTCCGTCCGGCCTAGGAATCATAGTCTCATGTGTGAGACTTGATCAGCGAGCGTATTGGTCGTTCAATCTCTATCCGGATGCGGGCGAGGGCGGCGGCTGCTTCGTCCCGACCCTTCGCCGCGACCCGGTAGGTGGCGGTGTGCCGCTGATGGTGAGCGGTCGGAGCAGGAGGCAGCGCGGCGGGCGCGGGCCAAGCTGCGCCGCTACTGCGCGGCCAATCGGCTGAATCGGCTCGCGCACGCTGACGTATGCCGGGGAGGGCTGCTTCGACCCGCAGGCAGCTGCGGGCCGATGTGGCCGAGTTCTTCCGTGGGCTTCGGCGCGAGCTGGGCGGCGAGCCGTTGCCGTACGCGTGGGCGCCGGAGTGGCATCCGGGCGGGCACGGTCTGCACGTGCACTTCGCGGTTGGCCGCTACGTGGGCAGCGGCTGATCGCGCGACGTGTGGGGTCGCGGGCGCGTCCACATCAAGCTGATCGGCGATCTGCCGGTCGGCTCGGGCGCGCTGGAGGAGGCGCGGCTTGCGGCGCGCTACCTGGCCAAGTACGTGAGCAAGAACATCGCCGACGAGCGGATGCCGCGGCTGCACCGCTACGAGGTCGCGCAGGGCTTCCAACCGGAGCAAGGTGCCGCTGGCGGCGCGACTCGGAGCGAGGCGGTCATCGCGCGAGGCGTCTCGAGCGCATGGGCGCGGAGCCGGTCGGGATCTGGCGTTCGTCGGAGCAGGAGGGCTGGCGGGCGCCGCCCGCGTACTGGTGTGCCTGGGCTGGATGACGAACTGCGTGAAGCGCGGCCGAGCGTGGGCCGAGGAGACAGCGGTCGCGCAGGGCCTGCCGGCGACGTGTCGAGGACCTCGAAGTGCTGCGGAACGTCTGCGAGCTGCTCGGCCTGACGCGCTCAGACGCGCCAGACCGGCCGCAAGCGCGACGGGTCGAAGCGGTTGTAGCCGCGCCGGCCGGGGCCGACCACGACGTGTTCGAGCAGCGACGCGACGATCTGCTGCTGCCGCGTAGCGTCATCGTCCGCCACTGCTCGCGGAGCGCGCGTCGCCGTCGCCGATGAATGGAAGCAAGCGCGGTCGTGCGGTTCAACGCGGCGAGTCGCTTCTTCGCGAGTGTCTGGCGCTTCTCGATCGGCGGCGCGCGCCTTCAACCACTCGCCGCGCGTGATCTCGCCGCTCGGCCCACAGCTGCGCCAGCTCGTCCAGCTTGCGCCTGCGCTCGCTCGACCTCGGCCTGCCACTCGCGCCCTCGCGCCTCGTCGGTGGTGCCGGTGATCGCCTCCGGCAGCTCGCGGCGACTCCAACCGGTGCAGCACCGCCTCGGCGATGAACTGCTCGAGCGGGTCGGCGACGATCGTCGTCTTGCCGCAGCCGCCGAAGCCGGGGCCGCTCGCACAGACATAGCGGCGGTGCCGTCCGCGCGCGGCCGCGAGACGAGCTGCGCGCCGCAGTGGCAGCAGCGCAAGCAGCCGCGCGAGCAGGTAGCGGCGCGCGGCGCGGTTCGTGCGGCGGTCGGGATCGCCCAGCTTCGCGCGCAGCCGCTGCGTCTCCGCCGGCGTGATGATCGCCGGCCACTCCGCCTCGGCCGACGATCTCGCCGTGGTGCTCGCGCTGGCCGCTGATCCGCGCCGACATCAAGCATCCGCCGCAACGTCTGCGGCGTCCACTGCTTCCCCGTCGCCGATCGCGATCGCCGCGCTCGTTCAAGTCGAGGCAGATCGACCGCAGCGATCGCCTGCGAGCACGCGGCGCGCGCACTCGCGGATCACCTCCGCCTCCTCGGGGCGGACGGTCCGCCGGTCCGCCTCGTAACCGTAGGGGCGCGTGCCGCCGCCCGAGACCTTGCCCGGCCGCCGCGAGCTCCTCATGCTTGCGGCGGATCCGGCGGCTCTTGTCGTCGCTCTCCTTCCGCGCCACCGCACCCGTGAATCCGCGCCATCAGCTGCCCCTCATGCGTCGAGAGGTCGACGTCGCCGCTCACGGTCGCGAGCTTCGTCCCCGTGCGCTGGCACAGGTCGATGAAGTCCTCCAACTCGCGCGGATGCCGATGCAACGGTCCGCGTGGTAGACGACCACCGCCTCCACCGCCCCGGCCTCGATGTCATCCAGCATCCGCCGATACTCCGGCCGCCGCTTGCCGCTGTAGGCGCTGATGTCCGCATCGACGTACCGCTCCACCACCTTCCAGCCGCGCCGGCTCCGCCAACGCTCACAGTCCGCCAGCTGCCGGCTGATCGCCAGGTTGTCCCCCTCCCGATCCGACGAGATCCGCGCATACACACCCGCCCGAACCACTCAAGGGACATTAACAAACACTGGCAT